>NZ_CP032311.1:3222500-4422500 GCF_004803755.1 Pseudomonas sp. DG56-2
ACTGATCCACGGGGTGGGCCTGAACAAAGAAATGTGGGGCGGGCAGATCGTTGGCCTGGCCAACGATTACCGGGTGATCGCCTACGACATGCTCGGCCATGGTCAGAGCCCGCGCCCGCAACCCGGCTGCGGCCTGCCCGGCTATGCCGAGCAACTGGCCGAATTGCTCGATCACCTGCAATTGCCCCAGGCGACCATCATCGGTTTTTCCATGGGCGGGCTGGTGGCGCGTGCCTTCGCCCTGCACTACCCGCAGCGACTGTCCGCGCTGGTGGTGCTCAACAGCGTGTTCAACCGCAGCGTCGAACAACGCGCCGGGGTCATCGCACGCACAGCCCAAGCGGCCGAACATGGTCCGGATGCCAACGCTGAAGCAGCATTGGCTCGTTGGTTCAGCCGCGAGTACCAGGCGGCCAACCCCGCACAGATCGCTGCGCTGCGCCAGACGCTGGCGAGCAACGATCCGCAGGGCTACCTGACCACCTACGAATTATTCGCCACCCAGGATATGTACCGCGCCGAAGACCTGGGCAGTATCCAGGCACCCAGCCTGATCGCCACCGGTGAATGGGACCTGGGTTCGACACCGGACATGACCCATCAGTTGGCCCGGCGCATCCCCGGGGCACAGAGCATGGTACTTGCCGAACAACGGCATATGATGCCAGTGGAGTCGCCGCGCCTGGTCAACCAAATGCTGCTGGACTTCCTCGGGCACGCCCGAACCCTCTCCGACTCAGCCAAGGGGATCGTTGCATGACACTCGCAAGTTTTCAGATGTGCATCGACGGCCAATGGCTCGGTGCCGTCAGCGGCAAGACCTTCGACAGCCTCGACCCTTCCACGGCGCGCGCCTGGGCACAACTGCCCGATGCCGATGAAGCTGATGTCGAACTTGCCGTCCAGGCTGCACAGCGCGCCTTCGACAATCCGGCCTGGCGCAGCCTGACCGCCACCGCCCGAGGCAAGCTGCTGCGCCGTCTGGGCGACCTTATCAGCGACAACAAGGAGCGCCTGGCGCAGCTCGAAAGCCGCGACAACGGCAAGCTGATCCGTGAAACCCGCGGTCAGGTGGGCTACCTGCCAGAATTCTTCCACTACACCGCAGGCCTGGCTGACAAGCTCGAAGGCGGTACCTTGCCGCTGGACAAGCCCGACCTGTTTGCCTACACGGTGCATGAGCCGATTGGCGTGGTCGCCGGGATCATTCCCTGGAACAGTCCGCTGTACCTTACCGCAATCAAGCTCGCGCCCGCGCTGGCGGCGGGCAACACGATTGTTCTCAAGCCTTCGGAACACGCCTCGGCAACCATTCTGGAGCTTGCCCGCCTGGCCCTTGAAGCCGGGTTTCCGGCGGGTGTGGTCAACGTCGTTACCGGTTACGGCCCAAGCACTGGCGCAGCCCTCACCCGCCATCCGCTGGTGCGCAAGATCGCCTTCACTGGCGGCGCCGCCACCGCACGCCATGTAGTGCGCAGCAGTGCCGAGAACTTCGCCAAGCTCTCGCTGGAGCTAGGCGGCAAATCGCCGAACATCATCTTCGCCGATGCCGACCTGGACAGCGCCATCAACGGCGCGGTCGCCGGGATCTACGCCGCCTCCGGCCAGAGCTGCGTTGCCGGCTCACGCCTGCTGGTGCAAGACGAAATCTACGACGCGTTCGTCGAGCGCCTGGTTGAACGTGCCAAGCGCATCAAGATTGGCAACCCGCAGGATGATGCCAGCGAAATGGGGCCGATGGCGACTGCTCAGCAATTGGCGGTGGTCGAACACCTGGTTGCCGCCGCTCAAGCCGAAGGTGCCAAGCTGCGCCTGGGTGGCAAGCGTGCCCAGATCGACAGCGAGGGCTGGTTCTACGAGCCAACCCTGTTCGAGTGCGACAGCAACTCGATGACCATCATGCAGGAAGAAGTCTTTGGCCCGGTGGCGGCAGTCATCCGCTTCAAGACCGAGGCCGAGGCGCTGGCCATGGCCAACGACTCGCAATTTGGCCTGGCAGCCGGCATCTGGACCCGTGACCTGGGCCGCGCCCATCGTCTGGCCCGGGATGTACGTTCAGGGATCATTTGGGTCAACACCTACCGCGCGGTGTCAGCCATGGCGCCCATTGGCGGATTCAAGAACAGCGGCTACGGACGCGAGAGCGGCATCGACTCGGTACTGGCCTACACCGAATTGAAAACGGTGTGGATCAACCTCTCGACCGCGCCCATGCCCGACCCCTTTGTCATGCGTTAGGAGACCTGCGCCATGATTGAACCTGGCATCTACAAAGACGTGATGGGCTCCTTTCCTTCCGGTGTTACGGTGGTTACCACCCTGGACGCCGAAGGTGGCATCGTCGGGATCACCGCCAGCGCCTTCAGCGCGCTGTCGATCGAGCCGGCGCTGGTGCTGTTCTGCCCCAACTACGCCTCCGACACGTATCCGATTCTGCGTGACAGCAAGCAATTTGCCATTCACTTGCTGGCGGCCGGGCAAACCGCCGAAGCCTATGCCTTTGCCGGCAAAGGCAAGGACAAGGCCAAAGGCATCGACTGGCACTTGAGCGAGCTGGGCAATCCGCTATTGGGCAATGCCACGGCAGTCATCGAGTGTGAGCTGTGGCGCGAATACGACGGTGGCGACCACGCCATCATCGTCGGCTCGGTGATGAACCTGATTCTGCCCGAGCAGCCCGCAACACCAATGGTCTACCACAAAGGCAAGCTCGGCGCCCTGCCGCCGCTGTGCTGATTTCCCTTGGGGGGCGTGCGCCATACCCTCGGTTGCGCCCCCATTTTTTCGGAGCTGATCATGAGCAACGAGAAGTATCAAAAAGGCCTGCAAATCCGCACCCAGGTGCTCGGCGAAGCATACGTCAACAAATCGATCGAGAACGCCGATGACTTCACCCGCCCGCTGCAGGAACTGGTCACCGAATACTGCTGGGGCCACGTCTGGGGTCGCGACGGTTTGTCGCTCAAAGAGCGCAGCATGATCAACCTGGCGATGATTTCGGCACTCAACCGCCCTCACGAACTCAAGCTGCACATACGCGGCGCCTTGCGTAACGGTCTGAGTCGTGAGCAAATACGTGAAATTTTGCTTCAAGTCGGCATTTACTGCGGTGTGCCTGCGGCCGTGGACAGTTTCCGTCTGGCCCGCGAGGCGTTCGCCGAAGCCGATTTGGAGGCAACCAGTTAACGACTGGCTGTTCGAAACCGCCGCACGGAGCACCGCGATTCGAGGTGCTCGGCGACGCTTGTGACAACAGCCAATTTCAGAGCACAGATGATGAAACGCCAGCCCCTCGACGACAGCTTCAAGGTCAACCGCAACCCTGTAACCCTGCGTGAAATCGTGCTCGACAAATTGCGCGGGGCGATCATGAGCTTCCAGCTCTTGCCGGGCGACCGCCTGGTGGAACGCGACCTGTGCGACCGTCTTGGTGTCAGCCGCACTTCGGTGCGTGAAGCGCTGCGTCACCTGGAATCCGAAGGCCTGGTGGAGTTCGCCGACGCCAAGGGGCCACGCGTGGCCATCATCACCCTGGAAGACGCCCGAGATATCTACGAACTGCGTTGCGTACTCGAAGGGCTGATCGTCCAGCTGTTCACCCTGAACGCCAAGGCCAAGGACATCCGCGCCCTGGAAAAAGCCTTGGACGTGAACCGCCAAGCCCTCGAAGAAGGTGAACTGCAACAGGTGATCGACTCGGTACAGGGTTTCTACGATGTGCTGCTCGAAGGCTCCGGCAACCATGTAGCAGCCACGCAATTGCGCCAATTGCAGGCACGTATCAGCTACCTGCGTGCTACCTCGGTCTCCCAGGAAAACCGTCGCGGGGCGAGCAACCAGGAAATGGTCAAGATCGTTGAAGCGATCAAGAGCGGCGACCCTCTGGCTGCCCACCAGGCATCGGTCGATCACGTACGTGCCGCGGCCAAGGTGGCCCTGGAGTACCTACGGCTGAAACAGAATGACAACAGCAAGGTGCGCGACATCGCTGCGCCCATTGCACTCAAAGAACCCCGCATAGGTCGCTGATCATGCCCGCCGTCCCACGTTACTGCCCGCACTGTACTGCCGCGCTACACCAGGGACGGCCCAGCGGCGATACTCACGAACGCTTGCTGTGCAGCGCTTGTGGCTACGTCCATTACCTGAACCCCAAAATCATCGCTGGCTGCATCATCGAGCAGGATGGCAAGTACCTGCTGTGCCAGCGCGCCATACCGCCGCGCCCCGGCACCTGGACTTTGCCTGCAGGCTTCATGGAAAGCGGCGAGACCACCGAACAGGCGGCGCTGCGCGAAGTCTGGGAAGAAAGTGGCGTACGCGGTGAAATTGTCTCGCCGTATTCTATTTTCAGCGTGCCGACGATCAGCGAGGTGTACATCATCTTTCGCGCCATCGCCCTGGAAATTACCGGAAAATATGGTCCGGAGACCCTGGATTACCGATTCTTCGCCCCGGAGGATATTCCTTGGGACGAGATCTACTACCCGGCCATCAGGCAGATTCTCGAACGCTATATCGAGGAGCGCCAAGCTGGGGTCTATGGGATCTACATGGGCAACGACGACACCGGTAAAGTGCATTTCATCCGCTGAATCCAAAGGTGGCGGGATCACGACGTTCGCCGTCGGGCGTGTGCGACACCGAGTTCGAATAAATTCGTATACCATATCCAGAAAGAACTTCGGACGACGCCACCGTGACCGTACCTCGCCTCAACGCCCCGGACTTGGGCAATACGCCTTCGACTTCGGAAATTATCACTCGTCATCTGCGCGATGCGATCATCGCCGGGCATTTCGGCGAGGACGAGCCGATTCGCCAAGACGACATCGCCCGCCAGTTCAACGTCAGCAAGATCCCCGTGCGCGAGGCACTCAAACGCCTTGAGGCCGAGGGTCTGGTCATGTTCCAGCGCAATCGCGGGGCAATGGTCACACGTATGTCGGAGCCTGAACTGGCGCAGATGTTCGAGGTGCGCATGCTGCTTGAAGACAAGGCGCTGCGCCTGGCCATCCCGAACATGACCGAGGACACCTTCACACGCGCCGAGCGCATCTGCCAGGAATTCGTCGGCGAGAACGACGTCGGGCGCTGGGCTGAACTGAACTGGGAGCTGCACGCCTGCCTGTACGAACCGGCGCAGCGGCCATTTCTGGTGAATATGATTCGTTCGGTGAACGACAAGCTTGAACGTTACCTGCGCATGCAGATGAGCCTGTCCGCGGGCAAGGAGCGCGCCGATCACGAGCACCGTGAAATCCTCGACGCCTGCCGCGCCAAAGATGTCGAACGCGCGGTGACGTTGCTCGATGAGCACATTGCAGGTGTATGCAGGACACTGTTCGAGCACCTGCCGCAAACCCCGACATAACCGGTAAATGCGTTCACTCACTCGCGAATGAACCGACCCCGAATGTTGCACACCCTACTCCACTGAAGGGATGACCCAAGGTATCCGGGCTGGCGTACGAAGCGCCAGATCAACATCAAAGGCTGAACACCAGCGCCTCGCTGTTGCCGTTGCCGTTGCCGTTGCTGTTGCTGTTGCTGTTGCTGTTGCTGTTGCTGTTGCTGTTGCTGTTGCTGTTGCCGTGCTTCTACCTACTCAAATCGTGCAGACGCCACAAATCGTCCCTTCAGCAGGCCGAATGGAACCCTTGCGTAGTGGGGCGACGGCCATGGATGGCCGGCGAGCGCCGCAGGGCCAGGACGGCCCTTCGGCGCGGTCCCCACGGGAGCAAGGGTGGAATGAGGGAACCCGGAGCGCAGCGCAGGGCCGGATGCAGGGACAGGGGGTTTTGCCCACTTTTGCCCCGACAAAAGTGGGTCGCCGTAAAGGCGAAACCAGCCAGTGGTGCCACTGCATCAAACGGATATGCCCATCGCCACTCGAGCCACATTTTCGGTGCTCACCCGCTAACAGGCCCGATGCGTAGTCAGTGACGCATACAGCCAGACGCTGATCCATTGGCATGGGCGGTTTGGAGTCACCTTTGCGCCCTTACGGCGCATCCCTTTTGTCTTGGCAAAAGGAATCAAAACCGTGTGTCCCTGCATTCGGCCCTACGCTGCGCTCCGGGTCCCTTCGCTCCGGCATTGCTCCCGTCGGGACCGCACCGAAGGGCCGTCCTGGCCCTACGGTGCTCGCAGGCCATCCATGGCCTGCACCCGACTACGCAATACCTACGCTCAGCCTACTGAAGGGACGATCCAGGTGTCTGGGCTGACGATGTACGAAGAGCCAGATCAACAACAAAAGCTGAACACCAGCGCGGCGCTGTTGCTGTTGCTGTTGCTGTGCTTCTCCCTACACAAATCGTGCAGACGCCACAAATCGTCCCTTCAGCAGGCCGAATGGAACCCTTGCGGAGTGGGGCGACGGCCATGGATGGCCGGCGAGCGACGCAGGGCCAGGGACGGCCCTTCGGCGCGGTCCCCACGGGAGCAAGGGTGGAATGAGGGAACCCGGAGCGCAGCGTAGGGCCGGATGCAGGGACAAGGGGTTTTGCCTACTTTTGCCCCGACAAAAGTGGGTCGCCGTAAAGGCGAAACCAGCCAGTGGTGCCACTGCGTCAAACGGATATGCCCATCGCCACTCGAGCCACATTTTCGGTGCTCACCCGCTCAGTGACGCATACAGCCAGACGCTGATCCATTGGCGTGGGCGGTTTGGAGTCACCTTTGCGCCCTCCACGTAAAGGCGAAACCAGTCAATAGCGCCACCCCATCAAACGGATATGCCCATCGACACCCAAGCCACACCCTCCAAAAAGACCCAGCGTCATTACTGTGCCGATTTCGTCGTTCAGCTGATTCAAAGGCATCAAGCCGGCGCCCCCGACAACAAGCCACTCTGTCGATCACTCCCCCAGAACGGACGCGGCCTCCCCATGAAACGCATTACCGTGATCGACTCCCACACCGGCGGTGAACCGACCCGCCTGGTCACCGACGGCTTCCCTGCCCTGGGCAAAGGCAGCATGGCCGAGCGCCGCCAGCTTCTTGCCCAACAACACGACCAATGGCGCAGCGCCTGCATGCTCGAACCGCGTGGCAGCGATGTACTGGTTGGCGCCCTGCTGTGCGAGCCAGTTGATCCGAGTGCCTGCGCCGGGGTGATTTTCTTCAACAACACCGGCTACCTGGGCATGTGCGGCCACGGCACCATCGGCCTGGTAGTATCCCTCGCGCACCTGGGGCGTATCGGACCGGGTGTGCACAGCATCGAAACCCCCGTGGGTACCGTGCAGGCAACGCTGCATGAAGACCACTCTGTCAGCGTGCGCAATGTACCCGCCTACCGCTACCGCAAGGACCTCTCGCTGGAGGTGCCGGGCATTGGTCTGGTGGTCGGCGACGTGGCCTGGGGCGGCAACTGGTTCTTTCTTATTGCCGATCACGGCCTGCAAGTCGCGGGCGACAACATCGAGGCGCTGACCGCCTACACCTATGCAGTACAGCAGGCACTGGATGAGCAAGGCATTCGCGGCGAAGACGGTGGCCTGATCGACCATATCGAACTGTTTGCCGACGACCCTCACGCAGATAGCCGCAACTTTGTACTCTGCCCCGGCAAAGCCTACGACCGTTCGCCCTGTGGCACCGGTACCAGCGCCAAGCTTGCTTGCCTGGCCGCCGACGGCAAACTCCAACCCGGCCAGCCCTGGCAGCAGGCCAGCGTGATTGGCAGTGTCTTCGAAGGTTCGTTCGAAACGGCTGGCGAGCGCATCATTCCCACCATTCGCGGTCGCGCCCATATCAGTGCCGAGGCTACGCTCATCCTTCAGGAAGACGACCCGTTCGCCTGGGGCATTCGCCCGTGAGCGGCGCTGCCGTGGCCGATGTGATCGTGATTGGTGCCGGAATTATCGGCGCAGCTTGTGCCCAGGCGCTGGCTGCGCGCGGCCTGCGCGTGCTGGTCCTGGATGCCGGGCTGCATGGCGCCACGGCAGCCGGCATGGGCCATCTGCTGGTGCTCGATGACAACGCCGCGGAATTAGCGTTGAGCCAGTACTCGTTGCAACGCTGGCGTGAATTGGCAAGGCAACTGCCCGACGCTTGCGCCTATCGTAGTAATGGCACCCTCTGGCTAGCGGCCAATGCCGAAGAAATGGCCGTGGCCGAACACAAATACGGTGTGCTGCACGCACAAGGCATTGTCTGCGAACGCGTTAGCGGGCGCGGCTTGCGCCAACGTGAACCAGCCCTGCGTGAAGGCTTGGAGGGAGGTCTGTTGATCAATGGCGATGGCATTCTCTACGCCCCCGCTACCGCACGTTGGATGTTGCAGTCGCCCCGGATCGAGCAGCGCCGTGCGCACGTCACGGCGGTACAGGGTAACAGTGTGCGCCTGGAGGACGGTCAGTGGCTCAGCGCCGAGGCAGTGGTGCTGGCCAACGGCATCCAGGCCACCGATCTGTGCCCGGAGCTGCCCATTGAACCGAAGAAAGGCCATTTGCTAATCACCGACCGCTACCCCGGTAGCGTCACCCATACCTTGGTGGAACTGGGTTATGTCACCAGTGCCCACAATGCCAGCGGACCTTCTACCGCCTGCAATATCCAGCCGCGTCCGACCGGGCAACTGTTCATCGGTGCCTCACGTCAGTTCGGCACCACCGATCCGGGCGTGGAAGGCTGGATGCTGGCACGCATGCTCAAGCGCGCCACCGAGTACATGCCCGGCCTTGCGCAGTTGAACGGCATTCGCGCCTGGACCGGCTTTCGCGCCGCCAGCCCCGACGGCCTGCCACTGGTGGGCCGGCATCCGCAGCAGGACGGCCTGTGGCTGGCCGTCGGCCATGAAGGGTTGGGCGTCACTACGGCGCCGGCGACGGCGGACCTGCTGGTCGCGCAACTGTTCGACGAAACCCCGCCCCTGGCCGCTCAACCCTATCTGCCCCACCGCTTCCTGGGAGCACACATGCATGCCTGACTTGATCCTCGATGGCCGTCCACTGTCTGTGGCCGAAGGTACCAGCGTGGCCGCGGCCCTGGCACTGGGCGGCGATGGCTGCTCGCGCACCGCCGTTGGTGGTCACCGCCGCGCGCCGCTATGCGGCATGGGCATTTGCCAGGAGTGCCGCGTAAACATCGACGGCCGCCGGCGCCTGGCCTGCCAAACCCTGTGCCGCGAGGGTATGCACGTGGAGACCCGGGCATGAGCGAATACACCCCTCTGCTGATTATCGGCGCCGGCCCTGCCGGTTTGGCGGCCGCCTTGGCCGCCGCGTCTACCACCGCACGCATCGTGCTGCTTGACGACAACCCGCTTCCGGGCGGGCAAATCTGGCGCGACGGTCCGCACGCCAAGGTTCCCGCCCAGGCGCGTCAACTGCGTGAACGCGTATTGGCCTGTACCAATGTGCGCTACCACAGCGGTACACGGGTAATTGCCTGCCCCGGCCCGAAGACCCTGCTGGTTGAGGATGCAGAGCGTGGTTGGCAGATTCGTTACGACAAACTGATCCTCTGCACCGGCGCTCGCGAATTGCTCCTGCCCTTCCCCGGCTGGACGCTGCCCGGTGTCACCGGTGCCGGTGGTTTGCAAGCGCTGATCAAAGCTGGCTTGCCGGTGCGCGACCAGCGCCTGGTGATCGCTGGGAGCGGGCCATTGCTGTTGGCCAGCGCTGCGACAGCCAAAGACAACGGCGCCAAGCTGCTGGCCATTGCCGAGCAGGCATCGCTGGCAGCAGTTGCCGGCTTTGCCGCGCAATTGCCGCGCTGGCCGCACAAGTTGCTGCAATCCTTCACCCTGTTCGACCGCAGTTACCGTACGGGCAGCCATGTGCTTGCTGCCTTGGGCAGCGATCGCCTGGAAGGTGTGCGTCTGAAGCAAAACGGCAAAATCGTGGAAGTAGCCTGCGATAGACTCGCCTGCGGCTTCGGTCTGATTGCCAATAGCCAACTAGGTCAAGCCTTGGGCTGTGAAGTGCGCCAGCAAGCAATAGCCGTGAACACCTGGCAAGCCACCTCACAACCCGACATTTACGCCGCGGGCGAATGCACCGGTTTCGGTGGCAGTGAACGGGCCCTGGTCGAGGGTGCCATTGCCGGCCATGCGGCGGTTGGTGACCGTCCGGCGGCGCAGGCATTGTTGTCTCGCCGCGCGCGCTGGCATGGTTTTGCTGCAGCCTTGAACAAAGCCTTCGCCCTCGACCCGACGCTGAAGTCGCTGGCCAGCGCCGACACCCTGGTGTGCCGCTGCGAGGACGTGCCTTACGCGGCCCTTGTCGGGCATGCCAACTGGCGTGAAGCCAAACTGGCCAGCCGCTGCGGCATGGGCGCCTGCCAAGGTCGAGTATGCGGTGCGGCCGCCGAATACCTGTTCGGTTGGCAGCCTTCGGCACCCCGCCCACCGTTCAGCCCGGCGCGCATCGAGACCTTGCTGTGCCTGGACGAAACGCCCGGTGCTTGAGGTAAATAGCGGGGGCGCACTATGATCCCGACGGTCGCCCACGGACCGTCAGCGCCATGCACGCCACACTCAACAGCCTCGCCCCCTGCGATTTGCCTACGTTGCTCGACAGCCTACAGCCCATTGCGCCCCTGCTCGATACGCTGAACGACGTGGTGTTCTTCATCAAGGACCTGCAAGCGCGCTACGTTTTCGTCAACCAGACCCTGGCACGCCGTTGCGGGCGCAAACACAGCGATGACCTACTCGGACTGACCGCCGAAAATGTCTTCCCCGAGCGCTTCGGGCCTCTGTATACCGAACAAGATCGGCGAGTATTGAGCAGTGGCCGGGAGTTGGCCGACCAGCTTGAGCTGCACCTGTATTTCGGCAACCAGTCGATCTGGTGCCTGACCCACAAACGCCCGCTCAAGGATGCCCAAGGCAATGTCGTGGGGCTGGCCGGTATCTCCCGCGACTTGCAGTTACCACAATCCAACCACCCGGCGTTCCAGAAGCTCGCCGCCGTCGATGCGCACATTCGTCACCATTTCACCCGCCCGATCAGTCTCGCCGAACTGACCGCAATCGCCGGGCTTTCCGTGGCGCAACTGGAGCGTCACTGTAAACGCATCTTCCAGCTCACGCCGCGTCAGTTGATCCACAAGGCACGGCTGGAAGAAGCCTCACGCTTGCTGCAAGACCCCGAGTTGCCCATTACCGAAATCGCTTTGCGCTGCGGTTACACCGACCACAGTGCCTTCAGCCGCCAATTCCGCGCGCTCACCGGCCTTTCGCCGAGCCAGTACCGCGACGGCCAACGCTGAGTGTTCCTAAATGGGGCGCCGCGTAAGGGCGGTGCTCCCATACGTAACACCCGTCCTGCAGCCGACCCGCCGCACTGAAACCACCCTACAAAACTCCACTTTCCTACAGGCGCCCTAACTCACGGGCTGCCGGCCAATTGCTGGTTCCGGACAAAAACAGGCACGCCCATTGCTAAGAAAATATCGTATACGAAATTACCAATACGATATCTAACAGCACCCCCCAGACCACGAGGCATCTATGAAAAACCGCACATTTGCCGTAGCCCTCAGCGCTGTTCTCAGTACTGCCTGTATCGCCAACGCCCAGGCCGACAAGCTCGACGATATTATTGGCTCCGGCAAGCTGCGCTGCGCCGTCACCCTCGACTTTCCACCGATGGGCTTTCGTGACGAAGCCAACAAGCCAGCCGGCTTTGACGTCGACTATTGCAACGATCTGGCAAAAATCCTCGGTGTCGACGCCGAAGTGGTCGAGACCCCCTTCCCCGACCGCATCCCTGCACTGATCTCCGGCCGCGCGGACGTTATCGTGGCGTCCACCTCCGACACCCTGGAACGGGCCAAGACCGTTGGTTTGACCGTGCCGTACTTCGCCTTCCAAATGGTGGTGCTGACCCGCGACAATACCGGCATCAATAGCTTCGACGACCTCAAAGGCAAAGCCTTGGGCAATACCAGTGGCACCTATGAAGCCATTGCACTGGAAAAGGACGTGAAGAGCTGGGGTAGTGGCAGCTTCCGTGCCTACCAGTCGCAGAACGACACGCTGCTGGCGGTCGCCCAAGGTCATATCGACGCCACCGTGGTGACCAACACTGTCGCCGCCGCCACCCTCAAGTCTGGCAAATACAAAAACCTCAAGGTCGCCGGTAACGCGCCCTACGTGATCGACTACGTATCGCTGGGTGCCAAACGCAATGAGTACGGTCTGTTGCGCTACCTCGACCTGTTCGTCAACCAACAAGTGCGCACCGGGCGCTACAAGGAGCTGTTCACCAAGTGGGTGGGGACCGAGATCGCCCCGACCGACCTGACCGTACCGCAGGTCTACTACTGAGGTGGGCGGTATGATCAGCACACCCAAACCCCTGACCGGGCGCTGCCTGGTCGAGGGCGCGGCCCAGGGTGAACTGTTGTTCGCCGATACCGGGCTGAGCTTCTGGGGCGGGGTCGACCCGTTCAGCGGCGAAGTGATCGATCGTCATCATCCGCTCAGCGGCCAGTGCATTGCCGGACGCGTGCTGGCGATTCCCAGCGGACGTGGCTCCTGCACCGGCAGCAGTGTGATGATGGAACTGATCAGCAACGGCCACGCACCGGCAGCATTGGTGCTGGCCGAAGCCGACGAGATCCTGACCCTCGGGGTGCTGGTCGCCCAGACCCTGTTCGAGCGCTCCCTGCCGGTGCTGTGCATCGGCAGGGAGGCGTTCGCCGAATTGTCCGGGGCAGGTTTTGCCCGGCTCGAAGGACGACACCTTGAGCTCTTTACCCTGGCGCCTGCCGATCACTGGCAGGCCCCGGCGTTCTGCCCTGGCGCCGAGGCTTTCAATACCTTCAGCAGCAACCTGAACCTGGCACCGAGCGACCGCGCATTGCTCGACGGCACTCACGGCAAGGCCGCGCAGATTGCGATGCAGATTGTCCTGCGCATGGCCGAGCTGCAAGGCGCCGAGCAACTGCTGGACGTGACCCAGGCACACATAGACGGCTGTATTTACACCGGTCCGGCGAGCCTGCGCTTTGCCCAACAGCTGGTGCAATGGGGCGCGAAGGTGCGCGTGCCGACCACACTCAATTCCATTTCGGTAGACCAGCGCCGCTGGCGCGAATTGGGCATCGACCCAGCACTCGGCGAGCCCGCCAGTGCCCTGGGCGAGGCGTATATGGCCATGGGCGCGCAGTTAAGCTTCACCTGCGCGCCCTACCTGCTGGACAGTGCACCGACGCTGGGCGAACAGATCGTCTGGGCCGAGTCCAACGCAGTGGTCTATGCCAACAGCGTTCTGGGCGCGCGCACACTGAAGTACCCCGACTACCTCGATATCTGCATCGCCTTGACCGGTCGCGCACCGAGCATTGGTTGTCACCTGGACGAGCAACGCAAGGCGCAGCTGATTGTCGAGCTGCCGGCACTGGGCACCCTGGATGACAGTTTCTACCCGCTGCTCGGCTACCACATCGGTGCGCTATCGGGCTCTCGGATTCCGCTGGTGCGTGGGTTGGAACAGGCCCACCCCAGCCTCGACGATCTCAAGGCCTTTGGGGCAGCCTTCGCCACCACCTCCGCGGCCCCCTTGTTCCACATTGCCGGGGTTACACCCGAGGCACTGGACCCCACGCAAGTACTCGAGCCCGGCGCCCACTTACCTTGCGAGCGCCTGCAACTGAGCGACCTGCTGCACAGCTGGCGCGAGCTCAACAGCGCCCGCGAGCCCCGAGTCGATGTGGTGTCGCTGGGCAATCCGCACTTTTCCTTCAGCGAGTTCGCGGCGCTGGATCGTTTGTGCCAGGGCCGCAGCAAACATCCGCAAGTGGTGCTGGCGATCACCTGTGGCCGTGCGGTGCTGGAACAGGCGCGTGCTGCCGGGCATATCGACGGGCTCGAACGCTTCGGCGTAACCCTGGTTACCGATACCTGCTGGTGCATGCTGGGAGAGCCGGTAATCCCGCCCAGCGCACGCACGCTGATGACCAACTCCGGCAAATACGCCCACTACGGGCCAGGCCTGGCCGGCCGCCCGGTGCATTTTGCCAGCCTTGGCGAATGCGTGGAGTCGGCCTGCAGCGGCGTGGCCAGCGGACGGCTACCGACCTGGCTGCAACCCGCTGCATTCAAGGAGAGTCCCGCGCATGTTTGATTATACCTTCCAATGGCGCGCAGCCCTGCGCGCCCTTCCGGACATGCTTGCCGGCGCCTGGGTGACCTTCGAGACCGCGGCCCTGTCGATGATCCTCGGTGTGCTCATCGCCCTGGCCCTGACTGTGATGCGCCAAGGTAAGCAACCGCTGCTGCGCGGCTTTGCCAACACCTGGGTATCCATCGCCCGTAACACGCCGTCGTTGTTCCAGATCTACATCCTGTACTTCGGCCTCGGTTCGATGGGCATGCACGTCAGCTCCTGGATCGCCCTGTTGGCCGGGATCACCTTCAACAACGCAGGCTACCTGGCAGAGAACTTTCGCGGCGGTCTCAAGGCGGTGCCGACCACGCAAATGCGCGCAGCGCGCTCGCTGGGCATGAGCGCCTTCCAGGCTTACCGGATGATCATCATTCCGCAGCTGTTGCGCGTGGTGTTCTACCCGTTGACCAACCAAATGGTCTGGGCGGTGCTGATGACCTCACTGGGGGTGATCGTGGGCCTGAACAACGACCTGACCGGCGTGACCCAGGATTACAACGTCAAGACCTTCCGCACCTTCGAATATTTCGCCCTGGCGGCGGCGCTCTACTACGTGATCGCCAAGGCGATTGTCGCAGTCGCGCGGCTGATGGCCTGGCGGCTGTTCCGCTACTGAGGAGCTCGACATGTTTTCCACCGGTTTTACCTGGAACGACTTCATGTTCCTCCTCGAAGGGGCGTGGATCACCTTGCAACTGACCTTCTGGGCCATTCTGATCGGCACCATCGCGGGCTTGCTGTTCGGCCTGGCGCGTGCCTTGTGGCCGCGCCTGAGCCTGCCGCTCGCTTGGGTACTGGATGTGTTTCGCAGCGTACCGCTGTTGATCCAGTTCGTGCTGTTCAACTCGTTCAAGAGCATCGTCGGACTGGACATCAGTGCCTTCAGTGTCGGCTGCATCGTGCTGGGCGTGTACACCGCCGCTTACTTCACCGAAATCGTTCGGGGTGGCGTGCTCTCGGTAGCGTTGAGCGTGCGCCGCGCCAGCCGTTCGCTGGGCATGAGCTACCTGCAGGACCTGCGCTGGATCGTTCTGCCAATGGCAACCCGGGTGGCGTTTCCCGGCTGGCTGAACCTGGTACTGGGGGTGATGAAAGACACTGCACTGGTGATGTGGATCGGCATCGTCGAACTGCTGCGCGCCTCGCAAACCATCGTTACACGGATTCAGGAACCCCTGCTGGTGCTGTGCATCGCGGGCCTCATCTACTACGTCATGAGCCTGGTGGTTGCCCGTTTGGGCGCCCGCCTGGAAACAAGGTGGCAAGAAAATGATTGAGATCCAGAACGTACATAAATCCTTCGGCAACCTTGAAGTGGTCAAGGGTGTGAGCCTGACCGTGGACAAAGGCGAAGTGGTGTCGATCATCGGCGGCTCCGGCTCGGGTAAATCGACCTTGCTGATGTGCATCAACGGCCTGGAGCCAATCCAGAAAGGCAGCATTCGCGTCGATGGCATCGAGGTGCACAACCGCGCCACGGACCTGAACCGCCTGCGGCAGAAGATCGGCATCGTCTTCCAGCAATGGAACGCCTTTCCGCACCTGACCGTTCTGGAGAACGTGATGCTCGCGCCGCGCAAGGTGCTGGGCAAAAGCAAGGAGCAAGCTGAAGAGCTGGCCGTCAAGCAACTGACCCACGTGGGACTGGGCGACAAGCTCAAGACCTTCCCCGGCAAATTGTCCGGGGGCCAGCAGCAGCGCATGGCGATTGCCCGGGCGCTGGCCATGTCGCCGGACTACATGCTCTTCGACGAAGCCACCTCGGCGCTCGACCCGCAACTGGTGGGTGAGGTACTGGACACCATGCGCATGTTGGCCGAAGACGGCATGACCATGGTGCTGGTCACCCACGAGATACGTTTTGCCCGGGATGTCTCGGACCGGGTGGCGTTTTTCCGTAACGGCCTGGTGCATGAGATCGGCTCGCCGGAGCAAGTGATCGGCAACCCGACGCAGCCTGAGACCGCGGCTTTCCTGAAGTCGGTGAAATAGCAGCATCCACAACGGTGGGATCAACCCCACCGTCACGAAGGCGGTACTCAACATAAGGACCTTCCCCGAATGCGCTCTTCGAAGATCATCCACATCGTCAGTTGCCACGCCGAAGGAGAAGTCGGCGACGTCATCGTCGGCGGCGTCGCCCCACCTCCTGGCGCTACGGTCTGGGAACAGTCGCGCTGGATCGCCCGCGACGAGACCCTGCGCAACTTCGTCCTCAACGAACCCCGCGGCGGCGTGTTCCGCCACGTCAACCTGCTGGTGCCGCCCAAGGATCCACGCGCGCAGATGGCCTGGATCATCATGGAACCGGCGGACACCCCACCCATGTCCGGCTCGAACTCGCTGTGCGTGTCCACGGTGTTGCTCGACAGCGGCATCCTGCCGATGACCGAACCTGAAACCCGCCTGGTCCTGGAAGCACCCGGCGGTCTGATCGAAGCCGTCGCGCAATGTCGCGACGGCAAGGTGCAGCGGGTCGAGGTGAAAAACGTGCCCTCCTTCGCTGATCGCCTGGATGCCTGGATCGAAGTCGAAGGCCATGGCTCACTGCAGGTCGACACCGCTTATGGCGGCGACAGTTTCGCCATTGCCGATGCCCGCCAATTGGGCTTTGCCATACGCCCCGACGAAGCGAAGGACATCGTCGAGATCGGGCTGAAGATCACCCGCGCCGCCAATGAACAGTTGGGCTTTCGTCACCCGACGAACCCGGATTGGTCGCACTTATCCTTCTGTCAGATCGCCGCCCCCATTGAGTACGAGAACGGCATTGCCACCGGCGCCAACGCAGTGGTTATCCGTCCCGGCAAGATCGACCGCTCGCCCTGCGGCACCGGCTGTTCGGCGCGCATGGCAGTGATGCAGGCCAAAGGCTTGCTGAAGGTGGGTGACCGTTTTATCGGCCGTTCGATCATCGGTTCGCAATTCGATTGCCGCATCGAGTCGCAAACACAAATAGACGGTCGCCCGGCCATCTATCCGTGTATTTCCGGGCGAGCCTGGATCACCGGTACCCATCAATTGATGCTCGACCCAAGCGACCCTTGGCCGCAAGGCTACCGACTGTCGGACACATGGCCCGGCGCATGATCGCTAACCCCTTGATTTAAAAACCACCCCTGTAAATCGGTCAGTAATACGCGAAAAAAACCCTGGTCGAATATAGGCACTTCAAATATCGTATACGAAATACAATAAACAACCGGAGAACATCATGAGCAAGTACGTAAACTGGAGCGGCGTCTTCCCTGCGGTCACCACCCAATTCAACGACGACTTCTCGATCAACCTGGAAAAGACCCACGAGGTCATTTCCAACGTGATCCGTGACGGCGTCTCTGGCCTGGTGGTGTGTGGTTCTGTCGGTGAGAACACCTCGCTGACCGCCGAAGAAAAAATCGCCGTGACCGAAGTCGCCGTCGATGCCTCGCGTGGCCGGGTTCCGGTGATTTGCGGCGTGGCTGAGTTCACCAGCGTGCAAGCTGCCAAAGTCGCCAACGCAGTGCGTCAGGTCGGCGTTGACGGTGTGATGTTGATGCCGGCACTGGTCTACGGCTCGAAACCGTTCGAGACCGCCGAGCACTACCGCTACGTGGCCAAGCACACTGACGTGCCGCTGATGGTTTACAACAACCCACCGATCTACAAGAACGACGTCACCCCGGACATCCTGATTTCCCTGGCCGACTGCGAGAACGTGGTGTGCTTCAAGGACTCCTCGGGCGACACCCGCCGCTTCATCGATGTGCGCAACGAGGTAGGCGACCGGTTCGTACTGTTTGCCGGCCTGGACGACGTGGTTCTGGAAAGCATTGCCGTGGGCGCCCAGGGCTGGGTGTCGGGCATGTCCAACGTGTTCCCCAAAGAAGGCGAAACCATCTTCCGCCTGGCCAAGGCCGGACGCTTCGCCGAAGCCATGCCGATCTACGAGTGGCTGATGCCAATCCTGCACCTTGATGCCCGCGCCGACCTTGTGCAGTGCATCAAGCTCTGTGAAGCGATCGCCGGTCGTGGTAGCGCGCTGACTCGTCCTCCGCGTCTGGCGCTGCCAGACGCTGATCGGGTCTACGTTGAGCAGATCATGGCCAAAGCCCTGGCCAAGCGTCCGCATCTGCCAGACGTCGGCCTCTGAGTGACAACCGGGCCGGCTCCCCCAGGAGCCGGCCCGCCTGTTTTGCGCCCATACAGGAATCCTCAACATGTCCAGTCACTCGTCCAGCGCAACCACCCCTTCGGGATTGAAGCGTGTCGTCGCCGCAGCCATGGCCGGCACCGTCGCCGAATGGTATGAATTCTTCCTCTACGGCACCGCCTCGGCACTGGTCTTCGGCCAGTTGTTCTTCCGTCAAACCGACAGTCCTATCGACGGCATCATTGCCGCCTTTGCCCTCTACGCCGTTGGCTTCCTGGCGCGCCCACTGGGTGGCCTGGTGTTCGGTCACTACGGCGATAAATTCGGCCGTAAACGCTTGCTGCAACTGAGCCTGGTGGTGGTCGGCGTCACTACCTTCCTGATGGGTTGCCTACCCGGCTTCGACAGCATTGGCTACGCTGCGCCGGCACTGCTGGTACTGTTGCGGCTGATTCAGGGCTTTGCCTTTGGTGGCGAATGGGGCGGCGCTATCTTGTTGGTGTCCGAGCACTGCCCGGCCAACCGTCGCGGTTTCTGGGCCAGTTGGCCACAAGCCGGGGTGCCGGCAGGCAACCTGCTCGCCACTGTAGCTCTGCTGTTGCTGTCGAGTACCCTTTCCGAAGAGCAGTTTCTCGCCTGGGGCTGGCGAGTCGCGTTCTGGTTCTCCGCCGTGGTGGTACTGATCGGCTACTGGATTCGCACCAGCGTCGACGACGCACCGATCTTCAAGGAAGCCCAGGCGCGCCAGGCGAAGAAAGCCGTGCAGCAACTAGGCGTGGTCGAAGTGCTGCGCCATCACTGGCGTGCGGTGCTGGTCGGGATCGGCGCACGCTTTGCCGAGAACATTCTCTACTACACGGTAGTGACCTTCTCGATCACTTATCTCAAGCTGGTAGTGCAAAAGGACACCTCGCAGATTCTCTTGCTGATGTTTGGCGCGCACCTTCTGCACTTCTTCTTGATTCCGTTGATGGGGTATCTGTCCGACCTGGTTGGGCGCAAGCCTGTGTACCTGACCGGTGCGGTGCTCACCGCCTTCTGGGGTTTTATCGGCTTTCCGATGATGGACACCGGCAACAACTGGATGATCATGGCCGCCATCACCCTGGGACTGACCATCGAGTCGATGACCTACGCACCCTACTCGGCGCTGATGGCCGAGATGTTCCCCACTCATGTGCGCTACACCGCCCTGTCACTGTGCTACCAGGTCGCGCCGATTTTCGCCGGCTCACTGGCACCACTGATCGCCATCAGCCTGCTGAACGAGTTCCACAGCTCGACCCCCATTGCCTGGTACCTGGTGGGTGCTTCGCTGATCTCGATCATTGCCGTCGGGCTCACGCGTGAGACCCGGGGCAAGTCGCTGCACGAAGTCGACGCTGAGGCCGATGCGCGTATTGCAGCCGGGCAAACCAGCGCTGTTCGCCAAGGCAATTCATTAGCTTGAATCCACCCTACAACAGGAGTGTTCCATGCCGGATATCATCGGCCACAACTACATCGGCGGTGCGCGCAGCGCCGCCGGCAATCCAACGCTGCGCAGCCACGAAGCCAGCAGCGGCGCAGCCTTGCCCTACCACTTTTACCAGGCTACCGGCGAAGAGGTAGATGCCGCGGCCAACGCCGCAGCCCATGCATACCCTGCATTGCGCAGTCTGGCGCCACTACGCCGGGCGGAGTTTCTCGACGCCATTGCCACGCAACTCGACGCGCTGGGAGATGACTTCATCCAGTTGGTCACCCGCGAAACGGCACTGCCCAACGCCCGTATCCTCGGCGAGCGCGCACGCACCAGCGGGCAGATGCGCCTGTTTGCCCAGGTACTGCGCCGCGGTGATTTCCTCGGTGCGCGGATCGACCGCGCACAGCCCGATCGCCAACCGCTGCCACGCGCCGATCTGCGCCAGTACCGTCTTGGCGTAGGGCCGGTGGCGGTGTTTGGCGCCAGCAACTTCCCCCTGGCGTTCTCCACCGCAGGCGGCGACACCGCGGCGGCGCTGGCTGCCGGTTGCCCGGTGGTGTTCAAGGCGCACAGCGGTCATATGGCCACCGCCGAGGCCGTCGCCGATGCGATTATTCGCGCCGCCGAACAGACCGACATGCCTAAAGGTGTGTTCAACATGATCTACGGCGCTGGCGTCGGCGAGGCATTGGTCAAACACCCGGCTATCCAGGCGGTTGGTTTTACCGGCTCACTCAAAGGCGGTCGGGCGCTGTGCGACATGGCTGCGGCGCGCCCGCAGCCGATTCCGGTATTTGCGGAAATGAGCAGCATCAACCCGGTATTGGTGCTACCTGAGGCGCTGGCTGTACGTGGCGAACACATCGCCCGCGAGCTGGCCGCCTCGGTGGTGCTCGGCTGCGGGCAATTCTGTACCAACCCAGGGCTGGTCATCGGCATTCGTTGCGCGGCGTTCAGTGTCTTCACCGAGCAGTTGGCTGCACAACTGGCCGAACAGCCTGCGCAAACCATGCTCAATGCCGGCACCCTCGCCAGCTACAACAACGGCGTGCAAGCGCTGCTCGCCCATCCAGGCATCAGCCATCTTGCCGGGCAAGCGCAAGTGGGTAATCAAGCTCACCCACAGTTGTTCAAGGCCGATGTACGACTATTGATTGAGGGCGAGCCGCTGTTGCAGGAAGAGGTGTTTGGTCCGGCCACCGTAGTGGTGGAAGTGGCCGATGCCCAACAACTACAGCAAGTCTTGAACAGCCTGCATGGCCAGCTTACGGCAACGTTGATTGCGCAGCCCGAGGATTTGCACACCTACGCCCACCTGCTGCCGATACTGGAACAAAAAGTCGGGCGCGTGCTGTTCAATGGCTACCCCACCGGCGTCGAGGTCTGCGATGCGATGGTACACGGCGGCCCCTACCCCGCGACATCGGATGCACGGGGCACCTCCGTCGGCAGCCTGGCCATCGATCGTTTCCTGCGTCCGCTGTGCTATCAGAACTGTCCGGATGCGCTGTTGCCAGCAGCGTTGCAGAATGCCAATCCGCTGGGTATTGCCCGGTTGGTTGATGGCCAAAGTAGCCGGGCCGCACTGTAGCGACACAGGCTATGTGTCCCGAGGGGCGGGAAATCCCGCTCCTCGGTTGACCTGGCCTGACCTTAGGCCAAGCCCACTGGCGGGGTTAATTCAATAGGGCCTTGAGGTCGTTGTACAAGGCTTCCGGGATTTCTACCCCCTCCTCCAGGCTACGTGCCCGCGCGGCATAGCGACGCTGCGATGGCAACCGCGCGCCCTGTCCTTCGATGTTCTCGAACACCGCTTCGGCCCGGGCCAGGTGTTGATCGGTGGCATCTCCCAGAAAGCGCTGTGGGTCCAGAACGATCAGCAATTCGCCATGGTACGGCGACGACTTGCTGCCATCGGCATGGGCCAGTGATTCAGCACTGGTCAGGTCACCGATCAATGGCCCAGCAATCAGCTCGACCATCGCCGCCAGTGCCGACCCCTTGTGCCCGCCAAACGTCAGCATCGCGCCACGGTCGAGTACCACGTTGGGATCGGTGCTCGGCTTGCCCTGCTCGTCCACGCCCCATCCTTCGGGAATTGCCTTGCCTGCACGCCGATGCAGTTCGATGTCGCCACGGGCAATCGCACTGGTAGCGAAGTCGAATACATAAGGATGTTTGCCTGCACGCGGCCAGCCAAAAGCAATCGGGTTGGTGCCGAACACCGGCTGATGACCACCGGCAGGCGCCACCCAGGCATGGCTTGGGGTAAACGCCAAGGCAACCAGACCGGCCTCGGCCAACTGCTCGATCTCGACCCACAGGGCTGAAAAGTGCACGCAATGATTGATCGCCAGGGCCGCGATGCCGTTGCGCCTCGCCTTGGCTTGCAACAATGGCAAGGCGGCCTGGAACGCCAGTTGCGAAAAACCGCCGCCAGCATCGACGCGTACGATCGATGGCGCCTGGTCGATCACTTCCGGCAGTGCGTCAGGCACCACCTTGCCAGCCTTCAACGAGCTGACACACCCCAGCACCCGGTACAGGCCATGGGATGCACAACCGTCGCGCTCGCCAGCGACGATGGTATCGCTGACCGCCTTGGCATGGTCTGGCGAAAAGCCGTTGTGCAAGAGAATCGAGTTCGCCAACGAATGGGCGTCGGACAGGGTCAATCGGATCATGTTCATCTCCTTGAGCAGACACCCCAGCCTGCCCGAGCGCTGACGCCGAAGCTTGATCGCTTTAGCCCATAGCGATGACGAACTCGGCACAGTCTAGGGTTCGACACCCTCGACGATGATTACCTCGGCCCGGGCTACCCCCTGACGATAACTGCACGCCTGCTGGTACTGCTCCGAGCGATAACAGGCCACGGCCTGCTCGTAGGAATCGAATTCGATAACCACACTACGTTGCGGCGTTGGCCGCCCTTCCATCGCTTCGCTGCGCCCGCCCCGGGCAAGCAAACGACCACCAAAGGCCGCAAAGGCAGCCGGCGCCCTCTGGGTGTATTGCTGATAGTGCGCTGGGTCGCTGACGTCGACATGGGCAATCCAGTAAGCCTTCATTGCATGCTCTCACTTCAAGTTATTATGTATTATGGTATACCATAAATCTTCCAACCTGACAGTGAGTACGCAGCAATGCCCTTCAACAGCATCGAAGAAATCCTGGAGGACTACCGCCAAGGCAAGATGGTCCTGTTGGTGGACGACGAAGACCGCGAAAACGAAGGCGACCTGTTGATCGCCGCCGAGCGCTGCGACGCCCAGGCCATCAGCTTCATGGCGCGCGAGGCACGTGGGCTGATCTGCCTGACCCTTACCGATGACCACTGTCAGCGGCTTGGCCTTGAGCAAATGGTGCCCGCCAATGGCAGCGCGTTCAGCACCGCATTCACTGTCTCGATCGAGGCAGCCCAGGGCGTTACCACCGGTATTTCCGCCGCTGATCGCGCCTGCACCGTCGCCGCCGCGGTCGCAGCGAATGCTCGCGCCGAAGACCTGGTACAGCCGGGACACATCTTTCCGCTGCGCGCCCGGGAAGGCGGTGTATTGACCCGTGCCGGGCACACCGAAGCCGGCTGCGACCTGGCCCGCCTGGCCGGGTTCAGCCCCGCCTCAGTTATTGTCGAAGTGCTCAACGACGACGGCACCATGGCCCGTCGCCCGGATCTGGAAGTGTTCGCTGCCCGACACGGAATCAAGATCGGCACCATCGCCGACCTGATCCATTACCGGCTGAGCAACGAACAAACAGTCAAGCGCATCGGTGAACGCGAACTGCTTACCGTGCATGGCGTCTTTCGTCTGGTGACCTACGAGGACTGTGTCGAAGGCGGCGTGCATATGGCTATGGTCATGGGCAACATTCACCGTGAGCAGCCAACGTTGGTGCGTGTGCATGTGATTGACCCACTGCGCGACCTGGTCGGTGCCGAGTACGCAGGCCCTGCCAACTGGACCTTATGGGCGGCACTGGAGAAAGTTGCCGCACAAGGCAATGGCGTGGTGGTCATTCTGGCCAACCACGAATCCTCCCAGGCCCTGCTGGAACGGGTACCACACTTGACCCAACCGCCGCGCCCCTACCAGCGCGCGCAGGCGCGCACGTATTCAGAGGTTGGAACGGGCGCACAGATTCTCCAGGACCTTGGCGTGGGCAAGCTGCGTCACTTGGGGCCGCCGCTCAAATATGCCGGGTTGACCGGCTACGACCTGGAAGTGGTGCAAAACATCCCCTTCACTGCCTGATTGGCGCCTTGCGGCAAACTTTTGGCTATTGCTCCGCCTCGGGGAAATTGCGGCAACTCTTGCGCTCGGCCAGCTCCTTGTCGGTGGGACGCTGGTCGACGAACACCGCGTGCCCATCCTTGTAGATTTCCAGGTACCCCCACTCCAGGTCTTGTTCGCGCTGCCCGGGCTGTGGCGGCCTGCGCCACCACGGTTCTCGGCTGATCAGTTCCATGGACACGACTCCGGCTGAAAACATTCTTTCACTATAGACAGTGGCACACGAAGGCTCTGGCCCGTGGCTATACGCCCACCCATCAAGCTGCAGTGATAGCCGGTAGCTTCCAGGCTCTTGCGAAAAGTTTGGAATACCATAATATGATATCCCGTAGACCGAATAATCTGCTGACCGGTACCTGACAGGCCCGCCAGCCGCTACCACGCTTGAAATTGATGCTCCCCACTACAAGGCGGGCAACGCAAAGCCCGCTGATAAACACAAGAAACGAGGGCGTACCTATGCTGTTCACCAAACGCGCAAGTGCAGTGCTGGCTGCCAGCCTGCTGACATTGACCTGCCAGGTTGCCCTGGCCGCCGACAGCCTGAATTTCGTCAGCTGGGGCGGCAGCACCCAGGATGCGCAGAAGCAGGCCTGGGCCGAACCCTTCAGTGATGCCAGCAAGGTCCGCGTGGTCCAGGACGGTCCTACGGACTATGGCAAACTCAAAGCCATGGTCGAAAGCGGCAACGTGCAATGGGATGTGGTCGATGTCGAAGCCGACTTCGCCTTGCGCGCCGCAGCCGAAGGCCTGCTTGAGCCGCTCGATTTCAACACCATCAAGCGTGACCGCATCGACCCGCGCTTCGTTTCCGATCATGGCGTCGGTTCATTCTTCTTCTCCTTCGTTCTGGGCTACAACGAAGGCAAGCTCGGCGCCAACAAGCCGCTGGACTGGAGCGCACTGTTCGACACCAGCACCTACCCCGGCAAACGTGCCCTGTACAAGTGGCCAAGCCCCGGCGTGCTGGAACTGGCCCTGCTGGCAGACGGCGTGGCTGCCGACAAGCTCTATCCGCTGGACCTGGACCGCGCCTTCAAGAAACTCGACACCATCAAGAAAGACATCGTCTGGTGGGGCGGCGGCGCTCAATCCCAGCAACTGCTGGCCTCTGGTGAAGTGAGCATGGGCCAGTTCTGGAACGGTCGCGTCTATGCCCTGCAGCAAGACGGTGCGCCGGTCGGTGTGAGCTGGAAACAGAACCTGGTCATGGCCGACTTTCTAGTTGTTCCCAAGGGCGCGAAAAACAAGGAAGCGGCGATGAAGTTTCTTGCCGAGGCCAGCAGCGCCAAAGGCCAGGCCGAGTTTGCCAATCTGACTGCCTACGCCCCGGTAAACCTCGACAGCATCGGCCTGCTCAAACCCGAACTGGCCTCTAACCTGCCAACCGCTTACGCACAGGATCAAGTCACTCTGGACTTTGCCTATTGGGCCAAGAACGGGCCGGCCATCGCCACCCGCTGGAATGAGTGGCTGGTCAAATGAAAGTCGCGATCAATGCCTTGCACGCTGCATCCGGTGCTCCCGGCAACGGCACCCAGGGAGCGGCAGTGACGCACACGACCCCATTTCGTCAGCGCTGGCGCGGTAGCCGTAACCTGCTCCCGGCCTTGCTGTTCCTCGGCCTGTTCTTTTTCGCGCCGCTGATCGGCCTGCTGCTGCGCGGCGTGTTGGAGCCCGAACCGGGCCTTGGTAACTACGAGCAACTGTTCGCCAACTCAGCCTACGCGCGCGTGTTGTTCAACACCTTTTCGGTAGCCGGCCTGGTAACCCTGATCAGCGTACTGTTGGGCTTTCCCCTGGCCTGGGCGATTACCCTGGTGCCCCGCGGCTGGGGACGCTGGCTGCTGAACATAGTGCTGCTGTCGATGTGGACCAGCCTGCTGGCGCGCACCTACTCCTGGCTGGTGCTGCTGCAAGCGTCGGGTGTGATCAACAAAATGCTGATGGCACTGGGCATCATCGATGCGCCGCTGGAGATGGTCCATAACCTCACCGGCGTGGTCATCGGCATGAGCTACATCATGATCCCCTTTATCGTCCTGCCCCTGCAGGCCACCATGCAGGCCATCGATCCGATGGTCTTGCAGGCAGGCTCGATCTGCGGCGCCAGCCCCTGGACCAACTTCTTCAAGGTGTTCTTGCCACTGTGCCGTTCCGGGCTGTTTTCCGGCGCCTTGATGGTCTTCGTGATGTCGCTGGGGTACTACGTGACGCCAGCGTTGCTGGGCGGTGCGCAGAACATGATGCTGCCTGAGTTCATTGTCCAGCAGGTGCAATCGTTCCTCAATTGGGGCCTGGCCAGCGCTGCTGCTGCGTTGCTGATCGCCATCACCCTGGTGCTGTTCTACTTCTACCTGAAGTTGCAACCGGAATCCCCGGTCGGCAACAGCAACGGGAGGTGAGCCAAGATGCTCCTGACACCCAACGCCATGAGCCGGCGCTTGCGCTACGGCCTATACACCACCACCGGGCTGATTGCATTGTTCCTGCTGCTGCCGATCGTGTTCATCGTGCTGCTGTCGTTCGGCTCATCACAATGGCTGGTATTCCCGCCACCGGGCTGGACGCTGAAATGGTACGGCCAGTTTTTCTCCAACGCCGAGTGGATGGACGCTGCCCTGGCCAGCTTGAAAGTGGCGCTGCTGACGACCGTCTGCGCTGTTGCCCTGGGCCTGCCGACCGCCTTTGCCCTGGTACGTGGGCGCTTTCCCGGGCGCGAGATGCTCTACGGCCTGTTCACCCTGCCGATGATTGTGCCGCTGGTGATCATTGCCGTGGCGGTCTATGCCCTGTTCCTCAAGCTGGGCTACACCGGCACGCTGTTTTCCTTCGTGGTCAGCCACGTCATCGTCGCCCTGCCGTTCACCATCATCTCGATCATCAATTCGCTCAAGCTATTCGACCAGTCCATTGAAGATGCCGCCGTGATTTGCGGCGCCTCGCGCCTGCAGGCGATCGTCAAGGTGACCTTCCCGGCGATCCGTCCGGGCATGATCGCCGGTGGTTTGTTCGCCTTTCTGGTGTCGTGGGACGAAGTGGTGCTGAGCGTAATGATGGCCAGCCCTACCCTGCAAACCTTGCCGGTAAAAATGTGGACCACCCTGCGCCAGGACCTGACCCCGGTTATCGCCGTCGCCTCGACGTTGCTGATCGGTCTGTCGCTGCTGGTCATGGTGATCGCCGCCGCCCTGCGTCGGCGCAACGAAGTCAGCGCTTGAGCGCCTGGAGAATAATAAAATGAGTGCAGTCCTCAACGAATCCCAGCACGACAAGACGCTGGTCAGCCTGCGTAGCCTGAACAAGCACTATGGCGACTTCGCCGCGGTGGACGACATCAACCTCGACATCCAGGACGGCGAGTTCCTTACCTTCCTGGGTTCCAGCGGCTCGGGCAAGAGCACAACCTTGTCGATGCTTGCCGGCTTCGAAACGCCGAGCAGCGGCGAAATTCTGGTCAGCGGCCAGTCGCTGGTCAACGTACCGCCGCACAAGCGCGACATCGGCATGGTGTTCCAGCGCTATTCACTGTTTCCGCATCTGTCTGTGCGCGACAACATCGCCTTTCCCCTGGCCATTCGCAAACGCAGTGCCGCCGAGCGCGACAAACAGGTCGATGCCATGCTCAAGCTGGTGCAATTGGACAGCTTCGCCCATCGGCGTCCGGCGCAACTGTCCGGTGGCCAGCAGCAGCGCGTGGCGATTGCCCGGGCGCTGGTCTACGAGCCACGCATTCTGTTGATGGACGAACCGCTCGGTGCGCTGGACAAAAAACTGCGCGAAGACCTGCAGGATGAACTGCGCCAACTGCATCGTCGCCTGGGGATCACCATCGTCTACGTCACTCACGACCAGGAAGAAGCTATGCGCCTGTCCCAGCGCATCGCCATTTTCAGCCATGGCAAGATCGTCGGCCTGGGTACTGGCTACGATCTTTACCAGAACCCACCGAATGCCTTTGTTGCCTCGTTTTTGGGTAACTCCAACTTCCTTCGGGTAAGCGCTCATGGCAATGGTGCGGCCAGCTTTGAAGGGCAGCCGCTGGCTATGCGCCTGACACCGGGGTTGACTGAAGGCCAGGAGGTGTTGCTGATGGTGCGGCCAGAAAAAGCTGTGGCCCTGACAGCTGAGCAAGCGGCGCGTGAACCACTGCCAGCCGGTTGGAATCAGGTTACGGCGCGGGTCAGTGAAGTGCTTTTTCTAGGTGAAAGTCAGACGTGCAGCGTCGTCACACCGGGCGGCACTGCAATGACTGTCAAGGCGCTGTCTGCGGCGGGTATGCCGATGCAGCCTGGTGATCAGGTGAGTGTACGCTGGGCGGTATCCGATGCTTGTGTGTACACCCAATGGGCGCCAAGCGACCTGAACAAAGCAGCTGGAGCGCACTGATACATACACGCCACCATCGATGGGCGTGGGTGGTCTCGAGTCACCGTTGCGCCCTTACTGCGCATGACCAACGCCTCGCTGTTGCTGTTGCTGTTGCTGTGCTTCCACCTACAAAAATCGTGCAGACGCCACAAATCGTCCCTTCAGCAGGCCGAATGGAACCCTTGCGTAGTGGGGCGACGGCCATGGATGGCCGGCGAGCGCCGCAGGGCCAGGGACGGCCCTTCGGCGCGATCCCCACGGGAGCAAGGGTGGAATGAGGGAACCCGGAGCGCAGCGTAGGGCCTGATGCAGGGACAAGGGGTTTTGCCTACTTTTGCCCCGACAAAAGTGGGTCGCCGTAAAGGCGAAACCAGCCAGTGGTGCCACTGCATCAAATGGATATGCTCATCTACACCTGCGCCACCTTCTGGTTCTCACCTACGATAGGCTAATTGTGTAGTCGGTGACACATACAGCCAGCTGCTGATCCATTGGCATGGGCGCTCCCGCCGGGACCTCACCGAAGGGACGATTCAGGGTGTCTGAGCTGGCGATGTACGAAGCAAAGGTGGAATGAGGGAACCCGAAGCGCAGCGCAGGGCCGGATGATCGCGAAGCAATATTACTGCCGGAGCCGCCCCATTTCAGTGCAAACACTCTAGAATGGGCAACCTTTACCATCCGGCAACCCCATGGATATCGAGCTCGCCCGCACCTTTCTTGAAGTTGTCCGCAGTGGCAGCCTGGTTTCCGCTGCCGAACGCCTGCATGTCACCCAGACCGCCATCACCGCCCGCGTGCAGAAGCTCGAACAGCAACTGTCCTGCCAACTGTTCATTCGCAGCCGCAGCGGTGCCAGTCTGACTGCCGATGGCGAAGCTTTCGTGGTCTACGCCAATCAGTTGGTGCAAACCTGGGAAGCCGCCCGCCGCGACCTGCCATTACCCGAAGGGTGTCATCAGGTACTACACATCGGCGGCGAAGTGAGTCTGGGCAATCCAATGGTGCTCGACTGGGTCAGCGCCTTGCACCAAAGCATGCCCAGCCATGCCATTCGCAACGAAGTCAGCGACGGCGAATCATTGCTGCGCAAGCTGGAAATGGGTGTACTCGACGCGGTACTGGTATATCAGCCTACCTATGGCCCCGGCTTGCAGGTAGAGCAACTGATGGAAGAAAAGCTCATCCGTATCCGCCGCAAGGACAAACCCGAGCCTTACATCTACATCGACTGGGGCCAGGCCTTCCGCCGTCAGCATGACGCTGCCTTGCCCGAGTGCGCGCGCCCGGCGCTGAGTTTCAACCTCGGCCCCCTGGCGCTGCAGTTCATCCTCGAAAACGGTGGCAGCGGCTATTTCCGCACCCGGGTGGTACAGAGCTACCTGGACAGCGGTATCTTCGAGCGCGTGCCGCAGGCGCCGGAGTTCACCTACCCCACCTACCTGGTACACGCCCGCGAGCGCGATACTGAAGCCCTGCAACAAGCCTTCAGAATATTGCGCCAGGTGGTGGCTGACGGTGACAGCGACTGGTCACAACGCTGGGACCCGATCATCTGAATGTGCTGCGGTGCTGAGCAAGTGCCGCTTGAGCCCGGCAATCAAGTCAGTCTGCGTAATCATCCCCACCAACTGCTGCCCCTCGAGCACAGGCAGGCAGTGCAGCCCTTGTTCGCTGAGTAGAGGAATCAACGCGACAGCCGGTTCTTTGCTGCGCACGGTGATGACCGGTCGACTCATGATCTGCTCGACCCGCACCTGGCGACGACGCACCAGGCCGCGCCAACTGAACCCCTGTTGCGCCATGACTGCACCGACCAGATCGCTGAGGGTGACGATGCCCACCAGTTGCCGCGCCTCATCCAGCACTGGCAAAGCTTTCAAGTGATGGCGCGAGAGCGCTTTCCAGGCCTGCTGCAAGGTCATTCCCGGCGTGGCTTCCTGCACGTCCCGCGACATGACCGAAGCGGCGGTGATGCCACCGAGGCTACGCTGCAACGCATGCTGTTCAGTGGCGGCGATGATCCGCTCAAGCTCATCGCGGGTGATGTCGACAAACTCGCCCAACTCTTCCAGCGCCTGATCCAGGTCTGCGCCACTGACGCCGACCCGCTCACCCGGTGACACATCGGCGGTGTGATGCAGATCCTTTCGTAGCGCCGCCATCTTCGGATAGCGAACCCCGGTAAGACGGTTGTAAATCACCGCCACGCCAACCAATACCAAAGCGTTGAGCATGATCGGCTCGAACACCTTGTCGCCCAGCGCAGTGAGCGAAGGATCGAGCAGAACCACGCTGACGGCGACGCCGCCGCCCGGGGGATGCAGGCAGCGCAACAGGCACATCACCAACAACGACAAGCCAAGTGCCAACGCTGCCACCCACAGCGTCGAACCCAGCCAATGGTGCAGCACCAGGCCGACTACGGTCGCACAGGCATAGCTGCCGACAAAGGGCCAAGGCTGCGCCAACGCCCCGGAATGCACGGCAAACAGCAACACAGCCGAGGCCGCCAGCGGCCCGAGCAAGTGCAAGGCTACTTCGCTACCAAAGGCGTAACTGCTGGCAGCACCAGCCAGAAACAGACCAAGCAATGCCCCCACGCCTGCGCGTAACCATTCTTTTGGGGGGATGTTCAGCGGGGCCGGCAACAGCCGGGTAATCCAGTTGTTCAGACTGCGCGAAGACATGGGATAAAAAGTTACCTGGCAGTAAAAAAAGCCCGGCCAATAGGGCCGGGCTGAGTATCGCGAGGGCAATACCTAATGGGCTCCGTCCATGGAGATGGAATTTTTTGGACTTGCAGGTCATACGTGGAGAGGGATTCTGCCGGGGATGACGCAGGGGGTGGTAATTCAAAAAAATGAGGGGTGAGTGCAATATTTTTGCAGCGTGACTATGTTGTGGCCGCGCCAAGCCTGGGCCGGCAGCGTCGCACACATCTAACGTTTGAGCAGCAAGCCACGTAACAGTAACTCCAACGCTGCAACGCTTTGCGCCAATCGAGCAGTACCGTCTTCACCGTCCGCGATCCAGAACGCCGCTTCCGCCAGACTGCCGTAGATCAATGCGGCCAATGCCTGAGGCTCGGCCTTGGCCAGCATGCCCTGCTCGATGAGATCAGCGATCAGATGCTGCATCGATTCAAGGCAATGGCGCTGCGAATCCGGCGATGCGCCACCCAGTACTGCCCTCGCATCGCGCAACACGATGCGCTGGATTTCCGGTTCCAGGGCCATTTGCAGATAGCCACGGCAACGGTGGCGAAAACCATCCCAAGGGTTCTCGGCGCTGTCAGAGATGGCCTGCAGGCGCGCATCCATCTCGGTGTCGATCTGTGTTACTACTGCCGCCAGCAGCCCCTTCTTGTCACCAAAATGATGATAGAGCGCTCCTCGAGTTAGGCCTGCCTGTGCGGTAAGGTCATCCATCGAAGTGTCGGCATAGCCGCATTCACTGAATACCTTGCGAGCGGTCGCCAGCAAGGTGGCGCGGGTTTCTTCCATATCGGCGCGGGTACGGCGGGCCATTGCGTTTCTCCTTACATACGCCATGCATGTTTGTTTACATTCACCGCGTATGTATATACGCTGTTATTCATACGTCACGTATGTATTGTCATCATACTGCCACGCCAAGGCAAGCAATCGCTCCGCGGAGAACCAGATGGCCAACCCTTATCGACAGCTTTTCGCTGCACCCGGCACACGAGGCTTTGCCTTGGCGGGTCTGCTTGCACGTATTCCTCTGCCCATGACGGGCATCGGCATCATTACCATGCTCGCGCAATTGCGCGGAAGCTACGCGCTTGCTGGGGCCGTATCGGCCACCTTTGTGTTGACCTATGCGCTGCTGTCACCGCAGGTCTCCCGCCTGGTAGATCGCCATGGGCAACGCCGTGTGTTGCCTGCAGCAACGGCCATCAGTGTCATGGGTATGTTGATCGTGCTTGCCAGCGCCTGGTGGCAAGCCGCCGACTGGACATTGTTCCTGGGCGCGCTGCTGACCGGTTTCATGCCCAGCATGTCGGCAATGGTGCGTGCCCGTTGGACGGCGATCTACCGTGGCCAGCCACGCTTGCAGACGGCCTACTCGCTGGAAACTGTATTCGATGAAGCTACCTTTATTGCCGGCCCGCCGTTGGCCGTGGGGCTATCGGTGACGATGTTCGCGCAGGCCGGCCTGCTGGCAGCGGCAGTGCTGCTGATACTCGGCGTATTCGCCCTGCTCGCCCAGCGCGGCAGCGAACCACCGGTCCTGAATCAGAGTACGGCAATTCCAAACAGAAAATCGGTGATCGGCATCGCCAATGTAGGGTTGCTGGCGCTGCTGATGGTAGCGATGGGCATCATCGTCGGCACCGTGGACATCGTCAGCGTGGCTTTCGCCGAACAACTGGGTAAACCGGCTGCGGCCAGTCTGGTGCTGTCCGCCTATGCGGGCGGCTCATGCCTGGCCGGGCTGCTGTTCGGCACCCTCAAGCTACAGATGCCCTTGCACCGTCTGTTGTTGCTGGGCAGTTTGGCCACGGCGGCAACGACACTACCCCTGCTGCTGGCCGGCAGTATTGCGACCTTGGCAGGCACCGTACTGGTAGCCGGGTTGTTCTTTGCCCCCACCATGATCGTGGCCATGTCGCTGGTGGAACGTCTGGTTCCCGAGCATCAACTGACTGAGGGCATGACCTGGTTGTTGGCCGGACTGAATGTTGGTGTAGCCCTGGGAGCGGCGGCGTCCGGTCAGGTCGTCGACAGCTGGAGCGCCCCGGCAGGATTCAACGTCGCACTCTGCGCCGCAGCCTTGTTGTTGCTGGTGGCACTGTGTGCCTATCAGCGCTTGCGCGCCAATGATCAGCTATCACCGGCGGTTGCGGGATAGACGTTAATGCATTTCAAGGATTTGAATCATGAGTACATCTGCAACCACGAACACCTCCTCTACAGCACATTCCTGGCTGGCAGTGATTGCTGTCGGTTTTGCCACCTTCTCTGTGGTGACAACCGAGATGCTGCCTGTGGGCCTGCTGACAACCATTGCCGCTAGCCTGGACACCTCCACCGGCACTGCCGGGCTGATGATATCGCTGCCGGCACTGCTCGCGGCCTTGTTCGCGCCGGTGGTAATCATCGCCGCTGGCGGTATCGAGAGACGCACCATTCTATGCGCATTGCTGGGACTGCTGATGCTGGCCAACATCGCCTCGGCACTCGCGCCAGACATTGTCTGGATGCTCGCGGCGCGGATTGTCGTCGGCCTGTGCATGGGCGGTATCTGGGCCATCGCTGGCGGCTTGGCACCGCGGCTCGTTCGGCGCGACGCCATCGGACTGGCAACATCGATCATTTTCGGTGGGGTAGCAGCCGCTTCGGTTCTCGGCGTGCCGCTTGGGGCACTGATTGGTGACTTCGCAGGATGGCGCTGGGCTTTCGGCGCCATGGCCGCACTCAATGCAGTGGTGCTGGTGCTGCACCTCGCTTTCATCCCCGCACTTACCGTCGAGCGTTCTGCCAGCGTGCGCCTGTTCCTTCAGCAGTTTGGCAATCGTCGCTTGCAATATGGCCTGGGCCTGACCCTGATGCTGGTCGCCGGCCACTTCGCCACCTTTACCTACGTGCGTCCGCTGCTGATGTCCGTATCGGGCTTCGAGGCACAATGGATTGGCGCGTTGTTGTTCGGTTACGGCATTGCCGGTATCGCCGGTAACTTCCTGGCCGGGATCATCGCAGCACGGCGCACAGCGCAAACCCTGATGGCAATTGCCCTGGGCCTGCTGCTGACCCCTGCCCTGTTCCTGAGCATCGGCGGCTCGCACTTGGGCGGTGGTCTGGTGCTGCTGGCCTGGGGCCTGGCCTACGGCGGCGTCTCGGTCAGCTTGATGACCTGGATAATGAAAGCCGCACCCCGGGGGCTGGAAATCGCGACCGCGCTGTATGTGAGCGTATTCAATATCGCCATTGCGGCGGGATCATGGACAGGCGGACAAATCGTCGACAGCTTGGGCTTGAGGGAAAACCTCTACCTACTGGGTGGCTCTGCCACGATTGCCTTGCTACTGGCGCTTGCCATGAGCATGAGCAAAGCCCCGCAGGAAATCGCCGACTCACACTAGCTTGCCGAGGCGATCAACCAGGAGGTGCGAGCCATGCGCAGGCTGCACCGACAGTCGCCGATGCTCAGTTCGTGCGCAGCAGCGCGACAAACGCATCACGGGCCGGATGGTTGACCGATTGCTGATGCCAGTAGAACAGATTATCGACGCCGACCAGCTTCGGCCCAGGTCAATATCGCGCCCTGGGTCTGCAACCATCGCGCCTCGCGCGTGCCAGCAGCAAGGCCTGACGCTCTTCTCCTGCACCGGTAAAAGCGGCACAATCGCCGACTTTTTTCGGAACGGACTCCCCCATGCCGCGTATCGTCATTCTAGGCAACTCCGGCAGTGGCAAGTCGACTCTGGCGCGAGCCTTGGCCAAGCGCCTGGGCGTACCGGTGGTACATCTGGACAGGTTGTTCTGGGAACCTGGCTGGACAGAGCCCGACGCCCAGGCCTTCCGCGCCCGGGTTACCACGGCAGTGGCGGCGGACGCCTGGATCTGCGAGGGCAACTATGCCCGGCGCACCTTTGACCTGCGTCTTCCTCGCGCGCAGCTGGTCATCTGGCTGGACACGCCCCGCCTCACCTGCCTTGTCAGGGTAGGGATGCGCAGTGCCCTGAATCGGCCACGCGCCGATATGCCGGTAGGCTGCAACGAGAAACTCGACAGGGAGTTCCTCAACTTTCTCAAGTACGTGTGGCGCTTCGACCGCGACTATCGCCCTTCTATCGAAGCGGTGCGCCTAACCGTAGGACCACAGGTGCCGGTGATTCACTTGCGCGGTGCCCGGCAGATTGCCGCGTTCCTGCAGTCGCCCGCAGCCCTGCCCGGCTGATCAGTTCAGGCCCAGTTGCTTGGCCCTGGCCACCGCCTGGGTGCGGCGCTCCACACCAAGTTTGAAGTTAATCCGCTGGGCGTGGGTTTTCACCGTGTGCAAGGAGATAAACAGGCTTTCGGCAATTTGCTGGTTGGAGAACCCCTGGGCGATAAGCTTGAGGACGTCCATTTCCCGCCGACTCAACAATGCAGCGGGTTCACTTTCATTGCTGTTGGCTTCGCCGGCCCAGCGCGCCAGCGCCGGGTTGCGCAAGGCAAATGCACGCTCGACACTCGCCAAGCCCATGTGCCTGGCTTGAGCAAGCGCATCCAGCAGCGTTTGCTTGGCCTGTGCGGGCTTGTTGGCGGCGTGCAATGCCTCGGCGAGGCTGAATCCCACTTCGCAGGCCAGGGCGCGGCGACCTTGCTGCTGCGCCAGCGCGTGCAACTGCACAAGCGGGTCCAGGGCCGGCTCGATCACGTTGGTGGCAATGCTCGATTGCAGTTGCACCAGGTACAAGCGCAGGTGCAGATCAGGTGCGCCGTAGGGTGAATAGCTCAAAGCGGCCTTGGGTAACGCGGCCAGTGCTTTCTCCACTTGCGCCGCGCGGCCTTGGCGCAACCAGAGGCGTGCCTTGGCCCGCAGCACCAAGCCCTGGTACAGCGTTTCGTTGATCAGGTTGTACTGCATAGCGCGCTCGGCATCGGAAATCCGCGAAAACGCACGAGACAGATCGCCCTGCACAGCATCGAGTTCGGCCAGGCCCAAGTACCCCCAGAATGCTGCAGGGTCTTCGCACAACTGGCACTCCTGCATCCCCGCGTGAAACGCCTGTTCTGCCTCCGGATAACGTCCCAACTGCACCAGGATAGACGCCATGCGCAGTTGTACCCGCCCGCGCATGGGGCTCGCTTCAGCACCCCAGGCATTTGACAACTCGGTGTACAGACGCTTGAGCAAGGTCTCGGCACGCAGCAGTTCACCGCGAATTTCCAATAGTTTGACATGCCCCAGCGCCATTACGCTTTCCATTGCCAGACTGGCATGCTGGCGCGCCTGCTTGGTGGCCTGGCGGTTGAGTTCCAGGGCCTGATCCAGATGCCCCGCAATCAGCGCCAACTCCACCAGCAATGCCATGCTGAATAGGCGCTGGCTCCACGACCGTTCGGGCAATTCGTCAACCGCCTCGCTCAGCCAACGTTGAGCCTGTTCGCCCTGTCCTCGGTGAAAGGCAATATTGCCGCGCAGGGCCTTCCACTGGGCGATGAGTTCGAACTGACGGCCAGCATCAGGTTGCGGCACAAAGCGCGCCAGTTGCTCGGTGTAACTCTGGGCTTCGTCGAGTCGGCCGCTGAGCAGCAACGCCCAGGCATTGAGTATCAACAAGCGCGGGTTGCCGGTTAACAACTCAATCGGCAATTCACGGCGCCATTGCATCAGTTGCGCCAGACTGCGGCCCTGCAACAAGGAGTCGCCGGTAAAACGTTGCATCAGGCTGGCCGCCATCTCGGGTTGTTCGGCACGCACCGCGTACTCCAGCGCCAGACGGACGTTATCCTGGTTCACGTACCACTGGCAGGCCCGGCGAAACACAGCCTTGGCCAGGGTCTCTGGCAATTGTCCGGCCAGTGGCCCCTTGACCGCGGGATGCACTTGATAGACCTGGGCATCGCTGCGCACCGACTCGATGAACAACCCGCAAGCGCTCAGCTGCTCAAGCAAACCGGCACCTTCGCCGACGCCGAGTAGATGCTCGCACAAGCCTGCGTCGAAGTACGGAAGTTGCGCAAGGGTAAACAGGGCCTGACGCCACTGCTCGGGTAGGTCGTCGAGCAGCTCGCGGCGCAGATATTCGAACAGCACTGCATTGAGTGAATCGAAAGGCGGCGGTTCAGTCTGGGTTTTCAACGCCAGCACGTACAAGCGTATACCGGCGCACCAACCCTGCGAGTCCTTATGCACATCACTGATAACCGGCCACGACCAGTGCAGCATGCGTTGCTGCAACAGCTCGTGAAGTTCGTGCTCATTGAAACCAAGCTCGGCACTGCCTAACTCGAACAGATCACCATCGAGCAGCAACCGCGTCAGTTGCAAGGCCGGCCGGCGGCGGCAGGCCAACCACCAGTTGACGTGTGCGCCCGCGCCCAGGATCAACTCGTTGAGCAGCGCATCCAGGTCACTATCGGGCAGCCGCGGGTAGTCGTCGATCACCAACCACAAGCCGGGGCCGGCGTTGTCGAGTTGACGTTTGAGCTGCTGGGGGTCGCTGGCGGACACGCCCAGGGCCTGCGCCAATTGTTGCCTGAAGGCCTCAGCACCAATGGCCTTGCCGCGGAGATTCAGATAGACCACTCGAGTATCTGCCGGGCAGTGCTGGGCACATTCACTCAACAGTGCACTTTTGCCGCTGCCCGCCGGGGCACAGAGCAAGCGCAAGCGGCACTGGGCGCTGAGCAGTGCCTCGCTCAGGCGCGGACGCGAAACGTGGCCCGGCGCGAGTCGGGCAAGACCGGCGAGGGAAGAAAAATGAGGGTTGGGCTGGGACATTGGCACGTTCAATTTCTTGTTCTGTATACAAACATGGTGCAGACCACCGCGCGCCAACGCAAATTTTGATACAAAAAAAAGTTCTTCACGGAATCCCGGGGTATGAACTTTGGACTGGGCTGGGATTTGAGTTTGCGAGCTTATCCATTCAATGTGGCGCCGCTGTTGGCCAATTGCGTAGTCGGTGACACATACAACCAGGTGCTGATCCATTGGCATGGGCGGTTTGCAGTCACCTTTGCGCCCTTACGGCGCATCCCTTTTGTCTTGGCAAAAGGAATCAAAACCGTGTGTCCCTGCATTCGGCCCTACGCTGCGCTCCGGGTCCCTTCGCTCCGGCATTGCTCCCGTCGGGACCGCACCGAAGGGCCGTCCTGGCCCTACGGTGCTCGCAGGCCATCCATGGCCTGCACCCGACTACGCAATACCTACACTCAGCCTACTGAAGGGACGATCCAGGTGTCTGAACTGGCGATGTACGAAACGCCAGATCAAAAGCAAAAGCTGCACACCAGCACCTCGCTGTTGCCGTTGCCGTTGCTGTGCTTCTACCTACACAAATCGTGCAGACGCCACAAATCGTCCCTTCAGTAGGCCGAATGGAACCCTTGCGTAGTGGGGCGACGGCCATGGATGGCCGGCGAGCGCCGCAGGGCCAGGGACGGCCCTTCGGCGCGGTCCCCACGGGAGCAAGGGTGGAATGAGGGAACCCGGAGCGCAGCGTAGGGCCGGATGCAGGGACAAGGGGTTTTGCCTACTTTTGCCCCGACAAAAGTGGGTCGCCGTAAGGGCGAAACCAGCCAGTAGTGCCACCCCATCAAACGGATATGCCCATCGCCACTGGAGCCACATTCCGCAGTTCCCGTGATTCCGTGAAGAACCAAAAAAAAGGCAACCCAGAGTTGCCTTAAATACCAGCGTCGAACCTTTAACCGCTCCAGGAGGCATTCGCGGTCGCCTTGCTCAAGGCCTTAGCGAACCCCAGCCTGACGCAATGCTGCAGGGGTGTAGTTGGCTGCAACACTCTGGAAGCCGAACTCAATACTGCGCTTGGCTTCGTTCTTCAGGCCCACCACCGAATAACGGCCAGCCACCAGGTCGTAGAGAGTTTCAGCGGTATAGCCGGGTACCTGCTTGTGGTAGTACTGCTGGATATGCCCTTCCCCTACACGCCATAGTTGGCCACGACCGTCATAATGATCAACCTCGGCCAGTTCCCAGCTGTCTTCATCGAAGTACATGTGGCGTTTGGCATAGACGTGACGCTCGCTAGGTTTGAGTTTGGCGACCACGTCCCACACTCGGTGCAGCTCATAACGCGTCAGGTCCTGGTTGATGTGCCCCGCCTTGAGAATGTCGGCGTATTTGAGTGTCGGCGAGTCCAGCTTGTAGCTGTTGTATGGGATGTACATCTCTTTCTTGCCGACCAGTTCCCAGTCGTAGCGATCCGGCGCACCGTTGAACATGTCGTAGTTATCGGAGGTCGCCAGGCCATCAGCGGCCGTCGCCGGACCGTCGTATGCCACTTGCGGGGCGCGTCGTACCCGGCGTTGCCCGGCATTGTAGAGCCAGGCCAGGCGAGGCTCCTTGACCTGGTCGATGGTCTCGTGCACCAACAGTACGCTGCCGGCCAGGCGTGAAGGTGCTGTTACCCGCTGGATGAAGTAGAAGAGAATATTGCCGGCCTTGCTCTTGTCCTGATCCTTCAGCTCTGCTGGGTACGAAATTTCGTCCTCGAACTCAACCATGCTGAAGGCGCCGTTAGCCTGTGGTTGAACCCGCGTCATCAGGCGCTTGATGTTGCCGCCGCGATAACGGGTGGTGTGGTTCCACACCACTTCCACCCCGGACTTGGGTTGTGGGAATGCGTAGTAACGGCTTTCGTTGAATCCCTTGAGGCCGTTGCCGCCATCGATCCCTTCGGTATTCAGCGCACTGAGCTTGGCAGCGGCATAAATTTCATCGGGTACTGCGGCGGTACGATGGGTTTTGTACACCGGGATCTTATAGGTCTGCGGGTAGCGCGCCAGCATCGCCAACTGTCCGGCGGAGAGCTTGTCCTTATATTGCGCGGCGTTTTGCGCAGTGATGGTAAACAGTGGCTTTTCGTCTGCAAACGGGTCAGCCAGAAAGCCCTTGCTGTCCACTGCGCCGGCGTTGGTGGGCAGGCCACCGGTCCAGGCCGGGATCGTGCCATCGGCGTTCCCGGCTTTCTCGGCGCCCAGGGGGGTCAGGCTGGTGCCGAGTTTCTCAGCTTCTTGAGGCGTGACGCTGGCCATGGCACTGCCGGCCAACAGACTGAGCAGCAAGGCACCGGTATGTATCAGGTATGGGTTGTTCGACATGACTGTAATCCTCATTCGGTGTTGATGCTTAGAAGCTCATGCCCAGGCTGAGCGCCAGGAAATCGCGGTCAGTGGTGGTGTTGAAATCACCCCCAAAGAAGTTGGTGTAGGAAATACCTGCGCTGTAGGCATTCCGGTATTCGGCGTCCAGGCCGAGGCTGACTGCCTTGGCACCTTCGTTGAACAAGCCGTTGGGGCCATAACCGTCAACGTCATGTGACCAGGCTACGCTCGGCTTGAGATTGACCCCGGCAAACACGTTGGAGTAATCCCAGATGGCTCTTGCGCGGTAACCCCATGAGGTGGTGGTGGCAAAGCCCTTGTCATTGCAGTATTTGCCCGTATTCACCGCTGCCGGAGTACCGCTATAGGTGCCGGTATTGATCGCCTGGCAAGAGGGTTGGCCACCGGTGAGTACCCCCGGCAGCGCACCTGGGCCATACACCGGATCACGGCCGTACCGTGCCTCGGAGGTTTTCTCCAATCCGCCGATGTGGGCCACGCCGATTTCCCCGATCAGAGTCAGGCGATCCGCCCCCATGATCTGATCGAAAAAGTGCGTGAAAGTGGTTTGCAGTTGAGTGATTTCCTTGCGGTTGTAGCCGTGCAGGGTACTGCCGGGAATCGATGCCGGGTCCCCGCCCAGCAGCGAGTACTGGCCAAACGGGGCAAACGCCGGATTCATCCCGGCAATGCCACGCACACCGGCGTACAGCACATCGGTTGTATTCAGTTGCAGCGGCGCATTGGGGCGGTAGCTGATCTCACCGGACCAGGCCGTGCCGGTTGGTAAGGTAGTGGCAAAGCTCAGTCCGTACAGGCGGATATCTTCTGGGTACTCAATAAAGTACTGGCTGCCCCCGGCCACGTTGGCAATGGCGGCACCCGGGCGGGCCGCAGCCGGAATTCCGGGGACCGCACCGGCCAGCACTCCCGCTGATTGCTGGTAGTCGGCCTGACTGGCAGCCTGGGTACTGAAAAACGGGGCGCGGCTGTGGTAGTTCATGAAGTAGGCGCCAAACTCGGTGTCCAGCGGTTCGAACATATAGCGCAGCGCCGCCCCCCACTGGCCGCTGTCGCGCGCATCATGGTCGCCGCCCCGCGGAATCACCACGCCCTCGCTTGTAGTCTGGTAACCCAGCAGTCCGCCAAACGCCCCAAGCTGCGGCGTCAGAACATTGAGGTTGCCGGTGCAACCGTCAGCGACCACGTCAGTCTGCGAAAAAAAGGTGCCGCAGTTATCAACCACGGTCTGGTCCCACTCCAGCTGATAAAAGGCTTCAGCAGACAGGCTGTCGGTCAGGCTCTGGGACACATAGAACATGTTGACCGGGATTAATCCCTCTTTGATCTCCGCCCCCGGACGGCGGAACGCCGAGACATCGACAGGGTTCACCGAGTTGATGCTGTTCTGGATAAACGTACTCTCGCCCCAGCTCACTACCTGCTTGCCCAGGCGCACCGAACCGGGTTGCTCGCCAATGATGTAGTTGTGGTACACGAAGGCATCGAGCAGTTGCGCCCCGGAAGACTTGGCGCCTTCCTTGCGACCATGGTCGTCGATGTTCTTGAATGGGCGCTCTTCGTCCTTGAGTTCGAAGTCGTACCAGTACTTGCCGCGCACGAACACGCCGCTATCGCCGTACTTGAGTTCAAGGTCGTGGATCCCCTTGAAGATCTTCGAGAAGGTTTCACCCTGTTTGAAGTTAAGGTGCCCATCGTCACCGGTCTGCGAAAGCCCGGTGCCGCCGTTGTGACCGCCAATGTAGCCTTGGTGCGGGCTTTGCGTAGACCAACTGGCCCCCACCGACAGCGACGAATCAAGCTGCCCGTCGATTTCTCCGAGGGTGAAACTGACGGCCTGGGCTTGTCCGGCGACGCTTAAAGCGATAGTGCTGGCCAAGGCACTGAGTTGGAACCGTGCGCGTTTTATTGTTGTAGTCATGCGACTAATCCCTGCTGTTTTCCAATCGGCGTGAATCGGTGGCCAACGCTAATGATTCAAGGATGCCGAGGTAACAGGCGAAGGAGTGATATTGGAATTCATCCCAAAGAGTGAGGGTTTTCGCAGCGTACGGACACCGTTCAGAGATCCCTCGCGCGCCGGGCAATGGCACAAGAGAATCATCCCCTGAGTCACTCTTTATCAGTATTGGAAGATGTAGACCGAGTACCTAAGGTGCGGGGTAGACATATTTGTCCCCTCAATCACAGGTGATTCATGTTCTCTACCCGATCGTCCAGGGCCCTTGCGATGGCAGCGGCATTACCCTGGTTTGCAGTGGCAGCCCATGCCGAGTCCCAGGCACCAAAGCCTGCCACCGAGGCCACTCGCCAGGCCAACGCTGCAGTACTCAAGGCGCTGCCGTTCAACGATCGCCAGGACTTCGAAGATGCCCAGCGTGGCCTTATCGCCCAGCCCAAGGAACTGAGCATCCGTGATGCCAATGGCAAAGTGGTCTGGGACATGGCGTCGTACCAGCGCTTCATCGGCTTGGACAAGGCCGCGCCCGACAGCGTCAACCCGAGCCTGTGGCGCATCGCGCAACTGAACATGCAGTACGGCTTGTTCAAGGTCACCGACAAGATCTACCAGGTGCGCGGCTATGACCTCTCCAACATCACCTTCATTGAAGGCCAGAGCGGTTGGATCGTGTTCGACCCCCTGCTTTCGGTCGAAGCCGCCAAGGCGGCATTGGCCCTGGTAGAGGAGCACCTGGGGAAAAAACCGATTGTCGCGGTCGTCTACAGTCACTCGCATGCCGACCACTTCGGCGGTGTTCGCGGCATCATCAATGAACAGGACGTCAAGGACGGCAAGGTGCGGATAATTGCACCGCCTGACTTCGCCGAACATGCCGTCAGTGAGAACATCATCGCCGGCAACGCCATGTCGCGACGCGCGGTGTACATGTACGGTGCGATGCTGCCACGCAACGCCCAGGGTGGCGTGTCTGCCGGGCTCGGCCAGACCATTTCCACGGGCCAGATTTCGTTGATCCATCCCACCGAGGAAGTTACCAGGACCGGCCAGGAGCTTACGGTTGACGGGGTAAAAATGGTGTTCCAGCTGACCCCTGGATCCGAAGCACCGACGGAAATGAACACCTACTTCCCGCAGTTCAAGGCCTTGTGGATGGCCGAGAACGTCACCCGGCAGATGCACAACGTGTACACCTTGCGCGGTGCCGAAGTGCGCGACGCACTGCAGTGGTCACACTTCATCGAACAAAGCCTGGAATTGTACGGTGACAAGGTCGATGTAGAGTTCCAGAGCCATCACTGGCCGACCTGGGGCAAGGAGCGCATTGAACGCTTTCTCGGTAAACAACGTGACCTTTACAAGTACATTCACGACCAGACCGTTCGCCTGATGAACGAAGGCTACAACGGCGAAGAGATTGCCGATGCGATCACCTTGCCACCGGAGCTGGATCAAGAGTGGTTCAACCGTGGTTACTACGGCACGCTGAAACACAATGCGCGAGCGGTGTATCAACGTTACATGGGCTGGTACGACGCCAACCCTTCAAACCTGGACAACCTGCCGCCGGTGCCCGCCGCGAAGAAGTACGTCGAGTACATGGGCGGTTCGGCTGAGCTGCTGCACAAGGCTCGCCTCGACTTTGACAAAGGCGAATACCGCTGGGTCGCCGAAGCGCTCAAACATGCGGTATTTGCCGACCCGCACAACCAGCAGGCCAAGGAACTCCTGGCTGATACCTACGAGCAACTGGGCTATCAGGCCGAAGCCGGTCCTTGGCGCTCGGTGTACCTGCAAGGTGCCTATGAACTGCGCAATGGTGTGCCGCAAGGTGCGGGAATGAAAACAGCCAGCGCCGACATGATCCGCGCCATGACCCCGGAAATGCTCTTCGACTACCTGGCCGTACGTCTGAACGGCCCGGCAGCGGCAGGCAAGAAAATATCCCTCAACCTCAATTTCACCGACCTCGACAAGCACTACAACCTGCGGGTCGAGAACGGTGTCCTCAACTACCGCGATCAGGCAGCCGACAACGCCGATGCCAGCCTGACCCTGAAGATGAGTACCCTGCTCGGTATCCAGATGGGCCAGGGAACCCTTGAGCAGAAAATCAAGGCAGGCGAGGTAAAACTGCAAGGCCAGCCGCAAGCGTTCAGCGACTTTACCGGCTTGCTGGACAACTTCAATTTCTGGTTCAACATCGTTACGCCCTAAACCCGCCAACTGCCCACCCTGCAACATCAGGGTGGGCAGCAGGTGCCTAGGCGCTATGGCGCGCCTTCCAACGGCGCACCACCAGTTTCTCCAGCTCTACGGCGAAGAACACCAATACGCCAATGCCCAACGCCACCATCCAGTTACCGAAGGACAACGGCACGGTGTGAAATGCCGTCTGCATGAATGGCACGTAGAAGATCAGGCATTGCAGCAGTATCAAACCAAGGGTCACCGTCAGCAGCGCCCCATTGCGCAGCAACGCCATGTTCAGCGAGAACTGATCCTGCAAGCGGCAGTTGAACAGATAGGCCCATTGCGCAGTTACCAGCGTGTGCAGAATCATCGAGCGGATGTGGTCGGTATCCTGGCCGTCGGCAACCATCCACGACTCCAACAGAAACGCTGCGGCGGTGAGCAGGCCGCCCACGAACAGCACTCGCCACACGGCATAGAAGTTCAGAATCGATTCGCCCGCCTTTCTCGGCAAGCGTCGCATCATGCCCGGCTCACCCGGCTCGAAGGCCAGGGCGAACGACAGGGTGGTCGAGGTGGCCATGTTCATCCAGAGAATCTGCAACGGTGACAAGGGCACCACCGCCCCGACCAGAATGGCCATGACGATCAGCAGCCCCTGGGCCATGTTCGAGGGCAGGATGAACAACACGGTTTTCTTCAGGTTGTCGTAAACCCTGCGCCCTTCACGCACGGCATTGGTGATGGTCGAAAAGTTGTCGTCGGTCAACACCATGTCGGCTGCTTCCTTGGTGACCTCGGTGCCCTTGATGCCCATGGCGATACCGACATCGGCCTGCTTCAGCGCCGGGGCATCGTTGACGCCGTCACCGGTCATGCCCACCACCTGCCCATTGGCCTGTAGCGCACGCACCAAGCGCAGCTTGTGTTCCGGGCTGGTACGCGCAAAAACCGAGTGCTGCATGGCCAGCGACTTGAGGGCAACGTCGTCGGCCTGTTCCAGTTCCTGGCCGGTCATGGCCCGCAAGTCACTGCCCATGCCCAGCATACGGGCGATGGCGACGGCGGTGTCCGGGTGGTCTCCCGTGATCATCTTGACCTGGATACCGGCCTGTTTGCACATCGCGATCGCTTCAATCGCCTCGGGCCGTGGTGGGTCCATCAGCCCGGCGACACCAAGAAATATCATGCCCTGACGCACGTCGGCGTGACTGATCTCGGTGCCTGCGTCACTGACTGGCCGGTAGGCGGCAGCCAGCATGCGCAGGCCGTGCTCGGCGATGTGGCTCATCTCCCGTTCCCAGTAGGCACGATCCAGCGGCTGCGGGCCATTGCTGCCCAATTGTTGCTCGCACATGCTCAACAGTACGTCAGGAGCGCCTTTGAGGTAGATCAGGCGTTGGCCATCCACGTCGCAGCGCCGCGCCATGTATTTATAGGCCGAGTCGAAGGGTATCTTGCCAAAACGCTGCACCTGCACCGGGGCCAGGTCTGCCTTGCGCGCCAGCACCTTGAGCGCACCTTCGGTAGGCGCGCCAACCACCGTCCAGCGCCCCTGCTCATCACATTGCAGGCTGCTGTCGTTGCAAATATCGACGGCGCGAATAAATGCCTGCAAATTTGCGTGCACGGCGAAATCCACTGCTTCGGTGGCACCGGCCAGGGTAATGCGACCGCGGGGCTCGTAGCTTTCCCCGCCTACGCCATAGAAGGTGTTGGCGATCAGCACATGCTTGACCGTCATTTCGTTCATGGTCAGCGTGCCGGTCTTGTCCGAGCAAATAACCGTCATTGCCCCGAGGGTTTCCACCGTCGGCAGCTTGCGGATGATTGCTTTGTTGTTCGCCATGCGTTGCACGCCCAGCGAGAGAATGATCGACACAATCGCTGGCAGCCCCTCAGGCACCGATGCAACCGCCAGGCTGATCAGCGACAGCGACAGCTCACCCAGGGCAAAGTCGTGCCAGAAGAAGCCGACAATGAACAACACCGCCATCATCCCGGCAATCAGCTGAAAGATGCGCCTGCCCAGTTGCGCGATCTGGCGCAACAAGGGGGTTTCGATTTCATCCACCGCGGCGATCATGCGATTGATCTTGCCCAACTCGGTAGCCGTACCGGTTTCGATCACCACCCCTTTGGCGTTGCCGGCGCTGACGCTGGTGCCCGAGAACGCCAGGTTGCTGCGGTCGGCCAACTGCGCGTCGTGGTCCAGCGCTTCGCTCTGTTTGCCAACGGTTAGCGACTCGCCGGTAAGCATCGACTCTTCGAGCTGTAAATTGTGCACCTCATACAGGCGCACATCGGCGGGCACCTTGTCGCCGGGACGCAACACCACTATATCGCCGGGGACCAGTTGGCTGGCATCGATCTCCAGCTTCTACCCGCCACGCACCACACGGGCGGTGCTGCTGAGCATGCCGCGCAAGGCCGCCAGGGATTTCTCGGCCTTGTTCTCCTGAAAGAAACCGATGGCCGCGTTGATCACCGCCACGGTGATGATCACCAGGGTATCGGTCCAATGCCCCATCAATGCCGTGGCCACGGCGGCCGCAAGCAAGATATAGATGAGCACGTTGTTGAATTGGCGCAAGAAGCGCAGCCAGATGGGATCGCAGGCTTTAGCCGGCAGCGCATTCGGACCCAGGCGTTGCAGGCGTGCCTCGGCTTCTTCAGGGGCAAGACCGGTCACGCTGGTCTGCAGCTCGATCATGACCTGCTCGGCGCTTTTACGGTACCAAGGCTGTGAGTGGGTATCGGTTGTGCTGCGCGTTTGCGGTTGCAGTGATCCCATGCCGTCCTCCTGGCGTTCGTCCTGAGGTGAATGAGTCAAGCAGCGATTCGCTATTTTTGCGCGCAGCCAGGCAACAGTGCTTGATACAGATCAGCACTCAAGCCCCGGGAATGGAACAAACCCTGGGGCCTGGCGACAGCTCGAGGTTTTTACTGCCTCAGCGGGTGGGCAGGCGATACACCGTCATCGGCCACTGCACCCGTGATTGACCGCCGTTGAACAGGCTGACCCGATCCATTTGTGCGGCGGGCAGCCACAAAACTCCCTCCTTATCCAGAAACGGCGCGTCCACCCAATGCAGACGCCGATCTTCGATCAAGGTATCGATGCGTCCATCGGGTCGCCGTACCCGGATCGCGTCATGGGCCAGGTCGGAGAAGTACAGATTGCCCTTTTCATCCATCACCGTTCCTCCCGTGGGCGGCAAGTCGGCAAACGGCTGCACACGACTTGCCTGCTGGTGGGCGGTCAATTGCGCATCCGTCAGGTCGCTGATGCGCGCCTTCGACCAGGGGCCTTGCAGTGGTCCGTAGTACAGCCACTGACCATCGGCACTGACCTCCAGCGGGTCGGCGTTGACCCGCAGCGGACGGCCGTCGGGCGCGTTCAGCGTCTGCCCACTGAGAACGATGTTGCGCAGGCTACCTGCGGTTACGGAGGCATGACCATCCAGCACGCGCCTGGCGCTGCCGCTGTCCAGGTCGACAACGATGAGCCCCGGCTTGCCGGCATCGGTCAAAAACGCATGCCCGCCCTGAAAGCGCACATCGTCGATGTAGCTACCCGGTAGCGCAACCTGCGCGCTGAAGGGGTAAGTACGTACCACGCGCTTTTCCACCAGATTGATGGCAACAAGCTTGGCGCCGCCCGGTATTGGATCGCCACCGAACTCGGGCGCGCCGGTGTCGACCACCCACAGCACATTGCCTTCGAGGCGCAAGGCGTTGATGTTGACGAATGCCTGGCGTGCATCGCGACCGGGCACCCAGTCATTCCAGGGTCGATCGGGAAACGCCGTACGTCGGCCCTGGGCATCGATAATGCTCAGTTGCGGGCCGGTGGAGCCGGTCCAGCGCGGCCCGGCAACGTAGCTGTTGCCGCCAACATGCGCCACCGCATTCCACACCTGCTCGTGGCTCTGCAGGGCAACCTCAAGCTTTTTTTCCGGCGCCGGCTGGTGAACGCACCCCGACAACACCACTGCTGCAGCCATGGCACAACAGCTAACACGCAAAAACGACATGAATCTTCTCCTTGTAAAATTGCCCTGCCAAGTCGAACTCAGCAGTTCCACGGCGCATCGTTGTTGGCATCGATGCGGTATTGCGCGCGTGCCTTGGCATGTGCCGAAGCATCGACCATGGCCAGCGCCGAGACGACGATGTGATGGCGGTCCAACTCAAAGAAGCGGCGCAAGGCCGAGCGGGTATCGCTGCGGCCGAAGCCATCGGTACCCAAGGTGCTCAGCGGGGCTTGCAGATACGGTGCAATCAACTGCACATAGCCGCGGACATAGTCGCTGACCGCGACCACCGGCGTGCTGCCAGGCAGGCACTGCTGAACATGGCTGCGCGCGTCCAGGTCACCGGAGAACTCGCGCTGACGTTGCACTTCCCTCGCCTCCCGAGCCAACTCCGAGAAGCTGGTTACGCTCCACACTTCGCTGCTTACCTGCCATTGCTCCTCAAGGATTCGCGCCGCCTCGATCACCTCGCGCAACATTGCCCCCGAGCCCAGCAAGCGCACGGCCGGCGCTTGCGTGCCGAACCGCTGATACAGGCGCATGCCCCGAATCACATCCTCATGCTGGCTCGCCTCGATAGCGGCCTGGGCGTAGTTTTCGTTGGTAACCGTGAGGTAATAGAACTCATCCTGTTGTTGCTCGAGCATGCGCCGACTGCCGTAGTCGATGATCACCGCCGCTTCGCTGGCAAACGCCGGATCGTAGGCACGGCAATTGGGCATCGTCGCGGCCATCAACTGGCTGCTGCCGTCCTGGTGCTGCAAGCCCTCACCGGCAAGGGTCGTGCGCCCCGATGTCGCGCCGATCAGAAACCCTCGGGCACGCTGGTCTGCTGCGGCCCAGATCAAATCGCCGATGCGCTGGAAACCGAACATCGAGTAGTAGATGTAGAACGGCAGCATGGCTTCACCGTTGACGCTATATGACGTCGCAGCGGCGACCCAGGAAGAAATCGCCCCGGCCTCGGTGATGCCCTCCTCCAGCAACTGCCCGTCGGCTGACTCCTTGTAGTAGAGCAAGGCGCTGGCGTCTTCTGGTTGATACAGCTGGCCAACAGCGGAGTAGATCCCGATCTGGCGAAACAGCGTGGCCATGCCAAAGGTGCGTGCCTCGTCGGCAACAATGGGCACAATGCGCGGGCCCAGCTGTTTGTCCTTGAGCAGGTTGGTAAACAGGCGCACCACCGCCATGGTGGTGGAAATCTCACGCTCATCCGCGCTCAAGGCAAAGTGCGCGTAACTGTCGAGTGGGGGAACCGCAATGGCTTCGGCCTTACGCCTACGTTTGGGCAGATAGCCGCCCAAGACCTGACGCTGCTGGTGCAGGTAGCGCATTTCCGCGCTGTCCGGTGCCGGACGGTAGAAACGCATCTGTTCGACGGCCTGGTCATCGAGCGGCAAGTTGAAACGATCCCGAAACGCCTTCAAGGCTTTGAGGTCGAGCTTTTTCTGTTGATGCGCGGTGTTGCGCGACTCGCCAATCTGGCCCATCCCGTAGCCTTTCTTGGTTTTCGCCAAAATAACCGTAGGCCTGCCCTGGTGGCGCCTGGCGGCTTCAAAGGCGGCATGCAGCTTGCGAAAGTCGTGGCCACCACGGCGCAATCCTTCGATCTGTTCCGCGCTCATGTCTGCAACCAGTGCCTGCAGCTGCGGGTCCTGATTGAAGAAGTGCGCAAGGTTGTAGGCACCGTCATTGGCGCCCAGGGTCTGGTACTGGCCGTCGACCATTTGGGCGAAGTGACGCAGCAACGCATGGTTGTGATCGCGGGCGAACAAGGCGTCCCAATCCGAGCCCCACAGGACTTTGATCACATTCCAGCCAGCACCGCTGAACAGCGATTCCAGCTCTTGAATGATCTGGCCATTGCCCCTTACCGGGCCGTCCAGACGCTGCAGGTTGCAGTTGATGACAAAGGTGATGTTGTCGAGGTTTTCCCGCGCAGCCAACGACAACGCCGCGACCGACTCGGGCTCGTCCATTTCACCGTCGCCAAACACACCCCAGACATTGCGCCCCTCGGTCGAGGCGATACCGCGATGCTGCAAGTAGCGCAGAAAGCGTGCCTGGTAAATGGCATTGATCGGGCCGATGCCCATCGAGCCGGTTGGAAATTGCCAGAAGTCAGGCATCAACCAGGGGTGCGGGTAAGAGCACAAGCCGCCCCCGTCGACCTCTTGCCGGTAGCGCTGCAGTTGCTCCTCCTGCAAGCGACCTTCGAGAAAGGCGCGTGCATACACGCCCGGCGCAGAGTGCGCCTGGAAGTACACCAGATCACCATGGCCGTGCTCGTTGCTGGCGCGAAAGAAATGGTTGAAACCCACCTCGAAGATCTCTGCTGCCGAGGCGTAGCTGGCGATGTGACCGCCCAATTCGCCATAGGCCTTGTTGGCGCTGGCCACCATCGCCAGCGCATTCCAGCGAATAATCGAGGTAATCCGCTCCTCCATCACCAGATCGCCCGGATACGCCGGTTGCTGCTCCAGCGCGATGCTGTTCTGGTACAGCGAATAGGCACTTGCGGTCGACTGCAGGCCCAGCCTATTGGCCTGCTCTGCCAGGCGCTGCAGTAGAAACCTGACCCGCGCCGCGCCGCCGACCTTGGCCACACCGGCCAGGGCCTCGAGCCATTCGTTGGTCTCGACCACATCCACGTCTTCGTGGGCAGGTGCTGCAAGCGTTGCTTTTTGTGCGAAATCGTTCATGGCACAGCTCTCGACAGGCTGGAGTAACCACCACGCGCCTTGCGCGCCTGGCGGTCTGGGGGATTGAAACAGGCGCTCAGGTTGAAACCTGCTCCAGGAACAAAAGCTTCAGGGGCTCGGCAAGCAGCGCGTCGCTGGCGGCTGCAAAGCGCTGAAAATACGGCATGGAAAAGTGCGCATCGAGGGCCGCTTGATCGCGGAAGGCTTCACGCATGTAGAAAGTGCCTGGCTCATCACGGTTTTCGAACAGCACATAGTCAAGATTGCCCGGCTCGGCCCGGGTTGGCTCGACAAGGGCCAACAAGGCCTGCTTCAACGCCTGCTGTTGCCCCTCTCGGGCGATGAGTACCGCGATGGAGACCAAGGGTTTTTTATCGTCGCTCATCATTCACGCTCCAACATTCACGCTTGAACATTCAAAGGTAGGTGACTGGGTGTTCACAGAAAGGTGAACAGTGACTTGGCTGGCAACCTGGATTTAGGCAGGCCGGCATTGAAATCTTCGCTGCTGTGATAACCGAGGCTGACCACTACCAGGCTGGTGAAACCCTTTTCCCGCAGGCCCAACTCAGCATCGAGCACCTTGCTGTCAAAGCCTTCCATGGGCGTGGCATCGACACCCAAGGACGCCGCACCAAGCAGCAGCGTGCCCAGCGCCAGGTAGGTCTGCTTTTCCATCCAGTGCTGGACGTCCTTCTGGTCATAGCGATGCAGGTCGACGTAACCGCGTCGGCCACGGTCCTGGCCCACTTTTGCTTCAGCGTTGTGGAAGCGTCCATCTGCCGCTTCCTGGCTCAGCACCGCCTGCAGGTGCTCATCCGGCATGTGGGTACGGGTGCAAAAGACAATGACGTGGGAGGCATTGAGGATTTTTGCCTGGTTGTAGGCAAAACCCACCTCGGTGCTGCGGGCAATTCGTGCGCGGTCCTCATCCTGCTCGGCGACAACGAAATGCCACGGCTGGGAGTTCACCGAGGATGGGCTGTTGCGCAGTTGCTCGAACAGCGCCAGCAAGGTAGCGGCGGGCACTTTGCGGCTAGCATCAAAGGCTTTGGTGGTGTAACGGCGTTGCGACAAGCTGACGATATCCATGGCTGGATTCCTTCTCGTAAAGATGGCTGAGGGGGGGTGCTTCACGCTTCAATGGGTGGGTGCAGGCGCTGCGTCGATTTTCAGGCGCATCAAGCTGTAGGGCTTTTGGCGTTGGTCCTGCCCGGAACGAAAGCCGGCTTGGCGGTGCAACTGATTGGCCGTGAAGTACAAGTAGCCGTCGGGGCCGATAGACAACGTGTCGGGCCAAAGCAGCCGCGGATCATGCACCAGCGTCTGCCAGGTGCCGTCGGGCAGGCGCTTGCGAATCGAGTTGTGCTCGTAGTCGCCGGCGTAGATCGCACCGTCGGCATCGGCTTCCATACCGTCCGATGCGCCCTTCTCGCCCAAGTCCTGCACCGCAGCGTCCAGTTGCTGCTCGCTGACCTGCGGGTTCATGAGCAGGTCAGTGGCCACCGCGTACAGGTGCCGACTGGACAGCGGGGTGAAGTAGAGCGTCTTGCCGTCGGCCGACAAGGCAATGCCATCGGAGGCTACTCCCAAGGGTTTACGAGTGCCGTCAGGACCCTCGACGGTTACCGGCAAACCCTCGACGACTGGAACGAAATCGGGGTCGACCGAGGTCGATCTGGCACCGCTCAAGCGTCGGATGGCTTTACCGCTGGCGATATCCATGACAATGATCGCCCCCGGGCCGCGCAGCGATGAGTCGGTGACGTAGAGGGTTCCCTGCGCCCCCTTGCGAAAGTCAAAGCGCATGTCGTTGACATAGGTGGTGGGCAACATGACGTTGTCGGGAAACACCAGGGTCTTGACCACACGATTGGTGGCCAGGTCCACGGCCACCAGCTTGGCGCCGCCCGGCTTCGGCTCGGCGAAACCAGGTGCCGCGGTATCCAGCAGCCAGACCCGCCCGCGCCCATCGGCGACAACGCTCTGGACGCTGATCAAACCCTTGCCCGGATCACTGGGGTGTTCCTGATTGAACGCCAAATTAGGATAGGCCACCACCTGCCCATCGCGAATCTCGCCAACGGTAAACGGCACCTTGTCGCCCCAGCGCGGGAAGTTGACGAAGATGCGTCCATGCTCGGTGACCGTGACTCCGGTGGGCATCGCGTCGTAGAACGCGTGCACCTGTTCGAGGCGGCCAAAGGCTCGGTCTGCAGGTGCCTGGGCCGGTACCTCGACCGCGGTGATGCCATACGCCAACGAAACCGTGAGTGTGGCTGCCGAGGCCAGTGCAAGTGCTGCAGGCAGTGTTTTATTGCGCATGGTGCGCTCCTTGGGGTGCAGCCTGGCTGCCCATCAGTTTGCGAGGGGTAATGTTCAGAAACCTTCGAGAACGATCTTGCCTTTTGCCTTGCCGCTCTCGACCAACGCATGGGCGCGGCGCATATTGGCGGCGTTGATCGGGCCGAAGTGCTCGCCCAGCGTGGTGCGCAGCACGCCTTCATCAATCAGGCTGGAAATACGATTGAGCAACACATGCTGGGCAATCATGTCCGGCGTCTCATAAAGCGAGCGGGTGAACATCAGTTCCCAGTGCAACGACAGCGACTTGCGCTTGAGCGGCATCACATCGAGACTTTGCGGGTCGTCGATCACACCAAGGCGCCCTTGCGGTCGCAGTACCTCGACCAATTGCAGAAAGTGCTGCTCGGTGCCGTTGAGGCTGGCAACATGACTGACCTCGCCCACACCAAGTTCCTGCAACTGAGCCAACAGTGGCTGGGTATGGTCGACAACAAAATGGGCGCCGAGGTCGCGTACCCAATCGGCAGTTTCCGGGCGTGAAGCCGTGCCGATCACCGTCAATTTGGTCAGCTTGCGCGCCAACTGCACCAGCATCGAACCCACGCCGCCCGCCGCACCGACAATCAGCAGGGAATCGCCCTCGCCCGCGCCTTCGGCAACGCCAAGGCGGTCGAACAACAATTCCCAGGCAGTAATAGAGGTCAACGGCAAGGCCGCAGCCTGAGCGGCGCTCAAGGTGTGCGGCTTGCGCCCGACGATGCGCTGGTCCACCCGTTGAAACTCGCTATAACTGCCGTCGCGGGCGATGGAACCGGCGTAGTACACCTCATCGCCGGGGCGGAACAGGCTCACCGCCGAACCCACTTCGCGGACAATCCCCGCCGCATCCCAACCAAGAATTTTTGGCTCTTTGGCGAAGGTGCCGGCGCGCACCTTGGTATCCACCGGGTTGACCGAGACGGCGCGTACTTCTACCAGCAAATCGTTGGGGCCCGGTGCTGGTCGGGCGGCTTGCGCGTCCTGCAACGACTCTGGATCTTCGATCGGTAAACCGTTCTGGGTAAATGTGATGACTTTCATGGCAACTCGCTGTCAGGGATGGGCTGATGCACAACATGGGCGTAGTTTTGCCTTCCCCAGAACAAAGAAAAACCGGCAGAATGCGCCAACACTTTCACTGCAGGAGTGAAAATGATCCGTATTGATGATCTGGGCATGTTTGTGCGCAGCGCCGCCCTCGGCAGCTTTACTGCCGCCGCACTGGAGGCGGACTTGCTGCCGGGCCAGGTGGCAGCAGCGATCAAGCGCCTTGAGCGCGAACTCGACGTGCGTTTGTTTGCCCGCACAACCCGCAGCCTGCGCCTGACTGCCGAGGGCGAGCAGTACCTGCCGACCGCAGTGTCGGTACTGGAAACCCTCAAGCACGGGCGAGAAACCCTGCGCAGCGAGAATGCCCCGTTGCGCGGCGTGCTCCAGGTCGCCGCACCTTCAGACCTGGGACGCAATATTTTGTTGCCGTGGCTCTCGGCGTTTCGACGCGAGCATCCTCAGCTCAACTTGCGCTTTTTTCTGTCCGACCAGATCGCCGACCTGTTTCGCGAGCCCGTGGATGTCGCCATTCGCTACGGTCTGAACCACGATGCCAACTACGTTGCCCTGCCGCTGGCGCCCTGGAACCGGCGTGTATTGGTCGCCTCCCCAGACTATCTGTTGCGCAAGGGCAGCCCGACGGTCGCCACCGACCTACTCGACCACGACTGCTTGCTCTACCTGCAAAGCGGCCGGGTCTATGACAAGTGGCGGGTGGGCGCGCAGACGGTCCAGGTATCCGGCCCGCTGTTCAGCGATGACGCTGATGTGGCACGGCGCTGGGCGGTCGAGGGCGAAGGCATTGCCTTCAAGTCCTGGCTGGATGTCAGTGCCGACGTTAAAGCCGGTCGCCTGGTGGTGCTTTTGCAAGATCACCCCGGCGAGCCGTTGCCGTTGAGCCTGGTCTGCCCCCATCGCAAACAGGTCTCACCAGCGGTGAGCCAACTGCATAGCTGGCTCAGCCAACAACTGGTGACCCTCAAGCGTGTTTGAGGCGTTTCACCGCCAGTCCGCGACACCCACGGCGCATTATCCGGAAAAAGCAAAATATGATTTCCCGCTGGCGGTGATTATCAAACCAGCCCGCTACTTCTAAGCTCGCCTTCATCAACTCCCACCCGAGTTTACGAGGAAGCGCCGATGCCTAGTCCATCCCAATTGTTTACCCCCGCCACTGTTGGCAGCCACTTCACCCGCAACCGTGTGGTAATGGCGCCGATGACGCGCTCGCGCAGCAGCCAACCCGGCGACATTCCCAATGCATTGAATGCCGCTTACTACGCGCAACGTGCTTCGGCCGCCTTTATCGTCACCGAAGCAACGCAGATTTCCGCCCAGGGCAAAGGCTATTCGTTTACTCCCGGCATCTACACGCCAGAACAAGTCGCAGGCTGGCGCCTGGTCACCGAGGCCGTGCACAAGGCGGGCGGACACATTTATCTGCAGCTGTGGCATGTGGGGCGTATGTCCCACCCTGACTTTCATGATGGAGCGTTGCCCGTGGCGCCATCGGCAATCCCGTTTGAAGGCAGTATCTGGAAAGTCGACCCGCAAACCGGCATCGGCAGCATGGTGCCCTGCCCTACACCGCGTGCACTGGGCCGGGATGAGATATTCGCTATCGTCGAGGACTACCGCAACGCCGCAGCCAACGCGATTGCCGCAGGCTTCGATGGCGTTGAAGTGCACGCGGCCAACGGTTACTTGATCGACCAGTTCCTGCGCACCACGTCCAACGTGCGGACCGATGAATACGGCGGTTCGCGAGAAAACCGCCTGCGCTTTCTCAAGGAAGTCATGGATGCCGTCAGCGATGAAATCGGCGCAGCGCGCACAGCCATCCGCATCGCGCCGTTCCTGACCGCCAGAGGCATGGCTTGCCCGGACATCCTGCCAACCCTTCTTGAGGCTGCCGAGTATTTGCAGGGCAAAGGCATTGCCTATCTGCACCTGGTCGAGGCTGATTGGGACGATGCGCCGCAGTTCCCGGAGAGCTTCCGTCAGGCGGTAAGAGCACGCTTTCATCACCCGATTGTTGTCGCCGGCAAATATGACGAAGAGTTGACCGAGTGGGTATTGACCAAGGGTTACGCCGACTATGTAGCGTACGGGCGCAAATTTGTTGCAAACCCTGACCTGCCGCTGCGCCTGGAAAAGGGTTATCCCTTGGCCGATTTTGATGGCTCAGCGTTGTTTGGCGGTACCGAACGCGGGTACACCGACTACCCGGCGTGGTCGGCCCGCGGTTGAGGTAGCCCCCGGCGCTCTGAGGCAGGTCAAGCCGCCAGCCTCAGGGCAATCATGTCCATCAAGCGTTGGACGCGACGAGGCACCGCATGGCTGGAAGGGTAGACAATCTGCAGGTCCACCCCCTGCAAGGCGTAGTCGGGCAGCAACTCGATCAACCGCCCTTCGTCCAGGTCTTCACGGACATCGAGCTGCGACTTGATACAAATGCCAAGACCCGCCAGGCACCAGCGTCGTACCTGCTCACCATCGTTGGCCACTCGCCGACCGCTGAGCGACACCTTGAACGCCCCCCCGTCGACCCAGAACTGCCACTCCCGGTGGATATTGTTACCGAAACGCATCAGCAGACACTGATGCGCGATCAACTCCCTGGGATGCTGCGGCGTTCCGTGCTTGCTGAGGTAGGCAGGCGCTGCGCACACCACCCTGCGCCCTTCACTGAGTTTCTTGACCCTTAGCGTGCTGTCACTCAATGCGCCGTACCGAATGGCAAAGTCCAAGCCTTGCCCGGCCAAGTCGACAAAGCCATCCGTCAGGTTCAGGTCAACGCTGATATCCGGGTGGTGTTCCAGAAACTCATCCAGTATCGGCACAATGCGATTGCGCCCCAGGTCGACAGGCGCACTGAGCCGCACCACGCCCGAAACCTGCTCGGTCCCCAGTTTGATGGTGCTTGCGATATCTTCAGCTTCAGCCAGCAACGGGCGAACCCGCTCCACCAACACCCGCCCCTCGTCGGTCAGGCTGATCGAACGGGTGGTACGCACCAGCAAGGTCGCCCCGTAGTAGCGCTCCAATGCCCCCAAGCGCTCTGAAACAGAGGTGGGCGACAAGCCGGCTTCCCTGCCGGCAGCAGACAACCCACCCTTCTCGACAATCAATAGAAACAACGCAAGATTTTCGAAAAGCATTATTCGAGGTTCCCGAGAGCGACTTGGCGATGCGATCGAGTCTACGGTATTTGTGCTGTCAATATCGCATCCCGCCTGATGTGCACTTAGCGTCGGGTGATCACGACCTCGAGGTATTCGCTGGGCACCACCAGTGAAGACGCACCGCCCACGTTGCTGTCGTTCAACAATTGCGCAAGGTCGCGCTCAAGTGCTGCAGCCGCCTCGCCATCGAGCGAAGCAAAGGCTTTGTGGACCGGGCCGTACCAGGTCTTGAACACGTCAATGAAGTGCGCCGCCGAGCGATAGCGAAAATTGAAATGTTGGTGGCTGATATTGATTGAACCGACGCTGTCATTGAACAACTGCTGCAACTGCTCCTCGTCTCCCCAGCGCGACGGTGGTTGCGCCCCAGCCGGTGGCGGCACATGCCGGCCCAGGGTCTTGAACATCTGCCCGACAAAACCTTGGGGCGTCCAGTTGGCCAGGCCGATGCGCCCGCCCGGCCGGCATACCCGGCCAAGCTCTCGCGCCGACTGCGCCTGATCCGGCGCGAACATCACGCCAAAGGTCGAGACAACTGCGTCAAAGCTATCGTCGGCAAAGGGTAAGGCTTCGACATCAGCAACTTGAAACACAACGTTCAGATGCTCGGCCCGCGCCCGTTCCTCGCCTCGTTTCAACAGCTCGGGCACGTAATCGGTAGAAGTAACCTGACAGCCGCGCCTGGCGGCCGCCAGGGTGGCATTGCCGTTGCCGGCAGCGACGTCCAGCACCTTTTCATCCCAACGCAAGTCGCAGGCTTCGGCCAATCGCTCGCCCACCAACTGCAAGGTGGTGCCGATCACAGCGTAGTCTCCGCTGGCCCACGCAGCTTGCTGGCGTGCTTTCAACGCATTCATATCAAGGGGGGTACTCATGGTCTTCACCTTGTTTGTGCGCGTGGCGGTCAAACAAGCTAAAACCTATGCCAACACGCCGGCAAGCGCTGCCGGTGCTGGTGCAAGAAGAGTTGGATACATAGATAGAACGTCAGAGCATAGCGAGCGACTGACGATCAAGCTCGACCTGCCGACGCTTGCGGCAGGTTGAGCTCGTCACTTCCTAGCGCTTGGCCTTGAGTTGCTCGTAGGATTTGACCATGTCGTTGGCCCAGCCATCGAGCACCGCTTTTGCATCGTTGGCAGTCATGACCTGATCGGAGTTTTCCAGCTCGGTGCCTGCGCCCTTGCGCACAACCTGGGCAACCACTTTGTTGTTGCTGGCATCGATGAATTGTGCCTCGGTCGACAGGCTGGTGTCCTGGTCACGAATGCCGGTTGCAGCACTGACGCCAGCGGCGACCAATGCAATCGGAATGACTTCATAAGGGCGCAGGCCCTTGGTCTTGGCACTCACGGCGGTAATCGCCGGACGCACGACAAGCACCCCCGGGCCGGGGCCCTTGGCCAGCGGCAGGACCTTGGCGAACTGGGTCTGCAGCGCCTGGTTGTAGTAGCGAGTGATACCTTGCAAGGTGGTATCCGGGATTTTTTCCGTGGCTTGCGGCTTGGGATAGAGCTGGCTTGGCTCGATGTAGACGCTGCTGAATTTGTTCACGTTCACTTTCGGGTCAATCCAGCGCATGACCGCCGCACCTGAGGGTGACGTCTCTTCCTTCAGGGAACTGTAATCCTTGAGAAAGCCGGAATATTGATCGGACTCCACGTACTTGCTGGCGCAGCCGGAAAGCGCAAGAGAGGTAACGCACAGCGTAATCATCAGGTACTTCGACTTCATGTTGTCGCTCCTTTTGGCGAAACCGCAACGGCATACATCAGTTGAAAATCCATTACACGCGCCCGACCGCTGCCAAAGCAGCATTACCCAGACGAGCGTAAGCAGCGACACTTGTCATATGAGTCGGATGACGAACAGCCCTGCAAGGTATGTGTAGGAACAAACGTAGCGCGTACGCATCAACTTACAAGTCTATTGTGCAGAAACGGATTTAACGTGACAGGCAGCCAAGTAATCACCAGGCAACAAAAAAGCACCCTGGGGTGCTTTTTTGTCAACGCTGTCAGCGAGTTAAGGCCACCGCACTGGCCCGTGCCTTGTGCAACTTCTTGTAGCTCTCGATCAAGCGCAGGTGGCGATCGAGGCCTTCCAGCTTCATGCTGGTGGGGGTCAGTCCATGGAAGCGCACCGTTCCTTGCACAGAACCGATTGCCGCGTCCATCCGCTCGTTGCCAAACATGCGGCGGAAGTTGGCCTCGTAGTCCGCAAGTTCCAGGTCTTCGTCGATAACCACTTCGAGCACCACGTTCAGGGCTTGATAGAACAACCCGCGCTCAACGGTGTTGTCGTTGAACTGCAAGAAGGTTTCAACCCGCTCTTTGGCCTCTTCGAACTGCTGCAAGGCCACATAGATAAGCAGCTTCAACTCCAGAATGGTCAGCTGCCCCCAGGCGGTGTTGTCGTCGAACTCGATACCGATCAAGGTGGTGATGTCGGTGTAATCATCCAACTCACTTTCTTCCAGGCGCTCAACCAGGGCACGCAGGTCGGTTTCCTCGAGACGATGCAGGTTGAGGATGTCTTCGCGGAAGAACAGCGCCTTGTTGGTGTTGTCCCAGATCAGGTCTTCGATTGGGTAAATTTCCGAGTACCCGGGCACCAGAATACGGCAGGCGGTGGCACCCAGATGCTCGTACACCGCCATGTACGCTTCCTTGCCCATGTTCTCAAGGATGCCGAACAAGGTTGCTGCTTCTTCGCTGTTGGAGTTTTCGCCCTGACCGGAGAAATCCCACTCGACAAATTCGAAGTCGGGCTTGGCGCTGAAGAAACGCCACGACACCACGCCGCTGGAGTCAATGAAGTGCTCGACGAAGTTGTTCGGTTCGGTCACTGCATAGCCGGCAAAGGTCGGCTGCGGCAAGTCGTTGAGGCCTTCGAAGCTGCGACCCTGCAACAGCTCGGTCAGGCTACGCTCCAGTGCCACTTCCATGCTTGGGTGGGCTCCAAAGGAAGCAAACACACCGCCGGTACGCGGGTTCATCAAGGTCACGCACATCACCGGGAATTCGCCGTCCAGCGAGGCGTCCTTGACCAGTACCGGGAAGCCCTGCTCTTCCAGGCCCTGAATGCCGGCGAGAATGGCCGGGTACTTGGCCAGCACCTCTTGCGGCACGTCGGGCAGGCAGAATTCACGCTCCAGAATCTCACGCTTGACCGCACGCTCGAAAATTTCCGACAAGCACTGCACCTGCGCTTCAGCCAGAGTATTACCGGCACTCATGCCGTTGCTCAGGTAGAGGTTTTCGATCAGGTTGGAGGGGAAATACACCACCTCGCCGTCCGACTGGCGCACATAGGGCAGCGAGCAGATACCGCGCTGTTCGTTGCCTGAGTTGGTGTCGTACAGGTGCGAACCACGCAACTCGCCATCGGGGTTGTAGATGTCCAGGCAGTAGGCGTCGAGGATTTCCTCAGGCAGTGCATCCTTGCGACCTGGCTTGAACCAGCGCTCTTCCGGATAGTGCACAAACGCCGCATTGGCGATGTCTTCACCCCAGAACTGGTCGTTGTAGAAGAAGTTGCAGTTCAAGCGTTCAATGAACTCACCCAACGCCGAGGCCAGAGCACTTTCCTTGGTCGCGCCCTTGCCGTTGGTAAAGCACATCGGCGATTGCGCGTCGCGAATGTGCAGCGACCAGACGTTGGGAACGATATTGCGCCACGAGGCAATTTCGATCTTCATGCCCAGGTCGGCGAGAATGCCCGACATGTTGGCAATGGTCTGCTCCAGGGGCAGATCCTTGCCGACAATATAGGTGCTCGCGTCGGAAGAGGCGTCGAGCATCAACAAGGCCTGGGCATTGGCATCAAGGTTGTCGACTTCCTCGATGACGAACTCTGGGCCGGTTTGCACCACCTTCTTTACCGTACAGCGCTCGATGGAACGCAAAATGCCCTGGCGATCCTTGGCCGAGATATCTGCCGGCAATTCCACCTGGATCTTGAAGATCTGCTTGTAGCGGTTTTCCGGATCGACAATGTTGTTCTGCGACAGGCGGATATTCTCGGTGGGGATATCACGCGTCTGGCAGTACAGCTTTACAAAGTACGCCGCGCACAGAGCCGACGAAGCCAGGAAGTAGTCGAACGGCCCCGGTGCCGAGCCATCGCCCTTGTAGCGGATCGGTTGATCGGCCACCACCGTGAAGTCATCGAACTTGGCCTCCAGTCGAAGGTTGTCGAGAAAGTTAACCTTGATTTCCATGCGGGATTACCATCATAAGCAGCAAAACAATTTGGCCGCCATTATCCGGCTTTTCACTTGGAAGTCTTGCGCTTTTGCGCAACGGCCGCTGATTGGCGCCAGTCATCAAACTGAAACCAGACACACCGCGGCCTTGGCCCTCTTGAGTCGACAGGCACTACAGCGCCAGCTGACGCAGCAATGCAAAGGCTTGCTTCATCTGGTCCTCACTGACCACGAACGCCCGCAGTTGCCCGTCCATGTCCAGCCCCCGGGCAACCAGCCCCTGCGACTCCAGGCTGATCTGCCATTGCAGGTCCTTGCGACTGGTTTCTCCGGCCAGGTGCAGGGGCATTTCCGGAGTCTTGACCTTGACCAGCATTGCCGGAAACTTCACGTTTTCATTGCCGCCCAGTACGTTGCGCGCCAGGGCCATCGCGCTCAACTGGATGGGCTGCAGGAACGGCAGCAGCTTGCCCTGGATCTGCGCGCAATCACCAACGGCAAAGATGTGCGGGTCCGAGGTACACATCCGCTCATCCACTTCAATGCCACGGTCTACCCATAAACCCGCCTGTGCGGCGATCGTGGTGTCGGGTTTCAGGCCAATCGAGGCAATAATCACATCGGTGGTGATTCGCCGACCGTTGGACAAGGTCGCCAGCAGGCCGTCGTTGGTTTTTTCGATGGACTCCAGCCCCTGGTTGAACAGCATTTCCACACCCATCTGACACAGCCGGTGCTGCAGGCGGCTGCTGACTTCGACAGGCAGCAACGACGCCAGCAGGCTGTGGCACTTGTCCAGCAGAATGACCTGCTTGCCGGCGCGATTGGCATCCATGGCCAGCTCGGTACCAATCAGGCCGGCGCCGAGAATCAATACACGCTGCGCCTCTCTCAGGGCCTCCTGTGCGCGCCGGTACTCCTGCTGGCTGTTGAGCGTCACCATCCACTCGCGTCCGGGGATCGGCGGCACGATGGCCTGCGCCCCGGTAGCAAGAATGAGCTTGTCATAGGCAAAGCTTTCGTTGCCGGCAACGATACGCTTGTTTTCACGATCGATTGCTGTGAGCTGACAGTGCGAATTCAATGTCAGCCGATACATTTCGGCAAAATCTCCGGCAGACTGGCGCGTCATGTCGTCGGCGCTCTGCTTGAGGCTGATGACGTGACTGAGGTCGGGCTTGTTGTACTCATCGCAGGTGTCTGCGGCGATCAATCGAATCGGTACATCGCTGTCGAGCTTGCGCAGGTTCTTGACCACCTGGCGCGCCGCAAAACCGGAACCGACGATGACAATATCCTTGTTCATTTTGCCTCCGACGGCAGTTCGTCAAACACCGATTTCCCTAGCGAACATTCCGGGCAGAGGAAGCTGTCAGGTACATCGCACCAGGCAGTACCCGGTTGCACATCCTGCATGGGCTCGCCAATTGCCGGGTCGTAGATCCACTGGCAGACACTGCATTGCATGCGCGGACCGTTATCGACCTGCGCTTGCACCTCGCACACTTCAGCATCCGCAAGCGGTGCTTGTTGTGCGTTGGTCAAGGGCTGCAGCGCCCATTGGCGCGCTACCTCACGGCCGTGCGCACGGCAAACTTCCAGAGCGTCGCTGTCGGGCCGCCACTTGGCCTTGAGCGCCAGCGTGGTTTCAAAGCCGGCATCCATCAAGCGGGTCTGAATACGATCGACCGCGCCGCCGTTCCAGCCGAAACTGCCAAACGCGGAAGCCTTTTTGTTGCGAAAGCGCAAGCCAGTGATCTCTTCGAGCATGGCGGCAACTTTCGGCATCATCACGTTGTTCATGGTCGAGGAACCGACCAGAACACCTTTTGAGCGAAACACGTTGGTCAGAATCTCATTCTTGTCGTGGCGCGCGACGTTGTAGATTTTCACTGCCACACCGGGATCGACTTCGTGAATGCCCTGGGCAATGGCGTCGGCCATCATCCGCGTGTTGTTGGACATAGTGTCGTAGAACAGCGTGATGCGGTCCTCCTGGTAGTCCGCTGCCCATTCCAGGTAACGGTGGACAATCTGCGTCGGGTTATCGCGCCACACCACGCCGTGGGCGGTGGCAATCATGTCAACCGGCAGGTTGAAACCGAGAATCTCGGTAATCTTCGGTGTCACCAGGCGACTGAAAGGCGTGAGGATGTTGGCGTAATAGCGTTGGCATTGCTCGAACAGTTCGATCTGGTCCACTTCATCGTTGAACAGATGTTCATCGCAGTAGTGCTGGCCAAAGGCATCGTTGCTGAACAGCACGGCATCGCCGGTGATGTAGGTCATCATGCTGTCTGGCCAGTGGAGCATCGGCGTTTCGACAAAAATCAGTTGTTTGCCGTTGCCGATATCCAGCGTGTCACCGGTATGGACGACGTGGAAGTTCCACTCGGGGTGATGGTGATGGCCATTGATCGACTCCACGCCATTGGCGGTGCAGTAGATCGGCGTGTTGGGGATTTGCGCCATCAGCTCAGTCAACGCCCCGGCATGGTCCTCTTCGGCATGGTTGATAACGATATAGTCGAGGGTGTCGAGGTCGATTTCGGCTGCCAGGTTCTTGATGAATTCGCGGCTGAACTTGTGATCGACCGTATCAATCAACACAGTCTTCTCTTCACGAATCAGGTAGCTGTTATAGCTGCTGCCTTTGAGGGTTTTGTATTCGGTGCCGTGAAAATCCCGCACTTCCCAATCGCGCTGACCAACCCAGTGAATATTGCTTTTGACGTGAATGGACATGTAGCCGCCTCGGATGTCGAATTGAAAGTTCTACACCGGAGATGGCAAGGTCCGTGCCAGATCGTATGTCATTGATTTTTATTGAAAATAAAAATAGCTATTGTCGATATGACTATTCAAGCTTACTGTCTTTATGACTAATCATTGTCGAAGTGACCAACATGAGTCTCTCGGTAGAATCCCTGGCGCGCATTGCCATTGAGTTGCAAAGCGGCATTTCTCATCAAGACCGATTCCAACGCCTGATCAACACCCTGCGCCAGTTGCTGGGGTGCGACGCCTCTGCCCTGTTGCGCTACGACCATCAACACTTCCGTCCTTTGGCCATCGATGGCCTGGCCCCGGATGTGCTCGGGCGACGATTCAGCCTTGATGCGCACCCGCGACTCGAAGCCATCGCCCGCGCGGGCGATGTGGTGCGCTTTCCGGCAGATAGCCATTTGCCAGATCCCTATGACGGACTGATCCCCAGCCAGCAAGCATTGAAAGTGCATGCCTGCATCGGCTTGCCGTTGTTCGCCGACCAGACGCTGATTGGCGCACTGACCATCGATGGCATGGACCCGGCGCAGTTCGATCACTTCAGCGACGAAGAATTGCGCCTGGTCGGCGCCCTCGCCTCCGCAGCGCTGAACAACGCCCTGCTGGTGGAGCAACTGGAAAACCAGGCCATTACCCCGCTGTCCATCAGCAATGTACCGGCGAGCAAACCGGGCACCGAAATCGTCGGACTCAGCGGGGTCATGCAGCAGCTCAAACGCGAGATCGAAATGGTTGCAGGCTCGGACCTGAACGTTTTGATCACGGGCGAAACCGGGGTCGGCAAGGAACTGGTGGCCAAGGCCATCCATGAAAGTTCATCACGCGCCAGCCAGCCTGTGGTTTACCTGAACTGCGCGGCACTGCCCGAATCGGTGGCCGAAAGTGAGTTGTTTGGCCATGTCAAAGGTGCCTTTACCGGTGCGATTCATCACCGCACCGGCAAGTTCGAAATGGCCGATAACGGCACGCTGTTCCTTGACGAAATTGGCGAGCTGTCGCTCAGCCTGCAGGCCAAGCTGTTGCGGGTTTTGCAATACGGCGACCTACAACGGGTCGGCGACGACACCGTCTTGCGGGTCAACGTGCGGGTACTTGCCGCGACCAATCGCGACTTGAAGCAGGAGGTAATGAACAACCGCTTTCGCGCCGACTTGTATCACCGCCTGAGCGTATTCCCGGTACATGTACCGCCGCTGCGCGAACGCGGTCAGGACATCACCTTGCTAGCGGGCTTTTTCTGCGAACAGAGCCGAGTACGCATGGGCTTGAAGCGGGTGGCGCTGGCGACAAACTGCCTGTCGCAGCTGATGCAATACACGTGGCCAGGCAACGTACGCGAACTGGAGCATGCGGTGTACCGGGCAACCATACTGGCCCGGGCGACCCAGCAAAGTGAAGCGCTGCAGCTCGAAGCCCAGCATTTCAATCTGCTAGGGGAACCGCTCGATACCCCGACGGCTGCCCAGCAGGCGCCTGTGCCCAACCTTGATCAAGGGCTGCGCGATGCAACCGACAATTTTCAGCGGCAACTGATCGAGAGCACACTTGAACGTTGCGCAAGCAATTGGTCTGCGTGCGCCCGCCTGTTGAATATCGATGTGGCCAACCTGCACCGTATGGCGAAACGCCTGGGGCTGAAATAGCGACCCTCCTCCCCGCCACTTACCGGTGTGAATCGCGCTCGATGAAGTCGATAGCGTGCTCTTCACCACAGAGGAAAATTCTCTCGCCCATGAGCAGTTCCAGGCCAATCGTGCCGTCGCGATGCGCAGGAAACACTGCGCCTAGCACGGTGAGCAACGCCCGCGGCACCTTGGCAACGCCACGACCGAATGCCCGAAGTGTTGACTCATATTTATTTACAATTGCCATGGCACGCACCCTCTCTCATTGGATTGTGGATACCTATCACTGCGCAAACGCCGTGCCATGAAAAAGCCTTTGTGAAACAGCGGCCCGCCACTCTAAACAGTAAAAAGAACCATAACCATTCAGGGTTTAAATCACCCCATCAGGGTGAAAATCACCTTCCTGCCTCTTGTATTGGAATTCTGGATCCATCTGTATTGGCGAACTGCTCGATTGGCGTCTAGCCTCTGCCCGTACGCTTTAGATGCATCCATAACTAGATCCTCAAGCACTAACCGTGAGTCAGCCATCGGTAACGTTGTTTTCAATGCAGTAGGGCGTCGTGTGCCCAGAAACACCTCCGGCTGATACAAAAGTGACGCGTTGAGTACCCAGAAGGGGCAGCGTAGCCATGGCCGAAAACCATTCAACTCGCGATCAACACCGCGCGCTTGGTCTCTCGACTTTAGCATTTACCCTGTGCTTTGCCGTTTGGACCCTATTCTCGATTCTCGGTTTGCAGATCAAGGATGAGTTCGGCCTCACCGATACCCAACTTGGTCTGCTGATGGCGACACCGGTACTGACCGGTTCGATCTCGCGCATTTTTCTCGGCCTGTGGACCGACCGCTACGGGGGACGCTGGGTCTTCGGCCTGCTGATGCTTGTCTCGGCCGTATGTGTTTACCTGCTGACCTTCGCCAACAGCTTTGCGATGCTGTTGCTGGCCGCACTCGGTGTGGGATTGGCCGGAGGCTCGTTCATCGTCGGCACCGCCTATACCGCGACCTGGTTCGAGCCGAGCCGTCAGGGCACTGCCTTGGGGATCTTTGGCGCCGGTAACGTCGGCGCCGGCCTGACCAACTTCGGCGCACCGCTGTTACTACTGGCGTTCGGCTGGCGCGGTGCGGCCCTGGTGTATGCCTCGGTGCTGGCGATCATGGGCATCCTCTTCGTGCTGCTGGCCAAGGACGACCCGCAGAGCAGCAGCCGTCGCGCGCAGCCCGTTGCGTTGGCCGAGCAACTGGCGCCACTGGCGGATTTGCGCGTCTGGCGCTTCTCGCTCTACTACTTCTTCGTTTTTGGCGCCTTCGTCGCCCTCGCCCTCTGGCTGCCGCACTACCTGATGGAGGTGTATGGCCTGGGAATGGTCGCGGCGGGTGTTGTCGCCGCGCTGTATACAGTGCCAGCGGCACTGTTCCGCATTCTCGGCGGTTGGCTGTCGGACCGTCACGGCGCAAGGAAGGTCATGTACTGGACACTGGGCGTGTCGGTGCTGTGCACCTTCCTGCTCAGCTACCCGCCCACGCGCTATATCGTCACTGGGGTGCGCGGTGAGCTGGAGTTCTCCATGCACATGGGCCTGACCGGCTTTGTCCTGGTAATCATTGTGCTCGGCGTGTTCATGTCCCTGGGCAAGGCGGCGGTGTTCAAGCACATTCCCACCTACTACCCGCAGCACGTCGGCGTGGTCGGTGGCCTGGTCGGCATGATTGGCGGCCTGGGCGGTTTTCTGCTGCCCCTGACCTTCGGCATGCTCAATGATGTGGTCGGCGTCTGGCAGAGTTGTTTCATGCTGCTGTTCCTGATCGCTGCCGGTGCTTTGGCCTGGATGCACTTCACCATCCGCATGGCCGAGCGCGTGGAATGGGCCAACCAGCGCCCCTCCAGCGACCTACCGGAACTCTCCACCCCCAGTGGCTTCGTGCTCTACGAATGGCATCCGGAAGACCCGACGTTCTGGGCGACCAAGGGCAAGCGCATCGCCACACGCAACCTGTGGATTTCCATTCCCAACCTGCTGCTGGGCTTTGCCATCTGGATGGTCTGGTCGGTGGTGGTCGCCAAACTGCCGCTGGCCGGCTTCAACTACAGCGCCAACCAGTTGTTCTGGCTGGCTGCCCTGCCCGGCCTTTCCGGCGCCACCTTACGCATTTTCTACAGTTTCATGGTGCCGATTTTCGGCGGTCGTCGTTGGACCGCAATGTCCACCGCCTCGTTACTGCTGCCGGCACTGTGGATCGGTTTCGCCGTGCAGAATCCGCAGACGCCTTACCTGGTAATGCTGATCCTTGCGCTGCTGTGCGGCCTGGGTGGCGGCAACTTCTCGTCGAGCATGGCCAACATCTCGTTTTTCTACCCCAAGCAGGCCAAGGGTGGCGCCATGGGTCTGAATGCCGGGCTCGGCAACCTGGGGGTCAGCGTCATGCAGTTCGTGGTGCCGCTGGTAATCACTGTGGCGGTGTTCGGCAGCCTCGGCGGTGAGCCACAGCAGCCTGCCGAAGGGCCGCCAATCTGGCTGCAGAACGCCGGCTTCATCTGGGTGCCGTTCATAATTGCGGCAGCGCTGGCCGCCTGGTTTGGCATGAACGACATTGCCAGCGCCAAGTCGTCGCTCAAAGACCAGATGGCCATTTTCAAACGCAAGCACACCTGGCTGATGAGCGTGCTGTACACCGGCACCTTCGGCAGCTTCATCGGTTTTTCTGCAGGCTTTCCGCTGCTGGCCGGGCACTTGTTCCCGCATATCGACGTGCTCAAGTTCGCCTTCCTCGGCCCGCTGATCGGTGCCCTGAGTCGCGCTTTCTCGGGTGGCCTGGCGGATCGCTTCGGCGGTGCGCGCATCAGTCTTTGGGTCTACGTGGCAATGGTCGCCTGTGTCGCCGGGGTGCTGTTCTTCATTGCCGGCAAGGATCAGCCAGGGGCCTTCTGGGGTTTCCTGACCATGTTCCTGCTGCTGTTCTTCTTCTCCGGGGTCGGCAACGCCAGCACCACCCAGATGATCCCGACGATTTTCCGCATCCAGACGCCCAGGCTGTTCCCCGATTTGCCGGCCGAGGAGCAGGCGCTGCAAAGCGAGAAAGAGTCCGCCGCAGCCGTGGGGTTCATCTCTGCGGTGGCTGCCTACGGCGGGTTTTTCATTCCGAAGTCGTTCGGTACTTCCTTCGACCTTACCGGCGGCGCACAAGCAGCGCTCTATGGGTTCATCGTGTTCTACGTGCTGTGCATCGTGCTGACCTGGCTCTACTACACCCGTCGCAATGCCGAGGTTCGCTGCTAGCGAATTGGCATATACGCCAAGGAGGATAGACATGAGTTACTTCATCGACCGCCTGCGTTATCTGGTCAATCGCCCCCCGGAATTTGCCAGTGGCCACGGTGAAACCCGCGACGAAAGCCGAGACTGGGAGGATGGTTACCGCCAGCGCTGGCAGTTCGACAAAATTGCGCGTTCGACCCACGGCGTGAACTGTACCGGCTCGTGCAGTTGGAAGGTCTATGTGAAGAATGGCCTGGTGACCTGGGAAACCCAGCAGACCGACTACCCGCGTACCCGCCCCGACCTGCCGAACCACGAACCACGTGGTTGCCCCCGCGGCGCGAGTTACTCCTGGTACCTGTACAGCGCCAACCGCCTCAAGTACCCGATGGTACGTAAGGCACTGATTCAGCTCTGGCGTGAAGCGCTCGCAGCCAACAGCGACCCGGTGCTGGCCTGGGCGAGCATCGTCGAAAACCCCGAGAAGGCCCGGCAGTACAAGTCGATCCGCGGTCGCGGCGGCTTCGTGCGCAGTGACTGGGATGAGCTGCAGACCCTGATCGGCGCAGCCAACGTCTACACCGTCAAGCAATATGGCCCTGACCGCGTTGCCGGTTTCTCGCCGATCCCGGCGATGTCGATGGTGTCCTATGCGGCCGGCACCCGTTACCTGTCACTTATCGGTGGCGTGTGCCTGTCGTTCTACGACTGGTATTGCGACCTGCCGCCCGCCTCACCGCAAGTCTGGGGCGAGCAGACCGACGTTCCCGAATCTGCCGATTGGTACAACTCCGGCTACATCATCGCCTGGGGTTCCAACGTTCCGCAGACCCGTACCCCGGATGCACACTTTTTCACCGAGGTGCGCTACAAGGGCACCAAAACCATCGCCATCACCCCCGACTACGCGGAAATTTCCAAGCTCTGCGATGAGTGGATGAGCGCCAAACAAGGCACCGATGCTGCCCTGGCGATTGCCATGGGCCATGTGATTTTCAAGGAGTTCCACCTCGACAAACCCAGCGCCTACTTCACCGATTACATCCGCCGCTACACCGATATGCCGATTCTGGTCGAGCTCGAGCCTCGCGAGGACGGCAGCCTGGTACCGGGCAAACAGCTGCGCGCCAGTGATTTTGCCGACAACATGGTCCAGGCCAACAACCCCGAGTGGAAGACCATCGCCTGGGACGAAAGCAGCGAGCGCCTGGTCGTGCCGCGCGGCTCCATCGGCTTTCGCTGGGGGGAGTCGGGACACTGGAACCTGGAGCAGGTAGATGCCGAGGGCACCGAGATCAACCTGTGCCTGTCGCTGCTGGGGCGCCATGACGAAGTGGCACGGGTGGCTTTCCCGTACTTTGGCGGTATCGAGCACAAGCACTTTCCCAACGTACCGCTGCGCGATGTGATCCATCACAACGTGCCGGCCAAACGCCTGCGCCTGGCTGACGGCCGCGAAATCCTGGCGATCACGGTGTTTGACCTGACCGCGGCCAACTACGGCATCGACCGGGGTCTGAGCGCCACGGTCGGCGGCAGTGGCGAAGACGACGGTGCCACGACCTATGACCAGATGCGCCCTTATACCCCAGCCTGGCAGGAAGCGATTACCGGGGTACCTGCTGCACAGATGATCCGCATCGCCCGCGAGTTCGCCGAGAACGCCGACAAGACCCATGGCCGCTCGATGATCATCGTCGGTGCCGGGATGAACCACTGGTACCACATGGACATGAACTACAGGGGGCTGATCAACATGCTCATTCTCTGTGGCTGCGTGGGTAAGAGCGGTGGCGGTTGGTCGCACTATGTCGGCCAGGAAAAACTCCGTCCGCAAACGGGCTGGACACCGTTGGCCTTCGCGCTCGACTGGCAGCGACCACCACGCCACATGAACAGCACCTCTTTCTTCTACAACCACTCCAGCCAGTGGCGCTACGAAAAGCTGGAGGTCAGCGAGCTGCTCTCCCCCTTGGCCCGCCCGCAGGACTTCAGCGGCAGCCTGGTGGACTTCAACGTACGCGCCGAGCGAATGGGTTGGTTGCCATCGGCGCCGCAACTGAACACCAACCCATTGCACCTGGCCGCCGCCGCCCAGGCCGCCGGGCAGAGCACGACCGACTACACCGTCGAGCAACTCAAGAGCGGCAAACTGCGCTTTGCCAGCGAAGACCCGGACAACCCGCAGAATCACCCGCGCAACCTGTTTGTCTGGCGCTCCAACCTGCTCGGCTCCTCCGGCAAGGGACATGAGTACATGCTCAAGTACTTGCTCGGCACCCGTCACGGTGTACTGGGCAAAGACCTGGGCGTCGCTGGCGGCCAGAAGCCTGAAGAAGTGCAATGGACTGACACGCCGATCGAAGGCAAGCTCGACCTGGTGGTGACCCTGGACTTTCGCATGTCCACCACCTGCCTGTATTCGGATGTGGTCCTGCCTACTGCCACCTGGTACGAGAAGGACGACCTCAACACCTCGGACATGCACCCCTTCATTCACCCCCTGACGGCCGCCACCGACCCTGCCTGGGAAGCGCGCAGCGACTGGCAGATCTACGACGGCATCGCCCAGGCCTTCGCCCGTGTCTGTGTCGGTCACCTGGGCGAGGAAACCGACCTGGTGACCCTGCCCTTGCAGCACGACAGCCCCGGCGAACTGGCGCAACCCCAAGTACGCGACTGGAAAAAAGGCGAGTGCGAGCCGATCCCCGGCAAGACCATGCCGTCACTCATCGAGGTCAAGCGCAACTACCCCGAGACCTACGAGCGTTTCAGCTCCATAGGTCCCCTGCTCGATGAAATCGGCAACGGCGGCAAGGGGATTGCCTGGAAAACCCAGGAAGAAGTCGACCTGCTCGGCAAACTCAACTACCGCAAGCATGAAGGCTCTGCCCAAGGCCGGCCGAAACTCGCCTCGGCGCTGGATGCCGCAGAGATGATCCTTGCCCTGGCACCCGAAACCAATGGCCAGGTAGCAGTCAAAGCCTGGGAGGCGCTGTCGAAGATCACCGGCCGCGACCACTCGCACCTGGCGCGCCCTAAGGAAGAAGAGAAGATTCGCTTTCGCGACCTGGTCGCGCAGCCACGCAAGATCATCTCGAGCCCCACCTGGTCGGGCCTTGAAGACGAGCATGTGAGTTACAACGCCTGTTACACCAACGTTCACGAGCTGATCCCCTGGCGCACCGTTACCGGGCGCCAGCAGTTCTACCAGGATCACCCGTGGATGCGCGCCTTCGGTGAGAGCCTGATGGTCTATCGCCCGCCCATCGACACAAAGGCCATTGCCAGTGTTGCCGTGCCAAACGACAACGGCAACCCGGAGATCGCCTTGAACTGGCTGACCCCGCACCAGAAGTGGGGCATCCACTCCACCTACAGCGACAACCTGCTGATGCAGTCGCTCTCTCGCGGCGGCCCGATTGTCTGGGTGTCCGAGACTGATGCGCAGGCCATTGGTGTTGTCGACAACGACTGGATCGAGCTTTACAACGCCAACGGTGCTATCGCTGCTCGTGCCGTGGTCAGCCAACGGGTACGACCGGGCATGGCAATGATGTACCACGCCCAGGAACGCATTCTCAATATTCCTGGCTCCGAGGTCTCCGGCACGCGCGGCGGTATTCACAACTCGGTCACCCGGGTCTGCCCCAAACCTACCCACATGATTGGGGGTTATGCGCAGCTGTCCTACGGTTTCAATTACTACGGGACGGTAGGTTCAAACCGCGACGAGTTCGTCATCGTGCGCAAGATGCGCAATGTCGACTGGCTGGACGGTGAAGGCAACGATTACCAGCAGGAGTCCGTGAAATGAAGATTCGCTCCCAGGTCGGCATGGTCCTGAACCTCGACAAGTGCATTGGTTGTCATACCTGCTCGGTCACCTGCAAAAACGTCTGGACCAGCCGTGAAGGTGTTGAATACGCCTGGTTCAACAACGTCGAGACCAAGCCAGGAATCGGCTATCCCAAGGAATGGGAGAACCAGAAAAAATGGAACGGTGGCTGGGTACGCAACGCCGACGGCTCGATCAACCCGCGCATCGGTGGCAAATGGCGGGTGCTGGCGAACATCTTCGCCAACCCCGACCTGCCGGAAATCGACGACTACTACGAACCCTTCACCTTTGATTACCAACACTTGCACAACGCCAAGCAGAGCGACCACCAGCCGGTGGCACGGCCACGCTCGCTGATCTCCGGCCAGCGCATGAAGAAGATTGAGTGGGGGCCCAACTGGGAAGAACTGCTGGGCACCGAATTCGCCAAGCGGCGCAAGGACGTCAACTTCGATCAGATCCAGGCCGACATCTACGGCCAGTTCGAAAACACCTTCATGATGTACCTGCCGCGCCTGTGCGAACACTGCCTGAACCCTGCGTGCGTAGCCGCCTGCCCCAGTGGCGCAATCTACAAGCGCGAAGAGGACGGCATTGTCCTCATCGACCAGGACAAGTGCCGTGGCTGGCGGATGTGCGTCAGCGGCTGTCCCTACAAGAAAATCTACTACAACTGGAAAAGCGGCAAGTCCGAGAAGTGCATCTTCTGCTATCCACGGATTGAAAGCGGCCAACCGACGGTATGCTCGGAAACCTGTGTGGGGCGCATTCGCTACCTTGGCGTGCTGCTCTACGACGCCGATCGCATCGAAGAAGTGGCGGCCTCGACCGACGACCGTGATCTGTACCACCGCCAATGCGAAATCTTCCTCGACCCGAACGATCCGCAAGTGATCGCACAGGCGAGAAAGGATGGCGTGCCCGACAATGTCATCGCTGCAGCGCAAGCGTCACCCGTCTATAAACTGGCTATCGACTGGCAACTGGCCCTACCGTTGCACCCTGAATACCGCACCCTGCCAATGGTCTGGTACGTACCACCGCTGTCCCCCATCCAGTCCGCCGCTGAAGCGGGCCATATCGAGTTCGACGGTGTCTTGCCCAAGATTGAGTCCTTGCGCATTCCCGTGCGCTACCTGGCCAACATGCTCACCGCTGGAGAAGAGGCGCCAGTGGTGCTGGCGCTCAAGCGTTTGATGGCAATGCGTGTGTACATGCGCGCCAAGCATGTCGACAACACCGTCAACACCGCCGTGCTCGACGAGGTTGGCCTGAGCCAGCACCAGGTCGAGGAAATGTACCGCTACCTGGCCATCGCCAACTACGAAGACCGCTTTGTCATCCCCACCGGCCACCGCGAGCAGATCCCCGACGTATTTGCCGAGCGCAGCGGCTGCGGCTTCACTTTTGGCGACGGCTGCAACGGCGGCAAAAGTGAAGTCAGCCTGTTTGGCGGACGCCGGCAGACCACCACCCTGGTCAAACCTGTGCAAACCTTCGACCCGCTGGAGGACAGCCGCCATGAATGAGGCCCCGGTGTTCAACAGTCAGGCCCAGGGTTTGCTGAGCTTGCGCGTGCTGGCCCGTCTGCTCGACTACCCCAGCGCCGAACTGCAAGCTGCCAGCGCCGAGATGACCGGCCTGATCGAGGCTGAATCGCGCTGGCCGGCATCCTTGCGCACGCAATTGGTGCAGTGGTGCCGGGAATTGGCGGCCAGTGAGCTGCTGGATATCGAGGAAGCCTACGTCGAGTTGTTCGATCGTGGCCGAGCCACCTCGCTGCTGCTGTTCGAGCACGTGCATGGTGAGTCGCGCGATCGCGGCCAGGCGATGGTCAACCTGCTGGCAGAGTACGAAGCGGCAGGTTTTCAGCTCGATGCCCGCGAACTGCCCGATCACCTGCCGCTGCTGCTGGAGTATTTGTCTACCCGTGACCATGGACAGATTGGTCAGTGGCTTGGCGAGATACAGCCGATCCTGGCGCTTCTCGGTGCACGCCTGGAGGAGCGCAACAGCCGCTACGCCCTGGTGCCCCGTGCACTGCTGACACTGATCGGTGCCAGCGACACGATCGACGAGCAGCGCCCGGTTGCCAGCGCCGAGCCTCTGGACAATACCCCGCAGGCGCTGGACGCGGTCTGGGAGGAAGAGGCAGTGCGCTTCGAGGCCCAGTCCGACCAGGACTGCAGCCTGCAATCCAGCGAAGGCCGACGCTTGGCCGAGCGCAAGTACGAAGCTATTCCCCAAGTCATTCAGGTCATGCCATCAGCAATGTCGGACCGTGGTTGAACGGAGGCTTATCATGTACGAAGACTACTTGCTTCATTTGCTATACGGCTTTTATCCCTACCTGGTCGGCACCGTGTTTTTGCTCGGCAGCCTGCTGCGCTACGACCACGGCCAGTACAGTTGGAAAACCGGCTCCAGCCAGATGCTTTCCACCAAGCATATGCGCCTGGCCAGCAACCTGTTCCACATTGGCATCCTGGCGATCTTCTTCGGCCATCTGATCGGTCTATTGACCCCGCACTGGGTTTACGCCCCGTTTCTGTCGGCTGGGCACAAGCAACTCATGGCGATCATTTTTGGCGGCGTTGCCGGAGTGCTGTGCGTCATCGGTGGTGCCATGCTGCTCTGGCGGCGACTGTTCAACCCGCGGGTTCGTGCATCATCCAGCGTGATGGACAACCTGATTATCGCCCTGCTCCTGCTGCAAGCCACGCTCGGGCTTATCACCGTGTTCTTTTCACTGGACCACCTCGATGGAGGCATGATGTTGAGGCTGGCCAACTGGGCACAGTCAATCGTGTTCTTCCACGGCGATGCGGCCAGTCACCTGATCGGCACACCGCTGATCTTCAAACTGCACATCTTCCTCGGCCTGACCATTATCTTGCTGTTTCCTTTCACCCGTCTGGTTCACGTGTGGAGTATTCCGCTGGGTTACCTTGGGCGTAATTACCAGATTGTCCGCCGCCGCGGCTAACAGGAGACTGACATGGACATGATTGCCGTCGAAAACCTGCCGCACAGTCCGGCAGCGGTGATTCGGGTTGGTGACACCCTGCTCAGCGAGGCCGATATCGCCCGCGAGACACCGTTTCACCCCTCCTCGTCACTGGCCGAAGCGCAACTCAAGGCCGCCCGCGCTCTGGTAGTGCGTGAGCTGCTCGGCCAGCGCGCCGCGATGCTCGGCCTGAAAATCGGTGCTGATGATGAGAGTGACCAGGCCGTGAGCGCTCTGCTGGAGCGTGAACTGGCGGTGCCGGAACCGGACGAAGCGGCGTGTCGTCGCTACTTCGCCACCCACCGCGAACGCTTCTGCGAGCCGACCCGGCTGCGCGTACGCCATATTCTGTTGCCAGCGGCCCCCGAGGATGCCCGTGCCCGCGACGCCCACTACCGGCTTGGCGAAACGCTGCTGGAGGAGTTGCGCGAGCACCCCGAGCGTTTCACCGAAATGGCCCAGCGCCATTCTGCCTGCCCCTCGAAGGACGAAGGCGGCGATCTGGGCTGGCTGACCTCGGGCCAGACCGTTGCCGAATTGGACCAGGCCCTGCAGCGCCTGCCAGCCGGCTTGCACGATCGCCCGCTGGCGTCGCGCTACGGCTGGCACCTGGTGAGCCTCGACGAGCGCCAGGAGCGCAAGCCCCTGCCCTTTGCCCAGGTAGCCGAGCGGGTGCGCCACAGTCTGCGCGAAGAGGCGACTCGCCAAGCCCTTCGTCAGTACCTGCTGGCGCTGGAGGCAGAGATCGGAGTGGACGGCTTTCACCTCGATGACGACCCTATCGAGGGGTCAGGTAACCGTCGCACCGAACTGTAGTAACCCAGGCGCTACGACGGATGGAGGCAACAACAAGCACACGTTTGCGTCAAAGTCGTGAATAATCGGGGCGCCCTCTACAACGGGGCGCTCCGCGGTGAAAGCGTTATACGTCGGAACGCGGAAAAAATCGGCTCGTACGCTTACAATTGAGCCATTTCCTGCACATCAGACAGGCCAGTCCGGCTATGGCACTCGACCCTCCCACGCTTTTAGTTCTCTCCATCGCACTCGCCGCTGCCGCCGCCCTGTATCTGGCGGTCGAATGGCTCAGCGTACGTGAACCCTCGCTGCTGTTCTGGAGCGCGGGGTTTGCCACGATCACCGTCGGTTCGACCCTTGCATTGCTGCGCATGAGCGGGCTGCTGTTGATCGGTATCTGGTTCGCCAACGGCCTGCTGGTTACCGCGCATTGGCTGTTTCTGATGGGCGTCGCACGTTTTACCGAGACGCGCCTGTCACGAGGCTGGTACCTGGTCTTCGTTGCCTGGTTGGCCCTACTGCTGTTGCCCAGCGAGCCGTGGTGGTCAAAGGTGATGCTGATGGCCAACTCGCTATTGGTGGCGCTGCTGGCGCTCAGGGCCAGTTCGCTGCTGCGCCCACACGGCAAATCACTGAGCGTCGGCGCGGTGCAACTGCGCTACGTGCTGCTGGTCCACGGCCTGTTCTATCTGGTCAAGGCCTTTACTCCGGTGGTGCCGGGCACGCTGATAAATCTGGCGGCCTTCCAGGGAGAAATCATCCAGATCTCGCTGGTCGAAGGTGCAATGGCGATCATGTTGATAGCACTGTCAATGACCGGCACCGAGCGTCATCGCCGAGAAGCACGCATAGCACGGTTGGCTGCGCGCGACCCATTGACCGCCCTGTACAACCGCCGGGCCCTGGAGGTGCGTGCGTCTCGCCTGCTGCAAGGCGTGTCGCCAACCCGGCCGGCGGCGCTGCTGTTGATCGATATCGACAACTTCAAAGGCGTCAACGATCTGCACGGTCATTCCGCCGGAGACCGGCTGCTGGTGGCCCTGAGCGAGATGATTCGTTCGCACCTGCCTGAAGGTGCGCTGGCGGCAAGACTAGGCGGTGACGAATTCGTGATTCTGCTGAGCAATACCTCAAAGCAGCGCATCGAAGAGCTGGGCAGCACCTTGCGAGAGCAGTTCCACAGCACCGCATCGCACGCCTTTGTAACCCCCTCTGCAGTGACCCTGAGCATTGGCGCGACCTTCTTCAACCAACCGCCAGCAAGCCTTGCGGCCCTGATCGAGCAAGGCGACGCCGCGCTTTACGAATCCAAGCGCGGCGGACGTGACAGCATTCGCCTGGTCGATCGCACCATTGTGAGTTCCGAGCCGCTGCCCCTGCCCACTCGTCAGTCTTCCTGAACCCGCCTAGCCGCTGTCGGTCGCTATTCAACAATGGCCTGTTTCCAGGCCGCTTGAATAGTAAGGAAGGCAGCGTGAGCGAGATCCGCATCGGCATATCCGGTTGGCGCTACAGCCCTTGGCGCAAGGACTTCTATCCCAAAGGGCTACGCCAAGCCGATGAACTGGCATTCGCCTCACGGGCGGTCAACAGTATCGAAATCAACGGCTCGTTCTACGCCCTGCAAACGCCGGAGCGCTATCGCCAGTGGCGTGAACAGACCCCTGACGACTTCGTGTTCTCGCTCAAGGCACCCCGTTACATTACCCATATGCGTCGCTTGAAAGAGGTCGAAGAGCCGCTGGCCAATTTCTTCGCCTCAGGTCCCCTGTTGTTGGGCGATAAACTCGGCCCCATCCTCTGGCAGTTTCCACCGAACATGAAGTTTGACGAACAACGCTTCGCCCACTTTCTCGACCTGCTACCCCGTGATCGTAAGGCCGCCAAAGCCTGCGCCCAACACTGCGCACAGCGACTCAGGGACAGTGGCGGCACCGACATCACTGGCAATGCAGCGTTGCGCTATGCCGTGGAAATTCGCCACGAGAGCTTTCTCTGCGACACATTCATCAAGCTCCTGCGCAAGCACAAAGTGGCATTGGTGGTCTCTGACAGCGCCGGAAAATGGCCATATGTGGAGGATCTGACCGCCGACTTCGTCTACCTGCGCCTGCACGGTGACGTCGAGCTCTACAGCAGCGGCTATACCGCCAGCGCCCTGCGCCGCTGGCGCTTGCGGATCCAGGCCTGGAGTCACGGCACGCAACCCGACGACGCCCGGCTGGCCACTGCCCTGGCCGCACCCAAGCGCGCAAAACGCGACATCTATTGCTATTTCGACAACGACCAAAAAGTTCATGCCCCGTACGACGCCCGGCGCTTGCTGGACAAACTCGGCCTGGATGGCGAACTGACTACCGAACCAGGGGTCCTGCCGGAGATGGCGGCACCGGGGCACCGGCACAATCCAAAGGAGAGCTACCATGCCACGCGGTGATAAAGACAAATATACCGACAAACAGAAGCGCAAGGCCGAGCACATCGAGGAAAGCTACGAAAACAAAGGTGTGTCCAAGGATGAGGCCGAGGCCCGCGCGTGGGCCACGGTCAACAAGCAGTCGGGCGGCGGTGAACGTAAGGGCGGCTCTGGACAAACCAAAAGTGCCAAAGCCAAGGCCAAGTCGCGAAAGTCCTCAGCGCAGCGTGCCGTCGCCACCAAGCACGGCGTGCCCCGGCCGGAGCAACACCTGGAAGACATGACCAAGGCCGAGCTGATGGACCGGGCCCGTAAGCAGAACATCGCGGGGCGCTCGACCATGCGCAAGGGCGAGTTGGTTAAGGCACTGTCATAGCGTTGGGTTTTGCGCTTTGCTCATTGGCTCTCGGGCTTGGGTGGCATAGCCGGGCTGTCGGGCGCCGGTGGGCTGCTCGGCTCGTCGGGCTTTTGCATCTGCAGGGATGGCTTGCTCTGGTCGGCATCCTTGGCCGGATGGTCGGGATCGCGGTCGAAACAGCCACCGAGCAGGGTCAGGCTGGCGAACAGACATAGCAATGGGGTGATACGCATGAGCTGTGCTCCTGATGATTTCGGAAATGTACGGCGCGGGACCGTACATAAGGTCGGAGTACGGCAAAAACCCGGGATTCACTCCACCGCGTAAAACCCTGACCAACGGTGGCTAAAGCTTACGGCCACTTGATCACCTGGGTCAGCACCACAGGCTGGCTCTCCTATGCTCATAGTTCACCTTCAGCGCGGTATGCATCCACCACATCAATGAGGAGCAACGAACATGGCATTCGTCACCACCCAAGATGGCGTTGAGATATTTTATAAAGACTGGGGCCCCCGCGACGCCCAGGTAATTTTCTTCCATCACGGCTGGCCCCTGAGTAGCGATGACTGGGACACCCAGATGCTGTTCTTCCTGGCACAGGGCTATCGCGTCATCGCCCACGACCGGCGCGGTCATGGGCGCTCCAGCCAGGTCTGGGACGGCCATGACATGGATCATTATGCCGACGACGTTGCTGCGGTGGTCGATCACTTGGGCGTACGCGGCGCGGCGCACGTCGGGCATTCCACCGGCGGTGGCGAAGTGGTGCACTACCTCGCCCGCCACGGCCAGGACCGCGCCAGCAAGGCGGCGATTCTCGGTGCGGTACCGCCATTGATGGTACAGACCGCGAGCAACCCGGGTGGCTTGCCCAAATCGGTGTTCGATGACCTGCAGGCACAACTTGCCGCCAACCGTGCGCAGTTTTACTACCACATTCCTGCCGGCCCTTTTTATGGCTACAACCGACCGGGCGCGGCGCCGTCGCAAGGCGTGATCTGGAACTGGTGGCGCCAGGGCATGATGGGCTGCGCCAAGGCCCACTATGACGGCATCGTGGCGTTTTCGCAGACCGACTTCAGTGAAGATCTGAGAAGTCTCAGTCTGCCGGTGCTGGTGATGCATGGCGATGACGATCAGATTGTGCCTTACGAAAACTCGGCGGTGCTGTCGGCCAAGCTGCTTGGCAACAGCACATTGAAAACTTACAAGGGCTATCCCCACGGCATGCCGACCACCCATGCCGAAACCATCAATGCTGATTTGCTCGCGTTTTTACGGAGTTGATGGTTGGAGATCGCTGGGCAATTCGGGGCACATATCTGCGACGCTTTGTCGAGGGGGGCCCGAATTGCTGTGAGCATATCCGTTTGATGTGGTGGCACCACTGGCTGGTTTCGCCCTTACGGCGACCCGCTTTTGTCGGGGCAAAAGTGGGCAAAACCCCCTGTCCCTGCATCCGGCCCTGCGCTGCGCTCCGGGTTCCCTCATTCCACCCTTGCTCCCGCGGGGACCGCGCCGAAGGGCCGTCCTGGCCCTGCGGCGCTCGCCGGCCATCCATGGCCGTCGCCCCACTACGCAAGGGTTACATTCGGCCTGCTGAAGGGACGATTGGTGGTGTCTGTACGATTTGTGTAAGGAGAAGCACAGCAACAGCGACAGCAACAGCGAGGTGCTGGTGTTCAGCTTTTGATGTTGATCTGGCTCTTCGTACATCGTCAGCCCAGACACCCTGGATCGTCCCTTCAGTAGGCTGAGTGTAGGCATTGCGTAGTCGGGTGCAGGCCATGGATGGCCTGCGAGCACCGTAGGGCCAGGACGGCCCTTCGGTGCGGTCCCGACGGGAGCAATGCCGGAGCGAAGGGACCCGGAGCGCAGCGTAGGGCCGGATGCAGGGACACACGGTTTTGATTCCTTTTGCCAAGACAAAAGGGATGCGCCGTAAGGGCGCAAAGGTGACTCCAAACCGCCCATGCCAATGGATCAGCGTCTGGCTGTATGCGTCACTGACTACGCATCGGGCCTGTTAGCGGGTGAGCACCGAAAATGTGGCTCGAGTGGCGATGGGCATATCCGTTTGATGCAGTGGCACCACTGGCTGGTTTCGCCTTTACGGCGACCCACTTTTGTCGGGGCAAAAGTGGGCAAAACCCCCTGTCCCTGCATCCGGCCCTACGCTGCGCTTCGGGTTCCCTCATTCCACCCTTGCTCCCGTGGGGACCGCGCCGAAGGGCCGTCCTGGCCCTGCGGCGCTCGCCGGCCATCCATGGCCGTCGCCCCACTACGCAAGGGTTCCATTCGGCCTACTGAAGGGACGATTTGTGGCGTCTGCACGATTTGGGTAGGGAGAAGCACAGCAACAGCAACAGCGCTGCGCTGGTGTTCAGATTTTGATGTTGATCTGGCGCTTCGTACATCGTCAGCCCAGACACCTTGGATCGTCCCTTCAGTAGGCTGAGTGTAGGTATTGCGTAGTCGGGTGCAGGCCATGGATGGCCTGCGAGCACCGTAGGGCTTACTGGCCCCGCTCAGCCAGAAACTTGCCGACCACAGCCACTACCACCTCAGGCGCCTCCCGATGCGGAACATGATGGCAACCATCGAGAATCAAACTTTCACTCGGCCCTTTGGACAGCGTGGCGATATGCTCTGGATGCTTCGCAGAACCGTACTCATCATGCTCACCGTGAAGTACCAGGGTTGGGCAGTGTATTTCGTCGATTGCGCTCTCGATCTTCCACTCGCTGAATGCCGGTGCCAACCAGGTTTTGGTCCAGGCGCCCAACACCCAGGGCGCTTTGTCGGCGTGGTATTTTTCCAAGCGTGCCATATGCGCCGGGTTTTCGAACTGTGCTTCAGCCTCACGTATGCCCTGCAGCGTGCGATCTTCAACAAACGCCTGCGCCGCGATGGTAATCAACGCCATGCACTGTTGCGGATACATCGAGGCACAGGCTGCCGCCATGCCGCCGCCGACGCTGTGCCCAAGCGCCACAAATCGGTCGAGCTGCAACGCCGCTTTAACGCAGGCAAAGAAGCGCTCGGCCTCATCGCGGATAAACTCAAGAGGTAGCGTGCCTGGATACATATCGGACTGCCCAAAACCGAGTCGGTCATAGGCAATCACCTCACGGCCGGTTGCCTGGCTCAGCAGTTGGGGAAAGTCGCGCCACAGGGCGATGCAACCCAACGAGTCATGGAAAAGCACGACAGGTGGCTCCGGCGGGCGCTGTACTTCACCTGCTGGAAACCAGCGACAGCAGAACAGCCGCCCTTGTGGGGTATCGATCCAGAGCGATTCGGTACTGATAGACGAAGACATGCAAGACCTCGGTGGACCATTCAATTCGCAAAAAGTCAGAGTAACAGCCGTAAACAGGGTACTACGATAGCTCGCTAACGATTTCTTTCCGCCACCCTCCAGAGGAGCGCGCCATGGACAGATTTACCGGTGGTTGCCTGTGCGGCACCGTACGTATCGTTGCTTCGGGCCGCCCTAACCGGGTTGGCCTGTGTCATTGCCTGGACTGTCGCAAGCACCACGGCGCGCTGTTTTATGCGTCGGCAGTGTTTCCCCAGGACGCCGTGCACATCGAGGGTGAAACTCGCGACTACGCAGGACGCTTTTTCTGCCCCCGTTGCGGCTCCTCGGTTTTCGCCCGCAGCGCCGACGAAGTGGAAGTGCACCTGGGCGCACTGGACGCCCCGGACCAGTTCACGCCCACGTATGAAAGCTGGGTGGTACGTCGTGAATCCTGGCTGCCAGCGTTTAACCTCAGTCGTCACTACACGCACGACCGTGATCCCGCTCGGCGCCACGAATAGTGCCAGGTCCCAAGCGTGGGCCCTGTGGTACTTGCACAGGGCCCGTTACAACGGCAGCGTTCAAACACCGGCCGGGTCAACCTTGGCGGGGTCTATCTGCAGCTCGTGCAGTGCCCTGGCCACTCGTTCGCGCTCAATCACGCCGTCATCTGCCAAGGCCTTGAGCGCCGCCAGCACAATGAATTGCCGGTCGACCTCGAAATGCCGACGCAAGGCTTCGCGGGTGTCGGACTGACCGAAGCCATCGGTGCCCAACGCCACGAAGCGGCGATCTGCCAGCCAGGGACGGATCTGGTCGGCGTGGATTTTCATGTAGTCAGTTGCCACCACCACAGGGCCTGGGTGGCCGTCGAGCACCTGTCGAAGGTACGGCACCTTTGCCTCTGCGAGCGGATTGAGAAGATTCCAGCGCTCGACCGCCTGCGCCTCACGCCGCACTTCAGTGAGGCTGGTGGCGCTCCAGACTTCGCTGCTGACCGCGTAATCCCGCTCAAGTATTTCGGCGGCGGCCAGCACCTCAGGCAGGATTGCGCCACTACCCATGAGCTGGACATGGCAGTCACCGCGTACCTCACGCTCCACGGGCAAGCGATACAGGCCTTTAAGAATGCCCGCCTGCGCGCCCTCGGGAAGATCCGGGTGCGGATAGTTCTCGTTAAGCACGGTGATGTAGTAGTACACATCCTCTTGCTCGACGTACATGCGCTGCATCCCACGATGCACGATCACCGCCAATTCGTAGGCGTAGGTAGGATCATAGGAAACGCAGCACGGAACAGTCGCCGACATCACGTGGCTATGCCCATCATCGTGCTGCAGCCCCTCTCCCATCAGCGTCGTGCGACCTGAAGTAGCGCCCAGAAGAAAGCCTCGCGCCCGCGCGTCACCGGCAGCCCAGAGTAGATCGCCAACACGCTGGAAGCCGAACATCGAGTAAAAAATATAGAACGGGATAGTCATCACGCCATGATTGGCGTACGACGTGCTGGCAGCTATCCAGGACGATGTAGCCCCGGATTCGTTCAGGCCTTCCTGCATGATCTGGCCGTCGACACTCTCTTTGTAGTACGACAGCGTACCGGCGTCCTGCGGGGTATAGAGCTGGCCGACATGGGAGTGGATACCCACCTGGCGAAACAGGCCTTCCATACCGAACGTGCGGGATTCGTCTGGCACGATAGGGACAATCTGCCGGCCGATGTTGGCATCCTTGAGCAAGGTGGCGAGGATCCGCACAAACGCCATGGTCGTGGAGATCGCTCGGTCGCCGGTGCTCTTGAGCTGCGCCTCCAGTATTGACAGCGGCGGAATCGGCAACGGTTCGACCTTGGCGTGGCGGGCAGGCACATGGCCTCCCAGGCTGTCGCGGCGCAATCTCAGATAACGCGCTTCGGCGCTGTCCGGGTCGGGTCGCAGGTACGGCATGTCTGCCAATTGCTCATCGCTGAGCTCAAGGCCGAACCGGTCGCGAAACGCTTTCACCGCGTCGGCGCCTATCTTCTTGAGCTGATGATTGATGTTCTGCCCTTCGCCCGCCTCACCCAGACCGAACCCCTTGACGGTTTTGGCCAGGATAACTGTCGGCCGCCCACTGTGACGGACTGCAGCGGCGTAGGCGTTGTAGACCTTGAGCGGATCATGTCCCCCGCGCGACAGCTTCCAGATCTGCTCGTCGCTCAGGTCGCTTACGAGCTCGAGCAACTGCGAATACTTGCCGAAGAAATGCTCGCGCACATACGCGCCATTCTGCGATTTGTAATTCTGGTATTCGCCATCGACGCATTCCATCATGCGCTGGCGCAACAAGCCACTCTTGTCCTTGTCCAGCAGCGCGTCCCAGCCTGAGCCCCAGACAACCTTGATGACATTCCAACCCGCTGCACGGTACAGGCTTTCAAATTCCTGAATGACTTTGCTGTTGCCGCGCACCGGACCATCGAGGCGCTGCAGGTTGCAGTTCACCACGAAGATAATGTTGTCGAGCTTTTCCCGCCCTGCCAAGGCTATCGCGGCCTGAGACTCAGGTTGATCCATTTCGCCGTCACCCAGAAACGCCCAGACTTTACGGCCCTGGTATTCCTTGAGATTACGGTTTTCCAGGTAGCGCATGAATCGCGCCTGGTACGCCGCGGTAATCGGGCCCAGCCCCATCGAAACGGTAGGAAACTGCCAGAAGTCGGGCATCAGCCGTGGATGTGGGTACGAGGAAACCCCATCGCGGTCAGTTTCGCGCCGAAAGTTGTCCAGTTGCTGCTCGGTCAAACGCCCTTCGGTGAATGCCCGGCCGTAGATACCGGGGGCCGAATGCCCCTGAATGTAGACCAGGTCACCTGCGAAGCTGTCGGTACGACCACGGAAAAAGTGGTCAAAACCAACGTCGTACAGCACCGCCGCCGACGCATATGAAGCGATATGGCCGCCGACACCGGAATGCTTGCCGGCACGCAATACCATCGCCAGCGCGTTCCAGCGAATGTAGGCGTTGAGCCGCTTCTCCAGGACCAGATCGCCCGGGTAAGGCACCTCCCGTTCTGGGGCGATGGTGTTCACATAAGGGGTGGTGACCCGACCGTGGAAATCACCGTGCAGCGATACGTCGAAGTCCAGCAACTGATCAATCAGAAAGTGCGCCCGGGGTCGCCCTACCTCCTCGACCACTGAGGCGATCGAGTCGATCCATTCACGGGTTTCCTGCGGGTCCGGGTCGAGAAGTGGATTGCGCTGTGCCATGGGTGAAGCTCCTTGAGATGGGATAGCCGGTCAACGCCTCGACCGGACGATCGTTGCACTTGCAATTGAATCTAGCGCCAAGCGCCTTATAATTGCAACTGCAATTACAATCCCGTTACTGGAGCACTGCATGCCCTCATCGTCGCCGGATCTCTGGTTCAATTTTGTTCGTGCGCATCGCTGCCTGATTCGTGAGATCGAACACCGGTTGGCTGAAGCCAAGCTGCCGCCCTACGCGTGGTACGACGCGCTTTGGGGCATCGAAAGCGGCCAGGATGGCACCCGCCGGATGCACGAACTGGCGCAAGTGATGGCGATCGAGCGCTACAACCTCACGCGCCTGGTGGACCGCCTGGAAAAAGAAGCGCTCGTGGTGCGTGAAAAGGCCAAGGACGATGGCCGCGGCGCAATTGCCCGCATCACCGATAGGGGACGAGACTTGCGCAAGCGCATGTGGGAGGTCTACGAGGCAGCAGTGGAGGAGCTTTTCCTGGTTGAATTTGACGACGATCAGCAACGCATTTTTGCCACGGCGCTGGCGCAGACCACCCGTAATGCCCGCTCGAATCAGCGCTAAACTTATCGAAAAGCAAGGGCGAACGCCGATAGCCGCACTCTTCTTGGCTGATAGTGAAAATCTTTTGTACGAACCCGGGGCGAACAGCAGATGGTGTAGACAGCACCTGCACAACGGAGGCCCGGATCATGAACACTCGCCCGCGTTGCACAGCCTTCCACGAAGCAGGTCATGTCCTGGCCTTCTGGTGGAATGCGCAACGTATCAGGCGAGTGACGGTGCGAACCCGAGCAGAAGCGCTAATTGGCCCTATGGCCGATCTGCGCGGCAATCTGCTGCAGGTCAAAGGGCTGGTAGAAGCTGAATATTTTGTTGCCCTTCCCGCCTTCGAACCTTCCGGCATTGCCGAATACCTGCCCTCGATGATCGATGCCATCGAGCGCGACCTGCTGCATTGTTTTTCCGGTCCCGTGGCCGAGGCCATCTATGGTCACTGCCCGTCCACCCGGTTTCTAACCCGTAGTGGCGCTGGAGATCGTCAGCGGGCAATGGAATTGATCAGTTTGCTGCCGGCGCGCAAGGTTCTCGACGCCGAACCCAAGGCAATTGCCCGCTCGATCTGCCTGGTGCGCCGCTACTGGCCGGCGCTCAACGCGGTGGCGCAGCACCTGCATGCCCAGGGTACGGTCAATGGCGACGAGATCAGTAACTTGCTGAGCACGCTCACCGGCGAGACGCCAACGCGCCAGGCCAACCCGTTGAGCAGCCTCGACAGTCGCCGCTGTCGCCCGGCCGATGCCTGCCTCACCGGTTGATCAACTCACCACCCGGTTGCGCCCGCTGTGCTTGGCTTGATAAAGGTGTTCATCGGCCCGCTTGAGTATGGCCTCCGGCGTCGGTGTTTCTGCGCTTCTGCCAGCCACACCAATGGAGATGGTCAGCGCGCCCGTCGGCACGATCTGGGTGGTTTCAATGGTCTGGCGAATCCGCTCGGCAATGGCCCTGGCGGTATGTTGCTCAGCCTCGGGCAGGATCAGCACGAACTCCTCGCCACCCGCCCGGCAAGCCAGGTCCTGCTCCCTGGAACAGCGTGCAATGATTGACGCGACCTGCTTGAGGGCCTCATCGCCCACATCATGGCCAAAGGTATCGTTAACCAGCTTGAAGTGGTCGATATCCAGCGCCAGCACTGAATAATTTCGCTGCGCCTCGGTCAGGGTCTGCAACGCCGCATTCAGGGCGCGGCGGTTGGCCAGCCCCGTCAACGGATCGCTCTGCGCCTCCTGACTGAGGCTGCCGAGCTTCTTCTGCAACAGTTGCACAACGGTCAGCAGTGCTCGACGAATAGCCGCTGCTTCTGCGTACCAGGCATTGATCGTTTTCAGTTTCTCCTCAGCCTGCGGCGCCGCAAGAAGCTCTGCGTGACCGGCCAACTGCCGCAAAGGACGGGTAATCAGGGTGGTGGCAAGCAGAATCAGCAGCAATCCCGCGACCCCCGCAGGAATGATCTTGAAAAGAATGTCGCGCATTAACTGCCGCAGCGGCGCCAAGGCCATTTCGCGAGGTTGTTGCGCGACCACCGCCCAATTGGCATCAGCGATCTGCGCATACCCGGCGAGCATTTCAATGCCCTTGTAGTTGATGGCTTCCATCGAGCCGTGCTCCCCACGCAGTGCCGCGTCGACCGTGGCGCTAGTGGTCAGTACTTCGCCAATTCGTTGATGGTCGGAGTGATACAACAGGCGCCGGTTTGCGTCGGCGATAAAGGCAAAGGTGCCATCCCTGTGGAAGTGGTTGCTGATCAAGGTGTGCAGGATGCCCTGCTTGCGGATGTAGATCGATGCACCGAGGGTGCCGAGAAATTCACCCGCGGGGCTGAACACCGGTTGCGAGATGAACACAATCAGGTTGCCTGCGGCGCTCTCGTAGGCATGGCTTACCAGAGGCCGACGCTCCTTCAGCGCTTGCAGGATTTCTTCCGATTGCAGTGTGGTGCCCAGCAATTGCGCATTGTCGGGATACAGTTGCAGGGCCTTGCCGTTGGCATCAACGATCAACACGGCATTGAATGCCTTGTCGTCGGACTGCAGACGAACGACCTCTTCCCTGAGCAGCTTGGGGTTGTTGAAGTCACGCCCCAGCAGCTTGCTGCTGTAACTCAAGCGGTTGTGCGCAGAATCCAGAAACTGGCCAATGCTCGAGGCCACCTTGGCGGTATAGGCTTGATTGGCCTCCAGCGCAGAATGCACAAGCGCATCGCGCTGCACGCCATACGCCACCCAAGCGCTATTGCACAGGGTGGCAATGACCGCCATGAAGACCAAAATCAAAATCAGGCCACGTAAGCCGATAGACACAAAATGCCTGTTGTTCATGAACCCTGCCGTTGTTGTTTGCTTCCTTGCAATAGAGTGCCCGAGCCTTGCGCTGTCAGCCAGAGAGTCCCGCACGATTCTTCAGCAATGCGATGACACGTTGGCCAGGTTCAAGGTAGCCATCGCTATCGAGCCGGTACTCCTGCAGATCGCTGCTCATGGTCACCGTATCATCGACATTGCCGCCCAATACACGTGCCACATCCGCGGTCACCTCAACGACAATATCGGAATGGCTGATGTACTCGGCGTGGTTTTCGGCATAGGAGTAAGTAAATGTGCCGGATGCGCGATTGCGCTGGATGATGTCGCCGATCTCCGGTTTTTGTTCGTTGATGCGATAGCCCCAGAACGGCTTATCCAACCGTTCGGTCAAGCGCGCCTTGATCGCATTATTGACAAACACCGAGTGGCCGGCAGCGAACTTGAAGTTGGCGTAGGCCGGCCCGGCCTTGCGCACCACCCAGGAGATAAATGCAGCAGACCACGGCACCTCTTCGCCGTTGGCATAACGGCTGCGACCATCGTAAGGCTCGCCGATCGCCGCCCACATCTGCCGAACGTACTTGTAGTACGGGTCGCCTCTCTCGTCGGCTTGGCCCTTGTCGAAACGTAACCACTCATCCAGCGCAGCGCGCAACAGCGCCTCGACTTCTGCTCGTAGCGGTTCGCGCAGGTACTTGCCGAACACCACGCCCTCCTCCAGGCCGACCCTGACTTTACGCCAGCCGGGCTCCACCGAGGCGCCAAGGTCAGTCACCTTCTCTCCGAGCGTCATGCCCCGCACTATCACGCCATTGGGAGACTGGCGCAGGCGCAAGCCCTCGGTGGTCACAAAGCGGTCCCCCGCCACCAGCGCTTCATCGACCTGGACATGGGGATTGCCGCCCAGGGTGGCATCGAGGTCTTCGTTCCAGAACAGTGATCCATGCCCGGTATCATCAACCACAAAGGCGCCCAGTTCCTGCTTGGCGACCCTGATGATATTACGGTCGTACCCCACTCCAGAGGGCCCATGGGTAAGGTCGGGAGGCACTTGGCGCATCGACCAGCGCGATGAATAAAAGAACTGCTCGGTACCTAGAAACAACCGCGACATCGACAGCCACGGGACACTGATCAGGCCCTCGGCGAGCAACTTGGCGAGGACCGCGCCACTGCCGTAGGCCCCCATCGAGAAGGCACCGCCTATCTCGGCTTTGACAGCCCTGAAATAGTCGAGTATCGGGCCATCGATCTGATCGGCCTCATAGTCAGCATCAACAGCGAAAAGAATGGTGCTGCCCTTGCCCTTGGGCTGACCTACCCGCTTGGCGAAATCCATGGCGCTCTTGGCATTAGCCACGCCCTGTGCACTGGAAAAGTGCTCGATTTTGCGGCTGCTGTCCTGGAACACCGGCAAAATAGCGAACCCCTCTTTGGAGAGGTACTTCGCTTCGGCGGCAGTGATGGTTTTCGCCCGCTCCGAGCTTGCGTAATAGCGGATCAGGGTATCGACGCCCTTGCTGCGCAAAAACGTCAGGAACGTCTTGGCTGCGGTGGTATTGAGTCGGGTGCTGACATCCACCGCCGACCAACCTTGGGCGTTCGTGAAATCGTCTTTGTATGGCATACAGGCACCCCTTTTGCTTGCGCAGGAACAGGCCCCCTCGTGGGTACCGCGCCACAAGGCCCGGCAACCGTACGAAAACGATAGCTAACAGTGGGGTCAGGTCAAGGTGCGTAGCCGGGCTTCCCTGCCCGAGCGGCAGAAGGTCAAAAACCCAGGGTTGCCGACAATAGGTAAGTCCTTGGCGTAGACAGGGTCAGCCCCGCCTCGCTGTCATCGGAAGCGCCAGCAGACGCCCAGTAGCGCTCATCCAGCAGGTTCTCGACGGTGGCGCGCAGGGTGACGTCCTTGCCATCGACCCTGAAGGCATAGCGGGCGCCGGCATCGTAGCGTTCCCAACCGTCGATCTGCTTGCTGTTGGCCTGATCGAGGTATTGCGAGCTGGAGTGGATGCCACGGGCGGTCAACGTCAACCCAGACACCGCCGGCACGTCCCACTCGGCCCCGAGGTTGACGTTGTACTCGGGCGTTGCCGGGGCGCGGTTGCCATCGAAGGTGCCACCTGCGGTGCCGGTCAATTCGCTGTCGATGTACATCACCCCGCCGAGCAGGCGAAAGCCTTTGAGGGGCTCGCCGAACACGCTCAACTCAACACCCTTGTTCTCGCGCTTGCCATTGGCGCCGAACATCCGGGTGTCGGCATTGGTCTCGTAGGCCGGCTGTCTGATTCGAAAGGCGCTGGCCGTCAGTGCAAACGCGCCGAGGTCGTACTTGGCGCCGACTTCAACCTGACGACTGATGAAGGGTGGAAATATCTGGTCTTCGTTGAGTGAGGTCGACGGCGCGATTTTGCCTTGACTCATGCCTTCCATGTAGTTGGCATACAGCGACAACTCATCGGTGGCCTTGAACAGAATCCCGGCCGAGGGCGAGAGCTTTTCTTCGTCATAGGCGGTGGTGCCTTTGATGCCGTTGCTCCAGTCATCCACCTGGACCCGCTGCCAACGGGCGCCCAGGGTCAACAGCAAGCGATCTTCAAAAAAGCCCAGGGTGTCAGCCAGCGCCACACCGGTAAAACGGTTCTCGGTGTAGACCTTGGCATCCTGGCGCGTCGGCGTACCCGGTTCAGGGGTTGGCACCGGATCGTAGATATTGCTGGAGCCGGAGGCATAACGCGCACCGCCGTTTTCAAAGTCCATGTAGAAGTAGCTGGCGGCCAGGTTTACCTCATGGCTTACCGGACCGGTATTGAACCAGTTGCGCAATCCAGCGGTGCCAGTCTTGACGCTCTCGTCGCGGGTGAAGTCGCGAGGCTGCACGGTGAAGTCACCGGCATCGTTGGAGACCGGTACGTTGTGGCGGAGGAAATCATGATCGCTTTTACGTGCGCCAAGCGCGGCGTAGGCCAGCAGCGAGTCGCTGATATCGTATTCACCATTGAGGGTGGCGAAGGTATCGTTGGTGCGCGCCTTGCTCCAGGCCTGAGCGTAGTTGCGACGCACATCATCAGCGTCAGGCACCTTGGCCTTGGCGCCGACCAACACGCGTTCCTGGGGGGCGTCGGTGTCACGCTCGGTGTGGCCGAAGTCTGTCGACAGGCGCAAGCGCTCGCCGCGAAAGTCCAGGCCCAGCACGGCCATTTCGCGCTTGACGCGCTGGTGATCCCATTCGGTATCGCCCGACTGTGTCACGCCGTTGAAGCGCAAGCCAAACTGCTTCTGGTCACCGAAGCGCCGGCCGATATCCACCGCCCCACCAACCTGGCTGTCCGAAGCGTAGTTGCCGGTGAACTCGGTGATCGGCGTGTCGGTAGCACGCTTGGCCACGACGTTGATACCACCGCCGACACTGCCTCGCGGCGAGATCCCGTTGATCAGCTGGCTTGGCCCTTTGATGATGTCTACCCGGTCGGCCATTTCCATGTCGATCGAATAGGTCGGCAGCACGCCGTACAAGCCGTTGTAGGAAACATCACTGTTGAATAGGCTGAAGCCGCGAATGGTGAACTGCTCGAAGCGCCCTCCGGCCGGATTGGTAGCGCGAACCGAGGGGTCGCTGGCAATCAGATCGCCCAGCGTACGGGCTTGTTGGTTCTGCACCGCCTCACTGGTGTAGGTGGTCATGCTGAAGGGCGTTTCCATGAAATCCCGCGAACCCAGCAAGCCTTGCGAGCCCCGCCGGGTGACCTGACCACCGGCATAGCGTTCGCCGCCCAGATCGGCACCTGCGTGGCTGCCGAGAACGCTCGTCGGTGCGATTTCCAGAGACTCGGAAGCCTGGGATTCGGGTACCAGGGTGTAGGCACCGGCACTCACCGGCAGCAGTTGCAGGCCGCTGCCCTGCAGCAAGCGGGCAAAACCTTGATCGACACTGTAGGTACCGCTCAAGCCGGCACTGCGGCGACCACTCACCAGGGCTGGGTCTACCGAAACGCTCACACCAGCTTGCGTGGCAAAGCGCACCAGCGCCGAGCCTAGCTCACCAGCGGGCACCCGGTAGGCGCGTTGTTCTCCCTCGGCCATGGCCAGTTGCGGTGCCAGCGCGCCAAAACCAAGCATCAGGCTCAAACACAGGGTGGAACAAGAAAACGAAGGCGCCAGAGGGAGGCATCGGCGTGTCGGTACGGGCATTGTTGCGCTCTCTAATCGGTTCACTTGCCTTTGATGACAAGCGAGTGCCGAAAAAGGGACAGGCGTAGCGCAATTTTTTTCAGCCCGGTACGCCTACATCCACGCCAACGCTTTGCGCGGCAACATCTACCCACTGCGCATTCACCAATGCGGCCAACCGCTCAGGCTCGATGCGCACCGCAGCGTTCGGTGCACCACCGGCTGGGTAGACCATGGAAAAATCCTTGAGCGATACATCGCAATACACCTGCAGCGGGCGGCACAAGCCGAACGGACAGGCAACGCCAACAGAATGACCGGTCTGCCACTGGAACATGAGCCCATTGCCGTTGGCAAGTGCGCTGCCGAGCGATCAGTGCACGGCGCGGGTCACCAGGTAACTGAGCAGTTCGGGTTCGTCATCCAGTTCGATTGTCCGCACCGGCCGTGGCAGGTTATCCAGAACCGCGCGCCAGAAGGCCTGGGCGGCTTCATCCTGGTCATAGAAACGCACCAGCCAGTCACACTCCCCGCTCATCAGCACCTGGCTGGCAATCGCGCGGCCGATGCCCTTGCGCCGGTAGCGTTTGAGGATGAACAGATCGGCCAGTTCCAGGGCATTGAGCGCGGCAAATTCGCTGCGTTCTACCAACAGAAAGCCGGCGATGAAGCCATCGACCAGGATCAGGTTGGCACTCCACTGCGGGTCTTGCCAGTAGCGTGCAAGGTGCTCCTCGTGAATATAGAAACGGCCGTCCACCTCCACGTCCTCCTGTTCCCAATCCGAGGACTCGTAGGCATAGAACTGATACAAGTTGCGGATCAGCTCGGCTTGTTCCGGGCCGGTTTGCAGCAGCTCGACGGTAAAAGGATTCGAAGGCATGGATATCTCGGTCAGTAAACAAATAGCGCGTTTTCAGCGGGCGCTATTGTTTACAAAACCGCCGGGCAAAGCCAGCATCGGTAGGCGCGAGCCTGCCCCGCGCCAGGCCGACAACTATCTATATCCGCGCCAACGCCTGAGCCAGGTCCGCGCGCAGATCTTCAACATCCTCCACCCCCACCGACAGACGAATCAGTGCATCACCAATACCGATCTGCGCCCGGGTCTGCGCCGGGATGCTGGCATGGGTCATGATTGCCGGGTGCTCGATCAGGCTTTCAACTCCGCCGAGGCTTTCCGCCAAAGCGAAGATATTCACATTCTCTAGAAAGCGCCTGGCGCCAGCCAGATCACTGTTGAGGTCCAGCGAGATCATCCCGCCAAAGCCATGCATCTGCCGCCGCGCCAGGCCATGCTGGGGGTGCGAGACCAACCCCGGATAATAAACCCGTGCCACTTGCGGCTGGCGCTCCAGCCAGTGCGCCAGTTCCAGGGCATTGCTGCAGTGGCGCTCCATGCGCAAGGCCAGGGTCTTCACCCCGCGCAAGGTGAGAAAGGCATCGAACGGCCCGGCAATGGCGCCCACCGCGTTCTGCAAAAAGCCCAGGCGTTCGGCCAGCTCTGAGTTCCCCGCCACGGCGATCCCGCCGATCACGTCAGAGTGGCCGTTGAGGTATTTGGTGGTCGAGTGCACGACAATGTCGAAGCCCAGTTCCAGGGGTCGCTGGACCCAAGGGCTGGCAAAGGTATTATCGGCGACACAGAGAATCCCGCGCTGGCGGCAGATGTCGGCCACGGCCACCAGATCGGTGAGGCCGAGCAGAGGATTGCTCGGCGTCTCGACCCAGACCATTTGCGTGTCTTCTTCCAGGGCCGCCTCGAAAGCCTCCAGGTCGGTCAGATCGACAAAACTGAAACGGTGCCCGGCGCTGCGCCGACGCACCCGCTCGAACAGGCGAAAGGTACCGCCATAAAGGTCATTGCCGGAGACCACGTGAGCCCCGGCATCGAGCAGTTCCAACACATTGGCGATGGTTGCCAGCCCAGAGGCAAATGCGAAGGCCTGGGTGCCGCCCTCAAGGTCCGCCACGCAGCGCTCCAGCGCCCAGCGCGTGGGGTTGTGCGAACGCCCGTAGTCCAGGCCTTTATGCACCCCGGGGCTCTGCTGGGCATAGGTGGAGTTGGCGTAGATCGGCGGCATCAAGGCGCCGGTGGAGGGGTCTGGAGATTGCCCGGCATGGATCACGCGGGTAGCGAAGCCGAGTGAAGCGTTGCTTTCATCGTGGTGACTCATGGCAAGGACCTGCGCAAGTGGTTGAGCATGTCGACACGGGTAATCAGGCCATGAAAGCCCGAAGCATCGGCGATAATCGCTACCAGCCCACGGTCGAGTTCCGCTTGCAGTGTAGCCAGACTGGCACTGGGTGGCAGGGTTTGCAGTGTGTCGGTCATGGCGCTGGCCACCGGCAGACTGAAGTGCGTAGGGTCGGCATGCATACCCAGCAAAATATCCGACTCGTCGATCACCCCGACCAGGCGCTGGCCATTTTCAAGCACCGGCAGTTGCGAGACATCGGCCAGACGCATACGCTGGAAAGCGGTCAGCAAGGTATCGCCGGGACCTACGCTGATCACCCGGCCATCTTCGAAGCGTCGGGCAATGAGGTCGCGCAAGTCGCCGTAATGCTTGAACTGCAGCAGGCCCTGGTCGGTCATCCACTGGTCGTTGTAGACCTTGGACAAATAACGGGTACCGGTGTCGCAGACAAAACTCACCACCCGCTTGGGTTCGGTCTGTTCACGGCAGTAGCGTAGCGCGGCGGCAAGCAATGTTCCGGTCGAGGACCCACCGAGGATGCCTTCGGCGCGCAGCAACTGACGGGCATGCTCGAAGCTTTCTTCATCGCTGATCGAATAGGCCTGGCGCACGCTGGAGAGGTCGGCTATCGACGGCACGAAGTCTTCACCTATGCCCTCCACTGCCCATGCTCCGGGAGTCCCGAGCTTACCGCTACGGCTGTACTCGGCCATCACCGAGCCCACTGGATCGGCCAGCACCATGCTCAAGTCCGGCTGCACCCGGCGAAAGAAGCGGGTCAAGCCTGTGAGGGTACCGGCCGAACCGACGCCGACCACAATGGCATCGAGGTCATGGTGCATCTGCGCCCAGATCTCCGGGGCGGTGCTGCACTCATGGGCCAACGGGTTGGCCGGGTTGTTGAATTGATCGGCGAAGAACGCATCGGGAATCTCCGTGGTCAGGCGCGCGGCAACATCCTGGTAGTACTCTGGGTGGCCCTTGCCGACATCGGAACGGGTAATATGCACCTCGGCGCCCATGGCCTTGAGGTGCAGAACCTTCTCGGTAGACATCTTGTCGGGTACCACCAGCACTACCCGATAACCCTTGGCCCGGCCGACCAGGGCCAGGCCAAGGCCGGTGTTGCCAGCAGTCGCTTCGACAATGGTGCCACCGGGACGCAATCGGCCATCGCGCTCGGCCGCATCGATCATGGCCAAGCCGATGCGGTCCTTGATCGATCCGCCCGGGTTCTGTGATTCGAGCTTGAGGAACAAGGTACACGGACCGGTATCGAATCGACTGACCCGTACCATCGGTGTATTACCGATCAGTTCGAGTACCGCCGGACGGGAGTCATTGGCCATGGGTCACCTCACAGCTGGAATGGGCAGCGGCTGAACCGTAACCTGTGCAGGCCGGCTCACTCGCCCTTTCAATACCTCGTTTCGACCATAGGCGCGCTTGCTGCCCGCCGCAACCGCCCCCAGCCAATCGGTAGGCGCAATTCTCTAACACAAGCACGCAGAGCAAATGTCGGCCAATAAATAAGGCAAACTGCTGGCCCCTTGCTGCTGCGTTCATTGGCAAACTTGCTTTCCTTTCAATAGCTTAGGTTGCCACTATGCGGGCTTATGGATTAACCCTTGCAGCGCTTTTCCTTGCCACGTTCTCCCTGGGTGCCCAGGCCAAGGCGCTGGCCAAGAATGATCGTTATGTGTGTAGTTGGGGATCGGATATAGCCGCGGGCGCGCAGCAATCGAAGCTATCAGGCGTAACCTTGTACTCGGCGCGCAAGCGGCTTCAGGTGCGCAAATTTCCCAAGCCGTGGATGCGCATGACCGCCATGGGTATCACCGAACAGACCTACAACAGCCAGTCACGGCTCAAGCCCGCCGCCATCAAGCAGACCTACTATGAACAGTGTGTTCACCACGCGGTGGCACAGCGCTGAACGCTGGGCCCAGGTAGGGTGCCGGGCCCATCGGTTTTGGCCCATCGGCGCATCAATAGCGCTTCAGGGCACCCCGAAAATTGATCGTGCCGCTGCGCTGCGTGTGTTCAAATCATCGCCGGGCGTGAGCGGCAGCATCGATGCAGTGACCAATGCGTGAGCCTGCCCTCCTTCAACGGCAGGCAGGCTTGGCTTGCGCCAGGCACGTCAGTTAGCCAGCAAACAACTCGGCCATGCGCTTGAGCTTTTTCTTGTACTGCTGACGGGCTGCCAAGGCATCGTCCAGTGAAACTTCACGAAAGCGCGCCTTCTGATTGGGTTGCATCTGCCCGACCAGGTCCAGGTCCGCGCTGATCACCGTGCCGATCATGGCGTAACCGCCACCAGACACCGCGTCACGGTGCAGGATGATCGGTTCGAGCCCCGCCGGCACCTGGATCGAGCCGATGGGGTAACAGCTGTCGACGATGTTGGAAGGGTCCGACCCTGCCCCGAAAGGTTGTTCGCGGGCCTGAAAACTCAGGGCGCTGCCACCCTTGAAGCGATAGCCGATACGGTCAGCTTCCGAGCCAACCGTCCACGGCTCGGCGAAGAAGCTCGCCGCGGCAGCAGGTTGCAGGCGGTCGTAGTACAGCCCCGGCACCACCCGCAGTTCAACCTCACCGCCCAATGACTGGCGCAAGGCCATAGGCAGGCTGGCGCCAACCTTGCCCTTGCCGCTTGGAGCGCCTACCGGCAGTTCGTCTCCCGCTACCAGGCGTCGGCCGTTGAAACCACCCAGGCCGCCGAGGGTATAGGTGGAACGGCTGCCCAGCACTACAGGTACATCGATACCGCCTGCCACCGCCAGATACAGTCGCGCACCGACCTTGGGGTAGCTCAAGCGCAACACTTGACCGGCACGCACCTCAAAGGCGGTGTCCGGTGGCACCTGTACCTCGTCCAAAAGCGCAGCCATGTACGCGCCGCTGAAGGCCACCAGGGCATCTTCGCTAAATTGCAGTTCCGGGCCGAGCAAGGTGCACTCCAGCGCCGCGGCGCCAGGCTCGTTGCCTACCAGCAGGTTGGCAGCCCGCAGGGCATATTGATCGAGCGCGCCGGAAGGCGGAATGCCCAGGTGGTAGTAGCCTTCACGGCCTAGATCCTGGACAGAGGTGGCCAGGCCAGGTTTGAGTACCTTGATCATGCCAGCACCTCCTGCAACGACTTGGGATAGTTGACCGGGTCAGCGAGAAACGCATCCAGGGAAAACTCGACCGGCCGGATCCGTAGATCGAAAGTACCTGCGTCCACCTCCGCCACGGCCTGGTCATAGGCCTGGCGATCAATCGGTTTGAACTGGACGATGTCACCCGGACGGAAGAACACCATGTGCTCCTTGAGATATTCCAGGGTTTGCTGCGGGTCATAGATCGGCGCCGGGGTGACACCAAACATCTGGTACCCACCGGCACCGCGTACCGAATAGATACAACCGAAGCAACCGCCATGCCCCAGGGTCAGCTTTGGCGTGTCGGTGCGTGGGCGCAGGTATTTGGGCACCTGGAGTTGACGCTCGCGTTCGACCATCTGGAACATGAACGGCAGGCCTGCAACGAAACCCACCATCGACACGAACCACGGCGCGCCACTGTGCGCGGCGACAAAGGCATCAACATCGGCCAGGCCGTTGATGCGAGCGGCGTACTCAAGATCGGTGGCGCTCGGGTCTTGATGGCGATCGCGAAAACGCATCAGGGTTTCATGGGTCCAGGGGTCGTTGTACAGCACCGGAATCTCGATAATCCGGGTTTGCAGGGTACGCTCGGCAACCGCCTTGACCTCAACGGTTTTAACCACGTCCAACAGTGTCTGTGGGTCGATCAGGTCCGGGTCGAAGCGGATCTGGAAAGAAGCGTTGGCCAGGCAAATATCCAGCACACCCTCAAGGTCGAGTTTCTCCAGCGCACGGGTAATGGCCATGCCGACAAAGAATGCTTCCAGCGACATGCTTTCGCTGACCTCGGCGAACAGATGTTCGTCGGCACCAAAACTGTAGCGAATCGGACGGTTCATGACGCATCTCCACAGCGATGCCGGGCCGGATCGGCCAGCCAGGTTTCCAGGGTGCCGGTATTGAATTGGGCGGTGATCAGCCAGGGCTGCTCCAGCAGTTGCCTATGCAGTGCCAGGGTGTTGGCCATGCCGGTCAACGTGGTTTGCGCCAAGGCCGTGCGTGCCCGCTGCAGCGCCTGGGTACGATCATTGCCATGGACAATGACTTTCGCCAGTAGCGAATCGTAGTACGCCGGCACTTTGTAGCCGCTGAACAGGTGACTGTCGACGCGAATGCCCTCCCCTTGGGGCCAGTGCAACGTCTCTACCTGACCAGGGCTGGGGAAGAAATCGCGCGTGGGGTCTTCGGCATTGACACGCATTTCTATGGCCGCGCCACGCAGAACAATATCGCTTTGCTGCAGGCCCAATGGTTCACCCGAGGCAATGCGCAACATGGCCTGAACCAGATCGATGCCAGTGATCATTTCGCTGATCGGATGCTCGACCTGAATGCGGGTGTTCATCTCAATGAAGAAAAACTCGCCGCTGACATCGTCATACAGGTATTCAAGGGTGCCCGCCCCTCGATAGTTCAGGGCCTGGGCCAGTTTTACCGCGCTGGCGCACAGAGCCTCACGCTGCACGGTGCTGAGGACGGGTGACGGCGCTTCTTCGAAGATTTTCTGTCGGCGCCGCTGCAATGAACACTCACGCTCGAACAGGTGCACGGCGTGTTGGCCATCGCCCAACACTTGCACTTCTATATGCCGGGCCTGGCGAATGAATCGCTCCAGGTAAACACCGCCATTGCCGAATGCAGCCTGCGCTTCACCTCGTGCCTTGGCAAACTCGTGCTCGAACTCGGCCAGGTCGCGGGCCAGGCGAATACCGCGTCCGCCACCACCGGCACTGGCCTTGATCAACAGCGGGAAGCCAACCTGAGCGGCAGCCTCTCGTGCGCTTGGCAGATCATGCAGCTCGCCTTCTGATCCGGGCACTACCGGTACCCCAGCCAGCATTGCCGTTCGGCGCGCAACCGCCTTGTCGCCCATCTGGCGAATCGTTTGCGCATCGGGGCCGACGAATATTGCACCACACGCTTGCACAGCTTGGGCAAAGTCGGCGTTCTCCGACAGGAAGCCATAGCCTGGGTGTACGGCATTCGCGCCGCTGGCCTTGAGGGCCGAGAGCACCGCCTCGGTGTTCAAATAGCTACGGTCAGCGCGTGCCGGGCCCAGTACCTGAACCTCATCGGCCAGTTGCGCTGCCATCGAGTCGACATCGGCTTCGCTGCAGGCTGCCACGGTCGGTATTCCCAGTGCCTTGGCGGCGCGGATGATACGCACGGCGATCTCGCCACGGTTGGCCACCAGCAGTTTGGTAATTGCCTGAGTCATAAGGCCCCCTTACTCAACCTGAAGGGTGGCAATGACCTGGCCGGGCTCGACCGGATCGCCGTCTTCTACCTGGAAGTCGACAAGCCTGCCGCTGACGCCAGCCGTCAGTTCGGAAAACTGCTTCATCACCTCGATCAAGCCAATGACGGTATCGGCATCGACATGGGCACCGGGCTCGACGAAGCAAGGCGACTCGGGGGTGGCTTTACGATAAAACGTCCCTGGGAGGGGGGTGACTACGGATTGCTCGGCCATGACTGTTCCTTTTGAAATAGTTGTAGAAAGGCAGGCTGGAAAAAATCAGCAGGGGCATGCGCTGGAGCGCAGCGCCCAGGTATCAACGACTCAGGGGGTTGCCACGCGAATTCCCGCAGCGTCGAGCGCCGCCCGCGTGGCCTGGACCAACGCCAGGGCTCCGGGGGTATCGCTGTGCAGGCAAATGGAGTCGAATTCAATGGCCAGGTCCTGGCCCTCCACCGTCATCACTTTGCCCTGCTGGCAGGCGCGCACCACGCGGGCTGCAACCTCCTCGGGATCGAGTGCCCGAACCTTGCGGGTGAAAACAATCGAACCGCTCAGGTCGTAGTCACGGTCGGCGTAGAACTCACGCACGGTTGGCTGACCCAGTTCCTGGGCCACGCGCCAGGTAGCCGAATTGGGCATGCAATACAACATCAGCGCCGGGTCCAACTGATGCAGGGTCTGCACAAAAAGCCGCGCGGCCTCCTCATCACGGGCCAGGTGCATGTACAGCGCGCCGTGAGGCTTGATGTGCTGCAAGTTCATGCCCTGAATGCGCGCCAGTTCGCGCAGGGCGCCAAGTTGATAAAAGATATCGTCAACCAGTTCCTGCGCCGGGGCATTGATATGCCGACGGCCAAAACCGACCAGGTCACGGAAACCTGGATGGGCACCGACCGCCACCTGGAGTTGCTTGGCCTGCTCCAGCGTACGACGCATGGTGCCGGGATCGCCGGCATGAAAACCGGTAGCGATGTTGGCAGAGCTGATAAAAGCCATCAGCTCGCTGTCCACGCCATCACCGATGGTCCAGGGGCCAAAGCTTTCGCCCATGTCCGAATTGAAATCGACTGCGTGCATCAAGGGGTGCTCCCGTTCATTCGCTTGATGTTCGAACAGTAGAATTCCGCTTGCCCCTTGGGAAGATCTATTATCAGATGGTGGGTATTCTGAAAAACAGATACCTCAAGGTGCTGCATGTCCCTCACATTGCGACAGGTTCGCTATTTCGTCGCCACCGCCGAGATCGGTCAGATTTCACAGGCGGCGCTTCACCTGAACATCTCCCAGTCGGCGGTGACCACCGCAATCAAAGAGCTCGAAGCCCTGCTTGGGGTGACCTTGTTCCTGCGCTCGGCGCAAGGCATGAGCCTGACCGACGCAGGCCGGCACTTTCTCAATCGTGCCTACGTGATTCAGCGCAGCGTCGAGGATGCCCTCAACAGCCCCCTGCCCGACTACCGCGCCAGTGGCCTTCTGCGTGTCGCTGCCAGCTACACAGTGATTGGCTACTTTCTCCCCCATCACCTGCAGCGACTTGGGCATTGGCATCCGGACGTGACCATCGAGGTACATGAACAGGAGCGCCAGGCCATCGAACTGGGCTTGCTCGAACATCGCTATGACATGGCCGTGGTGCTGACTGCCAACCTCACCCACCCAGACATTGTCTCCGAAACGCTGTTCAACTCGGAACGCCGCCTGTGGCTCCCTGCCCACCATCCATTGTGCCAGCGCACTGCCGTGAGCCTGGCTGATGTCGCCCGTGAGCCGTACATCCTGCTGACTGTCGACGAGGCCGAGCAAAGCGCCATGCGCTACTGGGAACATGCCCGCCAGCAGCCGTCGGTCAGGGTGCGTACAAGCTCGGTGGAGGCCGTACGCAGCATGGTCGCCAATGGCAGTGGCGTCGCGATTCTCTCGGACCTGGTACATCGACCCTGGTCGCTCGAGGGTAAACGCATCGAGACCGTGGGCCTGAGCGATCCGGTCACACCGATGAGTGTCGGCCTGGCCTGGCACCGTGAGCGCACATTCACGCCAGCCATGCAGGCAGTGCGAGACTACTTTCACGAAGCCTTCCTGACCCCGCAACAATCGCTGATGCGCAGATAGGCCCGCGTGCCCTCACATTGGACAAGTGCACAAAGCCCACCATACTGTTTTTTCACTGCAAGCCAGCTTGCAGGCAGCACCCTGGATTCATCAGCGCACTTCAGCGCAATAAGGAGTTCCCATGGCAGGATGGTTTGAGTTGGGCACCAGCAGCGACGGTCAGTACCGCTTTGTGCTCAAGGCAGGTAATGGCGAGACGATTCTTACCAGCGAGTTGTACAAGGCCAAGGCTTCTGCCGAAAGCGGCATCGCCTCGGTCCAGGCCAACAGTGGAACGGATGAACGCTACGAGAAGAAAGAGGCCAGTAATGGCAAATTTCACTTCAACCTCAAAGCAGCCAACCACCAGATCATCGGCAGCAGCCAGATGTATGCCAGTGCGCAATCACGCGATGCCGGCATTGCTTCGGTGAAAACCAACGGCAGCAGCAAGACCATCAAGGACAACACTTGACCCAAGGCTTTGCAGGTGTGTGCCGGGCGCTGTAGGAAAACTGCGCCCAGCCACCCTTAGCCTCCAGCCTGCTTCACTGCAATTTGCCTTTGCGCAAGCCCGGGCCTTATAGTCGCGGTCGGCGTCTTCCACGCCACCGTCCGCGGAAAGGGCAGCGCCCAGGACAGTACGCCAGAAATTCTTCTTACGACTCCCGGCCTGATAGCGGACAAGGCTTGCACAAGGAGCTCGTATGCCTGCTCGACTGTCTTCACCGTCCCACGATGGACGCATCAATCTTGAACAACAGCGCAAGCGCGCCAAAGAACTGCTCCAACGCCTGCGTACAGGCACGGCGCCTGAGCATCTGGCGCAACTGGGTTCACGTTCATCGGCACCCCGCCTGGCCGATGCACAGTGGTTGATTGCCCGTGACCTGGGGTTCAGCAGTTGGCCCAAGCTCAAGGCCCACATCGACGCCATCGATTTCGCCGCACGCAACCCACAGTTCATCGCCGATGATGAGGCCCGCACACAGCACTGGCGCTGCGGCAACGACATCCAGCACAGCTTGAATCTGGCTGGTTTTACCGGCTCGTTTCACATGTTCACCGACCCTTTGTGCATGGGCCCGGTTCGCGATCTGCCCCTTGAGCAATACCAGGCCATGCGCATTGACTACATCAGCAAGGCCTACGCCCTCGAGCGCACGTTTGTGCAGCGCAAGATGCTCGATGAGTACGGCCAACTGCCGTTACTTGAGGATTGCCCACGGGCGGTGCTCTGGTGCGAAGCGGATGCCTACGACCAACTGTTTCTGATACGCCTGCTTGCCAGCCTGGAACGCATGCCCCAGCGTCTGGAACTGATCCAGATCGACCATATGCCCGGTGTGCAACGATTCATCGGCATCGGCCAACTGGCGCCGGATGTACTTGCCTGGTTGTGGCCACAACGTCAACCCGTCACCCAACCCATGCTGCAACTGGCCCGACAAGCCTGGGTGGCCTACTGCGCACCCTCGCCAGAAACATGGGCGCAATTGGCACACCGCCGCGACTTGTGCCTGCCCCTGCTTGCACCGGCACTACTACGACAACTGCAGGAATTACCGGGATTGCACGATGGCTTGTCGCTGACTGAACGGTTGTCATTGCAGTTCATCAGCGAACAGGGTGAAGTGGCGTTTGCCCGCGTGTTTGCCGAACTGATGGGCAAACGAGAACCATTGCCGTACCTGGGCGACATGATGTTCCATGCGATGTTACGGCCCCTGATAGATTCACCGACACCGTTAATCAGCGAAACACAGACAGATTTGGAGTGGACGCGACGAACGCTGCGCTTGACTGCCCTGGGTGAACGAGTGCTGGCAGGTGACGCCAACTGGCTGCAACAACAAGCCCCCGAGCGTTGGGTAGGCGGCGTGCGACTGCTGGCCGGACAAGGACATTGGGCGCTGGACAAAGAATTATGGCCAGTATGGCGCCCATAACCGGCTGCCACCCTGCCTGCTTCCGACCTGCTGTTGATCTGCTCTTGATCTGCTCTTGATCTGCTCTTGATCTGCTGTTGATCTGCTGTTGATCTGCTGTTGATCTGCTGTTGATCTGCTGTTGATCTGCTCTTGATCTTGATCTTGATCTATCCGCCCCGTTAACCAGAAGGGCCGAGTGAAGGTGTTGCGAAAGGGCTAGCGCGTAGCGCCTTCGGCGAAGGCCGAAGTTGCGAATCGTAGTGTTGCTTGCAACACGTAGATCGCAATGCCCTGTAGCGACATCGTAGCGAGGGTACCCGAAGCGCAGCGTAGGGCCCCTGGTGGGGCAAGCCCTTTGCTTACTTTGGGGCGACTGCCAAAGTAAGGCGCCGTAAGGGCGCAAAGGTGACTCAGCGCCACCAAAGCAAACGGATCAGCACACAATCAAAGGCCCGACCCCAGCTCAAGCCGAGGCTTGCCGAGCCACCAAAGTCACCCAGTAGCGACTGCGCGTTTGCACAGTCAACGGCAAACTCGCCGCCAACAAATCAAGAATCCGATCGGTATCATTGAGCTGAAAAGTACCAGTGACACTGAATGACTCCAGCGCCGGCTCCCAGCGCAAAACTCCCGGACGATAACGGGCAACTTCACGCAAAAACTGCCCCAGCGGCTGATTCTCGACACTCAACACACCATCGCGCCAATCAGGCAGATGCGGATCGAAACGGCCCATGGCACCACTGCCATCGGCGTACAACGTCAATTGATCACCGTATTGCAGGGTCAGCGCCATACCCTGTTCCGGACGTACCCGCACTGCACCTTGCACAACGGAAATACGACAACTGTCAGCATCGCGGCGTAGACAGACCTGTGCCTGGCCCGTCGCGACGCGCCCAAGACCAAAATCCACGTTGATCGCCTGCGCGCGACTGACGCTCAAGGCAATCTCACCTTCGATCAAACTCAGTCGATGCTGCGCCATGTCCAGATCCACAGCAGTGTCCGTATTCAACTGCAGCATGCTGCCATCAACCAGGCGCACACCCCGACGCTCGCCGACGGCAGTACGCAAATCCGCTCGCCACGCTGCAAAGGGCAATTGTTGGCTGAGCACCCAACCGCCTGGCAGCAACACAGCCAAGGCCAGGCCACGCTTGAGCAAGGTGCGACGATTGCTTTGCGGGCGATCCAGGCTGGCCATTGCCAACGCTTGCGGCACGGCCTGAAAACGCTGGCGCAAGCCCTCGGCGCGCTGCCACACCTGCTCATGACGGGGATCGGCTGCACGCCAATGATCAAGCCGCTGCAGATCATCGGCACTTGCCCTTCCTGAATCGAGCAATGCCAGCCAACCGGCCGCGACCCGAGCCAGTTGCCGCGCCTCGGGGCTACTGGTGCGGTTCATAGTTCAACCAACAGGCAGTGTTCATAGGCTCGAGCCATGTAGCGCTTGACCGTACGTTCGCTGACCTGCAGGCGCTCGGCAATCTGCGCATAGCCCAACCCTTCGAGTTGCGACCAGAGAAATGCCCGACGCACCGGCAAGGCCAAGCCGTCGAGTACTTCGTCCAGTGCCTGCAAGGTTTCCAGCAACAACCAACGCTGCTCTGGTGAGGGCATCAGCGCTTCGGGCAGGTTGGCCAGGGCTTCACGGTAGGCGTGCTCAAGACTGCGGCGTTTGTAGAAGTTGACCAGCAGACGCTTGCCCACCGTCAGCAGGTAGGCCCTCGGTTCGCGCAGCTCTTCGAGCACCTGCGGGCTGGCCAGCAACCGCAGGAAGGTGTCCTGGCTCAAGTCGGCCGCATCCCAGCGATTGCCCAGGCGCTGGTGCAACCAGTTCTCCAGCCAACTACGGTGATCTCGATAAAGACCGTGCAGCGTCTGCTCGGAAAGGACCACCGCTTCGCTCATCTAGAAAGCACCTGCAAGGCAAAGGAATCAAATGAGATTGATTCTAATTAAATCCCCTGGCACAAGCCAAGTGCTGTTAACGCATCGGTTGATTTTATTCACTACGACGGGCCAGGCCGGAAACGATGGCCACCATCAGCAGACTGATCCCCCAGCCCACAAGAATCTCAAACCAGATCAACAGACGCACAAAGTGCTTCCAGCCGAAAGCCGTGAATTCGTCCCAGAAGCCTTGCTTGGGTGTCGGCACCAAAGGCGCCCAATCCGCCTCCTGCTGCAAGTCGACCAACGGCATCAGCACGTCCAGCGAATACGCCAAGGGGCTGAACCCGGTGTATTCCTCGCGCAGGCTGTCGCAAAGGTACCAATTGCCCTGGCCATAAAAATTCGGATCGGTTTCCTGCCCGGGATTTAGCAGGCGCCAGGCTTCGCCCCGATCAGGTCGACAGTCGAGATAGGCCAGGTTCTGGAACACCATCGGATTGCTCGGCGCAAACACCCCGTGCTGAGCGGCTGCATACCAGAACACCGAAGCACAACTGAGCCAGATACCCACGAACCAGAACAACAACTGCATTGGACGGTAACCGTAACCGGTGAGCAGCCCGTAGAGCGCATGCAGGCCAAGAGCAATACGCGAGTAGATGGCTGCGATCCAGGTCGGCCAACCCTTGGGTGGCTGGCCTACGTGGCCAATAGCGCGCAACTGCTGCTCATAGATGATCCCCAGTTCACGTGCTTCGGCAGTATGTCCCATTTCAACCAGCACGCGTTGCAACTGCCGCCAGGGCTGAGGGCGAAAGTCCTTGGCAAGTTCGGTAGCAGGCCGGTCCTTTTCAAGGCTGGGGATCTGCTGACGCAACCACGCTGAACGGAACTTGGGGTTGACTGGAGCGCGGGCTGAGAGTGCGCCATAAACAAAACCGTTGAGGGCAAGGTTCTCACCCCAGGTATGCTCGTCGTCGTCGAGCTCGGTCACTTTCGCGCCGACAAATGAGGCATTGGCCAACTTGTTCTGCAGTGCTCGAAGCAGCAACGGGCCCGACACCTGCGCACGGTCGAGAACCAGCGAAGCACCGGTTTTTCCTTCAAACCATGCGCCGCAACCATCGAAGCCGGCTGCAATCCTCGCGTCGGTGAAATTGACCGATTTATGCGCGTGAAAGCCTTTTCCAAGGCGCACCTTACCGGTCAATACACAGCGAACCGCAATCAGCGAATTGTGCTCGTCACCTTCGAAAACAGCATCCTTCTCACAGATTAAATCGCCTTCGATCCGAGCGCCGGTAAATTGAACAAGCCCCTTTGCATGAAAACCTCCGTGCAGCAGGATGCTGCCGGTCATCACCAAACCCGTTGCACTGAAAGCTACGTCACTCATGCCATCAAAGCAGGCGTCGCGACAGATGACTTGCCCAGCGATATTGGCACCAACAAATCTTACAGAGCCCTCGGCACAGAACCCATCGACAAGGAATACACCGCCGCCGACTATTAGCCGATCAGCCATCAAGGCTGCCTTTTGCGATGCCTTGAATGTCCCACTACAAAAAAACCGACCCTCGATACGTGCGCCGATCAGCCTAACGTCACCCTTTGCAGTAAATTGATCGCCGAGAAAAAAACTCCCTTCAACATGCAATTGATCAGCAAAAAGTGCACCTCCACCGTCTCCATCGATAGCCGCGCCGTCAAGGTTCAATTCTCCACCGATATGCGCACCAGCAATATCGATCCTGCCAGTACAGCGCAAACCGTTAAGAGCCACTGCTCCACGGACACTCACGCGCGAAGCGATAACCCCAGGGCTGGCACAGTCGATGAGCCACAGTGAGCCGTTGAGTTGAGCGTCAGTCAGGTCAGGCGCGAACTCGAACGTGCAATCCCAAAAGCCCAGCGAATGGGTCAAAACCGTTCCGCTCAAATCGAGAATGCCGACGATATAAGCGCCATGCAGACGCACACCTGACTCATGAACAGACCGAGTCTTATCCGCGTCCAACATCACAAACCGCAGAAAACTAGCACGTACCCGATTGTCGGCCGTTGCCTTGTCAGGGCGTTCGTGCCCCAGATACACAACATCACCTGATGGGCGATCAGCGATCAATTTCCCTTCAGCCGCTGACAATGGGGAGAAATCGCTAAGCGTCCTGTCTGTTGCGTGCATGACTGATCTCTCTGGCAAAAGCCAGCAATACTAAATTGCCACTAGTCGTTCAGCCAGCCCTTGCGGATTTTTCTCTGCAGCCTATGCCGTAGATGCATCAACGCGCAGCCTGAAACCGCGGGCATTGCCCTTCAACTTGATAGCGCAACGTCAGCAGTTGACCAGCGGTGTTTTCATAGGTCATCAACATCGGCGCGGCTGCGCAACCTCTGGGCATGGGGGTCTGTGCGATGAGCCGGGCGACATCGACCGATGTGCCGTAGGCGTAGTCCTGCACCGTAGGAAGGGTTCTGCCGGTTTGCGCTGCGTAGGCCTGCACAGCCTGCTCATGGGCAAACAGACGCGTGTCCTTCACCTCTGCTGCCCAACCCTGCGCGCCTGCACCTGCCAGCAGTACTAACGCTGCCCCAGCCAAACCTTGCATGCGCTTCATTTGCTCTTACCTCGCATGTGATGAAACGGCAGTACTGAGAAGCTTACGCCTGACAGCGGCGCCCCACTACAAGGCAATGTCCAGTGCCTTGCGCAGTTGTGCACCACGGCTGTCGGATGCCGCGCTGACTAATGCGTAGTTGTAGTCACCGTGGGACCAATAGCGCGCTTGCAGTTGCCCATCAGTGCGTTCACCACTGGGCATGCGAGCAAAGTGCTCGCCAGGCGAGCGCAGAAACAGACTGATTCGTTGTCCCTGGGCGTCTTCGAACACCACCAGGGCGGCCGGCCCCTGTTCGTTGCTCAGCAGCCGTGCACCCAGTGGGGTGAAGCCGTAGGAGGACAAGTCCGGCAGGTTACCGACGTGGCGAAAATATTGCCCCAGCCATGCTTGCAGCCGCGCGGGATCACGGGCGCTCAAGTCCAGGGCGCTGGCGTCGGCAAACAGCCGGTGCGCCTGCACGGCATCAGCCATCGGCAGGTTGCCAGCCATCAGGCTCGACTCGCGCACTTGCCAGCCGCCCAGGCCGCCGATCCCCAGCGTCACCAGTAGCACCGCTGCACTGGCCCAGCGGCGCTGCCAGCGCCGGCGTAGCTCGCGGCGCAGATGAGCCGGATCAAGCCGTGGATTAGGCACCTGCCCGGCGAACCCGGACATCGCCGCACGCAGTTGTCGGGCATCACGGCGCCAACCTTCGACGCGCATGGCCTGCTCGGGGTTGGCGGCCAGATAACGCTCTACCGCGCGTCGACGCTCCGTTTCCAGGCATTCATCCACGTAGGCGTGCAGCTCGTCTTCCGATGGAATCAACTGACTCATTTCAACCTCCGCAACACCGGGGATGCTGTAGTGCCCTCGGCCAATTCACGCAGCGCTGCCCGCGCCCGCGACAATCGCGACATCACTGTGCCGATCGGTACATCCAGGGCCTGGGCGGCCTCCTTGTAACTCAAGCCCTCGACACTGACCAGCAGCAACAAGGCCCGCTGTTCGGTGGGCAACAGCGCAAAAGCTGCCAGGCCAGACTGGGCCAGGACAATGTCCTCCGTGGCATTGCCCTGCTCTTCGGCACGTCCGAACCAGGACAGCCAGCGGGCATGCCGACGCTCGCGGCGTTTGCCATCGATAAACTGCCGGTAAAGGATGGAGAACAGCCAGGCGCGCAAACTCTCCTGCTCGCGCTGCTGGCCGCGGCGGCTCAGGGCGCGCTCGACGGTGGCCTGCACCAGGTCGTCGGCGCTGTTTGCGTCGCGGGTCAACCACACGGCGAAGCGCCGCAGTCGCTCGAGCATCTGGCGCAGTTGCTGGTCATTTAATTCATGCATTGCCGGGGCCTTGGCCTTCAAGCGTTAAGTGTACGAGGCAGACGCTGCAGAGGAAAAAATATTCCCTGCCATGGGAATAAATTCAATACCCAGGCGTCGTACCGGCTCATTCACTGACCCGGATCGTCGCCATGAGCACTCCGTTACACGGTCGTCCCCGCACCCTGCGCCTGGCTGCCATTGGTCTTGGCCTGACTGCCCTGGCCGCCGGTTTTGCCTATGCCGCCGGTTGGATCGGCAGCGACCGCCTCACCCCCAAGCGCATTATCGACACATTTGAGTCCCAGGCCGGTCACTACCCCGGCTATCGAAAGAACCACGCCAAGGGTTTGTGCGTGAGTGGCTACTTCCAGAGCAGCCAGCAGGCTGAACCGCTGTCCCGTGCCCGGGTATTCAGCCAGCCCCGGGTCCCGGTAATCGGTCGTTTCGCGATAGGCGGCAGCAATCCCTACAGTGCCGACACCAGTGTGCCGACCCGCAGTCTGGCACTGCAACTGAGCAGTGACGACGGCGAAATCTGGCGTACCGGCATGAATACCCCACCGGTGCTGGCGGTGAGCACGCCACAAGCCTTCTACCAGCAGGTTCTGGCGATGACCCCGGACCCGGCAACCGGCAAACCCGACCCGGCGCGCGTGCAAGCGTTTTTCGCCGACCATCCCGAAAGCGCACCGTTCCGCCAATGGGCCAAGGACTACCAAGCCCCGAACAGCTTTGCCAACTCCAGCTTCAACAGCATCAACGCCTTTGCCCTGATCGACCGCGACGGCAACAGCCGTTTTGTACGTTGGAGCTTGTTGCCACAAACGCCGTTCGCCGCCCTGGAAGGTCAAGTCGACGACCGCGACTACCTGCAACACGACTTACACCAGCGCCTGGCCCAAGGCCCGTTACGCTGGACCCTGCGCCTGACCCTTGCGCAAGCAGGCGATCCGGTCGATGACCCGGCCAAGCCCTGGCCGGCAGAGCGCCGTTCCGTCGATGCCGGCACCCTGGTCATCGAGCATGTCGACGGCCCCGAGCAAGGTGCCTGCCGCGACCTCAACTTTGACCCGCTGATCTTGCCCACTGGCATCGAGCCATCGGCTGACCCGATCCTGGCAGCACGCTCGGCAGCGTACGCCGAGTCCTTCAACCGCCGCAGCTACGAATCGGCAGACTTGGGAGCACGCCCATGAAACCTGTTGCCTTTCATCCTTTGGCGCGCCTGTTGCACTGGCTGATGGCCGTGCTGATCATGGCGATGCTGTTCATTGGCGTCAGCATGATCGCCGACCTGACCCCGCGTCACACCTGGCTGCTTAGCCTGCACAAGGCGATTGGTCTAGCCTTGTTGCTGCTGGTGTTGGCGCGCATGGTCCTGCGTCTGACCCTGCCCCACCCACCCTTGCCTGCCGATCTTCCAGCGATGCAGCGTCTGGCTGCCGGGGCTTCTCATCTGCTGCTGTACGGCTTGATGCTGGCCATGCCATTGATTGGTTGGGGCATGCTCTCGGCGGGAGGCTATCCGCTGCCACTGCACCTGCCGGCACTGCTGCCCCATGACCTGACCCTGTATGCCTTGCTGCGCCAGGCCCATGGCTGGCTGGCCTATTTACTGTTCGCAACGGTGCTGGTGCATCTGGGCGCAGCGCTGGTACATGCACTGGTGCGGCGCGACGGCGTGTTGCGCAGTATGTGGCCAGCGCCGTTGGGTAATACCGGAGAAAGTGACAAACAATAACGATTCTTATTATCAAGGGATTTTGCCCAGATAGTTTTTCCGGCACAATACAACGCTTGCCTTTTGAGCTTTGGATAGCCATGAACAGCGCACAGGATCCTGCCCAACCCACTTCATCGATCAGCACCGAGTCCAGTTTCGACCTGCGCCCGCTGCTGGTTGCCAACATGGCCTGCACCATGGCGATGATGGCGTTCGTCTCCTTGATTGGCCCTATTGCTCGCACCCTCAGCCTTGCCACTTGGCAGGCCGGGGCTGCGGTGACGGTGGCCGGAGTGATCTGGATGTTGCTGGCCAGGCCCTGGGGCCAGCTCAGTGATCGTCTTGGCCGGCGCCGGATTCTATTGCTCGGCACGGCCGGTTTCACCGTGGCTTACTGGGCCTTGTGTCTGTTCATCGATTCCGCATTGCACCTTCTACCCAGCGCTACCCTGGCCTTTGCCGGGCTGGTGATCGGGCGCGGCTTGATCGGCGCTTTTTACGCCGCGCTGCCGGTCGGTGGCACGGCGCTGATCGCTGACAACGTTGAGCCACAGCACCGTGCCCGCACCTTGGCATCACTCGGTGCGGCCAACGCTGTCGGCCTGGTACTGGGTCCGGCCTTGGCGGCGCTGCTGGCTCGTCACAGTTTGAGCCTGCCTTTTTACGTGATGGCGTTGCTACCGATGCTGGCTTTTGTCGTGCTGTTGCTCAAGCTCAAGCGTCAGGAGCTGCACCTAAAGCAACCGCCACGCCCGGTCCGCCTTAGCGATCCGCGCTTGCGCCGGCCTTTGCTGGTGGCGTTCGTGGCCATGCTCGGTGTTTCGGTAGCGCAGATCACCGTCGGCTTTTTCGCCCTCGACCGCTTGCGCATGAACCCGGCAGACGCCGCGCAGACCGCAGGCATTGCGCTGACCATGGTGGGTGTAGCGCTGATCTTCGCGCAACTGCTGGTGCGCAGGTTGCAGTGGCCACCGCTGCGCATGATTCGCGCAGGCGCGAGCGTTTCAGCCTTGGGCTTTGCCGCCGCCGCTTTTGCTCCCAGCGCGCCATTGCTCTGGGCCAGCTTCTTTGTTTCGGCCTGCGGGATGGGCTTCGTGTTTCCGGCCTTCTCGGCATTGGCGGCCAATGCCATGGACGCCTCCGAGCAAGGCGCCACGGCCGGTTCCATGAGCGCTGCACAAGGCCTGGGCGTGGTTATCGGCCCCCTGGCCGGAACGCTGATCTACGCGGTAGATCCGCGCCTGCCGTACCTGATTGTGGCCGGGCTGCTGCTATTGGTCGGACTGTGGCCCCACCCCAATTCCGTGTCCATACAGGCGGGCCGCTAAAGCTTCGCGGAATGTGCTTTAATGCTCCGCCAAAAATTTTTAACACATAAGGCGGCTATGGACACGGGGACACGACTCAAACTGGTGCGTGAACGCAACAAACTCTCCCAGCGGGAGCTGGCCCGTCGTAGCGGGCTGACCAACTCGACGATCTCGCAGATCGAGCAGAATCGCGTCAGCCCCTCGGTCAGTTCCCTGAAAAAACTGCTTGAGGGCATTCCCATGTCGCTGGCAGAGTTCTTCAGTTTTGACGAGCCGCCACGTGAAGAGCGTTTTGTATTCCGCTCAACCGAGCAGCCGGACCTGGGCAACAGCGGCCTACGCATGCTATTGGTCGGTGCCAGTGTCGAAGGCCGGCAAATGCGCATGCTGCGCGAACTGTATGCGCCAGGTGCCGATTCCGGTGACGAGCCCATCGTTCACTCCGAAGGTGAAGAGTGTGGCCTGGTAACCCGCGGCACCATTGAGCTGCGTGTCGGCGGTCAGGTCAGCATCCTCAACTCCGGTGACGGCTACTACTTTCCGACCACCCTGCCCCACAGTTTCAAGAACATCGGCCAGGACGAAGCAGAAATCATCAGCGCCAACACACCGGCGAACTTCTGATCGTAGGCTGCCCTGCGCTGGGGTCAGTGCAGCCTGTAGGTAGGGTGTCGGCCGGGTTGCGGCCGATCGCGGGCAAGCCCGCGCCTACCGGTTGCGCCCATAGCGACCGCTACATCCATCCCAACCAGTGCCACCAAGTCGCCGCAAACACCAGCATCAGCAGATAGCCAATCACCGTTACCAGAATCCCGACACGGGCAAATTGCTTGGCGCTGAATGTTTCGGTCCCCAGGCACACCATGTTCTGCGGTGCGTTGATCGGCAGGATAAAGCCATAGCTGACGACAAAGCCCAATGCCATGGTCATGCCCAAGCGGCTGAAATCACCCGGCAAGGTCTGCAGAACCGCAATCAGAATCGGCAACAGCGCCGAGGTCAACGCGGTGGCGCTGGCAAAGCCCAGGTGAATCAAAATCAGAAACGCCGCCAGAATCGAAAACACCCCCAGAGTTCCCAATTGATCCAGCCCGGTATTGGCCACTACCTGCGCGCCCAACCATTGTCCGGCCTGCGTGGTGAGCAAGGTGGTGCCCAGGCTGATACCAACCCCGAAGACAATCACCGTGCCCCAGGGAATCCGCGCCTGCACATCTTTCCAGGTCATTACCCCAACGCGAGGCAGTAAGAGGATGACCAACCCTGCATAGGTTGTCGAAGTGGTATCGAAGCTGTGCAGCTTGCCCTCGGTCGCCCAGGCCAACAGCAGTAGCACCGACACCCCAAGCAGGCGCTTCTGCGCTCCGCTCATCGGTCCCAGTTCAGCCAGGGTCTTGCTGACCGCCGCCTTGCCGCCGGGAATACTGTCGCTTTCGGGCGGCAACAATTTGAGCACGATGTAAATCAGCACCGCCGACATGATCACCGCCCATGGCGCACCGGCGATCAACCAGTCGATCCATGACACCCGCGCGCCGAGCATCTTGTCCATGAAACCCACTGTCAGCAGGTTTTGCGCTGCAGCGGTCTGGATACCGATGTTCCAGATACTGGTGCCTTGGGCGACGATGATCATGATGCCAGCAGCAATGTTGGAGCGCTTGTCGACGCCGAAGGCGGCGATCACCCCCATCATGATCGGCACCACACACGCGCTGCGCGCCGTGGCGCTGGGCACTACCAGGCTGAGCAGGATAGTCACCGCCACGGCGCCGAGCAGAATACGTCGGGTACTGACGCCAACGCTGGAAAGCGTCACCAGGGCAATGCGCCGGTCCAGCCCCGTATGGGTCATGGCTGCAGCAATGAACAAGGCGCCCACCACCAAGGCCAGTGCGCTGTTAGAGAAGCCGGTAAGGGCCAGGCTGATGGCCGCCGAGGAGCCATAGGTCACCGATGGATCGGCCACGGTCGGCGCTGTGCCGAGCAGAAATGCCATCAACGAGGTGATCATGATTGCGCTGGCTTCGTACGACACGGCCTCGCTGATCCATACCACCACGGCAAAGGCCAGGATCGCCAGCACGCGGTGACCGGCCACCGGCAAGTCGGCGGGCAGCGGCAGCATCAACACCCCGACCAATGCTGCTATTGCCAACAACAAGCCAATTGGAATCTTGACCCGGGCAGGTTGTGCACTCGGTGCACTTGCCGACGAACTCATGAGCATCTCCCTGTAATACATGAGTGACCATCATCAGCCACTTCACCTGTGAACGAACTGATGCGCATCAACACCAGCAGAGCGAGCATTGTCAGACAAAATGTAGTGCGCAAAAAAAATCACTACAAAACCTATTGACGCCGTTCGTCGGCCCTTGCATGATGAGGCCGTCTCCCCGATCGGGGACACTGGCAAGGGTGTTCCAGGCAGCTCGAAGGATCCATGAGCTGTATGCGGATGGGTACTGCCCAAAAGGCAGCGTGTAAAAGCCCCCAGTTGTGACGCTGCTGTAGCAGCTTTCTTTCAACGCTACATGACGTGTTTGAACTCAACTAAAAATGGCCTAGGGGGCTTTATGATGAATCTGAACAATCAACCGACTATCGACGAATTGGCTCAACTGTTCGCAGCGCGTAAAGACACGCTCGACAGCCACATTCTCTGGGTTTGCGAAGAGGGCGAAGTTCGCCTGGACGGCCTGGGGACCCTCACCGATGAAGCACAGTTCGAGCAACGCACGCCGAACATGCGTGCCCGGTTGAAGATGTACCGTCGTGGTCAAGGCTATGTCGGCAAGAAAGCCGCCGCCGACACCCAGTACGTAGGCCGTGTTCTGCAGACCCTGCAGCACGAGTGGTCGACACTGCAAAACCAGCCAGGCGTTGCGGTAATCGATCGCCTCTGCTGATAACAGCACTTATTGCAATACCAAAGCCCAGTGCCTGCACTGGGCTTTTTTCATGCTGTCGATATCTGGCTACAATGGCGCTTTTCCTGCAGAGAGTTGCCATGAACAATCCCGCATTCGGAACCGGCGACGCCTCCTACCAGGCCGCAGGCGGCATCGAGGGCCTGCGGCGCCTGGTCGATGATTTCTATCGATTGATGGATGAGAGCCCGGATGCCCGCCCGGTGCGACAGATGCACCCGGACAACCTCGACAACGCGCGAGACAAACTGGCCTGTTTTCTGAGCGGGTGGCTCGGTGGCCCGTCACTGTTCAAGGAGCGCTATGGATCGATCGCCATTCCGGCATTCCATGCCCAATGGCCGATCGATCAATCCCACAGCGACATCTGGTTGAGCTGCATGGAGCAAGCCATCGCCAAGCAAGGCTACTCAGCCGCGTTTGCCCATTACCTGCTGCTGCAACTGCGTGTGCCGGCCCAGCGTATTGTCCAGGCCAGCCACAATCGCCATTCTCAAGCCTGACGCCGCAGGGGTATCTGCTCTATCGGGAACTCACCGGTGAGCAAGGCCCTGGCCCGATTTACCCCCCAGACCATGGCCCGGGTCATGGTTTCGCCGGGGCGGCTGGGATAATACTCCTCCACCATCGCCTTGCCATGGCTGGCGTAAATGCCGATAAACAGTTGCGTGGCGCCCGTACGCGACAGCCTGACTTGAACATCAATGTTGGTACCGTCACTGAGCAGCTCATCGTGACTGCGGCTATGCAACTGGGCGTCCGCCCATTGCCAGTATGTTTCTTCCCTGATACGCATCGGTCATCCCCTGTATTGAAAGCAGCCGGACAAGTAAGGCATACATGCGCCAATCACGCGAGCATCTATGCCGCAACCTTTGAGCAAGGTCAAACAATGCATAAAAAACCCCGCGACATTGTGCGGGGTGGTGTGAAGGAGTTCACTTTTTCAACGGGATCCTGGGCATGAAACGACCCTTCTTCGCACGTTGCAGGTGGCACGGTTTGGCGTGATCAGCCTCATCCTGGGTCATATGGGCAAACCCCAGGCGAAATGCAGATTGGCCACAACGTACCTGACTGTTGATGGGAAATTCGTCGCCGTTGTCCTCGAAATACGATTCACTCATGCCCTGTCTCCCTCTGACAGTGGGTCGGTATGGGCAAATAGTTGGTTGCCCGGAAATTACCGTCCCAAGTGATTCAGAGACTAGCCGGTCATTTATCGACCATGGAGACAAAAAGCAAAAAGCCCGACCAGTGGCCGAGCCATTTTGTCGCACCCAAGTGTCTACCGGAGCTTGACCGCTGTCCCAGTGACAAACACCACGACCATGCCGCCGCGCGCAGATGGCATGCTGATTTCATAATCCAGGCCCACGACCGCATCAGCCTGCAGGCTGCGCGCGCGGGCTTTGATTTCATCCGTCGCTTGCTCGCGGGCTTCCTTCAATGCGCTTTCCAGGGTTTGCGAACGACCGCCGAAAAAGTCCCGAAAGCTGGTGAAAACGTCACGAACCACGTTGATACCCTGGACCGATTCGGCGCTGACCACGTCCAGGTAGGCGGCGATCTGGCGCCCCTCGATAGTGCCTGTGGTGGTGATGATCATACTGCTCTCCTTCGGTCTTGCAGGTTGTACGCCCAGCCCTAGCGGCTCGGCTAAAGCGCGATGGTAACAAATGCCAGCGGCGATGAGCCCAGCCAGTAGTTTGTGTTAACCCCCAGGCGCTCTTAGACTGCAGCCACGACTCACCCTTGCGAAGGATGCGCAAATGTCCTCCCCCGCTACGCCTGCGAGTGCTTCCTGGGCCGAACTGCTGCACGGTCGCAACGCCCTGCGCTCGATCGCATTGGCTGGCGGCGTGGCACTGCACGCGATCAACGTTTACATCGTGACCACCATTCTGCCGACGGTCATCGCCGATATTGGCGGGCTGGCGTTCTATGCCTGGAGTACGACGCTGTTCGTGGTCACGTCGATCATTGGCTCTACCCTTTCGGCACGCCTGCTCGAAGGGCTTGGCGCGCGGCGCGCGTTCCTGCTGGCACTGACGATCTTCGCCGTAGGTTCAATCCTCTGCGCAGCGGCGCCGAGCATGCCGGTGCTGCTTACCGGTCGCAGCGTCCAGGGCCTGGGCGGTGGGGTTTTGTTTGCCCTGAGCTATGCCCTGATCCGTCTGGTGTTCGACGAGCGCTTATGGCCTCGCGCGATGGCCATGGTCTCGGGCATGTGGGGCCTGGCGACGCTGTGTGGGCCAGCCATTGGTGGCGTGTTCGCCGAGGGCGGACATTGGCGCTGGGCATTCTGGGCCCTACTGCCGGTAATCGGCCTGCTGGCGGTCATTGTGGTCACTCAACTGAACAACAGCCTCGCCGCCACCTCCAGTAGCACACGCCCACCCTACGCTTTGATTGTCTGCCTGGTCGCTTCGGTGCTGGCTATTTCGGCAGCCAGCCTCAGCAGTCACTTGCTGTGGAATTTGCTCGGCATTGGCGCCGGCCTTGCCATCGGCGTGCTGATTGCCCGCCTGGATCGAAACCCGCAAAGCCGCTTGCTGCCCACGGGGGCCTATTCGCTTGGCAGCCGGCTCGGTGTGCTGTACGCAATGATGTGCCTGTTGATCGCAGCGGTGACCACCGAGATTTTCGTGCCCTATTTTCTTCAGCAGATCCACGGCCTCGGGCCTCTCGCCGCGGGCTATATGACCGCAGCCATGGCAGCTGGCTGGACAGTCGCTGCATTACTGAGCGCCAGCCGTACAGGGGATGCGGCCGAGCGGATGATGCGCGTTGGCCCGGTGATCATCGTGTTGGCAATGTTGGCTCTGGCATTGATGACAGCGCAGCTTGGATGGCTGCGCACCACAGTCGGCGTGGTCAGCTACTGCCTTGCCCTGGCCGGGGTTGGACTGGGTATCGGCGTAGGCTGGCCACACCTGCTGACGCGCGTGCTGAGCTCGGCGCGTCCTGGCGAGGAAAACCTGGCATCGGCCTCGATCACCACCGTGCAACTGTACGCCACAGCCCTGGCTGCGGCACTCGCTGGCGTCGTAAGTAACAGTGCAGGCCTGGTTGAACCTGGCGGCGTAGTCGGGGCCCAGCACGCCGCCGCGTGGCTGTTTGGTGTGTTCACGCTTGCTCCGCTGCTGACGCTCCTGCTGGTTCGACGCATTACCGGCACCCGCGCACTTGCCCTGGCCTGATGCGCAGTTCAATCAAGCCCGGCCTTGCGCCGTAACTCGACCCGCCAACAGTCGCGACCCAAACACATTGATCAGCAACCCGACCATTACCAGCCCCGCCCCCCAGCCTTGCAGCGGTGTCAGCCGCTCGCCCAGCAACAGCGCCGAGGAGCTCAAACCCACCACCGGCACCAACAACGAGAACGGCGCCACCTTGCCTGCGGGGTAGCGTGACAGCAGGTAACTCCACAGGCTGTAGCCAAGCATGGTGGCAATAAAGGCCAGGTACGCCAGCGACAGGATTGAACTCCACCCGATCCCGCGCAACGAGCTTTCAATCAGGGTCGGTCCTTCCAGCCACCAGGACAGCGCCAGGAACGGCAACGGCGGGATTAATCCGCCCCAGATCACCAGGGCGACCAGATCTATATTGCCGAAGCGCCGGGTAATAATATTGCCCATGGCCCACATCGCCGCCGCACACAAGGTCAGCAACAGCGCGAAAAACGGCACGCTGGCGCCGTTCTCGCTGCCAATCAGAGTCAGCCCTCCCGCTGCGACCAGAAGCCCCAGCACACTTGCTGCACGCAGCCGCTCGCCAAGAAAGATCGCGGCAAAGAACAGGGTGAAAAAGGCTTGTGATTGCAACACCAGCGAGGCCAGACCCGGTGGCATGCCATTGCCCATCGCCTCGAAGAGAAAAGCGAACTGACCCAGTGAAATGGTAGCGCCATAAGCGATCAGCCAACGCCAGGGCAACTGTGGGCGCTTGACTAGCAACACCGCCGGAAATGCCACCAAGGCAAAGCGCAGCGCCCCCAGTAACATCGGTGGCAAGCCATCCAGGCCAACCTTGATCACGACGAAATTGACACCCCAGGCAATAATTACCACCAGGGCCAACAGTAAGTCCTTTAACGGCATATCCCGATCCGGCTTTGTAATATTTCGCAACAGCATAACCTTATGCTCGCGTTGCTGGCATCCCGGATGCGACCTGCACCTGCCCTTGAGTCCGCCGCAGCCCAGCGTGTTCGCGGCCTTGGCACTGATAGACGAGGCTTATCGATCAGTCACTAAAAGCAATTTGACGCCACCCCAGTGCCTCCCTATGCTCGATAAGGCGCACTCCTGTTCAATGCATTTGCACCCATGCATTCCCCGCCGCGACGGGAGCCTGATCAAAAGAGGCAATGGCATCTGTGAACGCAAGCGACAACACATTGGTCGATGGTTTCGATCGCAAGATCGACTATCTCAGAATGTCGGTCACCGATCGCTGCGACTTCCGTTGCGTCTATTGCATGGCCGAAGACATGCAGTTCCTGCCTCGCCAACGCATTCTTACCCTTGAAGAGCTGTATCAGGTCGCCGAGCGTTTCGTCGCCATGGGCACACGCAAAATTCGCCTCACCGGGGGCGAACCGCTGGTACGCAAGGGCATCGTCGATTTGTGCGCCCGCATTGCCGCGCTGCCAGGCTTGCGCGAGCTGTGCATGACCAGCAATGGCTCGCAGCTTGGGCGCCTGGCCAAACCGCTGTTCGATGCGGGCCTGTCGCGCCTCAACATCAGTCTGGACAGCCTCGATCACCAGCGTTTCAAGGCGCTTACCCGTACGGGTGATCTTGATCAGGTAATCGCCGGGATCGACGCGGCACGAGCAGCGGGGTTTCGCCGCACCAAGCTCAACTGCGTGGTACTCAAGGGCCGTAACGACGGCGAGATCAATGATCTGGTGCGTTTTGCCATTGATCGTGAGCTGGATATTTCCTTTATTGAAGAAATGCCGCTCGGCGTCATCAGCGAACATGAGCGAAGCGAGTCGTATTGCTCCAGCGATGAAGTTCGCGCACGCATTGCCGAGCAGTTCACCCTGATCGAATCCGCCGAGTCCACCCAGGGCCCCTCACGCTATTGGCGCCTGGCCGAAGCCGCGCACATTCGCATTGGTTTCATTTCCCCCCACAGCCACAATTTCTGCGCCACCTGCAACCGGGTACGACTCACAGTCGAAGGCCGCTTGTTGCTGTGCCTGGGCAATGATCACGCCAGCGACTTGAAACAGGTACTGCGCGCCCACCCCGGCGACAACGCACGCCTGGACAAAGCCATTCGCGATGCCATGGGTCTGAAACCCTACAGTCATCACTTCGACGTCAATGGTGATGTGCAGATACTGCGCTTCATGAACATGACCGGCGGCTAGACGCTGCGCGGTTTACCCTCCTCTATCGATCCTCTGCACTACCTTTCGGGCATAACTGCGCCTGTCTTCATGAGTTTTCGCTACAACGCCCTCACTTGACTGCGCTTGTATATACATGATGATATCTGCAAACGTCACCGACCCTGTGTCCGGTCGGCGATCAACCGCTCGACAACAACAAAATGCGGAGATCCACAGCAATGACCCAGGCCAGCGCTTCGCGCAGCAAGCCATTGATCGAGCGGCGCTCGATCGACTACATCCCGGAAAATGAGCGACACGGACGCCTGTACAGCCAATTCACCTTATGGCTGGGCGCCAACCTGCAGATCACCGCAATTGTGACCGGGGCCTTGGCCGTGGTGCTCGGTGGCGATGTGTTCTGGTCACTGATCGGCTTGCTGATCGGCCAACTGGTGGGGGGCGCAGTCATGGCACTGCATGCCGCCCAAGGGCCGAAGCTGGGGCTGCCGCAGATGATATCCAGCCGGGTGCAATTCGGTGTTTATGGCGCAGCCATCCCGATCACCCTGGTGTGCCTGATGTACTTGGGCTTCACGGCTACCGGCACTGTGTTGTCGGGCCAGGCCATTGGCCAGTTGCTGAGCGTCAGTGACAGCACAGGGATCCTCATCTTTGCCGGCGTGATCGTACTGGCGACGGTGTTCGGCTACCGCATGATCCATTGGATCGGGCGCATCGCCAGCGTGCTGGGGATCATTGCCTTCGTCTACCTGTTTAGCCGCATCCTGACCATTACCGACATCAGCCAGCTTCTGCAAAACCGCCACTTCACCTGGGCGTCGTTTCTGTTGGCGGTATCACTGTCGGCTTCCTGGCAGATTTCCTTTGGACCTTATGTAGCAGACTACTCGCGCTACCTGCCAAGCAATACCTCCTCGTTCAAGACCTTCCTGGCCGCAGGCCTTGGCTCAGTGGTGGGCTCACAAGCTTCGATGATGCTTGGGGTATTTGCCGCAGCAATTGCCAATGGGCAGTTCTCCGGCCGTGAAGTCGCCTACATCGTCGGCCTGGGTGGCACGGGTGCCACCGCGGCGCTGCTGTACTTCAGCATTGCCTTTGGCAAGGTGACCATCTCTACCCTCAACTCCTACGGCAGCTTCATGTGTATCGCCACCATCATCAGTGGCTTTCGCGGGCATATCGAAGTCAGCCGCCGTCAGCGCCTGATCTTCGTGCTGTGCATTGTCGGTGCTGCGACGATCATCGCCCTGCTTGGGCAGCACTCGTTCCTCGCCGCGTTCAAGTCGTTCATTTTGTTCCTGCTGACATTCTTCGTGCCCTGGAGCGCGGTCAACCTGGTGGATTACTATTTCATCACCAAGGAACGCTATGACGTACCGGCGCTGGCCGATCCCAAGGGCCGCTACGGGCGCTGGAACATGCCTGGCATTATCGTCTACACCATTGGTGTACTGATCCAGATGCCGTTCATTTCAACCAAGCTCTACACCGGCCCAATGGTTGCCCACCTGGGCGGTGTCGACGTGTCGTGGATCATTGGCCTGATCGTCCCGAGCGTGCTGTATTACCTGGTCGCTCGCGGCAAGGCAGCCCAGGCACCGGCGCACATGATTCTGCCGAAACCGGCTGCATCCTAAGCTGACATTGCGCGTTGCCCACCGTTCCCACGGTGGGCAACGACCGTTCGGCGCACGACAGAATAACGACATATTTTTATGCTGTAATTGATCTTGTAGGCCACTTCACCCCTCGAGGGTACTGCCATGAAGATCAGACTGTCGGTCGTGTTGCTTCTCGCTGCCTTGTGCGCGTTTCCCGCCTTGAGCCCAGCGGCTCAAACCGCGCCCCCGCAAGCCGATTCCGTTGCCTTGACTACCCGCTTGGCCCTGCGTGACCTGTGGGTGGAGCATGTTTTCTGGATTCGCAACTATGCCATCGCCAACCAAGCCGGTAATCGCCAACAGGCGGATACTGCCAGCCAGGAAGTGGTCAATAACGCCACCGCGATAGCCAACAGTATCGCACCGCTGTATGGCCAACCTGCCGCTGACCAGTTACTTCAATTGCTCGGTGGACACTGGGGTGCGGTCAAGCACTACAGTGACGCCACTGTCAGTCAATCCGCTTCCGGCAAGCAGGCAGCCGTGGACGATTTAACCCGCAACGCCAAGGCCTTGGCCAAATTCCTCTCCAGCGCCAATCCCTATTTGCCTGAAGTAACGCTGACGACCCTGCTCGTTGCACACGGAGGGCACCATATCGCCCAGATCGACGAGTTGGCGAAAAAGGACTACAAGGCAGAAGCTGGCACATGGAAACACATGCGCGAGCACATTCTCGGGTTGGCCGACGCCTTGACGGCGGCGCTGGTCAAACAATTCCCGGACAAGTTCTGAGCGAGGTCTGTCGATGTTCGAAGGTCTCGGACGCACTCAACAGGATCTGCTTTCGGCACTGCTGTACAAGGTCGCGGGCATGAGCATCGAAGAGCTGGCCAGCCAGCTTGCAGTCACCCGCACAGCGGTGCGCCAGCACCTGGCCGCACTGGAGCGTGACGGTCTGGTGGTACGCGGCGATCTGCGTGCCACTGGCCGGCGCCCCGAGCAGCTATACCGCCTGAGCGTCAGTGGCAAAGAACTTTTTCCGCGCCACTACCACCTGCTGGCCAATTTGCTGATCGATGAAATCGCCAGCCTGATCGGCCATGAAGCCCTGGTGGCCTTGATGCGCAGCCTGGGTAGAAAGATGGCCGCAGACCTGAGTGCTACTCGCCTCGATGAGCAACAGATTGCCAACCACATGAACGATGTCGGCTATGAGTCCGAAGTGTTTTTTCGTTCGGGAGAAGCGACGCAGATAGTCGCTCACAACTGCGTATTCCATCAGTTGGCCGAAGCTCACCCGCAAATCTGTGAGCTCGACCTGGCATTGATTGGCAGCCTGGGGGGTGGGCAGGTGCAGCACCTGGAGTGCATGCTGCGCGGTGGCCAGGTCTGTCGATTTCAGCTGATACGCGACGCCTCATAACTTGGCGATCGACACCTCGGTGGATTTCACGAAGGCAATCACTTCGCTGCCCACGCGCAGTTCCAGTTCGTGTACCGAACGCGTGGTAATCACTGAGGTGACAATGCCAGCGGGTGTCTGCACGTCGATTTCCGACACCACCGGCCCTTCAATGATCTCCTTGACCGTGCCCTTGAACTGATTGCGTACGTTGATCGCCTTGATGGTCATGCCTGCTTCCTCGTTCCGGGGTGCACTGCGGCGCAGTGCTTGAGGTGCAGAGTGCACGCTTACCGAAAAAACAAAAAAGAATAATTAATCATTTTGTTAGATCAGTAATGAATATAAGAGGAAAACATCACCGTCCTGCCTGGAGCGGCGAATGCTACTTTGGTCTAGGCCTGTACGCGGTCTGCCAATGCCCGAGATAGACAGGACAAGGCTTTGCCGACGCTCGGACAAGGCGCGATAGAGGCGCTCGATAGGACCATCAACACCCTTGATTAGTCCTACATTCCATACGGGAATACACTAGCCGCCATCCGCGTAACCCGAGCCCTGCGCCAGACAGGGCCTGCATCAATCGTGACCTCATCCTCAGCCAACTGCGCTTGCGACGCCTTGTTGCCGGGCATACCTATGCCCGCTGTTTTGTGCAGCCGAAAGAATAAGGAGATAACCATGGGACTCGGCAGACGTCAGTTCTTCAAGCTCTGTACCGCTGGTGTCGCCACCGCCACGTGCGCGACCCTGGGTTTTGCCCCCGGTATGGCCCAGGCTACCCAGTCGCGCCAATACAAACTGCTGCGCGCCAAGGAAACCCGAAACAACTGCACTTATTGCTCGGTGGGTTGCGGGATTCTCATGTACAGCCTGGGGGACGGTGCAAAGAATGCCAAGGCACGCATCTTTCATATCGAAGGCGACCCGGATCACCCGGTAAGTCGCGGTTCGCTGTGCCCCAAAGGCGCGGGCCTGGTCGATTACGTGCACAGTGAACAGCGCCTGCTATTCCCTGAATACCGCGCTCCCGGGTCAGACAAATGGCAGCGCATCAGCTGGGATCACGCCATCGAGCGTATCGCCCGGCTGATGAAGGATGACCGCGACGCCAACTTCATCGAAAAGAACGCCAAGGGCATCACGGTCAACCGTTGGCTAAGTACCGGCATGCTCTGCTCCTCGGCCGCCAGCAGCGAAACCGGCTCGCTGGACCAGCGCTTCACGCGCGCCCTGGGCATTCTCGGTACCGACAGCCAGGCCCGCGTGTGTCACGCGCCCACCGTAGCGGCCCTGGCGCCGACCTTTGGGCGCGGCGCCATGACCAACAACTGGGTAGACATCAAGAATGCCAACGTGGTGTTGATCATGGGTGGCAACCCGGCCGAAGCGCACCCGGTGGGCTTCAAGTGGGTGATCGAGGCGAAGATCCGCAATGGCGCCAAGGTCATCGTTGTCGACCCGCGCTTCAACCGCAGCGCCGCGGTCGCCGATATTTACTCGCCAATCCGCGCAGGCTCCGACGTCACCTTCCTGATGGGCGTGGTCAATTACCTGATCAGTCAGGACAAGGTCCAGCACGAGTATGTGCGCCACTACACCAACGCCAGTCTTATCGTACGCGAGGACTACCACTTCGACGACGGACTGTTCAGCGGCTACGACGAAGAAAAGCGCAGCTACGACCGCAGTTCCTGGACTTACGAACTCGACGACAAGGGCTACGCCAAGCGCGACCTGACGCTAAGCCATCCGCGCTGCGTATGGAACCTGCTCAAGTCCCACGTCAGCCGCTACACCGCGGATGTAGTCAGTAATATCTGCGGTACGCCCAAGGAAGATTTCCTGCAGATCTGCGATATTCTCGCCAGTACCTGCGTACCCGACCGCACCGCGACCTTCCTCTACGCCCTGGGCTGGACCCACCACACCAACGGCGCACAGATGATTCGCGGATCGGGCATGATCCAGTTGCTGCTGGGCAACATCGGCATGGCCGGCGGTGGCGTCAACGCCCTGCGCGGGCACTCCAACATTCAGGGCTACACCGACCTCGGTCTGCTGTCGCTCCGTTTACCGGGCTACATGAACCTGCCGTCCGATCAGCAAACCAGCCTTGCCACCTACCTCAAGCAGACCACGCCGACCGCGCTGCTCGAAGATCAGGTCAACTACTACAAGCACACGCCCAAGTTCTTCATCAGCATGATGAAGAGCTTCTGGGGCGACAAGGCCACAGCCGCCAACGACTGGGGTTTCGACTGGCTGCCCAAGTGGGATGACAGCTACGACGTGCTCAACTACAGCAACCTCATGCACGAGGGCAAGGTCAACGGCTACATCGCCCAGGGTTTCAACCCGGTGGCCGCCTTCCCGGACAAGAACAAGGCCCAGGCCGCTCTGGCCAAGCTCAAGTTCCTGGTGATCATCGACCCGCTGGCTACCGAGACGTCCAGCTTCTGGCAGAACCACGGTGAGCAGCACGATGTTGACACTGCGGCGATCCAGACCGAAGTGTTCCGCCTGCCCTCTTCCTGCTTTGCCGAGGAAGACGGCTCGATCGTCAACTCCGGGCGCTGGTTGCAATGGCACTGGGCAGGTGCTGCGCCGCCCGGCGAAGCCTGGCACGACGGCAAGATCCTCGGCCATCTGTTCATGAAGATCCGTGAACTGTACGAAAAGGAAGGCGGCGCCAACCCCGCCCCGATTCTCAACATGGCCTGGGACTATGCCGACCCCTACGATCCCAAGCCCGAAGAAGTGGCCAAGGAATCCAATGGCCGTGCGCTGGCCGACCTGCACGATGAGCAAGGCAAGTTGATCCTGCGCAAGGGCCAGTTGCTCGACGACTTCTCGCAATTGCGCGATGACGGCAGCACCCAGTGTTTCAACTGGATTTTCGCCGGCTCCTGGACCGAACAAGGCAACCAGATGGCCCGTCGCGACAACGCCGACAGCGGCCTGGGCTGCACCCCGGCATGGGCCTGGGCCTGGCCGCAGAATCGCCGCATCCTCTACAACCGCGCATCGGCCGACCCGCAGGGCAACCCGTGGGACCCGAAACGCAAGCTGATCGGTTGGGATGGCGAACGCTGGAGCGGCGTCGATGTGCCTGACTTCGCCGTCACTGCCGCACCAGGCAGCAAGGCCAACCCGTTCATCATGCTGCCCGAAGGCCTGGGGCGTCTGTTCTCGGTCGGCGCCATGAATGATGGCCCGTTCCCCGAGCACTACGAACCGACCGAAAGCCCACTGGCACACAACCCACTGCACCCGAACGTCACTTACAGCCCCACAGCGCGGGTGTATGAAAGCGACCGCAAACGCATGGGCAAACGTGAAGATTTCCCCTATGTGGCAACCACCTACTCAATTACCGAGTTGTTCCGCCATTGGACCAAGCACGCCCGCCTGAACGCCATCGTCCAGCCGGAGCAGTTCATCGAGATCGGCGAAAAGCTCGCCACCGACAAAGGCATTGTCCAGGGCGACATGGTCAAGGTCAGCACCCAGCGCGGCTACATCAAGGCCAAGGCCGTGGTGACCAAGCGCATCCGTCGCTTGGCCATTGATGGTCAGGATGTCGACACCATCGGCATTCCTTGTCATTGGGGTTACGAGGGCGCGACCCGCAAGGGCTTCCTGGCCAACACCCTGACCCCAGGCATCGGCGACTCGAACACCCATACGCCCGAGTACAAGGCGTTTCTCGTGAATATTGAAAAGGTCTGAGGGCGAAACCATGTCCATGCAATCCCAAGACATTGTCCGCCGTTCAGCCACCAGCGTGTTGACCCCGGCGCCACACACCCGCGACCACCAGGCCGAAGTGGCCAAGCTCATCGACGTGAGTATCTGCATCGGCTGCAAGGCCTGCCAGGTAGCGTGCAACGAGTGGAACGACCTGCGTGACGAAGTCGGTCACAACGTGGGGGTGTACGACAACCCGGCGGACCTGTCTGCCGAAACCTGGACGCTGATGCGCTTCGATGAAGTCGAAGATGAAAGCGGTAAGCTTGAATGGCTGATCCGCAAGGACGGCTGCATGCATTGCGCCGACCCTGGCTGCCTGAAGGCTTGTCCGCAGCCCGGTGCGATCATTCAGTACGCCAACGGCATCGTCGATTTTCAGTCCGAGCATTGCATCGGCTGCGGCTACTGCATTGCCGGCTGCCCTTTCGATGTACCACGCATCAGCCAGAAGGACAACAAGGCCTACAAATGCACGCTGTGCGTGGACCGCGTATCGGTCGGCCAGGAACCGGCCTGCGTCAAAACCTGTCCTACCGGCGCGATCAACTTCGGCAGCAAGCAGGACATGCTGCACCAGGCTGGCGAGCGGGTCACCGAGCTTCAGGGACGCGGTTTTGCCGGTGCCGGAATCTATGACCCGCAAGGCGTAGGCGGCACTCACGTGGTCTACGTGCTGCAGCATGCGGACAAACCCCAGCTGTATCACAAGCTGCCAACCGACCCGCGCATCAGCACTGCGATCCAGGGTTGGAAAGGCTGGATGAAGCCGGTGGCCGCCGCGGCGTTTTTCGCCACCCTCGCCGGCACCCTGTTCCATTACATCGGCGTGGGCCCCAACGAGGTCGACGAACAGGACGAGAAGCACGAGGAGGACACCCACGCATGAACACCGACAAATTGATCCTGCGCACCCGCTTTATCGACCGCGCCTGCCACTGGTTCATGGTGATCTGCTTTTTCGCCGTGGCGTTGTCGGGCCTGTCGTGGTTCTTCCCCTCGTTCAACGGCCTCAACGCCGTGTTCGGCACCCCGCAGTTGGCACGTATTCTTCACCCCTTTTTCGGCGTGGTGGTGTTCGTTCTGCTGATGTTCCTGTTCGCGCGCTTCGTGCGCTACAACCTGCCGGAGCGCGAAGACGCGCAATGGTTCAGGAACGTCAAGCAAGTGCTGGCCGGCAAGCATGATCCGGCGTTGAACATCGGCAAATACAACGCCGGGCAGAAGGTGTTGTTCTGGGGCATCATGACCTTGATCACGGTGTTGCTGCTCAGCGGTGTGGTGATCTGGCGGCCGTATTTCGCGCCGCTGTTCTCGATCCCCAGCATTCGTATCGGCCTTCTGGTACACGCAGTAGCAGGTATTTCCTTGATTCTGCTGATCATCGGTCATGCCTACCTGGCGTTCTGGGTCAAGGGCTCGATTCGCGGCATGGTCACCGGCTACGTCAGCCGCACCTGGGCCAAGACCCACCATGACCGCTGGTACCGGCAGATCAACAAACAGAACAAAACCGGGAGCAAGCCATGAGCAGTATCCACATGACCCCGGTGCAAACACCCAGCGGCGGCATCGCCCAGATTGCGCCCGTTCTGTTGCCATCGCTCACGGACCGCTACGCCAAGCGTGCTGTCCGTCTACGTGAGCTTGCCGACACCCATGCCATGGGCGAATACCTCGGTTTTTGCGCACAACTGGTAGACGCCCAGCAGCACTTGCTTGAACGCCTGCCATTGCCACAGGCACTGGCTGAAGGCCTTGCGCACCGTTTGGGTAGCGGCCAGGCGCCATTGGCCACGGCCAACTACCCACGCGACCCGTATTGGCAGCAACTGCTGCAGGGTGTGATCGAACGGCTGTACAACGACGCCAACCCGAACGTGCGCAGTACCCTGGACAGCCTCGGCGCCCATAGCCCAGCGCAACTGGAGGAACTGGCCAGCGCCTTGCTGGCCGGCGGCTACGAGCAGGTTGGCAGCGGCCAAGCACTGTTCCTTTGGGCGGCGCTGTCGCTGTACTTCACCCAGTTGGCCAGCGCCCTGCCTGCTTCGGCCAGTGCTGTTATTGGCGAGCAACGCCAGCACTGCCCGGTATGCACAAGCGCCCCGGTCGCCAGCGTGGTGATGACCGGCAGCCAGGCCGGGCTGCGCTACCTGCAATGCAGCCTGTGCGAATGCCGCTGGCACATGGTCAGGGTAAAATGCAGCAACTGTGAAGCCACCGGCGCACTGGACTACTGGTCGCTGGAACGTCAGGATGCCGCGGTCAAAGCGGAAAGCTGCAACGATTGTCACAGCTACCTGAAAGTCTTCTACCCGGAAAAGGACCGTGACCAGGAACTGCTGGCCGATGACCTCGCCTCCCTCGCCCTCGATGCCGAGGTTGAGCGTGAGGGATTCGGCCGCAGTGGCGTCAGTCCGTTTTTGTTTCCTGGTTGAAGCAAGCATCGCGGGGCACGTCGAGTTGCCCCGCGGTAATCCACACTCAATCCCCCCGGAGACCCTCATGGCCTTGAAAAAATCTTCCGCCGAACTCAAGCGCGACCTGAAAAGCGTCGCCTCCAACCTTGAGCGCACTGCCGGCGAAATCAGCAAACTGGCCGAACGAATCGAGGGTGTCGATGTTGTTGCCGTACTGCACCTGATGAATCGCCTGTACAAGGACTCGGACAAGCTTCATGCCTACGCCGACGAGATCAAGAGCGGGCGCATCGTACGCGCCAAGGCCGAATAACCCGGCGCTGCAGGCGACGGACAAATCCCGACAGTAGACTTACACTTGGATGAGTTCCAGTTCTTCTTGAATGGAGCACATGCAATGAAGCGCTGTGAAGTACTGATCATCGGCGCCGGGCCCACCGGCCTGGTGCTGGCCTTGTGGTTGAGCAAACAAGGCGTGAGCGTGCGCATCATCGACAAGGCCAGCGGCCCCGGCACCACGTCCCGGGCATTAGCGGTGCAGGCACGAACCCTGGAGCTGTACCGCCAGCTGGATTTGACCACGACTATCGTCGAGCGCGGCCGCCAGGTGCCCGCGGCCAACCTCTGGGTCAAGGGCCATGCCGCGGCCCGCCTGCCCCTGAACAGCATCGGCGCTGGTTTCACGCCCTACCCCTTCCTGCACATTTACCCGCAGGATGAACATGAACAGCTGCTGATCGACCGCCTTCAGGGCTTCGCAGTCGACGTGGAACGCAACACCGAACTGAGCGACTTCAGCCAAGATAACCAGGGTATCAAGGCCCGCTTGCGCCATGCTGACGGCACGCAGGAGCACTGCCAGGCCAGTTATCTGGCCGGATGCGACGGCGCTGGCTCGACAGTGCGCAAGGCTCTTGGCATTGGTTTTCCCGGTGGAACCTACCAGCAAGTGTTCTATGTTGCCGACGTGCAGGCCTCGGGCCCGGCGCTGAACGGCGAGCTGCACGTCGACCTCGACGAAGCGGACTTTCTCGCGGTTTTCCCTTTGGCCGGAGATGGCCGAGCCCGGCTGATCGGTACCGTGCGCGACGCACGCGCCGAGCACCCCGAGCAATTGCGCTTCGACGATGTCAGCCATCGTGCCATCGAGCACATGAATGTCCAGGTCCAGCAGGTCAACTGGTTCTCTACCTATCGGGTACACCATCGGGTGGCGGAACACTTCAGTCAACAGCGTACGTTCCTGCTCGGCGATGCCGCCCATATACACAGCCCGGCCGGCGGCCAGGGCATGAACACCGGTATTGGCGATGCCATCAATCTTGCCTGGAAGCTGGCCAGCGTCCTGCGCGGCGAAGCCCGGCAAAGCCTGCTGGACACTTACCAGATCGAGCGCAGTGCCTTCGCCCAGCGCCTGGTGGCCACCACCGACCAGGTGTTCAACTTTGTCACCGCCGATGGTCGCCTGGCAGCCCTGTTACGCACCCGTCTGGCCCCGCGCATGCTGCCGCGGGTGTTGGCCTTCAGGTCAGCCCAGGCGTTTCTGTTCCGCACCGTCTCGCAAATCACCCTGAACTATCGCTACATGCCGTTGAGCTACGGCGATGCAGGCTCACTCCAGGGCGGCGACCGCCTGCCCTGGGTCGCCGAAGACGGGCGCGATAATTTCAGCGGCCTGAGCCGTATCTGTTGGCAAGTGCAGGTTTACGGCGCTGTCAGCGCAAGTCTGGTGCAATGGTGCAGCGGTCGCGGCATACCCGTGGATGTATTTGTCTGGAGCCCGGCCCACGAAGCTGCTGGGCTGGTACGCGACGCGGTGTACCTGATACGGCCAGACACCTACATCGCGCTTGCCTGGGGCAATGCCGACGCAGCAGTGCTGGAAACCTATTTTGCCGAGCGTGGCCTCAACCTGCCCGTCGATAACCCGAACAGGTGAGCGCAAGCGTTAGCCTGTGATCAATGCCAGTAGAACATGGCCTTGGCCAATATCACGATCAACAGCATGTGACCGAGAATACTGCAACGAATCCAACGGGCGCGAGCCTGAGTCAGGCGCTGGCGCTTGAGCAGATACGCCAGCAGCAGGTAGTGGCCAATGATGCTCAAGGCGAGGATGATCTTCAGGCTGAGCAGCGTGGCAAAGCTGCTCGCCAGCGGCTGGCTGAGAGCGCCGCGATGATGCCAGGCAAGACCGATACCGGCGCCATACAGCACCAGCACGACAGCATGCAGCACTTTACGCGAACGGCTGGAGATCGCCTGGTCAGCTGCGCCCTGAGCAGTCTCGGAAACTTGCTGACGCGCGGTATGCCAGATGAACACTTCAAAAAACAGTGTGCCGATAAAGGCGATCGCCGCCAGCAAGTGAATAACCAAAATATAGGGGTAGTACATTGTCAGCCTCCTGCTCTGGCGTCGTTATCCTGGATGACCGTCAACCCGCGCACGCATAAGCATTGGCGCGTAACGCCACGCATACAAGGCAAACGCCAGTGTCCAGCACAACCCGGCCAGCCACAGGCCCTGCAAAGGGAACCACTGCACCACGAGCACCCGGCTAAGGCCGCCAAGATTGAGCAGCGCGAATGCCAGAGTCATCCCTGCCGGTGGCTGCAGTGGCCTGCCGGTATGCCCAAGGCTGACGCGGGTAACCATTGCCAGGATCAACCCACCGATGGCGCCCACTGTCAGGCTATGCACCGCAAGGCTGGGGTTGATCGCAACGCCAAGGTGCCACAAGGCCATGCCCAGGCACGCCAGCGCCATCCAGGCATAGGCCACATGCAACGACCACAACAGCGGGACCTTCCACAGCCCGCGATCATGCCAGCGCCACAGACGCACCGCGTGGCCAAGGGTCAGTACCGCGAACAACACCCCCACCCCGACATTGGGCAGTAGCGCCGGGCCAGTGATATACAACAGTGCTATCAGCGCAGAACCTGCCAACAGCAGCCAATCCAGCCACGGCCACGGCGCCACCGCATCGACCCGTCCCAGGCCACGCTGGGTGAAGAACGGAATCACCCGCCCGCCAATCATCACCATCATCGCCGCCACCAGCCAGATACCGCCCAGCACACCCTGGCGCTGCCAGCCGTCGTTGCCTTGGACCAAGCCGTACACCGCCACCGCATCGACCACGGTGAGCAGCAGCAACAGCAGCACGATGGGGTAGTTGCGCTTCTGCCGTACCCGCCACAGCGTGACCGCCATCAGCACCGCCACTACCAGCGGGAATGCCAGCTCCAGCACCACCAGCACGGGCCAGGGCGCATTCACCAACCAGGCAACCCGTGCCCCCAGCCACAGTGCAGCCAGGGCCGCCAAAGGCTTGCCACTGATACCCGGTTGGCCGGTCCAGGTCTGCACGGCGGTGAGCAAGAAGCCAGCAATGATCGCCAGGCCAAAACCGAACAACAGTTCATGACGGTGCCAGGCCAGCCAGCCACCGGCGGGCTGCCAATCGCCCAGCGAGCCGTGCAAGGCTGCCAGCCACAGCGGAATTGCCAGCAAAGCCAAGCCACAGCCACCGAGGAAGAATGGCCGGAACGCCAGACGCAACAAGGGCACGATGGCCATTGCTTTACGGCGATCAAGTACTTGCATTGACACCACTCCTTAACCCTGTTGCCGGGGTGCCCCAGGGCGAAACCTATCCCGGCGTTATCGTCTACGATTTAGTGAGCCTAGCCCTTGTCGCACGTCAACGCGTGCTGGCTACAACTGCGTAAGCTGCCCATCGCTGCTTCATGCTCGATTGTGCAAGAGCCGTGCCCCTGCGCATTTGCTGGCTCGATCTCGCGATGCAGCCAACAAACCGGGTATAAATTACCCTTAGATGGTTGTTTTAACCCTTCATAACAGGGTTATTTTTACCCTACAGTTCGGCAAAAGCTGACAGTCTGCGGGCTTGAGCCTGGTCCGACTCTTGCTGATAAGCCCCATCAGTCATTCGTTTGGAGTTCACATGAGAAACATCATCCAGCCATTGGCATGGTTCGCCGCCCTGGGATCGTTCATCGCGATCGCCAGCAACGTTGCCCTCGGTCTTATCTGAGTCCTCTTTTAACTCGCCTCAGGATGAACGCTCATGGTCCTTCACCGTGTCCATCACCAGATTCTGCGCAGTCACCACTTGTTCGAGCCGCTCAATGACGAGCAACTCGACGAGCTGATGGCTTCCAGCCAATTACTCAGCGTCGACAAGGGGGAACCGCTGTTTCGGCAAGGCGAGCCGGCTGAAGGGTTTTATTTTGTGATTGCCGGCGCGGTAAAAATCTACCGCCTGACGCCGGACGGCCAGGAGAAAGTGTTCGAGGTCATCGGTCCTCGGCAGACCTTTGCCGAAGCCATGATGTTGATGGACACACCCAACTATGTGGCCTCGGCCGAAGCCATCGCGCCGTCGCAATTGTATCGGTTGTCCAACAGCACCTACCTGCGCCTGCTGCAGAGCAACAGCCGGCTGACCTTCGCGCTGCTGGGCAAGCTGTGCGTGCGCTTGCACCAACGGGTCAATGAAATAGAAACCTTGTCACTCAAGAACGCGACCCACCGCGTAGTGCGTTATCTGCTCACGCAAATGATGCAGGTTCAACCGGTCGAAACGCAGTTCGAACTGCCAATGGCCAAGCAACTGATCGCAGGCCATCTGTCGATTCAGCCGGAAACGTTCTCGCGCATTATCCGTCGTTTGATCGATGAAAAGGTCATCACCCAGGAAGGCCGGCATATCGTCATTCTCGATCGTTCACGGCTGGAGCAGTTCGAATGAAGGCTCTGCCCGTCTGCCTGTATTGCCAACACAGCAACCCCATCCATGGCGTTGAATGTGAACAATGCGGCATGCCGCTGCCAACCTCCCCGGCCCATGCAGCGGCAAAACAGCAGTTGCGCTTTTTGTGGTTCTGCATCGGCCTGACCCTGTTCTGCGTGGCAATGGTGTTGTGGTTGCCACGCTAGATACTGCTCAAGGCTGGGTTAACTGCCGATACAGTTGCGGCAATCGCAGCGGCAACTGTTCAGGCTGACGAATCAGGCTATAGCCATTGCTGCCGAACATGTACGGCAGATACTCCTGCGCTTTTCGGTCGATGGTGATGCAGAACGGGATCAGGCCCTGACGCCGCGCCTCGCGTACTGCCTCGCGGGTGTCCTCGACACCATAGCGCCCCTCGTACAAATCCAGATCATTGGGCTTGCCATCGGTGACCAGCAGTAGCAGTTTGCGTCTGCGCTTGCTAGCGCCAAGCAGGCGGGTCGCCTGGCGAATAGCAGCACCCATGCGCGTGTAGTAGCCTGGCGTTAGCCCTTGGATTTTCCCGCGTGTACTGTCGTCATAGCGCTGTTCGAACGTCTTGAGCGCCTGCAGGCGAACCTGTTGGCGACGTAGCGAGGAAAACCCGTACAAGGCAAAGTCATCGCCCAGCGTCGAGAGGGTTTCGCCGAACAACAACAAGCTGTCGCGAATAACTTCGATTACTCGGCTTTCATCGTTGATGTGCGCGTCGGTGGACATCGACACGTCCGCCAATAGCAGACAGGCCAGATCGCGGCGCGTCTGCCGTTGCGCCAGGAACAAGCCGCGCTCGGCACATTGACCGTGACTGCGCTCGACGTAGAAGTCCATCCAGGCCTGCAGATCCAACTCAGAGCCCTGCGGCTGCTGGCGCAACCATTGACGGTCGTTGCGCAACAGCTCGAATTGACGTTGCAGACGCCGTGCTGCGGGCTGTAACCGGGGCGGCAAGGGTTGCGCCTGGGAATCCCTGGGTTCGAACATCTGCAGATTGACGAAATTCGGTTGCAGTCGCCCCGTGCGATAGTCCCATTCCGGCAGCTTTATGCCCTCGCCCAGCGGAATATCGTCGACATCGGCAGGCGGCAAATCCAGGTGCAACTTGAGGCCCCCGCCCTTGCGCAAGCGGGTGCGAGAAAGGGTCAGTTGGTCAAGGTCGTCGGCAACCCGGGCGGCATCAGGGTCTTCGCTGTCGTCCGACCAGCGATCGAGGTCGACGTGCTCGGTCCAACTGAACAGGTTCTCCAGACGCACGATCAACAGCCCGCCCTCGCGCCGGGTTTCATCGATTCGCGTAGCGCGCTTGCGCCCGCTACGCTGCTCACCCGGTGGAGTCGCCAGATGTTCGTCGGTGTCTTCCAGCTCCCCGGCCTGGGCGCCGGGCATGTGCAGCGGCGGGTACAACCACAGCGGCACCGGCCACGCTGCGCGCTCGCTGCGCGGAAACTCACTGACGCTGCCCGGCTCGCGCAGGGCCTGGCACAGGACACGCTCCAGGGCCGCTTCAGCCGGACTCAGGGAGTCAGGGTCCGGGCGTAACTGCAGGTGAGCCTCGACCAGACGCTGATAACGCGGCAGCAGCGCCGGGTAGCGCTGCAGCAGGGTTTGGGTCCAGCGCTGGTTGTCACGCCCCCAGTGCCGCATCGGTTCCGAGTGCGCCGCCAGCAGCGCCAGCCAGCGATAAAGCGCCTCGTTCAAGCTGGCCTCGGGGAACACCGCCAGGTGGCCGGGCAGGCATAGGTTTTGGCCATCACACCAGGCCAGCGGTACCTGTTTGCAGGTGCCAGCGATCTGTTGCAACAGTGTGCGGCGTAGCAGCAGGTCACGCTCACTGGCTGCTTCCACACCTTGGTTCGCGGGCCCGCCCATGGCGCGAAACAACAGGGTCAAGGCGCGCTGTCGAGAGGCCAGATCGACACTCGCTTCAGGGAAGTCCGGGTTGGCGCGGCGGGTGATGAAGCGATGCCAGACACTGCCGACCCACTCCTCCAGCTCAAGGGTGAACGCCATGTTGCCTCCTGTGTTTTCAACGCAGAAAACGGCCCGCTGCAGTAGCCGGGCCGTTGCTTGTTACTTGCAGCTACCGATCATGACGGCACCACCCGTGCCGGTGCGCGCAATGCCGCCCGCCCACGCTGGCGGAAACTCAGCAGGTAGCACAACAGCCCGGCCATAAAGCCCACGCCACTGACCAGGCGTGCCCAGAACAGCCCGCGCAGGTGTTCGGTGGTGGACATGAATGGCATGGCGCTGCCGTCCTCGGCCCAGCGTTGCAACATCACCTGCACCACGCCGGCAGCGGTGAGCAACAGAGTGATCATTACCATCGACAAGGTCATCAGCCAGAAACCCCACACCTCCAGGGTCTGCGAACGCTCATCGGCGGCCTCACCCAAGCCACGCAGGCGCGGCATGGCGTAGCTGATGAGGGTCATGACGATCATTGCGTAAGCACCGTAGAACGCCAGGTGACCGTGAGCTGCGGTCAGCTGCGTGCCGTGGGTATAGAAGTTCACTGGCGCCAGGGTATGCAGAAAACCCCAGACACCCGCGCCAAAGAACGCTGTTACCGTCGTGCCCTTGGCCCACAGCGTGGCGGCACGATTAGGGTGTTGCCGACGGCGGTTACGAACCATGGTGAAGGCAAACAGCACCATCGCCAGGAACGGCAGCGGCTCCATTGCCGAGAAGATCGAGCCAACCCACAACCAGACTTCAGGCGCACCGATCCAGAAGAAGTGGTGGCCGGTACCGATGATGCCGGTGATCAGGGCCATGGCGATGATCACGTACAGCCACTTCTCCACGACCTCGCGATCGACACCGGTGATCTTGATCAGCACGAACGCCAGCATCGAGCCCATGATCAGTTCCCACACCCCTTCCACCCACAGGTGCACAACCCACCACCAGTAGAACTTGTCACGCGCCAGGTTACCGGGGTTGTAAAAGGAGAACAGGAAGAACACCGCCAAACCGATCAACCCGGTCATCATGACCATGCTGACGGTGGTCTTGCGGCCTTTGAGCAAGGTCATGCCGATGTTGTAGAGAAAACCCAGGCACACCACCACGATACCCATTTTGGTGATGGTTGGTTGCTCGAGGAACTCGCGCCCCATGGTCGGCAGCAATTCGTTGTGGGTCAGTCTGGCAAGGCCGGCGTAGGGTACCAGCAGGTAGCCGAGGATCGTCAGCACACCTGCGGCGGCGAACACCCAGAACAATACGATTGCCAGTTTCGGGCTATGCAGCTCGCGATCGGCCTCTTCCGGAATCAGGTAATAGGCCGCGCCCATGAAACCGAACAGCAACCAGACAATCAGCAGGTTGGTGTGCACCATGCGCGCCACGTTGAAGGGAATGGCCGGGAACAGGAAGTCACCGATCACGTATTGCAGGCCCATGATCAAACCGAACAGCACCTGACCGAGAAACAGGATCAGGGCAAATACAAAGTAAGGCTTGGCGACGGCCTGCGAAGCGAATTTAAGATGGGGATTGGCAGTACTCATCACTCAGCCCTCCTTGTTTGGCGGCCAGCCATTGGTATTTATTTTCGACGTCCATTTGAGGAATTCGGCGATGTCGTCGACCTCCTGGTCGCTCAAGTTGAACTGCGGCATGGCTCGACGGCCCGGGACGTTCAACGGCTGCATCTTCATCCACGCATGCAGAAAAGGCTTGAAGCCGTCATCGCCACCACGGCGCTGGACAACGTTGCCCAACTCAGGCGCGAAATACGCACCCTCGCCCAGCAGGGTGTGGCAGCCAATACAGTTGTTTTGCTCCCAGACTGTCTTGCCGCGAATCACGGCGTCGGTTAGTTGCGCGGCATTGCTCCGTTCGGGAAAGGTTTGCTCGGTGTGGTAGGTCAAGGCCAGGAATATCAGGAAGAAAAAAATGCTTCCCCCAAAATAGATGTTCCTGGCCATGCCCTTGGTGAAGGTCTCTGACATGGTCGCTTCCTCATTGCTTGGCCTGGCCATGATAGAAAGCGAGGGCTGAAAACCTGCTTGATGGCGATCAAGAAACGCCGATGGTTTTAGTCGGGTATTAGCTGCGAAGGCTCAAGCTCACGCCCACCAGCAATGCCAGCAGCAGCGCCCAGGCCAACATCAAGGCGCGCCAGCGCCATGGTCCGTGGCGCAGTTCCATGAAGCCGTCCGTGATCAACCAGGCTTTGAGCACCGCCAGCAGCAGGACCAGCCAGACGCTTGCCCTGCCCTGCGCCAGTGCCACGGTGACCAGGCTCAGGCATGCCAGGGCCAGCCAGCAGCGCAGCAAAAACTTCGATGCGAGCATGCGAGTTCCTCAATCCAGAACGTAGACCAGGGGAAACAGCACGACCCAGATCAGGTCGACCATATGCCAATACAACACCCCGGACTCGAATCCACTGCACCTGCCCGGACTATACACACCGCGCCAGCAGCCCTTGGCCAACCAGGCCAGAATCAGCATGCCGAGTAGCACATGCAGGAAGTGAAAGCCGGTGAGCAGCCAGTACAGGGTAAAGAACGTGTTGTGCTCAAGGTCCAGCCCCAGGCTGAGTAGATGCTGGTATTCACCTAGCTTCAGGCCCAGGTAGCCGCAGGCGACCAACAATGCCAGCAGCAGAAGCCCGCCCGCCTGTCGCGGTCGTGCCTGCCGCACCCGCTCTTGCGCCAGTGCAGCCAGAAACCCGGCACTGAGAAGACTCAAGGTCATCGCCAGGCCCGTAGAGGTGTCGAGCAACTGTCGGCTGTCAGCGAACAGTTGTGGCTTGAGCGCCTGAGTGGTCGCGAACGCCAGAATCAGCAAAGCGAACACCGACAGCTCGGCGAGGATGAAAAACCACATCGCCAGATCCCCCGGCAAGCGCCGGGGAGCAACCACTACGTTAGCCGAAGTGGACATCGACCACGTCCATCAACGCCGCGACCGTCACCGGATCATCACTCAGAGGCTCGGCCAGGCAGGCCAGACAGGCTTCACGCGGATTCATCCCGGCGCCGATCATGCGCGCGGTAAAAATCAGCAGGCGGGTCGAGGCAACCTCCTCCAGATCATGGTTCTCCAGGCGCCGCAGCGCCTGTCCCAGGCGCACTACCTGGTTGGCCAATGCAGCATCCACCCCGGCTTCATGGCGCACGATATGCGCTTCATCGGCGGCTGCCGGATAGTCGAAACGCATCGCCACGAAGCGTTGGCGGGTACTGGGTTTCATGCCCTTGAGCAGGTTCTGGTAACCAGGGTTGTAAGACACCACTAACATGAACGACGGGGGTGCCTGCAACACTTCACCGGTACGCTCCAGAAACAGCTCGCGGCGGTCATCAGCCAGCGGATGCAGAACCACGACGGTGTCCTGACGCGCTTCGACCACCTCGTCGAGGTAGCAGATGCCACCTTCGCGCACCGCGCGGGTCAATGGTCCATCCTGCCACCAGGTGCCCTGCGCGCCGATCAGGTGGCGGCCGACCAGGTCAGCTGCACTCAAGTCATCGTGACAGGCAACAGTGTGTAGCGGCAGGTTCAGGCGCTGCGCCATATGCTGGACGAAGCGGGTCTTGCCGCAGCCGGTCGGGCCTTTGATCAGCACGGGCAGGCCGTGGCGCCAGGCCTGCTCGAAGAGCGCCTGTTCGTTGTGCTGTGGTTGATAGAAGGGTTTGCTTCGAGTTTCGGAAACAACGGTGAGGGTCATGCGACACCTGGCTTGGCAGCGGATTCAAGCACCACGCTAAAGGTGCAAGCGACTCACTGACAAGCACTGCGCCGGGCAAACTTGATCGCCGTCAAGCACCCTCAGACCGTGCGTGAAAACTGGCCTTTACGGCCTCCACCGAGATAGGCGTCAAAGGCCATGGCGGTGTTGCGCATCATCAGTTGTCCCTGGGGCAGCAGCTGCAGGGTATCCTGGTCAATTGCCAGCAAATGGTCATCGACCTGTTCGGCCAGTTGCTGCAGCGCCTCGGCAAAATAGTCACTGAAACGAACACCGTGCACGGCTTCGAACCTGGCAAAGTCGATGCGTCCGTGACACATCAACTCGTTGATCACTTCACGGCGCAACACGTCATCGGCGTTCAGGCGATAGCCACGCTGGACCGGCAGCATGCCCTGGTCAAGCCGCGCATAGTACTGCGAGAGCAGCTTGACGCTCTGGCTGTAACTGTCGCCCACCTTGCCGATCGACGACACGCCCAGACCGATGAGGTCACAGTCAGCATGAGTTGAGTAACCCTGAAAATTACGCTGCAACGTGCCATTGGCGCGGGCCAGGCTCAGCTCATCATCCGGCAAGGCAAAATGGTCCATGCCGATGTACACATAGCCGGCTTCGGTGAGACGGCGGATGGTCAACTCCAGCAATTCCAGCTTGCGCTCTGGCGGCGGCATGTCCTGCGGACGAATCATGCGCTGCGCACGGACCTGCTGCGGAAGATGCGCGTAACTGTAGGCGGCGATCCGATCCGGACGCAGGGCAATGATCTTGCTCAGGGTAACGTCGAAGCTGTGAACCGTTTGCAGAGGCAAGCCGTAGATAAGGTCGACACTGACCGACTTGAACTGCGCCTGGCGTGCGGCCGCGACCAATTCGTAGATCTGCTGCTCGCTTTGCTGGCGATTGACCGCAGCCTGCACATCGGCGTCGAAATCCTGCACGCCAAAACTCAAACGGTTGAAGCCCAGGCCGCGCAGCACCTGAATCTGCTCAGTGCTGATGGTGCGCGGGTCGACCTCGATGGAAAACTCGTGGCTATCGCTGTCGTCCATGTTGAAGGCCTGACGCAAGCATTCCATCAGTTCGGCCAATTGCTCACCGGTCAGGTAAGTCGGCGTACCACCGCCCAGATGCAGTTGGGTCAGCCTGCGGGTGCGGTCGAACAATTGCCCCTGCATGGCTATTTCACGCTTGAGGTAATCAAGATATTCGGTGGCACGATGAGTCTTACGGGTGATGATCTTGTTGCAGGCGCAGTAGTAACAGAGGCTCTGGCAAAACGGGATGTGAATATAGGCCGACAGTGGCTTGGCGATTGCCGCCTGATTGCTGGCCGTCACCGCCTGCAGGTAGTCATCGACGGCGAATGCCTCATGGAACTGCGGCGCCGTCGGGTAGGAGGTGTAGCGCGGCCCTGGCCGGTCGTATTTCTTCACCAGGGTACGATTGAACTCAAATGCTGGCGTCATGGTCGATCCAGTCGTGTTGGGACGAAGGCGCCGAGTTGTTCACGTCCTGTTCGAACAGTTGGCAGATAGCATCCACTTCCAGACGCCCGGCAGGCAATATGCTGATGTACTGCTCGCCCAACTCCACCAGCCCGGTGCGGGCCATGGCCTCAAGTTGCCGCCAGGCATTGGCGAAGTAGCGCTGAAAATCAATACCGTAGCGGGTTTCGATGGCCAGGATATCTAATTCTAGATCACAGCTCAGACGCTCCGTAACCCTTTGTCGGACCTGGTCGCTGTCCTCGCAGCGCCAACCCCGAACCGTTGCCAATTGTCCCTGCTGCAACTGCGTCATATAGTGCTCGAATACCTCGGTATTTTGCCCATACAAGGTATCGAACTGGCTTATCGCGCCCAGGCCGAAACCGACATGATCGCAGTAGCCATGGCGCGTGAAACCCTGGCAATTGCGGCGCAAATGTCCACGCTCCTGCGCGATGGCAAGATCGTCATCAGGCCGCACAAACTGTCCCAGGCCAATATGCTGGTAGCCCGCTGCGAGCAGTTGCTCAAAGCAGATACGCCGCATCAGTGCCTTGTCTTGCTCGCTACTGGCTTGGAGCTTGATGCTCTGTGCGTAGCGCTTCGGTGGTTGCGCGTAGTCGAATACCCGCAGGCGATCGGGCTCCAACTCAATCAGGCTGGACAGCTTCAGGGCGAATGTCTGCGGGGTTTGCCAGGCATGGCCGTAGCCCAGGTCGACACTCACCGAGCGATAGTCAAACGTACGCGCGGCATCGATCAGCGAATGAATCGGCGCAGGATTCTGGTAACGCGCCACCGACTGCTCACCACCGCTGCCTATATCCGGCACGCCGATGCTTACATGGTTGAAGCCTTGATCACGCAGCAGCCCCATGGTTGCCCAGTTGGTGTGCTGCAGTTCGATATCGACGCTGTAGTCGCCGCTCTCATGGGTGAGAAAATTGAAGCGTCTGTGCAATTGCGCCATCAGTTGTTGCAACTGCGCTGGCTCTGCAGGAATGCCGCTTAAATGAAACTGCTCGATCCGTTGTTGCGGGCTCAGGTGACAACCGACCAGATCGATCTCCCGCGCCAGGCACTGAAGATAATTTTCCGTGACTTGACCGGCCTGCCTGAAATCGGCCGGTATCTGCACGTTCAACGATAAGGGGCGCTGATGCTGACGACTGCTGCGCAAACCGCGCAATACGTCCAGCGAACCGACACCACCATGAAACTTGCGGATATCGACGTAGTAATTGGGGTCGAGCACGCCTTGATCGTGTCTAACGATCTGCTCGTTGCGGGAGTGAAGGACATCGAGCATAACAAAGGCTCCGAGACGGGCTACGGAGTTTCAGTGTCTGCCTATACCGCCTTGGAGGCCTTGATTTGTATCAAGCGCAGAGGATTTACCAGGTCAGGTAGAACATGCCTTTGGCCAACACAACGATCACAATCATATGGGCGAACACACTGTTGTGAATGAACTTCACCCAGCGCGCATTCATACGATCGGTCTTGAACAACACCATGGCCCCGAGAAAATGCACCAGCACACTGGCGGCGACGACAATCTTGGCCAACAGCAACGTCCCGAACGACGAGCTCAGCGGTGTAACGAGTACCGGCAGATAACGCAACCAGACCATACCGATACCCGCACCGAACAACACCAGCAACACCCAGGGCATCAACTGCCGGGCGCGTTTTCCGACAGCCTGCTCGAGCAGCAACATCAACTTGGCAGGCAACTGCTTGCGGATACTCTCCAGAAACAGCACCTCGAAAAACACCGTACCGATAAAAATCAGGGCCGCGAACAAATGCAGCGTCAACAACACTGGATAAATCATCAGACCCTCGGCTCGCGTCCCATCAATGGCTCCGAGCCTACATCCCGGAGTGCTGAATGCGGTTGATAGCGATCAAGAAAGGCCTTCGCGGGATGCTCCCGAAGCACGGGGCAAGCCCGCTCCCACCGGAGGGCCCAACTAACGCGGACGCAGAATCAACACCCCCAACGGCGGCAAATTCAAACGCAACGACAAAGGCTGCCCATGGCTGGGCAACGCTTCACTCACCACCTCACCAAGATTGCCAAAATTGGAACCTGCATAACTCTGCGCATCACTGTTGAGCACCTCAGTCCAGCGCTCGCCAAACGGCACCCCAATGCGATACCCCTCCCGCGGCACTGGCGTAAAGTTAGCCACAACCAGCAACGGCTCGCCACTCGCACTCCATCGCAACCAGGCATAGACACTGTTGTGCGCATCATCACCGATCAACCACTGAAAGCCCTGCGCCTGGCAGTCCTGCTCATGCAGGGCGCGCTCTTCGCGATACAAACGGTTCAAGTCACCCACCAGACGCTGCACACCCAGATGCTCCGGATACTTGAGCAAGTACCAGTCCAATTCACTGTCATGGTTCCACTCACGCCACTGACCGAATTCGCAGCCCATGAACAGCAACTTCTTGCCGGGATGAGCCCACATGAACGTCAAGTAAGCACGCAAGTTAGCGAATTTCTGCCAGCGATCACCCGGCATCTTGTCGATCAAGGAATGCTTGCCATGCACCACTTCATCGTGGGAAATCGGCAGGATGAAATGCTCCGAGTACGCATAGAGCAGACCGAAACTCATCTCGTGATGGTGGTGAGTGCGGTGGATAGGATCATTCTGGATGTAGTGCAGCGTGTCGTGCATCCAGCCCATATTCCACTTATAGGCGAACCCCAGACCACCCTGTTGAGTGGGCTGGCTGACGCCAGGCCAGGCCGTGGATTCCTCGGCAATGACCAGCGCCCCAGGCGCTTCAATGGCGACTACATCGGTGAGGTGACGCAAAAAATCGATGGCTTCGAGGTTTTCCCGACCACCATGACGGTTGGGCACCCACTCGCCGGCTTTGCGCGAATAATCGCGATACAGCATCGAGGCGACGGCATCGACGCGTAGCCCATCGATGTGAAAATGCTTTATCCAGTGCAACGCCGACGCCAGCATGAAGCCATGCACTTCGGTACGGCCAAGGTTGTAAATCAGCGTGTCCCAGTCCTGATGAAAGCCTTCTAGCGGGTTTTCATATTCATACAGTGCGGTACCGTCAAAACGTGCCAGGCCATGACTGTCGGTGGGGAAATGTGCCGGGACCCAATCCAGAATCACGCCGATGTAGGCCTGGTGGCAGGCATCGATGAAGGCGGCGAAATCTTCTGCCGAGCCGTAGCGCGCGGTGGGCGCGAACAGTGACAGGGGTTGGTAGCCCCATGATCCACCGAAGGGGTGCTCCATGATCGGCATCAGCTCGATATGAGTAAAGCCCAACTGCTGTACATACGGAACCAGGCGCTCGGCCAGCTCACGCCAGTTGTAGAAGCGCGCAACGTCGCCGCTGTCATCACACTCGCACTGCCAGGAGCCGGCATGTAATTCATAGATCGACAGCGGTGCGGTGATAGTCTGACGCTCACCACGCGCCTGCATCCAGCGCTCATCCTGCCAGTCGTGCGCCAGTGGCCCCGCTACCTTGGAGGCGGTGCTGGGCGGCAGCTCGGTGGCCCGGGCCAGAGGGTCCGCCTTGAGCGGCAAAATGCCGTCACGCCCCAGCACTTCGTACTTGTAAGCCTCACCCGCCTCAAGGCGCGGGACAAACAGTTCCCAAACCCCGGAGGCGTGACGCAAACGCATGGGGTGGCGACGCCCATCCCAGTTGTTGAAGTCGCCAACCACCGACACCCGGCGGGCATTCGGTGCCCACACCGAGAAGCGCACACCATCGACACCTTCAACCTGCATCGGCTGCGCGCCCATGCTGGAGGAAAGGTCGCGGTGGTTGCCCTCGCCGAACAGGTAGAGATCCATGTCACCGAGCAATGGCCCAAAGCTGTAAGGGTCCTCGGTGATTTGCTCCCCACCTGCCCATTGGACTTTCAGCACATAGGCGTGCTGCTCATTGAGGTGCACGAGAAACAGCCCAGGTACCGATTGTTGCATCTCGGCCAGCAGGCGCTGACCATCACGCGCCAGCACTTGAACACTCAAGGCATTGGGCAAATAGGCGCGGACAAACTGGCCGCCTGCACCATCGGGGTGCGGGCCAAGCACAGCGAACGGGTCAGTGTGCTCGGCCCTGACCAGGGCATCGATATCACGCTGACTCAGCCCGCCTTCCTCGCGCTTAAGGTGTTTCATTCAACTCTCTCCCCAGGTACTTGTCAGGCCATGTAGACCATGCAAAGGCACGGCCAACCAACTCGGGCGGTTCTCGGCTTCATACAGGATTTCGTAGGCAGCCTTCTCCAGGCTGAACAGTTCCAGTGCCGCACGCTCGCCGTCGGCATGTTCCCAGGCATGGGGCATGGCCGCAGTGGCCAACCCATAGGCCTCGACAAAAGCATGTCGGGCCTGGTGCAGATAACGCCTGGCGACTCGCTGACGGGCCTGGCGGGCGCTGTCCGAGAGGTCGACACTAGAGGCACTGCGCAGCACCATGGCAGCAGCATAGTCGAAGGATCGCAACACGCCGCTGACATCCTTGTAAGGGCTGTGTCGGGCCCGGCGTTCGTCCAGCGGCCGGGCAGGCTCGCCCTCGAAATCAATCAGGTAGGCATCGCCCTGCACCACCAGCACCTGGCCCAAATGCAGGTCGCCGTGCACACGCATCAACAGCCCTCCCTGGGCCTGCGCACTCAAGGTGGTGACCGTGTTCAACAGTTCCTGACGTTGCTGCTGCAGATCAGCGACCAGGGCCTGACTCTCACTGTCCAAATCATCACAGTGGGCTTGCAGCACATCCAGCGCCCGAGTCAATTGTGCACCGATGTGCTTGCCCCAGGCCTGGCAATCGCGCGCCGTGGCAGGCCGCGGCCGAAACGCCGAGTCTTTGCTCGGCGCCGCCAGCAACAGGTGCATTTCACCCAGGCGTTGGCCAAGCATGGCGGCGAAGTCGGCCAGATCCTGCAGGGCATCGGCATGCCCCTCAAGCGCAGCGTCGCCAGGCTCCAGCTCGTCGCGAATGGCCCGTTCCAGGTTGTTCTGGGTCCACTCCCAGGCATCGCCCTGATTGCTCAAATAACCTTGGGCAATCATCAGCAAGTGGTCCTGGCCGTTACCGTCCACACGACTGACCCAGCCGAGCAAGGGCGAGATATTGGTAAAGCCGGCGGCGGTCAGGTAGGCGCTCATCTCCAGTTCCGGGTGCACCCCGGGATTAACGCGTCGAATCAACTTGAGCACCAGGCTGCCGCCGACGACCACCGAACTGTTGGATTGCTCGGCCGATAGGTAGCGCACTTGCGCATCATCTGCCAACTGCAAGGCGCTCATCTGCTCGGTGGCGTGAAAGCGTACTTCGCCGTCTTCACAGGGCAAGCGAGCGTCTTGCTGACAGGCACCGAGCACCGCATGAACAAAACTCTCCAACACGAAGGCATCGGTGATCAGCCCGACCTGGCGCCCACGGCGAACCCGCGACAGCGCCAGCTGCTGTGGCGCAGCGCTGTTGATTTGCTCTTCGCCAATGAAGCCGAAAGGCAATTGGTAACGACTGCTGTTGCCGCCACTGCTGACCTCGATCTCGGTGAGCAGCACGGGCGTCGTGGGGGTACCAAAGCGCACGCCGTAAGCAATCTGCACTTGATCGATGGGCGCCTCTTTACCGGCAAACCAACGCCGCTTGGGCAGATATTGCGGGAGGATACTGTCCTGCAAAGTACTGCGCGCAGGCGCCTCGAGCAGCTCTTCCATGCGTTTTTTCAGCACCAGCGTGGTGAACTCCGGCAGGCTCTGGGCCGGCTCCATGTGCCAACTGGGCATTTGGTCCTTCGGCGCCAGAAGAAACCAGTAGAAGCCGTAGGGCGCCAGGGTCAGCAAAAACGGCAGTTGGCCGATGGGCGGGAACGCGCTGCCGCCAAGCATTTCCACCGGCACGCTGTCGGCGTACTGGGACAATTCCAGCTCAGCGGCCTGGGCTGCGCGCGATACGTTCGCCACGCAGAGGATGACCTCACGCTTGCCATCGGTACCGGTGTACTCACGGATGTAGGCCAGGATTCGTCGATTGCTCGGCGAGAGCATGGTCAGCGTACCGCGACCAAAGGCTTTCTGCTGCTTGCGCACCGCCAGCAAGCGTCGGTTCCAGTTCAACAATGAATGCGGATCATGGCACTGAGCCTCGACGTTGACCGAGGCGAAGCCGTATAGCGGGTCCATGATCGGCGGAAGCACCAGGCGCGCAGGGTCGGCACCGGAGAAACCACCGTTACGATCGATGGACCACTGCATGGGGGTGCGCACGCCATCGCGGTCGCCCAGGTAGATGTTGTCACCCATGCCGATTTCATCACCGTAATACAGGGTCGGGGTCCCTGGCATCGACAGCAACAGGCTACTGAGCAACTCGACCCGGCGTCGGTCACGCTGCAACAGCGGCGCCAGGCGCCGCCGAATGCCCAGGTTGATCCTGGCCCTGCGGTCTTCGGCATAGTAGTTCCACAGATAATCCCGCTCCCGATCAGTGACCATCTCCAGGGTCAGTTCATCGTGGTTGCGCAAAAAAATCGCCCACTGGCAATTGGCGGGAATTTCAGGGGTCTGGCGCAAGATATCGGTGATCGGAAAGCGATCCTCCTGAGCCACGGCCATGTACATGCGCGGCATCAATGGGAAGTGGAAGGCCATGTGGCATTCGTCGCCCTGTCCTTCACCAAAATACAATTGAGTGTCTTCCGGCCATTGGTTGGCTTCGGCGAGCAACATCCGATCGGGATAGTTGGCATCGATTTCGGCGCGGATCTTTTTCAGTACCTGATGGGTTTCAGGCAGGTTCTCATTGTTGGTGCCATCGCGCTCGATCAGGTACGGAATGGCATCCAGGCGCAAGCCATCGACGCCCAGATCGAGCCAGTAGCGCATCACGTCGATAACGGCCTTGAGCACCTGTGGATTGTCGAAGTTGAGATCCGGCTGGTGTGAATAGAAGCGGTGCCAGAAGTATTGGCCGGCAACCGGGTCCCAGGTCCAGTTGGACTTCTCGGTGTCCAGAAAGATGATCCGCGTGCCGTCGTACTTCTGGTCGCTGTCGGACCACACGTAGAAATCCCTCGCCTTGCTGCCCGGCTTGGCGCGACGGGCTTTCTGAAACCAGGGGTGCTGGTCGGAGGTATGGTTGATGACAAGCTCGGTGATCACCCGCAAGCCACGCTTGTGCGCCTCGGCGATAAAGCGCTTCACATCCGCCAGGGTGCCGTAGTCGCTGTGCACGGCTTTGTAGGCAGCGATGTCATAGCCGTCATCACGTCGTGGCGAGGGGTAAAACGGCAGCAACCACAAGGTGTTGACGCCAAGCTCGGCAATGTAGTCGAGTTTGGCGATCAGACCTGGAAAGTCACCGATGCCGTCGTTGTTCGAGTCGAAGAACGATTTGACATGAACTTGATAGATAATCGCGTCTTTGTACCACAGGGGATCGTCGATAAAGGCTGCCGGGCGAGTACGCTTGGCCATGTTCGACTCCTTTCTATTGGGCTTTTTCTATACGCCAGATACCAAACGGCAGGTGCCAGGGCTCGATGCGCATCCATTGGGTCTTGCCGTGCCAGGTCCAGCGGTGGCCAGTCATCAGGTCTTCACCGCGCGTGTCGGCGTTATCGTCCAGGCCCAACTCCCAGAGCGGCAGTTCGAAGTTCGCCTCCTGGGCGTTATGCGGGTCAAGGCTGATGGCAATCAGAATGAAGTTGTCGCGCTCGGCAGTGCGCTTGCCGAAATACAGGATGTTGTCGTTCCAGGCATGGTAGAAGGCAACGCCAAGGTGGGTCTGCAACGCAGGATTCTGCCGTCGGATGCGATTGAGTTGGGCTATCTCGGCAATGATGTTGCCAGGCTGGCTGAAGTCACGTGGGCGGATCTCATACTTCTCCGAGTCCATGTACTCCTCCTTGCCCGGTATCGGCGTCGACTCACAGAGCTCGAAGCCCGAATACATGCCCCATAGCCCCGACCCCATGGTGGCCAGTGCAGCGCGAATCAGAAAGCCTGCGCGCCCGGACTCGTGGAGGAAAAACGGGTTGATGTCCGGGGTGTTGACGAAAAAGTTCGGCCGGTAGCAATAGCGCCAAGGCGGCTGGTTGAGTTCCTCGAAATATTCGCGCAACTCCTGCTTGGTGTTGCGCCAGGTGAAATAGGTATAGCTCTGCGAATACCCGACCTTGCCCAGGCGCGCCATCATCGCAGGCTTAGTAAAGGCTTCGGCGAGGAAAATCACCTCCGGATACTGACTGCGTATATTGGCGATCAACCAGTGCCAGAAAGGCAGCGGCTTGGTATGCGGGTTGTCGACCCGAAACATCTTCACGCCTTCCTTCACCCAGCCCAATACCACATCGCGCAACGCCAACCACAGAGAAGGCACGGCCTCTGCGGCATAAAAGTCGACATTGACGATGTCCTGGTATTTTTTCGGCGGGTTCTCTGCGTAGCGGATACTGCCGTCCGGGCGCCACGAGAACCAACCGGGGTGTTCCTTGAGCCAGGGATGGTCTTGCGAGCACTGAATGGCAAAGTCCAGGGCTATTTCCAGCCCATGCTCCTGAGCTGCAGCGACCAGGCGACGGAAATCCTCTCGGCTGCCCAACTGCGGATGAATCGCCTCGTGCCCGCCCTCCTCGCTGCCAATTGCGTAAGGGCTGCCAGGATCATCCGGTGCAGCCTGCAAGGCATTGTTGCGACCCTTGCGATGGCGCTTGCCAATGGGGTGAATGGGCGGAAAGTAGAGGACGTCAAAGCCCATATCGCGGATCATCGGCAAGCGTTCATGGACATCATTGAAGGTGCCATGGCGTTCTGGGCTATCGGTCACCGAGCGTGGAAACAATTCATACCAACTGGCGAACAACGCTTGTTGGCGCTCCACGTCCAACGGGTATTCCGGGCTGCGGCTCAAGAAGGTTCGATGATCGGCCTCACGCATCAGCAAGGCCGTGTCGGCATGCAGCAGCCGCTCAACCTGTTCTTCTGGCGTCTGGGTCGGCAGCGCCAGGCGCAACCCCAGCAACTGCTCTCGAAGCAGGCCCTGACTGCGTTGAATATTATGGTCGAGCAGCAGCAACGCTTCCTGCAACTCAAGCAGGACAGGCACGCCTGCGTTAAACTTTTTTTCCAGGTCATGGCAAAACGTGGCAAACGGGTCGATCCACGCCTCGATGCTGAACAGGTGCCCGCCCTGCTCGGTGACCGGTAGCCAAGCCTGCCACAGATCATTGCCGAGAAACGTCATGGGCACGCAATGCCAGCGCCGACTGTGGGCCTGACGCCAATTGAGCATCACTGCCAAGCTATCATGGCCATCGGCATAAACCTTACTGCTGACCTCGACCCTTTCACCGACCACTGCCTTGACCGCAAACAGGCCGCCGTCCAGAACCGGCAGCGTATTCTCGATCACGATCCGCGGTTCCAACAGCGCCTGGGACAGGCTGATCGCCTGGTCTGGATGATCGTTTGCCGTGGTTGTGCGGTCGGTTTCGAAGGGCTCATCGCGGGTCATCGATCCTAGCTCCATTACGAAGTGGCAGTAAGAGTTCAGAGCGGGCGGGCGGCGCGGGGTTCAAAAAATAATGAGCGAATGGCGGTGCGTGCAGTCGAAAATCATTGAGTCCATTCATCCAGATCCCACCAGCGAGGTCAGGCCATGAACATCCCCATCCCGGCAGAAACCCCGGATCCAAACATAGACGACCCCACCCTGCCACCGCCGGTGCCGAAAGAAGATCCCGACGAACTGCCGATCAAGCCGACCGTACCTCCCACCGTCGGCGACCCACCCAGTGACGAACCGCCGGTCAAAGCTTGAGAATAGCCAAGCCGACAAATTAATCCCTGGTGCACCTTTACGTTTGCGTAAAAGGGACTGGACAATCATCAATACGAGGTTTACGTTAACGTAAAGGTGAAACAGAAATCGAGCCTTTGGCGCTGCGCCGCTCCGACGAGGATGACGGCAAGCGCATGGGCTACGGTGTAACCCAATTTCAAGAACAACAAGGTGCCCTCCATGCATTACCCATCCCTGAACTTCGCCCTGGGCGAAACCATCGACATGCTTCGCGACCAGGTACAGTCCTTCGTTGCTGCCGAGCTGGCACCTCGTGCCGCCCAAATTGACCAGGACAACCTGTTCCCCGCCGATATGTGGCGCAAGTTCGGCGACATGGGTTTGCTGGGCATCACCGTCAGTGAAGAGTACGGCGGTGCCGGCCTGGGTTATCTGGCCCACGTGGTTGCCATGGAAGAAATCAGTCGCGGTTCGGCCTCGGTCGCCCTCTCTTACGGCGCCCACTCCAACCTGTGCGTCAACCAGATCAACCGCAACGGCAGTGCCGCGCAAAAAGCCAAATATCTGCCCAAGCTGATCAGCGGCGAGCACATCGGCGCCCTGGCCATGAGCGAACCCAACGCCGGCTCCGATGTGGTCTCGATGAAGCTGCGCGCCGAACAGCGCGGTGATCACTATGTCCTCAACGGCAGCAAGACCTGGATCACCAACGGACCTGACGCCAACACTTATGTGATCTACGCCAAGACCGATCTGGACAAAGGCCCCCACGGCATTACCGCGTTTATCGTTGAACGTGACTGGAAAGGCTTCAGCCGCAGCAACAAGTTCGACAAGCTGGGTATGCGCGGTTCGAACACCTGCGAGCTGTTTTTCGACAACGTCGAAGTACCCGCCGAAAACATCCTCGGCGCGCTCAATGGCGGTGTGAAGGTGCTGATGAGCGGCCTGGATTATGAGCGCGTGGTTCTTTCCGGCGGCCCCACCGGGATCATGCAGGCGTGCATGGACCTAGTGGTTCCGTATATCCACGACCGCAAGCAGTTTGGCCAGAGCATCGGTGAGTTCCAACTGATCCAGGGCAAGATGGCCGACATGTACACCCAGCTCAATGCCAGCCGTGCCTACCTGTACGCCGTGGCCCAGGCCTGCGACCGCGCCGAGACCACCCGCAAGGATGCTGCCGGCGTAATCCTCTACACCGCCGAGCGGGCGACACAGATGGCCCTGGAAGCGATCCAGATTCTCGGCGGCAATGGCTACATCAACGAGTTCCCGGCCGGACGTCTGCTGCGCGATGCCAAGTTGTACGAGATCGGTGCCGGCACCAGTGAAATCCGTCGGATGCTGATCGGGCGCGAACTGTTCAACGAAACCCGCTGAGCATAAGGATAACGTCCATGGCTACCCTCCATACCCAGATCAATCCGCGCTCGGCGGAGTTCGCCGACAACAGCACGGCCATGCTCGAGCAGGTCAATGCGCTACGGAGCTTGCTGGCGCAAGTTCAGCAAGGCGGCGGCCTCAAGGCCCAGGAGCGCCACACCTCGCGGGGCAAACTGCTGCCACGCGAACGCATCGACCGCCTGCTTGACGCCGGCTCGCCGTTCCTGGAAATCGGCCAACTGGCGGCCCACGAAGTGTATGGCGAAGACGTTCCGGCTGCAGGTGTCATTGCCGGTATCGGTCGGGTCGAAGGTGTCGAGTGCATGATTGTGGCCAACGACGCCACGGTCAAAGGCGGCTCGTACTACCCGCTGACAGTCAAGAAACACCTGCGCGCGCAGGCCATCGCCCTGCAGAACCGCTTGCCATGCCTGTACCTGGTGGACTCCGGCGGCGCCAACCTGCCCCGCCAGGACGAAGTGTTTCCCGACCGTGAACACTTCGGGCGGATCTTCTTCAACCAAGCCAACATGAGCGCCTTGGGTATTCCTCAGATCGCCGTGGTCATGGGCTCCTGTACAGCGGGTGGCGCCTATGTACCGGCCATGGCTGACGAAGCGATCATGGTTCGCCAGCAAGCGACCATTTTCCTTGCCGGTCCACCGCTGGTCAAAGCCGCCACTGGCGAAGTGGTCAGCGCCGAAGACCTCGGTGGCGCCGATGTGCACTGCAAGACCAGTGGCGTCGCCGACCACTATGCCGACAATGATGACCATGCCCTGGCCATCGCCCGGCGCTGCATCGCCAACCTCAACTGGCACAAGCTCGGCAACCTTGCGCAACAGACGCCGATTGCACCCCTGTATGAAGCGCAGGAGCTGTACGGCGTCGTTCCAGCCGACGCCAAGCAACCGTTCGATGTGCGTGAAGTGATCGCCCGCCTGGTGGATGGCTCGGTGTTCGACGAGTTCAAGGCACTGTTCGGCACGACCCTGGTGTGTGGCTTCGCCCACCTGCACGGCTACCCGATTGCGATCCTGGCCAACAACGGCATCCTGTTCGCAGAAGCGGCGCAAAAAGGCGCGCACTTTATCGAGCTTGCTTGCCAACGGGGAATCCCGCTGCTGTTCCTGCAGAACATTACCGGCTTCATGGTCGGGCAGAAGTACGAGGCCGGTGGTATCGCCAAACACGGCGCCAAGCTGGTGACAGCAGTGGCCTGCGCGCAAGTACCGAAGTTCACCGTAATCATCGGTGGCAGTTTCGGAGCGGGCAATTACGGCATGTGTGGCCGCGCCTACGACCCGCGTTTTCTATGGATGTGGCCCAATGCACGCATCGGCGTGATGGGTGCCGAGCAGGCTGCTGGCGTGCTGGCTCAGGTCAAGCGTGAGCAGAGCGAGCGCAGTGGGCATCCGTTCAGTGCCGAGGACGAAGCGCGCCTCAAGCAACCGATCCTCGACCAATACGAACATCAGGGTCACCCGTACTACTCCAGCGCCCGCTTGTGGGATGACGGCGTCATTGACCCGGCGCAAACCCGCGACATCCTTGGCCTGGCGCTGTCCGCAGCACTGAACGCCCCGATCGAGCAAAGCCGTTTCGGCATTTTCCGGATGTGACCATGAGCGACTTCACTACCCTTGAATTGATCAAGGACCCCCGTGGTTTCGCCACCTTGTGGCTGAGCCGGGAAGACAAGAACAATGCGTTCAATGCGCAGATGATCCGCGAGCTGATCCTGGCCATTGACGACATCGCCGGCGATGCCGAGTTGCGCTTTGTACTGTTGCGCGGTCGTGGTCGACACTTCAGCGCCGGTGCCGACCTGGCCTGGATGCAGCAGTCGGCAGCGCTGGACTACAACACCAATCTTGATGATGCCCGCGAGCTGGCAGAGTTGATGTACAACCTGGCCAAGCTCAAGGTTCCGACCCTGGCGGTGGTGCAGGGCGCAGCCTTTGGTGGCGCGCTGGGCCTGATCAGCTGCTGCGACATGGCCATCGGCGCTAGCGATGCACAGCTGTGTCTGTCTGAAGTACGCATCGGCCTGGCGCCGGCGGTAATCAGCCCGTTCGTGGTTCAGGCCATGGGCGAGCGTGCTGCGCGGCGCTATGCGCTGACCGCCGAACGCTTCAGTGGTGAGCGTGCGCGCGAACTGGGCCTGCTCGCCGAGGCCTACCCTGCCGCTGAACTGGAACAGGCCGTTGCCCAGTGGATCGACAATCTGTTGCTCAATAGCCCGCAAGCCATGCGCGCCAGCAAAGAACTGCTGCGCGAAGTCGGTCACGGCGAGCTGACCCCGGCACTGCGCCGCTATTGCGAGAATGCCATCGCCCGCATCCGCGTCAGCCCCGAGGGCCAGGAAGGTTTGCGCGCCTTTCTGGAAAAACGCAGCCCGGCCTGGCAGGCCGAATCGTCGAACAAGGAGCCGCGCCCATGACCCGCACAGCCTTGACCACATTGTTGGTCGCCAATCGCGGCGAAATCGCCTGCCGCGTCATGCGCACTGCCAAGGCGCTGGGCCTGACCACCGTCGCGGTCCACAGTGCCATCGACCGTGATGCCCGCCACAGTCGCGAAGCCGATATTCGCGTCGACCTGGGGGGAGCCAAAGCCGCCGACAGTTACCTGGACATCGACAAACTGCTGGCAGCGGCAAAAGCCAGCGGTGCCCAGGCGATTCACCCAGGCTACGGTTTTCTTTCGGAAAACGCAGGTTTTGCCCGCGCCATCGAACAGGCCGGGCTGATCTTCCTCGGCCCACCGGCCAGTGCCATCGACGCCATGGGTAGCAAATCGGCAGCCAAGGCGCTGATGGAGAAAGCCGGCGTGCCACTGGTGCCTGGCTACCACGGCGAAGCCCAGGACCTGGAAACCTTCCGCGCCGCGGCTGAAAAGATCGGTTACCCGGTTCTGCTCAAGGCAACCGCTGGCGGCGGCGGCAAGGGCATGAAAGTCGTCGAGAGCGAAAGCCAATTAGCCGAGGCCCTGGCGTCGGCCCAGCGCGAGGCGCAGTCCTCGTTCGGCGATGCGCGCATGCTGGTGGAAAAATATGTACTCAAGCCGCGCCACGTGGAAATACAGGTGTTTGCCGACCAGCACGGCAATTGCCTGTATCTCAACGAGCGCGACTGCTCGATCCAGCGCCGCCACCAGAAAGTTGTCGAGGAAGCCCCGGCCCCTGGCTTGAGCAGCGCCCAGCGCCAGGCCATGGGCGAGGCTGCGGTCAAGGCCGCACAAGCCATCGGCTATGTCGGGGCAGGCACCGTGGAGTTTCTCCTCGACGCACGCGGCGAGTTCTTTTTCATGGAGATGAACACGCGCCTGCAAGTAGAACACCCGGTCACCGAGGCCATTACCGGCCTTGATCTGGTGGCCTGGCAGATCCGTGTCGCTTGCGGCGAAGCGTTGCCGATCACGCAGGAGCAAGTTCCGCTCAACGGCCACGCCATTGAAGTACGGCTATACGCCGAAGACCCGGCCAATGACTTTTTGCCGGCCACGGGCAACCTTGTGCTGTATCGCGAATCCGTACCGGGAGAAGGCCGTCGGGTCGACAGTGGGGTCAGCGAAGGCGACAGCGTCTCGCCGTTCTATGATCCGATGCTGGGCAAGCTGATCGCCTGGGGTCAGACCCGCGAACAGGCGCGCCTGCGCTTGCTGGCTATGCTCGACGAATTTGCCATTGGCGGTTTGAAAACCAACATTGCCTTTTTGCGGCGCATTCTCGCTCACCCTGCGTTTGCCGATGCCGAACTCGATACCGGGTTCATCCCCCGCTATCAGGAGCAACTGCTCCCGGCGCCACAACCTCTACCTGCCCAGTTCTGGCAAGCGGCGGCTGAAGCGTATATCCAGAGTCAGCCTGTCGCGCCGCGCCTGGACGACCGTTTTTCACCGTGGGCTGCCAATAGCGGTTTTCGTGCCGGCATGCCCGCACAAATCAACCTGCACCTGAACTGCAACGGTCAGACCGAGGCACTGAGCCTGTCCCACGCGGCCCCGTCAACCCTCAAGCTTGCAGGCGAGTACTTGCAGGTAGAAGATAACGGCCTGCGCCTGCGGCACCTGGCGGTGCGTCGTGATGACACGCTGTACCTGCAATGGGATGGCGAGCTGCACGCCGTTACCCGCTACGACCCGATTGCCGAAGCCGACGCCAGTCACAGCCATCAAGGAGGCCTGAGTGCGCCCATGAATGGCAGCATCGTACGGGTCTTGGTCGAAGTCGGTCAGGTAGTCGAAGCGGGTGCTCAACTGGTGGTACTTGAAGCGATGAAAATGGAGCACAGCATTCGAGCGTCCCAGGCCGGGATCGTCAAAGCGCTGTTTTGCCAGGAAGGCGATATGGTCAGTGAGGGAGCGGTATTGGTGGAGTTGGAAGAAGGCTGACAGCCTGCGACTTAATCGCCAGACAAGCCCGCTCCTAGCAACTTGCAGGAGCGGGCCCGCCCGGCGATAAAGCCAAGCCCATCAAAATTTTGCCAACGCCTGCACCACAACGCCAAGCACCTGTGTCTGCTCGGTGAACAAGGCCTTTGGATAGGTCGGGTTGAGTGGCTTCAGGTAGCGCTGGCCACCCTCCTCGATCAACTGACGAAATACCGCGACGGGGCTGTCGGGCGAACGCGCGATCAGCAATTTGCCGGTGTCGGCCGCCACATCGGTATCCACCAGAATCAACATGCCTTGCGGTACGCTCAGGCCCACCGGCGCAGTCATGGCGTCGCTTTCGACTTTCAGCCAGTACCCTCGGCCCTGCGCCGCATAATCACTCGCCTGAAGCTCGCAGCCCGGCGCACTCTCAACCTCGTCCAGGCTGTTCCAGTTCAAGATCGGATAACGAAAATAAAATTCGTGGCGCTTACCATCAGCACCGGTTATCGCTGCGGGAAATGCTGATGCGCCATAGGTACCGTTGATTTCGCGCAACTCATGGGCATCCACAATCCGCAGCGGCGCAAAACCGACCTCGACCAGAATCTGGTTCAACACCCTGAGTTTGGGGTGGCGCTCACCGCGCAACCAGTGACCCACAGCCCCTTGTGTGACGCCGATGCGCTCAGCGAGTTTTTCCTGCGTGAGCTTTATCTCACGCATTCTGGCCTTGACCAGATCAGTCCAATTATCCATCGCTGGCACGATACGGACTGCCCTTCAGCTCTCAATACACAAATTGTAGTATTTAAAGATTAGAAGCAAATACAAATCGTATTATTATCAAGTGCGACGTTAATTAGCTCACTCACAAGGTAGCCAGCCGAATGAAACAGACCGCTTCTGACAAGGATATCGTTCTGGATAACGAATCGTTGAGTAACAGTGACGCTGCACGGCGCGCCTTGGATTTCTACCTGAACCCAACCCCGCCCGCCCATTCAGCACATACATCCTGGCTGGTGCCGCGCGAGGGCATGAACGAAACCCAGGCAAACGAACATGTCGCGCAATTGCTACGCTGGGCAGCCGCCACTGCGAACGAGTCGGCAAATGGCTTGCAGGGCACACAACGGGATATGACGCTGGCGGTGGTGCACATGATCAACACAGCCAGGACCGTGCTTGAGCACCTGAGAAATGCATCTCAACATTGTTGATCGAACGAGGAAACAACGTGGAGAGTCGCTTCAATGACGATGCTGGCGTCGTTCATTGAATGAGGGAGCAGGTTCGGTAAAATTTTTTTACCGGATTACAGAAAATTCATTTGACTTGCAAATGATAACGATTATTATTGCTCACAACTGGTCGCGAGACTGGTTGGATAAACTGAAAGCCCTTAGGTCGGACTCTCAGATTATCTCCTCATCAGGCTAATCACGGTTTTTGACCCGGCTTTTTGCCGGGTCTTTTTTTTTGGCTCTTCAGGCTAATGAAGGCGGGTGTTGCTTGAATGGCCGCGATGATAGCAAATGAATGTCGCAGGGTGAAGCGTGTAACAGCGCTTTGCAGAATTAGCACTTGAGAATCAATCTCGTTAAGATTAAGCTGTTGTCGCGTCAAGGAGGACGCCCCCTCCCCCATCTCGCAAGGAGCTTATACATGACCCGTCTGCTGCTGCCCCTTGAGCATCATCCGCAGGCCCAGAACATCGCTGACAGTTCGGTGCTGGAGCAATTGAAAAGGCTGCCACGCCGCGTCCAGCAGGTCTTGCTCCTCAGTCGCCTCGATCAGTTGAGTTTTGCCGCCATCGCCGAGCGCCTGGAACTGCCTGCGCTTACCGTGGAGCGCCACATGAACCAGGCCCTGCAGAGCGTTCGCCACGAGCATGACGCCGTAGCGAGCACCGCTGGCCAATGGTACGTACGCCTGCAGAGCCCACAAGTGACCGCCAGTGAACGCATCGACTTTCGCCGCTGGCTCGACTCTGACGCCGCACACCGTGAAGCGTTCCACGCCACTGAACTGCGTTGGCGATCACTGCTGGCCCCAGCCAGGCAACTGGGCCACGACGGCTGGTATCGCCAGCCTCGGGCGGCGTTAACGGTAGGTGGCTGCTCGGTCGCCATCGGCCTGGCCCTGGCAGCCATGGCAGCGATTGGTTTCTGGTCGTGAGCCAGGCGTGTAGAGTTAGGCTCACAACAACTCTACAGGAGCCTGGTGATGACCGTGACGCTGTCTACCCTGCACATCGATTGCGACTTCGATTCCGGTAACATTCTCATCAACGATGCCAGTGACCCGCGACGCACGCGCCTGGCGATTCGCCCTGACACCTGCAGCGAACATTTCCAGTGGTTCCACTTCAAGGTCAGCGGCCTGACTCCAGGCCAGCAACATACGTTCATCCTGGAGAACGCTGGCCAGTCCTCCTACAAGAATGCCTGGGCGGGCTATCAGGCCGTTGCCTCCTATGATCAACAACACTGGTTTCGCGTCCCAACCCAGTTCGACGGCAAGGCACTGAGCTTTGATCTGCAGGCCGAACAGCCCCAGGCCTGGTTCGCCTATTTCGAACCCTACACCCGCGCCCGTCACAACCAACTGATCGAACGCGCAATCAGTCTGCCTGGCGTGGAGTTGCTGGCAACAGGCCGCAGCCTCGATGGCCGCGACATTCCCCTGCTGCGTGCCGGCGACGGGGCCACGGGCAAACGCAAGATCTGGATCATCGCCCAGCAACATCCGGGCGAGCATATGGCGCAATGGTTCATGGAAGGCGTAATCGACCGGCTGCAGCATAACGATCCAACCGTGCAAGCCCTGCTCGAACACGCCGACGTGTATCTGATTCCCAATATGAACCCGGACGGCGCCTTCCGCGGCCACTTGCGCACCAATGCCGCAGGCCAGGACCTCAACCGCGCCTGGCAATCCGCCAACACCGACAAGAGCCCCGAGGTACTTTTCGCCCAGATGCAGATGAAACAACAGGGCGTCGATATGTTCCTCGATGTGCACGGCGACGAGGAAATCCCCCATGTATTCACCGCAGGCTGCGAAGGCAACCCAGGTTTCACCCCGCGCCTTGCCGAACTGGAAAAAACCTTCCGCGACAACTTGTGCAAACGCACCGTCGACTTCCAACAGGTACAAGGGTATCCGCGCTCTGCGCCAGGCCAGGCTAATCTGACCCTGGGCGCCAACAGTGTCGGCCAGAGCTTTGATTGCCTGTCGCTGACCCTGGAGATGCCATTCAAGGATCACGACGACGCCCCCAACCCGGAAACCGGCTGGAACGGCCTGCGTTCGCGAGAACTGGCCAGCGCCGTGCTGGATGTGCTTGGGCAAATGGTCGAACGCCTGCGTTAAGGCGCGGCAACCACTGCTTCAGACGTGACCATGGGCCTTGTGCTTAAGCCTCTCGGTGTCGACCCGCACGAACACCGAGTCGGCACTCACGGTCAGTACATCATCGGCCCAGACCTCACAGACAACCCGACTCTTGCGCCCTACCTCGCCTTCGACCCGGGCTTTGAGCAGCAGCTCGACGCCCATGGGCGTGGGCTTGAGGTAGGTCAGGTTCAATTGCCCGGTCACACAATCGATACGAGGCAAGCTCCCCGGCTCGCGCCCTTCAGCGCGGTAGTGATAGGCCATGGCAGTCCAGTTGGAATGGCAATCGACCAGCATGGCCAGTAGTCCACCGTAGACCAGCCCCGGCCAGCCGAGAAAGGTGCTGTCGGGCGAATGCCGACAGATCAGGTGAATACCGTCCTCATGCCAATGGCTTTGCAGGTGCAGGCCACTGGGATGGGAGCAGCCGCAGCCATAGCAGACGCCCTCGGGGGCGGCCAGTTCCTGAACGGATAGCAGAGCGTTGTTCATAAGCTTCCTGGTTGTCTGTATTGGAGGGAAAGCCAGGCTGATAGTACCGCTGTGCAACGCAAAAGCCCATGAACAGGTCATGGGCTTTTGCACACTGCACAGGTGCGCACTAGACGCTGCCGCCTGGTGTCAGTGACCGATCTGAAAGGTCATTGGCAACGGCTTTGCGACGGCTCAGGGAAATCAACAAGATCGCCAGGGTCACACCCGCGGTCATCAAGGTTTCGTAGCGGTAGGCTGGGCTGATCAACATGTAGCCCAGCACGGTCACGTTCAAGCCGATCACCAGCCAGGTCAACCATGGGAACAGCCACATCTTGAACGCAAGCTCGGTGCCTTGACGATCAGTGATGGCGCGCATGCGCAGTTGCGATACGGCGATAACCAGGTACACCAGCAGCGCAATGGCGCCTGTGGTCGAGAGCAAGAAACCGAAGACTTTGCCGGGGAACACATAGTTGACCAGGCAACCGGCAAACCCGGCAAAGGTCGAGAGTATTACTGCTACGGTGGGCACGCCATTACCAGAAATGCGCTTGGTCATGGGCAGTGCTTCACCCCGAGCGCCAAGCGAGTAAAGCATCCGCGAAGCCGTATAGAGGCCCGAGTTCATGCAACTGGTCACGGCGACCAGCACCACCAGGTCGACCAACATTTTGGCCCCCGGCACGTTGAGCACCTCTAGTACACGCTGGAAGGAACCCACGGCCTTGAGCTGCGGATCGTTCCAGGCCACCAGCGAGACGATGAAGAAGATCGAGACGATATAGAAGATGGCGATGCGGTAGACCACCAGGTTTGTAGCCTTGCGGATTTTCTCCTTGGGGTTCTCGGTTTCGTCCGCGGCAATGGTGACGATTTCAGCGCCGAAGAACGAGAAAATAGTGATCAACACCCCTCCCAGCACGGCACCGAAACCATTGGGCATGAAACCGCCGTTGGCCCAAAGCTGGCCGACACCGGAGGTGTTTTGCGCCATCGGCCAGACACCGAACACGGCCAGGGTGCAGACAACAATGAATGCCAGGATGGCTATCACTTTGATCAGCGCGAACCAGTATTCGAACTCACCAAAGTTCTTCACGCTGATCAGGTTGGTGCATGACAGCACGATCATGACCAGGAAGGCGAACAACCAGGAAGGCACGCCGGGAAAATAAGCATGCAGGATGTCGGCGCCAGCAATCGCTTCCACCGGGATGATCAGCACCCAGAACCACCAGTACAGCCAGCCAATGGTAAAGCCCGCCCAAGGACCGATGGCCTGGCTTGCGTAAGTGGAGAAGGAGCCACTGTTCGGGTTGGCAATGGCCATTTCACCGAGCATGCGCATGACCAGCAACACCAGCACGCCGGTCATGGCGTAGGAAATGAGAATGGCGGGGCCCGCCGTTGCGATGGCGGTGGAGGAACCAATGAACAACCCGGCACCGATAATGCCGGCGATGGAAATCATCGACACCTGACGGGATGTCAATCCGTGCTGCAGCGAACGCTGTTTCTTTTGTTGTAGCGATGCCATGTTCAACCCTCAACTGGGTATGTCGCTGCCTAGCAGGAGCAGTCGACAGGGTTAGAGCAGAAATTATTATTTTAAAGGTGGCGATTTTAATTATCGAAGGCTCGTCCCACGCCGTAGAAAGTTCAAAAACCGCAAGAATTCATTCAGTTAAACATTAACTTTCAAGCACACAAACGCGGCCCGTTAGTTTCCGCGGCTAGACTGTTTCGCTTACTGTTAATTTCAGTTGAAATCCTTGACCCGGATCAGTATTAATCTATACGACCGACACTCACAAACGACCTTTTAGAAAAACATAATTCCTCGAAGGAATGACCTCACGCTTTTTTCGCCGGATCACTTGACCATGTCCAAACGCCTGATGCCCTCGACCACCGCCCTGCAGTGCTTTGAAGCTGCCGCCCGGCACCTGAGCTTCACACGGGCAGCGCAAGAGCTGCACCTGACCCAGAGCGCAGTGAGCAAACAAGTTGCGCAACTGGAGGAGATGCTCAGCCACCCATTGTTCCAACGCATTCGCCGGCGCCTACACCTGACACCGGCCGGCGCCCTGTACCTGGCGCAGGTGAACAAAATTCTCGTCCAACTGGATATCTCCAGCCGCTACATCCTCAGCTACGGCGGCGAGACCGAAGTGCTGCGCATCGCAACCCAACCGACCTTCGGCGAACGCTGGCTGGTCCCCAACCTCAAAGGTTTCGGCGAGCGCCACCCGCGAATTCACCTGGATGTTCGCAATGCGCTGGAACCCTTTGACCTGGTCCAGGCCAAGGCTGACATCGCCTTTTTCTTCGGTCAGGGCACCTGGCCAGGGGCAACCTGCATTGAGTTGTTCAACGAGAACGTGGTGCCCGTATGCTCACCACAACTGCTCGCGCGGCATGCTTTTGCCAGTGCCAGCACGCTCACCGCGCAGCGTCTGCTGCAATGCACCTCGCGGCCGGAAGCCTGGCACGAATGGTTCAACGACCAGGGTCTGCACAGCGAAAACAGCTACCATGGCCCGCGCTTCGACACTTTTTCCATGTGTATACGTGCCGCCCAGGCAGGCTGCGGCATTGCTCTGATTCCGCATTATCTGGTGGCCGAGGAACTGACCGAGGGCAAATTGGTACTCGCCTGGCAACACGCCAAGCCTAGCGAGGGATCCCACTTTCTCGCGCACGCCGAACACGCTGCCGAAGTCCCCAAGGTGCGAGCGTTTGTGCAGTGGATCCGCGAGCGCGTAAGGCAACAAGCAATACTTTCAGAATTTCAGGAATAACCGCAATCGTTTAATTCGTTTGCGCTCAGTGCTGCGGTGTCGCTTATATATCAACTTAACTTGCCGGAGCCCGCGCGCACATGAGTCACGAATATATCAGCCAGTCCATTTCCGTAGTTCACCCGATCACCGTGTCGCACGGCAAAAATGCGGAAGTGTGGGACAGCAACGGCAAACGCTATATTGATTTTGTCGCAGGTATAGGCGTGTTGAACCTGGGCCATTGCAACCCAAGCATTGTCGCAGCCATCCAGGATCAAGCTACGCGACTCACTCACTATGCGTTCAATGCTGCCGGGCACCAGCCGTACATTGACTTGATGGCGCGCCTAACGGACTTTGTACCGGTCTCCTACCGCGTAAGCGGCATGCTCACCAACAGCGGTGCTGAAGCGGCGGAGAACGCCCTGAAAATCGCCCGGGGCGCCACCGGCAAAACAGCGATCATCGCCTTCGATGGCGGCTTTCATGGGCGCACCCTGGCCACCTTGAACCTCAACGGCAAGGTCGCCCCTTACAAGCAACGGGTTGGCGTGCTTCCAGGACCGGTCTATCACCTGCCCTTCCCCAGCGTCGATACGGGTGTCAGCAGCGATCAGGCTCTGCAAGCACTGGAACGCCTGTTCAGTGTCGAAATCGATGTCAATGAAGTGGCTGCAGTGATTTTCGAACCGGTCCAGGGCGAAGCTGGCTTCCTGGCCATGGAACCCGCATTTGCCCAGGCTTTGCGCGCTTTTTGCGATGCCCACGGGATCTTGATCATCATTGACGAGATCCAGTCAGGCTTTGGTCGAACCGGCCAGCGCTTCGCCTTCTCACGCCTGGGCATCGAGCCCGACCTGCTCCTGTTGGCCAAGAGTATCGCTGGCGGCATGCCGCTGGGCGCCGTGGTCGGGCGCAAGGACCTGCTAGACTGCCTGGCCAAAGGTGGCCTGGGAGGAACCTATTCAGGCAACCCGATGGCGTGCGCCGCGGCCCTGGCAACCCTGGATGCGATGACCGACAGCAACCTGGCCGATTGGGGCGAACTGCAGGAAAGTGCGATTGTCAGCCGCTACCAGCGTTGGAAAGCACAGCAACTCTCGCCCTATTTGGGTCGCCTGACCGGTACCGGCGCGATGCGCGGGATCGAACTGATCGACGCCAAGGGCGCGCCGGGCTCGGCGCAACTCAACCAATTGCTTGCCACTGCGCGGGATGCTGGGTTGCTGCTGATGCCGAGCGGCAAGGCGCGGCACATCATTCGCCTGCTGGCGCCACTGACCATTGAACCTGAAGTACTGAACGAAGGCCTGGATATTCTCGAACGCTGCCTGGCGAATCTTGACTGATTCAGCCTGAAGGATGCCACCAGCGCTTGATCCGCGGCCATACGCCTAGGCGAGAAAACTGAACAAGTGCCGGTTCTGCCGGCACCGGCAAGCGCTGCTCCCAGGAATCGATCGCCGCCTGCAACTCGGCATCATGACTCAGATGGTGTTCAACCTCGGGGCGCGGACCTGCCCCCAGCGAGCCAAGTTCGTACTCCAAAGCCAGCATATCGAATTCATCCTGGGAGTCGTTTTCAGGGTGGCCGTTCATTTCATGCACTCCCCGCACAGCAACCGGACTTTGCCTGCAACCTACAGGATACGCCCCGCAACGATTGCCGTTCAGCGAGGGGATGAAGGGCTATCCGCCGCCCATTGATACTTACAGGCCCAACTCTTCCGGGGTGAGCATGTCGCATTCAAAAGCGATCCAGCCGAACTCCAGCTCCGCATGGCCATTGACGATTGGGCCATAGTAAGTGAGGCCGTTGTCCAGGGTTACACAGATGTGCGTCGGGTTGTCGGGGGCTGCCAGGGCGCCGGTGAAGTGGACCTTCTTCAGGGACTCGGTGACGGCTTCCAGGCCGATCTTGATCCCCGGGTTCTCGACCGCCTCGACATCATCGCGCTGCTCGGCGCTAACGGTCACGGTGGCTGTGTGTTTGTACATGCTTGAACTCCAACGGCGGATAGATCGGCGTCTGCTGACGCACGCGGGCGCCTAGGGTAATGGACTCTCATAGAAAAATCCCCTTCGCTTCGACATCCGGCACGGCCAAAGACTGGTATTGTGCGCCCCCCGCCAAGACTAATCAGGGAAAACACATTGACTGCTGAACAACACCTGACCTCGGATCTTTTCGAAGTCGACAAGCGCCTGAGCCTCAAGCCCGTCGTGGACTTCAACACCTACCTGCAAAAAGCCTTCGGCGACGGCCCATGCCGCTGCAGCCGCTGCCAGGCTAGCGCTGGCGACGAAGCCGGGTACGAACATGCCCACACCTTCGAGCTGGCGGGGCAAACGCTGCATCGACGCTTTGCCACCACCTCGGGCAGTGATGTGCTGATGGTGCTCAAAAAAGCCTGGCTGTCGTACACCAAAGCCGACCTGGTAGTGCCGGGCGAGCTCGACCTGCAGACATTACGCGCCTTGGTCGAAGCGCAATTGCACAAGCGCCTGCTGCCACTGCTGCTGGCCAGCGGCCTGATTCGGGACATCGATGGAAAGCTGATGCTGCAGGTTCAGACCGGCGACTGAGGGGACAACCCCGTACCTAGCGGTTGTAGTTGAGGGTGCTCAATCCTCAAGTGGCTTGGGCGGCGGCAAGGGTTTGGCCGGTTTGCCTGGCTTGGCGGGCTTGCCGTCCTTGTTCGTTGCAGAAGCGGCCTGTTTCTGCTCCGCCACTGTCGGGGCAACGATGGCTTTTTCTTCGGCAGGCAAGGCATCGACTGCATCAAAGATTGTCTTTGGCTCTACGGTGCCGGTGTGCTCGATTCGATGCTTTTCGCCATCCTTGCCGACCAGCACCACCTGGGTAATCACGGTGTCGGCAGCGCTGAACTTGAACTCACGTATCAGCGCCATGGTTGCCTGCTGATCGAGGTACTTGTCTTCGCGCTTACCGATCATGCCGGCAATGCTGTACAGCACCAAGTTGCGCTCCTGGAACGCCGCCTTGGTGGCCGGGTCATTCAGGGCCTCGTTCAGCCCGCGAAGGGTCGGATCTGCGGTACTGGGTGCAATGACTATCAGTGGACGGGCCTTGTTCAGATCCTGTTCCAACGGGCTGGGATCACTGTTGGCGGCGAAGACCGGGCCAGCAATGGCCATCAAAGTGGCGAGGGTCAGTGACCGTACGAGCATGCGCATCTCCTTCAAGTTCCATGCATCAAAGACTACAGATCGCGACGAAAGATCTGAGGTGCGAGCCTAAACTACAGGACGAAATCCGTGGACAGCTCAAAGGTAACTTGCGGTTTCCATGTAAATCCTTGGGCATGTCCAGAACAGGCTGACATCTGAGTCTGAGGATAGCTGATGGCTGTCAGCCACGCTTGCCCCTGCCACTGCCGAAGGACTGGACCATGAGCGTTATCGAGACCTTGCTGTTGTTGCTGATCCTTGCCACCGCCCTCGGCTGTGGCCTGATGGGTGGGCTGTTCTTCGCCTTTTCCAACTTTGTCATGAAAGCACTGGAGCGCATCCCCGAGCAGAGCGCGGTGGCGGCGATGCAGTCGATCAACCAGGTGGTGATCAACCGACTGTTCCTGGCCTTGTTCTTCGGCACCGCGCTAACCAGCATCGCGCTACTGGTCTGGGCCTATCAGCGTTGGCCTTTACCAGGCAGCCTGTGTATGGCCATTGGCAGCGCGCTGTATCTGGCAGGCAATGTGCTGGTGACCCTGCTGTTCAACGTGCCGAAAAACCAGACCCTCGCCCGCCTCGATCCCACCAGCAGCGAAGCCGCAGCAGCATGGCATCGCTATGTGCCGAGCTGGAATCGCTGGAACCACGTTCGCACGGCAACTGCCCTGGCAGCGGCAGCCTGGCTGATGCTGGCGCTGGGGCTGATTCGGGGCGAGTAACGACTGCGCTAGAACAAGCCCATCTGCCGATCGATCAGGGCGGTGAAGTCGTCCTGCACAAATGGCAGGATGGCATCCGCCACCGGTTGCAGTTGCCGAGTCAGGTAGTGGTCGTAATCGATGGCGCTGTTCCGGGTTTCCAGGGGTTCGGGCCCAGCTACCGTCATCACATAGCTGATCCAGCCGCCGTTCTGGTACTGCCGAGGTCGACCCTGACGCTGGTTGAATTCATCGGCCATGCGCGCTGCCCGCACATGCGGCGGTACATTGCGCTGGTAGTCCGCCAGCGGCCGGCGCAGGCGCTTGCGATAGATCAGCAACTCGTCCAGTTCACCTGCGAGGGTTTGGCGCACGTACTCGCGTATGTAGGCCTGGTAAGGTTGCCTGCGAAAAATGCGCTCGTAGAGCACCTGCTGAAACTGGCGAGCCAGCGGCGACCAGTCCGTACGCACGCTTTCCAGGCCCTTGAAAATCATCTCTTCATGCCCGTCCCCGCGCTCGACCAACCCGGCATAGCGCTTCTTACTGCCTTCTTCAGTGCCACGGATGGTCGGCATCAAAAAGCGCTTGTAGTGCGTTTCATATTGCAGCTCCAAGGCGCTGTCGAGCTGATAGGCATCACGCAAATGCTCGCACCACCACTGATTGACCTGCGCCACCAAGCGACGGCCAATGACGTCAGCGTCGGCCTCGTTGTGAGCACCCTTGAGCCAAACGAAGGTGGAGTCGGTATCGCCATAGATCACCGTGTAGCCCTGAGCCTCGATCAACTCGCGAGTGCGACGCATGATTTCGTGACCGCGCAGGGTGATCGACGAAGCCAGGCGCGGATCGAAGAAGCGGCAGCCACTGGAACCGAGTACACCGTAGAACGCGTTCATGATGATCTTCAAGGCCTGGGACAGCGGCGCGTTGTGCTCGCGCTTGGCGCTCTCGCGGCCCTGCCAGACCCGCTCGACAATAGCCGGCAAACAATGGCGCGTTCGAGAAAACCGCGCCCCGCGAAAGCCGGGTACCGAGGTGTCATCACCCGGCTCGCGCAGACCCTCGACCAAACCCAGTGGATCGATTAGAAACGTGCGGATGATCGAGGGATACAGGCTTTTGTAATCGAGCACCAGCACCGACTCGTACAGACCGGGCCGGGAGTCCATGACAAAGCCGCCGGGACTGGCTTCGTCCGGGCGCTCGCCCTGGTTCGGCGCGACAAAGCCTTGGCGGTGCATCAAGGGAATGTAGAGATGACAGAACGCCGCCACCGAGCCGCCACTGCGATCGACCGGTAAACCGGTTACCGTGGCCCGCTCAAGCAGGAAGGTCAGGAGCTCGGTCTTGGCGAAAATTCGCGTGACCAACTCGCAATCCTTGAGGTTGTAGCGTGCAAGCGCTGGCTTGTCCTCGGCGAACATGCGGTTGATTTCATCCATGCGCTGGTACGGCGTATCGATGGCCTTGCCCTCACCGAGCAGAGTTTGCGCCACATTCTCCAGACTGAACGAGGGGAAGCTCCAGGTGGCCGAGCGCAGCGCTTCGATACCATCGATGATCAACCGCCCACTGGCGCCGGCAAAAAAGTGCGAACGGCTGCCATGTGCACGCCATTCCATTGCCTCGCCGCCCCGCCCAAGGCTCAGGGGAACCTTGAGCTGTTCAGCGTGGGCCTGCAGTACGCGCAAGTCGAATTGCACCAGGTTCCAGCCAATGATCGCATCGGGATCGTGCACCGCCATCCAGCGATTCAAACGTTCAAGCAATTGCGCGCGACTGGCGCAATACTCAAGGTCGAAATCAATGCCTTGGGCGTCACCATTCTCAGGACCGAGCATATACACCTGGCGCTGGCCGCAGCCTTCCAGGGCGATGGAATAAAGCTCGCCACGCTCGGTGGTTTCGATGTCCAGCGACACCAGTTTTAGCGCCGGTCGATAGTCGGGGGCCGGTTTTAGATGCGCATCCTGCAACACTCCCCGCTCGTCCGGGATGCCGCTGAAGCTGACCCCAGCGGTAATGAAACGCTCCATCAGATAGCGTTCAGGCGGCTTGATATCGGCCTCGTAGATCTGCACCCCGACCGCACGCAAGCGCTTTTCCAATTGCATCAATTGGCGATGCTGGCGGCAGTACAAACCAAGCACCGGCCGTTGTTCAAAGTCCCGCAGCGCCAGTGGCCGTAACTCGACGCCACGCTCACCACGCACTAATGCCTGGACCTGTTGGCGATGTACCTCGGGAATAAAGGCGACAGAGGTCTGCAACGGTATGCTCAAGCGTCGCGGACCTTGATCGGTGGCCAACCAGAATTCGACGCAGGTGCCTGCCGGGGTATCACGCCAATGCCGGGTCAGGACAAAGCCCTGCTGTAACTCCACCGCTGCAACCTCTGAACAACTGTCTGTAGGACGATTCTACCCTAGCCGACGGCTCACGCGCCCGGTGCAAAGCCGTGGCGATGAGCGCCCCCGGCAATCAACAAGGCCTGACCGATCAACACCAGCACACCGGTCATAAAGCGCGCAATGCCGTCACGCTTGCGCGTGTTCATCGACTTCATGGCTGAGCGGGTATTTGCCGAACATCGGCACGACGTCGCACACAACCATTAGTCATACAAATAATCGACACCGTGGAGCGGTAGTTGCGGCACCAGCGCCAGCAAAAATTCGCCCAACGCTCGTACGTCCCGCGCCTGCGGACTCGTTCGCGGCCAGGTCAGATAATAGCTCTCGGCAGTGGCCACGGCCTGGGGAAATGGCATGACCAGCCGGCCGCTGTCGAGCTCGCCCTGAGCCAGCAGCAAATCGACCACGGCAACGCCGGCGCCTTGCTGCGCGGCGCTAATACCTTGATCGAGGGTATCGAACAATTGGCCACGGTCGATTGTCACCTGCGCAGCCCCCATTCTGGTCAGCCAGCGGCGCCAATCGCGGCGATCTGCCGAAGGGTGCAAAAGTTCGATGAAATTCAATGCATCCAGGTGCGCAGCCGCCTTCACCGGGTGGTCAGGGCTGCATACCGGCACCAACCATTCGTCAAACAGCTTGAGACTGTCGACATCGGCGCAAAAGCGCCCGTCAGCCAGGAGGATGGCGGCTTCGAAAGGCTCGCTGTAGAAGTCGACGTTATCAACATCCATCCACACACTCGAGAGCTGCACACGGCTGTGGTGCTCCTGCTGGCGATATTGTTCCAGCGCCTTGAGCAACCACCGCACGGTCAGGGTGGAAGGCGCTTTCAAACGAATGCCTTTACGGTCTTGCTTGAGCAGGCCGCAGGCATTTTCGATGATTTTGAAGCCGACTTTAAGCTCTTGGGCCAGCAGGCGGCCGGGCTCGGTCAACGACAGTTTCGGTCCGCGGCGTTCAAACAATGCGCAGTCGAACAGGCTTTCCAGGGTCTTGATGTGATGGCTGACCGCCCCCTGGGTCAACGCCAGTTCATGAGCTGCCCGAGTAAAGGAGCCATGGCGCGCCGCTACCTCAAAAGCTCGCAGCGCCTGCAAGGCAGGAATTCGTTCGGACACGGCCGACCTCAAGCATTAGTAAGACTAATACAAAGCCACAATAACATGCGTTTTTCAAGATGCTCGTCGCTGTCGAGAATAGCCAACACGATTCCAGCTACCGAGCACAACGATGAACACCGCGCTACTGCTGACCTATGCACTGACTGTACTTCTACTGATCGCCACGCCTGGCCCGGTGGTGGCGCTTGTCGTCGACACTGCCGCCAATGCTGGCCGCCGCCAGGCGTTGATGACGGCCTTGGGGACCAATGGCGCCTCATTGGTACTGATCGCCCTGGCGGCCTGCCTGATTCTTACCAGCGCCACCATCGCCCCTCCTTTGCTCACGGCCTTGAGCCTGGCAGGCTGCCTTTTTATTGGCTACCTGGCCATTTCCAGCCTGCGCCAGACACTCGGGCAATCGGCCGGCGATGCACCTGCGCCGCCCTCCGCCCAAGGCGGCCTGTGGCGTGGATTCGCCACCGGCCTGTCGAATCCGAAGGACATTCTTTTTTTCGTGGCCCTGTTTCCGCAGTTCATCCATATCACTCACCACACCGGTAACAGCCTGTTACTACTTTCACTGGTCTGGGTAGTGCTGGATATGGCCATATTGGGGGCGTACATCCTGGTGACCCGGACGCTGGCAACCCCGCGGCATCAGCGCCTGATCAGTCTGACCAGCGGTGGCATGCTCCTAGTGATCGCCGTGACAGGGCTGTTTTACAATCTGAGCTCGCTTTGGCACTAATATTCTGCTGCTTTGGACAAGGGTCCTGAAATGGTTAAAATGCTCACCTTTGCCCCAGGCCCCTTCGAGCCCCACTACGGACAGTTGGATTGAACCCTGTAGATCACCGCGTTTCTCGTTCGTTGATGCACAGCCGTCAGACACCGCCTTGCAAGCGCTTTGCCCTGCCGGGCGCCTCGCTATTAGCCGCCGTGCTGGTCGTGCTGGCACCCGTCTGCGTTCAGGCAGAGGGCCTGCAGATCGATCCGCACGCCGATCTGTTGTATCGCCAAGCCCTGACCTTGCTGGAGCAGGCCGAGAGCCAGAACACCAGCTTCAGCCTGAAAACCAGCACCACCAACCAGGATCTGGCGCAACAGGGCCAGAACATGGGCCGCACCTTGGCCCCTGCGGTAGGCCTGTTGAAGAAAGCCGTGGAGCTCGACCACCCGGTAGCCCGCTACCGTCTGGCGTTGTACTACATGACCTACCTGCCCGCCGACCAGATTCCCGACGCCGCCTGCCCGCTGCTTGAAGCCAGTGTTGCCCAAGGATTTGCACCAGCAGCGCTGGGCATTGAGTCCTGGTGCCCGAACTACAACCAAAGCGCAGCGTTTGACCGCGACCTGGAAAACGTCAGCGCTGTCGCCAACCGCTACGCTTCTTACTATCCGCAACCGGCAGAACGCTTGCTGTGCAACCGCACCCAGCCCCAAGGGCTGGCCATGCAGTGGGGTCGCCAACGCGACTACCAGGCTGAAATCTACCGCTTGCAAGGCAATGGCAATCCTGCCCAACGGCAGTTTTACTGGCGCAAGGCGGTAGACCTGAACGGTTGTTTTGCGGTGCAGCAACGATTGCTCAGCAGCAAACATTGAGGCTTGCTTTCACGCCCCGACCTGCGCCATAGCAAGATCGTACAAGTCACCCGCGCGCGGCTCTGGCATGCTGTGCAACCTTGTTCAGTTGTCGCAGACGCCCATGCCCAATCCACCTTTCGCCCGCCAAGCCTTTATCCAGGACGCCATTGCCATTGTGCCGTTGTCCCTGGCCGTTGCCCCTTGGGGCCTGCTGGCTGGATCAATGGCAATCGAAGCCGACCTCACGCCGTGGGAAGGCCAGGGGCTTTCGGCTATCGTGTTTGCCGGCGCCGCGCAGTTGGTGGCGATCGGCATGATCAAAGGTGGCGCCAACCTGTTCTCAATCCTGCTGACTACCCTGTTGCTGACCTCTCAGCACTTGCTGTATGGCCTGTCGATGCGCCCGGTGCTGTCAGGGCTGCCGACACGCTGGCGGTTGGGCCTGGGCTTTTTGCTCACCGATGAGTTCTTCGCCCTGACCAGCCAGTACGACCAGCAGCAGTTCAATCGCTGGTATGCCCTGGGTGTGGGCCTGACGTTCTACATTGCCTGGAACCTGTTCACACTGGTCGGCATCATTCTCGGGCAGAACATTCCGCACCTGGATCAGTTGGGCCTGGACTTCTCTATCGTCGCGACGTTTGTCGCCCTGATCGCGCCATTGGTACGCAACCTGGCAACCGTGGTCTGCGTCGCCGTGTCCTTGTTCAGTTCGGTACTGTTCAGCTTCTGGTACTGGGAAACCGGCCTGGTGGCGGCCGGACTACTGGGCATGAGCGCGGGTTTCATCTGCCAGAAATTCAGTGGAGCACGCTCATGATCTTTGCATTGATTATCGGCATGGGCCTGCTGGTGTTTCTCAATCGCTATGCCTTTCTCGAACCGCGCTTGCCCCTGCGCCTGAGTTCCAACGCACGGCAATTTCTAGGATTTGCCGTACCGGGCATGCTGACTGCGATTTGTGGTCCGATCATTTTCTTGCCAGGCCATGAACTGGACCTGAGCCTGAGCAACCCCTACCTGCTTGGCTCGGTGGTCGCGGTGGTGCTGGTGCTGTTGACCCGCAGCACCTTGATCAGCATGCTGGTGAGCATGGCCTTTTTCTTCGTCATTCGCTGGTGGTTGAACGGCAGCCCATGAACCTTGCGCCGCAGGAACAGACCCGCTTCTGGCAAGCCCCCGCACTTGGCGATATCGAGCTGCTGCACGCTCGATATTTCCAGCAGCGCTTTGCTCCGCATGTGCATGAAGGCTATGTGATCACCATCATCGAGTCGGGCGCCCAACGCTTCTGGCACCGTGGCAGCGAACACCTGGCGCCGGTGGGCAGCATGGTGCTGATCAATCCCGATGAGCTGCATACAGGAGCGAAGGCCCACGAACAGGGCTGGCGCTACCGGGGTTTTTATCCGGAAAGTGAGCGCATCACCGGCGTGCTGGACGAACTGGAACTCAAGCGCGATGGCTTGCCCAGCTTCGAAGCCAGCGTGCTGCATGACCGGCAACTGGCCAAGGCTTTCAGCTGGCTGCACCGCTCGGCGGAACAGGGGGCCAGTGCCCTGGAACAACAGACCGCCTGGCGCGAGGCCGTATTGTTGCTGGTGCAACGCCATGCCCGAGTGGGCAGCGTCCGCCAGCCAGGTAACGAGCCCTGCGCCGTGGCCCGGGCCAAGGAGTTGATGGACAGTCGCCTGGCCTACCCGCCTTCACTGCAAGAGCTGGCTCAGTCAGTGAACCTTTCGCCCTTCCATTTCGCCCGCGTTTTCCGTCAGGCCACCGGTCTGCCGCCGCATGCCTGGCTCAAGCAGCGGCGCCTGAGCCGGGCGCGAGAATTGCTGAAAAACGACTGTCTGCCGTTCAATGTCGCGTTTGCCTTGGGGTTTTCCGATCAGAGCCACTTGAACCGACAGTTCAAGCAAGCCTATGGGGTGACGCCTGGTGAATACCGGCGTGCGTGTGTGGGCGAGCGTCTGGCTTGAACAATAAGTAAGTCGCCGGGCAAGCCTGCGTCTACCGGTTTCAGATAGGCGCACGCTTGCCCGGCACGCTGTCCATCAGGCCGGCGCAGACGTCCGGATCAAGTGATCAAAAGCCGCCAGCGACGCCTTGGCCCCCTCACCCACGGCAATCACGATCTGCTTGTACGGCACAGTGGTCACATCGCCCGCCGCAAATACACCCGGCAGGTTGGTCTGGCCACGGGCATCGACGATGATCTCGCCTCGCGGCGTCAACTCGACAGTGCCTTTGAGCCAATCGGTGTTGGGCAACAGGCCGATCTGAACAAAGATCCCTTCCAGTGCAATGTCATGCTGCTCGTCGCTGTTACGGTCTTTGTAGCGCAGGCCATTGACCTTCTCGCCATCACCCAGCACTTCGGTAGTGAGCGCACTGGTAATGACCTTCACGTTCGGCAAACTGTGCAACTTGCGTTGCAGGACAGCATCGGCACGCAACTGGCTGTCGAACTCGATCAGGGTGACATGGGCAACGATGCCGGCCAGGTCGATAGCTGCCTCGACACCCGAGTTGCCGCCACCGATCACCGCCACGCGCTTGCCTTTGAACAGCGGGCCATCGCAGTGCGGACAGTAGGCCACGCCACGGCTGCGGTACTCTTTCTCGCCCGGCACGTTCATTTCACGCCAGCGCGCACCGGTAGCCAGAATCACGGTCTTGGCCTTGAGCGAGGCGCCACTGGCCAGGCGCACTTCGTGCAGGCCGCCGTCGGTGGCTGGAATCAGCGCTTCGCCACGCTGTAGGTTCATTATATCCACGTCGTACTGTTTGACGTGTTCTTCCAGGGCCATGGCCAGTTTCGGGCCTTCAGTTTCCTGAACCGAAATGAAATTTTCGATCGCCATGGTGTCGAGCACCTGACCACCGAAACGCTCAGCGGCAACACCGGTACGGATGCCTTTACGCGCAGCGTAGATGGCCGCCGCAGCACCGGCTGGACCACCGCCCACTACCAGCACATCAAAAGCGTCCTTGGCGTTGATTTTCTCAGCCTGGCGCTCACCCGTACTGGTGTCCAGCTTGGCGACGATCTCTTCCAGCCCCATGCGCCCCTGGCCAAATACTTCACCATTGAGGTACACACTTGGTACAGCCATGACTTTGCGCGATTCGACTTCTTCCTGGAACAACGCACCGTCAATGGCGACGTGACGCACATTGGGATTGAGCACCGCCATCAGGTTCAGCGCCTGGACAACGTCCGGGCAGTTCTGGCACGACAGCGAGAAGTAGGTTTCGAAGTTGAACTCACCTTCAAGGCTGCTGATCTGTTCGATCAATTCGGCGCTGGCCTTGGACGGGTGACCGCCAACCTGCAACAGCGCCAGCACCAGCGAGGTGAATTCGTGCCCCATGGGAATGCCGGCAAAGCGCAGACTGATGTCTTTTGCAGCCCCTGGGCGATTGAGCGAGAACGATGGGCGGCGGGCGTCGCTGCCGTCCTCACGCAAGGTAATCAGAGTGGACAGGCTGGCAATTTCAACCAGCAAGTCGCGCATTTCGCGGGACTTCGCGCCGTCATCGAGGGAGGCAACGATCTCGATCGGCTGAGTGACCCGCTCCAGGTAGGTTTTCAACTGAGTTTTAAGCGTGGCGTCCAACATACGGGCGATTCCTTTTTCAAACGGTAGAAATAAAAACGCCCGAGCGAAAGCGCCCGGGCGTTTTGCGGGGCGGTGACAACGTCAGGTGCGGTGGCTCACCGCCCTCGGCTGGCTCACGGTCTTAGATCTTGCCGACCAGGTCCAGCGATGGCGCCAGGGTAGCTTCGCCTTCTTTCCACTTGGCCGGGCAGACTTCGCCTGGGTGGGCAGCGACGTACTGGGCAGCCTTGATCTTGCGCAGCAGTTCGCTGGCATCACGGCCTACACCGCCATCGTTCAGTTCAACGATTTTGATCTGACCTTCCGGGTTGATCACGAAGGTGCCACGGTCAGCGATACCGGCTTCTTCGATCAGCACGTCAAAGTTGCGCGAGATGACGTGGGTAGGGTCACCGATCAGCGGGTACTGGATCTTGCCAATGGTTTCCGAGGTGTCGTGCCAGGCTTTGTGGGTGAAGTGGGTGTCGGTGGACACACCGTAGATTTCCACGCCCAGGTCTTTGAATTCGGCGTAGTTATCGGCCAGGTCGCCCAGCTCGGTAGGGCAGACGAAAGTGAAGTCAGCCGGGTAGAAGAACACCACGGACCATTTGCCCTTGAGGTCGGCTTCAGACACTTCGACGAACTTGCCCTGGTGGTAAGCAGTGGCTTTGAACGGTTTTACCTGGCTATTGATAATAGGCATAAGTGACTCTCCTTCAGGGGGTTGAAAAAACTGATGGAAGAATCGTAGCCAATACACTCACTCAATGCTCATTGGTAAACCTCATGTTGGTGATTGGTTTTGGCTATAAGCGTGCGTCCCTATAGGTGAAAGGCGTCTTACCACACTAGAGTAAGACACGATCGTCAGGAACACACCTGGCGGTCAAAACTGAGGGACCATGGATCTTGGTTTGAGACTCAGGCAACTGGTAATTCACCGAACAGCGTTGCTGATTACCCCGCCCCCAACGCACTTGCAGGCTGCCCTGCGTCTCGATACCGCGTACATGCAAGCGGCTGCCCTGCCCGACCATCCCCAGTTCATCCCCGGCCTCATTGACCACGCTGGCGCCGAATGGCAACGCACTGCCATCCGCCAGCCGTGCATCGATCAAAGCACTGCGTCCGCTGCGCGTTGGGAAGTAAAGCAAAGGGGCGGCGCCAGCACGCGGCACAACCTGCTGACTACTGATCTGCAGTTCCACATCCTGCGAAGTGCCCTTGGGATCAAGTTCCACGGTGTTGAGGCTGTAGGGTGACAACTGTGGCAGTACGCCATATCCGCGCCGGTCGAGGCGCACCTGCGGCGCTTGCTTGAGCCGTGCGTGCTCCGCTCCGGGGGCGTGCACGATAGCAAAGCTTTCGCCTAACGACTGCGCCCCGGTCAACCCACCTGCGTGAGCGATGACTGCACCGCGAACACCCATGGAGACCTGCCGATAGTCGTTGTGCTGAAGCAACGAAGCACTGATTTCGGAGGCCGCGCCGCTGTATCGCAGGCTTGCATCCACACCCGCGGTGTTGCGTTGCTGGTCATGTGCCGTTGACAGGCCTAGACCATAGCTCCACTCGCTATGCTCACCCGCCGTTGTCGTGAACCGCGTGGTGCTGCTGCTCTGTCCCTTGCCGACACCGTTCCAACTGCTGTTCAACGAGCTTCGCCTTTGGCGGCCAAGCGGCATACTCAGGGACAAGCCAAACTGATTGAGATGCCCGGTCGAAGCGGACTGCTCTCGGGAGGCGGTAATGCCGTAGCCCAGTGATCTGTAACGATTGAAATAGCCCACTGAATAGCTCAAATAACTACCTGCTTGCCCCGAATACTGCATACGCGTGGCCTGCAAGCTGAACCGACCACGTTGATCACCCAAGCCCTGGCTGACAGCAACACTTGCGCGCACGCTTGCCTGTTGATTAGGTAAATTGCCCACCCCATCACTCTGTCCACGGGCAAAGTCGTTAAAACCGTAATAACCCGGGCGATTGCTGCTCAGACTGATGCTCAGATCAGTCATCGACGTCGCGATTACGTGTCGCCAATGGAGGCGAAGTGCTTCGCCACGGGCGGCCGGCTGCCCAGTCTGCTTTGCTCGCGAACCCAACAGGGTTAGTGCCAGTGCGCCGATCTGACTGTTGAATGTCGCCCCCATGGCGGCCGAATGGTAGCCATCGGCACCCAGCACACCACCATGGACGCTCATGTGATTGCTCAGGCCCTGTTGCCAACTGCCTTGCAAATGCTCGGGCCCGACGTTGCCCAGGCCATCGCGCCAACGCCCGAGGCTGAAGTCAAAACGACTGGCGCCTGGGCGCAGGGCCAACGGCGCAGCCTGATAAGGGACGGTATAGATACGCTGGTTACCATCGGCTTCCCTGATTGTCACTTCCAGGTCATCACTGTAGCCATTGGCATACAGATCGTTGATTTCGAACGGTCCTGGCTGAACTGTCGACTCATGCACAACAACACCTCGCTGACGTATGGTCAGCAGCGCCGTAGTGTAGGCAATGCCACTGACCGTCGGTGCAAAGCCACGTTGCGAAGCTGGTAGCATGCGTTCGTCGCTACCCAGCCCAAGTCCCAGGTAGGCAATGCTGTCGAAGACTTCACCTCGGCTGAAAGCCTCACCCAGTGTCAACTGCGCCTTCCACATCGGCACATCACGTTGCACATAGGTGGCAACCGGTTGGTAGCGCTGTTCCACACCCTCGCCCGCCTGCACGTTACCTTCATGGCGCCAATACCAGGCGCCGGTATTAACACCGCTGCGCAGGCCCAGAAAGGACTGGTTCCAATGCTGACTATCTGCCCTGCTCTGCTGGCTGAACTGGTTCAAGCGGTAATCGACGAACGCTGCTTGCGTACCGCTGCTCCACTGCTGCGCAGGCAAGTAGTCACGCGCATCGGACAACAATGCCAGTTGGGCGATCTGCAGGTTAAGTCGTAACGCGGAGTAGTCCAGATGCTCGCTGGCCTGTAACCCCAGCGCAGACAAGGGTACGCAACTGGCGTTTGCACGCAGTTGCGCTTGTGCAGATGGCGCCAGCCGGGATTGATCGATTGCCAACGCTTCGAGCAAGGTAGCACTGTAACAAGGTTGGGCTTGGTGACCGTCGCCCTGAAGGCGCAATGAAACCGGCCAGCGCCCGCTCCAGTTCTCATTGATCACGACATCCAGTAGTTGCTCACCCTCGGGTACGGCGTCAGCCTGTTGGAAACGGCTCACATCGGCCACCGGACCACCCTCGCCTTGCAGGAAGCGGGGATCGAACTCCAGTGCCAGCGCCTGCGCCGCACTGACCGCCAGCCCCATGCCCAGGCAACATAGCGCCTGGACCCGTCGCCATGGGCGACCGGTGCAAGATCTGTTCATGGTTATTGCCCCCAGTGCACTCAGTGCCTGGGCACCACTTCGGCTGGCGTGCGGGCAGGCAGCACCGTGCCGTAATCGTTGACACTGGCGAAGTGCACCGCCGCCATCGCAGCCTGGACACTCATCAGGCCTTTCACTGCGAATAGCTGGGCCGACAACGGCGCGATATGGCTGCTGATTACCGGATACTGACGACCGTCGACATGCACTGACAACTCACTGAGGTTGACGTAAAAGTGGCTCGGGTTATGGGCTTCGAGCATCCAGCCCTCAGCGCTGCGCAGCAAACGCCAGCTCACCGATTGCGCCGCTAGTTGAGCATTGCCTGCAAGCCCTTGGGGGCGATAGAGCAGCTTGATACGAGAACGCACGGCCAGTTGCAACGCGTTACCCTGGCCCTTAGGGGGAATGTCCAACACGTTAAGCCAGTAAAGGCTCTCGCGGTCAGAGGCAAATTCATGTTCGCTCTGGAACAGCCGTAGCGTCTGCCCCTTGCCGGGATCGAGCCGGAACAACCCTGGCGTCAGACTGAATGGCACGTTCAGTTGCTCCACCGGCACATCTGCTTGTCCGTCATCGACCCACGCTTGCACTAACGAGGGATGCTGGCCTTTGTTGCTGAGGCTGACGGTAACCTCCCCAGCATCGGCCGGATAAATCACCCGGGTGGTGGCAATCACCACGTTTGCATTGACCGCCCCGCTGAACACGCAGGCAGCCAGCAGCCACCCGCGCCACATTGGCAGGCAAAATCCTTTCATAGAGGTTTCCTGAAGCAACAAAGGCAGAAGAAGGCAGCCCGATTGAGGGCTGCCTCGGCGCAATTACGGGTACACCAGGGTGTATTGCACGCGAGTGTTTACCGGCCCTGGAGTCGTGCCACCCAAGGAGTAGTACTCGGCGTAATAGTTGAGCACCGCCCGGCCGCTGACAATATCGACGACCTGGGAGTTCTGGTTGCCTTGGGCGCCTGCCAGATCCATCACTGCTTTATTGCCATTGCGCAATTGAACCTCGACATTGGTGCTGCCACTGGCATCAACAATCAACCGCCCTTGCGGGCTGATGGTTGGACCGGGTTCAAAATAGGTAGAGACGCGATTCAGGCCAGGAGAGCAGTTGGTCAGCCTCAAGTTGAACGGCGTTTCGCCGGCAACCTGACCAGGATTGATCAGCAGACTGGCAGCCACAGGCGGCAAGGTCACGGCGACATCACTGCTCCCGCCATTGACCAGACAGGTGCCGGCCAGAACGCTACCGCTGAAACTCATCTGACCATTGGCTTGAGCCAGCCCAGCCCCAAAGAGAAGGCAGCAGCTCGCGGCGAGAAGGGATTTTTTTGAAGGTTTCATAGTGACATTCACTTGAGAAATGATTGGGACAATCAGGCCTCACCTGACTGGACGCTGGATTGCAGCGCCCGGCCAGTATCTGGAATGTCCCTATCGGCGAATGTCAGCTGCGGTCAACCGAGCCAACCGCTTTCGTCACGCTAAAAGTAGGAAACCGCACGTTCACTTCGCGCGTAAACACGCAGTCTCGCCTTAACGCGATACGGGTGTACGCAGTGTCACGAACTCTTCGGCAGCCGTCGGATGCACCCCGATGGTTTCGTCGAACTGCTGCTTGGTTGCCCCCGCCTTGAGCGCAATGCCCAGACCTTGAATGATCTCGCCAGCCTCCGGACCGACCATATGGCACCCCAATACACGGTCGGTATCGGCATCGACCACGAGCTTCATCAGGGTCTTCTCCTGAATATCGGTCAAGGTCAGCTTCATCGGCCGGAAGCGGCTCTCAAATACCTGCACGTTGTGCCCTTGCTCCAACGCCTGCTCTTCAGTCAGGCCGACGGTACCGATAGGCGGCTGGCTGAACACGGCGGTCGGAATGTTCTGGTAGTCCACCGGACGGTATTGCTCGGGCTTGAACAAACGTCGGACCACCGCCATGCCTTCGGCCAGCGCCACGGGCGTCAGTTGCACCCGACCAATCACATCACCAATGGCCAGAATCGACGGTTCGGTGGTCTGGTACAAATCATCCACGCGAATGAAACCACGAGAATCCAGCTCCACGCCGGTGTTTTCCAGGCCCAGGTTATCGAGCATCGGGCGTCGACCCGTGGCGTAGAAAACGCAGTCTGCAACGTGCTCGCTACCGTCTTTGAGTGTGGCCTTGAGGCTACCGTCATCCTGGCGTTCGATGCGCTGGATATCGCTGTTGAACTGCAGCTCCATGCCGCGTTTTTCCAGCTCTTCTTTCAGGTGCGTGCGCACGGCGCCATCGAAGCCGCGCAAGAACATGTCACCACGATAAAGCAGGGTGGTTTTCGCGCCCAACCCCTGGAAGATTCCGGCAAATTCCACAGCGATATAGCCACCGCCAACGACCAGAACACGCTTGGGCAACTCTTTGAGGAAGAAGGCTTCGTTGGAACTGATCGCCAGCTCTTTGCCGGGGATATCCGGAATCTGTGGCCAGCCGCCAGTAGCAACGAGGATGTGTTCGGCGGTGTAGCGCTGACCGTCGACTTCCACTGTGTGGGCGTCGGCAAGCTTGGCGTGGCCTTCGAGCAAGGTAACGCCACTGTTGACCAACAAGTTGCGGTAGATACCGTTGAGTCGTTCGATTTCACGGTTTTTGTTGGCGATCAACTGGCCCCAGTCGAACTGAGCGTCCTCAAGTGACCAGCCAAAACCTGCGGCCTGCTCGAAGTCATCGGAAAAGTGTGCACCGTAGACCAGCAGCTTTTTCGGCACACAGCCGACGTTGACACAGGTGCCGCCCAGGTAACGGCTTTCGGCAACCGCCACCTTTTTACCGAAACCGGCAGCGAATCGCGCAGCACGCACACCACCGGACCCGGCACCAATCACAAACAGATCAAAATCGTAGGACATATCGACGCTCTCAAGTTGCAAGTTTCAAGCTACCAGCTACAAGAAAAAGCCGTATGCGATCCACTTGCAACGTGTAGCTTGCCGCTTGAAGCTATTTAGTAGGCCTTACCGGTCTTGTAGAAGTTTTCGAAGCAGAAGTTGGTGGCATCGATGTAGCCTTCGGCGCCGCCACAGTCAAAACGCTTGCCTTTAAATTTGTAGGCAATGACGCAGCCGTTCTGCGCCTGCTTCATCAAGGCGTCGGTGATCTGGATCTCACCGCCTTTGCCTGGCTCGGTTTCTTCGATCAGCTTGAAGATGTCCGGGGTCAGGATGTAGCGACCGATGATTGCCAAGTTCGATGGCGCATCTTCCGGCGCAGGCTTCTCGACCATGCTGTTCACCCGGTAAATGTCGTCACGGATCATTTCACCAGAGATCACACCGTACTTGTTGGTCTCTTGAGGATCGACTTCCTGAATGGCGACGATCGAGCAACGGAATTGGTTGTACAGCTTGACCATCTGTTGCAGCACGCCATCACCTTCAAGGTTGACGCACAGGTCGTCCGCCAGCACGACGGCGAAGGGCTCGTCGCCGATCAGAGGGCGGCCGGTCAGGATTGCGTGGCCCAAGCCTTTCATTTCGGTCTGACGGGTGTAGGAGAACGAACACTCGTCGAGCAGACGACGGATGCCGACCAGGTATTTTTCCTTGTCGGTGCCTTTGATCTGGTTTTCCAGCTCGTAACTGATGTCGAAGTGGTCTTCCAGCGCCCGCTTGCCACGACCTGTAACGATGGAGATCTCGGTCAGACCCGCTTCTAGCGCTTCTTCAACGCCGTACTGGATCAGTGGCTTGTTTACCACCGGCAGCATTTCCTTGGGCATGGCTTTGGTAGCAGGCAGGAAGCGAGTGCCGTAACCGGCTGCCGGGAACAAGCATTTCTTGATCATATACGTCCTTAACAGGGGCTTTGCGTACGAAATTCGGCGCAGTCTAATCAGGCGGCAGTCACCTTACAATGCCCCGCCACTACTGGCCGATGCCATGATAGAGAAATCCTAGTGTAGATAGTTCCCATCGAAGGTAAATATTGCGCTGCTCGCAGGCTGCAATACAGCCTGCGAAAGCGAGTTTTCCTAGAGGACGCCCTTACCGATCAGCACCCCTTCAACCTTTTGCCCGTAGAGATTGACCCCGTCGTTGGCGTGATACTTGACGCGGGTTTTCTCGATCGAGCCGTCCACCAGACGTGGATCCTGAGGGCGTTCGTGGCGGTTGATATAGGCTGCAACATCCCAGGCCTGCTGGTCACTCAGGCTGCCGGGCTTGCCCAGGGGCATGTTGTACTTGATAAACGAGGCCGCAGTATTGATCCTATGCATGCCTGCGCCCCAATTGTAGGAATCTTTTCCCCAAAGTGGTGGCATCACGTAGTCCGAGGCAACCTTTTGCCCCTGGCCGTCAGGGCCATGACAAATAGCACACTGCTGTTGATAGACCTGCTCTCCGCGCTTGAAGTCATACCCCTGCGCCGGCTGCGCCACCTCTGGATAGCCGCGCCCCGGGGTTTCCACCGCAATCGGCGCTTTGCTCGCCAACCAGTAGGCATACACCGACAACGCTGTCATTTCCGCGCTGTCAGCTGCAGGTGGCGTGCCGTTCATGCTGAACTGGAAGCAGCCCTGAATGCGTTCGGCGAAGGTGTTGACCTTGTCGTTTTTCTTGCGATAAGCCGGGTACATCGGGTACGCGCCCCAGAGCGGGGCCGAATTACCAAGACGGCCTTGATCGAGGTGACAGTTGCTGCAGTTGAGGCCGTTGCCAACTTTATCCGGCAGCAGCCGCTTGGTATCGACGAACAGGGCATGCCCTTGGCGGACCATGGTGCCGAACGCGTTGTCTGGCAGTTCGCTTTCGGCAGGCGGGGTAAAGCCTGGGGCAGCACTCGCCGCAGGCACCTTGATCTGCGACTGGTCGTCCATGGCAAACGGTGCGGCGTGAGCGCTGCCCACTGCCAGCGCCAGGGCGCAAAACATCAACGGCTTCATGGTTTCACCTCCTGGCTGGCCGGATTGGCAAAATACTCGGCTACCGCCTTCACCTCTTCTTCGCTCATAGCCTTGGCTACGCCAACCATCAGTTGGTTCGGGTCGTTGCTGCGGCTGCCATCGCGCCAGGCATTAAGCTGCGCCACCAGATAGGCAGCAGGTTGCTGCGCCAAGGGCGGAAAATGCTCGCCCACGCCGACACCCCCTGGCCCGTGACATTGCACGCAGCCTGGAATCTTGCGGCTCCAATCACCATACAAGGCGAGCTTCTGGGTGGCATCGATCGCCATCTGCTGCCTGCCAGGACCTGCCACGACATCGCTGGGCATGGCCGCCAAGGTTGTGGTCACCGCCTGGATTTCCTCATCGCTGAGGGCTTTGGCCAGAGGCTCCATGATCGGGTTCTTGCGACTGCCATCACGAAAATCGTGCAGCTGTTTGCTCAGGTAGGTGGCTGGCAAACCTGCCAATCGTGGGAAACCAGCGGCCGCCATACCCTTGCCATCTACCCCATGGCACCCCAGGCAGGCCATGGCGGCGGGGTTCTGCCCACCTTGGCTGAAAACTTTTTGGCCGTCGGCGGCCTGGGCTGCAGTCACGGAAAACAGCAGCAGGCTACTCATCAGGATTCGATCCAGTGGGATCATCACAGACTCCATTTTTTTGTTATAAGCTTAGGCTTATTATTCATAAGCCTATGAATAGTAGGCCTATCCACCCGCAGCAACAACGTTGAAGTCACGAGAAAGTGGCTAATCGCCAGATGAATCGTTTTAGCCTCTATCGTGGACTCAAACTGAGCACCGCTCATCAGCCAATTCCGACCAACGCGTGGTAAACGGTCGAAACGCATCTGCCCCGGACGACCATAGGTACATTCCTCCGCTGGAGCGTAACCATGGACAACTACAACAACCCGCAGGTGGTTTCTCGCAGTGAATGGCTCAGTGCCCGCCGGCAACTGCTCTTGCATGAAAAAGCCGTCACCCATCAACGCGACGAACTGGCCAGGGCCCGCCGTGCCCTGCCATGGGTGCGCGTCGAGCAAAATTTCAGTTTTGAAGGCCCCGCAGGGCAACTGAGCCTGGCCGATCTGTTCGGCGGACGCAGCCAGCTATTGGTTTATCACTTCATGTTCGCCGATGGCTGGAGCGAGGGGTGTAGTGGATGCTCTTTCCTGGCCGACCACTTCGATGGCGCCAACCTGCACCTGGCGCATCACGATGTGGCGCTGGTCGCCGTGTCGCACGCGCCCTTCGCGCAGTTCCAGGCATTCAAGCAACGCATGGGCTGGAAGTTTCCTTGGGTGTCGTCCCACGGCAGCCACTTCAATCAAGAATTCGGCGTCAGCGTCACCACTGATGGCAGCAGCCAATACAACTACGAACCCTACGTGGGGGACGAAACCGAGCTGCCGGGCTTGAGCGTGTTCTATCGCGATGCCGACGGAACGATCTTCCACACCTACTCAAGCTATGCCAGAGGCCTGGACATCCTGGTCGGTGCCTACAACTTCCTCGACCTGATGCCCAAGGGCCGTAATGAACAAGGCACCATGGATTGGGTACGCCATCACGACCGTTACCAGGGGGTCGATACCGACAAGCCCCACTGCTGCCACGACTGAGCAGGATCAGAAGTACTTGAGCCAAGCCACATCCCGACGTTGCTGTTTCAAGGCAGCGAACCAGCGCGTCGGGTAATACAGCACCACTGCCAATCCCAGGCTGCACAGCCAGACGCTGGCAATTTGATCAAAACCGAAATGCGCACCCTGGTTCAACCCCCACCAGGCCACTGCTACCAGGTACATTGCCTTGAGCACGTAAAGGTGCAGCAGATAGAAAAACATCGGTGCAGCGCCGAACAGCGCCAATAGTGACACCCAGCGGCGCGCCTGATAACGCTCCAGCGCAGCGAGCAGGATCAAGCAAAGGCCCAGCGTAGGCATCAGGAACATCAGTGATGGCGGATATTTGCGTGCCGCGAGAAAGCTCATGGTAGTACGCAGTGCATCACCTGTGGCGACCCAAGGTTGATCGCCATAGACATTCAGGTAGCGGATGCCCACAAATGCCAGCAGCAACACCACCCCCCAACCCAGCAACGATACCAAGCGCCTTGTCGACGCTACACCGTGAGCAAACCAGGGGCCTGCGCACCACCCCAGAAAGATCACCCCCATCCACGCCAATACCGGGTAGGTGGTGCGGACCTGGGTGATGCCGCCCAACTCGATGAACGCTCGCTGGTGGAGGATTGCCCAAGGGGCAAACCAACTTGATTCATTGTCGAGCACCAGTGGGTCGAGCACGTTGTGACCCGCCACGATCAGAATGCCAAGGGCGAGCACCACCGGACTTGGCAGATGCAAGGCCGCCGCCAGGACAATCATGCAAATGCCGATGCACCAGATCACCTGCAGCCACACGGTTTGCGGCAGTAAGGTGCCGTTCCAGGCCAGGTTGACCAGGGTCAGTTCCAACAGCACTAGAAACAGTCCGCGCTTGAGCAGGAATACTGAGGTCTCTGTGCGGTTGTGCTTCTGGCTGTAGAGCCAGGCAGAAAGTCCGGTGAGGAAAATGAACACGGGTGCGCACAAGGCACTGAGCAGACGCGTAAAGAACAACTCGGGAGCCACATTCAAGGCATCGATAGGGTCACTGACCTGGCGATGCAGAAAAAAGGTTTCACGAACATGGTCGAGCAGCATCAAAAGCATGACCAAACCACGGAGGGCGTCAATCGATTGCAGGCGGGCGTGAGGGGAAGACATGAGCAACTCGCGAAAGGCTATTACGATATAATGTAACATCATCTCGTTGCAGAGCTGTATCCTCTCTACGCTTTGTCCTAAAGTATTGCGCGAATTTTTCGCACCACAGTACAAGGTTTGCCGTGATGATCATCCAGCCGCAAAAACCCTCCATCCGCGTTTTGCTGTTCTCCCTCAAGGGCTCGATCATTCCGGCGATATGGCTGAAGGTGCTGTACATCGTGCTGATCAGTTCTGTAGTGGTCGCCACGCACGGTACGTTGTTCGAGTACAAGGTTATCCTCACCCCAACGCCATTCACCCTGTGGGGCCTGACCCTGGCCATCTTCCTCGGTTTCAGGAACACCGTGGCCTATCAGCGCTTCTGGGAAGCGCGCACGCTGTGGGGCGAGTTGCTCATCGTCAGCCGCAACCTGACCCGCCAGACGCTGAGCCTGTTGCCTGACCTATCCGCCAATCAGCGCAACAACCTGCTCGATTCGTTGGTGGCATTCGCCTATGTATTGCGCGACCAGTTGCGCGGTAACCGACCAAGCGCCGACTTGCAGCGCCTGCTCGATGACCCGACCCGCGCCCAGCTCGCTACCAGCGATGCTCCGGCGAGTCTTCTGCTGGGCAAAATCGGCCAGCGCTTCATGGCCCAGGCCCGCGATGCTGGTGGCGGCGAAGTGCTGCAGGCCAACCTGGACCAACAACTAAGCCGTCTCTCCTACGTACTGGGTGGCTGCGAGCGCATCAAGAACACGCCCATTCCCTACCCCTACATCCTGATGCTGCACCGTATCGTTCATGTCTACTGCTTCCTGTTGCCGTTTTGCCTGGTCGACAGCATCGGCTGGTTCACCCCGTTTGCCGTTTGCGTGCTGGCCTATACCTTTTTTGGCCTGGATGCCCTCGGCGATCAGATCGCCGATCCCTTCGACACCCAGCCAAACGACCTGGCCCTGGATGCCATGTGCCGCAATCTGGAGATTGCCGTGCGCGAGCTTTCGGGCGAGACCGCGCCGACTCAGTTGCAACCGGTCAAGGGCATTCTGCTCTGAGCGCGGGCGCTTCACTGCGCGCCGCGTAGCGCTGGGCCAATACCGCACAGACCATCAGTTGAATCTGATGGAAGATCATCAACGGCAAGATCATCGCGCCAATACCACCACCGACAAACAGCACCTGAGCCATCGGTACTCCGGTGGCCATGCTTTTTTTCGAGCCTGCAAACAAAATCGTAATGCGGTCTTCCAGGGTGAAGCCCAGCCTGCGCGCAAGCGTGGAGGTGCACCAGAGCACCACTGCCAGCAGCAGGCAACAGACCAACACCAACCCGGCCAGGCGCGAGGGCGGTACCGACTGCCACAAGCCACTGACTACCGCATCACTGAAGGCGGTGTAAACCACAAGCAGAATCGAACCCTGATCGACCACTTTCAACCAACGTGCATTGCGCCTCACCCACTGCCCGATCCAGCGTCGTGCAAGTTGCCCTGCAACAAACGGCACCAGCAACTGCAAAACGATCTTCAACACTGCATCCAGGCCCGAGCCGCTGTCACCTTCCACGCCCATCAACAACACCACCAGCAATGGCGTGAGGGCAATGCCCAGCAAGCTCGACGCCGCAGCACTGCAGATAGCCGCCGGAACGTTGCCTCGCGCCAGCGAAGTAAAGGCAATGGCCGACTGTACCGTCGCTGGCAGTGCGCACAAGTACAGCACCCCCAGGTACAGCTCATCACCCACCAGTGGCAGCACCAATGGTTTGAGCGCCATGCCAAGCAACGGGAACATCACGAAGGTGCAGGCGAATACCAACAGGTGCAGGCGCCAATGCCCTGCCCCGGCCGCCACGGCTTCACGAGACAACTTGGCCCCATGCAAAAAGAACAACAGGCCGATGGCAAGGTTGGTCAACCAACCGAACAGCACAGCACCGTCGCCTTCGCAGGGCAACAAGGTAGCCACAAGAATCACCCCCAACAGCGCCAGGGTGAAATTGTCGAATAGCATCCGCAGGTACTTCATCATCGATCCTGACTTGTTATTGTGTGGCGCCAGACGATAAGGTCTTTTCGATTCCTCCACTAACGCCAGAACGCTGCCAGTGTCGCCAAACGGACAAACCACCTCGCAGGAGCCACAAGCGCTCGAGCATCTGCCCCAGCTCCCACGCCCGGTCTATGGTCATGTCCAGACCTTGCCAAATATCATTCTGGGCTACCGTCATAGCCATCCCTGGGGGCAATTGTCCTATGCCATTGGGGGCGTCGTGCAGGTGCATACCGACAACGGCTTCTACATGGTGCCGCCACAACGTGCGGTGTGGGTTCCGGCACACGTTGCACACCGGGTCAGTTGCACCGGCAATACCTGCCTGCGCAGCCTGTACCTGGAGCATGCCCCCGACCGTTGGTCGTCCACGCAATGCCGGGTGATTGCGGTCAGTGCGCTGCTGCGCGAGCTGATCCGAACTTTCAGTGAGTTGCCTGTGCACTACGACCTCAAGGGTGCCGACGGGCGCCTGGTGCAGGTGCTACTCGACCAACTGAGCCTGGCCAGCGAGCAGCACCTGATGCTGCCACTTCCACGCGACAAGCGCTTGCGCGAGTTGTGCCTGCATTTGCAGGAGCAACCGGATGCGCAAACAGGGCTCAATGACTGGGCGCAGCAAGCGGGCGTATCGGAAAAAACCTTGAGCCGCCTGTTTCAACGCGAGACAGGCCTTAGCTTTCGCCTTTGGCGCCAACGCATGCGCCTGCTCAGCGCATTGCCGGCCCTGGAGCGTGGCGAGCGCGTTACCGACGTGGCCCTGGCCTGTGGCTACGATTCTCTGTCGGCCTTTATCGCCGCGTTCGGCAAGCTATTCGGCCTGCCCCCGGGCGAATACTTTCGTGTCCGAGCCGATCAGCCGCAATAGCCAGGCGCGCTTCAGAAACCGCGGGCCAGCCTGCTACCCTTGTGCCTTACCTCTTCTCTCGCTGGCGCCGAGCGGCCGCCATCTCTCGAGCACCGTTTACATGATCAGAACCCCATCCGTAGCAGCACTCCTGTCTATTTTCGCGTTCGCCTTTGGCGCCAGCCCAACCACCGCTGCGGCGCTTGAAGAGGGGCAGATCGAATCAAGCGTGAATGCTGTTATCACGCCGCTGATGAAGCTCCAAGCCATACCCGGTATGGCAGTGGCGGTATCCTTCAACGGCAAGCAGCATTATTTCAACTACGGCGTAGCCTCCAGGCAGACTGGCCAGCCAGTGAATACCGACACCTTGTTTGAAATTGGCTCGGTGAGCAAAACCTTCACCGCGACCCTCGCAGCCTATGCCCAGGCCAACGGCAACCTGTCACTGGGCGACGCCGCCAGCAAGCACTGGGCGGATCTCAAAGGCACCTCGTTCGAGGGTGTCACGTTGCTCAACCTTGGCACCTACAGCGCTGGCGGTTTGCCGTTGCAATTTCCCGAGCAGGTCAAGGACCAGGCAGGCCTGCGCGATTACTATCGCCACTGGAAAGCCGACTATGCCCCGGGCACTTACCGGCTGTACTCCAACCCCAGCCTGGGGCTATTCGGCTACCTTGCAGCCAGGAGCATGGGTGCATCGTTTAGCGAGCTGATGCACAAGCAACTGCTGCCACAGCTGGGTTTGCAGCATACCTTCGTGCAGGTCCCCGAGGCTCAAGCCGGCAACTATGCCTGGGGTTACGACAAGAACGATCAACCGGTACGGGTCGGGCCCGGGGCGCTGGATGCCGAGGCTTACGGGCTGAAAACCACTTCGGCAGATTTGCTCCGATACGTCGAAGCCAACATGCAGCCAAAGGGCCTTGAGCCTTTGTTACAGCAGGCCATCGCCACCACCCAGACCGGCTACTATCGCGTCGGCGAGATGACTCAAGGCCTGGGCTGGGAGCTGTATCGCTATCCGCTGACGCTGGACCAATTGCTGGCCGGCAACTCTGCCTCCATGACGCTTGATCCTCATAAAGTGGCCTGGCTCAAGCCGCCGCAGCCGTTGCAGGAGGACACGCTGCTGAACAAGACCGGCTCAACCAACGGTTTCGGCGCCTACGTGGTTTTCGTACCCTCAAAGCGTATCGGTATTGTCTTGCTGGCGAACAAGAACTACCCGAACGCCGAGCGGGTGAAAGTGGCCCACGCCATACTTAGCGCACTGGACCCGCAATAACTTCACGGCGCGCCGTTGCGACCATGCAAACGGTAGCCCTGGCGTTCAGTCAAACGCTCGTAGTACGCCTGGACGGCAGGCAGCGGCGGATGCTCCAGCGGCGTCTGAAACCAGCGGTTGACCGACAGGCCAATGGCGATGTCAGCCAGCGAGAACGCATCGCCGCTGACGTAGGCATCAGTGCGCTGCAACTGACGATCGAGGATCGTCATGTTCCGCGCCCAGTTGTCGCACGCTGCCGCCAGGGCCGCGGGGTCCTGGTGTTTGGGCGACTGGCGCACTAACGACAAGAAGACATAACTCCAAGCCCCATTGAGGTCGGTAGCCTGCCAGTCCAGCCACTGATCGACGCGGGCGCGCAATGGCGCCGTGGCCGGGTATAGGTGTTCGCCGCCATACTGGTTGGCGAGGTAGCGGATGATGCTGTTGGACTCCCACAAAACAAAGTCGCCATCCACGACCACCGGTACCATGGCGTTGGGATTGAGCGCCAGGAAAGCCTCGCTGTGTGTCGACTGGTACCCTGAGCCCCAGTCTTCGCGCTCGAATGCCAGGTTCAGTTCGGCGCAGGTCCACAGCACCTTGCGCACATTGATCGATGAAGCCTTACCCAATATTCGCAGCATCCTTTCACTCCTGTGCTTGCCGTTGATTCAATTGTCGCAAAAACAGACTGAACGATTGCGACGGTGATGAAACACCGAGCTTGGCGTACAGGTTTCGACGATACAGGTTCCGGGTCAACTGTAGCTCGTCTTCACCGATCACCGACCGAAAGTAGTTTTCAACCGAGTTGCTGGCGTGGAAGACGCTATTCTCACTGCAATACTTGCCGTGACCGACCTACAGGCAAATGGCCGCCAAGGGCGCTGGAAAAGCCTTACGCATAAAGGCACTCGTTGCTGCGGCAAATTGTCGGTATGGTGGTGTGCAGAAGATGGACGTTTACCCGCTCACAGGAAAACCAGAATGCCCCAACGTGAAGTAATCAATGCATCTGTAAGCCCAAAAGGCAGCCTGGAAACACTGTCTCAACGTGAAGTACAGCAATTGAGTGAAGCCGGTTCCGGCAGCCTGTACACCCTGTTCCGCCAGTGCGCCCTGGCAATCCTCAACACTGGCGCGCATGTCGATAATGCCAAGACCATCCTTGAAGCCTACAAAGATTTCGAGGTACGTATTCACCAGCAGGATCGCGGCGTACGCCTGGAACTGTTGAACGCTCCTGCCGACGCCTTCGTTGATGGCGAAATGATCGCCAGTACCCGCGAAATGCTCTTCAGCGCCCTGCGCGACATCGTCTACACCGAAAGCGAACTGGCCAGCCAGCGCATCGACCTGGAAAGCTCCCAGGGCATCACCGACTATGTCTTCCACCTGCTGCGCAACGCCCGCACACTACGCCCGGGTGTAGAGCCGAAAATGGTCGTGTGCTGGGGTGGCCACTCGATCAGCACCGAGGAATACCAATACACCAAGAAGGTCGGCCATGAACTGGGCCTGCGCAAACTGGACGTCTGCACTGGCTGCGGCCCAGGGGTAATGAAAGGGCCGATGAAGGGCGCCACTATTGCCCATGCCAAACAGCGCATGAGCGGCAGCCGCTACCTGGGTCTGACCGAGCCTGGCATCATCGCCGCCGAGGCGCCCAACCCTATCGTCAACGAGCTGGTGATCCTCCCGGACATTGAAAAGCGCCTTGAGGCCTTCGTGCGCGTCGGTCATGGCATCATCATCTTCCCCGGTGGCGCCGGAACTGCCGAAGAGTTCCTCTACCTGCTCGGCATCCTTATGCACCCGGACAACCGCGACTTACCGTTCCCGGTGATTCTCACGGGTCCGAAAAGTGCCGAGCCGTATCTGCAGCAGCTGCACGCCTTTGTGCATGCGACCTTGGGTGATGAAGCACAGAACCACTATCAGATCATCATCGACAACCCGGCCGAAGTGGCCCGACAAATGGTCGATGGCCTCAAGGAGGTCAAGCAGTTCCGCCGCGAGCGCAACGATGCGTTCCATTTCAACTGGCTGTTGAAGATCGAGGAAAGCTTCCAGCGCCCCTTCGACCCGACGCACGAGAACATGGCAAGCCTGCAATTGCGCCGTGAATTACCCGCCCATGAACTGGCTGCGAACCTGCGCCGAGCGTTCTCCGGAATCGTCGCCGGCAACGTCAAGGACAACGGTATCCGTCTGATTGAAGAAAAAGGCCCGTATGAAATCCATGGCGATACTGCCGTGTTGCAGCCATTGGGCAAATTGCTCGAAGCCTTCGTCGCACAGCACCGCATGAAGTTGCCTGGCGGTGCCGAGTATGTTCCCTGCTATCGCGTTGTAACCTGATCTCTGCCCTCCGCTGAATTGCGGGCACCGTCTGTGCCCGCAATATTTGCTGTTATTTTCCCTCTTACTTCAGTGAACCAGCCTACAGAAAAATGGTCTTTCTGCTGGCGGCTTGCGTGCACGCCCGTGTTCACCGGCCCAGTCATCGGGCTTTTTTTTTATTTCACGCGAAGACCACAATGCCTATCTCTCGTCCTGTTCCTGCGGCGCTTGCCTCTGTTTCGACCTTTTCCCTGCGCCCGCGCAACAGACTTGCCCTCGGCCTGATCGCTGCACTGACAGCCCTTGGCAGCCCTGTGCATGCCGAAGAAACCACCAGCAACGAGCGCTGGGTCAGTGACAGCCTGACCACCTTCGTACGCAGCGGCCCTACCAACGGTCACCGCATCGTCGGCAACCTCAAGTCTGGGCAGAAAGTCACCTTGATCGACACCCAGGGCAACTACAGCCAAGTGCGCGGCGAGTCCGGCGATATCGTTTGGATTACCAGCAGCGACCTGCAATCTGCTCCCGGCCAGGCCGAGCGCGTACCGCAACTCACCGAGCAAGTCAGCCAACTCAGTGAGCAACTCAAGACCATCGATGACAGCTGGAAAACTCGCGTGCAAGGCATGCAAGAGACCCTGGACTCACGCAAGGCTCTGATCGATGAACTGGAAGCGCGCAGCAAGGCGCTTAATGCCGAACTGAGTGACACCCAGTCGGAACTGCGCAGCACCCAGGCGCGCCTGGGCGATGAGAACAAACAAGTACTGATGCGCTACATGGTCTATGGCGGTGCAATTGCCGGTGCAGGCTTGCTTGCCGGCCTGATCCTGCCTGCCTTGAGCCGTGGGCGCAAACGCAACGACCGCTGGTTTTGACGTTGAACGGGCCCTGGCGGCTGATAGGTGCTGACGGTCTTGAGCACCTGAGCGACCAGCCGGGGCAGTTCGGTGGGCACCGACGCAGCAAAATCTACGGGCGCCTGGATTGCCCGGGCGCACTGCGAGCGATTGCACGCGGTGGTTATGTAAAGCATCGGGTGTTTTTTCTCGATGCCCAGGCCGCCCAGGCAGCGGGCTATCGACCCTGCGCGGTATGCATGCCTGTGCAATACAAACGGTGGAAAATGTCAGCCGCGGGCTTGCCCGGCGATCCCGCGTAGCCACTCCATCATCACCCGAACTCGCACCGGTACAGTTTCGCGCCGTGGATGCACAAGGTAGTAGCCCTGCCCTCCTATCGACTCGAAATCGCCAAACGGCAAGATCAACTGGCCTTGATCAATCAATGGCTGCACCAACTGTCGACGTCCCATGGCCACGCCCGCATGATGACTCGCAGCCAGCGCACACAAATCCGCACGGTCGAAGGTCATTGCGCTATTTGGCAGATAGCCTTGAGCATTGTGTTGACGCGCCCAGCGCTGCCATTCGGCGTCGAACGCCGCATGCTCCCAAGCCAGGGCATCATGCAAGAGCGTGCATTGCTGCAAATGCTGCGGCGCATCGATCAGGCCATGGCGCTCGGCATACTGCGGACTGCACACAGGCGCGACCTGCTCGGCCATCAGTAGCTCACTGGCCAGGCCGGGAAACTCGCCGTCCCCATACAACAGCGCCAGATCGATATGACGGGCACGAAAATCCAGCGGATCGTTGCCGCTGCGCACATCGAGGCTGATCTGCGGGTAGCGCTGCTGGAAATCCGCCAGCCGCGGCACCAGCCAACATTGGGTAATCGACGGTCGCGCATAGAGCGTCAGCGCGCCACTCACCGTGGATGTCGAGTCAGGTTGCAGGGCCTCTTGCAGATCTTCGACCAGCCCTTGCACCAGGCGGTACAAGCGCTCACCTTCATCTGTAAGGCGTATGCGTCGTGTCAGCCGTTCGAACAGACGCTGCTCAAGGGCCTGTTCGAGGCGGGCAATGCGATGGCTGACGGCGCTCGGCGTCAGGCACAACTCCTCTGCCGCCAGGGTAAAACTCAAATGCCGAGCAGCCACCGCGAAGGTATGCAGATTGGCAAACTGCGCGCCGGTCAGGCGGGCGCCCAGGCGCGGCGGCAAATTGAGCATGATTACTGCCCAGCCAGCACGACACGGCCTTTGGCCAGGTAAGCGTCCATTTCGGCGCGGGGTACCATGCTGCCACCCGTGCCCCATATCAGGTGAGTAGCCCGACTCATGCGTGCTTCATCCAGACCCAGGCGGTGGCGGTAGCCTTGCTGCTCCTGGAGTACACGTACCATACCGGGCACCCCGGCAAGCGCCGACGGCTCCAGTTCATGGCCCTCGCACGCGTGCATCTGCGCCAGCAGACGGTACAAGGTGTCATCATCGACGGTGTAATAGCCATCGATCAACCGCTGCATCGCCCGCCCGACGAAACCGGATGGGCGACCCACCGCCAGGCCATCGGCAGCCGTCTGGTTGTCAATGCCAAAGTCGTACACCGAAACCTCATCGTGCAGGCCGGTATAAACGCCGAGGAACATGCAAGGTGAATGGGTGGGCTCGGCGAACACGCAATGCACCGCATCGCCAAACACCAATTTCAAGCCATAGGCAACGCCACCAGGCCCGCCGCCTACGCCGCAAGGCAGATAGACAAACAACGGGTGCTCAGCATCGACCGGGATGCCTTGCTCGGCAAACTGGCGCTGCAGGCGTTCGGCCGCGACAGCGTAACCGAGGAACAAGTTGAGCGAGTTTTCGTCGTCGACGAAATGGCACTGCGGGTCTGCCTCGGCTTCGCGCCGGCCTTGCTCCACCGCCACACTGTAGTCGGCACTGTATTCGCGAACCTCGACACCATGGGCACGCAGTCGATCCTTCTTCCACTGCCGGGCGTCAGCCGACATGTGCACGGTGGCCTTGAACCCCAGGCGTGCACTGATAATGCCGATCGACAGCCCAAGGTTACCGGTAGAACCAACCGCAATGCTGTACTGGCCAAAGAATGACCGCGCCGCTTCACTGTCCAGGCTCGCGTAGTCATCGCCAGGCTGCAGCAAACCACCCGCCAGTGCCAGGTCCTCGGCATGCTTGAGCACCTCGTAGATGCCACCGCGGGCCTTGATCGAACCTGAAATAGGCAGCAAATTGTCAGCCTTGAGCCACAGCGCGCCGCCTTCGGGTAGCTGATGCTCGGCGCGCAGCACGGCCTGCAGCGCCGGCAGTGGCAACAAGGGCGATTCGATAATGCCCGCGCTGGTTGCCGTTTGCGCGAAGGCCGATTGGATGAACGGTGCAAAACGCTGAAGCCGATCACTGGCCTCACGCACATCCTCCTGGCTCAGAGGCACATCAGCCAACGCCTGCGCACTGGGTGCCAGCTTGGGATTGAACCAACTGGTAGAACGCAAGGCCACCAGATCGGCAATCAGTGGGTGTGTCTGGCACCAGGTGTTCACGGAGTGTTCCAGCGGCATTGTCATGCTCCATAGGCAAGCGGATAGAACGATTAAGCGTCAGCAGCGGGTGCATTACAACCGATGGTTACTCAGGCCATGGATGATCGTGGTTCAAGCATGCGCCAGCGTGCAGAGCGGCTCACTTCTGCTACCTTGGGAGTACCCTCCTCTTCGTCTAACGTATCCTTGCGCAGGTGACCCATCATGGCGCGCACCACCCCCATCGAGCTGTACCGCAACATCGGCATCGTCGCTCATGTTGACGCAGGCAAGACCACCACCACCGAACGCATCCTGTTCTACACCGGGGTCAATCACAAAATGGGCGAGGTGCACGACGGTGCGGCGACCATGGACTGGATGGCGCAGGAACAAGAGCGCGGCATCACCATCACCTCGGCCGCGACCACTGCGTTCTGGCAGGGTTCTATCAAACAATTCCCGGAAAAATTCCGCTTCAACATCATCGACACCCCCGGCCACGTCGACTTCACCATTGAAGTAGAACGCTCGCTGCGGGTGCTGGACGGCGCAGTGGTGGTGTTCAGTGGCGCAGATGGCGTGGAACCCCAGTCGGAAACGGTCTGGCGCCAGGCCAACAAATACCATGTACCGCGCATGGCTTATGTCAACAAAATGGACCGCCAAGGCGCCGATTTTCTGCGGGTGGTCAACCAGATCGACCAACGCCTGGGACACCATCCGGTACCGATTCAACTAGCCATTGGCGCCGAGGAACACTTCATCGGCCAGATCGATCTGGTGAAAATGAAAGCCATCTACTGGAATGAGGCAGATCAGGGCACCAGCTATCGCGAAGAGGACATTCCGGCAGACATGTTGGAGCTGGCTAATACCTGGCGCGCGCACATGATCGAAGCGGCTGCCGAAGCCAATGACGAGTTCATGGAGCTTTACCTGAACGGCGAAGAGTTGAGCAACGAACAAATAAAGGCCGGCCTGCGCAAGCGCACCCTGGCCAATGAAATCGTTCCGGCCATCTGTGGCTCCTCGTTCAAGAACAAAGGCGTACCGTTGATGCTCGACGCGGTAATCGACTACCTACCAGCACCGTCGGAAATCCCGGCAATCAATGGCACCGACCCTGATCACGACGACAAGCATCTGGAGCGTCACGCCGACGACAATGAACCCTTTTCGGCCCTGGCGTTCAAGATCGCCACCGACCCTTTCGTCGGCACCTTGACCTTTGCCCGGGTCTATTCAGGCGTGCTCAGCTCCGGCGATGCTGTACTCAACTCGGTCAAAGGCAAAAAAGAGCGTGTGGGCCGCATGGTGCAAATGCACGCCAACCAGCGTGCAGAAATCAAAGCGGTTTGCGCCGGTGATATCGCGGCGTTGATCGGCATGAAGGATGTGACCACCGGCGATACCCTATGTGATATCAACAAACCGATTGTGCTGGAGCGCATGGACTTTCCTGATCCGGTGATTTCGGTGGCGGTCGAGCCGAAAACCAAGGCCGACCAGGAAAAAATGGGCATCGCCTTGAGCAAATTGGCCCAGGAAGACCCCTCGTTCCGGGTACGCACCGATGAAGAAACGGCGCAGACCATCATCTCCGGCATGGGCGAACTACACCTGGATATCATCGTTGACCGCATGCGGCGCGAGTTCGGCGTCGAGGCCAATATCGGTAAACCGCAGGTGGCCTACCGCGAAAAAATACGCAATACCTGTGAGATCGAGGGCAAATTCGTCCGCCAGTCCGGTGGTCGCGGCCAATACGGACATTGCTGGATTCGCTTCGCACCCGGTGAGGAAGGCAAGGAAGGTTTGGAGTTCGTCAACGAGGTCGTTGGTGGCGTCATCCCGCGCGAATACATCCCAGCGATTCAAAAAGGTATCGAGGAGCAGATGAAGAACGGGGTTCTAGCCGGTTATCCGCTGATCGGTCTGAAAGCCACCGTGTTCGATGGTTCCTACCACGACGTCGATTCCAATGAGATGGCGTTCAAGGTCGCTGCCTCCATGGCCACCAAGCAACTGGCGCAAAAAGGCGGTGCGGTGCTGCTCGAGCCGGTAATGAAAGTCGAGGTGGTAACGCCTGAGGAATATCAGGGCGATATCATGGGTGACCTGAGCCGTCGTCGCGGGCTGATTCAGGAAGGCGGCGAAACACCCGCAGGTAAGGTCGTCCGTGCCGAAGTGCCGTTGGGCGAAATGTTCGGCTACTCCACGCAAATGCGCTCCATGACCCAAGGCCGCGCCAGTTACACCATGGAGTTCACCAAGTACGCCGAAGCGCCGGCAAGCATTGCCGATGCGATCATCAAAAGACAAGGCTGATCGCTCAGCGCAACGCAAGCCCGCGCCCCTCAGTGGGGACGGGCTTGCCTCGCGATACAAGCAGCATCGATGCCAGACCTGTAGACTTGCCGCAAAGCCCAAGCCTGCGGAGTTTGCCCCATGTTCGCCCTCACCCATTTTGTCGCCCCGCCCGAGGAGTCGATCAAGAGCCAGATCCTGCAAATGGTGGTCGATTACCTGACCGACATCAGCCCTGTCGGCATTGCGCCGAGCAACCCGCTATTCAATCTCTACCAATACAGCACCGGCCTTGAAGTCCACCGCTACCTGCAAGCGATGGGCGAACCTGGCGAGCTTTCCGTTGAGTTGATCGTGGCCACCGATACGCGAGACCCGCAGACCGTCACCGGTTTTCTTCTCTACCTGCCCGTGCAAGATGATCCCCAGGCATGCGCTGTCGCTTACCTTGCCGTTCACAACCACTATCGCCGACAGGGCGCTGCCCGCGCGATGCTGGGGCAGATGACCGAGCGTTATCCCCATGCGGAACTGGCCTGCACGGTGGGCAAAGTTGCGTATTTTGAAACGATGGGGTTTGCAGTCATTGCTACGCGTGGCCCGCAAGTGCTGATGAACACCCGTGACCACGCCAGTGAAGGTCAGGTAGCGATGCTGGATGTGGCGCCAATCTACCGCACACTCGAAGTGCAGCAGATTCATACCTACTTGCTTCAGCAACATGGCAAACGGGCGATGATCGATGCCGAGAAGCAACGTGACCGGCATCTGGATCAGTTGCAGCGCAAAGCGCAGGCTTTTGTCCAGGAGCGCTTGGGCGAGCGTGCCTGGCAAAACCGTGGTACCGCTGTACGCCTGGTTTAAGCCGGGCGCTGCAACGCAAGCTGGGCCAGCACTTGCAGAACGAATTGAGTGCTCTGCTCCACCTGCCCTTGGCGACTGGCGATACCCAGATGACGCCACAACCCCGGGCGCAATGGGCGCATGCACAAGCGAGGGTCCGGCTCTGGCACGCTGGACTCGTGGGGCAATAAGGTAGCGCCATAACCGGCAGCGACCAGACTTTTCACCGCGTCGTTGTAATTGAGCTGGATTCGCGCATCCGCTTGCAACCCTGCGCTGGCAAACCAGTCACTGGTCACACGCGACAATTGCGTGGTGTTGTCATTGAGGATCAGCGCCCTACCGGCCAGCCAGGTGGGTGTGATGTGCGCAGGTGGCGCCCAGCTCGCAGGCACGAAGGCCATGATCGGGTCACGGCGCCACGGCTGAATCTGCACCCCTTTGAGCGCCGCTTGCGGCAACGCCACCAATCCCAGATCAAGCGTTCCGGCTTGCAAACGCAGCAGCGACTCTCGCGAGGTCAGCACTTGCACCTGCACATCGATACCGGGATGACGCACCCGCAGGATATCCAATGCTTGCGGGAGCAAGTGGGCGATGGCACCGGTGGAAGCCCCGAGGCGAACCCGGCCACTCTGGCCCTGCACCTGACGTTGAACCTCATCCAGCGCCTGTTCGGCGTCGGCCAGCAGCCGACGCGCACGCTGCAGCAGAGTTTCACCAATGCTGGTCGGGTGAACCTGCCCGCGCTTGCGCGACAGCAGCGGCGCACCAATGCGCGCTTCCAGATCGGCTATGTGCAGGCTGACAGTCGGTGGCGCCAGGTTGAGCGCCCGCGCGGCCTGGGCAAAGGAGCCGAGGTCGGCAATCACCACCAGGGTTCTGAGGCGGTCCAGGCTGATTTCACGCATAGCGTCCAGTCATTCAGAATTAATGAATGACAGCATCATGATATTCAAATTTTCTTTCGTCCAGTTCAACGCCAGCATAGGCACTCCCTGAACTTATTCATTGAGAGCAACATGCACCAGCCACTTGTGTTTATCGATGGCGATCAAGGCACCACCGGCCTGTTGATCCACTCCCGTTTGCAGGGGCGCGATAACCTGCTCCTGCTGACCTTGCCCGACAGCGAACGCAAGGACCCAAAGCGTCGCGCCGAGGCCATCAACAGTGCCGATGTGGCGATTCTGTGCCTGCCTGATGATGCCGCGCGCCAGGCGGTGGCAACGATCAACAACACAACCGTACGCGTGATTGACGCCAGCTCCGCTCATCGCACGGCGCCTGGCTGGGTCTACGGCCTGCCCGAACTTGACGAACAACAGGCCGAACGGATCGCCCAGGCCAAGCGTGTCAGCAATCCAGGCTGTTACCCCACGGGCGCCATTGCCCTGTTGCGACCATTGGTCAGCGCAGGCCTGGTGCCCGCTGACTATCCGCTGACAGTCAACGCGGTATCGGGTTACTCCGGAGGCGGGCGTGCCGCCGTCGAGCGTCACGAAAGCGCAGCAGATAAAGCAGCCCAGGGCGTTCTGGTTTATGGACTGAACCTGGATCACAAACATGTGCCGGAAATCCAGGCGCATGCCGGCCTGTCGCATCGGCCGGTGTTCATCCCAAGCTATGGTAGCTACCGCCAGGGCATCGCCCTGACCATTGCCCTGCAGACGCGCCTGTTGCCGGCGGGTGTCAACGCCGCCCATCTGCATGAGCGCCTGCGCCAGCACTACCATGGTTCGCGCTATGTACAGGTGGCAGCGCTGAAACAGGATGAAGCCGCGCCGATGTTGGATCCGCAAGCAGCGAACGACAGCAACGAGCTGCAGCTAGCGGTGTTCGCCAATCCTGCCCATGGTCAAATAGTATTGACTGCGGTGTTCGATAACCTGGGCAAGGGTGCCTCGGGTGCTGCGGTGCAAAACCTGGAGTTGATGCTGACCTCTATTTGAACACTGGCCCAGGCCGGCGAATTTCCGTAGCATCCTCCCCCTTTTCGCCGGCAGCTTCCCCGACCATGAAAACAACCTCCCTACGCGCCGATGTCCTGGCTGGGCTCACCACGTCCTTTGCGCTGGTGCCCGAATGCATTGCCTTTGCTTTGGTGGCGCATCTGAACCCGCTGATGGGTCTCTATGGCGCGTTCATCATCTGTACGCTCACCGCCTTGCTCGGTGGTCGTCCGGGGATGATCTCCGGGGCGGCTGGGTCCATGGCGGTGGTCATCGTCGCCTTAGTGGTTCAGCACGGCGTCCAGTACCTGCTGGCAACCGTGCTGCTTGGCGGGTTGATCATGATTGTCTTCGGCGTGCTGCGCCTGGGCAAACTGGTGCGCATGGTGCCTTATTCGGTGATGCTCGGTTTCGTCAACGGCCTGGCGATCATCATCGCCCTCGCCCAGCTTGAGCACTTCAAACACGACGGTGTCTGGCTGTCGGGCTCGACCTTGTACCTGATGATCGGCCTGGTCGCGCTGACCATGGCCATTGTCTATGTGCTGCCGCGCCTGACCCGCAGTGTGCCGCCAGCTTTGGTCGCGATCCTTGGCGTCGGCGCCGGCGTCTACCTGCTCGATCTGCCCACCCATACCCTGGGCGATCTGGCCCATATCGCTGGCGGCCTGCCTGCACTGAGCTGGCCGGACATTCCCTGGACCGTGGAAACACTACAGATCATCGCGCCTTACGCGATCCTGATGGCGCTGGTGGGTTTGCTGGAAACGTTGCTGACCCTCAACCTGACCGATGAAATCACCGAAAGCCGCGGCTACCCCAACCGCGAGTGCGTGGCCCTGGGTGTGGCCAACATGACGTCCGGCATGTTCGGCGGCATGGGCGGTTGCGCCATGATCGGCCAGACCGCCATCAACCTGAGCTCTGGTGGACGCGGACGGCTGTCCGGCGTGGTGGCAGGTGTGATGATTCTACTGTTCGTGCTGTTTCTCTCACCGCTGATCGAACGAATCCCGCTGGCAGCCCTGGTTGGCGTGATGTTCGTGGTGTCGCAGCAGACATTCTCGTGGGCATCGCTACGCGTGCTGCACAAGGTGCCGGTGAACGACATGCTGGCAATTATTGCAGTGACCGTGGTTACCGTACTCACTGATCTGGCCACGGCGGTGCTGATTGGTATCGTGATCGCCGCTATAAACTTCGCCTGGCAGCAAGCTCGCGAACTGTATGCTGACAGCCACCTTGAAAGTGATGGCAGCAAGCTCTACCGGGTCCACGGCACGTTATTCTTCGCCTCGACGACGCCCTTCCTCAATCAGTTCGACCCCGTCAACGACCCAGCCCAGGTGACTCTCGATTGCCAGCACTTGAACTTTGTCGATTACTCGGCAATTGCGGCGCTCAAGACTTTGCGCGAGCGCTACAGCAATAACGGCAAACACCTGCGCGTGGTGCACCTGTCCGAGCGCTGCAAGCAACTGCTCAAGCGCACGGATTTGCATTACGGCTAAACGCAGCCCTCAGGGCGCACCGAACATTGCCGTCCAGTAGATCCCGGCATCGCTCTTGGGATCGACGGCATAGGCGGCGCCCAACTCGGTGAACTGCGGGTTCATCAGGTTGGCGCAATGGCCAGGGCTGGCCAACCAACCATCGACCACTTTGCGCGGGGTGTCCTGCCCGGCGGCGATGTTTTCGCCCGTCAACTGTCCTGCGTACCCGGCCAGCTCAGCTCTGTCGCCTGGTGTACGACCATCGCGATCGATGTGATCGAGAAAGTTCTGATTGGCCATTGCTCGTGTATGGGTTTCAGCGACGCCAGCCAGCACTGCGTTCCAGGCCAACGGTGCGCTGGCCGCGAACGTCTGGCTGCCACATTGGCGCTGCTGGCTGCGCGCACTGTTGATCATGCTCAACAACTTCTGGCCTTCGGCCTGCCAGTCCCCCAGCTTTCCGGCAAGCAACGGCCGCGCCAGAACAATGCGCCAATCGCGAGCTTGCTGACTGACACCAATATCGACGAACTGCGGATCAAGCACCACCTGACAGAAGCTTTCCCGCACAGCTTGCATGGCCGCTTGAGCATCACGAGGGCCATTGAGGGTAATAGCCTGAACATTGACCATCGGGTAGCTGGACTGAGCCAGGGCGCTGCGCAAATCCACGCTACCGGTGGCCGGCAACACCAGGCGAGGATCACTGGCCAGTGGCGGCAGCTCCAGCGATGCCTGCCCGCCGCAGCGTTGGGCCTGACTGCGATAACCATTGATTGCATCGATCAACTGGGACGGCTCACTGGCCTGGGCTGCCGTGGCTGCCAGCAGCGCCATAGGCAGGCAGGCAAGACGCAGAACGGATGACAGGACACGCATGTAAATCTCCCTTGAACAGACCGCACCCATGATGCGCGATGCGCTCGTCGTCGAACAGTTGGAATGTTTTGAGCGTCGCGCGGTCGACCCTGTAACGGGAAGCTTCATCTTTCTCTCGCTACTCAAGAGCCAGATCATGCGCCTTATAACGATTGTAACCTGCCTGGCGCTAAGCCTCTGCAGTCCGCTCCTTGCAGCGAGTGAAGCCAAAGCCGAGGTGGCGGAAGAAAAAGCCCAGGCGCTGGAGCAAAAAGCAGCCGTACAACCGAATGCACCGCCTGCCAGCAGAAGCAAAGCTATTACCCAACCCGAAGTCCAGGCAGTCGACCCGGCGGGTCAGGCAGCGCTGGATGACGCCATCACCTGCATGGCGCGCAGCATCTATTGGGAATCGAAGGGTGGCAAGGCGCCGGACATGGAAGCGGTGGCCAACGTGGTAATGAACCGCCTGGGTCATGAAGGCTTTCCGGACACCGTGTGCGGCGTCGTCAAACAAGGTTCCGAGACCGGCAACTGCCAGTTTTCCTGGTGGTGCGACGGGCGTTCTGATTCAGTCCAGGAAGAAGCCCGTTATGCCATTGCCAAGGAAATCGCACGCAAGGCACTCAACCGGCAACTGGATGACCGCACTCGGGGCGCGCTGTATTTTCATGACCGCCACGTATCGCCGGATTGGGCGCGCGGCTATGTGAAGACCACCGAGACCAGCGACTTTCTGTTCTATAAGCCGCGAAATGGCACGGCGCGCTAATCAGAATGCTGGTTCGGCCGGTGTTTGATAGGGGCTGTCATTACCCCGTCCGGGTGCAAGCCAACCGGTTCAGGAAACATCGACGACAGGTATCTCGCCGGTGGTCTTGCCCGCGCGACGGTCACTCATCCAATTGACCAACTGAGTTGAAAACTCAGGCGGCGCCTTGCGACCAACGCGCCGGGCGATATCCAGGATGGTCTGCTGCGCCAACGCCTCTTCCATGCGTTTTTGCGCCGTAAGCATTACCGCATGAATAGAGCAGGTGCCCTCCTGGGCCCAGCTTGGCGGCGAACCTTCAAACAGCGCACAGCGATCGCGCACATCACGGCACTCGAAGATCATTTTGCGCCCGTCTATGGCGGTAACGATATCCAGCACACTGATTTCGTCCGCCGGACGCGCCAGCTTGAACCCTCCGCGCACGCCTTCGGTGGCCGCCACAAGGCCGGCCTTGGCGAGCTTGGTAAAGACCTTGGCCAGGTACTCCTGAGGCACACCCTGCAGGTCGGCAAGGTCACGCACACTGGCTTCACGGCTATCACCCAGCTCATCGACCAGGAAGGTAAGGCAATGGATGCCGTACTCCACGCCAGCGCTATACAACGACATGACAATCTCCGACTAGCTTTGTCGCCAATGTTATCAGATTTTTCATTCATGACGAACGACTTGCAGCCCTTCAAATAGAGCTTCCCAGAGATAAATCAGCCTATCGATGGCAAACATCGCTTAAAAATAGTGCTTGCCCAAACTAACTACGACCAATACAGTCGTAGTTGTACGCCGCCATGGGTTGACCTGCAGCCCCCCATGAGCAACCGGTCAAAAACGATTTCCTCTCTGTGGAGCAGCCAAATGAAACAGCACATTCTGATTGTCGGCGCAGGTTTTGGTGGTGTCTGGAGCGCGCTGAGCGCGGCTCGCCTGCTGGACCAACATGGCCGCGACGACGTTGCCATCAGCGTTCTCGCACCACAGGCCCAATTGCGTATTCGCCCGCGCTTCTACGAACCTGATGTGCACCAGATGCAAGCACCCTTGGCCGAGCTCTTCAACGCAGTAGGCGTTGCCTTTATCCAGGGCGCGGCCGAACAGATCGACGTGAACGGCAAGCGCGTCAGTTACGTCGATGCCCAGGGCAACCGCAGCGATATCAGCTATGACCGCCTGGTGATGGCTGCCGGTAGCGGCGTGTGGCGTCCGGATATCGACGGTCTGAACACACACGCCTTCGATGTCGATCAGATCGAATCGGCGGCGCGCCTGGAGCAACACCTCAAGTCGCTGGCCAGCCAGCCGGAATCAACTGCACGTAACACCGTAGTGGTCGCTGGTGGTGGGTTCACAGGCATCGAAACTGCCACGGAAATGCCCGGTCGCCTGCGCGCTATTCTGGGTGCCGATGCCAATGTCCGGGTGATCATTGTCGACCGCGGCGCCAGGATCGGTGCGGCCTTGGGTGAAGGCATCAGCCCAACCATCATCGAGGCGTCCGAAGCGCTGGGCGTGCAATGGCGAGTCAATGCTTCGGTAGCCGGCGTGGATGCCGGCGGTGTCACCCTCGCGGACGGTGAGCGGATTGAAGCAAATACCGTGGTCTGGACCGTTGGCGTACGTGCCAGCTCACTGACGGCGCAAGTGCCGGGCGAACGCGATGGACAAGGTCGCCTGCACGTCGACCGCAACCTTAAGGTGAAGGGCCAGGAGCATGTCTATGCCACCGGCGATGTGGCCTACGCGGCTACCGACGATGAAGGCAACTTTGCCGTCATGTCTTGCCAGCATGCCATCGTGCTGGGCCGTCATAGCGGCAACAACGTGGCTGCAGACCTGCTCGGTGTCGAGCCCACGCCTTATCGCCAACCCAAGTACGTAACCTGTCTGGACCTGGGAGCCTGGGGCGCGGTTTACACCGAGGGCTGGGATCGTCAGGTCAAGTTGCTGCGCAAAGAAGCCAAAGACCTCAAGACCCAGATCAACACCACCTGGATCTATCCGCCCGCAGCTGACCGTACCAGTGCCCTGGCCGCCGCCGATCCGCTGATTCCGATCGCTTGATGGCAGAACCTGCTACAACGGCCATTGCGCCAATGGCCAGTAACGGCCCTTGCGCGACTCGAACAGGATAAAGTTCTGCGCGCGCAGGGTGAATTCAGCCGCTACCCGTGCTTCCGGTACTTGTCCCTGGTAATCCCGAGCCAGGGTCAGGTGCGGACGAAACTCCCTTGAGGCCTCGGTGAAGCCAAGCGGTAGCAATGCCTGCTGCAGGTTGTAGACCAAATGACGCAAGGTTGCAGGCGTTTGGCTGGGTGCTAGCACCAAGGTCTTGGCCGGACGCCAGACTTCCAGTCGATCAAGCGCGACGCTGATGGGCTGACTTGGCACCTTCACTGCAGCAGCAGCCGCCAGAACGGCGGGCAATTGTGCGGTGTCCACTGCCCCGAGGAACATCAGGGTCAAGTGGAAGTTCGACGACGGCACCGGCCGTCCGCTGCTCAAACCGAGGTCACTGCGCCACTGGGCAATGTCCCGACGTTGCGCTGGCGTGCAATCGAAGGCAAAGAATAATCGTTTGAATGGCTGGCCGCTTTCGCGAGTGTCTTGCTCCATACCCTCCCCCCTTTCCTGTTGTCTTTGCGCTCAGTCTAACGGTGGACGTTGGCAGCGCAAACCTTTGCGCCTGGGACTAATGTCTGGCGTCAAAGCAGTAACATTTTGTACAAACCGCGGTCGCGATTGTTTATGCTGGCGAGCTTATGCCATGGCGCATCGCCACATCGATAAGTACCCGCCCATGAAAATTTTCCTGGTTCTACTGTTTGTCTTCTCAATTGCTTTTGTCCATTTTCGCGGACGCGTCAGGCACAAGATCACCCGCCAACTGGGCGATCACTCAAGCTTCCTGGCCCCGGTAAACGTTTTCCTCTACCTGTTCTCCAAGCTTGAGGCCAAACCCTACCTGCCGGTCCAGTCATTTCCCGAGCTCAAGCCGTTGCAGGACAACTGGCAGGAGATTCGCGCTGAAGCGCAACAGCTTCTGCATGTAGGCGAAATCAAAAGCTCGCAGAACTACGACGACGTAGGCTTCAACTCTTTCTTCAAGAGCGGCTGGAAGCGTTTCTACCTGAAATGGTACGGCGAGAGCCACCCTTCGGCGATGAAACTGTGCCCACGCACCACCGAGCTGCTGCAAAGTATCGGCACGGTCAAGGCCGCCATGTTCGCTACCTTGCCGCCAGGCTCCAAACTGGTTCGCCACCGCGACCCTTATGCGGGCTCCTACCGCTACCACCTGGGCCTGGACACGCCAAACGATGATGCCTGCTACATCTGCGTGGACGGCGAAAACTACTCGTGGCGAGACGGCGAAGGTGTGGTCTTCGACGAGACCTACATTCACTACGCCTCCAACCAGACCGAGCACAACCGCATCATTCTGTTCTGCGATGTCGAGCGTCCATTGAAGTATCGCTGGGCCACCGCTTTCAACCGCTGGTTCAGCCGTAGTGTGATGGCGGCCGCCGCCGCGCCGAACGATGCCGGTGACAAGACCGGCGGCATCAACCGTCTGTTCACGCGCATCTACAAGATCCGTGAGCGAGGCAAGGCCCTGAAGAAACGTAACCGCACCCGTTACTACCTGGAAAAATGGGCAGTGGTCGCGGTATTGCTGCTGGTGTTTATTTATATCTGACCCGTTTACCCGGCCAACGAGCCGTGCTGCCTTCGACCAACGGCGCCCCACCCACGGAAAAACTAGCTTCACTGTTGATGTTGCCAACAGCACAAGGTGAAGACGATGAGCATGATGGACTGGGACGCCTACCGTAAGCAGTTGATGGCAGGTATCGGCGACCTCAAGCAACTGTCCCCCGACACAGTCAACGGTTACATGACCGCCAGCGGCGCCGGGGCTAAGACCAACCACCTCGACGCCAAGACCCGCGAACTGATTTCGCTGGCCGTGGCGGTAACCACGCGATGCGACGGGTGCATTGCCGTGCACTCGGCCCAGGCGCTCAAGCAAGGGGCCAGCCGTGAGGAAATTGCCGAAGCCCTCGGCGTTGCTGTCGCAATGAATGCCGGGGCTGCCCTGGTGTATTCGGCACGCGCCATGGATGCATTGGGCAAGGTCGACAGCTAGCGACAACGGTGCCGGCAGGCACAAACAGTTGCATGCCGGCACCAACGCTTTCAGACTCGCGGCTCACGTTGCTAGGAACCGCCATGATTCACATCCGCCCCATGACCGCTGCCGACTTCGACCGCTTCTGGCCAACCTTCCAGGCCATTGTCGCAGCGCGCGAAACCTATGCCTTCGATCCGGCCCTGAGCCAGGATCAAGCCCGCCAACTGTGGCTTGAATCCCCCCTGCAGACCCTGGTGGCGGAAGAGGATGGCCAGTTGCTTGGCTCCTATTACCTCAAAGCCAATGCCGCAGGACCCGGTAGTCATGTCAGTAACTGTGGATACATGGTCACCGAAACTGCGCGTGGACGTGGCGTTGCTCGGGCCCTGTGCGAGCACTCGCAACACCTGGCGCGCGAGCAGGGTTTCTTGGCCATGCAGTTCAATTCGGTGGTGTCGAGCAACGCAGCAGCCGTGGCACTGTGGCAGAAACTTGGCTTTGCCATTGTCGGGCGCTTGCCTCGCGCCTATCGGCACGCTCAGCTAGGGCTGGTCGATTGCCTGGTGATGTACAAATGGCTGGAGCAGCCCCAGCAACCCATGCTGATCGGGCGCAAGAACATTGAAGCGGTGGTATCGCGCAAGCGCGGGCGATAAGCCAGGGGTTTGTCCAACTCATTGACTGCAAAGACTTTCAATGTTCAGATGCGCGCCAGTTTCAGGTGTCCTGCGCCGTCGTGCGCAGGGTGAAACGGGAAGCCGGTGCATCACTTCAGGTGACTAGTCCGGCGCTGCCCCCGCAACGGTAAGCGAGCGAAGCCTTCGAAACACCACTGTGCTCAGGCATGGGAAGGTGAAGGCCTTCACGACCCTCGCAAGCCCGGAGACCGGCCTGAAGCTTCGTTTGGCAACCCCGCGGTGGGCGGGCGCAGGCCGGTTTGCGCTCGCCTGCGCGCGCAATTCCTTCATGCGTTATTCCCTCCGGGATCCATTTCTTCCAGTAGACAGTGGAACGATATGTCCCGTAATTCCAAGCTTCACACTCTGGCGGCCAATACCCTGGCCCCCTGCCTGGCATTCTGCGTGCCGACCTTTGCCGCTGAATCTGGCAGCACCGCCCTTGCGCTTCCTTCCACGGCCATCACCAGCAGCAGCGACAACGAGGTGATCAGCCTGGCTACCCCGTTGCCGGCCGGTTCGCGGCTGAATCTCAGCGCCATGGATACCCCGGCCAGCACCAGCAGCATCAGTGCCGACGCCATCGACAAGCGCAACAACCTCACCGTCCAGGACGCCGTCACACGTTCGCCGGGCATCACTTCGGTGGCGACGCCTGGCAATGGCGGCACCGCCCTCTCGGCCCGTGGCTTCGAAGGTCATGGCTCGGTGATGACGTTGTTCGATGGCTCGCGGATGTATACCGGTGCCGGCACCCAGACATTCCCGGTTGATCCGTGGATGGTCGAACGCATCGACGTGATCCGCGGTCCGGCCTCGGTGCTCTATGGTGAAGGCGCCACCGGTGCGGTCATCAACGTGATTGCCAAAAAGCCTTTTGCCGGTGACATCCGCAACCATCTGCGGCTGGGCTACGGCGCCTACGACCGTCAGCAACTGGGCCTGGACAGCGGCGGTTCGCTGAGCGAGCGCCTGAGCTACCGAGTGACCTTGAACAATCAGCAGAGCAACGGCTGGGTCGATCGTGGCGACTCGAAAAACCTGGCGATGAGCGCCGCCCTGCGTTTCGACGCCAGTGACGACTTGAGTTTTACCCTGGCCCACGAGCGCGGCGATGCCGAGCCGATGAACTACTTCGGTACGCCGCTGATTGACGGCCACTACCGCGACAGCCTGGGCAAAAAGAACTACAACGTGCAAAACGATGTGCAGCGCTACCACGACGAGTGGACGCGCCTGAACACTGACTGGACTATCAGCGATTCGATCAGCGCCAGCAACCAGCTCTATTACATCAAGAGTCGCCGACACTGGCGCAACGCCGAAGACTACACCTGGAACAGCGGCGCAGGACAACTGGAGCGCGGCAGCTACCTGGAGATCAAGCACGACCAGGAGCAAATCGGTGATCGCCAGAGCTTCTCCTTTGATCACTCGCTGTTCGGACTGGCCAGCAAGACCGTGGTCGGTGCCGAGTACAACCGCATTCGCTTCGGCATCGACAGCAACTCACCTTACAACGACATTGGCGGCGACTTGGTCGACCCATGGAACCCGGCCCCAGGCTACTTCCACAGCAAGGACCCCACCCGCCCTCAAAGTCAGAGCACTACCCGCACCTTTGCCCTGTTCGCCGAAAACCGTACCCAGCTGACTGATCGCTGGTCGCTGGTAACCGGTATCCGCCGTGACCAGAACCACATCGACCGCGACAACCTGGTTGATGGCAGCCGCACCGACCGTAGCCTTGGCGGTGGAAACTGGCGTGCAGGGTTGGTCTTTGCGGTCACCGATGATCTGTCGTTGTACGGCCAGTACTCCACCAGTGAAGACGGCGTCAGTGACCTGGTTACGCTCAGCCCAAGCCAGCAGAACTTCGACCTCACCGAAGCCAAACAGACCGAGTTTGGTCTCAAGCAATTGTTCTGGGACGGTCGCGGCGAATGGACCCTAGCGGCGTATCACATCGTCAAAAAGAAGCTGTTGGTCAGCAACCCCATCACCCACCTCAAGGAACAAGCCGGACAGCAAACCTCCGATGGCCTGGAAGCGACCCTGGAACTGGCCCTGGCCAACCAATGGCAGGTTTCTGCCAACGCCTCGGTCGTGCGGGCCAAGTACGACGACTTCGATCAGGTGGTCAACGGTCAAACGGTTTCGCGCGCGGGAAATCGACCAAGCAATGTGCCACGGCGCACCGCCAATCTATGGGTCAGCAAAGGCCTGGAGCACGGCGTCGACCTCGGCATGGGCCTGCGTTATGTCGACCAACGCTACGCCAACACCGCCAATACCCAGACCGTTCCTGGCTTCACCGTGGTTGATGCCAACCTTGGCTGGCAGGTGCTTGCCGATGTGCGCCTGGGACTGCAGTTGAACAACCTGCTGGACCGTCGCTATGCCGCCACGGCGCACAGTGGCGAACAATGGATCATGGGCGAGCCTCGGTCGTACTTCGCCACCGTGGACTACAGCTTCTAAGCGCCACGGCGCATCGCGGCCACGCTGGATATCCGAAAAAAGATGATTATGCTTGAAGAAACCTTGCAGCGATGCAAGACCGCAAACCCCCAGGCCAGGGTGCGGTAAATGTCAGTGGGTGCTCCGGCCTATAAAAACAAGGCGGAGAACACTCATGGCATCAGTCGAAGGCTCCACAGGCAGCACACCTCACCGTGCAATCTCCAAGGAGGAGCGAAAAGTCATTTTCGCTTCGTCCTTGGGCACAGTGTTCGAATGGTACGACTTTTACCTCTACGGCTCCCTCGCAGCAATTATCGCCAAGCACTTCTTTGCCGGGGTCAACGAGACCACCTCATTCATCTTCGCCCTTCTCGCTTTTGCCGCAGGTTTTGCCGTGCGCCCCTTTGGCGCCATCGTGTTCGGGCGGCTGGGCGACATGATCGGGCGCAAGTACACGTTCCTGATCACCATCGTGATCATGGGCGTGTCGACCGCAATCGTGGGCTTGCTACCCAGCTATGCCACCATCGGTGTAGCAGCACCGATCATTCTGATTACCCTGCGCCTCCTGCAAGGCTTGGCCCTGGGCGGCGAATACGGTGGCGCGGCAACCTATGTAGCCGAGCATGCCCCACAAGGTAAACGTGGCTACTTCACCTCCTGGATTCAAACCACTGCGACCCTGGGGCTGTTTCTGTCGCTGTTGGTTATCCTCGCCTGCCGTACCGTTCTTGGCACTGAAGCCTTCGAGGCCTGGGGCTGGCGAATTCCGTTCTTGCTGTCGATTCTGCTGCTGATCGTTTCGGTGTACATCCGCCTGCAACTGAGCGAGTCACCCGTATTTCTGAAGATGAAAGCCGAGGGCAAAGCCTCCAAGGCGCCGCTGACCGAGTCTTTTGCGCGCTGGGACAATCTCAAGGTGGTGATCATGGCGCTGCTTGGCGGCACCGCCGGCCAGGCCGTGGTCTGGTACACCGGGCAGTTCTACGCACTGTTTTTTCTGTTGCAGACGCTGAAGATCGACCCACAAACCGCCAACCTGCTGATTGCAGGCTCACTGCTGATCGGTACACCGTTCTTCATTCTGTTCGGCAGCCTGTCTGACCGCATCGGACGCAAGGGCATCATCATGGCGGGCTGCATCATTGCCGCGCTAACGTACTTTCCGATCTTCAAGGCATTGACCGAATACGGTAATCCAGACGTGTTCCTCGCCCAGGAGCGAAACCCGGTAACGGTGATTGCCGACCCCAACCAGTGTTCGTTCCAGTTCGATCCGGTGGGCAAGGCAAAATTCACCAGCTCCTGCGACCTGGCCAAGAGTGTGTTAGCCAAGCGCGCCATTCCCTACGACAACGTCAAGGCTGAACCCGGCACTGTCGCGCAAATTCGCATCGGCGAGAACGTGCTGCAGAGCTTTGAAGGAACCGGCATGCCGGCCGCCGACTTCAAGGTCCAGAACGACGCGTTCGTCGCCAGCCTCGGGACTGCACTCAAGGACGCGGGCTACCCGGAAAAAGCCGACCCCGCCAAAACCAACTACCCGATGGTGTTGTTGCTGCTGACCATCCTGGTGATCTACGTGACCATGGTTTACGGACCGATTGCCGCCTGGCTGGTGGAGCTGTTCCCGACGCGCATCCGCTACACCTCGATGTCACTGCCTTATCACATTGGCAACGGCTGGTTCGGCGGCTTCCTGCCCACGGTAGCGTTCGCCATGGTCGCGGCCACGGGTGATATCTATTACGGGCTGTGGTACCCGATCGTGATCGCGGTGATGACCGCCATCCTGGGTATTTTCTTTCTACCGGAAACCAAGGACCGGGATATTCATCACGACTGAAGCTCAGGCGCAGGCTATACGCACGATTGCGGATTGGGCGATGATCACGCTCCCCCGCTTTCAATGGAATGAGCATGCACGATATTTTGGCCGTCTTTGCGTTGTGTGTAGTCGTACTCTTTATGAAAATGCTGGCGATTTCCTGCTACCAGGGCTTCTACCGCATTAGCCGCATGACCTTCAAGAACGGTGAGGATGCAGGCTTGGTTGGGCGCCAGCCAAGCCCGGAGGAGTTGCCGCAGGTCAGGCGAGCGGCGCAGGCCTGGGCCAACGACCTGGAGAATATCCCACTGTTTTTCGTCCTGGGAGGGCTGTGCCTGGTGTTCAATCCACCGGCTTTGCTCACCAGCGGATTAATGGTCCTGTTCACCGGTGCCCGGGTGATGCATACCGTGACCTATCTGGCACGCTGGCAGCCTTGGCGAACCGTTGCCTACGCCATTGCAATGGTTTGTCTGTTGGGGCTCGCCGCGCTGGTGACAATGGGTGCAATCCGCCACCTGTAGCCACAGGTCGAGCACAACGAAAAACGGGATTGGCACCCTCAATGGGCCAATCCCGTTCAGTTACAGCGGCGAACTGATCACTCAGTTCCAGGGGCGGTCGCCATTCTCGTCTTTGATGCGAGTTGGCAGGCCCATCTCGTCCAGCGCCTTGAGGAACGGCTCAGCCGGCAGTTCCTCGACGTTGGCCATGCGCTGCACGTCCCACTCTCCACGGGCGACCAGCAAGGCTGCAGCCACGGGTGGCACACCTGCGGTATAGGAAATACCCTGGCTGTCGGTCTCGACGTAGGCTTCTTCGTGGTCTGCCACGTTGTAGATGAAGATCTCACGTGGCTGGCCGTCCTTGGTGCCCTTGACCAGGTCACCAATGCAGGTTTTGCCGGTGTAACCCGGTGCCAGCGAAGACGGATCAGGCAGCACGGCCTTGACCACTTTCAGTGGTACCACTTCCAGGCCTTCTGCAGTCTTGACCGGTTGCTCGGAGAGCAGGCCCAGGTTCTTGAGCACGGTGAACACATTGATGTAGTGCTCGCCAAAGCTCATCCAGAAACGCACGTTGGGCACGTCGAGGTTTTTCGACAGCGAGTGCACTTCATCGTGGCCAGTCAGGTACAGGTTCTGCGAACCCACTACCGGCAGATCATCGGTACGCTTGACTTCGAACATGGTGTTGCTGGTCCACTGGCTGTTCTGCCAGCTCCACACCTGTCCTGTGAACTCACGGAAGTTGATTTCCGGGTCGAAGTTGGTGGCGAAGTACTTGCCATGGGAACCGGCATTGACGTCGAGAATATCGATAGAATCAATACGGTCGAAATACTGTTGCTGCGCCAGTGCTGCATAGGCGTTGACCACACCTGGGTCGAAACCTACGCCAAGAATGGCGGTGATGTTCTTCTGCTGGCATTCCTCGAGGTGTTTCCACTCGTAGTTGCCGTACCAGGGCGGGGTTTCGCAGATTTTGCCCGGTTCTTCGTGGATGGCGGTGTCCAGGTAGGCCACGCCGGTATCGATGCAGGCACGCAGCACCGACATGTTGAGGAACGCAGAGCCGACGTTGATGACGATCTGCGATTCGGTTTCGCGGATCAGCGCCTTGGTCGCTTCGACATCCAGGGCGTTCAGCGCGAAAGCCTTGATTTCAGCAGGCTGTTTCAGGCTGCCCTTGGCGTTGACGCTGTCGATGATGGCCTGGCATTTGGAGATGTTGCGCGACGCGATAGCAATACGACCGAGTTCGTCGTTGTGCTGTGCGCACTTGTGGGCCACCACCTTGGCGACACCTCCTGCACCAATGATAAGGACGTTCTTCTTCAATTTCTCTTTCTCTCCTTTACTGCCAGCTTACGACAGGCTGGACAAGTAGTCTTCGAACCCGAATTCGCGAACAACCTCAACAGTACCGTCGAGTTGTTTCACTACGATGGACGGCATTTTCAAGCCGTTGAACCAGTTTTTCTTGACCATGGTGTAACCCGCTGCGTCAACAAACGACAGCCGATCGCCGATGGCCAGCGGACGATCAAATTGGTATTCGCCAAAGATATCCCCGGCCAGGCAGGACTTGCCGCACACCATGTAGGTATGTTCGCCTTCGCTGGGCGCCAGCTTGGCGTTGAGGCGATAGATCAGCAGGTCGAGCATGTGCGCCTCGATGGAGCTGTCGACGACGGCCAGGTGCTTGCCGTTGTAGAGGGTATCGAGCACGGTGACTTCCAGCGAGGCGCTCTGGGTGATGGCTGCCTCACCCGGCTCCAGGTAAACCTGCACGCCGTACTTTTCGGAGAAGGACTTCAGGCGCGCACAGAAGGCGTCCAGCGCGTAGTCTTCGCCCGTGAAGTGGATACCGCCACCCAGGCTGACCCACTCGACCTTGTGCAGCAGATGACCGAAGCGCTCTTCGATGGTGCACAGCATCTGGTCGAACAGGCCGAAATCGCCGTTCTCGCAGTTGTTGTGGAACATGAAGCCGGAGATCTGTTCGATGACTGCTTCGACTTTTACCGGATCCCACTCACCCAGGCGGCTGAATGGGCGCGCAGGGTCAGCCAGCAAGTAGTCGGAGCTGCTTACCTGCGGGTTGACGCGCAGGCCGCGCACGGTGCCTTCGGTTTGCTCGGCGAAGCGTTGCAACTGACCGATGGAGTTGAAAATGATCTTGTCGCAGTTCTCGACCATCTCGCCGATTTCGTCGTCGGCCCAGGCTACGCTGTAGGCGTGCGTCTCACCGGCGAACTTCTGGCGACCCAGCTTGAGTTCGTAGAGCGAAGACGAGGTGGTACCGTCCATGTACTGCTGCATCAGGTCGAATACCGACCAGGTGGCGAAGCACTTGAGGGCCAGCAGCGCCTTGGCACCGGAGTTTTCACGCACGTAGGCGATCTTCTCCATGTTGCGCAGCAGCTTGGTTTTGTCGATGAGGTAATACGGCGTTTTGATCATTTCGAGGCCCCCGGCAAGGCCGGCCAAAAAAAGGACACGCATTGTGCCCTCCCTTGACGGAACTCGAAAGGGAGAAAAGCGTTTTTCGCCACGTCAGTGGTCGAGCGGATGGGTTTGAGCACCACCGCCCGCCCCCTGACGGGTCATTGGATGTCAACTGAACGCGTTGATGAACCAGGTAATCAACGGCAAGGCAACGATATCGATCAACACCGCGCCACACAGGGGCACGATGATAAACGCCTTGTAGGAGAACACCTTGTAGTGATCACAAATGGCACCCATGTTGGCCACCGCATTGGGCGTGGCGCCCAGGCCATGCCCCATGTAGCCCGCGCACAGCACGGCAGCATCGTAGTTGCCGCCGAACAGGCGAAACAACACGAAGATGCACAGCAGCACCATGATCACCACCTGCACTACCAGAATCACCAGCAGCGGCAGGCCCAACTGCTCCAACTCCCAGAACTTCAGGCTCATCATCGCCATGGTCAAGAACATGCCCAGGCTGATATCGCCTACGGTGCTGACCGCGTTGTCCGGCAACTCGATAATCCGTGCGCGATCATTGAGATTACGCAGGATGATGGCGACAAACATCGCGCCGACGTACACCGGCAAAACAATGCCCAGGTGCGCTTTCAAGGCATCGCCGATCCAGAAGCCCAGTACCATGATGACCAGCATGCAGGTCAGCAAGCGCAGCAGTACCGCCGCATCCAGGGTTACGCTCGGGGTTTCGTTGGCTTTTTCCAGCGCCTGCAGCGTATCGACCCGGTCGGCTTTGACCGCCAGCTTCTTGCGATCGATCAGATAACGCGCCACCGGGCTGCCAAGCAAACCGCCAGCAACCATGCCAAAGGTCGCCGAAGCCAGTGCTGCCGTTGTGGCACCCGTGGTGCCAAGGCTCTCGGCAATCGGGCCAAAGGCTGCCGCCGCACCGAAACCGCCTTCCAGTGACACTGCTCCGGCCATGATCCCCAGCAGCGGATCGATACCCAGCGCCTTGGCCATGCCGACACCCACCAGGTTCTGCAGCAGCGCCAGGCCCCAGCAGGCACCCAGATAAATGAACAGGATCTTGCCGCCCTGGCGTAGCAGGCCAAGGCTGCCACCCAGGCCGACGGTGGTGAAGAACGCCACCATCAACGGGGTTTGCATGGCCGTATCCAGCTTGATGTCCAACCACTGCTGGTTACGCAGCAGCCATACCACCAGAGCAAAACCAAAACCACCGATTACCGGCGCGGGTACGCAGAGCTGGCGCAGCCAGTAACTGTGTTTTTTAAGTTGTGCCCCCAGTGCCAGCAGCACAAGTGCCAGGGCAACGGTGGTCAATGCATCGAGTTGCAGGGTCAGCATGAAGTAATACTCTTGTTTTTATACTGGGTTGAATGGGGAACGGCTTAGTCGACCAGGCTTGCCAACAACCTCGCGCCAATGCGCGCGGTGCGCTGGTCCTGGTCAAGACCGGGGTTAAGTTCAGCGATGTCGGCCATGCGCAGCTTGCCGCTGGCCTTGGCATGCCTGACCAGGTGCTCGACCACCATCAGGTCGACACCATGGGCCGACGGTGCACTGACGCCGGGTGCCTGACTGGCGGGCAGCACATCCAGGCAAATGGTCATATAGAGGTGGTCGATACCGCCGAGGAACGCGTCGACAAACGCCTCGATCGCCGCGACATTCCAAGGTTGCATCTGCCGGTCGAGGCGATAGCGCACGTTCAGGCGATCGGCCTGATCAAACAGGGCTTGCGTGTTGTTCAGCTCACTCACGCCCAGGCAGCAGTAGTCAAACACCATGCCCGCCTGCTCGCAGTACTCGGCGATCTGCCGGAACGGCGTGCCGGAGCTGCTTTTTTCGGCATGACGCAAATCGAAGTGGGCGTCAAAATTGAGAACACCCACCCGTGGACTGGCTTCGTGCTTACGCAGGTGCTCGGCCAAGCCGAGAAAGCTGGCATAAGCGATTTCATGCCCACCACCTAACCCCAACGGCAAATGACCGTGGTCGAGAAGTTCATTGACGCGCTGGGCATAGGCCTGCTGCGCGCCTTCCAGATCGCTACCGGTGCAGGCAATGTCGCCGCTGTCATACACCACTCGCTGGCCGCGCCAAGCCAGGTTGGCCAACGCCTTGCGCAATGCCGGTGGCCCTTGGCGGGCACCGCTGCGACCCTGGTTGCGGGTGACACCTTCATCGCAGGCCAGACCTATCAATGCGGTGCCAGGGGCTTGGGCGCTGCTGTAAGGCCGCACCCACTGGTGCCAGCGCAATGCAGACGAACCTTCGCCTGCGTCAATACGGCCTTGCCAGTCAGGCATGGGCAGATGTGCGGTCATGCTTAAAAACTCCAGGTTGATTCAGTCCAGCCGTGCACCCACTCGCAGGGCGACTTCGCGGGTCCAGCGGGTCAGGCGCTCACTGTTGTGCTGGGCACGAAAGGCCGGGGCCATCAGGCTGATTGCGCCGTACAAGCGGTTGCGGCTGTCGAGCACCGGCGCGCTGACGCCCCAGATGCCGTCGTCGATTTCGCCAAGGCTTATGGCAAAGCCCTGGTCGCGAATGGGGATAAAGCTTTGCCGATAGAGCTCGAAGCCTTCGGCATCAACACCGTGTTCATGAAGGATCGCCTCGCTTCGCTCTGGCGCCATATGGGCCAGCAGCACCCGCGCCGAAGCGCCGACCAGCAGCGGCTGCGCGAGCCCCTTCTGATAACAGCAACGCAGCGGCTGGGGGCTATCGATCAATTCGATACAAATGGCCTGGCCGTTGCTGGGCACCATCAACGCAACACTTTCGCGGCTCAGTTCGGCCAAGCGTTTGAGCTCGGGCATGGCCTGCGATACCAGCAGCGCCTCGCGGTCGAATTTGTTTGCCAATTGCAGGCAGGCAGGCCCCGGCAGATAACGGCCGTGACCATTGTCTTCGGCCAAGCCCCAGCGCAGCAGGGTTTTCAAATGCCGATACGTGCTGCTCAAGGGCTGTTCCAGCTGCAGGCTCAGTTCCTTGGCCGACACGGCTTCGCTAGCCTGGCCAAGGGCGACAAGAATCTGCAGCAAACGATCGGTGGGGCTGTTGTAGTTCATATGTGCTCCTTGCGAACATGGTGCACAGGGTTTTCTCAAAGGGTGAAACAAGATTCCCATTGAGTGGGAAATTTCTCACTTAAAAGCGACGATGGGTGTGTAGACAGGACCTGGACGGTCACAGAAGGCAGGCAATATCAGAACGCCAAGGTTTTCGCGCAGCGCCCGTACACCAGCACTTCCCCGGCAGTGGCAATCACCAGGCTCAAGCCGGTATAGGAAAAACCGAACGCCCTCACCTCAAGCTCTACCCCAAGCTTGTGAAACAGCGCCGGGCGGTGGTAACGCGCACCGTGCAACCACGAGCCAGGCTCGACCAGCAATAGGTGCTGTTCTGGCCAGGCCAGGGTGATGTCCTCGACCATCCAGCCATCGGCGGTGGCTACCGGTAGGCCACCCCCATTGATCCCGGCCATGCGTATTACACGATCCTGCAGCGGCCCGATGCCACGGGTCTGCAGGTGGCGGTCACTGCCAAGGTTATCGGTGCGATCACGCGCGACTTTTTCCCCGCTCTGACAATCGATCACGCTACGCCCGGAGCTGGACGCGACCAGAAGCAGTTCGCTGTCAGCATCGAAGCCGATCTCCAGCAGGCCCGCGATGCTCAGCCTGGCCTTGAGTTGCCACGGCGCCGGTGCCGGGGCGATCTGACGTTGTTCGATCTCCCGTCGCAGCGGGTCAAGGTGGGATGAAGACATGTCACAACTCTGCGCTGTGGGTCGGAGGCCATATCGGCACCCTACACACAGGCAGGTTCTTTTGCTACGCAGGGCACTACCCTTCCCGCGAAATAGGAACGCCGGCACTCGATTTTGGACCGGCCACGGCCCAGGCGATCAAACCGAGCACGGGCACAAAAACGATAAACACTATCCATAGCATCTTCCGATCTGCCCGACTTTTACTCCCGATAATGCGCTTGATAGCCCAAAGTTCGACAAGGGTGAGCAATACTGCAAGTGTGATCCAGATATGACCGTTTTCCATGCGTTGCCTCCAGTAGGGTACGCAGGTTAGGTTTGCGGCAGCCGCCAGGGTTCATTCTGTTTTCGGATACCCCCGCACGTTCGCCACGGGCAATGAACTTCTGAGTAAACTCGACAAACCTCGACATCCTCTTTTGCCTGCGGAGCTTCAATGCCCACCCCACGCCAGTTCAGCAGTAAAACCAGCACAACGAATATGCTGAACCTCAAGCACCCGCAAGCAGCCTCCTCGCCCGCTTACCGCGTCGGCTTTGTGTTACTGGAAAACTTCTCCATGGCCAGCTTTACCGTGGCCATGGATGTGCTGGTTACCGCCAACCTGTTGCAGAACAACCTTTTTGTGATCACGCCATTGTCTCTGGGCGGTGAGCGCGTCATCAGCGACCTGGGGTTGGAGATCTATGCCGCAGGCCTGGAACGGGCCACCCTGGATGAACTGGACATGTTGATTGTCTGCGGAGGGCTGCGCACCCCCCTCAAGTATCCGCTGCTGGATCGACTGCTGGCCGAAGCGGCAAGCCACGGCCTGGCGTTGGGCGGCCTGTGGAACGGCGCCTATTTTCTCGGCCGTGCCGGGGTGCTGGCGGACTACAGTTGCACCATCCATCCCGAACAGCGGGCAAGCCTAGCCGAGCGCAGCGCGCAAAGCACGATTACCCCGGCAAGCTTTGTCCTGGATCGTGATCGGCTGACGGCGGCCAGCCCCAATGGCGCGTTGGAGATGATGCTGGCCCTGTTGCGGCTGCAACAGGGCGATGCACTGGCCGCGGGAGTGGAGGAAATCCTGGCGTTCTCCGGGGCACGATTTCGCCGTGTCGACAGCAGCTCGAAAAAATCCATGAGCGCGCCGCTGCGTACCATCGTCGAGCTTATGGAGAACAATCTCGAGGAAACCCTTAGCCTCGACCAACTCGCCAGTTACAGCGGCCGCTCGCGACGGCAGATCGATCGTTTGTTCCAGGCACAGCTGGGCACCTCCCCGAGCCGCTACTACATGGAACTGCGCATTACCAAGAGCCGTCGTTTGCTGCAGTATTCCGACCTGCCGCTGATGGACGTAGCGATTGCCTGCGGCTTTGTTTCAGTCTCGCATTTCAGCAAATGCTACAGCGCCTACTTCAGCTATCCACCTTCGCGAGAACAGCGGCTTGGCGAGTAGCGCGACGGTTGTTGCTCAGGCTCAGGCCGCCTTCCATCACAAGGACCAGCACGGCTAGCCAAATGGCAATGTAGGTGGGCCATTGCGCCGCAGCGATGCTTTCACCGAGCATAATCGCCGCCAGCACCAGAAGGATGGGTTCAACGTAGATCAGCAGGCCAAACAGCGTCAAGTTCAGCCGCGGCCCCGACAGCGCTTGCAGGGCCAGGGCTGATGCACTGATGGCGCCCAGCCCGACCACCAGCCATGGCAGCGAGGAGCCGCTGCCTGCAGCTGCCAGCACTACCCCGCCCTTGAGCACCAGCCCCAGGCTGACCGGCAAGCTCAGGCTCATGTCGAACCACAGCCCGCCCATATTGTTGCTGTCACTGACCCGGCGCAGCCAGAAGTACAACGGATACCCCAGCGCCACCGCCAACACCGGCCAACTGATGGCCTTGGCAATTGCGATCTGGTTAATGATGCCCAACGCCGCCAACCCGCACGCCAGCAGTTGCAGGCGGCTGATGCTGTCATTGAAAGCCAGGCGGCCGACGATCACCATGGTCAGTGGCATGAGGAAGTAGCCCAGCGAGACATCGAGGCCATAGCCATTGATCGGTGCCCACATGAACAACCACAACTGAACGCCAAGCAGCGCCGCCGAGATCAGGCGCACAGCCCAGAACCAGCGTTCTTCGAACAACCGCTGGAAAAGCCGACGGACTTCGTGCCAGTGACCACTGGCAAGCACCATCAGCGTCAGGCACGGCACGGTCAGCAGAATGCGCCAGCCATAGATTTCTTCACCGTCGAGGGGATCAAGCAGGTGGGTGTAGGCGTACATCAGCGCAAACAGTACCGACGCGAGTACGTTGAGCAGTACGCCAAGCGAGGCGTTGGGGGTGGCGGGCCGGTGCATTGCGATGTCCTTCTCGGGGCGTTGAGTCGGTGATAATTTATTGCGTAAGCACTGAAAAGTGCCCTCTTATTTCGCCCCTCCGATGAGAAATTTTTGCACATGAAACCTGCATTGGATGACTTCGACCTGGCCTTGCTCGACGCCCTGCAGCAAGACAACAGCCTGGCCCTGCGCCAACTTGCTGAGCAAGTTCACCTTTCCACCGCATCGGTGCAACGGCGGATTCAGCGATTGAACGCCAGTGGCGTTATCCAGGCCAATGCGGCGGTGATCGACCCGGAAAGAATCGGCCAGGTCATTACCTTGATGGTCGAGGTGCATGCCGAACGTACCCAGTCGCCGGATCTGGAACTGATGAAGCAGACCTTCTCCGGACCCGAGATCCAGCAGTGCTACTACGTGACCGGCGACGCCGACTTCATGCTGGTGCTCACCGTGGCAAGCATGAGCGAGTACCAGGCGCTGACCCAGCGGTTATTCCATGACAACCCGAACGTGAAGTGGTTTCGGACCATTGTCGTGCTGGAACGGGTGAAGTCGACGTTGCAGGTGCCTATTGATAGATCGCAGCGCTGATCCGGGAGCCCCTCACTGCTTTTCCAGTGCCTGGCGCAATTCGTCTGCGCTGGTGTACTCACGCTGGCTGACCACCTGCCCCTTGTCCAACTGCAGCCACAGTACTTTGTCTTCGGCAGGGGCATAGCGCGTTGCTACGCTGCCGTCACGGTCCAGCAACACCCGGTAGCTGTAGTCACGCATGGCCGGAATGGCGAAAAGCTTGGAAATCAACGCCGGCATACGCTGGATATCGGCAACGAACACGGTATTACGCGCTTCCAGATAACCCTTGGGACGGTCTTCCAAAGCAGCCTTGACCAACTTGGCGCCGTCCATGTTGCTCGCCACCAACAAGGTACGGGTCTGATCGTTGAGGCTATAGGCCTGGTCGTATTGGTCGAGCAGCGTCCAGGGTGTGAGCTGCTCACCAACTTCGACCGCCTGGACCAGGAGCGGGGACAAACTCAGCAGTAGTGCGATGGCGTATTTCACAAGTTACCTCGATAGATGTGTTCACGGTTGATAGAGCCTTCATACAAGGCCGTTGCGAGCGCCTGGGTCCACGCATAGACTGGCCTGCCAACTCGGGCCAGTTTAAGGACAAACGGCAGACCACATGGCAAAAGCATTCGAACTCGACACGCTCAAAATTCGCCTTAACGATGTCGAACTTCAAGCGCTGGACCTGCATCAGCGCATTCAGCGCGCCCTGCGCGAGCTGATTCTTCAGGGTGTGCTGGAACCGGGGCTGAAACTCCCGGCAACACGGGCGTTGGCGCAGGCGTTGGGCTTTGCCCGGGACACCGTGGAAAACGCCTACATCCAGTTGCAGCGCGACGGTTTTCTCGAACGACGCAAAGGCTCTGGCAGCTATGTATCACAGACCCTGGGTATGGAGTTGCGCGGCATTGCCCATAGACGCATCCGGCAACAAAAACACCCGCAACAGGCGACCGCTGCCGCTGAGGGGCTGAGCCTGCGCGGCCGTATGATCCACGCCAGCGGAGGCGTCAGCGATCAGCAAGCGATCAAGGCGTTCGCCACCGGACTGCCCGAAACCCGCTCCTTCCCGGTAGATGTCTGGGAGCGCTTGCAGCGTCAGGCGATGAAGGATTATCGCCCGCGCATATTGCTGCATGGTGACCCGCAAGGCGCCGAGCCGCTGCGCAAGGCGATTTCGGTGTACTTGAACCTGGAACGTGGCGCCAAAGTGACGCCCGAGCAGATCCTGGTGCTGAGCAGTACCCGCCAGGCACTTTACCTGTGTGCACAACTGCTGGTAGATGCCGGTCGACCGATCTTGATGGAAAACCCAGGTTACTTTGGTGCGCGCAAAGCCTTTGAAGCCGCCGAGGCTCGCGTGGTGCCGATTGACGTCGATGCCCAGGGCATCCGTACCGAACTGCTGCTGGCCGATCGCAGTGGTGCGAACTGTGTCTATGTCACCCCGTCACATCAGTACCCCACGGGGGCAACCCTGTCTTTGGAGCGCAGGCTGGAGCTGATCAACTGGGCCGCCAGCCAAGGCAAGTGGATCATCGAGGATGACTACGACAGCGAATTTCACTACGACGGCCTGCCAACAGCCTGCGTCCAGGGCCTGGACAGCTACCAGCGCACCCTCTACATCGGTACTTTCAGCAAAACCCTGTACCCAGGGCTGCGCCTGGGCTACATGGTACTGCCACGCGAATTGGTCCAACCCTTCAGCCATGCGCGGAGCATTATCGATGGGCATACCCCGCAAATCCTGCAACTGACCCTGGCGCGCTTCATGGAAGACGGACATTACAATGCCCATGTGCGCGCCATGCGCAAACTCTACGCAGCGCGCAGGACAAGCATGCTCACGGCCATCGATAGCCATCTGTCCGGCATCGTCAGTGCCCTGCATCCTCCCGGAGGGCTGCAGATACCCTGCCTGTTGAACGATCGCTGGAGCGAGGCGCAGACCATCGCCAAGGCAGCTTCGGCTGGCCTGCACTTGCCAGGGCTGAGCCGCCTGTATGCCGGTGCGCAAAAGCAACAGGGTTGGCTTCTGGGCTATGCCTCGTTGACGGCCCACGAGATCGAAACGGCCATGCTTCGGCTGGCCAACGCGTTGAAATAACCCACCTCAGACACGGCGGCGCCTGGGCAAATGAGACCGCGGGATCGACATTCACTAATCAAATACCGGGTATTTCAACATTTAATTTGTGCATGAGAGGAGCTTGTCTATATCGTGTCAATGCATCCCCACGCAGCGCCGGCCGGTGCTGCCAGGCACGGGGACACAACAACAAAGTAGAGACTGTCCATGTCTAAATCTTCTTACTACGCCCCTCACGGTGGGCACCCAGCTCAAACCGAGCTGCTCACAGACCGTGCCATGTTCACCGAAGCCTATGCCGTCATCCCCAAGGGCGTAATGCGTGACATCGTCACCAGCCACCTGCCGTTCTGGGACAAAATGCGCATGTGGGTCATCGCCCGCCCGCTGACCGGCTTCTCGGAAACCTTCTCGCAGTACATCGTGGAACTGGCGCCAGAAGGCGGCAGCGAGCGTCCTGAACTGGACAAGAATGCCGAAGCAGTGCTGTTCGTCGTCGAAGGCGAAATGGACATCACCCTGCAAGGCAAGCCGTACACCCTGAAAGAAGGCGGCTATGCCTTCATTCCGCCGGCTGCCGACTGGAGCCTGCGCAACAACAGCGGCAAGAACGTCACGTTCCACTGGATCCGCAAGCACTACCAGGTTGTAGAAGGCCTGGCCCTGCCGGAAGCCTTCGTCACCAACGAGAAAGACATCGAGCCGATCCCGATGCCGGGCACCGACGGCGCCTGGGTTACCACCCGCTTCGTCGACATGGCCGACATGCGCCACGACATGCACGTGAACATCGTGACCTTCCAGCCTGGCGGTGTGATTCCGTTTGCCGAAACCCACGTCATGGAACACGGCCTGTACGTCCTTGAAGGTAAAGCGGTGTACCGCCTGAACCAGGACTGGGTCGAAGTAGAAGCCGGCGACTTCATGTGGCTGCGCGCCTTCTGCCCGCAAGCTTGCTACTCCGGCGGCCCTGGTCCATTCCGCTACCTGCTGTACAAAGATGTAAACCGTCACATGAACCTGGTACTGAACCCTCAGCGCTGAGTCCAGACTCCCGGTACAAAACCCGCCGCCAAGGCGGGTTTTTTTATGATTTTTCACCGAGTCCGGGGGGCGCCTGCACTGGCACATCTTCAAAATCAATGTCTTGATCTTGATCTTGATCTTGATCTTGATCTTCATGCACGTCAGCACAGGCGCCGCAGAGTGCGACTTCAGAAGGCCGAGAGGAGGTGCCTGTAGGGGTCAGTGCGCAGCACCTTTGGCGTTAGCCGAAGACGCGAGACGTAGACTTGGCGAAGCAAGTCGTAGGCCGCGTGGCCCCGGAAGGTGCCGTATCGAGGGGACCCGAAGCGCAGCGTAGGGCCGTATGTAGGAGCGAGCGGTTTTGGTTCCTTTTGCCAAGACAAAAGGGACCCGCCGTAAGGGCGGAAGGGGCCAACAGCGGCACTGGATAAAATGGATAAGCCCGCAGCCTCAAACCCAGTCAAGTCCAGCCCAGCCCAGCCCAGCCCAGCCCAAAGATCATCCTCCCCCGAACCTTCTTACACCCTACTATCGCCAGGCAAGCCCGCTTCCACGGCCTATGCTTGGGTGACTTGACGTTAGCGATGGAGCCTGCCCGATGAGTCCCAGGTACCTACTGTTGATCATCCTGTTCGCCGGCGTCGCACAGGCCGAGGCCTGGCACTTGGCCAAAGACGAGGATGGCATTCAGGTCTACCTGGATGAGGTGCCCGAGTCGAAGTACCAGCGCTTTCGCGGAGTAACCCTGATCAAGGCCAGTGTGCGCACCCTCGGCGACCTGCAAGAAAACCTGCGGGTCGCGTGCAAATGGCTGTATGGCTGCGCCAGCATGCGTTTGCTCGAAGTCGAAGGCGACAGCACCTGGGTTTACCTGACCACCGAACTGCCCTGGCCGGCCAGTCCGCGCGACATGGTGATTCGTGTGCAAACCGAACGCCGCGACGATGGCAGTTTGCTGCGGCACCTGAGCGCCGTAGCCGGCAAGGTCGAACGCCAACCACAGCTGATCCGCGTCAGCCAGCTAAAAGGCCTGTGGACCATGGTGCCCAAGGGGGAGCAACTCACCGAGGTGACCTACCAGTTGGAGGCCGAGCCTGCCGGAGACATACCCTCATGGCTGGCCAACCAATTCGTCATTGATGCGCCCATGGTGTCGCTGAGAACGTTGCGCGCAGTGGCAGAACGCCAAGGCGCAGCTGCGACGCAAGAGGCACCGGGTGAATAACTACACCTCATGGGCCTGAAGCAAACTTGCCAGCACCCCTGCCAGTTCCTTGACCATCGGATCCGCCGTGGGACGATGGACAATGACAATTTCGTAGCTGTCGATCACCGGCAGCCCGTTCTGCTCACCCAGCACGGCGTGGTCAGCGGTTGCGGCGCGAGGCGGTAGCAGGCTGATGCCCATGCCATCGGCCACGGCAGCCTGGATACCGCTCAAACTCGAACTGGTGAAGCTGATACGCCAGCGTCGGCCCATGCTCTCGATAGCGTTGATCATGTCATCACGGTACAGGCCGCGTGGCGGAAAGGTCACCAGCGGTATCGGGTCAAGGTCAATCGAAGGTGTTCCGGCACTGTCGATCCACTGCAATTCTTCTGGCCAACAAGCCACCCCTTCGCGGCTGTTGCGCCGTTGCTTGAGCAGGACCAGATCGAGTTCGCCATTGTCGTAGCTCTGGCTCAGGTCGCGGCACAAGCCGCTGGTGACTTCCAGCTTGACCTGCTGGTATTTGCGATTGAAGGCCGACAAGGCATTGGTGGTGCGCCCGCCCACGAAGTCCTCGGGCACCCCCAGGCGCACCGTCACACCGACTGTGGCGCCAGCCAGGGCCTCGAGCATCTGGTCATTCAAGGCCAGCATATGCCGGGCGTAACCCAGCAAGGTCTGGCCCGCATCCGTAGGCAGCACATCGCGATTGCCACGCATCAGGAGGCGATGGCCAACCATGTCTTCCAGGCGTCGCACTTTCTGGCTGACGGTCGACTGGGTGGAGTGCAGCCTTGCAGCAGCGGTTGTAAAACTGCCGCAGTCGGCCACCACGACGATGGCCCGAAGCAGATCAAGATCGAACAAAGACCTATTCGGTTTTACACTGATACTCATGAAAACATTTAACTTCTAAATAGTAAGGCTCATTTCTATCATGAGCCCCTTCCCAGGACAACTCACGCAGACGAGCGAATGTGCATGGAACACTTGAATGTCTTTTTCGCATTTCTATTGGCCATGATGGTCTCACTGACCGCCAGTGCCGAAGGCGGTGTGCTTGAAAGCCAGTTGCGCGACGCCGCAGCGAGCGGCCATGTCGATCAAGTACGCAACCTGCTCAACCAAGGCGCAAACCGTGAAGCGCGCGATAAGCAGGGGCGCACGCCGCTGCTGCTGGCTACCCACGGCAACCGGATCGAGGCAGCCCGGGTGCTGATCGAGGCTGGTGCCGACGTCAATGCCAAGGACAACATTGACGACAGTCCATACCTGTATGCCGGTGCGCGCGGATTCAACCAGATCTTGCGCCTGACCTTGAATCACGGTGCCGACCTCAAGAGCACCAACCGCTATGGCGGCACGGCACTGATTCCGGCTGCCGAACGTGGTCACGTCGAAAATGTGCGCACCTTGATAGCCGCTGGCGTTGACGTAAACCATGTGAATCGCCTGCACTGGACGGCGTTGATGGAAGCCATCGTGCTAAGCGACGGCGGCCCCAGGCATGTCGAGATCGTCAAGCTGTTGGTAGCCGCCGGAGCCGACGTGAACATCACCGACAAGGCTGGCGTAACACCCTTGGCCCACGCGCGCGAGCGCGGCTATACCGCCATGGTGAATATTCTGGAAGCGGCTCGGTAGGACCGAGTGAGCCCCGCTCCTGCCAAGCCGCAGCAAGTTTCACACCTTGTCAATTTTCGCCGCGGGCGTCGCTTCATCCTCGGTGTTCACCGAGTTGCGAAAGCCCTTGATCGACTCGCCCAGGTCGCTACCCAGCGACTTGAGACGCTTGCTACCAAATACCAACACCACCACAACCAACAGTACTGCCCAGTGTTTCCAGTCGAACACCCCCATCACGCCCTCTCCTTCTTATTCGATGCTTTCGAATGGCAGGCCCACGTAGTTCTCGGCAATGTTGACAAGGCCGGCGTGAGAATTGAAAAAGTATTCACGGTCGGCCTGTTGCATCTTGTGATCCCAGGCGTCCTTGTGGTCGCCAAAGTCATGCAGCAGGTTGGTCATGAACCAACTGAAACGTTCTCCCTTCCATACCCGGCGCAAGGCTATTTCGGAGTATTTTTCGAGTAGATCGGTACGGCCTTCACGGTAGACCTTGACCAGGATCCGGTACAGGTAGCAAACATCCGAAGCAGCCAGGTTCAAGCCCTTGGCACCGGTTGGCGGGACGATGTGCGCAGCGTCACCCACCAGGAACATTTTGCCGTACTGCATTGGCTCGACCACATAGCTGCGCAGCGGCGCAATGCTCTTCTCCAGTGCCGGCCCGGTCACCAACCGATCACCGACTTCCTTGGGTAGACGCGCCTTCAGTTCGGTCCAGAAACGGTCATCGGACCAATCGTCGACGTCGTCGGTCAATGGCACTTGCAAGTAGTAGCGGCTGCGCGTCAACGAACGCTGGCTGCACAGGACAAAGCCACGATCATGATGGGCGTAGATAAGCTCGTGATTCACCGGTGGTGTATCGGACAACAGTCCTAGCCAGCCGAACGGATAGACCCGCTCATAGTGGCTCAGTACCGATTCGGGAATGCTCTTGCGCGCGATGCCATGAAAGCCATCGCAACCTGCGATGTAGTCGCAGTCGATACGATGGGTCTGGCCGTCTTTTTCATAGGTGATGTAGGGCTGCTCACCCTTCATTTCATGCGGCTGTACATTTTCGGCTGCGTAAACGATCGGCGCATCGCTGGCGGCGCGGGCGTGCATCAGGTCGCGGGTAACTTCGGTCTGGCCGTAGACCATCACCGTCTTGCCGCCAGTCAACGCCTTGAGGTCGACGCGAATACGCTGGCCGCCTACCAACAATTCAACCCCGTCATGTACCAGGCCTTCAGCGTCCATGCGCTCGGACACACCGGCTTCACGCAACAGATCGACAGTGCCCTGCTCAAGCACCCCGGCACGAATACGGCCGAGTACATAGTCGGGCGTCTGGCGTTCGACAATCACAGTGTCGATACCAGCTTTGTGTAACAGCTGGCCCAGCAGGAGGCCAGAAGGGCCGGCACCAATAATGGCTACCTGAGTTCTCATTGTTTTTGTCTCGCTTGAGGGCTCCAGGCGCTTGGACATAAGCATCCTGGAAGCTATTGTTGTTGTATGCCCCTGCATTTTTGCTGACAGAAACCGGAAAAAAAGGTGATATTTCTTCAACAAATTGCACTTTTACAAATACAGTTCGATTATCGGACACGCGACGAAACCCACCGTCTCAGCAGCCAGGTTGCCCAATGAAAAGCGCTACCCTTCCGCGGATTCCCGTGTTCAAGCTTTACGGCGAAAGCAAAGCCTGGCCTACACCCGACCTGCTGCATTGCGAGTCCATCCCGAAACGCAGCAGCCTGCACCACTGGGAAATCAAGGCGCATCGGCATGCCGACCTGTTTCAGTTGCTGTACGTGCGGCGAGGGCAAGCGCTGATTGAAGTGGAAGGTCGACGCAGCACCGTGCGTGAAGCTGCGATCCAGGTGATACCACCAATGACCGTGCACGGCTTTCAGTTCTCCGCGGATATCGATGGCTACGTGCTGACGCTCGGCGCGCCACTGGTGGCCCAGTTGGAAGGGCAACTGGGTGTGCCCCTCACGGTGTTGGCGTCGGCAGGTTGTTATCGACTGGGGGCTGACCGCAGTGCGTTGCACACCCTGATCAGCGTGCTGCATCAGGAATACGAAGGCAGCGCCCCAGCCCGCGAACTGCTGCTGCATTCATTGGTCACCTCGCTGATGGTGTGGATCAGTCGCCGTAGCCAGCAACGCACATTGCCGAGCAACAGGGACGAGCGTAACCAACAATTGCTCGCAGGGTTTATCAAGCAGGTAGAGCTGCACTACAAGGAACATTTGTCCGTAGAACTGTTCGCACATCGACTGGGTGTTTCCAGCGTCCATCTGAACACCCTGTGCCGTGAATTGGCCGGTCAGACGGCGTTGCAAATCATCCATCAACGGCTGTTGCTCGAAGCGCGGCGCAACCTGATCTACACCAATATGAGCATCAGCCAGCTGTCCGACAGCCTGGGCTTTAGTGACCCGACCTACTTCTCACGTTTTTTTCGACGACTGTGTGGGCAGACACCCAATGCATTTCGTCAGGCCGCCGTGGCCGCCTCTCAAGGCGAACCCATGGCGCGCTAAAAAGCCTCGGGCTGAGTCAGGATTGCGCCCTAAGTGGTTCGCTAGCAGATAGCGGATATCGAGAAAACCCGAATTCACTTTGGGAAGCGTACTACATAATTTTTTTTTCGTTCTTGCTAGCTTTCGAGGATGTTTGCGCCCGCCCATCGATGCACGCCCGGGCAGCGCATTTCTCCAACTCCAGCTTAAGGACGAGCCCATGTTCGCGTCGGCCATTACCGCGCAGTTCGAACTACTCATCCCCTCGGTGCGCAACGACTTTAAAGTACTGGCGTTCAAGGGCAGCGAAGCCATCAGCACCCTCTACGCCCTGCGCATCGAACTGGTCAGCGAGTACCCGAACATCGGACTGGAAAGTTTGCTCAACCAGCCAGCCTTCCTGCGCGTCGGCTTGCGCGGTGAAGGGCTTCACGGGTTCATCGACGATGTGGCGGTGGGCGAATCGGGAAAGCGCCTGACGCACTATCAACTGACCCTGGTGCCGGCGCTGCATTACTTGCAGTTCAGCTACAACGCACGCATTTTCCAGGACATGGATGTGCCGCAGATTGTTACCCAGGTCTTCAAGGACCATGGCATCCAGGCCGACGCTTTTACCTTCAATATCACTCAGAGCCCCAAGCGCGCCTATTGCACGCAATACGACGAAAGCGACTTCGCGTTCATCCAGCGGCTATGCAGCGAAGACGGCATCGCCTGGCATCACCAGCACAGTGTCGATGGCCACCGATTGGTCTTCAGCGAAGACCAGACCTACTTTCCCAGGCTCGGTAGCACGCCTTATCAGCAGGGCAGCGGCCTGGTCGCGGACGAGCCGGTGGTCAGCCAGTTTTGCCACCGTGTCAGAACCCGCACCAGCGCGGTGACGCGCCGCGACTACGACCTGCAGCGTCCCAGTCGCGTGCTGCAAAGCCGCGCTAGCGCCGAGTTCCGCCCAGCGCTGGAAGACTATCGCTATCCACTGCTGCTCGAAACGCAAAAGCGCGGCCAGCAACTCGCCCGTCAGGCCCTTGAACGCCATCGTCATGACTACAACTTGGCCGAGGGCAAAAGCGATCAGCCAACGTTACGCAGCGGCCATTTTTTCACCCTCAGCGACCACCCGCGCAAACAGCACAACGACCTGTGGCTGTTGCTCAGCGTGACGCATGAAGGCAAGCAACCGCAGGTGCTTGAAGAGTCGATCAGCAGTAACAGCCAGGCCGCGGACGGCTTCACCCAAGGCTACCGCAACAGCTTCTGCGCCATTCCCTGGGACGCCATCTACCGACCTGCGCGGGTTCAACGTCCGTCCGTACTGGTCAGTCAAACCGCCCGTGTCACCGGACCGGAGGGTGAGGAAATCCATTGCGATGAGTATGGACGGGTGAAGGTCGAATTCCATTGGGACCGCGCCGAACTCAACAGCGACAAGAGCAGTTGCTGGCTGCGGGTGTCATCCGCCTGGGCCGGTAAAGGTTTTGGCGCAATGGCGATTCCGCGTGTCGGCATGGAAGTGGTGGTGACCTTTCTGGAGGGCAATCCCGACCACCCGCTGATTACCGGCTGTGTGGCCAACAAGGTCACGGCGCTGCCCTATCCCTTGCCTGCCAACAAGACCCGGACCGTGCTGCGCAGCCGCAGCTCACCGAACAGTGGTGGCTTCAATGAGCTGTCGATCGAAGACCGCAGCGGTCAGGAGCAGATCTATCTGCGCGCCCAGCGCGATATGGAACAACGAATCGAACACGACAGCCGCCTGGAGGTGGGCAACGAACGTCGGGAAACCATCAAGGGCAACAGCATTACGGTGCTCGAAGCGCAAGACCAGCGAACCGTGGGTGCCGACCGCAAGGTCGAGCTCAAGGCCAATGACTACCTGCAGGTTGCCCACAGCAGCCATGCCCGTATCGGCCAGACGTTGGCGATTGAAGCCGGGCAACAAGCCCACCTCAAGGCAGGTGCGCAACTGATCCTCGACGCAGGCGTCGGCATCACCTTGAAAGTGGGTGGCCAGCATCTGGTCATATCGCCCGGCGGAGTCTTCAGCAGCAGCCCGATTCAGCTCGGTGGTGCCCCTGCTGTGGGGACTGCCGCCGCGCCCCTGCTGCCTGGAGAGCTGGACGGTTTGTCCACACCAGCGCTGCTGCCACTCGATGCCCTGGCCCAGCAGCGCTCGTTGCTGCGAAACATGCCGCGCTGTGAATCCTGTGATCGCGCTGCACAGGAGAACGCCCAGTGAGCCCCCTTTCACATGCCAACTACCTGTTAATCGACGGTGTGCTGCGTGCCAATGCTATTGCTGACTTGCACCAACTCGGCGAGCCGCTTGAGATCCATCCGCTGTATCTGAGCACACGCTGGGCGGAACTGAATCAGTTGGGTCCGCTGCTGGTGTCGCTTCCACGCTCATCGACGTTGATCGACAGCACGTTGCAGCGTCAGGTGGGGCTCGCTGACGCGAGCCTTTTCTATAGCCCGGCACCGATAAGTACCGTAGCCGATCACTTGCGACGCTTCATAGCGCCAACCGATGTACATGGCGGTAAAGGGCTGCTGCGTTTCGCCGATCCGCTGGTCACGCGCTACTGGTTGGGCAGCTACTCGGACAAGCAGTTGGATGGCGTGCTTGGCCCTATAGAAACGTGGTCCACACCTGAGTTTGCCCATACCTGGGAGCGCACCGGGCCGCTCGAATGGCGCAGCTTTTCCCGAACAGCGCCGGCGCTTGAATGGCATGAGTCATACGCCGGACTGGGTGAAGCGCAGTTGGCTGCGCTTACACAGGCGGCACGCTGGCGATTTGTGGAGCGTGTGCATCGCAGGGTTGCACAGAGCCAAGCTGAGCATCTGGCGCGCATTAACAAGAACCAACTTAGCCAGTGGTACGAAGAGCGCCTGAACGACGCACAGGCATGGGGACTAATCAGCGAGCGCAGCCTGGCGATCTGGATTGAATACAGCCTGCGTTGGGGTACGGAGTTTGCCGTGGCCCCAAGCACCCCCTACCAACAGTGGCTGAGCCAAACATCCGCCTTTGCAAAGCTCGCCCCCGAGATGCGTATCCAGCAGATGGATAACGATTGCTGGAACCTCAATTTGAACAAGGACGTGTGATGCACAAGCCCGCCTCTGAAGCCGAACTGCACCGTGCCAGGCGCAACCAGGAATTCACCAACACACCCTTCGATGTAGCCCAATGCGCATTCAGGCACCCGCAAGTGAGCATCTTTCCGGTGCGCTATGCACTGGATGAGTCCCCGCACAGCAAAGCCAGCAACCAAGGACCGAACCCGCTGCCACCGAACTGGCAGGGGCAACTGCCCACGCTGAAAACCCGCAGCTACACCCTGCGCCAACTGCGTGACGGCTGGTTGTATGTATGGGACAGCGTCGAGCAAACCTTTCATGAGTATCAGGTCACTGGCGAGCACTTCACTCGCCACATCTGGACCCAAGCCCAGCTGAATCAGGACATCCGCAACAACCCCGGCGAAACCCATCCGTACCTGCTCTACTCGCGCAACAGCCAGTTGCGCATCGCCTATTCACCCGTGCAGATCACCTGGCGCCTGTGCGAGCACTTGCGCAGCAGTGCCAGCGCCCAGCAGCAATGGATGCGCAAGCTCGATCTGCCCGCCTTTTGCTACAGCGGCAAAGCCGAACATGGCGGCTGGATTACCGAACTGGGCGACAGCGTCGCCGACATTCTCGTCGAGGGTGAACAAGCACCAAGCTTCACCAGCACCCTGTTACCGACCCAACAGAGCGAAACAGGCGCGCCCTACAAGCCTGCGTTCGAAGAGGCGCTGGTCCGCGGGCTAGTTCCGGAACAGGACACCTCGCTGTTCATCGCCCTGGATGATCCTCTGGCGCTGGTCGATGACCTGAGCATGAACCTGGCGGGTCGGCTCATGGAGCAAGACCAGTTTTCCCGCCTGCACCAAGCCAACCTGGAGAGTGCTCTCGCCGTACAGCACCTGTGCGGCTTCGATACCGAAGCCTTCATACCAGAACGGATCAAAGATCCGCTCCAGCGCCAGGCCTATACCGACGACCTGTACACCCTGCTGAAAACCTTTGATCAGGTCGAGCGAGGCAAGGCGCTGGTGTCTTTCGGCCAGGAAGGCATGGTGGACCTGGCCTCGGCCCGCACCGTCGCTGCCGCCCAATCGGCTTTCAAAGGCCAGTGGGGACATCTGCCTGATCAGCAGAAATGGCAGCAAGCCCTTGAGCAATGGCACGACAAGCGCAGTTGGCGCGAAGACGTGCGCTTCGATGACGTGCTGCAGTACCTGAGGCAGACCACGGTCGAGGCGCAGCAGTTGCAAGCGCACTGCCAACGCAGCGAAGCCGACCTGCTCACCTGGCTCAACCAACTGCAGCCTGGCGGCGAAAGTGTCTACCACGACACCATTGATGAGCAGCAGGCCAGCCAACTGCTGGAAACCGCCCACGCCGTCTACACCCTGCTGGGCAATGGCAAGCAGGGCCAGCAGTGGCTGATCGAGCAGGCTGAACAACCCAGCACCCTGTTCGGCCTGGCCCTGTTCAACTTCAACCCTGAAATCGCCAGCTTGATCAACACCGTGACGCACAACTTCAGCACCTACGGCACCCTGGATGATCAGGGTCGCGAAGGGGATGGCAGCTCCCCGGCGCTTACCCCCGGCTCCGCCGCCGACGCCACCAACCTCGGCAGCCGCCTCAGCGAACTGAAAGGCGTGCTCGACCTGGAAGCGGTGCGTGACAGCACGCTCTACCAAGCCATGAGCACGGAAGCCAAACATGCCCTGCGCACCTTGATCAAGGTGGCGAACAGCCAAGCCAATGAAGCCTGGCACGGCCTGAGCAGCATGTTCCTGCCGGCGATGAAACAGCAGATCGGCTTGACCCTGGCAGTGACCCAAGTGTTGATCTCCTACGAAATCGCCAGCTCCATCCGCCTGCTGATCAACCCCAACTACCAGCGCGATTACCAGATCTGGATGCTCAAGGTTGCCGCCCTGAACAAAGACATCGAAGGCAACCGATTTACCTTGCGAACGGCCCGCAACGCACACGATCAACGCGCCGCCCGCTATGCCCTGCAGGCGCTGGATGGGCGAATGAAAACGCAGGTCCTGATGCGCCCCAACCAAATCATCGCCAGCGCCAGTGGCGCCACCCGCCTGAAGATCGGCGTGACGCAAATCAACCACTGGCTCACCGACCTGGGCCGGGCCGAAGTCATGGCAAACATGCAAACCAACGATCGAGGCCAGTACCTGGCCCGCACCAAAGCCTGGATGGGACAAAACCTGGGCACCGCCCTCCCCGCGGTGCTGGTCGGCTTGAACGCGTGGAACCTGTGGAACACCGCCAAACAAGCCAGCAATGACGGACAGTTCACGCCGGAGGAATGGCGAGTACTGAGTGCCAATGCGGCGTATGCGGGGAATGCGATAGCAGCGCTGTGGGTGGGGCCGGCGTGGAATCGGGCGGGAGCGATGATTACCGAACTTGGTACGGAAACGTTGAAGGTCGCTCAAGCTGGCTATTCCCAATGGCTGCGAGAGGCGCAAACCGTTGCCAGCGGTAGTAGCCAGGCAGCAGTAGCACAAGAGTTTGCGGCGGTTTCGAAAGGTCTGATTCTGCGCACGGTGACATGGGCAACGCTGGGGGCTGTTGCAGCCGGGCTAGAAGCTTGGCAAATCGCAAATGAGGCCGCCCGTGCAACCAGTGAAGAAGAGCATGCGCTCCTCACTGGGAAGGAACGTATCGTCAAAGGGATGGCAGTCATTTCCACAGGGCAGTTGGTTGGCGTTGGCCTAGGCTACTGGTTCAACTTTGCCTGGGTCATGTCCACACCCGTGACAGTTGCTCTAGCAATTCTTGGCATTGCCTACTTATTGATCACTATGGCCGCCAACAACTACAAGCGCGAGGGTCTACGTCTATGGCTCCACCGGTGCAGTTGGGGACGCGGTATAAAACCTGAATGGATGGGCAACGACGGCCACCCCCAACAAATGCGCGCGCTGCTGGAGACGCTGCAACGCCCCACTGTCGTGGGCAGGGGATTGTATTACGGCGGTGGCCACACCATGAGAAGGTGGAAGGGCTTTTGGATACAGGTTCTAGTACCTGCGACATTGGCGGGAAAGGAGCTGACCTTACAACCTGCAATGGTCGACAAAACCTACTTTTGCAAGGCCGGATTGCAACTCACACCGGATAATTATTACGTCCAATTTCTTAACGGTAATTGGGTAAACCCCAGATTACTTGGTCATCTACCTGACGACCCTCGTGGAGCCACAAACAACAAAGATTACATCTATACCGATACCGATGAGCATAGACTTTGGCAAGCCTGGATCGAAACATCAACTGCCGAGCCTACTTTTGAAATGGAAGTTTTATATCCAGCCGATGTACTGCGGCGCGCTGACGGTCGCGGCTACCTATTTCGCTTGTCTCTTGCAGGGTTTGCAGAAGAAGCGGACCGTTCCAATAATGCCTTTAGCGGAGAACTGAAGGAAGAAGATGGCGTAGTGCTGATGAATAAAAGCACCCAACTATTAAAGCTAGCAATACCCCACTAAATTCAAGAGCATCATTATGCTAATCAGCCTCAACAAACCACCCGATCTACCAAGCCAACTCAAGTGGAAATTTTTGCATGAGCCCGAACTATTAACCTGGACAATTCAAGCACGGAACTACAACACATTCATAGCAAATTGCATGTTTGCATTCATGAACCTAATAACATTAGGTGTCGCATATTCCGTATACTTAAATCCCTCCCCAGGAGAGGGATTCTTTGCTCGAATATCCATCAGCATAGGCTTCTATATACTTATAATCTTGACCATTTCCTCCATGACCCACCAACGAATGAATTTCGCCTATCGCATCAGTAAGTCTGGCGTGGAGTATTGTAAATGGAAAGATTTTCCGAAATGGGCGCTGCCCTGCCTAAAATGGATGGCTGGTATCACAGCTGTCATCTTCATTTTCATGGCAACCATTGACCCTTCTTTCTTGATCGGCGCCCTGGTAGGCCCAGGCGGTCTAGGCTTGACCTATCTCTCAATGGCACACTCAAAAAGCTATAGAGAGCTGCATACCCAATACCATCACCACGAATTCGAGTGGAAGGATATTGTCCAGCTCGCCATTGCCACTAACAGAGAAGTGGTCGATGTGAAATACAAATTCTTCCGCAAAGGTGATACCGTCAAGACGTGCTGGAACTTCAACATTCATTGCCAACAGAAAGACAAAGAGCGCGTTGCGAATTTCATTAGACCCTACCTTTTGCCTGGCGTACCTCTCATAAGGGCAAAAGTGAACGTTCCGCTTGGAACTGATTAACTCATCAAATTCGACCGTTAGAAACGCTCAGATCAAAAGATCGACAAATCATCCAACCACCGAAATGGCAGATTATTTCTGACCAATTTACTGAGTCGCGCGGACGGTCGCGGACACCAGTGATTAGCACTTGAAATGCCTAGAGCAAGAGGCGAGTAACGCAATGACAACTTTAGGAGCGAATTCAGAGGAAGGCAAGACATTGTACCATTGAAAAATAATACAAACTTTAAAATTAAACCGCATCTAACCAGAAAACGCCGTGACGACCATGCTATTTAATATTTATAGAGCACCTGACCTCCCACCACAACTTTTGTGGAAATTTTCGCATGAGCCAGAACTACTTGGCTGGACGATCCGAGCGCGTAACTACAATACATTCGTAGCAAATTTCATGTTTGCATTCATGGCTGTAGCAACCATTGGCGGCGCCTATACGGTGTATTTACACCCTGCACCAGGAGTTGAGCACTTGACTCAACTGGCGATCAGTGCAGGTTTTTATATATTTATCACCTTGACAATATCCAGCATGACCCATCAAAGAATGAATTTCGCCTATCGCTTCAGCAAATCAGGTGTGGAATATTGTAAATGGAAAGACTTTCCGCAGTGGGCGCTGCCCTGCCTAAAATGGTTGGCTGGCATTACAGCTGTTATCTTTATTTTCATGGCGACCATTGATCCTTCTTTCTTGATCGGCGCCCTGGTAGGCCCAGGCGGACTAGGCTTGACCTATCTTTCAATAGCACACTCAAAAAGCTATAGAGAGCTGCATACCCAATACCATCACCACGAGTTCGAGTGGAAGGATATTGTCCAGCTCGCCATTGCCACTAACAGAGAAGTTGTCGATGTGAAATACAAGTTCTTTCGCAAAGGCGATACCGTCAAGACGTGCTGGAACTTCAACATTCATTGCCAAAAGAAAGACAAAGAGCGCGTCGCGAATTTCATCAGACCCTACCTCTTGCCTGGCGTACCTTTCATCAGAGCAAAAGTAAACGTCCCGCTAGGCACTGATTGAGGAACATCAGTCTGATTTGTCCTTATCTCTCTGGTCATCACCACACCGTCAAGAACCACTGCGCAGCGACCTGCGGTAGTCACCTGGCGCTCGCCCTGTCCATTTCCTGAACGCTTTGCGAAAGTTGGCCGCTTCGGAAAACCCCACTTGAACCGCCAGGTCGTCCATCGGCATATCGCTCTGCTGTAAAAACTCGATGGCCAAGGCGCAGCGTACTTCATCGAGTACGCTCTGGTAGGTGCGTTGGTGTTCTGCCAGGCGCCGATGCAGTGTGCGGGTCGATAGGCCAAGAGTTTGTGCAACTACGTCGATGCCCGGGAAGCGTCCGGTGCGACTCAGGCAGGCCAGGCGCACGGATTCAATCAGGTCGGCTTCGTCTGGCAGGCTGGCGACGAGTTGCTGACAGAACCCCATCGACATCGCCGAGGTAATTGGGTTGGCATTCGGGCAAGGCTGCTGCAGCACCGAAGCATCAAAGCGCCATTCCATAACCGGGCTGTTGAATTCCACCGGGCAACGAAAAACTTCTTCATAGCGTTGCCAATAGGCCGGCGCAGGGTATGGGAACGCCATTCGCACGGACGGAAAAGGCCTTTCCAGCACACATTGGATCAACGACTGGATGGAGGCGAACCAGAACTCCGTAGCCAATGGCATCAGTTCGCCCAGGGCAAAGAACCCCTGGCCAACGAAAATGCCCTCATTTCCCTCCACTCGAAAAGTTTTTTCGAACACCGGCCCCAGCAAGCGGATGTGCCTGATGCCGAAATCCACGGCCTGACCGAAGTGTTCGCTGCTCAGCAAGGCGTAGCCGAAGATACCGAAGTCACTGATACGTTGGCGCTCACCGGCGCGCAAACCGCTGTCGGGGTGGCGCATCAGCCGCTGCATGTTGGCGAAAATTGTCACTTTTTGCCGATGAGAGATGCGCGTGTTGGCGTCCTGCATCTGTGCCAGCGAAAGCGCGGTGCCCTCCAGCAATCCCTCGACGCCCACCTCCTGGCTGCGCAGCTCGGCCAGCAACGCCGGGAGGCCGAGCATGTTGTTCTGTGGCACATCTTGAGAGGTGCCATATGCACCCACGATCAGTTGGGTCATCAGCGGATCTCCATTCAAGGTTGGCAGAAATTAACCCCCACACTGGCGGAATACAACCTCCCGTCCCACCACTAAGCGTTGCAGCATTAGATCAGAAGCACCAAAAAAATAAGATCTGAGGCTCCCATGAGACGAATGCTTGCTCCCACCCTCGCCGCGGGCACGCTGCTGATTTCATTACCGTCACTGGCCAGCGATGAACCCCTGAATAGTGTGCGAATCGGCTACGCCGACATCCAGTTCAACACCCATTCCAGCGATATGACCGGGATGCCCGGCACCACCCCGGCCAATGTCCAGGCCACCGTACGAGACAGCAGCACGCTAGCACTGATTTATGAGCGCAGGCTCGGCGGGCCTTGGTCCTTGGTGATACAGACCGGCGCACCGCCAGTGATTGATTTTGATGGTGCCGGCTCCGCGGCTCCGCTCGGTAAGGTCGGCAGTGCCCGGGCCTGGTTCCCCGCAGTACTGCTGGCCTATAACTTCAATGTGCTGGGCGTCGAGCCGTATGTCGCCCTGGGTGTCAATTACACCTGGTTCAGCGAAGAAAAAATGACTGCCGCCTACAACACCGCCTTTGGCGGTACTTCCAGCACCTCAAAGATGGACGATTCCTGGGGTGCGGTCGCCAAAGTGGGTGTCGAGATCCCCTTGACCGGTCACTGGAGCGCCGGATTTTCCTACGCCCGCTACTGGCTCGACACCACCGCCACCATCAAGACCCAAACCCCAGGGCTAGGCCAGGTCAAACGCAAGATCGATGTCGAGGCTGACCCAGATGTCTATTCCTTCACCGTCGGCTACCGCTTCTGACTCTTCTTCTGCACGCGCACTTCACGGAGCACTGAACGTGACTACTGAACACAACAACAGTTTCGACTACGTCGTCGTCGGCGGCGGCTCGGCAGGCTGTGTGATCGCCAGCCGCCTAAGCGAAGACCCGAACATCAGCGTCTGCCTGGTCGAAGCCGGTGGTGCCGATCGCAGTGTGCTGATCCATGCACCGGTCGGCATGGTTGCCATGCTGCCGACGAAGATCAACAACTGGGCGTTCCAGACCGTACCACAGCCCGGACTTAACGGGCGTCGAGGCTATCAACCGCGGGGCAAGACGCTCGGTGGTTCCAGTTCGATCAACGCCATGCTCTATGTGCGCGGGCATCGCCAGGACTACGACCACTGGGCTGCGCTTGGTAATCGAGGTTGGTCATATGCAGAGGTGCTGCCCTACTTCATCAAGTCTGAGCAGAACCACAGCCTCAACGATGACTATCACGGTCAACACGGGCCCTTGAATGTGAGTGAAGTGAGCTGTCCCAGCGCCTTGAATGCAGCGTTTCTCCAGGCCGCCCAGCGCAACGGCATCGGTCCTGTCAAAGACTACAACGGTGCCGAGCAGGAAGGCGCGTTCATGTACCAGGTCACTCAGCGCAATGGCGAACGTTGCAGTGCAGCCAAGGCTTTCCTTACGCCCAACGTCGAGCGCCCCAACCTCACGGTGTTGACGGGTGCCACTGTCGAGCGGGTCTTGATTGAGTCAGCCCGGGCCACCGGCGTGCAACTGCTACAGGGTGGCCAGCGTGTGGTTCTCAAGGCACGTCAGGAGGTGATCTTGAGTGCCGGCAGTTTCGGCTCACCGCAAGTGCTTTTGCTTTCGGGTATCGGTCCTCGGCAGGAATTGCTCAAGCATGGCATCAGTGTGGTTCATGAACTTGCGGGGGTGGGGGAAAACCTGCAGGACCATATCGACTATGTCATCACCTACCGCAGCCGCAATAAAACCGACACCTTCGGATTCTCGCCGACCTTCAGTTGGAAGATGCTCAAGGCCATGGTGCAGTGGAAGCGTGAGCGCAAGGGCCTGGTGACGTCGCCCTTCGCCGAATCGGGGGCATTTTTCAAAAGTCACCCCGACCTGCCAATGCCCGACCTGCAATTGATCTTCGTGCCGGCGATTGTCGATGATCACGCGCGCAAGATGCGCCCAGGCCACGGATTCAGCTGTCACCTGACGCTGCTGCGGCCCGAGAGCCGCGGCACGGTGAAGTTGGCCAGCAAGGACCCGAGCGCCGCACCGTTGATTGACCCGTGCTTTTTCAGCCGAGCACAGGATATGGAAGTACTGATGCGCGGTGCCGATTTCCTTCGCAGCCTCCTTGAGGACGCGCCATTAGCGCCGTTTCGCGGCAAGCCGCTCTACCCCCTGGACGCGCAGAACCGCCAGGCGGTGGAGCAGGATATTCGCAACCGCGCCGACACCCAGTACCACCCGGTCGGCACCTGCAAAATGGGTAACGACCCCTTGGCAGTGGTGGATGACCAACTCCGCGTTCACGGTATCGCCGGCCTGCGCGTCGCCGATGCCTCGATCATGCCAACGCTGATCGGCGGCAACACCAACGCGCCGAGCATCATGATCGGCGAGAAAGCCGCCGCTATGTTGCTGCACAGCCGCCAGGAGGGCTGAACCATGAATGATCTTGTCCAGGCAATCGACATCCAGGAAGTCGAACGCATGCAACGCTTGCTGCAGCGTCAGCGCCAGGCATTCAACCAGCAACCTTTTGCGCCGTTGAATGTTCGAATCAACAACCTCAAACGTCTGATCGCCGTGTTGCGCCGCTACCAGCAGCCAATCATCAGGGCCCTCGATGCGGACTTCGGCGGCCGCGCAGCGTTCGAGACCCTGCAGATCGAAGTCCTCGGGCCCGTGTTGCAGGCACGCCATGCAATCGCCCATCTGCGCCGCTGGATGAAAGCTGAGCCACGCAAGACCGAGCTGTTGTTCCTCGGCAACCGCGCCTGGGTGCAGTACCAACCCAAAGGCGTGGTCGGCATCGTCGGCACCTGGAACTTCCCCCTGTACCTGACGTTAGGACCACTGATTGCAGCACTGGCAGCCGGCAACCGGGCGATGATCAAAGTGTCCGAGTACGCACCGCACAGCTATCAGATTCTCAAGGAAATGCTCGGTGAGGTGTTCGACGAAGACGAGGTGGCGGTGTTTACCGGTGAGCTCGCCAGCGCTCAGGCTTTTACGGCACTGCCATTCGATCACTTGGTGTTTACCGGCGCGCCGCAGGTTGGCCGTCAGGTAATGCGCGCCGCTGCCGAGCATCTAGTGCCGGTGACGCTGGAGCTGGGTGGCAAGTCTCCGGCGCTGGTTGGCGAGGCTGCCGATCTTGAAGAGGCAGCGTTGCGCATTGCTCACGGCAAGGGATTCAACGCCGGCCAGGTGTGCATTGCTCCAGACTATGTGCTGGTACCGCAAGGCAAGGCCGAGGCGTTTGCCCAAGCGCTGAAGCGGGCGTTCGAGCGGCTGTACCCAGACCCGGCCGACAGTGCCGACTACACCAGCCTTATCAATGACCGGCAGGCACAACGAATGCAAGCGCTCCTGGCCGATGCCCGGGACAAAGGTGCGGTGGTCCTGGCTTGTCGAAGCGCCTCGGCATCGTCACGACGTTTGCCTCTGCAGGTGATTACCGGGGTGAACGAAGACATGCGCGTGGCCCGGGAAGAAATTTTTGGTCCCTTGCTGCCAATCATCGAGTACGCCGATCTCAGCCGGGCGATCGCTTACATCCAGGCCCGTCCACGCCCGCTGGCGCTCTACCCGTTTGGCCTGGATGCACGACAAACCGAGCGCCTGCTCAAGGAAACCCACAGTGGTGGGGTGACCCTGGGCGATTGGGCCTGGCACGCGTTCCAGCACGACCTGCCATTCGGTGGGGTGGGCAATTCCGGCATGGGTTCCTACCATGGCCAGGAAGGCTTTCGCACCTTGTCGCATGGCAAAGCCGTGCTCAAGCGCCAACGCTGGTTCCCTGTCCAGCTGTTTTACCCGCCCTATGGACGCTGGGTGCAACGTCTTGTCGTGCGCTTTTATCTGGGCAAATCCGAATAACGCACGCGGATCAGCCGTTGGGCATCAAACAGTGACGGCATCGTGAGTTTTTCACACGCCGCTGAATTTTCTTAATAATTCCCGACAACAGTTCTGGAGAAACGACGCGATAAAATCGCAAGCTACTGATAAATATAGAAATAATAGATGGCATGAAACTTGAAAGGGTCGGACCAGGCGCTACTGCATGGCGCTGCCCATAACAATAAGGTTGACCCTCTCATGCTCAAACACGCCCCACTGCACCTTGCCACCAGCCTGTTGCTGGCTACCTCCGCCTGGCACGCTCAGGCTACCGAAGGCGGCATTTCTTCCTGGCCCATGGGTATCGAAATTTACGGCATGGGTATCCTGCCGCCCCCTGGAACCTACGGCCAATTGTTCGTAGGTAATTACCTGGCTGACAGCTTGCGCGACAACAGCGGTGCCAAGGCCGCTGACATCGACTTGCGCGTTACCACGTTGGTGCCGCGCTTTGTCTGGGTCACAGAACAGAAAGTACTCGGCGGCGACCTGGGTTTTCACGCGCTGCTGCCCCTCAATGACATGCGCCTGAACATCAAGGGTGGACCGCATGATCACAAGCGCGGCATCGGCGATGCCCACTTGGGCCCGGTGATCGGTTTTCATCCAAGCGAGAAGTTGCACATCGCCACCGGTGTCGACTTCGTCCTGCCCACTGCCAGCGAGTACGACGAGGATGACTTGATCAATCTCGGCAACAATTACTACACCGTGCAAGGTGTGCTGGCGATGACCTACCTGGACCCCGCCGGCCTGAACGCCGATGTGCGCCTGATGTACGACTACAACTTTGAAAACAAGGCGACGCACTATCAGTCGGGCCGTGAACTGCATGCCGACTACACCTTGGGCTGGGGCCTTGGCAACGGCTGGGTGCTGGGCGTCGGCGGGCACGCCTATCAGCAAGTCAGCGACGACAAGTGCAGTGCCGGAGACTGCTCCGCCGCCGCCCTGGTCGAGGCCAGCGACGGCAACCGTGGTCGCTCCTTCTCCATCGGCCCTGCCGTACAGTACAGCAGCAAGCAAGGCTGGATGTTCAGCGCCAAATGGCAGGACGAATCCGGTGTGCGCAACCGTGCCGAAGGCCAGACGTACTGGTTGAAGTTCACCACGCCGCTGTAACGCCCGCGTGCCCGGGTCAGCTGCCTTTGAGTCGGTAGCTGACCTGGGCACGGCTCATGCCGAGCATTTGCGCTGCCGCCGTAACGTTACCGCCGGAGCGCTCCAGCGCCAGACTCACCAACAGTCGCTCGATTTCTTCCAGCGAGGTGCCCAGCACCCGCTCCTGACCGGCAAAGAACGCCTGCAGACGCGCCAGTTCCGGGGCATCGGCTGCAGCTTCGCCGGGGCGTTCTTGCTCCTCGCTGGCAGCGGGCCGAGGCGCTGCTTCTCGCAAAGCCAGGCGTCCCTCGGCGGTCAAGCCAATTGCCGAATCAATCAACGGCGCGCCTGCTTCTGCCAGGTGCACTACATCGATCGCTTCACCATCGCTGGCAGCGATCACGCCGCGCTCCACCAGGTTCTGCAGCTCGCGAATGTTGCCGGGAAAGCGATAGGTCAGCAGCGCGTTGACCAGACGCATACTGAAGCCTGCCAATTGGCGACCATGGCGCTGGCTGAAGCGGCGCAGGAAATAGCTCATCAACAACGGAATATCTTCGCGCCGCTCACGAAGCGGCGGTAAATGGATGGGAAAGACGTTCAAACGGTAGAACAGGTCCTCACGAAAGCGCCCCGCCTCTACCTCCTGGCGCAGATCGAGGTTGGTCGCGGCAATCACGCGTACATCCACCTGGATCGGCGAGGTGCCGCCCACACGTTCGATCTCACCTTCCTGCAAGGCACGCAAAATCTTGCTTTGGGCATGCAAGCTCAAGGTACCGATTTCATCGAGGAACAAGGTGCCGCCGTTGGCCCGCTCGAATCGCCCTGGGCGGGAACGCTCGGCACCGGTAAACGCGCCACGCTCGACGCCAAACAGCTCGGCTTCAATCAGGTTTTCCGGCAGCGTTGCGCAGTTCAACGCCACCATGGGCGTGTGGTGACGGCGGCTGGCCTGGTGCAAGGTGTGGGCGAACAACTCCTTGCCCACCCCGGATTCACCGGTCAGCAAGACGGTTGCCTGGGTAGGCGCCACGCGCTGAAGCAACTGGCTGGCAGCCACGAAGCTGGCAGAAATGCCTACCAGTTGCTTGCCATCGCTGGGCACCTCCAACTCGGCCAGGCGTGTGTCGACCCCCGAGGTATAAGCGCTGCGGCTGAGAAAATCACCCGGATCCAGATAAGCCAGATCAACATCAATGTCTTCCCACTGTTCGGCAGGCTTACCCACGATACGACAAGCCGGATGGCCCATGGCACGGCATTGCAGTTCGCGAAACACTACCAGGCGCCCCAGCAGCGATGAGGCGTAGCCGCTGGCATAGCCGATTTCCATCCAACACGCCGGTTCCCCGCCAAGACCATAGGCGGCAATGTGCTCGTCCACCTCCAGGGAGTTGTGCCAGAGAAACTCGGAGTAGAAATGCCCGACACTGGAATCGATCTCAAAACGCACGACTTCGACATTGACCATGCCTTCGAGCATGTGCAGACGAGGACCGGCGCTGTAGAGGCTGGCATGATCACCTTCAGGCCATTGCTCGCTGACTTGCGCAGCGTCGCGAGCGCCAGCCTGCCAGCCAATGCGCGTTAACAAGCCACGGGCCTTGTCCAGGCCCAGGGCGTCGATCAGCTCGCGGCGAATAGCACCAAAGGCCGAGCCTTGCAGCAGCATCATGCGCTGGCCGCACAACCAGATACTGCCGTCCTGAGGGGCGAAGGCCACAGACTGCGCCAATTGCTCGGCTGATGGCAGACCACTGCTGCCGAACTGGTTGGTGCGGTCGACGATCAGGCGTTTATGGCGGCCCAGTACCTGTCGGAAAAAATCTTCATCGACGGTGCGGCCAGGCTTGCCAGGTGTTGTAGGAGTCATAGGCAATACCAAAGGCATTAAGGTGAGTCTTGCAGTATGCCCCCCGCTTCGGCCGGGTCAATTGGCCGCTCGGCCAAGGCCGGTGCTAGAGGGCGAAAATGTCCGATAACCGCCCAAATTTTGCGTCAGACCGAGTGTGTCGAGCTTTCTGCAGTCGCCGACTTCTCTGCATAAATTTTCGCACTGTCCCCTCTTACCAACTCTGCCGAAAACACCCAAACAATAAGCAACCCTCTGTTTTATCTATGTTTTCTCTCTAAAAAACAACATGGCACGATAGTTGTTATGGGCTGTTCATCGAAATCATTTCGACACAACAAGAGAGAAACCGATGACCCTTACCCGCCCTGCCTACCAGAATCTTCACCTACAGCCGTTGGCCGGAGAATGGCGTGCTGGCAGCGCTGAGCGCTCGCTGACAGTGTCCGACCCCTTCACTCAGCAATCACTGCTGCAGATTCCCATGGCCACCCGCGCAGACCTCGATGCCGCCTACTGCTGCGCTCGCCAGGTTCAGTCGGACTGGGCCGGACAATCGCCGGCCTCACGCAGCAAGGTGATGCTTGAAGCCGTGCGCATTTTCGATGAGCGCCGTGAAGAAATCATCGACTGGATAATCCGCGAATCCGGCAGCACCCGGATCAAGGCCCAGATCGAGTGGGGCGCTGCCCGCGCCATTACCCAAGAAGCGGCCAGCCTGCCCAGCCGCGTACACGGCCGCATTGTCAGCTCCAATATTCCCGGCAAGGAAAGCCGTGTGTACCGCAAGCCCTTGGGCGTAATCGGTGTGATCAGCCCGTGGAACTTTCCCCTGCACCTGACAGCCCGCTCTCTCGCCCCAGCCCTGGCCTTGGGCAATACCGTGGTGGTCAAACCGGCCAGTGATACCCCTGTCAGCGGTGGCCTGCTGTTGGCACGCATCTTCGAGGAAGCCGGCCTTCCAGCCGGTGCGCTGAGTGTGGTGGTGGGCGCTGGTGCCGACATCGGTGATGCCTTTGTAGAGCACCCGGTGCCTGCCTTCATTTCCTTTACCGGCTCGACCCAAGTGGGCCGCAACATCGGCCGCATTGCCAGCGGCGGCGAGCACCTCAAGCACCTGGCCTTGGAGTTGGGCGGCAACAGCCCCTTCGTGGTCCTGGCCGATGCCGACCTGGAACAGGCAGTCAATGCCGCCGTGGTCGGCAAGTTTCTGCACCAGGGTCAGATCTGCATGGCGGTCAACCGCATCATCGTCGAACAACCGCTGCTCGAATCCTTTACCCAACGTTTTGTCGAGCGAGTCAAAGCCTTGCCCTACGGCGACCCAAACTTGCCGACGACGGTGATCGGCCCGGTCATCAACGCCCGGCAGTTGGCCGGCCTTGAGCAAAAGATCAGCACGGCCCTGGCAGAAGGCGCGCAATTGCTGGTCGGAGGTCAGGCCCAGGGCAACGTGCTGCCACCTCACGTGTTTGCCAACGTCAGTGCCGACATGGACATCGCCCATGAAGAGATCTTTGGCCCGTTGGTAGGTATCCAGGCTGCGCGCGATGCCGAGCATGCGCTGGAATTGGCCAATCGCAGCGAGTACGGCCTGTCCAGCGCGGTGTTCAGCGCCAGCCTGGAACGCGGCGTGCAGTTCGCTCAACGCCTGCAGGTGGGCATGACCCACATCAACGACATTCCGGTCAACGACGAACCCAACGCGCCCTTCGGCGGCGAGAAAAACTCGGGGCTGGGCCGTTTCAACGGCGACTGGGCAATCGAGGAGTTCACCACCGACCACTGGATCACCGTGCAACACCAGCCACGCCATTACCCGTTCTGATTGTGCGTTCTGCCCCATAAAAATAAGGAGTCTGCCATGTCACTCTTGCCCAACCGTCAGGCTGTGCGACGAAGCGTCACCACCTGCCTTGCCTTGCCTGTGATCCTCCTGGCCACTGCGGCCGTCGCCGATGGCGACGGCGTATGGAAAGGCGGCGAAAATGTCTACGCCAAAACCTGTGGCCATTGCCATGAAGGTCAGGTCGGCCCGCAGATCAAGGGTCGCCAATTACCAGCAGCCTATATCACGGCTGTGGTGCGCAACGGCTTTCGCGCCATGCCCGCCTTCCCCGCCTCGTTCATTGACGACCATGCCCTGCAACAGGTGGCGGACTACATTTCCCAGGCGCCAGTCACGCCGGCCAAACCCTGAGGACACTGTGATGATGAACGTCGAACGTCGCTCACTACTCAAGGGCATGGCGCTAGGAGGCCTGGCCGGCGTGGCCATGGGTAGCTCAAGCCTGAGCCTGGCCAACAATCTGCTGGGTCGCGCCGGCCCTGCACAGGCCGCCAGCCTGGCACTTGTCTGCCCTGCAGTGGCAGGCTCAGCTTTCGTCCAGGGCCTGCAAGCCAGCCCCTCCACGCCGCACATTCAAATCCTGAGCGCAGATCTGAAAGCACTGCTGGATGTGCAACAGCGCCTCTCCAGTGCCCAGCCCCAACGGCTGATTGGGCTGCTCGATGATGCCAGCGCCACGCTGATCATCGACCTGGCACGCAGTGCCGGGGCACGTGTGCAGTGGCTTGGCCAGCACAGCGCCAATGCCAGCCACTCGCGCCACCGCCTGCTCAGCACCGAGGCTGCACACGGCTGCGCCTTGCAACTGGGGCAACAACTCCATCGTTGCGGCCTCGGCTTCGACCTGCATGAACAGCGCCTGCACAGCCCTGCTCCCACCCTGCAACTGGCGACTTGCGCCGGCCAAGGCAGCGGCAATGATCAATGGGCGGCCACGCTCGGTTACGCCCTGGCAACCCTGGGCAGCACCGACACCGGCCAGGCACCGTTGAGCGCCAAGCATCCCGGTGCACTGACCGGCACTTACGTGTCGTTCTCGATCCACGTCTGAAGGATTCCAACATGACTCAAGCAACTGCCAAATCCCTGCTGCCTCGTGGCGTCGATAGCGACCATTTCCAGCAAGCCGTCACCCAGTTCCGCGCCCTGCTGGGTGATGAAAACGTGTTGCTCAAGGACGAGCAACTGATCCCCTATAACAAGATCATGATGGCCGTGGACAACGCCGAGCACGCGCCTACAGCGGCGCTCACCGCCACGACAGTGGAACAGGTGCAGGGGGTGGTGAAGATTTGCAACCAGTTCAAGATCCCGATCTGGACCATTTCCACCGGTCGCAACTTCGGTTATGGCTCCGCCGCACCCGGCCAGCGCGGGCAGGTGATCCTGGACCTGAAGAAGATGAACAAAATCCTCCACGTCGATCCCGACCTGTGCACGGCACTGGTCGAGCCCGGGGTAACCTACCAACAACTCTACGACTACATCCAGGAACACAAGCTGCCGCTGATGCTGTCGTTTTCCGCGCCTTCGGCGATTGCCGGACCATTGGGCAATACCATGGACCGTGGTGTGGGCTACACGCCTTACGGCGAACACTTTCTGATGCAATGCGGGATGGAAGTGGTTCTGGCCAGTGGCGATGTCTATCGCACCGGCATGGGGGGCGTAAAAGGTGACAATGCCTGGCAAGTCTTCAAGTGGGGCTACGGCCCTACCCTCGACGGAATGTTTACCCAGGCCAACTATGGTATCTGCACCAAGATGGGCTTCTGGCTGATGCCCAAGCCACCAGTGTTCAAACCGTTTGAAATCAAGTTCGAGAATGAGTCGGACATTGCCGAAATCGTTGAATTCATCCGCCCGCTGCGCATAGCCCAGATCATCCCGAACTCGGTGGTGATCGCCGGTGTGCTGTGGGAAGCATCCACCTGCAACACTCGCCGCAGTGACTACACCAGCGAGCCCGGTGCGACCTCCGATGCCATCCTCAAGCAGATCCAGAAGGACAAGAACCTCGGTGCCTGGAACGTCTATGCCGCGCTCTATGGCACCCAGGAACAGGTCGATGTGAACTGGAAAATTGTCAATGGCGCGCTTAAGCAATTGGGCAAGGGGCGTATTGTCACTGAAGAGCAGGCAGGTGAAACCCAGCCGTTCAAATACCGTGCACAGTTGATGTCCGGAGTACCTAATCTTCAGGAGTTCGGCCTGTACAACTGGCGTGGTGGTGGTGGTTCGATGTGGTTCGCGCCAGTCAGTCAGGCACGGGGCAGCGAGTGTGACAAACAGCAGGCGCTGGCGAAGAAGATCCTCAACAAATATGGCCTGGATTATGTCGGCGAATTCATCGTTGGTTGGCGTGACATGCACCACGTCATCGACGTGTTGTACGACCGCACCAATACCGAGGAAACCCAGCGCGCCAACGCGTGCTTTGCCGAGCTTCTGGATGTGTTCGAGCAACAGGGTTACGCCGTGTACAGGGTCAATACCGCGTTCCAGGAACGCGTTGCGCAAAGCTATGGCCCGGTCAAGCGCAAGGTCGAACATGCGATCAAGCGTGCGCTTGATCCGAACAACATCCTGGCACCCGGCAAATCGGGAATCGACTTGAACAACCCATTTTGAGTCCTGCCCCGCCAGAAGTGCCTGGCGGGGTTTCCCCATAGGCTACATAGCCCCGATCATGTACGACTTGAGGGGCCGGGGGTCGGTGCTTGAGTGACCGTTTCTGGGGGCTCGCCCGGCAATCCCAAGGCGTCCCGGGTCAAGGTCTTGATAAGCGCAGCTACAGCCAGATCCCACTCGGCCTTGAGCTTGTCCTGCGCCGCCTTGTACTGCCCATCAGGCATGCCGCCGCTCGCCGCAGCGTCCATCAGTTCGGTCGACCGCACCTGGGCAGGTGTATTGACCGTTTCGAAGCGCGAGGCATACGCCCGCCTCAGGTGTTCTACCCAGAAGTCCCGCGTTACCAGGGACCCCGCCAGTTGCTCTGCACTTTCTCGCGCAAGTATTTGCTCCCCGCCCAATCGCACCCGCTTGATATCCAGCCCCGCGACCACACGAAAGTTCATGTCGCCTGGCTGTGCTGGCAAATCTAGCAAGTTGCGCAGTTCCAGACGGTAGGCAAGCCCTACCTCGATTTCATCGGGATTATGACCTGCCGCCTGCCGTGCCTGGATATCCTGCAAAGCGAGTTGATCCACCTGTTCCAGACGCCACAGTTGCCGTCCCAGACCAATCAGGGCAGCCTGCTCTTGACCTGGCCCGACCTCGCTGCACGCGCGCCATACCAGCATGCGCAGTTCCAGCGCGCTCAGGTGCAGCGCTGCACTGTCCTGACAGGTCAATTCCAGGTTTGCCATCAACTCGAACAGTGCTTCACGTAACCCACTGTACTGACGCATGGCCTCAAGGAGGGTAAAGACACGCTCGGCCAGGCTCACTCGGTGATGCACAAAATCGGCGGTTTCAAGCAAGCGTTCGAGTAATTCGAAAAGCGCTGTGGAACCGCTGCAAGCATGCATCTGGTCCCATGTGTCGGCGCGCGCCGTGCGCTCGTCAATACCGATCACCTGCAGCCAGCGCTCACGGACAGTAGCCAGATTGGACCGGGTACCCTCCAACCAGCCCGCCGCCACATGCCAGCCGTTGGATTGCATGAACGCGCGCAATCGGTGTGCGGCATCGTCCTGCAATGGATTCCACTCCAGCAAAATAGTGCTACTGAGCCACTGAGGCAGGCGGTAATACTGCTCAGGCACCTGGGTAATTTGATTGTTGCGCAGGTCCACGATGCTCAATTCCTGACGAGTGAGCAGATCTGGCGGGAACTCGGTGATGTGGGTGCGCTGCAGGTGTACGCGTTGCAGTCGCAGCATCCTGGCGAGTGAAAACACACGGCCCAACGGGTTGGAGGACAGGTTTATGACTTCCAGGCTTTCACAGGTTTCAAGCATCTGTGCCTGCGCTTGATCGAGCGCGATATTGTTATTGGCGCAGTCCAGTTCGCGCAGCAAGCGAAGTTGCGCCAAGTCTTGCGGCAACCGGGTTAAACGATTGTTGGGTACCTCAAGATGAGTCAACCTGGGAAATGCCCGAAGAAAACCTTGAGGAATTTCCTCTAGACCCATGTCCCGAAAGGCAAGCTGGCGGACATGCTCGAAGCTGACCGACTCAGGTAGCGTCGGCAGGGTATCCACGTTCAATCCCCAGATCAGCAGGCGGTAGCCTTCCAGCTCACCGGTCGCCGAGTGGATTTCAGTGCCCAGCGTGTGCTGCCAGCAACTGATTAAAGCGCGGCTCAAGCTACCCCGCGGCACCCGCTGCGACGACTGCATGGGAAGGCTTTCACTCCAGCGATGCAGCTCATCCTGCAGCCTTGAAAACTCTCGCTGCAAACGCAGCACTTCACGCTGTGGATCTTGTCCCGACCGCCTAACTGCCTCAAGCCAACTTTCGATTTGCGCGTCATGAAACGCCGGATATAGCAAACGTAGCTGGTTATACAAAGCAGCAGGCCGACGTGGCTGGCCAAGGCGGCGACCGGACAAAGGATACCCCAGGCGACCGCCGGCCAATCGCTGGGGTGGACGAAACCAGCCGATACGCGCTGGCTGCCCAATCAGTTGCTCGACTTCCTGGCGCTGCATTTTGGCCTGCGCTGCCAGGAGTACGCGCAGGTTGTGATCGAAGGGTTCACTTAAACGCATGCCGTCGCGGTGGGCATCCTCAAAGCCTGCAGCCATTACACTGAAGAAATCACCCGGTCCGGCCAGTAGCTGGCCTTGTGCATCGAATAGTTGAAAGTCCCCGGCATCGTGCAACAGGTCGAGGCACCGGCCTGTGTCCACAGCACCCGTCATCAACAATGCAGGCCTTTGCAATTGACCGTCGAACAAGCGCCACCCCATCGTTGCGGGCGCACCCGGCAACCTGCCGCACAATGTCAGGCACACCCGAGCAAGATCCAGCGATTGCGGTGTGTACAGATACAGCGATTCATACACGCGTGTTACGCGGATTTGCCGCACTGCAGTGCGTGCGGCTTCGGCCATCGCCAGCGGCACACGCCCGCTCTCAAGCAAACGAGCCCTTTGGCTGACGCTTGCAGCTTCGAGTACAGCGACTGCCGCCGGGGAGTGCAAACTGGGGAAAGCCCGGCGCAACAGCATAGCCCCCTGCGGCTCACGACTCAGGCTGGCGTCGTAGAGTTGCTGAAACAACAATCGCCGCTGCGCCACGACCACCCGGCCCAGCGCCGGCCCTGACAATTGCGCGGCCTCGGGCAGTACGCTGATCGCGGCGCGCACCGTTGGATCATCGACCGTTTGCCCTTGGTTCACCTGAGTAAGTGCGCTGCGGATGCGCTGATCGATGGCAAAGCGTTCGCAGGTATCGACGAAACAGGCATCAGGGACGTGGGCATATACATGCAGGGCGCGTAGTTGCTCGTCCGTCATAGCGGTAGTAGTGAGGATTTCTTCGATCTGTTGATCGGCGAAGTTCCGGTAGAAACTGCCAAGCCGACGAAACATATGATAACGAGCCTCCCACTGGGTAGGTTGTTCGCTCCCCAAGCGCCATGCGCCGGCACCGTTGCTTACCAGTACTGGCGCATGCCCCTGGCGTGAATTCAAACGCCAGGTCCTTGCGCGCTGACGTTGACTGACTGCGTAGTAGCTACCCTCCATCTCGACCCAGTTCCGACTGTTCACACGAAACAGCCCGTCCTGGCGCTGGACCAGCGCAACGGGCGGTGCCTCACTACGGTAGGGGGTGATGTCTTGGTTCCATAGGCGCTGGCTGCCGTTTTCCAAGTGTGCAGGGACCAGACTATCGACCACCACCGAGCGCTGCCAGGCACCGCGCGCAGCATGCACGCCTGCAGCTGTTGCCGCCAACGTCGCCAGATCGATGCCGACATTGAGCAAGTGATCCAGGGCTTCGTGAGTATCGCCCTCTCGCCAGGCCTGAATCCCATAGAAGCATCCTCGCAACAAATCCCAGACCGCCACGGCAAGTAACATCGCACCGAGCACCGGCACGAACAACCCTGCCAGGTTGAGCAGGGTCCAGCCTTCGGCTGCCAGGCGCTCGTCGTGCGCACGCTGGACTTCGCGATCAACCGCTGCTGTCGGCATTGCGATCATTGCCGCGTCGTCCTTGATTCGCTTGATCCAGGCCTGGGCCAGGCTTTCGAACACATAGCCGTCAAAGGCGTGCATGCGTTCTTGCAGATCGATGTTGGCCAGGTCGGACACCTGCGAGTAGCCGCTGATCACGCTGTTGAAGAAGCGTTGGCTGTCTCGGCGCCGCACGAAACGACTGAAAAAGTGTTGATAGGTGTGCGTGCGCAGTCGCTTGCCCAAATCGTTGGCGAAATACCGCAACGAACGGTAGGCAAGCCAAGGTGATTGAGGATCGCCAGGTATGTACACCAGTACCCGATTGCTGGAGCTGTACCACGGACTGAGGCTGTCATCGCGCACATCGAGGACGACTATCTCCTCCAATCGGCATTCCAGCAGGCTCAACTGCTTGGGTATGACGTGATCGTCGTTGAGGCTGATCGGACTTCGCAGGGCACACAGTTCAACAAGCAATTGGTGTTCATCGTCCCTCAACTGCCCCTTGATCCACGCGATGTGGGCATCAACCAACATTGTGTAGCGCTGCGCGCGGGAAATCAGCGAGGCTACTCGGCGGCGCCCCTCACCTGGCTGTTCGTCGGCGGCATCGGCAGGTTCGAGCACCGAGCCCAGGTGGCTTTGATAGCGCTTGCCCAAGTCCAGATTTCGGCACAACTGAGCGAATTTATCGGCTGTGGGCAGTACCGCCTTGGGGTCTTGCTTATCGAGCAAGCGGTTACCAGCCAGGTAGCCACCGGGCTGGGTTTCTGCCTCGGTGAAGTTGCGCAGCGCCGCTTCCAACACTGGGACATTGGTATACACCGCAGCCGTTACCGGATAACCGATGGGCTGGGAGGTGACCACCGGCTCCTTGCGCCCCACTCTAAATTGCAGGCGTTTGGCGTCATACCCTGGTCCGAAGCGGGTACTCATAGCCTGTTGCAACAGTGGAAGGGTAAAACCTTCAATATCCTGCAACCCGGCCAGCGCACTGCGCATGCGCTGGTTGAAGTACAGGCTCAAGACCATTGCCTCTTTAAGCGCCGTCAGTTGCGCAACACTGGCGCTACGAAGCCATGCAGGAAAAGCGCCGCTGATAAAGCCGTCCTGATAGTCCTCCAGGCTGCTTTCCAAAGATCCTTTAATCGGGGTGTCGTCATTGCTCGCCGACATATGCTCAACCTCCTGTAGAAAATGCACAGGTTAGGTCTGCATAAGGCGGCAATGTGCTAAGTATCTACGACCACTTCCTGCGCCGAGCTTACTTGGCGCAGGAAGTGGTTGAGCCTGCTCATACGCTTGCCCTTGCAGCAAGCGTAAGCTTTCAGAACAGACGGTTCATTACCTCACGCAGCGGCTTCTTTCGCGGCGCGTATGTGCAGCACTGCGCCCATCAAGGCCACGACAATAGCGGCTGCTGCGGTCGAGAACACCAGTACCTGATAGTCCGGCACAAATGCCATGGTCACCAGACAGCCGATGATGAACACAATCACCAGATAGGTCAGCCACGGGAACAGCCACATCTTCAGGCGGATCTGCTTGCCTTCGGCCTCCAGCTTGCGACGCATCTTCAACTGCGAGAAGGCGATCACCAGATAAACCAACAGCGCAATCATGCCGGTGGTGTTCATCAGCACATCGAGTACATCTTTCGGACGCAGGGTTTCGCTGAAATTGATCAGCGCCACGAAAACGGCCACAGAGCACGAACCGATGATCGAGAACACCGGCACACCGGTACCTGCCCGGGTGATCTTGAAGAACGAGGGCGCATCACCACGGGTCGACAGGGAAAACAACATGCGCGAAGCGGTGTAGTGCGCCGAGATCAAGCAACTGCTCACCGACGTCAGGACCACGAAGTTCATTACCAGCTCGGCGCCAGGGATCCCCAGCAGCTCCAGGGTGCGACGGTACGAGCCGTAACCCGACTGGCCCATCAGTGGATCGTTCCAGGGTACCAGGGCCACGATCAGGAAGATCGAACCGACATAAAACAGGCAGACCCGCCACACCACCGAGTTGGTCGCCTTGACGATTTGCTCGGATGGATTTTTCGATTCGGCCGCAGCGATGGTCACAATTTCAGCACCAAGGAACGCGAACATCACCCCGAGCATGGCCACCACAACCGACTCCACGCCATTGGGCATAAAGCCCTGGGCGGTCAGGTTGCTCAAGCCGTGGACCTCTCCGGTAGGCCAGAGGTTGACCACTGCCATACCGCAGACCACAAGGAAACATATGATCGCCACTACCTTTATCAGCGCGAACCAGAATTCGAACTCACCGTAGTGCTTGACGTTGAAGAAGTTGACACTGATCAGCACCAGCGTGGTGGCCAGTACAAAGACATTGACGCTGACCGACGGAAACCAGCCATGCAGGATCTTGCCTGCTACATAGGCTTCCCAGGCCATGAGAATCACCCAGAACCACCAGTACAGCCAACCGATGGTGAAACCCGCCCAACGGCCGATTGCACGTTCAGCGTAGGTGGAAAACGAACCGGTATCAGGCGACGAGGTCGCCATTTCGCCCAGCATACGCATGATCAGCACGACCAGGATGCCCCCGGCCAGATAGGCCAGAATAGCCGCCGGGCCTGCGCTGTGGATCACGCTGCCAGAACCTACGAACAATGCGCCGCCAATAACTCCAGCGATCGACATCATGGTCAGGTGACGTGATTTCAGCGAAGCGCTGAGCTTGCTTTCGTGCTCCACCTTCCCTGAGGAAGTGGATGTGGATGTTGCGTCCATCTGTAGCTACCTCGTGTTCTTTTTATGCAAGGAAACTCATGAAACCGCAGCTGCTTGAATCTTCTTTAGCTAGCGATTGCAGGGCGCTAATGTAAAAATGTATGTCCCAGAGAGCCATGCACAGCACGATGCAAAGTTCACTGCACTGTACAGGTCGCCATTGCAGTACACCCTCGCCCTGAACGCGCCAGGCGTTACGCACACCCGAAGGCAAAGCTTGCAAATGTTTGATTTACGCCCCGACGAATCGCCTCCCCTGGTCAATCAGATCATCAACAGGCTGCGCGAGCTGATCGAAAACCAGACCCTCAAACCGGGCGCCAAAGTGCCTTCCATACGGGCGTTCGCCGCGACCTACTCGGTGAGCACCTTCACGGTGGTGGAGGCCTATGACCGCTTGGTTGCCCAAGGCATGCTGGTGAGCCGAGGCAACGCAGGATTCTTCGTCAACCGCTCGGTGGTGGAGCTGATCGACAGCCACGCGAGCGGGCCTGCCACAGGCAAGCCGGCGTTCAATTCCGAGTGGTACATGCAGCAGATCTTCGAAAGCCGCCGACTGGCACTGAAGCCTGGTTGCGGCTGGCTGCCCAACGACTGGATGTTCGAGGACGGCTTGCGTCGGGGCATGCGGCAGGTCGCTGGCAGCGTGCTGGAGCTCAGTGGCTATGGCGATCCAATGGGGTTGCTGGAATTGCGCACACTGACCGCACAGAATTTGCAGCAAGACCTGCGCATCGTCGCCAATCCTGCACAGCTGATGCTGACCCACGGCGCCAGCCAGGCTCTGGACCTGGCTGTCCGCACGTTGGTTTGCCCTGGCGATGTGGTGTTGGTGGACGACCCCGGTTACCCCAACCTGATGAGCATTCTGCGTTTTCAGGGAGCGACGCTGCTCGGTGTTCCGCGCACCCCAAACGGCTATGACCTCGATCACCTGGAACGTTTGCTCGAACAACATCGTCCGACCGTGTTCTTCACGCAACCACACCTGCACAGCCCGACCAGTTCGTGCACACCCCTGGCACAGTTGCATCGATTGTTGCAGTTGGCCGCCAAGCACGATTTCCGCTTGGTGGAGAACAACCTTTATGCCGACATGATTGCCGAACCCCTGCCGTGCCTGGCCAGCCTCGATCAACTGCAACAGGTGGTGTATGTCGGTAGCTACTCGAAAAGCATTTCGCCCAACGTACGTGTCGGTTTCATGCTCTCCAACCCACAGTTAATGCAGCAATTGTTGCAGCTAAAAATGCGCTCGGGCCTGACCACCTCGCAACTGATGGAGCGCGTGGTGTATGCGGCGATTACCGATGGGCGTTGGCGCAAGCATCTCAAACGCCTGCGACAGCGCCTGGCCGAGGCCCAGCAGGAGGTCAGCGAACAGCTCTCGCGGCTAGGCTTTGAACGTTTTATCGAAAGCGATGAGGGCATGTATTTATGGGCCCGTCACCCTGCTATCGCCAACAGCGCTGCGCTGCTCGATGACGCCCTGGCTCAAGGCATGATGCTGGGGCCAGGGCAGCTATTTATGGTGGACTCACAGCCCACCGGGTGGATGCGTTTCAACGTCGCCTTCAGCACCGATCCGCAGCTGTGGGAGAAGCTGGAAAAACTGCTGGTCAAGCACGCCCGACGCGGGCAGTAACGCCTGGTCGGCGACCGTTAGGCGGGCAGGCACCAGTCACGCTTGTCGGCAAAAAATGCCCGTGCATTGTCTTCAAGACTGTCCAGGTGATACCCACCTTCCTGAACGATCAGGCAGGGCACGCCCAGCTCACGAATACGCTCGCCCAAGGTGGCGAAACCTTCACGGCTGACGGCAACCTTGCTCTGGGGATCCAGCTCGAAGATATCGAAGCCCAGTGACAGCACCAGCACTTGCGCACCAAAATTCTTCACTGCCGCTAGGGCAACGTCCAACTGAGCGAGAAAGTCCGCTTCGCTGGCGCCATGAGCCATTGGCAAATTGAGGTTGTAACCCTCCCCTGTGCCGCTTCCACGCTCATCGGCAAAGCCGGCTACGCCGGGGTAGAAGTTGGTCGGGTCGCCGTGAACGGAGACATACAGCACATCGTCGCGCTCATAGAAGATCTCCTGAATGCCTTGACCGTGATGCATATCGGTGTCGAGGACGGCGACGCGACTGAAGCGCTCACGCAACACCTGGGCCGCAACGGCGGCGTTATTGAGATAGCAGAAGCCACCGGCTGCTTCGGCGCGGGCGTGGTGTCCTGGCGGCCGGCACAAGGCATAGGCAGCAGGTTCACCCTCGAGCAGCGCCTTGGCTGCAGCTACTGCGCTTTGTGCCGACCAGTAGGCCGAGCGCCAGGTCAATTCACCCACCGGGCAGCTGCCATCGGCCAGGTAGCGGGCGGCTTGGGCAAGGATGCCGCGCAAAGCATTGGGTTCGCGCACAAAGATGTTTGACATGACTTCGTCGCCCCAGTCCTCTGGAATTTCCTTCCAACGCTGATGAGCTTCTTCAAGAAAGTTCAGGTACGGCGCGCCATGTACAGCCAGCAGGGGTTGCAATCCCGCATCTTCTGGCTGGAGTATTTCAAAGTCGAGGTTTTTCGCGGCCTGCAGCAAATGCTGGGCACGTTCGGGCACTTCCTGAGGAGTGCGCATCTGGCCGCGCGAATAGTAACTGCGTGGATGATGCAGCAACTGTTCCGGGTGAAAGTAGCAACGCATGGGCTTCTCCTTATTCAACTCGGCCAGCGCGGGCCAGTATGGCGTTGAGCAACACGTCAGCGCCTTGGCGCACGTCCTCGGGCAATACGTCTTCGGCCTCGTTATGGCTCAAGCCGCCCACGCAAGGAATAAAAATCATCGCCGTCGGGCAATAGCGAGCTAGCAGAATCGCATCATGACCGGCACCGCTGACGATTGATTGCTGGGCGTAACCCAAGCCATCAACCGCCTGTTGCACTGCCGCGACGCAATCTGCATCAAAAGGGGTGGCGGGACTGACCCAGTGCCGTCTGATGCTAACCTTCAGGCCGCGCTGACTGGCGATGGCCTGTAAGCGCTTGGTAACCTGGCACTCCATTTCCTCAATCGCGCTGTCGAGGTGGTGGCGCAGGTCCACGGTGAACTGCAACAACCCGGGAATGGTATTGCGCGAAGATTTGCTGATGCTCAATTCACCGACGGTGGTCAGCCCCTGAGGCGCGAAATCACTGGCCAACTGTTCAATCGCCTGGATCATCGGTGCGGCGCCGTAAAGTGCATCCTTGCGCAGCGGCATGGGGGTGGTGCCTGCGTGAGCAGCCATGCCTTGAACTTGAACATCGAGCCAGCGAATGGCCTGCCCGCCGCTGACCACGCCAATGCTCTTGGCGTTGTCTTCAAGAATCGGGCCTTGCTCGATATGTGCCTCGAAGTAGGCATCCACGGCGCCACCCAGCGCTCGCTGTCCGGCGAAGCCTGTACGCTGCAATGCCTCGGCAACACTGACGCCCTCGGCGTCGCGCACCGCCAATGCATCTTCTAGTTTCATCGTGCCGGTAAACACGGCAGAACCAAACATTGCCGGTGTGAAACGGGCGCCCTCTTCGTTGGTCCACACCGCTATTTCCAGCGGTTTGCGGGTGTGGATCTGCAGCTCATTAAGGCGGCGCACCACTTCAAGCCCGGCCAATACACCGTAGACACCGTCAAAGCGTCCCCCTTCAGGCTGGGTGTCGAGGTGACTGCCCATCATCACTGCAGCGGCCTCGGCCTCGGTTCCGGGGCGACGGGCAAAAAGATTGCCGATAGGGTCGACGCTAAGGGTCATTCCCGCCTCACGACACCAGTGGGCGAACAGTTCGCGGCCCGCTTTGTCCTCGCCGCTCAGGGCCAGCCGGCAACTGCCACCACGGGCCGTTGCACCGATTTCGGCCATGGCCATCAGGCTCGCCCACAGGCGTTGGCCGTTACTTTTCAACATCGCGACTACTCCAGTATTCATTGATAAATCAGGCCATTTCCAGGCGATGCGCCGAGGCATGGCGACGCGCCAGGGCCAGCACGCAGAGCAGCGAAATCGTCGCGATCAAGCTGTAGAACACCGCCATCGGCCACCACTGACCTACAAATTTATGCGCCAGCCAAGTGCCTACCAGCGGGGTCAGGCCACCGGCGATAGCCCCGCAGACCTGATAGGCCATGGAAATGGCGGTATAGCGCACGCGGGTATCGAACATGCCACTGACGTACCCTGCAATCACTGCGTAAAAGGACGCCATGCACACTACCGCCAAGGCAATACCCACAATGATCAGTGGGGCCTGGCCGGAGCTGACCAGCACGAACATTGGATAAGGCGAGGCAATGGCCAGCAAAGACACCAGGCACAGGAAGCGCGTAGCCCCGATTTTCTCTGCCACCCAGGCGGCCAGGGGCTGAATGCAAAACTGGATGATCGCCACCACAAACAGGCACTCCAGAATCAACGAACGCGGCAGTTCCAGCTGCTGGGTGCTATAGGCGATCATGAACGTATTGGTGAAATACACCCCGGCAATGCCAAGGGTGTTGGCGCCAATGCACAACAACAGGGGGCGCCAGGCCGTGCGCAGCACTTCCATTACCGGTGCCTGCTCTTTGCGCTTGGCCTTGCTGGCCTGCTCGCGGCTGGCGAGAAACTCCGGCGATTCGTTAACGCCCAGGCGAATGGCCAGGCCAACCAGCAGCAACAAGGCACTGGCCAAGAACGGCAAGCGCCAGCCCCAGGTCATCAGCTGTTCTTCAGGCAAACGCGTCACCGCGCTAAAGGCCAGCAACGACAGAATCAAGCCTGCCGGGCTGCCCAGCTGTGCGAATGAGGCAAAGAAATTGCGTCGCCCCTTGGGCGCATGCTCCCCGGCCATCAGCACCGCCCCACCCCACTCCCCACCCACGGCAATGCCCTGGACAATGCGCAGCAGAATCAGCAGAACCGGTGCCGTGGCTCCGATCTGGGCGTATGTCGGTAACAGGCCAATGCACACCGTGACCACCCCCATCATTACCAGGGTAATAACCAGTGATTTCTTGCGCCCGATCCGGTCGCCGATATGACCGAAGACAATGCCGCCCAAAGGCCGTGCGAAAAAGCCCACGGCGAAGGTGCCGAAGGCGGCCATGGTGCTGAACAGCTTGTCGTCGGAGGGAAAGAACAAAGCGCCGAACACCAATGCCGCGGCAGTGGCGTAGATGTAGAAGTCGTACCACTCGATCATGGTGCCGATAAAGGCGGCAGCTGCAGCCCGGCGTGGCTGGGGAGAAGCGGAAGGCTTCATGGGTCAGGCTCCTTTGATTATTTTTCTGGCAGGAGAGAACGGTAGGTCCGCGGCATTCTGATGACGCCTGTATGACAACGATTTTTCGTCTCGGGGCTATGATTAGTCAATTTTCTATTTATTATTTGCACTATTAGCCATCGTTATATTCAAACAGCGGAACCCGCCATGCCTGACCGCCTGCTCAACGACCGCCTTGACTGGAACCTGCTGCGCACCTTTCGGGTGATTGGCCAGGAACTCAGTATCAGCCGCGCTGCAGCGCGCTTGCACCTGACCCAACCCGCAGTCAGCCAGGCCCTCAAGCGCCTGGAGGAACAGCTCGGTCGGCAATTGATCGCCCGCCGCGGTCCGCGCTTTGCGCTGACCGAAGTGGGCGAGCAGATATTTCATTTGGCTGGGGAAATCTATGGGCAGATGTCGCAGATCGGCGGGGTGCTCGAAGAACCTGCCGACGAAGTGATTGGCAAAGTGCGGCTCCTGATGATCAGCCGTATTTTCTGCGACTGGTTCGACGGCTTTCTTGCCGACTTCCATCGCCAGCATCCACGTGTGGACCTTGAGATCGACGTGATGCGCAGCTCCGACATCGTCAGTGCTCTACAGGAAAAAACTGCAACACTGGGCCTGAGCCTCAATCGCCGACCGCAGCCGCGCCTGCAACAGCGTTTGTTTCTGCGTCAGCGTTATGCCTTCTTCTGTGGCAAGCATCATGGGCTGTTCGGCAAGCACGATGTCGCTGAGGGCGATCTGCAACGTGAGAACTTCGTCAGTTTCACCAGCGATCAGATCGGCGGCATGCTCTCACCACTGACCATTTTTCGCGACCAGCAAGGCTTCAGTGGGCGCATCGTGGCTTCCTCTCCGAGCCTGGAGGAAGTGCGGCGCCTGGTCATTGCCGGGTTCGGCATTGGTTGCTTGCCGGCCCATGTGGTGGCAGCGGATGCCAAGGCCGGATTGCTCTGGCAACTGCCGCCCCATGAAGGCATTGCCGATGTAGACATTCATTTGCTGTGGAACCGCGAACAGCGCATGAGTCGGGCTGAATCGCTGTTCATCGATGCTCTGCAGGAGCGCGCGGCTAACGAAAATCCCGACTGCGCACATCTAGCCCCTGCAACAACGGACTGAGGTCTTCCAGGCGTTGGGCGATCAAGTGGCGCACCCCGCTTTCACACTCAAGGCGCCCACTCACGCGCATCAGCCTGGAGCCGACCAAGGCGCGGCGCTGACGCTCTGCCAAATCACGCCAGACCACCACGTTGACATTGCCGAATTCATCCTCAAGGGTGACAAAGGTCACTCCGCTGGCGGTGCCTGGGCGTTGTCGACCGGTGACCAGCCCGGCGACGCTGACTTTGTCGCCATGCTCGGCGCCCTCCAGCGCCTGGGAGCTGCGACAGCCCAGGGCGTCCAGGCGACGGCGCAGCAAGGTCAAGGGGTGCGGACCCAACGTCGTGCCGACGCTGGCGTAATCGGCGAACAGGTCTTCGCCAACCGAGGGCTGGGGCAAGTCAACCGGCGCCTCCTGCGCGGCTTCGACGCCTGCGAACAACGGCAGTTGTGCCTGTACCGCCGCTACGCTCCAGCGCGCCCGGTAACGGTCGCTGGCCAGCCCGCGCAAAGCGCCCGCATCGGCCAGCAGCTCACGCGCCCGGGTATCAAGTTGAGCGCGCAGGCAAAGGTCACTGACATCACGCCAACCCGCCTGGGTCCGCGCCTGCTCAATGCGTCGGGCATCGTCCTGGCGAAACCCGCGTATCTGCCGTAACCCCAAGCGAATCGCCAGCGCCTGCCCTGCTCCAGGTTCCAGGCTGCAATCCCAGTCGCTATGGCAGGCATCCACCGGACGGATCTCGATACGGTGCCGGCGCGCATCCTGAAGAATCTGGTCGGGGCTGTAGAAACCCATCGGCCAGCTATTGATCAGCGCGCAGGCGAAGATCGCCGGTTCATGACATTTGAGCCAGCAACTGGCATAGGTCAACAAAGCAAAGCTGGCCGCATGGGACTCGGGAAAACCATAACTGCCAAAGCCCTTGATCTGTTCGAAGATGCGCTCGGCGAATTCACTGCTGTAGCCGTTGCCAAGCATGCCGCGAATCAAGCGTTCGCGGTGCGGTTCAAGCCCACCATGACGTTTCCAGGCAGCCATGGCCCGGCGCAGTTGATCAGCCTCGCCCGCCGAATACCCTCCCGCGACCATGGCCAGTTCCATCACCTGCTCCTGGAACAGCGGCACGCCCAGGGTGCGCTCGAATACGGCCTTCAATGCCCCAGAGGGGTAGCTCACCGGCTCCGTCCCCTGGCGCCTGCGCAAGTAGGGATGGACCATGTCACCCTGAATCGGCCCAGGTCGAACGATCGCTACCTCAATGACCAGGTCGTAGAACTTCTTCGGCTTCAGGCGTGGCAACATGGCCATCTGCGCCCGCGACTCGATCTGGAAGACCCCAACCGTGTCGGCACGGCCAATCATTTCATAGGTGGCAGCACAATCAGGCGGAATCGTCGCCAGACTCAGCTCGCGACCGCGATACCGGTAGAGCAGGTCAAAGCAACGACGCAAGGCACTGAGCATGCCCAGGGCGAGGATATCGACCTTGAGCAGGCCGACCAGATCGAGGTCGTCCTTGTCCCACTGAATCACTGTGCGTCCTTCCATCGCGGCGTTCTCCACCGGCACCAGGCTATCCAGGGGCTGTTCGGAAATTACGAAACCACCGGGATGCTGGGAAAGATGCCGGGGAAAGCCAATAAGCTCGGCGGTCAGTGCCAACACCCGGCGCAGCAAGGGACTATCAGGATCGAAGCCGGCTTCGCGCAACTGTTCGGCCGGCGGTAAGCGATCGCTCCAGCGCCCGCAGCAGTCAGCCAGGCTGTTGATCTGCGCCACCGGCAAGCCCAGCACCCGGGCAATATCGCGCACCGCGCCTGCGGCATGGTAAGTACTGGCCACGGCGGTCAAGGCCGCACGGTGGCGACCGTAGCGACTGAACACATACTGCAGGACTTCTTCTCGACGCTCGTGCTCGAAGTCGACATCGATATCCGGGGGTTCGTCACGCTCGCGTGACAGGAAGCGCTCGAACAACAGGTGGCTATGCATCGGGTCCAGCTCGGTGATCCCCAGCACGAAGCAGACCACCGAGTTGGCCGCCGAACCGCGCCCCTGACAGAGAATGCCTTGGCCACGGGCAAAGTTGACGATGTCATGCACCGTGAGGAAATAGCTTTCGTAGTTCAGCTCGGCAACTAGCTCGAGTTCGGATTCAAGCGCCTGGCGGGCTTTTTCTTCGATACCGCCCGGCCAGCGCCAACGCTGCCCCTGTTCGCACAAGTGGCGCAACCAGGCGCTGGCCGTCTGTCCTTCAGGCACCAGCTCCCGAGGGTACTGGTAGCGCAATTGGCTGAGGTCGAAAGAGCAACGTGCGGCAATGCGCAAGGTTTCCTCAAGCAAGGCTGACGGGTAGAGTTCGGTCAGTTGCGCCATGGGTCGCAGGTGACGCTCACCGTTGGCGAAAAGCCGCTGCCCGGCCTCGGCCACGGTGCAGTGATGACGGATCGCCGTCATGCTGTCTTGTAAAGCGCGCCGACCGCGGGCATGCATGTGCACATCACCTGTGGCCACGGCAGAAAGCTGCAGGGTTGCCGCCAACGCCAGCAACTGCTGCAGGCGCTGGCCATCGTCGGCGCCGCGATGCAGTTGCACCGCCAACCACAAGCGCTCGGCAAAACGTTCGCGCAACCAGTTGCCGACGCTTAGATCCTGCTCGCTTTCGTCAGGAATCCACAGGGCCAGCAATCCCTGTGTAGAGGCGTCGAAGTCCTCGCGCACGACCTGATAAGCCCCCTTCGGCGCGCGTCGGCGCCCTTGGGTGATAAGTCGACAGAGGTTCTGGTAACCGCGCAGATTCTCTGCCAGCAACACCAACCTGGGGCCTTCGTGCAGGCGTATCTCGCTGCCGACAATCAAGGGTAGCGCGGCAGCCTTGGCCGCCTGCCAGGCGCGGACGATTCCAGCCAAGGTGCATTCATCGGTGATCGCCAGTGCCTGATAACCCTGCTGCTTGGCACGCTGGAACAGCTCCTGGGCACTTGAGGCGCCGCGCTGGAAGCTGAAATTCGATAGGCAGTGCAGTTCAGCATAGGCCGTGACCTTGCTCATGCAAACCAGCCCTGCAGCCACAATGGCCCCTCTTCCCCGATATTGCGGTAGGCCCAGGCGTACAGGCCGGTCGGGGTCTGTACCCGATAATAATCGCGCCGTACATCACCGCCATCCCACCAACCGGATTCGATCCGCTCGGCGCCTGTCAGCAATTGCATCCCCACTCCTGACAAGGCCTGGGGCTCGGCTAACAACCAGCCTGGACGCAGTGCTGCGGGGCCGAGCGGTGCCAGTTTGGCTGCGTGATCCAGACGCCAGGCACATTCGGGGCGATGATCAGCCTGGGCCGTCAAGCTGTGCACCGCCGTGTCGCCCAGGCGGGCACGCAGGCGCTCACGCAATTGCTCCCAGGGTTGACTCTGCTGCGGGCGTGGGTCAAACAGTTCGCGATGCTGCGGCACAAAGGCTGGCAGATCTTCGGCCTGCAGGCGCAGATTGCGCACCGGGGCCCGTAACTGCAGTTGTTCAAGACGCCCCCGGGCCAGTTCGAAAAGCATCAACGCATCGCGCTCGGCAGCCAACAGGCCAACCGGTACACAGGTGTCCGCTCCCTCGGCATGCTCCAGGTGCAGAGTAAAACGCTGTACCCCGCTGTCACGCCCTGCCAGAAATGCGACCAGATCGTTGATCAGGCGCCGCAATGGAAAGAGCAAGGCCTGGTGCGACTCGACATCGAAATTCAACTCCAGGCGCAGATCGAAGCGATCCGGCGGCAAGTAGAAACTCAATGCCATGGGCCGCACGCCCAGCAAGCGGTCCAGATGCAACTGCACTGCAGCAGCAAAACGCCGGGCCAGGGCCTCCCGGGGTAAGGCCATGACCTGGCCGAGTCGACGCAGCCCCATGCGGGCAAAAGCGTTGGCAGCCTCCGCTGGCAGGCCAACGCGCTCGATAGGCAACGATTCAAGGGCGGCGCGCGTCTGCTCCGGGCAATCGAGCGCCAAGCCATCGTGACAGTTGGCGAGCATGCGCGCCGCTACCGGGTTACTGGCCAGGACTATACGGTGGCGAAAGCCCAAGGCGCTCAATTCAGCACGTAAACGCGCCTCAAAGCTTGGCCAAGGGCCAAACAGCCCGAGACTGGATTCGATTTCCAGCAACAACACTCTTGGATAATGCAGGCTGACCTGGGAACTGAAGCGGTAGGCCCAAGCCGCCAATAGCTGCTCAAGTGCCTCGACAGCGGCAGGGTCGTGATCGACACAGGTAAAATTACCTGCCAACGCCTGCGCGGTGGTCAACGCTTGACCGGCGCGCAGGCCCAGGTTGGCTGCAGCAGTGTTGACCGCCTGCAGGATCCGCCGCTGAGGCGGACCACTGAGCAGCACCAGTGGCGTATCAGGATCGGCGCGCCCACGCTGCACGGCGTCGAGTGCCAATTGTGGCAGCAGGATACAGGCCCAGAGCATGATCCATCAGCCTCGACCGGCGCAGGCAATGGGCATCGCGGGCGCCAGCCCACCCCGACACTTGAGCACCCGCCATTGCGCCGGGCGCGCGTCGATGGCAATGCGTAGTGCCGCAGGAGAAGGGTTGGCGGCTGCCTGCAGGGAACGCAAGGCAAAAGCCAGGGTCTGGCCACTTTCGGCAGCGACCTGCAAGCGACGCAAGGCGCGGTCATCGGCCTTGTGCGGCCAGCACAGCACCGCGCCGCAACTGCCGGAGCGCAGGCACTGTTCGGCAGCCCAGAGCACTTCATCGACGGGTGTCTCGACCAGGGTCAACCATTGCAGATCGACGCCCGCCGCTTGCCAGGCAGGGGCATAAGGAATGAACGGCGGTGAAATCAAAACCACCCGTTCTGCATTGGCTGTCAGCCGCGCCAGGCTGGGCCAGAGCAACTGCAACTCGCCACAGCCTTGCGCCGCCAGCAGCAACTCGGTGAGTGCCCCTGGCGGCCAACCACCACCGGGCAGTCGCGTGTCCAATGCGGCATGGCCGGTTGGCTGCACACCCTGAGGCTGCGCCTGGGGGCGCCCCTTCCAGACACGGCGCTGGTCGAGCAATCCATCAAGGCTGACTACCGCGCCCATCAGCCGCGCCTCACCAGGCCACAGAACACGCCCTCGATGACAAAGTCCTGGCCGGGGCCAACCTCTATGGGGGCATATGCCGGGTTGCGTGGCAGCAGGCGATAGTGCTGGGCGTTGATCCGTTCGAAGCGCTTGATGGTCACCTCGCCATCGAGGCGAGCGACAATGATCTGCCCGTCACGGGCTTCAGCCTGTTGCTTGATACCGACCAGGTCGCCATCGAGGATGCCATCGTCGAGCATGGAATCCCCCCGCACCTTGAGCAGATAGTCGGGCGATCGGCTGAATAGTTGTGCATCGAGCATGAGCTGCTCATGGATGTCGACATCCGGGCCAATGGGGCGCCCTGCTGCCACCTGGCCCAGCACCGGGATTTCCAGGACCTCGGGCCGACGCGCAACCCCGCAAAGACGGATGGACCGGGCCTGATTGCGCGTGACCTCGATGAAGCCGGCCTCGGTCAGCGCCTGGATATGCTTGCGCGCCACGCTGCGCGAGGCAAAGCCGAAGGCCGTGGCGATGTCGGCCAGGCTCGGTGGCTGGCCATGATCGGCTATACGCTCACGAATGAACGTGAGGATGGCGCTGCGTTTGGGCGATAGTGTATTCATGGAGTACATTTGTACTCTTTTCATCGTTCACTGACCAGCCCCGGTGATCAGGTTATGATGAGCGGCCACTGCAGCGGATACCCAGAATGCTTCAAGCCTTGTTGTTCGATCTCGACGGAACCCTGACCGACACCGACAAACTCCACCTGCAAGCCATGCAGCAGCTATTGCTGGAAGAAGGCCGGGTGTTCACCGAGGCAGAATTCGACGCCCATGTCAGCGGACGGGCCAACGCCGACCTGTGTCGCTACCTGTTTCCCGACCGTTCATTGGCCGAGCACCAGATGTTTGCCGACCGCAAGGAAGCGCGATTTCGTGCCCTGTCGCCCACACTGCAACCCACCGCCGGCCTGCTCCGGCTGCTTGAGCATGCCGAACAGACGGGCATTGGCATGGCCGTGGTAACCAATGCGCCACGGGCCAACGCCGTGCACATGCTGGCGGCCATGGGGCTGGGCGAACGTTTTGCGCATGTGCTGGTGGCTGAAGAACTGCCGCGGGCAAAGCCCGACCCTCTGCCCTACCTCAGCGGCCTTGAGTGCCTGAACGCACTCGCCAGTCACGCCCTGGCGTTCGAGGACTCGGTCCCTGGTGTGACGGCGGCCAGCCGCGCCGGAATATTCACCGTCGGCCTCTCTACCAGCCAGACGCCCGAGGCGTTGCTCGCAGCTGGGGCGCAATTGGTCGTGGCAGACTTCGATGACCCACGATTGTGGGCACTGATAAAGCGAATGCAGACAACTGTTTGAGCCAGATTGACCTGGCAAGAAGCTGCACCTGCGCCTGTTAAACTCGGATTACCCGGAAATGCAGCGCGTCGCCGCGGTTTTCACATCACCCAGGCGCAGGGGAAAGTTGTTCAGGCGCTCGTAGAGTTTGATGCTGCTGCCACTGCCGCGCTCATTGATGTCCACCAGCGCTGCCGGCCCGCCACCCACCTTTTGCGGAACGATCAGGCGCAGGCCGTCACGGTGCGGCTCCACCTCGAGAGGACCACGGCTTTCAGCCAGCTGTTGCTGCACGCAGGTCGCGTACTCCTGGGGCTTTTTGCCGGAAATTACGTTCAAGGTTTCCGGCGTACTTTCAAGCTCGGACACGCTGACACAACCACCTAGCGTAACTGCCAACGCTGCTACAACCCACTTCATCAAACTGCACCTCCACCACGGAAAAATATTCAGACCGCGCCCAGACCATTTTGCTCCCTTAATTGGCAGATTTATCCTGGGTCAGGCACGAAGGGCGACAGTGTAACCGTTGATCATGGTATCGTTTTGATTTGGTCCAAGATCCATTGCGGAGAGCAACATGAAATTCGTACACCAGCGCGAACATCTCAACGAAGACGACATTGTCGTCATCGAGTGTTCCCAGCGCTGCAACATCCGCCTGATGAACGACGCCAACTTCCGCAGCTTCAAGAATGGCGGGCGGCATACCTACCATGGCGGTGCTTTTGTCGACTTCCCGGCAAAAATCACTGTACCCAGCACCGGCTTCTGGAATATCACCATCGATACCGTTGGCCCGCGCGCGCTGTCGGCGGTGACCAAGCCAACGTTCACCCACAAGATCAAGTTCATCCGTCGTTCGTCGTCGAAACTGAGATAAGCCATGAGCCAGACCACCAAGTACGTCATCAAATACAAGCTTGACGGCGAGCAACGCTTCGACTTCGCGCAAATGAGCAGTGATGCGCCGCAAGAAGTTCAGGCCGCTCTGCAAAAACTGCATGGCGAAGAAGCGAAGAAAATCACCGATATCAAGGTAAGCAAAGCCCTATAACGGTAACTGCGCACAAGGAACTCCAGGCATGAGCCATTGGCCAGACACCCGTCTTCTCGATCTGCTCGGTATCGAACTGCCGATCCTTCAGGCGCCTATGGCCGGTTCCACCGGCTCGGCCATGGCCATTGCCGTGAGCAACGCCGGTGGCCTGGGTGCTCTTCCCTGCGCCACCTTGAGCCTGGAACAACTGCGCGCCGAACTCCAGGTGTTCAAGCAAGCCTGCAATGGCCCGCTCAACGTCAATTTCTTCTGCCATCAGCCACCCCAGCCCGACCCTGAACGTGATGCTGCCTGGAAGCAGGCACTCAAGCCCTACTATGAAGAACTGGGCGCCGACTACGAGGCACCGACGCCGGTGTCGAACCGTGCGCCGTTCGACGATGCCAGCTGCCGATTGATCGAGGAATTCAAGCCTGCAGTGGTCAGTTTTCACTTCGGCCTGCCGGAGGCGAGCTTGCTGGCTAGGGTCAAGGCTACCGGGGCGAAAGTGCTGTCGAGCGCGACCACCGTGGATGAGGCTATCTGGCTGGAGCAGCATGGCTGCGATGCGATCATCGCCATGGGCTATGAAGCCGGCGGCCATCGTGGCATGTTTCTAAGCACCGACTTGAATACGCAGGTTGGGACCTTGGCATTGGTGCCGCAGATCGTCGATGCGGTAAAAGTGCCTGTCATTGCAGCAGGTGGCATCAGCGACCATCGCGGCATTGTGGCCGCCCTGGCCCTGGGTGCCTGTGCCGTACAAATGGGCACCGCCTATCTGCTTTGCCCTGAAGCCAAGGTGTCAGCCGCCCACCGCCAGGCGCTGAACACGGCCAAAGACAGCGACACAGCCCTGACCAACCTGTTCACCGGCCGCCCTGCCCGCGGCATCAACACCCGGATCATGCGCGAACTGGGGCCGATCAGTAGCCTGGCCCCGCATTTTCCGTTGGCGGGCGGCGCCTTGATGCCGTTGCGAGCAATCACTGAACCTTCAGGCAACAGCGACTTCAGCAGCCTATGGGCAGGTCAGGCGGCCTCGTTGGCCCGTGCATTACCTGCAGGCGAACTGACCCATAGCCTGGCAGAAAAAGCCCTGGCACAGCTACTGCGCTAAAGAGGTACTTTCCGTTTGTCGGGTATTGGCTATATATTCACGTATATAGCGAATATCCCTCAATCAGTGGAGCTGTGTTTCATGAGTAAGTGCGCACCTCGCTTTGCCCTGGCCGCCCTGGCCACGTTCATGACGTTCAACAGTGCATGGGCCGATGAAGTCCAAGTAGCTGTAGCGGCCAACTTCACTGCGCCAATCCAGGCCATTGCCAAGGATTTCGAGAAAGACACGGGCCACAAACTGGTTGCCGCCTACGGGGCTACTGGGCAGTTCTATGCGCAAATCAAGAACGGCGCACCGTTTGAAGTATTCCTCGCCGCCGACGACAGCACCCCGGAAAAACTCGAGAACGAAGGCGCCGGCGTCAAGGGTTCGCGCTTTACTTACGCCGTTGGCACCCTGGCCCTGTGGTCAGCCAAGGCTGGCTATGTCGATGACCAGGGCGAAGTACTGAAGAAGAACCAGTACAAGCATCTGTCCATCGCCAACCCGAAAGCTGCACCTTACGGCCTGGCCGCCACGCAAGTGCTGGACAAACTACAACTGACCGACGCCACCAAGGGCAAGATCGTCGAGGGCCAGAACATCACCCAGGCTTATCAGTTCGTCTCCACCGGCAATGCCGAACTGGGTTTTGTCGCCCTGTCGCAGATCTACAAGGACGGCAAGGTAAGCGAGGGCTCGGCCTGGATCGTACCGTCCAACCTGCATGAGCCCATCAAACAGGATGCGCTGATCCTCAACAAAGGTAAGGACAGCGCCGCCGCCAAAGCCCTGGTCGAGTACCTCAAAGGTCCGAAAGCCGCTGCCGTGATCAAGTCCTACGGTTACGAAATCTGATGCCACTCGATGCCAGCGACCTGGGTGCTATCTGGCTGACCTTTAAACTGGCCAGCCTCACCACCTTGATTCTGCTTCTGGTCGGCACACCCGTTGCCTGGTGGCTGGCGCGCACGCGCTCGTGGCTGCGTGGGCCCATAGGTGCTGTGGTGGCGCTACCCCTGGTGCTACCGCCGACCGTAATCGGTTTCTATTTGTTGCTGGCCTTGGGGCCCAACGGCTGGATTGGCCAAACCACCGAGGCACTGGGACTGGGCACCGTGGTGTTCAGCTTCACCGGCCTGGTGATTGGTTCAGTCATCTACTCGATGCCTTTCGTTGTGCAACCCCTGCAAAATGCCTTCAGTGCTATTGGCGAACGACCTTTGGAAGTGGCTGCGACACTCAGAGCCAGCCCCTGGGATACATTCATTCATGTTGTGTTGCCGCTGGCCCGACCAGGTTTCATAACCGCCAGCATCCTCGGCTTCGCCCATACCGTGGGTGAGTTCGGCGTGGTTCTGATGATCGGTGGCAATATTCCCGACAAGACCCGCGTGGTGTCGGTACAGATCTTCGACCATGTCGAAGCCATGGAATACGTGCAAGCGCACTGGCTGGCCGGCGCCATGCTGGTGTTCTCCTTCCTCGTGCTGCTGGCGTTGTACTCCAGTCGCCGGGGCCGATCGGCCTGGAGCTGAACCTTGCAAAAAATGATTCATGCCCGGCTCAAGGTCGCGCGCGACACCTTCGACCTGGATGTCGACCTGCAACTGCCCGGACGCGGCATCAGCGCGCTGTTTGGCCACTCAGGCTCGGGGAAAACCACCTGCCTGCGCTGTCTCGCCGGGCTGGAGCGGGCGTCCGAGGCTTATATCGAGGTCAACGGCCAAGTATGGCAGGACTCGCGGCGCGACCACTTCATTGCCCCACATCAACGCCCTGTTGGCTACGTGTTTCAAGAGCCCAGCCTGTTTGCGCACCTGACCGTGCATGGCAACCTGACCTTTGGCTGGCGACGCGTAGCGCCGCAGGCGCGCAAGGTAGGCATGCAACAGGCCTGTTCACTTCTCGGTATCGAGCACCTGCTCGAGCGCAAACCCTCCACCCTCTCAGGCGGAGAAGCACAACGCGTCGGGATAGCCCGGGCACTATTGAGCAGCCCACAACTGCTGTTGATGGATGAGCCCCTCGCCGCCCTCGACGGTCCGCGCAAGCGCGAAATCCTGCCGTACCTGGAACGGTTACACGAGGAACTGGAAATCCCGCTGATCTACGTCAGCCATGCCCAGGACGAGGTTGCCCGCCTGGCAGATCATCTAGTGTTACTAGAGCACGGTAAAGCCTTGGCCAGCGGCCCGATTACCGCCACCCTCTCGCGTCTCGACCTGCCGCTGGCCCAGGGCGATGATGCAGGGGTAATCATCGAAGGCCGTGTCAGCAGCCATGACGCAAGCTACCAGTTGCTGGGCCTGCAACTACCCGGCAGCACCCTGGAGCTACGCGTGGCCCACGACCCCCTGGCACTGGGCACAGCGCTGCGCCTCAAGGTTCAGGCACGAGATGTGAGCCTGAGCATGGGACGAGAAGCGCACTCCAGCATCCTCAACCGCTTGCCAGTGAGCGTGATCGGCTTTCAACCCGCGGATAACAGCGCTCACGTTCTGGTCAGCCTCGACGCGGCCGGCAGCGTGCTATTGGCACGTATAACCCGGTATTCTGCCGATCAGCTTGGCCTGCACAGCGGCCAGCACCTGATAGCACAGATAAAGTCAGTGGCACTGCTGGGCTGAGCCTGTTGTCCATAGCACAGACCCCGTCAGCGGATTTGTGCCATGGCCGAAGCTGCTTTACCCGAGAGTTTGCACTACGTCGAAGACAGCCAACCGGGGCTGCGCCGCAGCACCTTGCGCGGCCAATTCGTCTACGTTGATGCGCAAGGCCGACGCATCGAGGATGCGGCCACCCTCGACCGGATAAAAGCCTTGGCCATCCCCCCGGCCTATACCGATGTGTGGATCTGCGCCGACCCGCAAGGTCATGTGCAGGCTACCGGACGCGACGCTCGTGGGCGCAAGCAATACCGCTATCATCCAAAGTGGCGTGACTTTCGCGACAGCCATAAGTATGCGCGCATGTTGGAATTTGCCAGCACACTGCCCAGAATTCGCAGCCAGTTGGACAGCCATCTCGCCCGGCCTGGCCTGGATCGACAGAAAGTAATGGCCCTGATTGTCAGTCTGCTCGACGCGACCCTGATAAGGGTTGGCAATCGCCAATATGCCCGCGACAACAATTCTTTCGGTCTCACGACCCTGCGCAACCGCCATGTAAAAGTACAAGGCATCGCCATACGTTTTCGCTTTCGCGGCAAGAGCGGTATCGAGCACCAGGTCACCTTGCGCAACCGGCGCCTTGCCAACCTGATCAAACGATGTATGGATCTACCCGGCCAGGATTTGTTCCAATACCAGGACGAGCAAGGCAATCGTCACAGCATTGGATCGAGCGATATCAACGCGTACCTGCAAGAACTGACCGGCAGCGACTTCACCGCCAAGGACTATCGCACCTGGGCTGGCAGCGCGCTGGCCTTGAGTTTGCTGCGCAAGTTGCAATGGCAACCGGAGTCCGAAGCACGTCGACAGGTGGTCGAAATCGTCAAACAGGTCGCCTTGCGCCTGGGAAATACCCCAGCGGTATGCCGACGCTGCTATATCCACCCGCAACTTCTGGAGTATTTCGCACGCGGCGAGCTGGCCAACCTGCCACGCGCCCGCAAGCGCAAGGGGCTGGATGCAGAGGAAGTACGCCTGGCGGTGTTTCTAAAATCCATCCCGCCCCCTTGAAAGCCAATACAATCGGCCTCAATTTCCCTATCATGCAGAGAAATTTCCCATATTCGCTCAAGCCCCCTATGCTTGCGGGTGTGAGCAGCGTTCGTTGCCACCAAGCACTTATCCGCCCCAGTGGGCACATGCGACTAATGACTCACTACAGAATATGTGTTCGGGGGAATTAATATCCGCCGAAAGCGTCTTTAATGAAGGAAAAGAGGAACGCGCGCGGCGCATTCCCGGGCTTATGCGGGCTCAGTCTGCAAAGCAAATTACGTTACCAAGGAGATATACATGCTGATACTCACCCGTAAGGTTGGCGAAAGCATCGTCATCAACGATGACATCAAAGTCACCATTCTGGGCGTTAAAGGTATGCAAGTGAGAATTGGCATCGACGCGCCTAAAGATGTTCAGGTGCACCGCGAAGAAATTTTCAAGCGCATTCAGGCCGGCAGCCCGGCGCCAGAAAAAGGAGACAGTCACCACGAGTAATGCTCGCTGACCCAAGCCGCACGGATGCGCTTGACCCTCATCACGTCAGCCTTGATGGCGGGCCCAATGGCCCTATGACGACTTGGGTGGGCGAAGCAATTGATTTACCGCAGCGATCAACTTGGGGATATCGAAGGGCTTTTCGAACACGGCAGCAAACAGATCAGGGCTTTCCCACCCCTCGTGAGCTTGGGCACCACTGATCAATATCATTGGCAAATGCCGCAGCTGTTCGTTCTCACGAATTTTCATCGCCAGGTCCTTGCCATTGAGCCTGGGCATCATGTAGTCGGTGATCACCAACTCGACACGGGTACGCTCCAGCGCTTGCAGAGCTTGTTCGCCGTCACCTGCCCTGACCACCTCAAAGCCCTCATCTTCCAGGAACATGCCCAGAATATCGGCGATCAGATACTCGTCGTCGACGACCAGAATCGTGCTCATGATACTGCAACCTGACGGTTCATTTGCCCGCCGCCGGCACGGGAGTACCGGATAACACTGCCATTGCCTGGGTAAATGTCTTTTTCAGATCGATGCCGTGATTGCTGAAAGTCAACTCCAGCAGTGCCGGGTCATAGCCACTGTCGCGCACCTTGAGAATCGACAGCAAGCGCTTGAGCTGCGAATCGAATTCGACAAATCGCATCAACATGAGGTTATCGACAATACTCGACAAATCCGGCGCCGGGGCATTGATTTCCGAACCAAATATATCTCGCATCTCCCAAGTTGCGACGACGCTGACATCCAGGGCGCGAAGCTCACCAGCCAGCGCCCGGAAAAACTCATTGAGGCGTTCCGGAGTGGTGGCCAGACGGGTGAAGGCACCGAGGCTGTCGATCAACACCCGCCGGATTTTCTTCTCTCGAACCAGACGCAACAGGCGTGCGCCGACATCATCGAGAATACCCTCGGTGGTTGGCTGCCACGCAATATGCAGCGCGCCCTCTTGCTCCATGGCAGCGAAATTGTGCCCCAGGGCGCTGGCCTTCAAACGCAGGCGCGCAGGCGTTTCGTAGAAACCAAAATGCAGCCCCGGCTCCTCGGTAGTGGCCGCTGCCAGGAAACTCAGCCCAAGGGAAGTTTTGCCTATTCCCGAGGGCCCCATCACCAGAGTGATGGAACTGCCTGGCAAGCCGCCGCCCAAAAGCTCATCGAGAACTTTGATACCGCTACCGACTCTGGTCAGCTCTTCACTGCCCATACTGCTGGGGTAGCTGTACAGCGACTCCAGACGCGGATAGACCTGCAGGCCATCGGCGGTGATTTCACACTCGTGCAACCCTGACAATGCACCGCTACCACGGGTTTTGCGTACCTGAATACGGCGCACCGAGCGACTGCTGAACAACGTCTCTCCCAACTCGATAACGCCATCGACCATGGTATGTTCCGGGCTGCCGTCATCGAGCCGAGAACTGGTCAAAAACACCACCGAGCAACCGGCAAAGGCCGCGTGGCCTTGTAGGCCGGCAATGAACTTCTTGGTGTCGAGGGAGGATTCAGCCCGAGACCTTGCCGTCAGCAAGCCATCCACCACCAACAATGTAGCTTGGTGACGGCTTATTTCACCACGCAGCAATTTGACGACTTGATCCAGCCCATCTCTTTCCAATGTGTCGAAGGCGCTGACGAACTGAATCTGTTTGCCCACCAGGCTGGGGTCGAAAAAACTCAAGGTCGAGAGATATTGAAACAGGCGTTCGTGGGACTCGCTCAACAATGTCGCGACGAGCACTCGCCCCCCCTGACCGACATGATTGAACGCCAGTTGGTTGGCCAGGATGGTTTTTCCTGAACCTGGAGCCCCTTGAATGATGTAGGAAGCACCAACAATGAGCCCGCCCTTGAGCAGTGCGTCCAGCCCGTCGATTCCACTAGCGAGGCGTTTGAGTTGTTCCACGATACGCGTACCTGTTCAGTTCGACGTAACAATGACTGGCTGAAAAACCGGTAGATACAAGGTCATGCATGTGCCCTCTTGCGGCACACTGGCGACGGTCACGGCACCGTTGCTCTGCTTAACGAATCCGTAGACCTGGCTCAACCCCAACCCAGTCCCCTTGCCGAAGGCCTTGGTGGTGAAAAAAGGCTCGAAGATCCGCGGCAACACGCTGGGGGAGATCCCCCTGCCATTGTCAATGACGTCCAGTTGCACGAACGCACCATACAGATTTTCGATCTCGCCCTCGAGTTGGCAATTACGCCCCAACAAACGAATCACTCCATCGCTTTCTACTGCATCACGGGCGTTGAGAATCAAATTGAGCAGAACCATCTGCAGTTGTCCACCGTCGACCTCGATGTCCTGCAGCTCTGGCTCCAACTGTATTTGCAGCTCGACATTTTCAGGCAACGCATGGGCGAGTAACGTGCAAATCGACTCGATCAGAACCGGCACCTGCACCTTGCCTGACTTGAGCACTTTAAAGCGGGCAAAGCTGAGCAATTGCTGAGTCATCTGCGTGCCACGCTCGCCAGCATCGAGAATATGCTCCAGTAAACGTTGGCTGCGTTGTGGGTCGCGACTGGTCAGGGCCAGTTTTGCCGAACCGATGATGATGGTCAGCAAATTGTTGAAGTCATGCGCCATGCCTCCGGTCAACAGGCCGAGGGCTTCAAGCTTCTGTGCCTGAAACAACTGCGCGCGCATGGCATCAAGTTGCAGGGCGGCCTCGCGCCGATCAGTGATGTCACGGGTAATCTTTGCCAGCCCGATGATTTCGCCCCCCGGGGAGCGAATCACATCCAGCGCTGCCAGGGCCCAGAAACGCGTGCCATCTTTGCGCACACGCCAGCCCTCATCCTGGGCGACACCCGTGCGAATGGCACGCTCGAGCAGGAAAGCAGGCTTGCCATTGACGCGATCTTCTTCGGTAAAAAATAGCGAGAAATGCTTGCCGATAATTTCCTGCGCGTCCCAGCCCTTGATCCGCTGGGCACCTGCGTTCCACGACACAACCCGACCTTCAAGATCGAGCATATAGATGGCGTAATCCACCACCGCCTGCACCAGTTGTTCGTAGAGACTGGCCTGCATGGTGTGCAAATTCGAGTGATCAGGAGAACTCATAGCAACCCCATGCAAACTGCAGATGTATTCAAGCATAGACAGCCAACACTACGCGCAATTCCAGCAGGAGGGTATTTCTCCTTGAAAAGATAGACACAGATTGAATTCAAAGGATGGGCAACTGGTCGCCCATGCGCCTGTAAAGGCCGTACCAGCCACCTGCGTGCAGTTGACGCAAATATAACGATGAGTTATAAAGCTCGCTTGATTGTGGAGGAAATACATTTTCTCCAGGGCGCACGCCCCGGTTTCCGGACCCTGTCAAACTTGCGAGTGTGGTGGAATTGGTATACACAGCAGACTTAAAATCTGCCGGCGTGAGCCTTGCGGGTTCGAGTCCCGCCACTCGCACCATCTTTTGAGAAAAGGCGCCTGCAAGGCGCCTTTTTGCTATCTGCACCACCGCTCCACTGACGCAGTGGCGGCAACCAACTGCTAAGGTAAAATGGCCCTATCACAAAGGAAGGCGGCCATGCGCTATACCCTGTTCGATAACCAGCGTGATGTAATCATTTTGCTGGCACGTATCTTGTTGATGATTCTGTTCGTCATGTCTGGCTGGAGCAAACTCACAGGCTTCGAGGGTACGGTGAATTACCTGGCTTCCCTGGGTGCGCCCATGCCCGTCGTCGCAGCAGCGGTTGCGGTGGTCATGGAATTTTTCGTCGCTATTGTGCTGATCGTGGGCTTTTTCACTCGCCCATTGGCGTTTCTATTCGCTTTGTTCGTGGTGGGAACCGCATTGATCGGCCATCCATTCTGGAACATGGTCGATCCGGAGCGAGCAGCAAACAGCGTGCAGTTTTTCAAGAACCTGAGTATCTGTGGAGGCTTGCTACTGCTGGCGGTGACCGGCGCGGGTAGATTCTCGGTAGACGGGCGTTAGCGCGACGCCCCTGACCTACAGATCGTCCAGGGGATCGACACCTTCGTCCCAATCAACCTCATCCAGGACGTCGACAGGTTCGTCGTCCTGGGGGTCAAACAATGGATCAACTTCATCCTGATGCTCAGGATCGCTTTCGTAGAACTCATGATCGAGCAAATGATCGTGCTCAGGTTCGTGAATATCCAGCTCGTCGTGCATCATCAGTTCCTGCAATTGTGCTTTTGGTACAAAGGGATGCTTATATAAGCCAGGGCCTTGCAGTCGTCAACGCCAGGGGGGCGCTATGAAATACCTGCTGATTCTTATCATCAGTCACGCGGCAACCTACTATGCCGTCGGCGCCATTATCGATTCTCGACTTCAGCATCTTGCCGAAGACCTGCGACACAATCCCTATGCTCCCTCCCAAGCCCAGTACTTGGAGGACGTGCGCCTGCACGCGCAGCACTCCAAGATTGAATACTGCGCAGTACTGGGCACGCTGCTGGCTGCGCTCTTGTCATTAATAACGTGGGTAATGACTTGAGTTACAGCGTCATCCGGTATTCGAGTGAGCCGGCATTCTGTGCAACCCAGTCGTATAACTTCTGAGCCTGCTTGTTGCTATGGTGGGTATGCCAGTACAGCCGCCCACACTGCTGTTGACGGGCAAAAGCCTGCACCCACTCGATCAACGCCTTGCCAACGCCCCCTCCACGAACTGAAGGCAGAACATACAAGTCTTCCAGGTAACAGAAATCTGCCGACGACCACGTCGAACGGTGCAGTACTGCGTTCACCAGCCCGACAACCTCACCCGCCCTCACAGCCACCGCCGAGACCATTGGCTCGTCAGGGTCGAGAAAGCGATTGAAGGTACGTTCCGTAACCGCGTCCTCGAAGGCCACCTCGTAGAAATCCTGATACGCCAGCCACACCCCTAGCCACTGTTCGTAATCGTCAGGGTTAACCGCTCTTACAATTATCGTATTGTGATCACTGGTCATTGCTCGAACACTCCGTGTTGATTGGGAATGCTGGCAATGTAAGGGTTGAGGCCGTCGGCAATACCGACCAATTCGGCGACAAGTGGCAGGCCACTTGCTCATCCACTGCTGCGCTTATTAGTGGCGCAGCAACGCTGCATTGGCCTGGCGAACCATGTCCAGCCACTCACTGGCGCTCACCGATCCCGACCGCTCCAGGCGCTCGGCAGCCATCAATGCCTGGTCGTAGGCCGCTTCCTGAAGAACACCCTCCCCCAGGAAACGAGCACGCCATTGCAGAATCGCAACAGCCCCTTTTTTGTCATCCATCTCCATCCCCACGTAGCACTGATAAGGGCAACAAAACTGGGTTGCCGTCCAAGCGCCGGGGAGATTACACGACGACATCGGCCTTGAGAATAGTTTGCATTACCGTAATTAGTGTCATTAAGACCAACGGTAACACCCCCACTCCGTTGACTAAAAACCTGAAGGACAAAAGCGCTTTCATACCTCTGGTCGCCTCGCTTGAAGCTTTGTTGCAGCCACTCAAAAGGATGGCTAATAGTTAGATGTCTGCCTGGGGAGGCATAAAAAATGCAATCAAGATTCGTTATCGTTCCGGCAGTGCCGATAGAGCAGGAATCCTTCCGCGCTGGCACCCGTTTCTACGCCACGACCGTGCCTGGTGGTTTTGATATCTATGACAACCAGGAAAAAATCAGGCTAAAACCCAGTTATCAAGGCAAGGATGAAGCAATGCTCCATTGCGCTCGCCTAAATGCGGAGGACAGCTCGATCCCGATTGTCCGCCCGACATACCTGCTACCAACCTAACCCAAAGCACTAAGCGGCGCGCTCTGGTGCCGCTCATCCAGTGGCGCGTAAATGCCGATGATCAGCGGCAAAAATTCGCGGGATGCCCAAGAACGGATGTGTATAATGCTATCTCCAATGCAACTGATATTCAGTTGCATTGGAGATTCGCGAATATGCTGAAAATTTGCACGATCTATGGCCTAATTGCCGCGAATTTTCTTACATAACCCGTTTTCAACTTGAATGCGGCCAATGACACTCAACATCGTATGACTTCCATCAAACTCACTTTCCCTCTAAGCGCCCTGCTTGCATCGAGCATAGCTCCATCAAGGACGATCTCATGAACGCTCTCCAACTCGTGATGTCAGGAATTCTCATTCCTTCCTGTGCACTGGCAGCCGATGCCGTGCAGCTCTCCCCTTGGGCGCAGGAACCTACCTCCTTCATGGGCGTAGATCTGCAGGGAGACTTTCTGAAAGACGTGGAAGAATGCCCGACCGCACCGGTAACAACGCAAACGTTATGCCGCGTGAATACCGATACACCCGACCAGTACCTGATCCAGGGCGCGAACTCCCGCCGCGTGCTACTCGGTTATCAACTTGTTGCCCAGCTGTCCAACGGCAAAATCGAAAAACTGGTTTTTACCGGCCCTTCCAATAGCAGTGCCTTGGTTGCCGAAATGCTCCGTACCGATTACGGCCCACCGTCGCACAGCAAAACCAACTTGGTCAAAACCCGGTCTGGCACCATGTTCGATAACGAAGTGCTTCTGTGGAAAGGTCAGAAACTGTCTATCGAATCGCAGCGTAACGACAACGACCTGAGCACCTACAACGTTATGTTCACCAATGCACCCGTTTCGATCAGCAACGTGCAGGACGCAGAACAACCGTCTGATGATGGCGTGTCACAGATTTGATTTCCCAGGAAGGTGACACAACAGTTGGCGCAGGATTTGGAGCAGGCACAGGATTGCTGGTAGGAGGAGCGGCAGGTGGCCCCATAGGTGCGTTGGTGGGGGCTGGCGTCGGGCTGTTGGTCGGGTCGGGCGTGCAGTCTGCCACCGGCCAGCAAGGACGAAGCTACACGGTGAGAAGCAGTACTGGCGAAGTAAAAACAGTGCGTTCACCGCGTGAAGAATTCGCCATTGGTCAACAAGTGGAAATGAACGGCATAAGACTGCGCGCCGCTGCACCCTGAACGCTTGGACACCCCAGGGAGAAGCCCGCTTCAGCGGGCTTTCTAACGCCATCCAGGCTTACATCGAGCCGGTTATTCTGTCGTCTGTAGAAGCGCCATCTGCGGCAACCTGACGGGCCCGACCTACTCCCCAGGCCAAGGCCCTGGTCATCGACTCGCCAGGGCGCGAATCAAAAGCCTCCTCCTGCAACGCCATGCCGGAAGCTGCATACACACCAATAAACATCTGCGTAGTACCGGTACGCGACAACCTTACCTGCACCTCGATGTAAGTACCGTCATCAAGGGTTTCATCATGGGTTCGACTGTGAAGCGTAGGGTCTGCCCAAGACCAGAAAACGTCTCCGCGTGTTCTCATACAGCCCTCCTGCAACCGTCTGTTGAGCTTGTGACAAATACCAAGATAGCCAACGTGTCGCGATGTTCAAGGGCAACAAGCAGCATTCACAGCGCAGCCAGACAATCGGCCAATAAAAGGATGCAGATCATTTTAACGTTCACAGAAAGGCCCAGCGCTGGGCCGGGCCTCCAAGCTGCTGCACCGCGCTCCACCCCGGCGCCCGGTTATCTTTCATTGAGAGTTCAACAGCTCACCGCGGTATGCTGGTAGTGCCTTTTCAACCACCCTTTATGTTCTTGAGCACACGTAGGCTGCATCTAGAAGCTTTCCATGGTCATACCAGGCATCTCGCTGATAAGCAGCGTACTGATGTTGGTTGCCTGCACCATAAACCTCAACAAGGCCTGAGGCTTGGTTTGGGTCGGTACTATTAACGAACAGCTTGAGCGTATTGTCTCCCTTCTGCACGTGAGTGCTTGAACTGCCTCCAAGCTCCTTTTGAACACATCCTAAATAATCTGGCTGGCCTTTCGCGATGCTCCCAGAAATCTGGTCATGTCCAATACGGACATCCGGGTTGTGTGCACAACCGGACAGTAAAACAATGACAACAAACGACGATATCACTCCGTGGGCGGCCGTCCTTAAGCTTTTCATGCGGCACCTCCGACCCCCAACAAAAACTAATGGATAGCTCGGATGATATAAGCCCTTTCTAATTGTAAGACACTGCTGGATAACGAAATATCATTGTGCTTCTAAATGATAGTTCGTTGATAACAACGCCATATTCAAGTTAGCTATATTTATCCTTGGCAACCGAATCACAGAGCAGTCAGCCTATTGGGTGAGGCGCTGTTAACGCAAACAACAGGCTTGCACCCGACCAGCAACTTCAAAATTGGCCACGCAACGTCAGCATGTAGTTGCGCGGCGCTCCATAGTAGTTACCGTACTCCGCCGTGTTGACGGTCTCGAAGTATTTGCGATCGAACAGGTTGTTGCCATTGAGCGCGACGGTCCAGTGTTCATCCAACTGGTATTCCACCATCGTGTCCCATACGGCGTAGCCGCCCTGGCTGAAGTCGAATGGGGTTGTACTGTAGGGATTGCCCTTGCTGTCCAGGCGGTAGGATTCACCACTGACAAAATTGGCGCTTTGCGCTGTTACACCTCCCCCGACTTTCCACTGGGACATCCTGTCAGGCAAGGTATAGACCGCCCAGAGCTTGGCCAGATGTTTAGGCGTCACACTGCTGAACGCCTTGCTGGTCTCTCGGTTTCGTGTATTGGTGTAGGTATAGCCGCCCATTACCATCAGACCGGGTAGCAGTTCACCGCTGGCCTCCAGGTCGACACCCTTGCTGACCACCTCCCCTTGCGGCAAATAACAGCAACTGCCACCGTATAGTACCGACTGCCCTGTGTGAGCTGGGTCCAATACCGCCTCGTGCTCGCGCTGGGTGTAAAACAGCGCTGCAGATACGTTCAGAGAACTGTTGAACAACTCACCTTTCAAGCCCGTTTCATAGGTTTTACCCACCATGGGTTCTACTGTCTTGCCGGACGTGACAGGCCCCTCGCGACGCTGAGCCTGGGGTTTGAATATCTCCGAGTAGCTTGCATATGCCGACCACTGCTCATCCAGGGCGTAGACCAGCCCGCCGAACGGTACCATCTTGGTGGGCTCGCGATAGTCGATTCCAGGTTGGGCCTCCCACGCGCCAGTTTTGGCGTTTACCGTCTGGTACTTCTGCTCATATTTGTAGCGCTGAGCGCGGGCACCAACGATTAGTTGCAGCGGGTCAGTCAGCTGCAGGCGCAGCGTCGAGTACAACCCGTACTGCTTGCGGGTGTTCGGGCTGTAGTCACGGGTCAAGTCATCGCCAATTGCATCGGGGCCCAGCGGCGTGGCATTCGGATTGTAGACATCTATGGGAATGATATCGGTCATGCCCCCAGTCGCACGCCAGCGACTTGTGACCTTTTGCGCATCGGCACCAACCAACAACTCATGCTCACGACCGAAGGCCGAGAACGTGCCGGAAACGTTTGCATCGAACAGCGACTGCTCGCTCCACGACTTGATGAAGCTGCCACCCCACGTGGCGCCTTGCATCGTCTCTGGATCCGGCGCCCCCCAAAGAAACGCGCTTTTGGCCTCGGTCTTGTCATAGGTATTGGTGAAACTGACGTTAAGCTTCCACGTCTCGCCCAAGTCCTGATCGTACTTGACGAACCACTCCTGCGAAGCGTTATCGCTGTACGCCCAGTTCGGGGTGTACCACGTGCTCCGCCCTAGTTTGAGATCCTTGCCGGTGCTGTAGCGTGGCAGACCGTCTCCGGTACCGTTTTCATGGATCCGCTCATAACGCCCGCCGACGGTCACCCGGGCGCTATCGGTAAGGTCAGCTTCGAGTACCGCGTAAATAAATGGCTTGTCGGTGCTGCGGTTGTCATAAAAGTACTGGCGGTCGGTGTAAGCCGTCACCACACGCCCACGCAGGCGACCATCGAAAGCGATTGGACCGGTGACATCGATTTCGCTGCGGTAGTTGTCCCAGGAGCCGGCGGAGGTGTTTATTTTCAGTTGGTTGTAATCCAACGGGCGCTTTCGCACAGCGTTGATGATGCCACCGGGATCGCCGGTTCCACCAAACAGCCCAGATGCCCCACGCAAAATCTCTATGTGGTCGAACTCGGCCATATCGTAGGTTTTATTGGCGTAGAACGTGCCGATACCCGAACCGATGTCCATGGGCGAGGCGCCATCGATCTGAATGTTGTCGATGGGGAAACCGCGCGATAAAAACTGCGGCAATCGGTAATTCGAATTTTTCACCGTGATGCCAGGCGCGCGCTTAAGGGCATCGCTCAGATCAACCATGCGCAAATCTTCGATTAACTGTTGGCTGACCACCGACACACTCTGCGGCGTATTTTTCAAGCTTGTCGGCGTCTTCGAACCGGCGCTGACCAAACCCGTCGTGTATGAACCCGAGTTCTCGGTTGCCTGGCCCATCCCCTGCCCGCTGATCATGGTGGTATCGAGTTCCAGCGCAGCGCCGGCATCCATCAACTGATACAGCATCCAATTGCCAGCAGCAGTGCGGCTAGCGGCAAGACCAGAACCATTGAGCAGAATCTCAAGACCTTGCGCAACCGCGTACTCACCTCGCAGCGCAGGCGCGCGCTTGCCCTGGACCATCCCGGGATTGAACGGCAAATTTATCCCTGCAGTCTGGGCAAAGGCGTTGAGCGACTGTTCAAGCGTACCGGCCGGCAGATCGTAGCGATGTACTTGGGCCTGCTCGGCATAGGCTGGCGGAATGAACAGGGTCATGGCTGTGGTGCTGGTGAACAGCACCCCGCGCAGCGCGAGCGCAAGACGGGTTCGAGGCAAATGGGGTGGTTGGGAGGAAGCAGATGACATGAAACGCGAGCTCCTTTCGGTTGGCGAGTGGTTTTTCTTATTTGCCGAAGAGCTCAGAAAAACCCGCAATGCCATACCGCATTTTTCAGCTCACACTTAACGTGCAACCACCCTCCTCCACAGCGAGGTGAAGCGCTCGATCCGAACCGGCAGGGAGTCGCCGAGGGCATTGAGCGCCCGATCGATGTCATCCAGCTGGAAGACTCCCGACACCTCGACATTGGCGATCTGCCGGTCACAGCTGATCCAGCCACGCTGATAGCGCGCAAACTCGGCGACCAAGTCGCGCATACGCATACGGCTGGCGACCAACTGGCCCCTGGTCCAGGCGCTGGCATCCATGTCGGTAGCCGTCACTTTGCTCAGTCCGTTGGCTGTAATCACATATTCCTCGCCCGCCTCAACGCGTTGCCGCGCCACGGCGTGATGGATGACCACCGCATGTTCCTCAACCCTAAGGCGGGTCTGGTCTTGCTCCTGGCGCACGGCAAACGCGGTGCCGAGCGCCTCTAAACTTGCCTGAGGGGTCTGAACCCAAAAGCTACGTCGCCCCCCAGGGGCACCATCGTCCGCACCAGTGTCGATAAATATCTCGCCACGCTGAAGCGTGAACATGCGCTTGTGTTGACTGAAGGCTACATCGACCGCACTGGAAGTATTGATCTGCAGCCGAGTGCCGTCAGCGAGTACAAAGCTGCGACGCTCGCCGACTTGAGTGGTGTAATCCGAGTTCCAGGGAGCAAGCGCTCCCCTATGCACCTCCCAACCCATGCCTCCCATTACCAGACCACCGCCGACGACCTGCAGCAACCGACGGCGACCAATGCGTCCGCGTTGCATACGCTCCAGGGTATCCAAAGCGACACCGCCGCTGGCACCTGAGAGCGTTGCAAGGCCATGAAACGCGGACTCACTGGCTTGCAAGGCTTGCCAGGCGGCCTCATGAACAGGCCGCGCCTGTCGCCACTGCAAGCACCCCTGACGTACGCGATCATCGGCGTCGCCTGACTGCAGCCGAACCTTCCAGGCAATCGCCTGATCGAGAACCTCGTCAGGCAACTCCGGACGACCATCTGCGCTCATAGCGTCGCGAGGTAGCAGTGGCGGATGGCCTTTGCCATATACCCTTCCACCGATCTCAAACTCACCCCCAGATGTATGGCGATCTCTTTGTAGCCCAGCCCTTCCAGTCGCGAAAGCAGAAACGCGGAGCGCACTTTAGGCGGCAAACCGTCGAGCAATGCATCGATCCTGGTGAGGGTTTCCAGCAGGATAAATTGAGTCTCGGGTGATGGGGTTTCGGCATCAGGTAAACCGGCAACAGCGTCGAGGTAGGCCCGTTCAACGCGCTGGCGACGAGCACGGTCGATCATCAAAGCCCGTGCAACAGTACTTAGCCACGCCCTAGGCTGGCGCAAATCCTGTAGCCGTTCAGGTTTGCCCAATATGTTCACAAAGGTGTCTTGAGCCAGATCGGCAGCGTTATCTCCCTGACGCAGCCGCGTGCGTAACCAGCCAACCAACCAAGCGTGATGATCGAGGTAAAGCGTGTGGATATCAGCCTGCGCTGACGGTGAGACAGGCTGTGAAGACACTAGAAATCCCTACTTGATATAACAGTGCATTTGCGAATTTATCGCATTCTATACAGCACTGATCTCGAATGACAAGCGCCCCCCTGTATTGAAAAGGCTTGATCCGACTTCCTCATTGCCTTGTGCCAAGCCCTGTGTGCGCCCTCAAGCTGAACATTCGTTTGAACTTTGCCAGGCAGCTCGGCTTCCTCTCTAAAGATGCCCAAAAATCCATTTTGAGGAGTACAGCCCATGCGAGCATTGACCTACCACGGTGCACACGATGTCAGGGTGGATACCGTTGCCGACCCCGCGCTCCAAGAGCCTGACGACATCATCCTTCGAGTGACCGCTACCGCAATCTGTGGATCGGACCTGCACCTGTATCGAGGCAAGATCCCGTCTACCGAACATGGCGACATCTTCGGCCATGAGTTCATGGGAATAGTGGAGGACACTGGCAGTGCCGTGACCGAATTGACCCGCGGTGATCGGGTGGTTATTCCTTTCGTCATTGCCTGCGGCAGCTGCTTTTTTTGTCAACATGAGCTGTTTGCCGCCTGTGAAACCACCAATACGGGACGCGGCTCGATTATCAATAAGAAGAGTATCCCGCCAGGTGCGGCGTTGTTTGGCTACAGCCATCTGTACGGCGGCATTCCTGGCGGCCAGGCTGAATTAGTAAGGGTACCAAAAGCCAATGTCGGACCGTTCAAGGTGCCCGCAGCACTGACCGACGATAAAGTGTTGTTTCTCTCGGATATCCTTCCGACCGCCTGGCAGGCGGTACTCAACGCCGAAATTGGCCAAGGTTCCTCACTTGCCATCTATGGTGCCGGCCCCGTTGGCCTACTCAGCGCCGCATGCGCGAAGATGCTTGGCGCACAGACGATTTTCATGGTCGATGACAACGATTATCGACTGGCCTATGCCCGCGACACCTATGGCGTCATTGCCATCAACTTTGAACAAGACGACGATCCCGCCGATACCATCATTCGCCAGACGCCGGGAATGCGCGGCGTCGACGCGGTGATCGACGCAGTTGGCTTCGAAGCCAAAGGCAGTACAACCGAAACCGTCCTCGCAGCCCTTAAGATCGAAGGCAGCAGCGGCAAAGCTCTACGCCAGAGTATCGCCGCCGTTCGCCGCGGCGGTGTGGTCAGCGTGCCAGGCGTCTACGCGGGGTTCATTCATGCCTTCATGTTCGGCGATGCCTTCGACAAGGGTCTGACGTTCAAGATGGGCCAGACCCATGTGCAGAAATATCTGCCGACGTTACTGGAGCACATTGAAGCTGGCCGCTTGCAACCTGAACTGATAGTCACCCATCGGTTGGCGTTGGAAGAGGCAGCCCAAGGCTACAAAATATTCGATAAAAAAGAAGATGAATGTCGCAAGGTCATTCTTGTCCCAGGCGCTGCGCAAGGCACTTAGGCCCAAAGCTGCAACAGACCCCGGCTTCGAGGTCCATCGCTTACCCTTGCAATGATGTGGGCTCTGTCTTCGAGGGCGAACGGACCTTGCTGTTTGCAATAGGGAAAAAGCGTATCGGGCAGCTTGCACGAAGCAAGTCGCCACTACACTAATCCAAGCAATTGATTTTTCAGGATTAATTATTATCAAACGGTAGGCACAAATGCTGCGTGGGTCTCAGGGTTGTTTAACCGGCATCGGCACCTTCGTTGATGCGAATCGAATCCCGAGGAGACGATGATGAATGCTATCGAGCTGTTGAAAGAAGACCACAAACGCGTGAAGACGATTCTTGAAGCGTTGAGTGAATCAACCGAGCGCGGCATCAAGAAGCGCACTGACTTGCTTGCCAAGCTGGAAATGGAAGTCGCGATCCATACCCAGCTGGAAGAGCAAATCTTGTATCCCGCTTTCAAAGCCGCCGGGAGCAGAGAAGAAGATGTCATGTACTTTGAAGCCAAGGAGGAGCACCGTACTGTCGACTCATTGGTGCTGCCGGACCTGCAGCAGACTGATCCGGGCACACCCGAATTTGCCGGGCGCGTGAAGGTCGTCAAGGAACTCCTCGAGCATCACATCGAAGAAGAGGAGAAAGAAATGTTTCCTAAAGCCAAGAAGATACTCGGCAAGGCAAAACTCGATGAAATCGGAATGCAGATGGAAGCGATGAAAGCTGAGCTCAAGAAGTCCATGTCTGGGATTGCTGTCGGGGCCTGAACTGTCTTTCTCGATAAGCCCGCGTAAGCGGGCTTATTGTTGATAGCGGGGTAACCTTTACGACGTCAGCCTTTACTGTGCTCGGGTGAACTCGGCCCCGTGCCGGGTTTGATTCCGCGAGGGCCGAACAGCGCCCAGGCAATCAGCCCCAGAACGGGGAAAATAACGATGCCTAGAAACCACAGGACTTTAACGCCATCTGACTTATCACTACGGAAAACGCTGATGATCGCCCACAGATCGACGAGCACGATGATTGCTGCAACGAATATCCAGAAATAGATAACGACATCTGCCATGGCTGCTTCTCCCTGGGATTGATATAGGGTTGGCAGCGCGTTATCCGAGGCGTTCAAATTTTCGACTTTTGTTTAACGGCCACCAAACCACGTACGCTCTCGACCAAGTCATTGAGCTGCGCAACCACCCGGCCACCCACGTCGCTGCCACTGCCAGCCATGGCCTTGTTGCGCATGAAGTCGCGCTTGATCTGTGCCCAGCGCTCAGCCTGCTCGGGGGTCTGGTTGCCGCGCAGTTCGGCAAGTTTAAGCAGGTTTTCCTCAGCACCCGTGGTGAGCAGTTGCGATTCGCCCTGGTAGTGATCATCGATCAGTTGCGACAGCTCTGCGTCATTCATGGCTGAGCTGATTTTCTCCGCCATCTTGTTCATGTTGCGGTAACTGCCCTGCAGCTTGAACGCTGGCTCGCAGCGGTAGCTATCGGCCTGCGCAGCGCTGACGATGTACTGCTGATTGACCCGGCCGACCACGTTGCGCACCTGCATCAAGCGCTGCAGTGTGACGCTGATTTCGTTGATCTCGGCGGCACTGTAGGTGTGCGATAACTCGCTCGCTGAGAAGGGTTTACCCTCAGCCTTGTCCACTAAACGGTAGACATCGGCCATGTCGCGAGTGGCCAGTGGTGCCAATACAGGATTGGAGGTCAGGGCGTTCTCGATATAGCTTAAGTCGAAGGCTTCCTGCACTCCGCCCAAGGTGTCCCCGAGATTGTAGATGTCGGCACGGTTGGCAAGCATGTCGGGAATTTTGAACACATCACCAGACTCGGTGTAAGGGTTGCCCGACATCACCACGCAAAACTTTTTGCCGCGCATGTCGTAGGTCTTGGTCCTGCCTTTCCACACACCTTCGATACGCCGGGTTCCGTCACACAGCGAGATGAATTTCTGCAGGAACTCCGGGTGGGTGTGCTGGATGTCGTCGACGTAAAGCATCACGTTGTTGCCCATTTCCAGCGCCAGGTTGAGTTTTTCCAACTCCTGGCGCGATGTGGCGTCGGGTGCCTGCGCCGGATCCACCGAACGCACCTCGTGTCCCAGCGCCGGGCCATTGATTTTCATGAATATCAGACCCAGGCGATGAGCAACGTATTCCATCAGCGTGGTCTTGCCGTAGCCGGGCGGCGAGATAAGCATCAGCAGCCCCATAAGATCAGTGCGTTTGTTCTCGCCAGCGGTGCCCATCTGCTTGCTCAGGTTATCGCCGATAAAGCCTAGATACACATCATTGATCAGTTTGTTGCGAACGAACGACGACAACGGCCGCGGCTTGAACTCGGCCAGGCGGAGGGCCTGACGCTCGCGGTTGATCACTTCCTGGCGCAGCGCCTGATAGCGCTGCAGTTGCGGCACGAATTCGTTGCGGTGCTGTTGCAGGCGAACGAAGTAGTCATCGATAGCCAGCACCAGCGCACCGCCCTGCACACGCGGATGCTCACCGAGCAAACCGCCAACGCCCAAACGCAGATCGACCTCGGTGAAGCGACGCGGGAATTTATCGTCCAGCAGGCTGATGGCAACGGCTTCGGGAATATACTCGGCCAGCCCGGTGAGCGTCTCGTCCTTGGCGCAAAGACCCTCGAGCCAGGACTGCACCAGCGCCCAGCGTTGCAGCGTGCGGCCACGCAAGTTGTCCAGCGCCTCGCGATAGTCGTCCCACATATGGTTGGCCTGCAGGCGCAGTTGCAGACAGTCGAGCAATTGTCGGGCGTATTTGCTGAACGTGAACTCGATCGACTTGGCCGCCAGTTCCTCAACCAGGTAGGCCGCCGCAGCCTGGCGCTGTGCCAGGCCTATCGGCAGCGAATGCTGGCCAAGGAAGCTCAGCATCGCTGCACCGATTTCTTCCTGTAGCCGCAGCACGCCATCGCTGCTGGCAAACAGCTCGCGCAGCTGCAGGCTGCTGCGGGCACGTTCGGGCCACAGCTCGGCCTCGATGCCCTCGCCACAGCGGTTCCAGAACAACGCGGCAAAGCCTCTCGCCGCGGGTGTGTATCGCAGCAGGCCGGCGCTCTCGCGCAGCGCCAGCAGTTGGGTAAGAATCAGCGCCGCGTCGTGGTCGTGGATGCCTTTCTCGTAGGCATCCTTGTAACGCGGCGCGGCGAAATCACGGATCAACCGGGTCAGGGCATCCGGCTGCGCCAAATGCGTCTTGAGCAGATCGAGACTAAGTCCTTCGCGCCCACCAAGGGCAGCGTCCAGAGCCAGCCCTGCCAGATACTCGGCGCGGTACAGCGACGGCGACTCCGACTCCAGCGACACTTGCCAGTAGTCACGCAAGCTTTCCATGGCTTCATCGCGCAGCGGTTCGAGGAAGTCGGTTCCGGTCAGGTGCAGGTACAGTCCATCGGCGCGCGGCAGCAACGTCAGGTCGAGCTCTTGGGTATTGACGCTGAAGCGGTGGCGCGGGCCCAGCTTGATGACATTGCCGCCCTCTTCGAACAACTCGCTCTTGTCGCGCAGGGACCGCACCGCCTGATCGCGGGCAGCCTTCAGACGCGCTTCGACGTCGTCGGCCTTGACGCTGTCCTTGAGCTCGCGCAGGCGCTCAGCCATCTCGCGCAACTTCAGGATAAGCGGGTCGGCGGCAAAGAAGGCGTTCAATGATTGCATCTCGGGGAGGCGCGCGGTGCGCCGGCCCAGGCTGTCGAGAATACGCAGGGCAGCGTCGAGCACCCCTTGGGCGCGACGCTGGCGCTCGTCAAGCAGCCTCTGCTTGTGCGTCTCAAAGGTTTCCAGCAATTCTTCGCGCTTACTGAGTATATCGCCGAGAAACTGTTCCTCATCACCGAACTGACTTTCCAGCTCTTCCAATTGCACCAGCAGGCGCGACAATTGTTCGTCGCAGCGCTCCGGATCCGACGCCTGTGCCAGCGCGTTGGTGATGCCTTGGCCGAACAGCTTGAACTGGGCGCCGAACTGCGCGACCGTCTCGGCCGAACCCAAGCCCTTGCGCCGTTGCTCGGCGCGTGCCTTGGCTTGGTTGAGGCGTGCGTAAACCTCGGAAATCGATTCGACGATGTGGGTGCGCTGGGTGGCGTCATCGATCTTCAGCGACGCCATCAGACTGGACAGCATATCCAGGTTTGCGGCGATGTCCTGCATCTGAGCCAACGGCTCGTTCAGTTCGGTAACGGTCTCAGCCTTCTGGGCCCAAGCATCCAATTCTGCCAGGCGCAGCAGGTAAGGCTGCAGCGCCACTTCGCTGGCCAGAAAGGCCGAGGTGGCGCTGGCCACACGCTCCTGTGCCTGGAGCAAATCGGCTTCCATGGCATCAATGCTTGCGACGTCGATATAGCGATAATCGCGGATGGTCAGCAATTGACCGCGCTGTGAGGTAATGGCATTGAGCGCGTCGACGAAATGCTGCACCTCATCCCAGCTGTCGGGCAGCAAGCCGGACAGCAGATTTTTCTGTCGCGACTGCGCCTCGGCCATGGCCCGAGTGGACTGTTGGCGAATGCTTTCGACCTTTTCGAACTCGTCGAGCACTCGCTCGGAGGTCGCAGCCACCTCACGCAGCAGCGGCGCCAACTCGGCGCACTGGGTGTCGCCCAACCAATGATAGATATCGAACAGGCGCCGGGTGTTCTGGCACAGCTGGGTGTAGCGCGCCACTGACACATCGCGGCTGTCGATCTCGCGACTGAGATTGAGTAGGTCGGACACGCCGCGCACCAGCTCAGCATTGCCGATACGCCCGAAGAAACCGCTGCGCGCCGGCTGGCGGTCAGCATACTCCTCGCTTTCGAACGGGGTCTGCCAGATCTGCATCGGGTGGATGCGGGTCGGCTCGCTGCCCTCGGCGCTAAAGATCACCATGCGCCCGTCTTCCAGGCGTGCGTAGCCATGGCCGAAGATAGGATGGTGCAACTGGCGGTTGATCTTGTTGTAGGTGAACAGCGCCGAACGACCTTCCTCCGGGTGGTAGAAGATGTACTGCACGTCTTCCCCGTTAGGCGAGCTTACCGAACGCTTGAAGCGCATGCCGTCCATGGGCTGTTCAAAGGTCTTGTATTCGCCGCTCTGCAGGTAGTAACCGCCGGGAAAGATGATGCCGTGATCTTCCGGCAACTGCACGCAGGCAAGACCGATGGCGTCGATGCGCTCGACCTGGCGGCTCAGGCTGTTGAATACCAGGTAGCGCCACTGCTCCTCGCGGTACGGCAACACCTTGAGCAGAATCAGGCTGCCAAGACGGACATACTCGATTTGCGCATCGTCCAGCGACTGGGTCTTGTCCACCACCGCTTCGCGGTAGATACCCTGGCCGTCCTCGGTGTTGTTCTCGACTTTGATGGTCAGGTCGCCGCCGAGGGTTTCGACGAACACCGTGTCGAGAATGTTCATATGCGGATGGCGCCCCATGACAACCCCCTCGCGGGAAGTCTTCTGCCATTCGAAATCAAACGGCGCCGGCAGCGCGATATCACGCTCACCGCGGTTGTCGATGTAACGGAGGTTGTTGCCGTCACTGGAGATCGACCAGCGGAACACACGGATGTCGCTGATCCGCTCACCGATCTGGAAACTAGCCAACAACCTGCCGTCACGGATGGCCAGTTGCAGCAAGCGCGTGTTCTTGTAATAGGTATACAGTTCATTGAAGTCGGCGACGAAACTGGTTTGGGCGAGGAAGCTGCCCTCCAGCGGCACCGGTTGAGCTTCATAGCCTTCTTCAGCTGCCACCAGACGGTAGAGGGAGAACACGTCGGCGACATTGGTTTCGCGTTTTAAACCGATGAACACGTTGTAGCCGAACAACAGGCACTCCCCAACCTGGACGATGTCGCGGGCGATGCAATTGTTTTCGGTACGGATGCGCACCCTGCCAATGGCGTTCATCTGAGTATTGCCGAACTCAGCCAGACGCTGGCCATTAAGGGCCTCGGTCAATTGCTGCAGGCGCTGACCATGTTGGCGAAGCCGTTTATGCAGAACCTCGTAGGCACCGCCCTCGGCGACTGCTTTGTCCACTACGTTTTCCAGCGATGTGTTATGAGCGTCCGACATTCTGAATGTCCCAAGTCTGCGGTATTCATACAGTGAGAAAGCCCCTGCTAGCAGGGGCGATTCTTGCGGCTTGCTGGCGTTCAAAAAGAAAGCCGGCGACGCTGATCAGCTTTCGCTTTCGGCTTTTTCCACAGCGGCCACAGACGCAGTACTCTTACCGCTCAACACGCGCGCGAGGATGTCTTGCATAACCGGGCTCTTGCCAACAACACCCTCGATAGCCTTACCCACTGACAGGGACTTGGCGAAGGAGTTGAAGAAGTCGCCCTCACCGCCAACGATTTCGATCTTCGCTTTCGACATCGCGGCAGCCAGCACTTGGGCCTGGTCTTTGGCGATATCCTTGTTGGCAGCAATCGTAGCAATGGCTTCGTCGAAGTCCTTCTCCAACTGCATGCGGAACTCTTCATGCTGGCGAGCGCTGTCGCTAAGCGAGTCGAGTGCACCGAACTTCTTGCCCAAGCCTTCAGCCTCGGCATTCAAACGGTCCAACAGGTTCGCCGCTTCGGCCGCGCCTTGTTCCTTGGTCGCCTTGGCCTTGGCCAGACCAAGTTGCTCTTCACCGCGGGCCTGAGCACCCAGTTTTTCCTCAAGCACCTTGGCTTCAGCCAGACCGTCTTTCTCCTTGGCTGCTGCTTGTGCCTCGGTAACACGCGCCTGGGCCAAGCCCTTCTCCTGCTCACCTTTGGCATCGGCTATCAATTGTTCAGCGTGTACGCGAGCCTCGGCCATGCCCTCTTTCTCCATGGCAGCAGCGGTGACTTCACGCACACGCGCATCGGCCAGCCCAGGCGCGGCGCGTTCGGCTTCGATGCCTTCGGCCAGCTTCTTCTTGGCTTGCGCCTGTTTGGACGCTGATTCCAACTCGGCTTGAGCCAGTGTGTTGATTTCGACGGCCTTGTGCTTGGAGCGGGTTTCATCGGCTTCCGCTTGTTTAACCTGGCGCACGAGGTCTTGCTCTGCTTCAGCCTGGGCCTGCAGCACAACGACCTGTTTGTCTCGCTCTGCTTCGGAAACTACCCGCACCTCCTTGATGCGCTCCTCTTCCTGGGCCACAGTCTTTTCCACCGCAACGCGATCCCGGGTCACATTGGCGATTTCCTTGCGTTTCTCTTCGAGCGCTTTCTCGGCATCAATGCGTTGCAACTCCACTTCTCGCTGACGAGAAACAACTTCCAGATCCTTGGCGCGCGTCACCTTCTCAACTTCAATCACCACCGCTCGCTCACGGTTCTGCTGAGCAACCTCCACTTCCCGCTGATGATTCTCGGCACTGATGTCCAACGCCTGCTGGGTATTGATTCGCGCCTGCTCGAACTTCAAGCGCTCTTCTTCCTTGACCTTGAGGGTTTCAGCTTCCTCGCGGGCGCGGATAGTTTCGACCTCCCGCTGTTGGCGGGCCTCTGCATCAGCCTGTTGGCGCTCCAGCGCCAAGGTCGCTTCACGGGTCTCGACGTTTTTCTTCTTGATCGCAAGCTCTTCATTGCGTTCGAATTCATTGGTGATGACGTTCTGAGCCGCGGTCAGTTCAGTGATCTTGCGGATACCCTCGGCGTCGAGAATGTTGCTCGGATCGAGCGAGCTCTTCGGCGTCTGCTCCAGGTAGTCGATTGCAACGTCCTCGAGAACGTAGCCGTTCAGGTCGTCACCGATCACTTCGAGGATACGATCACGGAAATTCTGGCGTTCCTCGAACAACTGGACAAAATCAAACTGCTTGCCGGCTGTTTTTAGCGCCTCGGAGAACTTGGCGTTGAACAGCTCGTTTACCGCTGCGCGGTCGGATGCGCGCTCAGCGCCAATGGCCTTGGCAACCTTGAGAACGTCAGTTGTCGTTTCGTTAACGCGCAGGTAGAACGCGACGGTAATGTCAGCACGCAGGTTATCGCGGCAAATCAAACCATCCTTGCTTCGGCGATCAATTTCCAGAGTGATCAATGAGATCTTCATGAACTCTTTCTTGTAGATCACTGGATAGACCAAGGCGCCGGTGAAGTGCACCTTGGGTATCGTAGACATGTCGTTGACGATCAGCGCCGTACCCTGCGGAACCTTGATATAGAACGCTTTGAACAGAACAAAGAAACCAAAAACCACAAGAAAAAATACGCCAACCCCGACCAGGAAAGGCATCACCATTGCTAGGTTCACTAGAGACTATCTCCTTGAAAATTGCGGGTCAGAAAGCTGCCCTGCACCTTATTTTGTAGGTGTCACATATATTCGCCGCGCCTGGCTCACGGGCCGTTGAACTCTTCCAGGCAAACCACTCTGTAGGCGTGTTCGTTTTCCAGGTACTCAAGAATCACGACGTGGTCACCGCGTTTGAATCCTTGTGCCTCCTCTGCCCGTACTCTCAAAATCAAACCAGCGCCGCCGTCTTCCAAAATGGCTTCGCCAAACACCGGTGTAACCTTTCCACTTCGCACAACGGCGGTCTGCCCTAGAAGCGATTGGGTGTCGGTTGTTTCAAGCTTGCGAAACAAAGGCCGTAACGGACGTATGACCAGGCTTACCGGCGGCGCAGCTAACATCAGCGCAGCGGCCGCAAGAGCGACGCCAAGTGGATAGCGAAAAGCCCCGAGCGGAATGTGACGCAGCAGCAATAGCTCCACGAAATAACAGGCAGCCCATGCCACAAAAAACAGGAGTGTGAGCACCAACGTTACCGGCACCCCGTTCAGCCCAAGCTTCAGCAGCAAGCCTGCTAATCCTTCCGGTTGTAGCGAGCTTCCCTCCAGGCTTGAATCTGCCTCAATATCCAGCAGGTCGACCTCAAGAATTCCAAGGGCCGCGACAATCCAGTAGAGGATTGCAAAACACAGCAGGAAGCTGAGCACTACCACGGGAAAAGACAGCGAGGTTTTGAGGAATAGCTCCATCGTTACATCTCGGTCATCTGGAAATAGGCGGGGTAGCAACCCCGCCGCTGATTTAGACGTTTGCCTTTTCTCTCAGGCGAGCCAACACACTGTTGGCGCTCGCTTCAGCTGGCGCGATGCCTGCACCGCGCAACTTGGCGTCCAACGCCTCATCAGACGATTCTTGCGCTGCCAATTCAGCATCGGCTTCCATTCGTGCCTTGCGTTCTGCCTGCTTCTGCTTGATACGCTCCAGCGATTCCACAGCTGTTTGCATCGTTGCCTGCGAGCCGCCAAAGCGCCGAGCAACTGTCATCTGCGCCCTGTACACACTTTCCGTCGCTTTGACGGTGTCCACTTGTTGCTGCAAACGCTTCACGTGACCTTCGCCCTGAGCAACTGCCTTGCGCAGTTCAGATACGCTCTGCGATAGCTCACGCTCTTGCTTGCGGTCATCGGCCACGCTGATTTCAAGCGTGCTGATGACCTTCGCCCTGAGCAACTGCCTTGCGCAGTTCAGATACGCTCTGCGATAGCTCACGCTCTTGCTTGCGGTCATCGGCCACGCTGATTTCAAGCGTGCTGATTTTGTGCGCCACCTCGCCAGCCAGCGCTTCATTGCCTCCCTCAAGCGCTTTGATAACGTACGGCTCGTACTCCTCGATCTTTGCCACACTGCCTTTCAATCGCGCGTTGGCCAGCTTCTGTTTGGCCAGGACTTGGGCAAGCGCCTCCCTGGTCTTGCGAATGTCTTCATCACAGTCGCGGATTTCCTGATCAAGGATGCGAAGGGCCTGGTTATCAACCAGCGCCTCCCCCACTTCGTTGGCCCCGCCACGCAGGGCAGTCAGCAGCTTGCTCCAGACATTCATCTCAGCTCTCCTGTTGGTGCTTGGGCTTAAGGAAGTCTTCGTAGGCTTGAGTTGCCTTGATGACGTTGCCCGCCAAGAGTTCGACTTCGAACACGACATCCGAGAGGTTTGCGGACGAACTCAAGGCGCCGAACATGATGTAACCGTCCTGCCCATTCGGCATCTTCTCGAGGCCTATCGAAGACAGCGGGAACAGTTTGCGAGAGCGCAGCACCTCTTCGTTGAAGGCGGATGGTTCTTTTACATCGCAAACAGGCCAAAGCAGCGCTTCGACGACGATCTGCTCACCCATGACAGCCAGGTATAACGGCAGATCACCATGGTCATGCATCGTTGCATGGAGACTGGGATCGGACCCCTGGATAAGCTCCAGCGCAACGTGGTCAGCCTTGACCCACTCAGTTTCCGACAACGCTTCGTACAAAACCTGGGCAGTCCAAATTGGCTGCATGCTCATCCCTCCTTTTCTCCGCAAGAAAGCGAAATACGCGGCACTGGGCCGTGCAAACTAGATCGGAAAAAGACCCTAACAAGAGTCGAAAGCGATGGATGTAGGACGCTTCCTAAGCGATGTTAAGATGCGTCCCCAGCGAAAGACGGACGACATAATTAATGTATTAATTATGAGAATAAGCGTCGCACAGATGTTGGACTTGGCCGCCTTTTCGATAGGCTTTGTACAAGTTTTTTACATCTACACATCCAGGCCCAACAGACCGGATAAATTCCGAGCTGTATAATTTTTTGAGCATGCAAAGAAAAACCCCGCGATTGTTAATCTGCGGGGTTTTCGATGATGGCGACATACAGGACGCGATCTACTTTATCTAGAACGCATCACCAGGCGCGTTGTGCTGACAAGGAAAGCACGGAAAATTTAACCAGGACTGTGCAGTTCAAAAAGCCCTGAGCTCATTCTCCAACGCCATGATCGCGTGCTCCAGTTCCGTAACCGCCCGACTGAGCGCTTCAAATGAAGCATGTGGATCTGCGCAGATAACTTCTAGACGCCGACAGGATTCAACCAGTTGCTCGCCTTTCACCACCCGAGCAGCGCCTTTTATCCTATGAGCCAGCGCCTCCAATTTGCCCGTCTCTCCACTCTGCAGGAGAACTGTCAGCAATTGGCAATCTCTGCGATTGTTAGCAATCAACTCATCGAGTATCTCTCGAAACTTCACGGGGTCGCTACTGATGAGCAGCTCCAGGGGACCGAGATCAACTAGCCGTGAAGGCTCGGGCGCCACCGTAGTTGATGTAGTCTCAGGAGACTCAGTCTCTATCTCGAAATTCAGATGCAGCGCCAACAGTTTCGCATCCAACTCGTCGAGGCCGATTGGCTTGATCAGACACTCGTTCATCCCTGCCTGAATACACAGTTCCAACTCCTCAGGCTGAGCATCGGCTGTAAGACCAATGATGACGGTGGGTGCCAGTCCTTGCTCCCGTTCGACCGTGCGAATCGCGCGTGTGAGATCAGCACCATTCATGACCGGCATGTGGCAATCAGTGATGACGACGTCAAAGCACTGTTCACCCCAGCAGTCGAAGGCCTGCTTTCCATCCTCAGCTTCGTAGACGTCATGCCCAAGAAACTGCAGTTGTTGGTGCAGTACCTGACGGTTCACCCTGTGGTCATCCACCACTAACACCTGCAAACAATAGCGTTGCCGGGTCGGTGGCAAAATTGGCAGCGGTTTGATGTTAAGGCGTTCCAACACTTGCAAGTGCAGTTCTACAGCGACTAGCGTTCCACGGCCCAGACTACTCTTCATGGTCACGTGCCCCCCCATCATTTCGCACAGCGACCGACAGATTACTAAGCCGAGCCCCGTCCCTTCAGCAGGCTTTGTATTACGCTGTGCCTGGGCAAAAGGCCTGAACAGCTGTTGCTGATCGTTCGGACTGATACCAACGCCAGTGTCTTCTACCGTGAGTTCGACATTGAGCAGGCTGGCAGTCACCAAGTTTCCAGAGATGCAGATTTTTACCGAGCCTTCTTCGGTAAACTTGATAGCATTACTGACTAAATTCGACAAAATCTGCTTGAAGCGCAACGCGTCAACTAACACTTCGCAGTTAATACTGGAGTCAATATCGAGAACAAGATTCAGCCGCTTCTTTCTCGCCAGCCCTTCAAACACTCTCGCCACTGATTCAACCAGCTCACGCAGGTTGGCGCGCTTGGGTGATAAGCTTAGGCGTCCAGACTCAATGCGCGCGATGTCGAGTATATCGCCGATGAGTTCCAAAAGACTTTTCGCCGAAGTATGGGCGATTTCGATACTGGCTCGGTCGATGGGTTGAGTTTCGGCGCGTTTAAGCGCTAATTCCAAAATGCCAATAACCGCGTTCATCGGCGTTCGGATTTCATGACTCATGGTCGCCAAGAAGCTGGTCTTGGCACGGCTGGCGTCGTCCGCTTGGTTCTTTGCTTCCTGAAGCTGCTCCACCAACCTATGATGATCAGTGATATCCAGCCAGCCGCAGATGACACCTTTGATGTTGCCTTGGGAATCCTGGAATGGCTGAATCCAGTGATTGATCCATGCTTCCTTACCATGCAGCACAATAGTATGGCGCGACTCGATAGTGCGATTTTCCCGCATGGCGAGTAGGTAATTAGAGTGAAAATCCGGAAAGTTTTCAAAGCTTTCACTGGGTAACGCCTGCAAGGTTTCGTTCAATACCTGTTCGGCGCTCAAACCCAGACTTTGCAGATAGCTTCGGTTACACGACAGCATCCGCCCTTGCACATCACGCACATATAAAGGGGGCGGCATGCAGTCAGTCAACGTCTCAACAAATTGCAGTTGATCATTGAGCATGCGTTCGGCCTTGAGGCGCGCCTTTATCTGGCGCCTCAGGTAAACGACCCAAATAAGCGACAGCAGAAGAAGGGAACCGGCAATGGCAATGATTTCTTTAATCAGACGCTCGTAATCGACCCAGGTCTGACCACTCATTCCCGGCGGAGAGCGCCAGCGATTGGAAATTGCATTGAACTCATCCGGAGGGACGCTCTGCAACACCTTGTCGATAATGGATTGCAACTCGACATCACTGCGGCGCATGGCAAAGTTCACCGTCGAAGGCCCGACATCCAGCACCTGATTGATGGCCAGGTTGTCGCGAAACAAACGCTCTATGTAATAACGCGCAGCGGGCAACGACACGACCGCGGCGTCCACCTCACGCCGATAGAGCAGGTTCATGGCGTCTAACGATCCCCCGGCCTCCACCACAACAGCTTTGGGATAACGCTTGCGTAGCTTTTCCATTGCCACATGCTGCGTGGGAAGCGCTATACGCTTACCGGCCATATCTCCCAGTTTCCCTTGCTGGTCAATGTTGCTGAGCAATACAAAAGGAGTGTCGAGCAGGGGTCTGGAGAACCGCAGATACTCTTCTCGCTCTGGACTCGCCGTCATCAACGCCAAGTCAGCATTGCCCTTTTGCACCGCGTCGATTATTTGAGGGAATCCGCCGCTACGGGGGGTGACCTCGAAATGCAGTCCAGTACTGAGGGTTATGACTTCGAGTAGATCGGCGATTCCACCTGAGAAGACGCCCTTTGCATCAAAATAAGCGCCAGGTGCCAAATCATCATTGATGACTAGCTTGACGACTGGGTTCCTCTCAATCCAACGTACTTGCTCGGCAGTAAGATCGATAGGCTCCTCCCTTGGAAGGAAACTATTCCCAACCCAGCGCTTGGCCACGTTACGCAGTTGCTCGGCGCCTATTGCCTCAATGGCCACGTTGATAATTCGTTGTAGTCGTATATTGTCGGCACGTAAGGCGTAGCTGTAGCCACTGCCGGGCAGATCGATGAATCGCTCAAACCCAAGATAACCGTAAAACGAGCGATTGATACGGTAATAAGCGCTGTACAGGTCGTCCAAGTACACGTCGGCCTGGCCAAAGGCTACCGCACCGATTGCCTTGGCATGATCAGCGAAGACTTGAAAATCTGCTCGTGGAAAGCGCTTTTTCAGCTCAGCACTGTGTTCGTCCGTAATTGCTACGCGCAATCCTGCAAGATCCGCAGGTGAATAACGGGGCTCTGCGCTGCGCTTGAAAAGCGTCAATTGGTCTCGTGCATAGGGAACGGTGAGAAGCGAGGACTGCCCAGGTGCACGGTTGCCGTGAACAGCAATGAAATCGACGCTGCCTGCCTGCAATGCCTTCTCTGCATCATGATCATTGGCAAAAAACACGACCTTCACTGGCATACCTAATAACTGCGCAATCAAAGCGGTTACATCGGCGCTGATGCCTTCGTACTGCTGGGGATCTGCATTGATAGAGAATGGCGCTGACTCAGCAGCCGATACACCGACCCTAAGCTCAGCCTTGTGGCGCAGCCAATGCCAGTCCTCTGCGTCGATGTCCATTTCGTGACGGTCAATACGCAGTTGGCTGGAAAGCAATTTCGGCGACTGCGGCAAAGGCGCAGCCGTGGCCGACAAGGCCCCCAAAAGCATGCCGATAGACAGGCAAAAGCATCGTAGGTACATAAGAGATAAAAGACCGAAAGTGCCTGAGAGAAGGAGATTCAATGAGTTGATGACGGCTTGCTATTGCCAAAGCAAACAGTTAGCGCGGCACCTGGCTGATGCAATGATAGTTCACAGCCAGTGGTCAATTGGTCATTTATCCACGCTCCCCTTCTGTTCATCATAGAAGTCTATAAAGTGCTTCTCCGGCATGGGGCGAGCAAATAGAAAGCCTTGGGCAATGGTGCCACCCAGCTCAATCAAACGAACCTGCTGCTCGGTAGTTTCTACACCTTCAATGACCAGCGAGACACCCAACGCCGCGGCCAAGGCTACCGAGCAACTGATGATAGCGGCGCTTTTAGGCTGGCCATGCAATTTTCTGACAAACGAACGATCAAGCTTGATCTCGCTAAAGGGCAGCTCGCTCAGCCGATCCAGCGAAGAATAACCCGCACCGAAGTCATCCATGGAAAGACCACAACCGAGCATTCGCAAGCGAACCAGGTTCTCCAGACTGCAAGCGGGCGCACCGACGACACTCGTCTCAGTGACTTCGAATATCACGCTCGCTGCCGGCACCCGCGAGCGCTTGAGCAGGATAGCGATACGCTCAGTGAGTGCGCTACAGGCGAGTTGTGTTGGATGTAAATTAAAAGCCAGTGTCATTGCCCGACCTTGAGCTGTCAGTTTTTCGTGCAGCGCCAGACCTTGATCGAATAACTGCCAGAACATCCTGTCAATTAAGTTGTGCTCTTCCATCACCGGTAAAAAATGTGCCGGTGATAATACGCCCCACTGCGGATGCGTCCACCGCGCCAACACCTCTGCCCCCACCAACAACTCGCCCTCAAGAGTAACTTTGGGCTGGTAATACGCCTCGAATTCACCGTTATCTAAACCACGCTGCACGTCGCTAAGGGACGGCAACTCTACAGGCGACAACTGTCTGGGGGCTGTACTGCAGTGATTTCGGTAACGCTTGACCAATTGACTGAACCCTTCAAGCTTGAATGGCTTGCCCAGATCACCCAGAAAAGTCAGGCCTAGGAAGTGGATCATCGCCACCGTGGCTTGCCGCAATAACGGATCCAGTTCGCTACACAGCACGATGGCGCCCACTTTGCCGCTGCTGCTGGCATGGCGCAGAAACGCCAAGCCATCCATACCGGCCATTTTCAGGTCACAGAGTACGATATCCACGTAGTCACAGCTGGCCATTACCGCGACCGCTTCCTCACCATCAGCTGCTTGCAAGATGGGTCCCGGCAGTACTTTTTGCAGTGCTGTCACGGTGACAAGTCGCTGAAAAGGTTCGTCCTCCAGCACCAAAACAATCAAGTTTTGCATTGCAGATCTACACGCGCACAGTTGAGGGATGTACATTGTGCAGGGCGCCAAGCCTGCCCCCTATCGGAAATTTCCTACGCTGCAGAGGAAATTTCCCAAGGCTGGCCCTACTCTCTACTCCCTATGCTTCTCACTACGACGATGGTGTTAACCTTGTTAACATCAACGGCATACGTTCCGTAATCGCGTTATTGAGGGTGGGTTTTACCATGCACAGCGTCCTGATAGTTGACGATCATCCGGTCATTCGACTTGCCGTCCGGATCTTGCTGGAAAAACACGACATGCACGTAGTGGGCGAGGCAGACAATGGCCTCGACGCTGTACGCCTGGTACGTGATCTGACCCCGCAAGTGGTCATCCTCGACATTGGCATTCCCAAACTGGATGGTTTTACGACCATCTCCCGCATCAAGGCTTTGAATGTACGTAGCGAAATTCTGATATTGACTTCGCAACCCGCCGACTCTGTGTGCCGACGATGCATCCAGCTAGGAGCCCGCGGTTTTGTCAATAAAGAAGAAGACCTCGGTAGCCTGGTTACCGCCATCAAGGCAGTTGATGCCGGTTACACTTTTTTCCCTCCCCTGTCCTTCGACAGCGTCCACCCAATGGAACAACTTACAGAACTTGAGCAAATTCATCAGCTCACCGACAGAGAAGTGACTGTTCTTCAGTATCTGGCACAGGGGTATTCTAACAAGCAGATAGGTGAAAAATTATTTCTTAGCAATAAAACAGTCAGCACCTATAAGACACGCCTGCTGCATAAACTTGGCTTGCCATCCCTGGTGCACTTAGCTGACTTTGCCAAGCGCAACGCTTTAGCCTCTTGACTCCGCGAGAATAATATCCCGAAAACTTCCCGTAGCCTGTCGCTACGCTCCCGCGCGCTTTTACTGCTCAGCCCATCATAGTCATTGTGGCTGGGCGACTCCTGAGCCACCATAAACTTCACTGCTAGCTTTAGCTGAGCTTGCTAAACGCAACCCCCTATCGTTCTCGTTACACCTATGGCAACGCGGATGTGGGAAATTTCCTACAGCCTTGCCGGAAACATCCCACTGCCCTCAATCCCCCTTACCCCTAGAATTATTCCAGCCAAACGGTACAGAGATGCTGTGGCTTCAACAGTGTTTCGCTTAGTCCCTTCAAGGACATCATAATCTAGGAGTATGTAATGAAAGTTAGTTCGTTAGCTGGCGCTATCATGGCAATCACCTTGGCAGCGACCTCTGCTGCCAGTTTTGCGAAAGATCAGGGGCACGGTGTTATCACCTTCAAGGGCGCGATTATTGACGCTCCATGCTCCATTGCTCAAGAGTCCCAGTATCAAACTGTCGATATGGATCAAATCGCCAACGTTGCACTGAGGAATGGCGGAAAATCCAACCCAACCACGTTCAAAATCCAACTGCAAGGATGTGAACTAGGCGCCCTGAACGCTGCAACTGCAACCTTCACCGGCTCGCCTTCGTCGAACCCTGATCTGATCGCACTAAAAGGATCGGCTCAAGGCGCTAGCTTGGCCATTGCCGACCACACCGGCACGCTTATCAAGCTCGGTGATGCTGCACCCGCTCAATCACTCTCCAACGGCAATACCTACTTGCAATTCAATGCGTATCTTCAGGGTGACATGATAACTCCGGAAGGCGGTGGTACACCTTCCGCAGCCGAAATCGTGCCGGGCAACTTCGAAACGTTCGCAAACTTCACCCTCGCTTATCAGTAATAAAATAGGCACTGAGGTGCCCCGCAGCACAACACTGTGCTGCGGGGAGCATGCGGAGGTTTAGATGATTCGCTCAACCGCACTGCTGCTACCGCTACTACTGTGCGTTTTTATCGAGCCGGTAGGTGCTATGGAGCTACCGATTAAAGCTGCATTAAAGGGTCGAGTACAACTGACCGGCAGCATTGCTGACAGCGCCTGTACGATTCGTGTAGGCAATGACAACCAAACGATAGTTTTTAATCCCGCAGCATTAAACGGGTTAGTCAGCGGCGATAGCTCAGCGCAACAGCCCTTGAATATTTATATTAGTGATTGCATACCTCCAGATGCACTGAGGGGTCTTCGCGTCTCCCAACGTTTCAAAATTTCATTTGAAGGTGAATCTGAGGGCAAATACTTCGGCACTCAGGGAACCGCACAAGGTATCGCCATCCAGATAAAAGACGAGCTTGGGAAATCAGTGTCGCCCGGCATGTTGCTTAATCATGACATGTCAGCCACTGACATATTAACCCTTAATTACTCGCTAACGCTTGTTGGTAGCGGTTATGCACTGAAACCAGGCGATTATACCGCCACGATCAAACTCTATATTCAACACTTCTAACTGCAAATATTGAACACGCAGATTACCCAAGGACTTATTCACGTGGATCACCGTAAGGTACTGGCTACCACGGCGTTGTGCTGTATTGCGACGTGGGTAAGTGCAGCCGAAGAGTTCCAATTCAACACCGACGTACTCGACCTCAAGGATCGCGACAACCTTGATCTTGGGGTGTTTGCATTGGCAAACTTCATCATGCCTGGCCAATACAATCTAATGGTCCACATCAATCGCGATACGCTGTCGGAGTTCCCGATCGATTACTTCTCGGCCGAGGATGATCCGAAAAGCAGTGTCGCGTGTCTTTCACCGGAATTAGTCCATGAACTGGGCTTGAAAGAACAAGTCACGGCATCTCTGGCCTGGTGGCACGACGGCGCCTGTCTAGATCTGAGTAGTGTTCCCGGAATGCAGGCACGGGGCAACCTGGGCAGTGGGGGCCTATACCTGAGCATCCCCCAGGATCAACTGGAGTACACCGCGCCCAACTGGGATCCGCCTTCACGCTGGGACGAAGGTATTGCCGGGGGACTGTTCGACTACAACTTCAACGCTCAGACCACCGAGCGTAAACAAGGTCGAGGTCGCAGTGACAGCCTCAGTGGCAATGGTACGGCCGGTATCAACCTGGGCGCGTGGCGCTTGCGCGGTGATTGGCAGAGCCAGATGCAACACGATTCCAACCAGCCATCCCAGCAGCAATTTGCCTGGAGCCGCTTTTATGCGCTGCGTGCTGTCCCTTCGTTGCGCTCGAGCCTGATAGTCGGTGAGGACTACCTGGACTCCAACCTGTTTGGCAGTTTCCGCTACACCGGCGGTAACTTGAGCAGTAACGACAATATGCTACCCCCTAACCTCAGGGGCTATGCCCCTGAAGTCACTGGCGTAGCCCGCACCAATGCGCGAGTAGTAATTCGCCAACAGGGCCGAGTGCTTTACGACACCCAGGTACCGCCTGGCGCCTTCCGTATCCAGGACCTCAACGATGCGGTCTCCGGTCAGCTTGACGTACGCGTGGAAGAGCAAGACGGCAGCGTGCAGCAGTTCCAGATGGATACTGCCAGCATCCCCTATCTGACCCGTCCAGGCACAGTGCGCTACAAGCTTGCTGCTGGAAAACCGTCTGATTGGGAGCATCAACTGGATGGACCAGCCTTTGCCACAGGTGAATTTTCCTGGGGGGTGAGTAATGGCTGGTCATTGTATGGCGGAGGCTTGGGCGCCAAAGATTACGGCTCCCTGGCAGTGGGCGCGGGCCGCGATCTCATGGCATTCGGTGCATTGTCGTTCGACGTCACCCAGTCGCGGGCCACCCTACCGGATCACGCCACACTGAGCGGTAAATCTTACCGCGCCAGTTACTCCAAGCGCTTCGACGAGTACGACAGCCAGGTCACGTTCGCCGGCTACCGTTTCTCCGAGGAGAGCTATATGAGCATGAACGAGTTCATTGAAGCCCGACGTGGCGACCAACCATTGAACCAGAGCAAAGAGCTGTACACCGTAGCGTTAAGCAAGCAATTTCGCGACTCTGCGCTCAGCGTCTATTTGAACTACAACCACCAGACATACTGGAGCAGTCAGGCGAGTGATCGCTACAGCCTGTCGTTGTCGCGCTACTTCGATGTCGGTGGTTTGAAAAATCTCAGCCTGTCGCTGACCGCTTACCAAAATAAGGCAAACGGCACTTCCGATGATGGTGCCTACCTGTCGGTCAGCATTCCTTGGGACAGCACCGGCTCGTTAAGCTTCAGCTCGTCGACTAGCAGCGGTGATACCACTCATAGCCTGAGTTATTACGACAGTATCGATGAGCGTAACCACTACATGCTCAGCGCCGGCACGTCCTCAAGCGGTGAAACCGCCAGCGGCTTTCTCTCCCATGACGGAGATCAGGCTCAGGTAGTGGCGAGTGCAAGCTACCAGGCTGGTGAGTACACCTCAGCCGGGCTATCCCTTCAAGGGGGCGCCACCTTCACGGCCCAAGGCGCAGCGTTGCACCGCAGCAGCGTCATGGGCGGTACCCGGCTGCTGGTCGATACCCAGGGCGTAGCCGATGTTCCGGTGCGCGGCAACGGCGGGATAACTCGAACCAACCGCTTCGGTAAGGCAGTGGTAGCGGACGTCAACAGCTACTACCGCAACCAGGCGAGCATCGTGCTGGACAGCCTGGCTGACGATGTTGAAGCGACCCAGTCAATCACCCAAGCAACGCTAACCGAAGGTGCGATTGGCTATCGCCGTTTCGATGTGATTGCCGGCCACAAGGCCATGGTCATCATTCGCATGGCCAACCGCAGCGCGCCGCCGTTTGGCGCCACCGCACAGAACAGCCGCGGCCAGGAAACGGGCATTGTCGGCGAAGATGGATCGACGTACCTGAGCGGTATGAAACCGGGCGAAACCATGTCGCTGCAATGGGATGGCCGCGCACGCTGCCATTTCACCTTGCCAGATCAGGTGCTCTCACCTGAACGACAACTGGAGCTGCTATGCCAGCCCGTCAGCGCCGCAGACAACTCCGCCGCTTAATTTATTGCAACAGGTACCTGTATGAAAACTCGCTTCAACCGCAACACACTGACCTTGCTGGCCCTGTTCGGCTCCTGCGCGGCGCAACCCAGCCTGGCCGCCGTATCGCTGGATCGCACCCGCGTTATTTTTACTGGTGGCGAAAAATCGGTCAGCCTCAGCGTGAGCAACCAGAACAACCAGTTGCCCTATCTCGCCCAGGCCTGGGTCGAGAACGAGCAATCCGAGAAAATCACCAGTCCGCTGGTGGTTGTACCGCCGATCCAGCGCTTGGAAGCCGGGGCCAGCAGCCAGGTAAAAATCCAGGGCCTTCCGGAACTGGGCCAACTGCCACAGGACCGCGAATCGCTGTTCTACTTCAACCTGCGCGAAATTCCACCACGCAGTGATAAACCTAATACCTTGCAAATTGCCCTGCAAACGCGAGTGAAGCTGTTTTATCGACCCGCGGCGATCGCCCCCCGAGCCGGCGTCAACGAAGCCCCCTGGCAGGAAAAACTGACCCTAACTCGGCAGAACGACCGCTATTTGGTGAACAACCCAACGCCCTACTACATCACGCTGATCGATGCCGCGCCAGACCTCAAGGCCGCCAGCTCAAGCCAGTTCAAACCTTTGATGGTCGGCCCGAACGGCCAGCTCGATCTGGGCATGAGTAGTAAGGCGTTGGGCGAGAAGCCGGTGCTGACTTACGTCAACGACTACGGCGGACGCCCGCAACTGCAGTTCAGTTGTGCGGCAAATAGCTGCACCGCCAGCCCCGTTGGCAACCGCTGACATCCGATGACCTATTCCAGTGAGGGCAAAACATGATCCCTGGATCCCGTAGCTGCCTTGTAACCTTGCTCTGTAGCGCCAGTGTCTCGACTTACGCCGCTGACAACCCTACGCATTCGGCCGAATTCCAGGTCACCGGCACTTTGCTTGAAAGCGCCTGCTACCTGGATCCCAGCTCCGCCTACCAAACCTTGGCACTCGGCGACCTGAGCACTACTCGCCTGCTGCGCTTGGGCGACCAGGGAACACCCATGGCCCTGCACTTGAAGCTGCAAGGCTGTGTGCGTAGCGACGGCGGTCGACGTGATAGCCAGCATGGCACCCTGGTTTGGAGCTCGATCGAGCCGGTGGTTGAACTCATCTTCAACGCGGTATCCGACCCCGACACACCTGAACTGATTAAAGTAGTCGGCGCCGAGGGTTTCGGCCTACGTCTGCTCGATGTTCAGGGCAACGACGTACGATTAGGCCGGGTCGCCCCCGCATGGTTCGTCTCACCCGGCGCCAGCCAGCTGACCTATTACATCCGACCTGAGCGCACCGCGGCGTTTCTGCGCCCAGGCGCCTTCCGGGCCAGCCTAAATGTGAACCTGGCGTATGACTAAGCCCGCTGTAATGACTGTCGCACGTCTCGCATTGCTGGGACTGCTGCTTGGCTATGCATCCTTGGCACCTGCTGCAGAGCAGCAGATCCTAACGATCAAAGGTGTTATCTATGCAGCGATTCCTTGCGTCATCAATAAAAATGCACCGATCAGCGCACCGTTTGGCGATGTGCAGACTGCCCGCATCGATGGTAACTACAAAACCATCACCCTGGAGTACACACTCGACTGTACCCGCTCGGTGACCAACGAACTACGGATGCAGGTTCGCGGTAATCGAAGTTTCGACCCCGCGCTACTGATGGTGCCGGGCTACGACAGCCTTGCCATCGCCCTTAAAATGAACGGCTACCGGTTTGTGCTCAATACCTGGGCTGACTTCGACGCCAACAAAAAACCGGTGCTGCAAGCGGTGCTAGTCAAACGAGAAAACAGGGAAGTCGAAGCCGGCGTGTTCAAGGCCAGCGCGACGTTGGTGGTGGACTATCGATGAACATCCTGCACCGCACATTGACAATACTGTCCATGACCGCTCTGCCCCTGTCATGCGTTGAAGCGGACAACATACAGTTCACTGGTAACCTGCAAGCCCCGCCCGGTTGCACCGTCAGCGACAAGAACGGGCGAATTGATGTGCGGTTCCAGAGCAATATCGCTGTCAATCGCATTGACGGCGATCGCTACCGCCAATCGATTCCATACCAAATCGAATGCCCGGGGGCGTCCGGTACTGGCGTCAACTGGCACATGCGCTTAACCCTCAAAGGTGACTACGCACATTTCGATCCTGCTGCACTAAAAACCTCGGAGAATGACCTCGGCATTAAGGTGCTACTCGGCGGGACCCCGCTGATTCCCAATCAACCTCGCGAGATCGATGTCAACGCATCTACACCCCCTGTGCTGGAAGCCGTGCCGGTAAAGCTCACTGGTGCGGCGTTGCCTAGCACCCACTTCACCGCTTCGGCGCTACTGATGGCCGAACTCTATTAGGAGGACCTATGGGCAAGTGGGCCGTGACCCTGATCGGTTGGTTAGCCGCCAGCTTGTGGTGGCCGCCAGTATATGCGGCAGAAGACAACCTGTACTTCTCCGGCACGTTGGTGAACGAGCCTTGCGTACTGGCCGAGGAGGACAACTTAATCAAACTGGACTTTAACAACGTGGTGAATAAGGAACTTTACCTTAACGGCAGAACCAAAGGTCTCCCCATCAAGCTGCGTCTGAAAAATTGCGATCTTGACGTCGGCAATCACAGCGTAAAAATCACTTTCAGCGGTGATGAAAGCAGCGAACCACCGGGCTTTTTGGTGCTGCAAAGCGCCACGGTGAAGGGCCTGATGGTCGGGCTGGAGACGACGACTGGCACTGCCCTGCCGTTAAACCAGACCCACTCGATGGGCGAGTTGACCAGTGGAAACACCACGCTCAATTTCAATGCTTATCTGCAAGGCGAACCTGAGGTATTAGCCAGTCGCACGCTCGGCGAGGGTGAATTCGCAGCGGCCCTGACCTTCGCCCTCAGTTACGAGTAATTACCCATAAGCAGTTCTTTTTAACCCGGCGCTGGCCAGGTCACGGGTTTTGTAGATGCGCTTACGTATCCGGCGTATTCAAAGATGGATGGTTAGGGATCACAACCTGGCACAAGCGCTCTTGTTATTTGACCCTCTCTGCTGTGTTGATGTCTGCAAATGCCAATGGGCAAGACGTTATCTGGATCGGGAAACCTGCGGCCGAAGATTACATACCCTTCAACGTGCACAAGGCCGTCGAGCAATATGCCGAGCTGGGTCAGCAGATAGCGCAGTTCGAGCTACAGATCGAAGAAGCTCGAGGTGCGTACTTTGATGCTTCCACTGGCAATCGCGAGGCCGCTGGAGACAAATTTGGAGAGATACTCTTTCAGAAAGATATGCTGATTGCCTGGCCGCGAGTGGCTGGCAATGACGGCTCAGCGAGCTTAATGGCCAACCTCAATGCCCTCGCAAACAATGGTCGCCCACCCGATGGCGGCATTCCTCCAAGCGCCAGGGCGGCCTTCAACAACTGGGTAAACGCGTTGAGATTCAAGACCGGCGGCGGTCTGGGAATGACGCCCAATCCGATACAGGCTGCGGCCGCCCTCCAAGATGGCTCCAGCCTGTAAGAGTACGAAATGTACCGACGCCTAAGAGACCAGGCGGAATGGGATGAGTGGGAGTCTGGGCGCAATGGAGGGTTGCGCAAGTTACTCGAAAGCCATGTGGTAATCCCACGTACCTACTTCGGTGAAAACCCAATGAAAAGAGGATTCGACCACCAAATCACCCAGCTTGAAAATAACATCCTGCAGTGTGAGTACACAGGTCGCCAAGTGGCCGGAACCGTATTCCACTTCTGGGAAGAAAACCCACCCGAAAATATCGCAATATTGATAGCAATGAACCCATGTGCTTTCGTGGGGTTGGCCGATCACGCGGTAAAGGAATGCCCTCCAGACAACCTACAAGCAAGCGCACTCGCCTCGGCGCAAATGAACGTGACCAAAAGACAAGGTGGCCCTGAAGGAAGTGCGGGACCGGCATCGCGAATGCAACATGGCCGTACGTCCGTCTTACGAACTTGATCAATCGCTACATATCTATCCGCACAAAACTAAAAACCCCGGAGAGGTTAGTCTGCGGGACTTTCAATCACAAAGGACGAAGTCGGAATCGAACCGGCGTAGACAGATAAAGTGTAGCCGCCGAAACGGGATTAACTTCTAAAATTGCTACCTTGTCAAATAGTTGGCAACGCAATTAGGAAACTTAATACCACTGCCGTAGGCTGCGAAAGTTTGGCAAAATGGCTGCCGTGCAGCTTGGTAAATAATTGCACCGAAACGGATTAGGGCGGAGAGACCGTGAGCACAGAAAATCCGGAAAAAGCACCAGGCCGAGCACTCCCTGCTGTGGTAAACAGCGTCGACTTGACGAGGATCGGCTTTGCAGGATTTTCTGACGCTGGAATATTAACTCCTTCTGCGCCATCTTGGTTATTAATTGTTATTTTTGAGTACAATCCCTCATCACCTCTAAGTTTCACCACTGCTTTGTCATTACCACCGATAGCGACATTCACACTAGAAGGACCAGTGCAGGTTATATACATATGAGTCCATGCTTCATTCCCTTCAACCTTGGCATCACTTATATCACCATGATTTATTATTGGATTCCCCTGTATATCGCAAACCAACGCTGGCAATATTACAGGAGCGCATGGCCCCGTAGGCACTACAAAAGATATACCTCCCGGTTGATATTTTGACTCGGCAAAAGTAATACAGAAACTTTTGGAGATCTTCCTATCTTTCGGAACAAATAGGCTCCCTTGAAGTGGAATTGAAAAACCGCCCCTTGCTTCCAACTGCTTACGGACCTCTGCCATCGAAGCATTTGGCTTGAGATGCTGCCAGTTGTAATCAGAACTGTACACTACATCTTCCCAATTTCCCGAACCCTTATATTGCGCCCCCACTATACTAACGCCACATGTACTAAATGTTAAATCGTTACATATCTTATCACCACCTTCCCAAGCAGTAACCGTAAAAAAAAATCGCCTCCCCCCAACTTCGTATTGGCTCCCAGTCGACACAATCGAGATAGCACAAGTGACATTCGACATAAACCCGAGCACAATAAACACTAGAACCTTATGGAAGAATTTATCTTTCAAAATATTAGACCTGCAAGGATGATCAGGAATGGTAGTCGCCCTGTCCGCACCAATATCTAGGATCCTTCCGAACGATCTGTAGGAATTTTCCCAGAGGTCACAAGCGCGCCTTACAAAGCGGTCCCAGGCGATAGCTCATCGCTCCATCGGGCTAAGTGACCTTGATACATCATTAACCATGGCATTGAGTTTCGAATAGATTCATGTAGGGTGCGCCCTAGCTTGGTGCGGTAGGCTCCAACCAATTACCTGCAATGCCTTCAACAAGATTGATGGCTGTTAAGCAGAGGGCATGATCACACTGCTTGCGAAAAGAGGCCCGACAGAGTTCAAGCACGATAACCGGCTGTTGAAAGGCGTTTATAGGAAACTTCTTACGAGCCTTAGGAGATTTCCTAGGGTGATTTGCTGCACTCGCCCATACACTAGTTTTAACTTACCCCCAGCCAGGTGGGAAAGCAACGGTCCATCGGGGCTTCTGGTGCTCTAAAGCGCCACAGTACAGGGCATGTTTGTAGCCCTGAAAACAACGAGCGGCACCGCCCTACCTTTAAACAAAAACCCACCGCATGAGCGTTCTGAATAGCGGTGACAACCTGCTCAGCTTCAATGCTTACCTGCAAGTGCAGCCGGAAACTCTTGCTGAGCACGCGATGGGGTTAGCTGATTTTGACGCGCCTCACACCTTCGCTTTAAGTTACGAGTACTCTCAATGAACAAATCTTTCGTATCTGCGCTAGGCACCATCGTAGCATCGCTGCTGTTGATTGGAGCAGCGCCCCTAGCACGGGCCTACAGTATCACCACAACAAATAGCAAATATGAATCAGGCGGGGTACGTTATTATTTCGAAGTAAGAAATTGGACAACTGGCGACACTGGCTATAGCCCTTGCGTATCGAGCGATCTACAATTGACTACTTGTCACATTTTCTTAGGTTTGAGGCTACCTGGATCGATGCTTTCTGTAGGAAAGGATTACGAATGGCGTTTCCCCATCCGCCGAGGCTCGTCTAATTTGGGCCAACTTCTTTCAGACCTCCAAGGTCAAGGTTTCAGTATACCCTTTAGCGGATCTATTCTAGTTCCTAGTGAATCCGCCAGCAATGACCTTTGCGTCGGATTTGGTTCTGCCCGTACCGGCGTCAACATCGCAGGCGGCATTGGCTATTTCGGCCCATGCATTTCAGTTGCCACCGCGACGGTTGACTGCAAGATTACAGGAAATACTACCATCGACCATAAAAGTCTAGCAGACAACGCATTGGACGGAGCGAAGGCGTCAACCCAACTCTATTTGCATTGTCAGGGTGTGACAACCGTGACCGTTTCAACATCAAGATCGAATTATAATGGCGTGATGCTAAGAAAGGACGGAAGTTTATATTCGAAGTTAACCATAAACGGCAAAGATGCGTTTACGGGAATAAATGTGCAAGTTTCGGGCGGCCAGTTCAGCCCACTTTCTATCACTTCAACATTGAAAAGTAACGGAACTGTCGCGCCTGGAGGTTTCTCAGCTTCCTCCGTGATCACCGTATCCCCCCTCTGACTTAGGCGTAGACAAAAACGCATGAGGCCTTCTGCGCTGAATCGTCACGGAGCACGGAACGTCAGCATTAGAACTGCCACGTGGCAGCGGCACCGAGAATGTGCAGGGCGGCATTGCGATAAGTGCCAGACAACGTGGTGCCTGAGCGCGCCTTGGTTTGCTCCACGTCCATGTCGCCAAACCAGACCGTGTGTACTCGGCGTGCACGTCAAGGCCCTGGTCAACTTGATAGTTGACCCCGGTAGCCAACCGCCAGGCTTCGCCCATGGGGTTGTCGACCGTGCGGTGTTTGTCGTCCACCGCAGAACTGTCGTAACCCAGGCCTAAGTTCAAGCGCAGGCGCGGATTGATCTGGTACTGCGTACCGACAGAGGCATGCCCGGTGTCTTTATATTCGCGATCGGCAGTACGACTGACGCCTAGGGCATCGACATTCACTCCAACGCCGATGTTGCCGAACTCGCTCCAGTCCTGCCAGCCGAGACTGCCCAATAGCTTCCATTGCGCATTGAGTTCGTGGGCAATGCTGAACAGCGGTTTGTGGCACCGCCATCCCCAGCTCCAGCGACTCTGTACCCAAGCGGCTCAGTGCGCCATTGATGATAAGGTTGTCGACCCTGTCCACATCAGGCTTGTCCTTAAACTTCAGGTCGATCTTGCTGACTCATGTCAGAAGTAGACGAGGTGGGATGTGGCCTCTTTTTCAAAAGAGCCGCATTCACTCGCGGCGGATGGCCGTGATATCACTTTCCACTCGTCACTCTGGTCCACAATCGGGTATTCAAGCGCATACCGGCCGGCGACAAAGTCTTTATCGGGAATAGCGAATCAAGGATCGATTCCGGTGGGTAGATCGCTGGATTGCCCCGCAACTCAGGCTTGATGTATTCCAGCGACGCCGCGTTTCCATTCGGGTAATTCACTGCATTGCTGATATTAGCGATCACCTGAGGCTCCAACAGGTAGTTCAAGTATGCATACCCATTCTGCCGATGCGGAGCCCCCTTCGGCATCACTACCATGTCCACCGCCACGGTCGAACCTTCATGGGGAATGCTGTAGCCCACATCCACTCCGTTCCCGGCCTGTTTGGCACTGCCCATGGCCTGCAACACGTCGCCACTGAAACCGATGGCCACGCAGATATTGCCGTTGGCCAGGTCGCTCACGTACTTAGATTGGTGGAAGTAACTGATGTAAGGCCGCACCGCCAGCAACGTCGCCTCAGCCTTCTTCAGGTCTTCAGGGTTCTCGCTATGCGGATCCAGGCCCAATGCCTTAAGGGTGATGGAAACGATCTGCGTTGGGTTGTCGAGGAACGCCACGCCACACCGGCTGAGCTTCTGGATGTTTTCTGGCTTGAGCAGCAGGTCCCAAGATTGGGTCACCTCGGTGCTGCCGAAGATCGCCTTGATCTTCTCCACGTTGTAGCCAATGCCGGTGGTCACCCACATGTACGGAATCGCGTATCGGTTGCCCGGGTCGCTGGCCTCCAGGATCTTCATCAGCTTCGGATCAAGGTTATGCCAGTTGGGCAGTTGGCTACGGTCCAGCTCCTCAATGGCCCCCGCCTTGATCAGGCGCGGCAGGAAGTGGTTCGAGGGGCTCACCAGGTCGTAACCGCTGTTGCCGGTCATCAGCTTGGCTTCTGTGGTCTCGTTGCTGTCGATCAGGTCGTAGGTGGTCTGGATGCCAGTGCGCCGGCTGAACTCGGCCAGGGTGTCATCGGCAATATAGCCGCTCCAGTTGGCGATATTGACCCGTTCTTCGGCGTGCGTTGCTGTAGCCAGCAGCGCTGAGGACAACAGGGCCACGCAAGTGTGCTTGATCATGGATTCGCTCTCTTGTTCTTGTTTGTAACGTAATTGGAAAATCAGCGTTCGCCCTGGGCGCGGCGCACTTCCCAGGCCATGCGTACGCTGGCACCTAGGTCGAAAAAAGGCCGTGGCGGCAGGTAGCCCGGGCGAGCCTGGCCCAGCACATCACCCAGTAGGGGCGAGTCAGCTCCAATGGCCATATCCACCAGCAAGCGCCCCCACAAGGTGCCGCGGGCGACACCGGAGCCATTGCACCCCGCCACGGCATGCAGCCCGTCCTCGACCCGAGCGAAATACGGCTCGCCGGAACGGGTGCCGCTGAGGTGTCCAGTCCAGGTGTATTCGAGATCTTGCTCCGTGATGCCCGGGAAGCGCTTCTGCAGGCCCAGTAGGTGTTCGCGCTGGCGCACGGCCAGGCCAGCGGCATCGATGTCGCGGTGGCGATATTCCACGGTGTTGCGGATCAACAGCCGGCGCTCCGGCAGCAGGCGCAAGGTGCAGCCACCAGGCAAGGTGGACAGCACGCCCCAACCCTGCGCGTCGAACAACTGCTGCCAATGCCCTTCGGTAAGCGGACGGGTGATGCTGGCGCTCAGTTCTAGTGGGAAGGTGCCGCTGCGCTTGAGGCCAACCCTTGGCAGGAATGCGCCCACACACAGCAGCACCTGCCGGGCCTGCACTTCGCCAGTTTCGGTTTTCGCGGTCCAGCCTTTGTCGGGGCGACGGCGCAGGTCGGTGACGGCGCTGTGCTCGAAGATTTCCACCTGTTCCGGCAGGCTGTCGGCCAAACCTTTGACGTAGCGGGCCGGCTGCATCAGCCCGTTGCCACCCGCGCAGTGGATGGCGCGGGCATAAAACGACGTGCCCAGGCGCTGCTGCAGAGGCGCGCCTTCGAAGAACTGCACCTGGGCGCCCACAGACGCCAGGGTTTCCAGCGCCTTCTCGACTTGCTGCAGGTGCGCCGGTTCGTGCACCGCGAAGTGGTAGCCGTTGTCACTGAGTTCGCAGTCCAGCTTCAGCTCGGCGATGCGTCGACGCACTTCCTCCCCAGCCGCGACGCCAATGCGCGACGCAACCTGATATCCGGCGAAGCCGGCCGTGCCGATCAGTTCGCCAGCGCCAGGCAACTCGTGGCTGACCACAAACCCGGAATTGCGCGCCGACGCGCCTTGGGCGACGCGCTGGCGGTCCAGCAGCACCACCCGTTGCGACGGAAATCGCCGCGCCAGGGTATGGGCCGCCGAGAGGCCGGTGATGCCACCGCCGATGATCAGCCAGTCGACCTGTTGCGTGCCTTCAAGGCGCGGCTTTACCGGCGACTCTCCAGCCAGAGCGATCCAGCCACAGTGGTTGTTCATTGTCAGTCACTCCTTCACAATCGATGCGCAGGCGTGATTGACAAGGTACTCGGTAGCCCGCTGCATTCCTTTAATCTACGGGCATAATGCCGAGCTTTCTAACGCTAATAAATCATCCATCTATTCGGAATTTGCATGGATAGAAACCTTCGCACGCCCTCGCTGCAAGCGCTGCAGGCGCTGGTCCAGGTGGCGGACACCCGCAACTTCACTGAAGCCGCCCGCCAGCTGCACTTGACTCAGAGCGCGATCAGCCGACAGATACAGCAGTTGGAGGAGCACTACCAGACAGTGCTGTTCGACCGCACCAGCCGCAAGGTAGCGCTGACCGAGCACGGTCGCGAGGTATACGAGGTGGCGCGGGACCTGCTCAAGTCCCTGCGCACGCTGGAACAGCGCCTGGCTCCAGCGCCCTTAGACCGTCCTTTCCGCATCCGGATATTTGTATCCCTTGCGGTACGCTGGCTATTGCCGCGGCTGAGTTCGTTCTATGCGGTGAACCCCGGACTGACCCTGTCCATCGAGACCGTCAGCGGGGAACTGGTGGATGAAGGCGGCGATTGCGATGCCTATGTCTTGTACTTGCCTGGCGGCCTAGACGATCGTCGACTGACGCCCCTGTTCGACGAATACTTAATCCCGGTGTGCGCTGCGCAGCTAAACGACGGACGCGCCCCACCCTGCTCGGCCGAGGCACTGGGCGGGCACTCACTGATCCATGGTTCCACTTCACGCGGCGAATGGAACTTGTGGCTCAAGGCGCAGAAGAACTTGCCGGCGCACAGCTACCAGCACCTGCTTTTCAACCTCGACGATCTGGCGCTGGACGCCGCTGCCCGTGGCCTGGGCATCGCCATGACCGACCGCATGTTGGCCCACGACGCTGTCGTGCGCGGTGATCTAGTGGTGCCCTTCGGCGAAGCACTGAAGACCGGCGGTGTGTATGCCCTGTGGCTACGGGACAGCGGTGTTGCTCATCCCGCGTGCCAAGCAGTGTTGAATTGGTTTGAGGAGCAGGTGGAGCAGACCGTGCAGCCGCGAAAGGGTCTACGGTAATTGTTCAGACCAACGCAGAGTTGGCGCATTAGCGCCCGCCTGTCCCCATGGTTTGGAGTAAGCAATTGACCATTCGCTATAGGTCGTAGCAGGACGCTTCTATCGAGCTACTTTCGACCCATCTCGACCCTGCTCCTAGACGCTCGCAACCTTCCCCAACCCGCTTGAAAAATCTCAAGGCTTATTTCAGAACACCCCCTAGTGCATCGGGGGTCCAGTTCAGAATCATCAACTCACCAGTGAGCTCTGCCTTGCCTTGCCGCTGGTTGGTCGTTGTGTATCCAACGCTTCGGTCAAGGTCGTGCTTTCCGCCTCGCGCATATCGACGAATCTTGCCCGCGACATATCACCCCCGATCTCGGCCGCCTATCGCTGGGCCTCTGCCTTGGTGTCGAAGGTACCGGAAAGTTGAGGGTATTCTTTGCGGCGGATCTTTGCCCGCCATGCGCCGCCTGGACGCTGTTCATAAGTGGCCATGCTGCGGAATTTGCCGGGGACATGTGGGACACGCAATTTCCTTTGGTGTCCCAAATTTGTCCCAAACCCAGATGGCCGTAACAATCCGCAGGCATGAAAAAACCCCGCAGACGTTAATCTGCGGGGCTTTCAATAATGGAGGCCGAGGTCGGAATCGAACCGGCGTAGACGGATTTGCAATCCGATAGAGAGATGCCCGCCCGCTGCGGGCTTGAGCCGTTTTTCAGTTCCAATACTTTCAACTTCCCATAGCCCTGAAAGCCGCATTCTACAAGGGTGCCCTGATTGAGTTTTGGAACTGATTTTCACCCCTCCTTCAGCGCCCTGCTGACCGAACTTACCATCGAAAGGCTCTCATAAGACGTACAGAAGTACACGCTGTTAACTGGTGTGATTCACGTTCTGTACACGCTACCTCTACGGTGTTCTGCCGACCCCTATCAAAATTAAATCAATCTCAATAATGCTCATATATCTAGGCACAACAATTAAAACAAGGGAGTTACGTCTAGATTTGGCGGCACTACACATCTACTGTTTAGCCCTTCGAGCCCCAGGCGCTCCAGGCTAATACCGCTCTTTATTGTCAAAAAGGCCAAATGCCGATGCCTCCTCGTGCTCAGTTAGCGCCCATAGTTTGGCGGCATCGACAAGCTCGAGCATTTCGCAGAGCACGCTGTCGTCGACTTCGTGCCGGCGCCTGGCGGCATAGGCCATCTCGCTAAGCACTTCGGCGCGCCCATCGGGATCGGTGATCAGGGAGAATCGGTCGTCGAGTTCTGCCAGCCAGGCCGAAGGGAAGAAAGTATTCATTCCGGCCTGCACCACCAGGACTGCGCATAGTAGGCGCCATCAACCTCCTCTATCCCTGAGAGGTTCATTCCGCCTTGCGCCATTCCGGTGATTTTCACGTCGAGAAGCCTTGGAATTTCATCCTTGCCCGGGCCCGACTTGAAAACCCAGGCGCTGATCGTCGAGCGCCCAGGGCTATCGTCGCGACACTCCGTGATGTGGATGTCTCCGGACAATGGCTGCAGCTTGCGCAGTTGGTCTGTCGGGATGGCAACGCCGAGATTGCGCCGGCGCACGATAAGAAACAGCATGCCGCCCACCACTGTATAAAAACACAGTATACTATGGGCTTAGGCATGCCATGGCAATTACCGATCAGCGGCGGATGTTGTCAGGCCGGTCAGCCGATTCAGTGACAGGTAGCCCCATCTGCGCCAAGCACTCCATTCTGGAAATCACTCACGGCTTGAAACAGATACTCAGCTTGGACCAGTAGGCGCTTGAGCTCCTCTTGGCTGGCCATTGCTTCACGGGCCACGTGATACTGGCATAGAGCGTCCATTGCTTGCTTCACCAGCGGCTCACCGGCAGCCATCCTCTCTCTAAACGCCGTCATATCAAATTCCATCATCCGTGCCCTCAGTGATCCATAGCCTCAAGTTAGGGCGTTGCGGGCTGGAAACGTTTGAGTGACCTGACCAGCGGTCCGTCGCGGGTAACCCTGAAAGTCAGTAAACGGCCAAAAGCGGTCAGATGACCGGCTGCTTTCGACCCATGACGGACGATAAGCCCAGAATATGCTTGCATAACACATATGGAAATACGTATATTCGATTTTCCATATGTATTGGCGCGCTCATGATTACCCCGCCTGATGTGTTCAAAAGCCTATCCGATGAGACCCGTGCTCGCGCCACCCTGCTAATCGCCAGACTCGGTGAACTATGTGTCTGCGAACTGATGTGCGCGCTGAACGACAGCCAACCCAAGATAAGCCGCCACCTCGCACAGCTGCGTAGCAATGGCATGCTGTTAGATCGCCGCCAGGGGCAGTGGGTGTATTACCGTCTAAACCCTGAGCTGCCAGCCTGGGTGCATCAAATGTTGCAAGTTACCCTGCAGGCAAACTCACAGTGGTTGGCAGATAATTCACTTCGGCTGAAGAGCATGGACGGCCGCCCCGTCCGTGACGCTGCCTGCTGCTGATCAACATCTAGCGAGATCTTCATGCTGGTCGCCATTGCAGTTTTCGTTTCCACTCTCATCCTGGTCATCTGGCAACCGAAGGGGCTTGGCGTTGGCTGGAGTGCCGCGCTCGGTGCCCTCATCGCCCTTGCGATGGGTGCCGTTTCGCTGCACGACATCCCGACCGTGTGGGCCATTGTCTGGAACGCCACCGCCACCTTCATCGCGGTCATCATTATCAGCCTACTGCTGGACGAGGCCGGTTTCTTCGAGTGGGCCGCGCTGCACGTGGCGCGTTGGGCAGACGGCAGCGGCTACCGCCTGTTCGCCTTCTGCGTGCTACTCGGCGCTGCTGTGTCGGCGCTGTTCGCCAACGATGGTGCGGCCCTGATTCTAACGCCCATCGTCATGTCGATGCTGCTTGCGCTACATTTTTCACCCGCCACAACGCTGGCCTTCGTCATGGCCGCCGGCTTCATTGCCGACACGGCGAGCCTGCCGCTGGTCGTCTCCAACCTGGTGAACATTGTCTCGGCCGACTACTTCAAGCTGGGCTTCAGCGAATACGCCTCGGTGATGGTGCCGGTGAATCTCGTCAGCGTGGCTGCTACCTTGCTGGTGCTTTTCCTGTTCTTCCGCCGTGATATCCCGAGGCAGTACACGGTCGCAGCCCTGAAGATGCCAAGCGAGGCAATTCATGACCGCGCTACCTTCAACGTCGGTGGCTGGGTGCTGCTGGTGCTGGTGATCGGCCTATTCGCCCTTGAGCCATTAGGTATACCAATCAGTGCGGTAGCTGCAGCCTGTGCGGCGATCCTCTTTGCCGTCGCCGCTCGCGGGCACCGCATTTCGACTCGTCGTGTGCTGCGCGAGGCACCTTGGCAGGTGGTGATTTTCTCTCTCGGCATGTACCTGGTGGTCTACGGGCTGAAGAACGCCGGCCTCACCGATATGCTCACCCACTTGCTCGATCGCCTAGCGCAGCAAGGGATCTGGAGTGCCGCCATCGGCACCGGTTTAATCGCAGCACTGCTGTCCTCGGTCATGAACAACATGCCCAGCGTGCTGGTCGGCGCCTTGTCGATTCAGGCCAGCGAGGCGCAAGGGTTGGTGCGCGAGGCGATGATCTACGCCAACGTCATCGGTTGCGACCTCGGCCCGAAAATCACCCCCATCGGCAGCCTCGCCACGCTGCTCTGGCTGCACGTGCTGGAGCGCAAAGGCATGCGAATCACCTGGGGTTACTACTTCAAGGTCGGCATCCTGCTGACGCTGCCGGTTCTGTTGATCACCCTTTCGGCCCTGGCATTGCGCCTGAGCCTCTGACATCCGCCACGAAGCGGGGGAGCCCCCATGCGAGTTCTGTTCATGTGCACGGCCAACAGCTGCCGCAGCATCCTTTCCGAGGCCATGTTCAATCATCTGGCGCCTCACGGATTTGAAGCCGTCAGTTCTGGCAGTTTTCCCAAAGGCCAAGTGTTGCCTCGCAGCCTGACCACCTTGCAGCATGCCGGCATCTCGACTGGTGGGCTGAATAGCAAGGGCAATGACGCGTTCGAGGGTTGCCCTCCTGATATCGTCATCACCGTTTGCGACAAGGCTGCCGGTGAAGCTTGCCCGGTGTATTTCGGCCCTGCACTGAAGTCGCACTGGGGGCTGGAGGATCCGTCCGATGTCGTGGGTGACGAAGCGTCGGTCGACGCTGCATTCCACGCTACGCTGGACCGCATCGAAGCACGCTGCCAGGCCTTTTTCGCACTGTCTTTCGACCACCTCGAACGCGAGCAGCTCAAGCATGAGCTGGATCGCATCGGTACGCTTTGAGCAGGAGTAAACATGTCCGAGCAACTGCCTAATCTCGACCTCGCGCTGTTCGATGCGCCGCCAGCGGCAACCCGTTCCAGCGAGCACAAACCGCGCATTCTGCTGCTGTACGGATCAACCCGCGAACGCTCCTTCAGTCGCTTGCTGGTGGAAGAAGCCGCCCGCCTGCTGGAGCACTTCGGTGCGGAGACGCGGGCGTTCAATCCATCGGGCCTGCCACTGCCTGACGATGCACCTGTCGAGCATCCCAAGGTGCAGGAACTGCGTGATCTGGTGCAGTGGTCGGAGGGCCAGGTTTGGTGCTCACCAGAGCGTCATGGTGCGATGACTGCGGTATTCAAGGCGCAGATCGACTGGATCCCCCTCACACTGGGGGCCCTTCGCCCCACCCAAGGCAAGACCCTGGCGGTCATGCAGGTGTGTGGCGGCTCGCAGTCGTTCAACGTGGTCAACCAGTTACGCGTCCTTGGCCGCTGGATGCGAATGTTCACCATACCGAACCAGTCTTCGGTGCCCAAAGCCTACCTGGAGTTTGACGACGGTGGGCGCATGAAGGCTTCGCCGTACTATGATCGTGTGGTGGATGTCATGGAGGAACTGGTGAAGTTCACCTTACTGCTGCGTGACCGTCAGGAATTCCTGGTGGATCGCTATTCGGAGCGCAAGGAAAGCGCTGAGCAATTATCTGCCCGCGTGAACCAGCGCTCGATCTGAGCCTATACCGGAATGGGTCGAAAACGGTCTGTCGTGAACGGCTGCAATAGACCCATAGCGGACGCTTGCCTAGTAGCAAGTCAGTCGCGTGGCGGACATTTGTATTGGTAGTCGCCAACCTGATGTCCGAGAGCTACGCTTAGTCAGCCTCATTGAAGAAAATACGCAATTAAGGCGGAGGATAGCCTGCATGCGATTGTCGACGTTCATCATTCAGCATATGGGCAGCATTCTTCAGACTTGGGAGGATTTCGCTCGGACCGTTCAGATACCTCGCGAAGCGCTTAGCGACACTGGCTTGAGAAATCATGTCGCCTTCATCCTGAAAACCGTGGCTCGCGATATGGAAACGCCGCAAAGCTTGCAGCAAGAGGTCGACAAACGGAGGGGGTTAGGCCCAACTCTAGTGGGCGAAAGCGCTAATGAGACTTATGCCGTACTTCGCGTTCTGAATGTTTTTACCCTCGATCAGATGGTGTATGAGTACAGAGCCCTCAGATCCAGCGTACTCAGGCTTTGGCTGTCACAGGAAACATCACTCGATCAAGCGGATCAAGCGGATCAAGCGGATCAAGTACGAGAAATCATCCGTTTCAACGAAGTTCTGGATCAGACATTGGTCGAGTCCATTGCGTCCTATCGAAGAGCCGTAGATAGCACACGTAAAATGGTGCTGGGTGCACTGGGTCACGACCTTCGCTCACCTCTCACGGCCATAAAAATGGGAGCGGATATGCTTACCAAGACTAAACAATGGAGGACCCGAGAACAGGCCCTGGCGGTACAAATTGGCGACAGTGCCGAGCGCGCCAATCAGTTAGTGAATGAACTGCTTGATCTCGCCAGATGCAACCTTGGTTTGGGCATCCCGGTGCAACGTCAAGATACGGATCTTACCTCCTTGTGCGCCACGGTAATAAATGAAGTCCGCGTTTCGCAACCTCAGATTAATGTTGTTTTTGAACGTACGAATGCCCTGCACGCGAGCATCGACCCGCTACGCATGAGCCAGGTGATATCCAATCTCACGGTAAATGCCATACGACACGGGGATGTTGAGCGCCCGATTCGAATAAGTCTTAGCTGCGCTGAGAACTTGGCGGTAATTGAGGTACACAACTGGGGTAATCCTATCTCTGCCGAGCAGATAAACTACCTATTTGATCCTGAAGCACGTTTGACGCGCGCAAGCTGTGCTGATGGTAAGCAGCGGCAAGGCCTAGGGCTTGGGTTGTTCATAGCCAAAGAAATCACAGCCAGCCACGCCGGCAGCATTGATGTCATATCAAGCCCTGAGCATGGCACGACGTTTCGAGTTAGTTTTCCGAGACAGCCAACAACATAAGGCCTGCAATTTTAACGGGGGAAGCTTGCCCTTTGCTCTTAGGATAAGCCTGGAGGTGGGCTTTAGGTCGAAAGCAGCCGGTCATGACTGACCGCTTTTGGCCGTAAGCGGCCGCTTCTGTACGCTCGCAACCTTCCCCAGCCTTCTACAAAAAACCTCAGGGCTTATTTCAGAACAGCCCCCCCAGCGCATCGGGGGTCCAGTTCAAAATCACCAACTCACCCGTGAGCTCGGCCTTGCCTTGCCGCTGGTTAGTCGTTGTGTAACGTATGTCCAGCGTTTCGAAGTGGAACCCTTCAAACACACGGCGAATGTCCGGGTGATCATTGATGCTGACCATAACCTTGCCTTTGCAGCGGCGCATAAACTCAGCCATGCGTTCATAGTTCTCGAAGGAAAAATCAACACCGTACCCGGCGGTCTTCCAGTACGGCGGGTCCATATAATGGAATGTGTGCACTCGGTCGTAACGCTCTGCACACTCCAACCAGGAAAGGTTCTCGACATACGTCCCGGCCAGCCGCTGCCAGGCGGCTGAAAGATTCTCCTCGATTCGCAGCAGATTGATAGCCGGACCTGTCGTGGCGGTACCAAATGTCTGTCCAGAAATCTTGCCGCCGAAAGCATGTTGCTGCAGATAGAAGAACCTGGCAGCGCGCTGAATGTCGGTTAGCGTTTCCGGGCGGGTCATTTTCTGCCACTCGAATATTTGGCGGGAGCTGAGCGCCCACTTGAACTGGCGCACGAATTCTTCCAGATGGTTCTGTACCACGCGATACAACGTCACAAGATCACCGTTCAGGTCATTGAGCACCTCAACTGGCGCTGGCTGCGGCCGCATGAAGAAAAGAGCAGCGCCCCCTGCAAAGACTTCTACATAACACTCATGGGGAGGAAATAGCGGGATGAGACGATCGGCAAGGCGCCGTTTGCCGCCCATCCATGGAACGATTGGGTTGGTCATTTTGCAAGCCTTTACTGTATGGATAAACAGGTGCTAGGCTCGCTCGGCTTTGTGCACAGAGCGGGGCCTAGGCTGGACTTGCAGGGATAGTCTGCGGTTCGGTGGCCAGCACGGATGTTGACGCACCCGAGCTGGTCGCCCTTTTACTTTGTAACGAGCACTTCTGTTACATAGGACTGGCAGGCCTTCAAGGCAATCAGTCCTTGATCGCCGTCATCGGTGATGGCGACAATTCGCTGAGCAGCCGCTGGGTCAAGTTCGCCTCGCGCGGCTCCATGAACCAAGCCGCCGGCGCTGGTGGTGGCTGGCACGCCACGGTCACCACTTGGGGTGGCGAGTAGGACTGACAGCCGGAGATCAGAAGTAGCGAGGCGATCGCGCAAGCGAGCCTGAGCTTGTTGGGCATCGTGCAGTTCCTTGAAGTGGGTTTTGTCTTTGGCCTGTAGCCGTTCCTCCAGCGCGCGACGGCGAACCTGCTCGGCAGACTGCCAATCGATTGCTGCTACGGCAGCAGCCTCTCGCTCAAGCTGAAATGCGTTAGCCAGCTCTGCGTTTTTAGCCTGCCATTCCGCATCCATAGTCGAGCGGCCGTGCTGGTAGGTGCCCCGGAAGGCAGCGAGCACCAGTACCAAGCCTGCCGCGGCGCCAATGGTTCGGGCGCTGATCACGCCGCCTCCAAGAACAGCACGCGCTCAGCTTCCCGGCGCCGGACAAGACCCGGCAGCACATTGCCCCCCGCCTTGTTCCAGCGCGGAAACTGCTCGGCAGCTCCCGCATAGTCACCGACGTTGAGCTTGCGCAGCAGCGTCGACGATTCGAGGTTGGCCGCGCCGAGGTTGTAGGTGAAACTGACTAAGGCATCCCACTGATTACCAGTCACAGGCACCTTCACCAGGCGCTCGACTTCCGGCTCGAAGCGCTGCACGTCGTTGAGTAGCATCCGCTCGGCCTGCTTTTGGGTGATTGACATGCCGGCCTTCACTCCTCGAGTGGCGCCATAGCCGATGGTCCAAATGCCGACGGCGTCGCGGTAAGCCAGCAGGCGCAGGCCTTCGAAGGACTTGATGAGGCTCAGGCCTCGTTGCGATGTACGCATTTACTTTTCTCCAGGCAAAAATAAACCCGCTCGATGGCGGGTGCTTTGGGTGCGGTAGATGTCAGGCCGGAGACGCTGGCCAGACGATGGTATCGGGATAGCCTGGCTGGTCCGGCACGCGGATCAACGCGATACGGTATTTCTTCCAAGCCTTGAGCTTGGCGGCTTCAGCTTCCGTTGCCTCCTCGAGGTCAACAGCATCCTGCAGCGGATCAATGGCGGAATCGGCGACAGCGCGAAGTACGGAGGTCTCGGCAACGATCTGAACAAGATGTTGTTCGGCAGCGACCTGAGCTTTCATTTCTCGGGTGACGACCTGCGACCAGTCGATGATGCCGTTCACAGCTGGCTGTTGGTCTGCGGCTAATTCGACTCCAGGAAGTGGCACTGGTCCATCAGCGGGGCTGTGAATGTCGAGGGGGAACCGGGCAAAGTCAGGCGCGTCCGCTGCGTGAGGAAGCGTAAGCATAAAATTAAGCTTACCGTTGATGCGCTCCACGACCTGGATAATCCATTCCGTACCGATCGCCTCCGCCGGCAGCGTCGAACCGTCCTCGAGGCGGGAGAAGTCCAGCACCACCCCATTGATAGTGAGAGCGTCACCAGCTTTAGTGACAGTGAGTTCGGCATCGGACCGAACAGGAGAAAGCTTGATGATCATTAGTACCACCTTCCGATAGCAATTAGGTGTACATGAAAAGGTGTAACGGTAGATATGGCAGCCGTCCACCAATGGTAATAAGAGAAGTTATTAGCTCCTGCATTGCCGTTATTAAATGGCCATGACATGCCAGACTGCCGCCTCCCAGTTACGCTAACAGCCGGCGCCCCACCCGAAAAACCAATGGGGAAATTCCACGACAATTGCTCTGTCATAAAACCGGTAGCAAACGCGGCATTCAACGTGGCGTTATCCGTCCGAAAGGTCCACGCTATTTGAGTTCCATCTGCAAACCGAACGTATTCGCCATTTGCATTGCTGCCACGCTCGATGAGTGCGCCCTTGGGAATACCGCCCAGCTGGGAGACAGTGCCAACAACGTTTGCATCCGAGAAATAGCGCCGCCAATCAGCACGATCTGTTGGCTCTTTGGTTACGTCGACCCTTGTGTACAGATCACCATTCCCAGCTAGGGCAAACTGGAACCGCCGAGCAATGCTGTATCCCATATCTAAGCCAACGCTAAGCTGGCTAGCGATGGGGCCACTGGGGTTGGCGTGAGCCCATCCGGTGAATCGGTTTCCTAGCCAGGCTGGCACTGCAGTATCAGGCGCGATGTTCCCCCCCAAACCGAAGTCGCCCTTCCCCAGTGCACCGATGTTGGCACGGAGGGTTACTGCATCAATGGCGCCCCCAAACAACGCCAACGTACCTCCCCAATCGCTAACGATCTGGCGAAGACGATCTGCAGACTCCTTGACGTAGCCCTGCATCGGCGCGAGAGCATAGGAACCACCCGCCACCGTAGCGCCCTGATAGGCAGGAAAAATGCTAAGCACCGTAGTGCTCGCAATATTGGTGACTTCGTACCAACGGCCGTCAGGCCCTTGAAACGCATCGCCCACGCGGGCGTTTGCTGAAAAGGCGGTACCGGTACCAGTCACCGTATTTTGCCCAGCCGTGATCGCTACCTGGCCAGCTCTGTACCAAGGCATAAATATCTCCGTAGTTGATTAAAGCGGACGCATCGGGCGGCCAGCGAACACTGTCCGGCCGTTCACACCAGAGGGTTGTGATTGTCCATCTGCGCCTGAAAAGGCTTGCAGCACATCGCGCCTGCCCGATAGGAACCCAGCAGGTGATTCGTAGTAAGGAGTTGGCCCGCTGGGGTACCCGACATCGTTCATTAAGGAATTGGCCAGCACATAGTCATCCTTGCTGCCCGTCCAGTTCATTTGAAAGCTGCTATAGAACCATCCCACAAACTCAAGTGGCGTACCCCTGACCGTGAAACCGTTAGAGGTTGGCGGGCCATTCAGCAAGATGATGTTCTCTGTCGTGCTGAATATGACTCGGCCCACCTCGTCCTTGACTCTGGCGCCGTACCCCGAGGCACTGATCAGTCGACTGAAGTCGCCGCACATCCACTTCACGGTGAAGGCGGCGACATTGTTGTGTCCCGACCAATAGTCCAGGTGAAACCCCGTCCAGTTGCCCGGACTACCAATCACATAGAAGCCGGAAACCATCATGTAATCGGCGGAATTCAAAAAGATGAGTGGCTTTTCCTGCGACGTGACCTTAGCTGGAAAAGTGATGTTCTGGCTCTTCACATAGTCGCCCGGGGCACGGCGCCCCAGGAAGAACGAGCCGCTGCTGGACACGGTTAGCACCCGGTTCTGGTTGTCGATTTGCGTCACCAGATCGTTGTTGCGCGTCCTGACACCGTATTGCACGCCAGCGGGCGGGTTGCCGCCGTAAGACATGATCAGCACTTGCCAAGTACCGGTGCCCGCCCGCCGCAAGTGCAACTGACCAGGCGTCCACCATGCATCCGGTGTGCTCGCGTACTGCCCGGTCGCTGCCGTTGCCATCACCACGAATGAGCCTGCAGTAATCTCCGGAATATTGAAGTATTGATCCCAAGCGCCATTCCCCTTCACCGTCACTGTCTTGATCGATCGAATTGAGACGGTGGTGGTATCAAGCGTGACGACACTCGCCTCATCCTTGGTGCGCAGCCCATATTGCACTGCCATCAGGGCAACCTCCCCACAGCGGTACGCTCAACATCATTACCGTCGTAAACATAAAGACCACCGTTGTTGAGCAGCGTCGAGCCCGCAGAGTCCTGGCCACGAAGGGAAAACGTACCCGCTTTGAAGTTGATCTCAAGCAGTGGCCGCCCTTTCGAGTCCAGCGCCTCTGAACGAATGACCATGCCCATGATGATTTCCTGAATAAACGCCTTGCTGATGATTGCGGTATTAAGAAATATCTGACCGCCCTGGACAACGAGCGGGAAAATCAATTGGCCGGATACCTCGTCAACGATGGCGAAGCGCTGAGCGAACGCCAGGATCTCCGAAGTCTCTCCGTCACTGCCAAGAGCCAGACCTGCCATGACCTTCCTGCCGCCAACAATGGTCTGCGCTTTGATGCTTGTCATCGCCTTAACTTTGCCGTCGACACCGACCACGGCCTCGCTTACCTGCTGAACGGACGCGCTCACTTGCTGCACGTCCTTGCCCGTTCGGCCGATCGAGGCTTCCAGTGTGTCCGATCGCCGGGCCTGCGCTTGGGTGGCATCTGCCTGGGTTCGAGTTTCCGATGCAAACCTGGCTTGCGCGTTGCACGCTTCGATTGCACTGAGTAGATCGCCTTCACCCGTGTCGTCACGCCCGGTCGTGTAAACCGAGTCGAGCGTTGTCCGAAGGGTGGCTAATGATTGCTCGGTGTTGACCTGGGTCTCCTCGACATCGGTGATCCGGGCGGAGTGCTCACCGAGGGTGGACTCGTTGACTCCAATTCGTTGCCCAAGCACCTCATCACTAGTGACTCGAGCCTGCTCTTCGTTTCCGATGGCAGCCGTGTTGCCTTCGACATTGGCCTTGAGCTGATCCAGGCGACTGACCGTTGCCTGCTCGTTGGTGACCACCACCCGTTCAAGCGTGCTTAGTCCAGCCCTGCTGGCACCAACCTGAGCGTCCAAGCTGGTGAGCCGCTCGGCCATCGCTGAGTTTTCGGCCGCTTGGGCGCGAACTTGTTGGGCAAACTTTGCCTGCGCATCACACGCCTCTATCGCACCAAGCAGATCACCCTCCCCGTCATCCTCCCGCCAGCCAGCTTGCAAAGCCTCCAGCCGACTGGCTGAAGCCGTGACCTTGCCATCCAGATTCGTGATGTCGGTGGTGTTTTTCTGCACTTGTGAAGCCAAGGCATTGGCGGTCTGCAGGATGGTGCCGATGTCTGCCCAATAGGTCGCATCGGGTGGCGCAGCACCAACAGGGACTGCACCCTTGGCCTGATACAGGTGCTGACCATCACGGACGATGTCGGCTGCGGCATAGGCCTTGGTTGGGTCGTAGGCCAAGGCATCGGTCACCTGATCGATCCGCTCGTACAGCTCATCCTTGGCCTGCTCGAGGCGATCAGTCACAGAGCCGGGGCCATCGCCAGAGATTTTCTCGATCTCCTTGCGCAGCTCCGGGTACAGCGCTCCGTTGCCGATCTTGTCCTTGAAGTACTCCTCATACTCGCCCTGGTCGGCGCTGGACTGGCCATGCACACCGATGCCATCGGGGTACCAAGGACCCACGTTGCCGGTGCGATCGATCAGACGCGCCCAGTAGAAAAAGCTAACACCAGCTCTCAGGCCGTGCAGCTGATGCTCTGCCTGTGGGTAGGCAAAATCGCCCAGCTTGATTGCGTCATCCCGCGAGGTGGTTGCGCTGTACCAGATCTCCGTCCGTTGAGTGTCCTCGGCGCCAACTGGGAAGCCCCATGCCAGGCCGGTTCCGTAGACCAATGGCGCAGTGACCAAATGGGTAACGGCAGGTGGTGGCGTGGTCTTGCCCGCCACATCGGTCAGAACCGAGCTCGTGGGCATCGACGAAACACCCATTGCACTGACAGCGCGCACCCTGGCCAGGTACTGGCCTGCATACACGCGCGGCACATCCGCCGTCAGCTCGCCGGTACGGGGCAGCTTGATCCAATCCCGAGCCCCCCAGCGCCACTCCACGTCATAGGCCACGGCACCAGGTGCGGCATCCCAACCGATGGTCATGGTGGTGACCGCGATACCTTGGTCGATGGAGTTGTGGCTTGTGATCAGTACCCGCGCCGGGGCGTCCTGCACGCCTGGTGGCAACACGCTAATCGGGCGGTCATCAATGACGGTACCGTAATCAATAGCATCGAATTTGGTCGGTTCATGCTGGATCAGCTCCAACTGGAACTGGTGCCACTCCGGCCGAGTAACGTTACGGACGTAGAACTGCATCAGCTTCAGGTCGTCATAATCCAGCGCCCAACCGCACTCGGCCTCTGGCAGTTCGCTGTAATCGGCCATAACCGTGACCTGCCGGCCGGAGATTGAGCGGACCTGCCGCGCCTCAGCCTTGCCGCTGGGCAGGTTGACCTGCAGGCGCGCACCGGTCGGCACATCTATATCGCGATCCAGAGTGATGACCCGGCCAGCTACTGCGGCAATCCGCCCACCATTGGCCCGGCCCGCCAACATCGAATCGGCGATCGAGATCACCTTGCCCGGCTTCGGGATGTAACCGTCCAGGCCCACGCGCATGGTCGCGCCACGCAATTGCAGTTGCTCGGTCAAAAGCGCCCACTGACCGGCACGCTGGGCTTGGCCGCGAGATGTGCAGCCTACGGCCTCGACCGAAACTTCCCGCACACCATAGTCGGCCATGGCCTCTTCATCGAAGACGGGTTCTTTGTCGGTCTCGAAGCCCTGATAAGGATCGTCAAAGGACACCATGGCCAGGCTGTGCCGGTCACGCCACTTGCTTCCGGAATACTTGATAGCGCCGTCGCCGAGGATCTGCGCGGCGCTGTAGGTGTAGGCTGAGTCCTGTGGCATGTCAGCGTTGACGACGATCTGACTGCCGTCCCAATAGGCCAGGCCATGGAAGATTGCCGCCAGGTCCTGCAGCACCGCCCAGCCTTCAGCCTGCTTCTGCAGGTAGAGGTTACAGGTGAAGCGTGGTTCTTGACCGCCCTTCCCGTCCGGTACCAGTTGGTCGCAGTATTGCGCGATGCGGTACAGAGCCCAGCGGTTGATCATGCTGGCATCGATGCGCTCGCCAAGGCCGTAATAAGGATGCAGCGCCAAGTCGTAGAAGATCCAAGCCGGGTTGTTGGTGTAGGCCTCTTTAAAGGTGCCGTCCCAAACACCGTTGCTAGTGCCTGGCCCGCCAGTGGCATAGGTCCGAGTATCGGGGTCATAGTTCATCGGCACCCGCACGATGCGCCCACGCATCAAAACGGCCACCTTGGCGATATCGCCGCCAAACTGCTGAGCGTCGTACTCCAGGCAGCCAACCGCCGTCAGCGGATATTCCTGATCGCTGTCGACAACCTCGGCGATGGCTTCTACCACCATGGCATCCGACACCAGCGAGCTGTTGGCCTCTGGCGTCAGGCGCCGCGCACGGATGGTCCAACGGCTGCCGGCTGGCAACTCAATGCGGTGCGAGCGTTCATACTTGGTGATGTTCTTGCGATTGACCTCAGACGCCAGCACCTGCAGATAAGGCCCTCCATCGGTAGAGACATCCACCGCGTACTGAATGCGAACGCCGTTGATATTGCCGCCACTGTCCTGGGATTGAAGCTGGGGCCAACTGAATCGCACACGCACAGCGTCGGCCATGTCGCGAGCAACTGAGTAGATCCAAGGAGAGGTGCTCTTCAGTTCCTGCTCGACATCAATCTCGTTGCTGGATTCGCTGACGCCCTGCAGGCGCTCCTGGTTCAGCTCGCCAGAGCGGAATTGCCACTTCACCCCCGGGTAGTTCAGGGTGCCGTCTTCCGCCATGACCGGCGTACCGTCGAGCTTGATCGAGCGCAGACCATTCACCGGGCCAACAATAGGCCCCCAGCTCCACAGGTAGACCATCCGCGCGGTTGCAATTGACGGCACGCTGTTCGACGCAATGCTGGGCTGCTTCTGCTTCTTTGCCCCGCCCTTGCTGCCGACAACCTGGCGTCGCTTGCGGCCAGTTGCTCGCCGCGGTTTGCGCTTCACTGCTGCGCCCATGCGCCCCTCCAGAAACGAAAAACCCGCCGAAGCGGGTCAGGAATCGCCAGCTGTCACAGCCGGTCTTGCGTATAGATGCCGCCCGATTCGACGGCGCCGCCGATCTCACGCTCGCCGTAGAGCACCGGGTAAGGGTTACCCTGAGCAATGGTGGTTACGGCGGATCCGAAGCCGTAGCTTGGATTGTTGCCGTCTTCATTGCGATCGAGGCTGCCAGTCTTGGCTGTCGGAGAAAGCATCTGCACCACGCCTCCAAGGCCCATTCCTGCGCCGCCGGCGATCAGCGCCATACCCACAGGCGCGGAAAACCCGCCAAACACACCAGCCACGATCAACACCGCGCCGAGCACGGTCTGGAACAGCCCGGCCTGCTTGCTACCCTGGATGATCGGTGCGATGCGTATGACACCGCTGTCGTCGCCCACCAGGTCGAGCTCCTGGTTGTCCAAGTTGCGCGTGCCGGAGAACACGGTGAACACCAGCCCCCGCTCATCGCCGGTCGCAATGAACTTCTCGAAGCCTGGGACCATTTCGCATAGCGCGCCGATTGCGTCCCTGACGCTGTGCACATCAAGGATGTATTCCCGCCCGAAGTGTTTGCGCAGCACGCCGTAGAGCTTGATGGTCCGCTTCATGGTCGATAGTCCTTGTGCCGGAGCACCAGCCGACAGCGGTTGGCCATCGACCAACCGTAAATATCACGAGAGGAAGAGCGGCCTGCCATGTGGTGATAAATGAACGGGCCGCCGCCACCCAGTGCCGGGGCTTCTTCGCTAGTAAGCGCTGGCTCGTCACCCAGGTAGATAGCAGCATGGTTCGGGTGGTAGCACGGCCTGCCTGGGGACGGGACCATAAACACCAGCATGTCGCCGCGCTTGGGCGTGTCGACCTGATAGAAACCAGCACCGGTGAAGTTGTCCTCGTACAGGCTTGCCCCGTCGGGGTCTTCCCACCACAGGTCCTGGCGCTCGAAGTTGGGCAGTTGCAGGCCGGCCTCGCGGGCGTACCAGTCGCGGCAGGCACCCCAGCAATCGAGCAGCCCGTGGGCAAACTCCCGACCCAGCAGAGGCGCCTGGTAGCCCGATGGCTTGAACCACTCCATGTCACCGCCTGGCCAGCCCACGATGCCCCAAGGCACTTCGTGCAACTCGCAACTGACTCGGTCGGCCATGCTCGGGATTGGTGCTGCGTCCGGGTGGCTGTGGATGATCGCCAACAGCTCTCCTCGGTCTTCGGCATCAGCCAGGTCTTCATGGTGCAACGTGAAGTGGTCGCGGGGCGTCCTGGCAAGGTTTCGGCAAGGCACATATTCGCGCCCCTGGTCGGTCTTGATCAGTACGCCGCAGGCTTCATCTGGGTGCTCTCGTTCAGCATGCTCGCGGATCGCGGCCTGTAGTTTTTGGTTGATACGCACGGGCTACCTCGAACTGGCAATGAGACTGGCGCCCATGGAGCCGCCGAAGCGCCGGGTATTGCCCCGTGCTTTGCAGCTTTTCCAGCGACCGCCGCAGCGATCGAGCGCCGGATTGTCGGTGGGCTCGTCCTTCTTGGTGAACATGGCTGAGCCGGTGTAAGCGCAGGCCTCCTGCCGGTACTGCCCTCGGCAGGCCCAGCGACACAACTTGGTGATCTGCTGACTGGGCAGCATCTGGCCACCCAGGTCCAGCGGGCTGGAGAGCTGGAACGTCACCTGCTCGCGGTCTTCATCGGTCTTCTGCTCGATGTACCAGAGATTTTCCTTGGCCTGATTGGAGGCATTGGGATTGCCCTCGGGGAAGTTGGCCCCGTCCAGGAAGTGGCGAAAGGTCTCAATAACCTTCACCTTGGCTCCAGCCAGGTCCTTCAGGTGCAAGCACAATGCGGTGACTGCGCCGCGCACGCCATCGATCTCGTTGGCCAGCTGCAGCGTCGGGCTGGCCGGACGACCATCACCGCGGATATCGAAACCCTTGGCGGTGAGCTGTTGCGGCGAGTACAGGTTGCCCTGCCAAATGATGTCGCCTTCCTGAGCGTGGCCGTGAAAGCGCATAAGGTTGCCGCCCAGGCGCGTAGCGTGCACCTCGAACAGTCGGATCTGATTGCCCGGCTCAAGCTTTTGGATGTCGGTGTTGAAGTTCATGAGGCCTCAGAACGAAGAAACCCCGCACTCGGCGGGGTCAGTAAGGGGTGAATCGCTGATCGAAGGTCCAACTGATCGTTACCAGCTTGGGGCTACCTCTGGTCCTGAGCTTGTAACCCTTGACCCGGTACCGCCCTTGCACGCCGCCAGGGGGAGTCCAGAAGAAGGACTTATAGCCTTCGTGCCGGTCGAGAAAATCGCGAATGGCCAGGGCCTCCTCGCCCACCTCCAGCAACCCTGTGTGGGATGCGCTCCACGACTGCGACTTCGTATTGATGCCGGTGCCGCCTGACTGAACATACCCATCGCCAAAATCGTTTTCCCAGGTGCGCTGACGAATATCACCATCGACCTCGGCCTCCACGTCGAAACTGAAGATTTCCGTCATTACCGTCTCCACATAGAGCCGCCCTGGCTGAACTCTTCATTGACCACTTCGCGAATTGTCTGCCGCAGCCCTTCACCCATAACCTCGCCCTGCCGACGTGCAGCTTCGTCACTCATGCCTGGCTGGGCCTGAACGTAGATCGGGGCGTCGATGTTGATCTGCGGAGGACCACCGGCAGGGGCAGCGCCAGCACTGGCCGCCACTCCTGAACCGCCCGTCATGCCGATACGGCCATCACTCAGCGCTTCAAGACGCCCAACACCAATGCGAGCCGTGGCTTCGGCATCAAATACGTACTCGCCGCGGTGCACCGGACCCGCCACTTCATCGCGGCGGCCATGCCCGGTGTAGCCGCCATCCATAAAGCCAGCGCCAGCCATAGCAGAAGCAGTCGAGACCCCGGCGACCATCGGTGCCGTGGCAGCCGCAGCTGCCGCAGCAGCACCAGGAGCCAGTGCTGGACCAGTTAGAGGGATGGCAGCAGTCGACGCATAGGCAGCCAACTGCGCCTGAAACGACATCGCTTGCGCGTTAGCCACCATACCCAAGCTAGCTACCGACTGAGTGCTCTTGCCCACAATGGCCTGCACAGCGCCGTAGACCAGCCACTGCGCCGCCATATCCATGAGAGCGCCAGCCATTGACTTGGCCATCCCTGCCGCCGCGTCAGCCACGGCATCCCCTGCGTCTTTCGACTCAGTGATGATGTCGGTGAAGGCACCGCCAAGTTGGCTGGTGGCCGATCCCAGTGAGCCACTGACAAAGTCCGCAGCCTGAGCCGAGTAATTCAGGGCATCGTCGGCAAAGTTCTGCCAGGCATCCCGGGCGCCATTCACCCAGTTCGACTGGGCCTCGTCGACCTGCTCGTAATAGAACTGCTGGGCGAGCAGGCGCTTGTTGTACTCCTCCGTGAGTACCTGGGTTTCGCTCCGGTACAGCTCCGGGTCAATCTGGCCGGCGTTTCGCTGCTCAGTGAGCGCATTCAAATCTTCGACATACTTCTGCCGCATCGCCAGATCAGCCCGCATACGATCACGGGCTTTGTCGCCCATGCCGATGCCGGCCAGCTCCTGGGAAAAGCCGTTGACGGTATTCTGCGTGCCGGTAGCCTGAGCTGCCTTGAATGCGCTGAGCTTCAGGGCATCCTCGTTGGCCTTCTTGATCTTGTTCAGGCCATCCAGCTCGGCCGCCATTTCAAGAAGTCGCTTCTGTTGAGCCTTGGACAGATTGCCAAGCTTGCCCTCCTGTAACTCGAAGGAGAGCTTGGCCACTTCGGTGGCGTCCTTCTGCTTGTCGCCGGTGGTATTGATCAGCTCAATCTGGCGCTTGTAGCCTTCCTCGGTAGACTCGAAGTCCTTGAGCTGCTTCTTGGTTGCAGACTCGCCTTCGGACAAGTTCTTACGCCCAGCCTTGGCTGCAGCATCATCAGCTTTCTTCTGCGCATCGCGAGCTGCCGCAGCAGAACGGATGGCGACTATTTGTCCCTCGGTGAGTAGCGTGTTCTCTGCGATGAACCGGTTCGCCGCATCGAGGCTGGTTTTGTCTTGTGCTGTCGCGAGCTGTTTGAGCAGCTGGTCCAGGTACTTCTGACCGTCTTGCGCCGCGACCGCCCGTGCTGCTGCATTCTCTCGTTCTGACCGGGTATTGGAATCAGTCTCGCCAGTGAGCTGGGCAATCACCTCGGTCAGATGTTGAACCACCTTTGCCTTAGTGGCGGCAGCACCACCGCTGTCATTCAGGGCGTCCGCCATCTCCGCAGTCACGCCCGGAATCACGCGAACTTGATCAGCGACAGACTTCCAGTCGACAACCATGCCGGCTGCCTGGTCGGCAGATGCCTTCTTGACGATGTCCATCGCCGACTGAAATTCAGTAGGCAAAGGCGCGATACCAGCCATGAAGCCTGACGCACCGGCGAGACCAGCATTAGTTAGGTTGCTCTGGAACTCAAATGCGAGCGCCCCTGACACAGCAGAAAGGTCACTCTTTGCATCCTCAAGATCTGACCGGAGCCCACGAAGCGCAGTTGACTGCGAGGCCCGATCAAGCTCGTTGAACTTCTCAATAAGCTTGTCAATTGGCCCGGATAGATCACCTAACTTTTCTTCGAGATACCCTGTGTTATCCCGCAAAGTCAGGAATGCGGTGGCAGCACCCACTGCAAGCGCAATGACTCCAGCCGGGCCGCCGAGCATCCCCAGAAGGCTGAAACTCGCCCCTTTCACTGCTTCTTGCGCAACCCCTACAGCGGCGGTGGCCCGAGCCTCCACCATCCTCGCCTGGGCCAGTTGCAGCGATAGCTGCGTTTGAACTGCGGTGCCTCTGGCCGCCACCGCTTCCTTTTCGGCCAAGAAGACTGTCGTCTGCGCCTTGCGTTGCTCAGCTTGGGCGGCTATCAGAACAGCTGCAGCCTGCGCCTTCCTTGCAGATGCATCTTTAATCGCGGCATAGGCAGAACCGACAGATGCAATGCCGTATTTGGCGATCGCAGCTGTAGCCGCCGCAACCGCTATATCAGCAAAGTAGAAGAAGTTGTCGCCAAGCAGCGCAATGCCGCTGGCTAGCTTTCCAGTGAAGTCGGTAGCCTCATTGGCCTGGCCAATGTAAACCGAAAACGCGTTGCTCAAATTCTGGAGCGCATCTCGGACGGCGACTCCCATGCTATCAGCGAGTTCACCGTTGGCCTTAGCTGACTTTTCCAAGCCCTCAGTAAGCAAGTCCAGGCTGAGCTTGCCCTCGATGCCAAGGGAGCGGATCTCTTCCGCGCTCCTGCCAGTGGCCTTCGCCAGGGTGTCAACCATCGTCGGCATTGCAGCCAGGATCGACTTCCAGCTATCCCCATCTACCTTGCCGGTCTGCAAAGCCTTGGAGTACGCATCGATTGCTGACGAAGCCTTGTCAGCACTCGCCGAGTTCGTCACCAGCAAAAAGCTGAAGCTATCCATTACATCCAGCGCCTGGCTGGTGCTCTTGCCCATGGACCTCAGGCTGTCAGCGGTCCCGATGTAAAGCTCTTGCGCTTCGCTCAGAGGACGATAGGTGCGCTTGGCTGTCTCGAGCAGGCGCTCTTGCACCAGGTTGTATTCGCCGAAGCTGCTGGTCGCAAGCTCGATCCGGTCAGACATCTGCGAGTAGGAGTCAGCGGCATCAATAACCGATTTGACCGAAATTGCGCCGGCAGCCAGGCCCATCGCATTCTTGATAAGCCCGCCCGCGGTGAGCGCGCTCTCGCCAACACGATCAAACCCCTCATCAATCCGCGCCAAGCTGCGATCAATTTTGATTGCACCCTGGGCCACCGAGGAGTCGGCTCGCGCAATCTCCGACCGAAGCTGAGCCGTAGTTGCTTCGATCCTGACGAGCATCCCCTGAATATCGGTATCGGCCATGCTTTTCTCCGGACAATAAAAAACCCGGAGTAATCCGGGTTTCGGTAACACTTCGGTAGCACTAGTCCTTTCGAGCGTTCGCCCTGTTCGCTTCTTGGGTGATGCGTTGAATGCGCTTCTCCAACCGCTTCTGCTCGCGATCTGGGTCGCTGCTGTAATTCAGCCATAGCATGCCGATAACAAAACACGCTCCAGCTATGATGGCTATCAAAGCCCAAACTGAAAACGCAGCGGCAAACAACCCGAGCGTCCAGGGCGCGAGAAGGACAATAATCACTATCAAAGCTAGAAGAATGAGCTTCTGCATAACCTGCCTCCATTCAGATCGCGTCAGGATACCAGAGGTTACGACGCCCTTCTTCCAGTAAGCGCCTGCCGCAGCTTGTCAGCCACGGTCGAGGCCTTTGGCTTTTCCTTTGGACCTGCAGCCTTTCCGTTGCCGAAAGGATTGGTCATCTGCGCCCACTCAATCTTGGCATCCAGAGCAAGGAACAACTCAGGAAGCGGTGTGCGCCAGGCTGATTCAGGCAACCATCCCAGCCAGCCCGTGGCAATCGCGAACAGCCGGTCAACGTAGCTGCCGTCCTCGACGACGCTTACGCCTTCCCGGCTTCCGCGTTTCCCTTGTCGGCGCCCCGAGGGTTGTACAATGCCACCAGATAGGCGTTCACCTGGGTCGACACTTCGAGCACGCCAGCCTGCCAGACCTTCTCAGGGATGGCTTCGGCTGTCTTGCCTTCCAGGTCCGCACCAGCGGCGATGATGATCGCAACACCGTCCACGCTCAGGGCGGTGATCACCTGCGACGCACCGCGCAGCCCACCAAAGCGGGACTCGATAGCTCGCACTGCTTTCAGGGTAGGCACCAGGTCGAATGACTCCTCACCCACTTTTACGGTGACGGTGCCATGTAAGGTCTTGTTCATGGAACGCTTCCTGTGAAGCCGGGGCCGAAGCCCCGGGCATTATGGGGTGACGGGCGCCGGGAGCAGCTCGAGAATGTCAGAGTTGATGGCGATGGTGACGTTACGACGAACCACGTTGTCGGCACTGCCTGGGGCTACGGTGTTGTTCATCACCTTGCCGCGGAAGTAGAACGTCGTCGGTGCGACCACTGGCGAGGCGTCGGGATCGCCGTCGTTCAGGGTGATTTTGATGCTGTAATCGCCTTTGCCACGGTCCTTGTGCGCCACCTTAAGCGCCTTCTGTCCAAGGTCGCCGTTGTCCAGGCCAACAGCCAGAGTTAGGTCGCCAGCATCCGCCGTACCCTTATACTTGCGCACTCGACCATTACGCAGCGAGGTGAAGGTGACGCTGCTGAAGGTATCGCCGAATTCGCCAAGGTCTTCGACCTCGCCAATGTCGACGTAGGTGTCCGCCTTGTACTCGGTTTCTGTATCGGCACCGGTCTTGCCGCCGAGCGCGATACGGCAGCCGGCAGCTGTATTGAGGTTGTCTTCAGACATGGAGATGCCTCCAAAGGCACATTGGATAAAAGCCGCAGCGCGGCCGATGGTGGATTTAGTGAGTGGTGATCACGCGAACCGTGATTGAGCCTTGATAGGTCACGCCGTCGGCATCGCGCTGGGCGTCGGCCTGCTCGACACGAACTGAAACAGCGCGACCGGTCGAAAGCGGTAGCCTGCGTTCGTCCAGGGCATTGATGATCTCGCCATTGATGCGTTTGACCTCGGCCTGACCAATGGCGTCGGACCATACCGAGAGGTAGATCAGACGCTGCTCACGCTTGCGGCCTGCGATCGGACGAATGTTCGCCGAGACTTCGCGATCAATGGAGACATACGGCTTCGGCGTATTCATCGGCGCGCCATCAAAAATGGGACAACTGACTTCAGTCGCGAGCCGCGTAAACAGCGCTTCCTGCAGCGCTACCGATGGATCAGGCATTTCCCACCCCCTGGCTCGCTTTACGAAGCGTACGAGTGACCGCCGCTTCGATCTCTGCCAGGACGAACTCTCGGTTGACCTGCATCGCTGGCCTGAGCCAGGGATGTGCTGGCCGGGCCGGAATGTCCGGATACTTGCCGAAAAAGTTCGCGCCGTCGCTCTTGTTCTTCGTGTCCCGACGCCCCAGCCGATTCTTGCCCTTTAGCTGGGAGCGGTCCCGATTAGTTGTGTGGCTGCCCGATACGGCATCAGCATCGGCCCGATGGTAAACCTTGCCGGAATAGCCTTTTGTCCCGTACTCGATGAAACGCAGGTAGAAGTAGCGCTGGTTATTCAGCTTGCCGCGCAGGCCCACCTCGGCATTCAGGCCGCTGGACGAGACGAACGCGGTCAGCGCTGCAGCCGCTTCGCCCGTATCCTTAGGCACCAGGCTCTTCATCGTTTGCAGGATCCGGTCGGCGGCCTTCTGCATTGCTGGCTTGAGCTCGTTGTCCACGTTTTTGTGGATATTGCGCATCAGGCGCCGAAGCTTGAAATCGCCGGACATCCTGGAGCGGCGAACGGCCATGATTACTCCTTGGTCGATTCGACCTTGACTGGCTTATCGACCTTCTCAGTCACCTCTTCGGCGTAGCCGCGAGCAATCAACCCCTTGCCGACCTCAGCCGAAACCTCGAAGGCTTCACCTTTCTCGCGGTCGCCAACAGCGCCGGAGAGCACACCCAGTGCACGAATTTTCATGTTGTTTTCCTCATGGGTTTGGCACAGACGAGCAAAGCAGCCTCATCATCGTCCCGTAGTTGTCTGTTAATACGGCTTCGACTTTGTAGGTCGCGCCACGCCTAGTTAGCCGCCAGCCGACACAAACGTCTTCACGCGGTCTGGTGAGAATTTCAGCTGTTACAACAGCTTCCAATTGCTCAGCAACTGGCGAGACACGACCACTTGGCAGCCTGATTTCGGCCCACAACTCCGGAGGACTAGCAGCCAGCCACGTCTCATCAGCGCCGCCCGAACTGTTACGCACCTGCTTCGGATAGGTCACCTGGCAACGGTGTCGAAGGGGGCCTGCTCTCATATTCCCCACCCCACACGATGCGGCGTAAGAAGCGCGCGTGAACCCATGGGCATCTCAGTTGCGATGGTGCCGGTTACGACATCCTCACGGTTCGCGTAGAGATGACCAAGGTTCAGCAAGCAGGCCGCTTTAATGGAAGGATTGATTAGCATTGGTGAATCACCCGCCTCTCCTGCCGCGACAGCCTCTGCCATTGACTGCTCATCGACATAGAACCGACGATTCAGGTAATCCATTGCCTGCCCCTCCGCAGCTTCAACCAAAAGCTCCAGATACTCGTCATCATCATCAGGATCGCGAAGGTGATGCCGAGCGATGGTCAAGCTGATAACCGGCATGCCTTACTCCTTCAGCGGCTCGAGGGCTGCCAGCTTCCGCTGCACCAGCTCTTCGGCATGCCGGCGCGGCACTGAATAAGCAGGACCGCCGCGGCGACGCAGCTCGCCCTCGTCCATGTAGGATCGCATCGGGTAAATTTGAACAACTACAGGGTTGGGATTGACCACAAGATCCTCTCCGCCCACAAGTTGATCGGAGCCTTTGCCGCCATCAGTTGCCACCAATCCGACCTGGCCGGCACCTTCGCTGTCGTCGGCGCCAATAACTGGGGCATTGGTGTCGGCAGCCTGGTTGGTCGCAGCCGCATCCGTTTCGAAGCTCGAGCTTGCCTGGCCTACTGGGAGGCCCTGTCCGGTGCTATCCGCCAGGCCTGGATCAGTTGCCGGGGGTCCGTCCCCGCCAGAATTCGGCAAAGCCGCAGGGTCAGGCGAAGGAGACAGGCTGCCACCCTCGGGCTGAACAGTAGTGGGCTCAGTAGGCGATACATGATCTTTCACCTTTGCTGTGGATACTGGTGTTTCCTGTTTACGTGCCATGGAAGTACTCCAGTCGGGCGTCATTCCTGACGCCCTTTGCCAAAGAGATTAAGGAGTGATCAGCGGACCAGTGACGAACGCCTCATCGCGATAGATGGCAAAGGCCAGACGCTCTTCAGCGCGGATCGTTGCCATGTTGTTTTCGAAGTCCTTGTCGTTCTCGGTCGAGATCAGCACTTCGATCTCCATGCGATCGAAGATCTGAGCGCCGAGTTTGAAGGCGCCGACCAGGAAGTCGTTCTGTGTCATGGCCTGGGTAGAAACCACTGGGCGATTCCAAAGTTTCGCGTTGGTGCCGTCCTGAGGCTGGCCGATGATGTAACGGCCCTCCCCGTCCTTGGTCAGCTCGATGGCCGCCCAGTCGATCGGGTTGAGCACGATGCCGTCGGATGGGAACTCGGCCAGTTCGGCCTGCAGCAACGCGAGACGGAGCCGGTCAATGCGCTGCTCGCCGACAACGGCAACACCGGCCGGTGCCGCGTATAGCTGAGCCACGGTCATGAGGCCCTGCAGGTTTGCACCAGTGCCGCTGCCGTAAAGCAACTGCGCTTCTTCCGCCATGGTCAGACCGTAACGCGCGCGACCGTCGATGTAGCTCTGCAACGCCTTCGCGTCATCGAGCATCTGGCGGCTTGCTTTGAAGAGGTGGGCGATGGTGCGGACGTTGGCCGTTGCCAGAGCGAAAGTGAGATCGGAGTACGGCTTGGCGGTGTTTTCCGCGACGGGACGCGCACTGTTGGTGAAACCGGTCTCGCGGATATACTCGATCGAGTTCGATTCGGTGGAACCCGGCGCGACCAGGTCGCGGATGGTCAGCCGGCGTTGCGGCGGAGCAATGATCCCCGGCAAGCGCTGAGTCTGCACCAGGTCACCGCCAGTAGCGGTGGTGATGGCAGCCCGCGGTACTGAGACGCGACGCGAGCCACGGAAGGATGAGTTCATTTCTTGCATTTCTTCGCTCTCGATCACGAGAGCACCAACCGATTTCTGCGGCTCCTCCTGGTGACTACGATCCCGGTTTGCATTGACGAGCTTCTGCTCCGCCTCGCCCAGGCGTGCGCTGATTTCGCCCTGCTTGGTCAGCAGTTCATCCACCTTGGCGCGGGTTTCGGTGTTCATCTCACCCGAGGCCTTGATCTGTTTTTCGACCGCCTCGGCCTGGCTTTTAATTTGGTCACCAATACCCTTGAGGCTGGCGTTGAGTTCCTTGACTTGGGATTCAAAGTCCATGGTCAGTTTCCTTTCAAAGAATTGAGGAGGTTGGTTGCCGCGCTCAGAGAGGCGGAGAGGTCTGGCGCGACAGCGCTGGGCTTGTCGGTCGGGGCAGCGATATGCGTACCCCCGCCGGTAGCGCGAGGCATGCCGGACTTAAAACTGGCGAACAGTTCACGGCGCTCGGAGCGAGGCATGCCAGCCTTCGCCAGGGCTACATCCATGGCCTTGAGCGCATTGTTCTGGGCGGCTTCTTCAGTTTCCCGCTCGGTGATCTCAGTGGACGACAACAGTCCGGTAGCCAGGCCAAGCTCCACGGCACGCTTGCCGCGGATGTAAGTTTCGTCGTCCATCAGTTCGGCCATATCCTCCGCTGGCTGCCCGCCTGTCTCGGCATAGAGATCGGCCATCGCGGCATCGAACTCCTCCATGTCGTCGGCGATGCTTCGAAGGTAGTTGCGATTACCGGCGAGCCAGGTCCAGCAGTTGTGGATCATCAGGAAGGCGCTGCTGGCTACCTCTCGCTTAGTGCCCGCGAGGAAGACAATCGAAGCAGCGCTGGCCGCCATGCCGAGCACCTTAGTGGTGACTTCGTGACTGTGCTCCTGGAGGCGGTTGTAGATGGCGATGCCTTCGAACATGTCGCCGCCCGGCGAGTTGATATAGACGGTGACGTCACGCTCGCCGATGGCTCGCAGTGCTGCATCGATTCGCTTCAGCGTTACGCCCTCGCCATACCAGTCCTCACCGATGACGCCGTATACGGTGATGGTGTCCGAGGTGTTCTCGACGGCCGCCTGGATCGCGGGATTCCATTTATCGAGCGCGCGTGGGCTCATCTCGCTGCGTAGGCCGCGAGATTGGATTTTGTGTTTCATGGATTACTCCCGAGAGTTGCTTTCTGACTCTTTGAGCCAGTTCATCAGGGCTGCACGTGCCGCCTGCCCATCACTTTGATTTCCAAGCTGGTCGAGCGGCACCAGGTTCGATTGCACAGTCAGGATGTCTCCGCCTGGCTTGCTGGGCATGTTGTCCTTGCGACGCCCTTCATTGCGCGTGATGAAGCCGTTCTGAGCCATGGTGCTGAGGTATGCAGCACGACCTGTGCTGTCTGCTCGCAGGAATGCCTCCAGAGAGAACTCGGCGTAGAAATTGATTCGATCCACGGCAGTCATACAGCGCTTGTTCACACACTGCTCAATCGGGGCCGTGTAGGACATGATGCAATAGGTCAGGAAGGCAATCTGCTGCTGCTCCAGGCCAGTACCCCAGTTGCTGCCCTTGTCGGTCTTCATCACCATCCAAGGCGGCACGCCGAACCAGCGGCAGATCTCCTCAATGCTGTGTCCTCTCGACTCCAGCAACTGGGCGTCGGCTGGATTGATACCGATCATTTCCGGCTTCACGCCGGCCTCAAGCACTGGGCTGCGACCGGCGTTGAGCGCGCCGGAGATCGTCTTCACGTAATCACGAAACTCGACGCGCTGCGCTGGATTTAGGGTCTTGTCCACCGAGAACGCGACGGTGGGCATCATCCCGTTTTTAAACGTGTTGTTCGCGGCATCGTCAGCCGACATGGCCGAGCCAAACACGTCCGCGCCGTAACGGATCGCTGACAGACCTACCCTGCCATCCAGGGTGAATGCCGGAATGTGCAACATATTCTCGCGCAGGATCTCTCGACGAGCCCCCTTTCGCGGCTTGAAGAAGTACCTGAGTCGGCCATCGTCATCGAGTTCCAGCTCGATTCGCGAGGGCATCAGAAAGTCCAGGGCAATCACCCGCCCCGCGGCACGGTGTATCTCGCAGTAAGCATTGCCCCAAAGTAGCATCGAGGCGACGACAGCTTGCCAGAAGTGGAAGGCTGCCATGTCCTCGTTGGGGCTTGTATGCACCACGTCGTATAGCGCGAAGTCCCTTGCACTTTCGCGGCTGCCATCTGGCATACGCCGGTAGATGCTCAACGGCAAACCAGCAACCGATGTCGAGATGATCCGAACACACGCCCAAACTGTGGAGAGTCGCATGGCGTTGTCGACGCTGACCGACTTCCCACTGCTGGACTGAGCCCCGAGGAAGTTGCTCCAGAATCCGCCATCCGATAATCGAATGGATTTCCCGAGCCATCCATTCAGGTTGGCCGAAGGCTTGGCCGCTGCAGCGCCCAACGCCTGAGATAACGATTTAATCACTGCTCAATCCTCGGCGAATAAAGGCTGCGATGCAGAACAAACTCAGCGCCCCCGCCAACAAGGCCCAGCCAGTGCCGGCTAGCATCCAGACGCCAGCACAAGCCATACAGAAGGCCGCGAGCGAAACGAGGATGAAGTAATGGAATGCGTTCATGCGATCAATGGGTCTCGGATGCCAGCCATGAAGTTGTCCATTCCGCCTCGCCCTTCCGGGTTCAGACTGAGCAGCGAAACGGCGTTGAATGTGGCCATGAGCGGGTCAATCTTTGCTGTCCCTGATGCCTGCTTCGTAATCAAAAAAGCGTTGGCAGACGGGACACCTTTCGCGTTACCGCAGGCCCAAGCCATGAGCGGCTGGCCGCAGTGCAGCAATGCGCCTTCGGCGAGCTTACGTTCGGTCGTCTTGATTGCGCCGGTCAGCTTCCAGCCTTGGGAAATACCTACGATCTTGTCTTCCTCTACACCTGCATCTGCCAGGGCGTCGAGAACAGCGCCAATACCAGCTGGATCGAGGCCGACCTTATCCAACAAACCAGTTGCATTGACGCGAGCAACAATGGCCGCAAGTTGTTCGACGTCTTCACCGATGCGTTTGACGATCGTCAGATCTCCCGTCGCCTCAAGATCTCGCAAGCGAGGAGCTTCGGACTTGCGCCGCTCAAGGACCGATGGGTGCGCCCAAGCGTGAGCCCAGTGCAACCACCTACGAGTTCCAATCTCACGACCGAGAACAGCCAACCCGAGCAAGTCATCGAGGCCACCGCCGTCCCCGCCGATATCGACCACTTCGCACCGAGAGAGCAGTGCATCGAGCGTCAGACCAGCAAGCGACTGGGGTTCCCAGAATTCAGCGCCGACCCAGTTGTCGGACATCAGGGCCAGGCCGATTTCAATGTTGAGATGCTTGGCCAGGAAGCCACGTAGATCTGCTTCACCGTCGAGCTCCGCCTGCATGAAAAGGCGTTCTAGCGTCGGTCGGTCAACCGAATAACCCATGTTCGGGTTAACCAGGTGGAAATTCTCGGGTTTCCGTGCCTCACCGCTCTTGATCATCTCTTGCGAGAATTCATAGATGATCGGTAAGAACCGGTTGTCCTCGATACGGCCATCCCGCACGCCACGGGCATAGGAAAGCTTCGACCTGAACACGCCGGCCGGCGGTTCGTTTGACTGAGTTGTCAGCCAGATGATGAAGCCTTCCGGCCTGGACAGCAGACCACCAGTAGCTTCCCGGATCATGTCTGCCGCTTTCGGGTTCTTACCAAAGAGCCAGGCTTCGTCGATCAACACACCGACCGCTTTCTTGCCGCCTACCACGTCGCTGTCAGCAGCCACTACTTTTAGCGTGGCTCCCGTCTCACGATGGGTGATCAGCCGTAGGTGCGGCTGAACATGTAGAAGTGCTTTCAGCTCTTCATCGTTGTTGACCATGTCTTTGGCCGGTACGAATGAGTTGTCCGCAATCTCCTTGGTCGGCGCCAAGATGATGAATTCAGCTGACAGGCGCCAGTTGCGGATCAGCGCCGTTAGCATGATCCCCGCAGCGATGGTGGATTTACTGTTTTTTTTCGGGATACAGAGCATCACCTCCCGAATCAACCGCTCGCCGGTCTCGCTGTTGTAGCTGCCGAACACAGCTCCGGCGAAGGCCAACACCCAGGGGGCGCAGGAGGCTTCGATTGTCGGGCTGCCAGGGGCATCGACAATCTTCAGGCCCTTGAAAACCTCAAGGCTAGCTTCTGCCTCATCAGGAAATAGCGGCTCTGGAATGATCGACTCGCCCGCAGCCAGCCGCCGCCACCAGTCTGGGCAGGCGGTAGTCCATTGCATGAGTTACCCCTTGACGACAGAGAGTGGCGGCTTGCCTTGCGCGTATCGCCCCTTGCCCACCTCCTTGGCAGCATCCTGGCGGGCTTCCTTCTTACCCTGATCTGCCATCTTGCCGTGCACGTAGGGCATGAGCGCCTTGGCGGCATCCACTCGTAGCTTCGGTTCGGCAGACTGCTCGTTCATCACTGCAACCAGGAAGTCGCGAGGATCGTCGAACTCGGCGAAAACCAACGCATCGTCAGGCGTCTCCGCTGGAGCCGGCGAGTTAACTTTCCCTGCAGCTTTAACCTCGGTCGAGGAAGCGGTCTTTACCCTGGACTTGCGAGCGAGGTAGGCAGTGACGTCGGGGTCCTTCGCAAGCTTCGAGCCCGCCTGCGACGCGGTTTTCTCGGAATAGCCAGCTGAAATAGCTGCGTCTCTTTTCGAGGCGCCCGACTGCAAAGCGTCAGCAAACCGGCGCTTTTTGTCGGTTAAAGCCATGGTTAACTTTTCCGTAAATTGGGAAAAAATGTGTGCGTGAGGTCGAGGGCGGTCTAGCTAGGCAGGAACTCTAAGCTTTAACACCCCCTACCCTGTGTGGCACGTCACTGCCGCCAACGACTCATTCTCAGCGCCTCAGCCGACCTTCAGCCTGCCAGGCCTGCAGCTTCCTCGGCCTGCTTCACCGAGTCGTGGCAGGACCTGCAGAGTGGCTGCCAATTGGTCTGATTCCAGAACAGATCCTGATCACCACGGTGCGGGATGATGTGGTCAACCACGCTGGCCGCGGCAGTCAGCCCGCCCCGCGCGCAGTACACGCACAACGGGTTGTCGAGCAGGTAGCGCTCACGCGCCTTCTGCCACTTGTAGCCGTAGCCCCGCTGAGTGCTAGTTTTGTCGCTTCGCCAGCTTCCTGGGGTGATGGTCTTAAGGCGGGAGCCCGAGCCTTCCTTCACCCGAGAGCCAAGCGTCTTGAGCCTGGCCATCAACCTTCAACCTTGCGACTAGCCCACTTCTGCGCCAAAGCCCGGATCTGGTCCACTCCCAACAGCCCGATGAAAGCTGCAGAGAACAACGTCCAGGCAACGTTGAGCCCCATTGCGTTGATGCCCAAGCCAATCAGCATGATCAGCAAAGCACCGAACGCCGCCTCCAGAATCGTGGCGATCATGCTCTTGCGCTCGCTGTACAGACGAATGCGGATGTATGACAGAACAAAGGTCAGCCCCATAACAAGGCCGTACTCACGCAAAGCTGTCATGAAGGTAATCCACAGGTCAGGGTTCTTATCTGGCATTTTGGGCATCTCAGTGCCCTCTCGGGGCTGGTGATAGGTCCGGCTCACACAGCACTCCCAGCTAGGCGCGATGGGAATGGTGGAGCCGAAAACGAAAAAGCCCGCACTGGGCGGGCATTCAGAATATGTGAAAGGATCAGGCGCCCGATTCAGGGTCGCTTGCAGGCCCGCGGCGGGGTTCGTTGGCGTTATCCCCCTGATTACCCGCGGGCGAATCGGCCTCAGGACCATTGGCTCGACGACTAGTGCCTGATTCCGGATGCTCGCTTGACACTGAATTATTGGCCTCCACGTCAGAAAGCTCTTCTTCGACAGGTGTCGCATCATCCGGCGGCAGAGGAATCTCAGACTCTCTACGCCGAGGATCTTGACCGGCTTCATTGTCCGTCGTGCGGGTTACACCCTGCTGTGACCTGTTGCCAGGTGCATTCTCGTCAATTTCCATGCTGGCTCTCCGCTCTAGTGCGCGGGATATCCACGCTTAAAATTGAGAGGTACCAAGGAAGCGGTGAGTGCCTGGCATTGGACGAACGGTCGTCAACAAAAACCCGGCGCGGTGGCCGGGTTCTTCTCATCAACGCCTGTCGTCAGAGAGCGGTGTTTGCTCATCTGCCTCAGGCGTGACCCGCTTAGATGGATCATCCCAGTCTACTGGGCGCTCCTTATCGGGACTTTTCAACGGATCGTACTTTTTAGGATCATCTGGATCCAGCGTAGGCTCATCCGTTCCTGGCTCGGGCCTGGAAGGAACAGAGCCTTGCGCTTGGTCTTCAAAACTCGAATCGGTAGACATACGCACCTCACCAATCGAGGTCCAGCTTATCTGGGCCGTATTGGTTTGAAGCTAAAGGGGTCGCTGCGTGCATTCGAGTGGATGAACGGACACCAAAAAACCCGACACTTGGGCGCGCCCCCCAGAAACTCATCGCGTACCCGATCAGGGAGTGCACGGCATTGATCAACGCCACGACCGACTAAGCCGGGCTGCACGGGCGCGTCATCCGAAGAAGCAAAAAAGCCCCAGAACGGGCTGGGGCTATCTATTTGCTGAAAGTCCTACCGGCCAAGCGTCTCAGCGTAACGATCAAGTCTGTCCACGAAACTGAGCAACTCGTCATCCGCAACTATGTACATGAACACAGAATCGCCGCTCTTGGAGGGCCCCACACGATAACGAAGGTTGTAGTCAAACGGCCCCGCTTCCGTTGGGATGACTAGACGTGCAGAACAATCAGAGACCTTGGTAGCTTCATCCACCTGAACTTGCGCTGGTTTCACCAGTTTCATGTCGGTGTAGAGATCGCGGGCTGCACTGCCCTCTCCCAGCGAATGAATGATGCCTGGCCGAACACTTGGCGCATCACAAGGTGTCGCCGCTGTCTCGCAGCCAACTAACACCATAGATAGAACGGTAGCGAGTAACAGGTGCAATCTCATTATGAAGCTTCCTTGCCTATGGGTTGCGCCGGGGCTTTCAGATACCACGTGACGTTGCAAGCTGGACACGCTGCTATGAAAGCAGGTGTTTATCCGCGCGGAAAGCTTTTTATGCAGCTTCGCGCAATTGCTCAAGAGCGCAATCGATCCAAGCCACGCCAGTGTTGATCAGCTCGCGGGCTTTGGCTTCACCCATATTGTGCTCGCGGGCGATCCGCAGCGCCGGCCACTTGGCACCGAAGTACAGCCAGACGAAACCTCCCATCTGCTGGTTGCGTTTGTTCAGCCTTGCTACGGCGCCGTCCACCGCCAGAGCGAGGTCGTCCGTGATCACGTACTGCTTGAGCCCTCCTTCCGCAGGGGCATGCTCCCTCATGAGCGCATAGAGCGGGCAGACGTACCGAGGCACGCCCATGCCATCCATGCGCCACCACCCCCACTGTTCCAGCATGTATGCAGTGTCACCCAAGGCCTTATCGACATAGGTTCGTTTTTTCATGTGTGCCTCAATCCCCGGTGTAATTAATGCCGCCGGCGCCCAGCCGGTTGCCTTCCTGATACAGCGCCTCCGGCCCAGTGGCCCGAGGGTGCTTCAATTCGTTGATGTGTCGCTGCGCAGCCTGCAAGCGAAGACCCAGTTGCGTGACCAGCTCTTCCAATGGCAGAGCCTCACCGGTCACTGCTGCTACCCAGCCAGAGGCATTGCAGGCGACACAGGCCAGCTCATAAAACATGCTCTTGGTGACCGCTTTCCCCCTGCAGGTCGGGCACTGAGCCAGCTCGATCAATTCCTTCTTGAAGGCCGGGCCGTGCCTCTTCATCAATCGACCACCTTCAGCCCCTGGGCCCGCAGCGACTTTTCGGCCACCTCTCGCGCCCAATCCCCATCCGGGTCGCCCATCTGGACAGAAAACGGATTAGTGATGCGCAGAGTTTCGCGAGAGACCCGCCAAGCTTCCCAGCGAACAACGTATTGGGCAGCCCGATCACCGGAGCAACAGCCGGAACAGTCCAGAATGTAATCGCCCGCCGGGCCAACCTCTGGCTCCCAGCGCATACCGCTCGGGACTGGATAGCGCTCCTCGAACTGGGCGCGGATTTGGTCGCTGTTCTTCAGTTCGAATCCTCGCTAATTACAAATGCGCTAAGGTCGCTCAACGCCTTGCCAGCTACGCGCTGTGGCGAATTCTGCGGAATTTCAAATAAGGCCTCTGTAAGGCGGTGAATGGCCTTGAAACCGATCTGATCCAGCCAGCCATGCCACTTCTCCAGGGCCAACTTGCGCTGCTGCATGGCCTGGGTGTGGATGTAGGTGCTGGCAATCTTGCCGAGCGTGTGGTTCAGCAGCATCTCGCCGATGTGACCGTCGATGCCGAGATCAGTCCATGTGCTGCGGGACACCTTGCGCAGGTCGTGACTGGTCCACTCGCCCTGCCCCAGCCGGGTGAACACGGCACTGGCCTGGCTCTCACTCAACGAGAAGCCGCGACGGTTCGGGAACAGGTAGGCGCCCGCGTACCCTTGGGCGTGTTGGATTGCCCGATACCGGACCAGCAGCGCCTTGAGCTGGTCGGTCAGTGGCAGGCGGTGCTCGGTACGGGTCTTGGTGTTGGCCGCGGGGATGAACCACTCGGCAGCGGACAGCGAGATCTCGCTCCAGCGTGCCATGCGGGTCTCACCGATCCGGGTGCCGTGGGCCAGCATCATCAGGGCCAGCATGGCGTCACCTGGGTTCGTCTTGAAAGCCTCGGCCAACTGCTGCATCAGCTCGGGCAATTGCACGTCACGCAAACGCGCCGCCTTCGGCAGAATCTTGGCCTTGGTGAAGTCGCTGAAGCGCATCCCGGCCATTGGGTTGCTGTCAATCAGGCCCAACTGCAGCGCCTGGCGGAAGCCGGTCAGCAGCAGCGCAAACATCTGCCGCAGGTAGGACAGCGACACCTCGGCCTGGCATGGCCACATCAGGCGCTTGTCCAGCGAGTCGGCATTCACCTTGGCCAAGGCCAGGTCATCCAAGCGTGGCTTCAGGTGCTGGGTGACAGCGGAGCGAGCACCGGCCTTGCGCTTGGCGGACAGCGAGCGATCGCGGGTCATTCGGTCGATGTACCAATCGAGCAACTGACCCACTGTGACCATGCCCGAGGCCACCGGTGCGGTTGCTGGGCTACGCATCAGGCGCTGACGCAGCGCAGGCAGTTCAGCCAACACCGCTGCCACGCTCAGCTCCGGCCAGCGAGCAATCGGTACCCAGTGCTTGCCGCGCACCAGATGCCAGGTTCCGCGATCGCGGGTGCTCCAGAAGCGCAGGTACAGCCCGGGATGGCGCGGGTCGCGCAGGTCGCGCACCGATACGTCGGCAGCCTGCCGGCGCACTTCGACCTCGCTCAATTTCACTTCCCGAGTCGCACTCATGCGGCCACCTTGGTCTGTGGCAGCATCAGGTAGGCGCGGATGGCCTCAACTGCGTCGATGGAGCCGCGGCACACGATGGCCAGGTAGCCCTGCCCCAGCAGCGCCTGAAGGCAAGCGTCTTGGCTGGGCGACACCGGTGCGTCGAACGGCGGCTTGGCCTTGAATTCGATGTACAGACCAAAGTACCCGCCGCGCGCCATCGGCAGCACCAGGTCAGGGATGCCCGCCTTCACGCCCTGAGCCTTGAGCTTGGCGGCCACCGCCTTCACTCGGTGCCCGCCATTCGGGACGTGGTAGATCAACTTGGCAGCTACGGGAAAGCGCAGCGCCAACTCACGCATCAGCGATGCCTGCTCCTGCCCTTCGCGGTCGATAGGTTTGGCCCGGGGCTTCTTTGCCCCGAACAGGGCTGGCTTCGCAGTCTTCATGCGGCGATCACCCCCTCACTGATCAGCTTGGCCTGGGTACGCATCACACCCTCGGCGTGGTGCTGGCGGGCCTCGGCGCGATTGATCAACTGGCTGCGGCCATCACAGGCGTCATGGCAGGCACTGCACGCCCAAGCGCCCTGCAGATCATTCGGCTTCATACCGACGCCGCAGGTGCCGGACATCCGGTAGTGGGCCAGAACGGTGGTTTCAGGGTTGCCATTGCACGCGCCCGGGATGCGCACCTGGCATTCCCGGCCGCGCGCGGCTTTGGTCAACTTGGATTGCTTCATGGGCGGTCTTCTCCGGCCAGGTCTACAACGGTGAAGGTGGTTGGCCACATGCGCAGGCCATGCAGGTTCGCCGACTGTTCGTCGCGATACAGGCCAACCGGTGGATGGGGCTGACTGGTGAGATCCAGCAGGTGCCCGCAGGCATACAGGGCCCAGCGGTATTCGGTGAGGTCGGGAGGCAGCAGCTTGGGATCAGCCATCAGAAGCGATCCTTGCCGGCGTAGCGGCTGGCCAGGCTGGTGACCTTCTCAGGCTGCGCCTTTGGTGCCGGGGCCCACCCTGCGGCCAGGTTCTCGAACCGGTTGTACTGCCCCAGAAATGCAGTGCGCACGGTGCCGGTTTCCACGTCACGACCCTTGCCGATGATGATCTCGGCAATACCCTTAGCTTCGGTGTTTTCGTGATAGACCTCATCGCGGTACACGAACAGGATCACATCGGCGTCTTGCTCGATGGCGCCGGATTCGCGCAAATCGGACGGTACTGGGCGCTTGTTTGGGCGCTCTTCGCACTTCCGAGAGAGCTGGCTCAGCAGCACAACAGGAATGCCCAGCTCACCAGCCAGCAACTTGCAACCGCGACTGATGCTGCTCACCTCCTCAGTTCGGTTACCGCCATCCCCCTCGACCAGTTGCAAGTAGTCGATCATCAGCAGGTCCAGGCCGTAACGCATCTTGTGACGCCGCGCTAGGGACCGGATGCGACCAATCGAAGACCCAGCCTTGTCGGCAATGAATAGCGGCGCGTGTCGGATGACGCCAGCGGCGGCTGCAAGCTCGGCGCCGTGATCTTGGCAGGCGGTGCCATTCTTGATCAGCGTCAGAGGGATTCGCCCTTCGGATGCCACCAGACGATCAATGAGTTGCCCCTTGTTCATCTCCAGGCTGACAACCAGAGACGACTTGTTCTGGCGGATCGAGGCTTCGCCGACAAACCCCATTGCCAGAGTTGTCTTGCCCATGGCCGGCCTTCCCGCCACCACGTACAGGTGATCAGGCTGCAGGCCGCCCAGCTTTTCGTCGAGGTCTTTCAAGCCAGTGGAGATGCCGATCAGAGTTTCGCCTCGAGCTTGCCGGTCGTGGCGCTCCTGCCAGACGTCGACCTGGTCAGCCATAACGTCGCCCGCCTTGACGATGTCGTCATCACCGGCGCCGCAGTCAATCGACATGGCAGCAGCCTGGACAGCTGCGATCTTGGCCTGGACATCCTCCGTGCCCTGGGCAATTTCCATGGCCTGCTCACCGAGGCTGTAAAGCGCCCGCTCGATCGCCCTTTCCCGGACGATGCTGGCATAGGTCTTGGCGCTGGCCACGCTCGGCGTGTTGTCTACGATCTCGGCGCAGTACGCCAAGGCCCGGTCACCATTCGGCAAGTTGCCGATCTGCTCGCCAACTGTCAGGAAGTCCACCGCCTTGCCGGTGGCTCGGACGGCCATGATCCCGCGGAACACTTCGGCGTTCTCGACGAAGTAGAACGACTCAGGCGAGAGGTCGTCGCTCAGGGTGTCGATCAGCTCAGGGCGAATCATCATCGCACCCAGAAGGCCGTGCTCGGCCTCGATGCTGTACGGATCACGCATGGTAATTTCCCTCTACCACTTTGACGAAGTTGGTCGGTGCGACGAGCCAGTCGAAGTTGCACCGGAAAGGCTTGTTATCGCGTCCCCCTACCCGACCCATCAGCCAGTCGCTGGCCTGAACCATGGAGAAGAAATCCCGCCAGAAGTCGAGATCCTGGTGAACAGGGCTCTCTGCCCATCGAGCCTGAACTTTCAACTTGCGATCCTTGTTGATCAGGACAACGCGAGGCAGCTCCGGCAATAGCTCGTTGAACAGATCCACGATCTTGTCGATTGGTGCCGTTTTCGAATCGTCGGGGGTGCTCGCGGATGATCCTGACGGTTCCTTGATGGTTCCCTTACGGTTCTGGGGGCAGGAGGTGCCGGGGTGTCCGGCATCTGGTGCCGGGGTGGGCGGCATTTCCTGCCGGGGTGGGTCGGCATCTGGTGCCGGGGGGCATTTGCTGCCGGGGTCGTAGCTGTAAGGGCTTACGGTGTACCAAGTTGAGCGGCCTGCACGCATGTGCGCAGTAAGGATTTTCACCTCCTCCAGCCAACGCAATGCATTGCGGACAGCTCGTTCAGAAAGACAGGTGCGCTCAGCGATGCGCGCTACCGACGGCCAGCAAACTCCGTCGTCGTTGGCATTGTCCGATAGTGAAATCAGCACGGACTTTTGCGCAGGGCTCATGCCCTGGAGCGGCCAGCAGGCAGTCATGACGATAGTGCTCACACAGCACCTCTCAACGACATGACCTGACGCGTCAGGTATGCAGCTTCGGCAAAAACTGACGCGGGAGGATGGGTGTTGTCTGTATCGAGTGCGGGATGCATAATCCACCTCGTTGAGTGTTTTGAAGAAGCCGGTCTAGCCACCGGCTTTTTTGTGCCTGCGATTCAGGCGTGCAGGTAATTGATGCCAGGTGCATCCGTGATACCGTTTTGATTCCACTCGAAACGTTGGTCACGGAGACCCGACATATGAAAATCGACAGAGCTCTTCAGAAAAAAATTCTTGAGCACCTGCGGGAGGTGTACCCGCGGGAGTCGAGCTCGGTTACAAAGATCGATGACCCAAGCCAAACCCTCGGAAATCTTTATTACCTTCGCGAGCTGGGTCTGATAGACATAGCGGCCAGCGACTACGTGAATGGAACAAAGAAGATTCACCATGCGACCATCACGGCCAAAGGCATCGACTTCCTTGAGGATGATGGCGGTGTGGGCGCAATCCTCGGCACGTTGACGGTCAAGCTTCATGAGGACACCCTCCGTCAGCTAATAGAGGCCAAGGTCCAGTCCGCGAGCCTTCCTGAGGAGCAAAAGAGCAGTCTCCTGAAAGCTCTCCGAGAAGCTCCTGGCGACGCCATAAAACAGCTGACAACGAAACTAGTGGAGGCAGGTCTGGACCATGGCTCGAAAGCAGGTCCACTGCTGCAAACGTGGATACAGAACGCCCTAGCCTGACTTCGTCCGCTTGCTCTTGACGCTCCAAGAGCAGCACCCCTATCACCCCTGCCGGCCCCCAAAATTCCACGCAAAAAGCTGGCAGGGTGCTTTCGGCTTGAATGAAGATTTCAGTTGAACATGCCGACTTCCGGCCTTGTATGAGCAACGCAGTGTTGGGTTTCAAGAGGTCCATTTGCTCATTCCTACTGGTTAAATTCACAGCTACTTCGGCTCACTACTGGCGGCTTGCCAGTGGGTGGATAATTTGATTCGGGGCCGGGCGATGCTGTGACGGGAACGGCCGAATTTCTTCGGCGGTATAGGTCCCGTCGGCATGCTCTGTGACGTACACGTCGCGACCCAGTCGAAGCGCCTTGTTTAGCGAGCCCTGCGCCATTCCCAGCAAGGTGGCCGCCTTGGTTTGCCCGTGCTCGGCGGCAAAATCTTTAAGGTGTTTGCGACCCATATCACAGGTCTCCTCCGTTGGTATTAAACAAGTATCGCCTCCGGCGATTTGTTTATCAACACCGGAGGCGATTGATAAAATATTGCCGTGAGGAATAATCGGAGGCATGAATAAACGCAAACGCGAACTCGAAGACTGGGAAATGGCCGAGTGCCTCACCCTGAAAGCGGCTGTGGACTCCTTCAATGAAGGGAAGTCCCGCCGAGATAGCCTTACGCAAGGAAAAATCGCCGAGGCGCTTGGGATCAACCAAGGCTCTGTGAGCGCTTACCTCAACGGTTACAACGCCCTGAACGTTAAGGTCGCAAGCGTTATTGCCGGACTGATATCTCAGCCAGTGGAGACTTTTAGTCCTCGACTGGCCGAAGAAATTGCGCAGTTAGCGCGCTCCAGCTTGGATACAAACGTCGAGCAAGGCCCGCCAATCATCTCCCCCACTCGAAGGATCGAAATTGTGGGCACAGCCCAGCTTGGAAACGATGGCTACTGGGTTGGCCTTGATATCGCCGAGGGATGGGTTGAGACCTGGTCACGAGATGAAGATGCATATGCCCTTCGCCTAAAGGGTGACTCAATGGCTCCTGCGATTCGCAGCGGTTGGATCGCTGTTTGCGAGCCGAACCACCGATTGGTGCCGGGCGAGTACGTCATGGTCACCACAACCGACGGCCAGAGTATGGTCAAAGAGCTGCTTTTCGAGAACGAAGAAGGCGTGAACCTTGCTTCAGTTAACTCGGCCTACGGCGAGCGCCGAGTGATTGCTTGGGCGGACATCGACAAAATCCATTACGTAGGCAACATTCTGGCTCCAAGCAAGGTGCTTGGCCGCTTTTAGGCGGTGGGGAATCGGCCGCTGGATCATAGGGAGGGGTGAGAATGGCAGTCGTTAAATTCAGCTATCGAGATGCGAAAGGCGACGTCACGGAGCGAGAGCTGATCCAGTGGTCCGAGAACTCCAGCTACATTCAAGGCAGATCTCAAGGGGACACGTTTCCCAAAACCTTCCGTAAGGATCGGATAATCGAATTTATGCAGGGTGAAGAACTGCTGCTGAATGGCGCGGCCCCTCCAGCCCCGAAGCTCAAACCTTCAGAGCTAGCTGCAACTGCTGCTTTGTCCAATCCCAACAAAGCAGCGAACGATCTCAATAAAATCCTGTTCACGGGCTTTCCTTCTACTTACAGGTCGGAGCTGGAGCAGCTTGCCGAAGGGCGAGGAATGAATGTCGTCAAGACGCCAAGCAAATCATTAACATTCCTCTGCTACGGGGATAATGCCGGTCCATCCAAGGTTGCAAAGGCTCAAGAAGCTGGCGCGTTCATCATTGACTCTGACCAGTTTCTACATTTGGTTCAAACAGGCGAATTACCTTAGTCATGCCCCTAACCAAGCCCAACCGGACTCCGGCAGCATGCGCACTACTTCTCGCCGCCCTCCTCGCTGGCTGCACAACGCAACTGACAAGCGAAGGCGCGAAGGTTGGGCTTGTCACTGCCCCTCAAGCATCCGGCTGCACCATAATTCATGAGTTTGCTGTTCAAGGTTCATCTGCTGACGATGCCTTGAATATCGCTTTGAATGAAACGGCGAAGCTAGGTGGAGATAGCCTGGGTGTCGAATCAGTAAATGATATCGACGGCGACTCCGAGATCAACGGGGTTGCACTAAAGTGCCGGCAGGGAAAATAGCGTAACGAGAATTACCAAGCCCAACCAAGAGCTACACCGTGACCTCCAGGGCTTAAGAACAGACTATTAGTGACCGAGCTTGGAGGGCTTGGCATATATCAAATAAGAAGGGCAAGTTAATCGATGAAAAGGACAAGCTTCGAACAACGGCTAAGGCTCGGGCGAACCCGGAGACATAGAGAGCTTCATCGCTTAAGAGGCAGAGCCCCCAAGCGCCTCAAGAGGGGGCCTTTATCGTCGTCTAGCAAGCCGGTATCTCTGGTCGCTCCAAAGCACATCCAGTTGCTCGATTCTGAGTCGCATCATGAGCTTGTCGGGCTCATACGGAACCTGAGGAAAATCGCTAGCCAAGGCGGGCGAGTACAGCTCGACTTCAAGAATACTGAAAGGGTTCATAGCTGCGGTACGCTTCTCCTAGTTGCGGAGATAGACAGACTCGTACGCTCCCTAGGAACATCTACCATCTCATGCACATACCCGAAGGATGAGAAAGTAGAAAAAGTCTTCCAGCAAGTCGGTCTGCTGAAGCTGCTCGGCAAGGATCATCGCCTTGAAATCACAGAGGAGGACAGAGACGTCTTTCACTGGAAGTACGCAAGCGGAATCGACGTTTCTCCGATTCAAGCAGACCCTATTCTGAAAGGGATCAAAGCTCAAATTCCAAAAAACTATAGAAAAGTCGTTGTGGGCGTGGAAGAGGCAATGGACAACTCAGTCCACCATGCTTATATAGAGTCGCGTGGAGACCGCATGAGCGGGCGGAATGATGAGGCAGATGCTAGAAGATGGTGGCTATTCGCCGAGGTTCTGGATGACTGGCTTCATGTCAATTTCTGTGACCTTGGCATAGGAATTCCTAGAAGCCTGCCGAAAAGCTGGGCAGAGGAGGCAGGTGACATCGTTACATTAGCCTTATCCAAAGCCAAAAAGGATGTGAGAATGATCCGTAGGGCCTTTGAGGTAGGAAGGACTCGAACCGAGCTTGAGCATCGCGGCAAGGGGCTAAAGAATATAGCCATGGCTGCGGAGGAACTCGGCGGATTGTTAACGATCCATAGCAACGCAGGATGCATCAGAAAAGATTTCAGAGGAGGTGGTGGGCTGCCACGCGCCTTCATGTACAAACGCTCTATAATGGGCACCGTGATTCAGTGGTCAATTCCACTCAAAAAGTAGGTATGGAGAAATGAACGTGGGCTCCATCTGCGTAACCAAACAATTCAGCGAATACCCAGCCGGTCGCTACCGGAAGGATGGGAGTTTTTCCGGAGAGGTCTTTAGGGATGACTGGCTTGCGCCATACTTGGGTCGCCATGACATAGTCGAAATCGATCTTGATGGAGCGATGGGCTATGGTTCCTCATTCTTAGAGGAGGCTTTTGGTGGGTTGGTGCGGAAGCATCATCTAGAGCCATCCGTATTGCGAAAAAAACTGAAGTTCAAATCAGACGACGAACCCTCTCTCGTCGATGAGATATGGATTTATATCGACCATGCCAACTCCTGAATCAGGGGGCGTAGAGCCCGGAGATTGGCCGACGTGGGGTGCGTTCATTCTCGCGGGGATCAGTTTGGCTTGGCAGTTTGTAAACGAGTGGCGAAGCGCCTCTAAAGAGAGGGTAAATTATCGGCTTGCCCGGATTGAAGCCCTTGAATCAAGTGTCGCTGAAATAAGATCTTTGGCCATGGCGTACTGGCTCCAGCCCGAAGAAAGCAGCTCTAGGGATAGCCTGATGCTAGTCCATCACATCAAAGAGCTTTCCGTTTCTGCTTCACGCTACGAGAGCTTCTTATGGCATGGGGTGGGAACGGATGTCATGAGGCTTAAGATCGAGACCACGGGTGCCGACTTCCAGCAATCAGATAGAAAGCAATTAAAAGCGGACGACCCGTTTGTAAAGAAGTTCATGGCAACCGCAGCGGATGTAAGCAGGCGACTCAAAGATCGTCGTGATGAAATTGAAAGACGGTAATATCCGCGAAGAAGCCCGCCCGTGCGGGCTTTTTCTTTGCCTGCTACGCTTTCCTGGACACAGGAGGGCCACGCCATGCCTACCAACGACCTCATTCCTTCCCTGATCTACAAGCTCAACGAAAATCAGCTCGCCATCGCCGAGGCTGTCGAAGAGCTGTCCAAGTGGATCGAGCAGATTCATGGGCCCGCCGATGGCTCAATCAAGATCCGGCAGTCGCTGGCGAAGCTGGACGACAACCTGGAGTTCATCACCCGTGGTGTGGCGAGGTTGATGAACGATTGAGGCTTGCTTCCAGGCAAAGCCCGCCGCTCTCAGCGGGCTTTTCTTTGTCCGAGTGGCTGGCTATGTACCCTGCCCCAAACCGTCAACCGCACGGGCATAGTACTCAGTGGCCTTTAGGATCAATAAGTTCTTTTCTTCCACGTCGATAAGGCCCTGATGCTGGTACTTGTCTGCCAAGGCCACAAGCTCGTCGTACTTCTCAGCTGCGCTCATCCGTATGCCTGGCAAAGCATACAACTCATGCCAGGTCTCCAGAGCCTTCTCTGTGTCGTCATCGTTCATGATCGTCTCCGCACTGTTTTACGGTAGAGGTTTCATGTACTCAGGTGGTTCAGCCGGCTCAGACAAAACTGCGATAGACGAGACTCGCACCTCGAAAAGAGCACAAATGTACTCTATCCAGTATTGCGATTTATCCATCAGTAAAATACTGTATGGATAAACAGCTAAGGAGTAGTGCTCATGGCCAAAGCCAAGCCCCAGGAAAAACCCGAACCCACGTCGTACGAGCTCCTCGCCATGCGGATTCAGCGGACGATTAATGCAACCGCAGCCCAAACCTCCAAGCGCGCTGTTATCTACAAGGCCTCGGATGAGTTGCTAGAAGACTGGGATCAACTCCTGATGGATATCGACGAGGCCGACAACGTGACCCTGGCCCATCGCGACGATGGTGGCGTCCTGGTCTCGTGGGTTGTGCCAAAGGAAGACTGATTTTAACGATCCCTCTTTGCCCGCCTTGTGCGGGCTTTTTTATGCCCAAAGAAAATATATCGCCTGCGGCGTTGACTTTAGGTATATCCGGAGGCAATATTTATTCGTCGCTGCGTCACCACCGGCCAGCAACGAAAGCACCACCGCTCTTTACACAACTCAATCGATTCAAGCTTCTGCCGGGAAAGGCGTTAGCGAATCCACATAGCCATGCGGCTCCCTAGGATTGGCCGTATCGACCTCGGTAAGCGGGAGCGGTAACACCACGAATATTTGAATTAGCGCCCTGAGCTTCGGCATTGAGGGGCGCCGGACCTCATGCACCCTGCCCCAATCACTCGGGCATTCAGAGCTGTAGCGTGCATGTTGTAAGGACCTGTGATCCATGGCGAACAGATGCTGATTGCCGCCATGAGGAGGAAGCTCGAAGCCCACACCGAAGACGAACGGCCAGCCCTGCAATCAGCGGCGGGTAGCTGGCCAGCAACGCTGACGCAATACCCCGGCCTGTCGCCAGTAGCGAGGCCGGGATCTTTACGGAAAGCATCACTGAAGCACCTGGAGACGGGTGCTTTGGGATGCGGACGAGCACACACCGCGAATGCGGCCCCCTGCATCACTACCCCATGACGAGGATTCACCATGTTCGGATTGAAAAAGCTGTTCGGTAAAGGCCGCGAGGCTCGCGCTGCGCTGGGCAAACTGGAAAACCGCGACCTGCTCCAGGCCATCGTTTATGGCTGCTTCTATGTGGCAGCTGCTGACGGCGAGATCGAGCCGGCTGAACTGGACAAGATCGACCGCCTGCTGCGCAACGAACCCAAGCTGCAGGGCTTCGGTGCCGAACTCGGCAACCTGATCGACAAGGCAAAAGCTGACTTCAACGAAGGTGGCCCACGCATCATCCGCATGAACGCCGAGCGCGAACTGGCTGACGTGGCCCACACCCCGCGCGACGCCGAGACGGTGATCAACTTCATGCTGACCATCGCCGAATCGGATGGCGAGATCGAGCCCGCGGAAATCGAGGTGCTGGAGCGCGCCGCGGCGAAGCTGAATGTGCGCCTCAAGGACTATCTGTGAAGGCTTACCTGCGCGCCAACCCGTTACAAGGCGTTCTGCTGATCATGCTCGCCTTCTTGGCTTTCCTGATGATCGCTTCGGGCCTGATCAGCCGCGGCTCTTGCGCCTGGTACGGCTACCAGACAGATCGCACTACCCGCTACGCGATTGGCGTTGGCTGCATGGTGAAGATGCCAACCGGCTGGACGCCGCAGCGCGAATTGCGCACCGAGCAATAGAGCATCACTTCTGCCCATTCACTGAGTGGGCAGCGGGATGACAACCAAGGAGAAGGACCATGTTGATACTCACCCGCCGCGTAGGCGAAACCATCCGCATCAGTGACGACATCAGCGTGACCGTGCTGGGCGTCAAGGGCAGCCAGGTACGGATCGGGGTTAATGCCCCGGAGCAGGTAGCCGTCCACCGGGAAGAGATCTATCAGCGGATTCAGGATGAAAAGCAGACAGCGGACGCCGCCTGACGATTTCACTGGCTGGCCTTGGCAACAGGGCCAGACGGGAAATCACCAAGGAGTAGAAACATGACCACGTCAACGCTACAAGTCGAAGTGCGGCTACCAAAGGCGGGAGACGAAGAATTCGAAAAGCTGGCTGATGATCTCGCCGACGCTGTTTATCAGCGCGTCAAAGGGCGCCTTGAGCGAGATGCTGAAGGCGCCGCGTCGGATATCAGCGACGCTTGAAGGCTTTCTCGAGGCGCTTCTTCATGTCCTGGACCAACTTATCGGCCTCTTTCTTGGCTGCCTCCTTCAGCTTGGCGGTAACTGCCGCCTTATCCCCTACATCCGCATTGCATTCACTGCAACGGACCATCTGATCTACGTCGGTGTCATCCGGGATCACGAGCATCTTGCTCCCACACGCCGCACATACTGCCGAAATCTGCATAAGTCCTTCCTTGCTGATTGGTGGAACTCTCAGCATACCCGGGAAGCGCGTCACCTGCGCAATGGTGAGCTGGCCGCTGGCCATCAGACAACCAGCGCCACGTCAGCCTGACGAAAACTGCCCGATCACCTGGTTCCCCATCACCAGGCTGCATCGGTCGTGACGTTCGCCCTCCCCTGGCCTGGGATTCATGGCTTGCGAGCGTTACGACCAATGCAGCCCACCGAGGACACCTCATGGAAACGATTACCAGCGGCACATGGAAGGGCCATCTTGGGTGTGGCCTTGCTCCGCGAGAACTGGAATGTGTTCTGGCAACAGCCCAAGGCATGACCGGGAAAGAGATTGCCCGACTCATCAACATTGCACCCAGCACCGTGAAGAAGCGGCTGGAGGCAGCGATGTTCAAGCTTGGTGTTCATCGTCGTGCTGCCTTGGTGGCCGAAGCCATGAAGCGCCAGATCATCAGCCCGATGTGCTTCGTGCTCGTCGGGCTGATGGCGATGCACGCCGTCAGTGGCGATGCCGACCCAATGCGCCGCGATCGCCGCGTACCTGAGCGGCGTATTGCCCAGGTTCGAATCATCCGCAAGGCCGAATCCTTCGACCTGCACGCCTGACACCTACCTCAAGGAGCTCTACATGCATCCAGCCATGCAGCAGCGCGTGGACGGCTTGGCCGCCCTGCGCGAACGATCCGTCCTGGTCACCGCCGACTTCTACGCCAAGATCGGACGCCCGGCACCGGCCCAACAGATTCGCTACCAGGTCGTCACTAAGGCCAAGGCCTACCACATCGTCGAACTGGCAACGGGCAAGACCAAAGGGTTTTGCTTCAGTTATCGAGCAGCGGTGAACTTCGCCCAAGCGTTGGAGGCGGCTGCAACACGCAAGCTGGTCGGGCGGCAATGAGCAAGCGCAAGCCTCACAACCTGCGCGCCCGGCTCGAGCGGTCATGCCGGGCGCTGCTCGCCACCAACCATGTAGCCGTGGTGAACATCGATCCCAGCGGCCAGCAGTGCCTGGTCAACTGGAAGAGCTGCAAGCAGATCCGCAGCCGCCAGATCGTCGATGCGGTGTGCGATATCCCCCACAGGTGGACCATCTACCTCAGCGTCATGTGCGTCGGTCTCGGCGGCGAACAGTACTGCAAGTCGGTCGAGGTCGCCCCTCAGGGCAACTACCTGGCCTCGCACCTCACCGATGTGATCGAGGCCACCTACACGGACCTGCGCGCCAAGTGCAATCCGCAGCATGTCGTGGCCTCCGGGTGGATCGCAGTTCCCGCGGAACTGACGCTGGAGGAGGCACAGGCCGCCGCAGTGTTCGAAGCCGTCGGCGCCTGGCGACAGGAAAAGGTCGCGGCATGAGGCGAATCAACAACCGCGCCCGGCATGGCCGGCGCCAGCAATGGATCAACCTGCCGCCCAGCGGCATCAAAACCCTGGAGAAGAAGCCATGCCAACCCCAACCAACACGGCCGAGTTCCTTGAGGAGCTGAACGGCGGCGCTTTCGCCAGCCAGATCGGCCACGCCCTTTCCGAGGTCGCTGCCGGCGTCGTTGATTTCGACAAGGCCGGAAAAGTGGTCATCACGCTGGACTTCAGCCGTATCGGCGAGTCCAGCCAGGTAAAGATCAAGCACAAGCTTGACTTCAAGGTGCCAACCAAGCGCGGCACCCGCAGCGAGAACACCAGCCTCGACACCCCGATGCATGTCGGGACCGGTGGCAAGATCACCCTCTTCCAAGAAAAGCACGACCAGCTCTTCACCAGCGAAGAAGCACCGGTCCACCCGCGCACCTGATCACTCATCCCAGCGAGGAAAATCGCATGTCTCTTAGCAAAGAAGCTCTCGAACTGATTCAAGAAAACACCATCGCCGCCGTCGGTCGCGAGCTGCCCGCACTGGGCCCGGTAACTATCCTCCCGCAGAACTTCAATGTCGTTGACCTGGAGCGCTACCAAGAAGGCCGCAACCGCTTCCGTGGCACCTACTCCACCCACTCGCTGGCGGATTACACCGCTTACGTCGTTGAGCGTTCGGCTCCCGCTGCACGCGGCTTCATCGATCAGGACAACATGAGTTGCATCGTGCTGTTCAACATCGGCACCCCGGAGGACCCGGGCCACGCTGATGATCGCGCAGTGCTGCGCCTGAAGGCCTCGGCCGCTTTCGCCGCAGTGCAGGCGGTGTGCGGGCAAAGCCTGGTGCAGAAGGCGATGAGCGACTGGATCGAAGACTGGAACCAACACCTGGCTGCCACCGATGAGAATGGCGCTGTCATGACAATTGCCAAGGCCATCGCCGCGGTGCGCACCATCACCGTGAAGGCCTCGTCGGAGAGCGATCACGCAGTTGGTGAGACCCGCGCCAGTCGCAGCACCATGGACCAGATCGAGGCCAGCAGCAAAGAGACCCTGCCAGCCTGGCTGGACTTCAAGGTCATTCCATTCGAAGGCCTGGGCGAACAAGTGATCCGCCTGCGTGTCTCCGTCATTACCGGAGGCTCGCAACCGGTGCTGAAGCTGCGCTGGATCGGCGAAGACGCTCAGCACGAGGCGATCGCTCAGGAGTTCAAGGCAGTGCTTGAGGAGAAGGTAAGTAAAGCTGCGGCGCTGTCGCTGGGCACATTCGACGCGAAGTGAGTGAAGCACTGCGCCACGGAATCACGGGAAAGCCGACCGTGGCGCGTGAATTCAGTCGCAATAGCTTGTTGATGTCCTAGCAGGACCCTGGATGCGAGGTGCCGAAAACTGATCGATAAGTCGGCGCCCCTCAGCTACTGCTGCTGACTTTGCCTTCTCATAAGTGGGGTATGGCGTCTCATCGAAGTACATCCAAGGCAACGGCCCCACCTTCAGCTCGACCATTATCCCTTGTGGGTGCCGGATGAAGTTAGCGATTAGGTAGTGTTCACGATAGCTCGTGGTGTAGATGCCCAGATCGGTCATTTCCGTCTCAAGTCAGCCGCCTTTTTATTCGTAATAGCCTATTAGCAATCACATTGCCACTACACCCCAAGGTGGGTGGTTAATGGGTAAAGCCAATGGCTGACCAGGCATCAAGGCTTGGTGCGCAGGTACAGATAAATAGCAATAAGATCCACGGTCGCAACGATCACGACCACAATGACCGTGAAATAGACCTCCTCCCGCACCATAACCAAGTCCCCACTTCGCGGCTAGTCTGGTGATTGAGCAATTCCCGTTCCACCTCAATTAGGCATGCAGTCACAGAGAACCACTAGGGCGTACGACGCTTCCGTCGAAGGGGCTGCGACGCGGGCATGTGGCAACATTTTCCAGAAAGAGCAAAAAGGCGTGTGCGGCAACTCCGGGTAATCCTTGAAAAGCCTGCATTTTTCTCTTTCCAGTAATACGCCCACTGTAGCCGAACCGCCTTTCATCAGCGTTTATCAACTCGAAACCGATGAAGGTGACAAGGTCCGCCAGCGGGAGATCCTCACCTCTCTCTTTTGGGTTATCGAGTAAAAGCTCAATGACCTGAGCACGATATCTCCACCGCCGGGCTGCTGGGGTTCGAGAATAGACACTTTGCCTGGCCTGGCTAAGCAGCAAAGTGAGCAGCTTGCGCTCCGGCTCGCTCAATGGCTCCCACATCAGATCGTTGACGAACATCTTTGGTAATTCCGGCTGTCTGCTGGTACTTCCAGTGTGGCACGACAGGGAATTCGAAGATCAATAAATGACTAACTGCCGCATCCAGCCATGGTGGGCAGCGCATACGTGCAGCACATCCCAAGAAAACGGAGAACACCATGCAAGCTTTCGGCAACATCACTGCGCACGGCACGGTCTATCTTTATCCCGATGAACTACCGCAGGACCTCGTCTGGGTCGACCAGAACGAACACACCAACTATTGGTGTTCAGTCCAGGGCGGCACCAGCGGTAGCTCGAAGAACCCGCGCACCGAGGGCCGGCAAACGCTGCCGGGCACCGCCGTGTCGTTCAACTGGCTACCGGGAAGCGCCAGGCACTCAATGGCAGGTCGCGTTCGAGTTCAAACCGCTCCCTCCAGCGGCAAGGTCATCATCGGGCAGATCCATGCAATCAACGCCCTGAACCCCTTCTTGATGGTGATCTGGTGGAATGGATATGTGCGCATCGATTTCCGCGATGTGCCGCTCGGCGCCACTCGCTCGCTACTGAAGAAGCAGATCCCGCTTGGCCAGGTGTTCGAGTACTGCGTGCAGGTCGACGAACTCGGCCAGTTGACCGCCACGCTGGACGAACTCAGTGCCAGCGCACCAGTGAACACGAAGTGGAGCAAGTACCCGTTCTACTTCAAAGCCGGTGCCTATGTGATCGACAACAAAGGCGATGAAAGCGAGGGCGGCTGGGTGGTGTACGAGTTATTCGACGTGTTCAACGGAGCGTTGCAAGCTTAAGCCTCACGCTCATCAGGAAGCCCAATCACTACTTCAGCTCAAACAGCATGACGCTGGCTGAAATCATCCATCCAGAAGAACCACATCAAACCGCGGCCCAGGAATCAAGGGCGATGAAGCTACCCACCTGACCTGGTGTCTAGCCCCGCACTTTGCGCACACCACCTCAATCTGGTCCTTTGTGTCGTCCAGATCGAACTTCAACTCTTCATTGCACTTCTTGCACTTTGCCATCTGAAATCCCTCATCAGGTGTCAGCTCAGCATAGCCCCCCACTTCAACAAATCATGCCACCCCGGCGAGGGTGGCGCCTGCACGTAAGGACCACCATGCCCGATAAACAGCGCGACGATAGCAAGCTCGAGCGGGTCATCCGCAAAATAAAGCGCTGCCTTGCTCTCTCCAAAAGCTCGAACGAGAACGAGGCGGCCACAGCAATGCGTCAGGCTCAGTCGCTCATGCGCGAATACCGCCTGACCGAAATGGATGTGCGCTTGAGCGATGTAGGCGAAGTCGAGTCGGACAAGGTTCGTGCGAGCCGCCGACCTACCTGGGATCGCCACCTAAGTTCAATTGTCGCTCAGGCCTTCGGCGTGAAGTCGCTTTCCCGCAAGCACTGGTGTAATTCGTCCGCTCGCGTGGTGAATAGAGCAATGTTCGTCGGCGTCACCCCGGCACCACAGATCGCGCTCTACGCCTACGAGACTTTGCTGACAAAGCTGACCCTGGCCCGACGTGAGTATGTTTCGCAGGTTCGGGCCGGCAAGCAGCGTAGCTCCTACTCGCCGGCGACGGCAGGTGATCACTTCGCGCTCGCGTGGGTTTCCGCTGTGCACGAGAAGATTCACGATCTGGTACCGCGCGGCGAAGAAGATCCCGCTCTTGTCCACCACTCCAGTGGGTGTGATTTGGTGGCGGTCGAAGCGAAAGACAAAGCCCTGATCGAGCAGTACCTGGCAGGCTGGGAGATTAGCAAGGCCCGAAAGGTGCGCGAGGTCGAGCTGGATATGAATGCACAAATTGCGGGCTTGCTCGCAGGGCAGCGCGTTGAGCTGAACCCAGGCCTCGCAACGGGCGGACAGGATCCTCTGCAGATTGGCATTGCCGTGTGAGGAGATAACCATGAGCACATTCGCAGTCTTCGGTATGACCGCCGACGTAGCACTGGCTGAGGCCAGGAAGATCACCAAGACAACGAAACCAAGCGGGAAAGTTGGCTGCCCCCCCTAGAGCTAACGCCGGCTGAATGGGAGCAAGCCGTTGCCGATTGCGCCGCCAAGATCATGGCTGGCGAGAAAGTGAAGCAACTGAGTCAGATGTTCGACGCGCCGCAGTACGCCCAGCAGTTCATTGGCCTTGCGCGGAAGACAGGCCGGAGCCGCGACCTGCGCATCAGGGCCAAATGTGAGATCACCGACACCGAGGGGCGCCCGATCATCAACAAGAAGACCAAGGCGCTCAAGGTGGGATGGGGCGACTACCACCCCGAAATATCCTCTACCGCATGATCCGAGAGTTGCCTCAAAAAACTTAACCCTGCCGCAGCTCGGCGGCCTTTGATGCTTCGCTTCTTATCACTACCGTAAAACTCCCAGTGAACCGCTGGCGTAGCTCTTTCGGCATGTTGTAGTCGAAGTGAACTAGCCAAGAGCCATCACCCAGCCGCAAGGCCTCCTTTCGATACCGCTCGACTTGAACCTCATCAATCCCGACTTGAACTGAAACTTCTTCATTGGTTGGCTCACTATCCATCGCTATCTCCTTCCCTAGTTCGGCATTGAGTACGGACAAAAGTAGTCCAAGCAATTCCAAACAACCATCAACAGAATCTTTCAGATACTGGATACGCCCCATGCCCACAGAAAACCGATCCAGCAACACCGAACAGATGGTCAGCGTGCCGCGCGATGAAGTTGAACGCCTGGTGAAACTGCTGCAGTACCAAGCCCATCCCTACCCCTCACCTCACGCTGAGTTCTGGCAGGGTCTTCTTGATGCGCCAGTCGCCCAGCACCAGAGCGAGCCGATCATAGTCGAGGCAGTGGCCGTGACTCGCGAAGATGATGAAGGCCTGCGCCTGGAATGGTTGCTGGAGGGCGGCATCGCGGCGCTGGAGTTCCCGGGCCAGGTGCTGCTGGTGGCTCACGGCAAGGTCACCGATGACAAAGGCAGTGGCGAGGTCTACCTCCACCCACCAACCTCCGACGGCTTCAGCGCTGGTGATATGGCTGACCAGGGTGCAAAGGCGTTCAGGGATGGGCAGCAGGCCGCGATACCCGAAGGCTTCGCCCTGGTCCCGAAGGAAATGCTACTGAGCAAGGAGGTTATCGGTGTAATCAACTTCCACTGCGGTGATTCCGCCGAAGAAGAAGGCGGTCAGTTTGGTAAGTACACGGATGGTCGGTTGTGGGTCGGCAATGTGACGGACGATGACGGCAGCCAAGTCCACGGGCTGCACATCATGACTGACGAATACCCCGAGGAAGGCAGCACCACACTTGTGGAGTTCCCGCCTCCGAGCAGCATCCTCCCAGAATGACCAAAGAGTACATTTGCACTCCAGCTGCCGCACCCCTCTCCATTCGACTGAATATGCGTGCAGAGGCCGAAGCATATGAGCTTCGACCCCTACTGATTACGCAATTTGGATAGATTGGTTTGGTGATGCGTCATTAGCGAACATTCTCGCCCGACCTACTCCCCAGGCCATTGCGCGACTCATCGATTCGTGGGGTCGCGTGTAGTAGGCCTCCTCCATAATCAGTGCTCCGCTTTGCGCGTAAACACCGATAAAAAGCTGTGTCTCGCCGGTTCGGGAAAGGCGGACTTCTACGTTGATCTTAGTACCGTCTACGAGCACTTCATCATGATATCTGTGGTGAAGAGTGGGGTCGGCCCATGCCCAGAACTTCTCTCCTCTGTTTCTCATGGTTACGCCTCCTGCTCACAATGGATTGAGCTTATTAGCGTACTAAAGTTGGCGGCGTTTGCCACTTCGCGCTCCTGTTCTGGGGGCTGAGCTGACAATCGGCCTCAAAACCTATACCGAACCGATACAAAACCCCCTTCGTATAATTTTTGTATAGCCGCGATATGGCGGCCAAGGAATCGTAATGCCAGAAGGAAATCGGGCGGCACGCTGGTGCCCGGATAAATGCCCCGTCACCGGGCGCCAGTTCTTCATGTGGATTGAGCATCCCGATGACGGCATGGTGCCGACCTATGGCGGCCCATTCGATAGCTACACGATCCCCGTCCGTGACGGCGACGAAGGCTTCTGCTGCGAACGCTTCGACCACGATCTGGGCAACTGGCGTGATAGCGAGATCGTCGGGCTCAAGCTGATTGATGATCAAAGCGATGATCGCGAGCACGGCCAGGTCGCCGAACTGCAGGCAGAGATTGAACGGCTCAATACCCAGAGCCGCGTCATCACGTTGTCCGGGTGCGAGTTCACCGAAGACGATCTGCTCGCCCGGGCAGTTCGCGGGGTGAGCGGCACAGGAAGGCAGAAGAGGCCGCGCTGGGCACTGATGACCGATGTATTCCTCTGCGGGTCAGGGGTCGCACATGCACTGTGCAGGCGGTTCGGCCTTGATCCAGACGAGGGCCTGCGCAAATGACCCGCCTCGCCCTCTGCCTCCTGCTGCTGGCCGCCTTGGTTGGCTGCGAGCCGATGACGCCGGAGCAGGCTTCTCAGCAAAAGCGGGAACACCCTTTCCATGACGTATCTGCCCACCACAACGATGCGCGAGGAGCTACCTGCTGGATTCCATACGACTCCCGCGCGGGCCTTTCGTGCTTGCCTGATTGGATGCTGCACGCGCCTGACCTGGCCAGCAACGAGCGCCAGCTCTCCCCGCACGAAACCGAATCTGAACCTACACCCGCACTGGCGCCTGGGCGCTGGATTGATGAGAGGTATGAGCTGTGACTGAACTCGAAGAACTTCAGCTAGCAGCAAAGGCCGCCGGCATTGAGGTAGAGCCGTGCACCTGTAGCAATCCGAAGTGGCCACTGCGCATCAAGGGCCAGTCCGGCACCAGGGCTCATTGGAACCCCTACATCAACGACGGCGATGCATTCAAGCTGGCGATTGGCTTGGGCATGCAGATCAGCATTGAAGGCTCTGGCGAGGATGAGGCCGTCTGGGCTGACGACACGATGATCTGGGTGCGCAGCGATTTCGCCCAGGGTGATCGCCGAAAGGCTGCGCGCAGCGCCATCGTCAGCGTTGCCGCCCAGCGCGGAGAGCAGATGCCATGATCCTTCTACCCATCGCCGCCCCGCTCTACATGGTCTGGATGATCTGGAACGGGCCGAGGCCATGAATGCACCGGCTACGGTTCTCGACCCCTGCAGTGCCAGCGTTTTGCTGTGGCTCGGAAAGCATGGAAAACAGGCTGATAGGCAGAAACACCGATCCACAGCCTTACCCGCACCGAGCTGAAACGTCGGGCTAGCCCAGCACATTAATTCCCAATCGAGCAGCAAGATCGCTCATCTGATCACGGCTGACCTTCACGCCCTCCACATTGACTGTCCTGATATCCAAGTCGCCGAGTTCCGAGTCCGTCAAGTCGCAGCCGGTAAAATCTGCAGATCGCCAGTCAATTGCGGTGAACTCACCACCAGAAAGGTCCGAACCGGAAAAATTGGCACCAGTTACATTGGCACCCGTCCAGCGGTTGTCCCACAGTTCACACTTTTCGAGATTCACCTTGGAGAAGTTGGCATAGGCCAAATTACTCTTATTGATGTAGGCGCTGCAGAACCAGGACTTGTTGGAGATAACGTTCATGAAGCTGGCACTACTGAAATCAGCCCCCTGCGCCTTGCATTCGCTGATTTCCAACCCTAAAGCGCTGGCAAAATTGAAAACGCAGACTGACAGGTCGCAACGCTTGAAAGAGGCGCCTTTCAATTTGGCGCTGCGAAAGTTGCAACCGATCTGGCGATCTCGGTCATAGAAGCTGCAGTCAATGAATTGCGTTTCCGTCAGGTCCGTTCTGGAAAAATCACAATCCAAGAAAGACACACCACTTACGATTCGGCCCGTGAATTCGTTCACGTCGATTCGTTTATTTTCAAATACTTGCGATTCCATAACGCATTCCTACACGACTCGATAGCGCGACGAATTTATCATCACAGCGTGAGTCATAAAAAACTTTCCCATCTCAAACTGTAACAAGACGAGAAACAAATTCTAGCTGCTGTGCACCTGCCTCATCCTGAACGATGTGGGCATCACTACTGCATCTCCTGCATCCGGCTGCACGTCCACAACTAGCGCCAAGTCTACGCATCTAGTCAGACCTACGCCCGTGCTGGCGCCCCGCTGGACTGATGAAAGGTGATCGCGTCGAGACGAGTGCTCGTCCAGCCAGGCTTACGTCGGTCTTGGACCCAGGACAACTGACTGTGCGAGCAAGAACATCATGACAGGCGCCTTGATCAGCGTCTGTAGGAAAATCCTGATTTTCCCTCCCCCTACAACAACTCAAGCCTGCCGGTGGGCGGGCATGGAGAGCTATTGCCATGACGAAAGAAGAGCTGGCCAGCCTGCCCGGGAAAGTGAACATCGCCATCGAAGCGGGTAAGGCTGCGGCGGTAGCCTGCAAGGACGATGGCGGAAGCGCCAACTGTGACCGTGTCGTGATTCCCATCCCGGGTATGCGCGCTAAATCTCTGCCCGGTCTGCCTGGGTACGTGCAGAAAAAGAGTGGATGGCACCAGCAAAGCATTCACCTTGATACCCCGTGGCCAGGGATTGGCAACCGGCACAGCGCAGGCGTCCGTGCTATGCACGAATCCCTCAGGACCCAGGGCGTCGACTGCTACGTCTACTACCAGGTCGATTAACCCCTCCCCACCTCTGCCGCCATGCGCGGCGTGGAGCCTATCCCATGGAAACCGAAATTCTCTCGGAGAAAGAACTGGCCGAGCTGACCGGCTACAAGGCCAGAGGCTACCAGCGCCGCTGGCTTCAAGAGCGGCAATGGCACTTTGTTGAGAGCCGCGGTGGTCGGCCGCTCGTTGGTCGACAGTACGCCCGCATGAAGCTGGGCGTAGCTCTTGAAGTAGTGCCCGTGACACCCCCGCCCCTGCCGACTCCGGCATGGAGACCTGATTTTTCGCGAGTGAAGTGAAATGCGACCAAGAAGTACCGAGAACCGCGATTTGCCGCCTGGCGTTTATCGACGCAAGCGCATAAGGAAGAACGGAAACATATGGGTCGGATACTACTACCGTAACTCTCTGGGAAAGGAGATTCCGCTCGGTACCGACCTGGTGAAAGCGAAGCTGAAGTGGGCTGAGCTTGAAGCAAAGGCCACACCCGCCGAGCTGACAACGATGAAAGGGATCTTCGATCAGTACGAGAAACTCATCATTCCGAAGAAAGCACCTCGGACCCAGAAGGACAACATTTACGAGCTTAAGCAGTTGCGCACCGCATTCGACCCAGCCCCGATTGATGCAATCACCCCGTCGATGGTCGCCCAGTATCGCGATACACGATCAGCTAAGACCAGGGCAAACAGAGAAATCGCTCTACTTTCACACGTTTTCAATACAGCAAGGGAGTGGGGGCTCACCACGAAAGTGAATCCGTGCCTGGGGGTTCGCAAGAACAAAGAAAAGCCTCGAGACTATTACGCCAACGAGGCCGTATGGCAGGCGGTTTATGAGGAAGCATCAGAGGAGTTAAAGGATGCGATGGACTTGGCATACCTCACCGGCCAGCGGCCAGCGGATGTGCTCTCCATGCGGAAGGACGATGTGGAGGGGGTCTACTTGCGAGTCAATCAAGGCAAGACAGGCAAACGACTGAGGATCGTGATGGAAGTGGATGGCGTGAACAACAGTCTGGGTACGCTGCTCGAGCGCATCAGACGGAGAACCAGCGATCACCTGTCGCCGTTCTTCATCTTGAATAGCAATGGAAAGAAGTTGTCCTGGGAAATGTTGCGCAACCGTTGGCAGGATGCGCGAGAGGCTGCTCGAGTGAAGGCAATCAGCGAGAAGAAGCCAGAACTTGCGAACCGAATCGCTCAGTTCCAGTTCAGGGATATCAGGCCTAAAGCGGCTTCCGAGATCACCGACTTGGCCGATGCTAGCCTGCTGCTGGGCCATTCGAAAGAAGGCATTACCGAACGGGTTTACCGTCGTATCGGCGCTATTGCCAAGCCTTCGAAATAGGAAAGTTTCGGAACTCCTACCTGAAAGTTTCGGAACTCCAAGCTTTTCGAACGCTCAAAGAAAAACCCCGCAGACGTTAATCTGCGGGGCTTTCAATAATGGAGGCCGAGGTCGGAATCGAACCGGCGTAGACGGATTTGCAATCCGGAGCATAACCACTTTGCTACTCGGCCTCAAATGCCCGAAACCCTTGAGTAAGCGATCTCAAACATATACAACTCTTTAAGGAAATAACTGATTACAACTGCTATCCCCTTGAAAACGCTGAGCTTTTCAGCTGCCTCGTTTTCGATGGACGCAATTATGTACTCATTCGTTTGAGCTGGCAAGCCCTTGAATTCAAAAAGTTTATTTTTTTCCTCAACACGGTACGACGAGCCTGGATACACGGCCCATGCCCCTGAAACCAAGGTCACGCACCACTGCAAAAGGGTCTTATGATAGTGCCTCCCCCTCTGCCTGCCTGATCAACTGTCGTCGACCATGCAAACCGAACTGGATCTTTTCGACCCCGAAAGCCCGCTGCCGCCCCAGTGGGTTGCCGCGCAGGCTGTTGTTTTGCCCGGGTTTGCCTTGCCCCAGGTTGAGGTGATGCTCCCTCTGTTGCGTCACGTGGTCGCTCAGGCTCCGTTTCGCCACATGCTGACACCAGGTGGCCTGAAAATGGCGGTTGGGCTAACGAACTGTGGCGCGTTGGGATGGGTCAGTGACCGCCAGGGTTACCGCTATAGCCCGGTCGATCCGCTGAGCAATCGTCCGTGGCCGGAATTGCCCGGTGTACTGGTAGAGTTGGCCAGTCGTGCAGCGCTGGTGGCCGGGTTCAGCGACTTCCAGCCTGATGCCTGTCTGGTCAACTGCTATCGCCCCGGCAATCGCTTGAGCCTGCATCAAGACCGCGACGAGCGCGACTTCACTCAACCCATCGTGTCGGTGTCGCTGGGGTTGCCCGCAGTGTTCCTCTTGGGTGGGCATAGCCGTAGTGAACCCACTCAGCGTATTGGTCTACGCCACGGCGATGTACTGGTCTGGGGTGGTGATGATCGGCTGCGCTTTCATGGGGTATTGCCGCTCAAAGCCGGCGCACATCCCCAGTTGGGCAACCTGCGGATCAACCTGACCCTGCGCAAGGCTGGGTGACGGCAACCGTCTTGCACCTCTCTTCCTTTACCTCTACAGTCCTGTGCGCTCACACAATCAATAATGAGAATTGCTACTAGCACCTGACAGGAGTCGCGGTGGAGATGCAACGGATTAAGGAACTCGCAGCCGTGCTGGCTCTCTCGCTGCCTCTCACCGCTGCTGCATCAATGAAAGAAACAGCGATCCAGATTTCAGGCCCTCAAGGGCCGCTTGCGGGCAGCTTGCTCTCCAGCGAGCGCAATGCTGCGGTAGTGATCATTGTTGCGGGCTCCGGCCCCACCGATCGCAACGGCAACAGTCGTGAAACTGGCCTCACCCCCTGGACCTACAAGATGCTGGCTCAAGGCTTGGCTACACAGGGAATTGCCAGTTTGCGTTTCGACAAGCGCGCGGTGCGTGCCAGCGCCGGAGCGATTGTCGATATTAGCCAAATCATTATTGAAGATTACGCCAGCGACGTGCGAGCCTGGGCAGACCTGTTGCGCCAGCGCTTGCCTGGCACCCCGATCTGGATATTGGGCCATAGCCAAGGTGGCTTGATCGCCCTGCTGGCGGCACAGGACAACCCAACTATCCACGGCGTGGTCCTCGTCGCCACTGCGGGGCGCAGCCTCGATCAAGTAATGGTCGAGCAACTGCAAAGACACCCTGAATACACCTCGCTCGTCGCGCCTGCGTCTTCAATACTGCGCCGTCTGAAAGCCGGCGAGCCAGTGGAAGACCAACACATAGTACCGGCGCTGCAGCCAATCATGCGCCGAGAGGTGCAAAGCTTGCTTATCAGTGAGCTGGCTCGCAACCCGGCACAACTCATTGCCCGCACCCCCCAACCGGTCCTGATTGTGCAGGGTGGCCAGGATTTGCAGATAACGCAAACCGACGCAAATTTGCTCAAGGCAGCGAAGCAAGATGCTCACCTGGTGATCCTTGAGCACGCTAACCATGTGCTCAAGGATGTGCCTGTTGATGATCGGCAGGCCAATTTTGCCGCCTATAGCAACCCGCAACTACCATTGGCCAAAGGCCTTATGCAGGCATTAAGCAGTTTCATTCTCGCCAAACAGCCTGCGCATGACCCGGAACCCCATCAACGATGAACGACGAAATCTCAAGCCAAGCCAACTACCACCTCGCCGCTCAAAAAATCCCTGTATATGCACACCTAAGGCAGACTGTTGAACAGTGCTACTGGGCTGCCGGAAGCAGGGCAATTGACGTTGGTTGCGGTGCAGGTCGAGATAGCCGTTACCTGCTTGAGCAAGGCTTCGTTGTTCATGCCTTCGATCAAGATGCCAATGCACTGGCCCACCTGCAGGACCTCAATGCGCATCCTCGACTAAAGGTGCACCAAAGCAGCTTCGACGCCTTCGATTACCCGCAAGCCGATCTGATCACCGCTTGCTCCAGCCTGTTCTTCTGCCCTCCTCAGGTTTTCCCCGCGGTCTGGCAGAAAATAGTCCACGCCTTGCGGCCCAATGGCGTGTTCTGTGGTCATTTCATGGGGCCCGAAGACAGTTGGGCGCAACTACAGCCTAATGATTTGAGCGTTCATGAATATGAGCAGGTCGAGCAACTAATGCGTGGCTTCGAGGTGCTCGATGTATACGAGCACAATCAACCAGGACAAACCCTGCTTGGTAAACGCAAACACTGGCATAGCTGGTCGGTTCTGGCGCGCAAGACCGACCGCTGTGGGTGAACATCTTTTGCAGAAACACTTGACTGTATATACATACAGATAAAGCTTGCCAGCCCAGTCAATCCTGCGCATTCTATGCCTCACTCCAGCCATAGAATGACTTCAACGCCGGTATGCGTCTGTTTCTTTGCGAAAAGCCCTCCCAGGCCAAGGACATTGCCAAGGTTCTCGGCGCCAACCGCCGCGGCGATGGCTGCTGGGTTGGCACTGATGTCACCGTCACCTGGTGCATCGGCCACCTGCTGGAAACCGCCCCGCCCGACAGCTACGACGCTCGCTACAAACGTTGGGTACTGGCTGATCTGCCAATCATTCCAAGCCAGTGGAAGATGCTGGTAAAACCCAGAACCGCCAGTCAGTTCAAAGCTGTCAAACGCCTGCTGGGAGAGGCCCGAGAACTGGTGATCGCTACCGATGCCGACCGCGAGGGAGAAATGATTGCCCGGGAGCTGGTTGAGCATTGCCGCTACCGTGGGCCGATTCGCCGCCTGTGGCTGTCGGCACTCGATGATGCATCGATCCGCAAGGCCTTGGCTGCTCTCAAGCCAGGTAACGAGACATTCAGCCTTTACCATTCGGCATTGGGCCGCTCACGCGCGGACTGGCTGATCGGTATGAACATGAGCCGTTTGTTCACTCTGCTCGGCCGTCGATCTGGCTACCAGGGTGTTCTGCCCGTAGGTCGGGTGCAAACGCCAACATTACGTCTTGTAGTGGACCGTGACCGCAGCATCGCCGACTTCGTGCCGGTAGCATTCTGGGCCATTGATGTGGTGCTCGACAGTGCCGGAACGCGCTTCACTGCACAATGGCGCGCCAGCGAAGACACCTGTGATGACCAGGGCCGCTGCCTGAACCAGTCACTGGCGCAGCAGGCTGCCTCCGCGCTCAGCAATGCCGACTGTGCGCGGGTGATCAAAGTTGCTACCGAACGCGTGCGCGAAGCGGCTCCCCTGCCCTTCGACCTCGGCACCTTGCAGGAGCTGTGCTCAAAAAAACTCGGTCTCGGCGCCCAGGAAACCCTCGACATTGCCCAGGCGCTTTACGAAACCCACAAGCTGATCACCTACCCGCGCAGTGATTGCGGCTATCTGCCATTGAGCCAGCACGCCGAAGCTTCGAGCATCCTCGGTGCCTTGCTGCGCGCCGACTCCAGCCTGGCGCCGCTGCAACAGCACCTGCAGGCCCAACGCCGCTCAAGGGCCTGGAACGATGCCAAGGTCAGCGCCCACCACGGCATTATTCCCACCGCAGCAGCGAGCGATCCTTCGCGCTTGCCACCCAAGTACAAGGCGGTCTACACCTTGATTCGCGCCCGCTACCTGGCGCAGTTCCTGCCTAATCACGAGTACGACCGCACCCAGGCCGACTTTGATTGCGCAGGCCAGGCTTTGCGCGCAGTGGGCAAGCAGATTGTCGAACCGGGCTGGCGCCGCGCCCTGCCTGAAGCCTTGACCCCGGCCAAAGGTCGCGAAGCCCCGGTTGCCCAGGTGTTGCCCGCCTTGCATCAAGGTCAGGATTGCGCAGTAGCCGAGGTCAACCTCAAGGACTTGTGGACCCAACCGCCGAAACCCTTCACCGAAGGCGACTTGATCAAGGCCATGAAAAACGTGGCCAAGCTGGTGGATGACCCACGCCTCAAGCAAAAGCTCAAGGACACCACCGGCATCGGTACCGAAGCCACCCGCGCAGGCATTATTCAGGGCCTGCTTGACCGTGGTTACCTGGTCAAACAGGGCAAGGCGCTGAGTGCTACACCCGCTGCGTTCAGTCTGATCGACGCGGTACCCCGGGCGATTGCCGACCCTGGTACCACGGCCATCTGGGAACAAGCGCTGGACATGGTCCAGAGCGGAGAGATGAGCCTGGAAGAGTTTGTCGCCAAACAGTCCGCCTGGATGAGCAAGCAAGTGGAGCGTTGCGCTGGATTGAGCCTGACCATCAGTGGCCCGGCGGTGCCGAAAACACCCTGGAAGAAAAAGCGCAAACGCAGCACCGCAACAGGTAAAACTGCGGCGAAAGCGCCACGCAAACCGCGGGCAAAAGCGCAGTAAAGCCGTGCGCTGATCAGCCCGCCTTTACCGCCTGCAGGGTATAGCTCAGGGGCAGACGCCAGGGGTCTTTATCCAGCGACCACTCTCCGGCCGAGTTCTTACTCATCTGTCCCGGCAAGGCCTCCCAGGGAATACTGTCGTGTTCCACCAGCGCGGTGATCTGCATGCCTTGACGCAACAAGGCAGTAACCACTTCACCCAGGCCATGACTCCACTCATGGGTGACCGTTTCGCTAAGCGCTGTGTCGGTTTCGACATAGGTCTGGTCGCTGTCCCAGACCATCGGCGCTTGTCGCTCGAAATAGGGGTACTCGATCACCAATCGATCCTGGTAATCCTCATTGACCGCCAGCAGCATTGGATGACCTTCACGCAAGAACAAGCGCCCTCCCGGCTTGAGCAACGTCGCGACCGTTTGTGCCCAACGCTCGATGCTGGGTAACCAGATCAAGGCGCCGATGCCGGTGTAGACCAGGTCGAAAGCACCCGGGGTCAACACCGTATCGGCCGCGTAGACATCCGACTCGACGTATTCGATTGGCTGGTCGCAACGCTGGGCCAGGGCACGAGCCTGTGCCAGCGATTGCGCGGAAAAATCCAGCCCACTCATCTGCGCCCCCAAGCGCGCCAGCGACAAGGTATCGGTACCGATATGACACTGCAGATGTACGGCGCGCAAACCGCTGATATCGCCAAGGCGCGGCAGGTCGAAACGTACCACTTGCGACAGGTGCCGAGGGTCGGCAATGAACTTGCCGACTTCATACTCTTCAGAGGCTGCGTGCAAAGACGCTCGTTCATCCCAACTGCGGCGATTCAGGTCCATCGAGTCGCTCATGGCCGGCCTTCCTTTGGCAAAATGTTCAAGCGCCCGACTATAGCCCCCTCAAAGCGCCAGGCTCAAGCTGACCATCAAATTGCGCGGTTCTCCAGGCAAGTTCCAGACTGCGTTGTATCCACGCTCGTAGTATTTGCGGTCGAACACATTGTTCAGGTTCAGGCCCACGGTAGCGCTTTCGTTGACCTTGTAATGTGCCAGCAGATCGAGAGTGCTGTAGCTTGGCAAGCGAAAGCTGCTACCTGCCTGACCGGAACGGTCTCCTACGTAGTTGGCCGCAGCACCCACATCGGAGCCCTGCAACAGGCCGTCCTGAAACGCATACACCGCCATCAGGCTACCGCTGTGCCGGGGGATGCCCAGCAGGTCGCTACCCTTCGGCAAGTTGGCATCGCCTTTGGTGACCTCGGCATCGATGTAGGCGTAAGCACCGATCAGTCGCACGGCATCACTGAGCTGTCCACTGAACTGTACGTCAACGCCCTGGCTGCGCGCCTTGCCGGCAGCGATGCTGTCGCCAAAGGCGTCGGTGGTGATGACGTTTTCCTTATCGATCTGGAACAGTGCCAGGGTTGCGCCCAAGCGGCTGTCGAACAAGTCCAGTTTGAGCCCGGTTTCATAACCCAGTCCCTTCTCCGGTTTGTACACCTGCCCCTGGGTGCCAATACCGTTGGGCTTGAACGAAGTCGAGGCATTGGCAAACACACCGACCTCAGGCGTGAGTTGATATAGCAACCCTACGCGCGGCGTGGCGACGTCTTTTTCCTGGGTATTGCTCACGCGACTGCTACGGTTTTGCGCCGTCTGTTCGATGTGTTCCAGACGCACTCCAACTAGGCCGCGCAAGCGGTCGGTGAAGGTGATCTGATCTTGCAGGTTGAGCGCGTAGCTCTGGGTGCTCTCGAAGAAGTCATTGGCTCGGGTCAGAGGTGGCTTGGGTTTGCCATACACCGGGTTATAGATGTCCAGCCCATACGCCAGTGACGTGGCGCTCTGCGGATACTTCTGGCTGTTGCGGTAGTTTTCGTACTCAAGGCCAATCAGGCTCTGGTGCTGCCACCCGGCAAAATCGAACTGGCCATGCAGTTCCGCCTGGGTGATGGAGTCATTCCATTCAAAATCACGCTCTCGATAGAAGCGGCTCAGCGTAGTACCCACCAGCCGCTGAGGCTCGGAACTGTTGCCCTTGAGTCGACCCTGCGTGTAATGATTGGCCAGACGCAACTTCCAACTGTCGTTGAGGTAGTGCTCCAACGTCAGGTCCAATGTCTGGTTGTCGTTGCGGATGCGCCCATCGTTGGGCTCGCCAAAGAAGGCCGAGCGACTGACAGCGCCAAGCGCGTTGTTGACTGCCGGAACACCACGGTCGAACACCGACTCGGTGCGCGAAAATTCACTGTCGATCGACAGCAGCGTGTCCGGGCTCAACTGCCAGCTCAGCGACGGGCTGACGATGCGTCGTTCACTGCCAACGTAATCACGAAAACTGCCGTTGTCCTCCACCGCCAGATTAACCCGCGATAACACGCGGCCGTCGTCGCTCAATGGCGTATTCACATCCAGGCTGCTGCGGTATCGGTCCCAACTTCCGGCGCTGGCCTTGAAGTGAGTGAACGCATCGGCCTGGGGGCGCTTGGTGACAATGTTCACCAGGCCACCCGGGTCGCCACGGCCGTACAAACTGGCCGCCGGCCCCTTGAGCACTTCGATGCGTTCGATATTGGAGGTGTCCGGGGCGCTGTAGCTGCCACGGTTAACCGCAAAGCCGTTCTTGTACAGCTCGCTGGTGGTAAAGCCACGCACGCTGTAATTGAGGAAGGTCAGCCCACCAAAGTTGTTTTGTCGGCTCACCCCACCGGCAAAATCCAGTGCGCGGTCGATGCGGGTGGTGTTGAGGTCTTCAAGCACCTGGCTCGGTACCACGGCAATACTTTGGGGAGTGTCGCGAATATCGGTATCGGTTCTGGTTGCCGTACTCGAGCGGTTGGCGCGATAGCCCTGTACGGGACCATTGGCGGACTCTTGGAATTGACGCTCACTCACCGTCAAGATGTCGAGCAAAACAGGCTCGGCCGCAGCAGCTGGCAGCGCGAGCAACGAGGCAGACAGGCCGAGCGGCAGCCTTCCTGGGAAGTAGTTCATGGGAGCTCCTTATGAATTATGTAATAACATAACAACTAAAGCAGCCATTGGAAATCGAATAATCGAACCAAACGCGGGGCAAGCCCGCCTCTGACGCGCCGAACCGATGCGCCCAAGGTGAACTTGCCCCGCTACCCATCACACATTGCCTACCGCTCAGGCATGGACCCAGCGCCGGTGCAAGCCGCGGGCCAAGGCATCAAGCATGAACCCCAGCACCCCGATAAGCAGCACCATGGCCATCAACTCCGAGTACGCCAGGCGATCCCGGGTATCGAGAATGAAGTAGCCCAGGCCGGCACTCACCCCGAGCATTTCGCATGGCACCAGCACGATCCACAGAATACCGATCGCCAGGCGCACCCCGGTAAGCACATGGCCAATAACGCCCGGGATAATCACCTTACACAACGTCTCCCAGCGGGTGGCACTGAGGCTACGGCTCAGTTGCAGCCAGCGCGGATCGAGTTGGCGCACACCGGCGGCAGTATTGAGCAGAATCGGCCATAACGCAGCAAAGGCCAGGAGGAAGTAGATCGGCTGATCGCCCACCCCCATCAACATCACCACCACAGGCATCCACGACAGCGGCGAGATCATGCGCAGGAACTGGAACGCGGGCGTAGTGGCCGACTCAAGGTGGCGATAACTGCCCACCAACAAACCCAGCGGCACACCGATCAGCAACGCCAACGCCAAGCCCACCAGAATACGCTTGAGGCTGACCCACACATGCTCGTAGACCTCGCCCTGCCCCAGCAGCTCGACCAGGCTGGCGAGTGTAGTCTGGGGCGAGAACCGCGCCGACAGGCCATCGACTTCGCCAAACAGGTGCACACCCAACCACCACAGCAGCAATAACCCGAGCAAACCGCCCGCACCCAGCGCACCATGCAATAGATGCTTACCCATCAGATTGCGAACTCCTCGTTACGCTCGAAGCTGTCCGGTAAACCGAAAGCCTTCAGTCCACCGACCGCCTCGATGCTGTTGCGCACGAAGCGGTCATCCACCAGGTCGCGGGCAGTCTGCTGCGGATCAAGACCGGCGAGAAAGCCCTTGTCACCTTCAATCAAAGTGTTCTGCAAGCGCCGCACCAATTCCTCGGTATAACTGGGGAAGGGATAGGGCTGGAAGTCGATGCGTTTTTCGTCCCACTGCGCATGTTCAATTGCACCACTGGCGATATAGCGGGCCCGCGCTTCGGCAGACGGTGCCAACACCTGGCTGAGCACCTGCGGCGTGTGTGGGGTATAGCGGTTGGGACCCGCCTTGGACAACAGCGCCGCTGCTTCGGCGCGATGATCCCGCGTCCACAGCTGGGCTTTGACAATGGCGTTGACGACCTTCTGCGACCACTCCGGGCGGTTGTTGAGGTCATGCTCGTGCATGAACACAACGCAACAGGCGTGATTGCGCCAGATGTCACCGGTAAAGCGCTGCACCCGACCCACCTTGAGGTCTTCGGCCAGGGCGTTGAAGGGCTCGGCGACGATGTAGCCGGCAATACGCTTGCTGGCCAATGCCGGCGGCATATCCGACGGCGGCAGCACCACCAGGTTCACCTCGTTGGCCGCAAGCTCGGCGCTGGTCGGTTTCGACACCGGGGTCAGGCCGTGATCACGGAACAGCTGCTGCACCACAACGTTGTGAATCGAATACCAGAACGGAATCGCTACGGTTTGCCCGCCGAGTTGCTTGACCTCGGTAATATTCGGGGCCACGGTCAGACCCGAGCCACCGACATGGTTCCAGGCCACCACCTTGGCCGGCACCTTACTGCCATAGCGCGCCCATACGGTCATCGGCGACAGCAGGTGAATCACGTTGACCTGACCAGAAATGAACGCCTCGATCACCTGTGCCCAACTGCGCAACAGCACCGGCCGCTCGGCCTTGATGCCCTCGGCCTCGAACAGGCCGTTGTTGTGCGCCACCAGCAAAGGGGTGGCATCGGTGATGGGCAAGTAGCCGATACGCACTGGCGCATCCGGATCGCTGGCCGCCCGTGCCTGCAGGCTGCTCAGCAGCGGCATGGCACCGCCAGCAGTCAGCAAGGCGCTGAGTTTGATGAAGTCACGACGAGTGTGGGTGAAGTCGTCCAGGCACATGGGCAGTCTCCGACGGCAGCGGCAAAGGTTCAGGAGTAGGTTCAGGTGTGCGGCTGGCCCGCCGAAGGGTTTTGAGGATGTCGATACGCAACGCGCCCAGTTCCTCGACCCGCTGCTCGCGAGGTTGCGGCAGGTCGATGTGCCATTGGCCGAGGGTGCGCGCCGGGTGGTTGCCCAGTAGCAGCACGCGATCGGACAGCAGCAAGGCTTCGTCGATATCGTGGGTAATCAGGATCGCCGCAGTATTGTGCTGGGCGATCAGTTGCAGCAGCAGTTGTTGCATGTCGGCGCGCGTCACTTCATCGAGGGCACCGAAAGGTTCATCGAGCAGCAGTACTTGCGGTTGTCGCGCCAGGCAACGGGCCAGCGCGGTGCGCTGGGCCATGCCACCGGAAAGCTGCGCCGGATACTGTTCGCGGGCATGCTGCAAACCCACTGCTTCAATGGCCTGGTCGATCCGCGTGCGCCGCTCGCTGGCAGTAACCTTCGGTTGCCGGGCGAAATCCAGGCCGAAGGCGACATTCTTTTCCAGGCTCAGCCAAGGCAACAGGCTGGGGTCCTGAAAGGCTACGGCCAACCGTGGGTGCGGCCCGTGCAGCGGTTCACCCAACAGGCTGACACTGCCACTGCGCGCCTGCTGCAGCCCAGCCAGCACCCGCAGCAGGCTCGACTTGCCGACACCACTGGGGCCGAGAAGGGTGATCACCTCACCCGGTGCCAGTTGCAGGTCGAAGTCCTCCAGCACACTTTGCCAGCCTTGCTCACGCGGATAACCAAGGCTGATTGCGCGGGCTTCGAGCAATACTTGGGTCATACCGCCGACGCCTGGCGCTGCAGTTCGGCACGCAGCTGCACAAGGCTTGGGGTAACGATCGGCACGAATGCCGACTCACGCCAACGCCGCGCGAAACCTGCACCATACGCACTCAAGTAAGCCTTGCCACCGCTGGCCTGCAACTCAAGCTGTACGGCATCAGCGGCTGTTTCAGCCAGGGTGATGCGCACCTTGAACAATGCCGCTGGCTGATCCTGGAAGCGCCCATCGAGCAAGCCATTTTTCAACTCGGCAACGGTGTTTTCCAGGCGCTCCTGCAGCACACTCAAGGTCTCGCCGAGAAGCGAACGCGTGCCCTGCAGATGCGCCTCAACTTCACGTAACGACCGCCGTGCCAAGCCGACGGCCATGCCACATTGCAGGCCCAGGAACGAAGGACGAACCGCCGGTAGAAACTGCCTGGCATTCTCATGCAACAGCCAGTCGCTGCTGATGGCTACCTGTTCGAAGTTCAAGGCCGCGGTATTGCTCGATTGCAGCCCCATCAATTGCAGGTCATCCGAGCGCGAAAGCCCGGCTGCGGTGTCGGGGATGGCCAATACGAAGGGGGAAGCGCCCTCTTGTTCAATCGCCGCAGCCACTACAAAGCCACCTTTGCGCAGGTTGGTCACCCAATGCAAGCGACCCTCAAGGGTCCAGCCCTGCTCATCGGCAAGCCCCCTGACCTGTAATGCTTCAATACCGGATAGATACTTCATGGCGTTGGACAGTCCGGTAGCGCCCGCCAGTTCGCCGCTGAGCAGGCCTGGCAGCAGACGCTCGCGCAAGGTGCTGTTGGGACTGTGCAACAGGTATTCGATGAAGGCGCGCTGACCCCAGAACACAAAGGCTGCAGCCAGTGAATGGCTAGCCACATTGGCGACGGCTTCCACCGCGTCGGCCACCGAGCCAGCGCTGCCGCCCTGGGCTGGATCAATGCCAACACGCAACACCTGTGCTGCCGCCAGTTGCCCCAGCACTTCCTGCGGATCGCAGTGCCCCAGATCGAGGGCTTCGGCCTGTGCATCCAGCCACGTGACCAATGCAGGATCGAGCATGTCGTTTACTCCTTTAAAAAAAGCGCCAGCCTGCGCCGGCGCCCAGGGATCGTTATGCCGAAGGCTGCCAGCGGTACTTGCTCAGCTCATCATTGAGCGGCGTCTGGGCAAACACATTAGCAAAGTTGCACAGGGTGGCGAGGCTCACGCCGAGAATCACCTCCAGAGCGTGGCCTTCACCATAACCAGCGTCGCGAAAAGCGCTGTACGCGGCATCACTCACATTGCCGCGGGTAGCGATAACTTCACGGGTGAACGCGGCCAGGGCTTCGAGTTTTTCCTGCGGCAGTTCGCCACGGGCGCGCAGGGCGTCGACCACCTCTTGCGGCAGTTTGGCCTTGTTCAGGGCGACAGCCGTATGGCCGGCCACGCAGAAGTCGCAACCGTGATTGGTGGCCGCCACCAGTTGCACCACTTCGCGCTCGGCCAGATTCAGTTCAGCCTTGCCGTTGAGGGCAGAAACGGTAACGTAGGTTTCCAGCGCGGCCGGGGCATTGGCCAATACGCCCAGCAGGTTGGGAATGAAGCCGGAATTTTTCTGGGCATTTTCTAGAAAAGGGCGAGCAGCTTCAGGGGCGCTTTGCAGCGTGTGTAGAGTAACGCGCGACATGGTGTGGTCTCCTGCATACTAGGGTGTCGCACAAGTCTGTTGGTTATAAGAAATACCTTCCATATTCTAGAGTCGCTATTACTTGCTCCTGAGTCTTTCCATTAGATGATTTCATCCAGCCCTGTTGTCGATTGGTTATTAGAAAGCCTTGAGCTAGACGCCAGCCTGTTCCATGTCGGGCGCTACTGCGGTGGCTGGCACGCCAGCACCCATGGCTTGGCACGGGCCAGCTTTCACCTTGTGGTGCAGGGACATTGCTGGCTGCATATCGCCAGTCAGCCCCAGGCCTTGGCCCTTGAGGCCGGTGATGCCGTGTTCCTGCTGCGCGACCTTGAATACCGGCTTTCTGGCACTGGCGACTGCGAACTGGCACTGCAGCAACCGCGCATGGCCATGCTGCCGCTGGACAGCGGGGCCAACGACGGCGTGGGATTGGTGTGCGGATTCTTTCACTTTCAGCCTGGGCTCTCGTCGCTGATCATCGACGGCCTGCCCGACTGGATTATCCTGCGTGCCGGGGACCCGGCGTTGAGCGCCGCAACCGCTCTGTTCGAGCTGATCCTCGCTGAATGCCAGCGCCAGCCCGCGCCCTCCTCGGCCTTACTCGAACGCCTGAGTCATTTGCTGTTTCTCTATGTGCTGCGCCAGCAAGTCCAAGCTGATCTGCCAATGGCCGGTCTGGTAACCCTGGCGCGCCACCCGCAGTTCGCTGCGCTGGTAGAGCAACTGATCGCACACCCGGAGCAGCCCTGGCCGCTGGAAAGCATGGCAGCCTGCACCGGCCTGTCGCGCTCGGCCTTCTTCAAGCGTTTCAGCGAACTGGCCGGGCAATCGCCTGGACAAGTGTTGCTGGCGCTGCGCATGCGCCATGCCTGCCAATTGCTCAAGGCTCACAACACCGTCGAACAGGTATGCGCTAGCGTGGGCTATCAATCTATTGCGGCTTTTACCCGCGCCTTTGGCAAGGCCATGGGTGTACAGCCGGGCGCTTACCGGCGTCAGCATGAGGGGCGCTGAAACAATCACCGTTCTGTAGTCGAACTCAGGCCAATTTAGGCACTAGAGTCCGTACTGGAATGTTCTGGTTGCTGTAGCTGTTTACCCTCATTCTGCTGTTCCCCACCGTCAGTGCCTTGCACCGGCATTGCTACACATCCACCAAAATGTTGAAGCCACCAAAGATCATCCGCTGCCCATCAAACGGCATCGGATTCTTGTCCGGCTGCAGGCGCGGGTCTTCCATCATTTTCTTCATCCCGGCATCACGCACCTGTCGAGACGGCCATAGAATCCAGGAAAACACCACGGTTTCATCTGGTTTGCATTTGACCGCCATCGGAAACGAAGTCAGTTTGCCGTCAGGTACATCATCCCCCCAGCACTCAATAACGCGCTGGGCGCCGCACTCCTTGAACACCACCGCCGCTTCCTCGGCATGCTGCTTGAATTGCTCCCGATTGGCAGTAGGTACGGCGATCACAAAACCATCGACATAAGACATAGCGTGTTCTCCTGTACAGGGATCGAAGCGATCCGTTCGATCTATGCAGTAGTCGATTCACAGCGCACTGTTTCGACACAGCCAGACGGACACCGACAAGCGGTACGGCATTCTTTGCATTCCTAGTAAAAGAAGCGCCAGCACCTAGCCCTGACCGCACCGACCTTTGCACTCAATCACTACGCCCAGACAAAAAGTTGACTAACTGACGACCGTGACTGCTGAGCGACGCCCATCCCCGAATGCACAAGCGCAGTTCAAGGGTGGCCCACCCCTCTTCGAGTAATACCATGCGTACCGGCAGCTCCTGCTCCATGCGCAGCGCAATGGCCTGCGGCAGCATGGCAATACCAGCCCGTTGGGCAACCAATTGGGCGATGGCTTCGAAGCTCGGCGCACGCACGCGAATATGCAGGGGCATGGCTTCCTTGATGGCCCGCTCTTCGACAAAGCGCTGCATGGCCCGCTCGGCCGGCATGCCGATGAAGGGATAGCCCAGGGCGTCGCGCAAGCGGGTCTGCTCGCGCTCGGCCAGAGGGTGCTCATGAGGCACCAGCATCACCAAGCGTTCATTGCAAAAGGGCAATGACATCACCCCATCGCTGATGACACTGCCATCAAACACACCTATCTCGCATTCACCAGAAAGCACCGCACGCATCACGTCCGCGCTTCTGAATTCGCTCAACTGCAAGTCAACCTCGGGATAGTCGGCAAGAAACTTTCCCAGCACCGCAGGTAACAGACTGCTGGTGGTCACGGTGGTTGCGGCCAGCCGCAAAGTGATACGGCGCTGTCCGGCAAGTTCCTTGAGTGTGTCTTGCAGCTTTTGCGCTTCGGCCAGCACGCTGCCGGCCGCTTCCAGCACCAGGCGGCCGGCCGGGGTGAGCTGCATGCCGTCGGCCTTGCGGGTGAACAGGATGACGCCACAGCGCGCTTCCAGCAGGCGCAGTCGCGTGCTGGCGGCTGAGACGGCAACCGGGATGCTGGCGGCGGCCTTGCTCAAGCTGCCGGAAGTGGAAATGGCCGTGAGCAGGCGCAAATCAGCAAGATCAAAGTGCACAAGGTTTCTCTTTTGGCGAAGGCCACGTTCGTAGAAATGCGATTCTGCGCCACCGGCGTTCACTTTAGAATAACCCCAATGAACCTTTCTTTATCAGGTCGCCAATGAATCGTTTGCGTGGGTTGTTCCAGCGTTGTGTCCAGAACGGCAGCCTGTTTGCGGTGTTGTCGGCATTGGGTTTCAGCCTCAAGGCTATTTTCGTCAAGCTGTCCTACGCCGACAGCCAGGTGGATGCAATCACCCTGTTGGCCATGCGCATGGGGCTGTCTCTGCCACTGTTTGCCTGGCTGGTATGGGCCAGCCGCGGCCCAAGCAATGCACCGCTGGGTCTCGGTGATGGTGTGCGGGTGATGCTCTTGGGGCTGTTCGGCTATTACCTGGCGAGCTTGTTCGACTTCTATGGTCTGCAGTACATCAGCGCCGGCCTCGAGCGGCTGATTCTGTTCATTTACCCGACCCTGGTATTGATCTTTCAAGCCATTGCCCTGCGAGAGCGCCCTACCCTGCGCACGCTGGCGGCGATGGGTTTGTGCTATTTGGGCCTGGGCATCGCCTTCGTGCATGACGTCAGCGTTGCCGGCCTGGGTGGTCAGGTGATGCTAGGCGCGGCGTGGGTGTTTGCGAGTGCGGTGACCTATGCGCTGTATTACTCGGGCACCGGCATCATGCTCAAGCGCATGAGCTCCATGCGCCTGGCCGGATTGGCTGGCGGCGCTTCGGCGGTGATGGTTCTGGTGCATTACCTGTTGGTTGCCGATTTCAGCGTGCTCTGGCAATTGCCGGGTTCGGTGTGGGTGTATGCCGCCTTGATGGCCCTGGTCTCCACCGTGTTGCCTATCTATTGGGTGGCGCTGGCGATCCAGCGCATGGGCGCTACGCATACTGCTGCCGTCGGAAACCTGGGGCCGGTGTTGACGGTGTTTGCGTCCTGGGCAGTGCTGAGCGAAGAGGTTTCGATCTACCAGATTATCGGCCTGGCCCTGGTGCTGTTTGGTGTTTCCCGCTTGAAACCGCGCCAGGCAAAGTTGCCACGGCAGCCGAGAAAACCTCGACACCTCCAACACCTCGAGACGCAATCAGCCCCGAGCAGGGGTTGCAGCGATTGATCGCAAACCGGGCAAGGAAGCCCGGCCAACGCATAGGGCTACACTGATTGTCCCAGTCCCGGTTTTCGGAGACCGACGATGACCCGTAAAAATACAATATGCCTGTGGTTCGACGGCACGGCGTTGGACGCTGCGCAATTCTACGCCCAGACCTTCCCCGACAGCGCCGTGGTCGCCGTGAACCACGCCCCAGGCGATTACCCTTCGGGTAAGACCGGTGATGTGTTGACCGTAGAGTTCACGGTAATGGGCATTCCCTGCCTGGGCCTGAATGGAGGCCCCACATTCAAACACAGCGAAGCGTTCTCCTTCCAAGTAGCGACCGACGACCAGGCCGAAACCGATCGTTTCTGGAATGCGATTGTCAGCAATGGCGGCGAGGAAAGTGTCTGTGGTTGGTGCAGGGACAAGTGGGGTATTTCATGGCAGATCACACCGCGAATTCTGACCCAGGCAATCACCCATATCGATCGGGCAGCGGCCAAGCGCGCCTTCGAGGCGATGATGGAAATGGGCAAGATAGATATTGCGGGGATTGAAGCCGCACTCAAGGGCTGAAGCAGCATTGCACTCGACGGTGAGCAAGGTGAGTCCTTTCACGCTCGCCGTTTTTCTTCTGCGATTATCAGGTGCTGGGGGTTACAGGTTTAGCGACTTAGAATTTGTACTTGGCAGTCAGCATGTAGTTACGCGGATTACCGTAGGTATCGGTGGAGCCCCAGGTCACGTCGGAACCAATCGCTGAGTAGTAGACGCGATCGAAGACATTGTTGGCGTTGAGCTGCAGGTCTAGATGTTTGTTCACCTCATAGCCGGCCATCAGGTCGGTAACTGCGTAACTGCCTTGTTCGACCCGATAGCTTCCCCCGGTGACATCCACATCGTTATACATACGGCTTTGCCAGTAGACATTGCCGCCGATACGCAGCTTTTCCAATGGTCCCTTGAAACGGTAGAGAGTCGACACTTTGAACAGGTGCTCGGGCTGTTCCGGGAGAACGGCCTGGTTCTCTTTGGACGGATCCTGGTCCTTGATGTAATGGGCACGGGTATAGGTGTAACCGGCACCCACCTGCCATTGCTCGGTCAACGCACCTTGCAACTCCAGATCAAACCCTTGGCTGCGCACCTTGCCAGCGGCCTGGTAGCAGTCGAGCTTCGGGCAACCGACCGGATTATCCACTTGTACAGCGCGGTTCAACTGATCGACCTGGAATACCGCCAGACTGGCGTTGAGGGCGCCCTCGAAGTATTCGCCCTTGATGCCAATTTCGTAGTTTTCGCCGACGATCGGCTTGAGCACGCTGCGCGACAGGTCTTTCTCGGTTTGCGGCGTGAAAATATCTGTGTAGCTGGCATACACCGAGTAGGTGTCGTTGATGTCGTAGATCAGACCGCCATAACGCGTAACGTTACGGGTGACTTTGTAGTCGCCATCGCCGGCTTGCGGGTCAACGACCTCTGGCCTGTTGTCATAGTCATACCAGTCCAGGCGACCACCGAGAATCAAGGTGAGCGGGTCGGCCAGGCTCAGTCGGGTGGTCAGGTAAACCCCCTTCTGCGTGGTGACTTCATGATCGTCGTTGGTGCGCACAAAGTTCGGCTTCGGCGCACCGATTGGCAGGCTGAACACATAGGGGCTGTAGTTGTGCGTGGTCACGTCGGACTGACGGCTGCTGGTGCCGATGACCACTTCATGGCTGCGGCCGAATGCTTCAACCGGGCCACTGGCAAATACGTCATAGGCCGTTTTGACTTCATCGTAGCGCGCTTGCCAGGCGGTGGTTGCCAGCGGGCCGCTGTAGCGTGACAGATAGGTGCCGGAGAACAGTGCTTTCTGCGTCGCTTGGGAAGCCGCCAGGTGCAGTTCCCAATCGTTGGCAAAGCGATGTTTGACTTCGCCAAACACGGTATTGATGTCTTGGGTCTTGTCTTCCCAATCGGTGCCTGGATACGTGGAGCGTGGCAGATCCAAATGATGACCGTTGGTGCCGATTGGCAGGCCGCCCCAGAAAAAGTTGGTCCGGTCATGCTGACGGGAAAAGCCCAAGGTTGCGGTGGTGTCTTCACTCAGGTCTGCCTCGCCCACGGCATAGAACACGCCGTGATCACTGTTCTCCTTGTCGCGGAAGGTGTCGGCATCGCGGTACGAGCCTACAACTCGACCGCGCAGGGTGCCGCTTTCGTTCAGCGGGCTGGAGGCATCGATTTCACCTCGGTTGTCATCCCAACTGCCGGTAGCCCCGGTCAAGGTCACTTGCTGATCGGCAGTCGGGCGTTTGCGCACCATGTTGATCGCCGCCGAAGGGTTACCGCTACCGGTGATCAAGCCGGTTGCCCCACGAATAATCTCGACCCGATCAAACATCGCCAGGTTCGGCTGTACACCTACCCCCCACCCCGAATAGGACGTCGGCAGGCCGTCGTACATGATGTTATCGATGTCGAAACCGCGAGCGCTATAGGTTTGCCGCCCCGGACCGCTGGACTGGCTGAGGAACAGGCCGGGGGTCGCCTTGACCACGTCATTGACACTGGTCATGGCCTGATCGTCCATGCGCTGGCGGGTAATCACCGTCACCGCCTGCGGGGTTTCACGCATGGTCAGGGGCAGCTTGGTAGCGGTCTGCATGGCGCCAGTGGTATACGAGCCTGTACCTTCGGTGGTCTGACCCAAGCCAGTGGAGTTGATGCTCAAGGCATCAAGGATCATCGTTTCGCCATCACCGGCCTGGGCGGCAGGTTTGTCGTCAGTCGAAGCAACCGCGATCGGTTCCTGGGCAACAGCGAAGGGGGCGGCGCTTGCCAGTGAGACAGCAACAGCGAGGGCGCGGGGCCAAAAAGGGTGCACGCAGACTTCTCCTTACATTTGCAGGTGTGTAATTCAGCGATTGGGGTGCGCGGGTGTCTCAGAGGCAGGCGTAACGGGTAGGTCAGACTGCGGATTGAAACGGCTGTTGCCCGGCTCGGAAACAGCAAATACGATTACTTTTGATAATCGTTATCATTAGCTTGTCAGAATGTGTCGCAAATAAAAAGCCTTGGCGGCCTGTTTGTTGACGAATTTTTCACATCCCCTGCGCACTACCCTGCCCGTCTCTCGAAAAATGGGGAGGTTGCGCGTTTCGCCGATGGCTGCGCTGTCAAAGAAAAAGGGGCCGTAAATGACCCCTTTCAGACAACGACTGCTCGATACGCGTCAGTTGGTGTAGATCGTCTGTCCACGGAATACGGTCTGCACAACTTTGGTATCGGCGATTTGTTCGGGTTTGCCCTGCTCGACCAAACTGAACAGGTTGCGATCTAACACAATGAAATCGGCTGACTTACCCGGTTCAATCGAGCCGATAATTTTGTCTTGGCGAACCGCTCGAGCGCCGTTGATGGTGTAAGCGTCCAGCATCTGCTCCAACGTGGCCGACTGCTCCGCGTTGTAGGCGGGCTCACCAGGAATGGCGCGGGTGATACCGGCAGCGATATTCATGAATGGACGCGGGTCGCGCGAGTCGACTGGCGCATCACTGCCCGCGACCAGAACCGCCCCGGCCTTGTAGGAGCTTTGCACCGGGTAGGTGGCATTCCAGGTGTAGTTGTTTTTGTTGTAGAGCAGGTCGTTGATGTCCTGGCCCTTTTTACTCTTCTCCAGAAATGGGGTGATCAGCACGTCATACTCTGGCTGCTGATTGATCCAGGCGTAGGTATAGGTCAAAAAGACGCCCAGTTCGCCGAGGCGGCGTTGATCGTCCGGATGGATCACCTGCAAGTGGGCAAGGGTATGCGGGATATGGCTGTTGCCATTGCGTTGCCGCGCAGCCTCAAGCGCATCAAGAGCCACCCGCGTGGCACGGTCGCCAATGCTATGTACATGGATGGCGAAACCATCGGCATCGAGTGCACTGGCGTAGTTCTTGAAGTCCTCATCGCGGTAATTGACGATACCGTTATTCTTGGAATCTTCGCTGTCGGCGCTGACAGTGATCGCGCCAGTGTCCTCATTGAGTTTTAGATGGGGGGTTTGGTAGGTATGCAACATCCCGGCGTTGGGTGAAAACGGCGGATTACTGAACGAGTCGCCTTCAAGCACACCATCGGCAAATATCTTCACCGCATCGGCCTTGATCAGCGGGTTGTCAGCGAACGCGGCGCGTACTTCCTGGGCTTTTTTCAAGTGACCGGCAATATCGACCTTGCCCTTGTAGTCATCGTCAATGAAACAGGTGGCAGCCGTGACCCGCATGTTCAGCAGGTTCTGCGTTTGCATCTTCACCAACTGTTCACGGATGAAATCGTTGCTACACGCATCCTGGATGCTGGTGATACCACTTTGCGCCATGACCTTGGCGACGTCCGGAAGGATATCGCCATAGATTTTTTCACCGCGCGGATCGCCCGGTTTTTGCGCGAACATGTCGAAGTTGCCCACCGGGATCTTTTCTTTCGCCGCATCACGTACCACCCCGGTGTCGAGGCTGACATAAGGCGCCAACTCGGCGAACACACCGCCCTTGCCCAGCGTCTTGGGGTTGAAACCGACGCTGTTGCCCTGCTCGTCTTCAGCCATGCTCAAGGCTTTGGAGTTATAGGCAGTGGCATGGCCGTCGACCCCGGACAAGATGATCGGATGACCCTCGGCAACTGCATCGAGGGCTGCAAGAATGGTCTTGTATTGGGCCGTCGGTTCGTTGCCTTCATAGGGAACCCACTGGTCGATCTTAAGCCAGGCACCCGGCTCACTCGCGTAGCGAGGCAGGCACTCCTTCACCTTGCTGGCCAATTGATCGAGATTCACCGCCTTGCCTTGCAGATCGCAGACATCCAGCGCGACCGTACCCAGCACATGGATATGGTTGTCATGCAGCCCCGGCAGCACCATTTTCCCGCCCAGGTCGACGACCTGAAAGCCTTGCTTGATGAAGCTTTCTGCCCCCTCTCGGTTACCGGTATAAACAAATTTGTCATCGGCCACGGCGATGGCTTCGACTTTTTGGTGCTGGCGATTCTGGGTGTAGATCTCGCCATTGAGGTACACCGTGTTCTTACCGCTGTCGACGGTTGCAGCCAACGCTTGTCCGCAGCCAACAACCCCTGCGATCAGGGCGATGGAGGAAAGCGATAGGTGTTGTTTTTGTTTTGAGCGCATACCTTCTCCGTTAAATTACAGTAAATACTGTAATTTGTTCTTCTACCAGCGTTGCGCAACAGCGTCAATTGTCGAGATTTGACTCCATCGACCGAGTCAATGTGAAATGCGGGCCAATGAACGATAAGGCTGGGGGCTGGATGACTTCGCAAGACTTGAGAATGCGCCGCGAGCCGCGGCAACAGCGGACCTTGGCGATCATCGAAAAGGTCGAACAAGCAACGTTGGCGCTGCTCAAGGAGGGCGGCATCACCCAGCTCAACACCAATGCCATTGCCGAACGCTCCGGCATCGACATCAAATCGCTCTACCGTTTTTTCCCCAACAAGGAAGCAATCGTCTATCGCCTGGCCGAGCAATGGCTGACGGAAATCCGCAGTCGGGAAAAGGCACTGTATGAAAGCGAACTGAGCCTGGTACAAATCTGGGACGCCCTGGATGACATGATCGATGGCATCGAGCAGCAGTACTCGGGTTACAGCGCACTCTGGCAGGCAATGGATGTGATACCCGCATTGCATGGCCTGGAGCAGGAACATGAAGCGATCCACATCGCCAACATGGTGGAACTGCTGAAAAAGCATGGCTGCTGCTGGCCGCAGAAGGAAATCACCGAACTTGCCCGGTATCTGTATCGAACCTGGGATGTGGTCAAGCAAGGCAGCATCGAACAAGGCGAAGCACGTGGCCTGATGTGGCGCGCACATAAAAAATGGCAACACCGGCTGCTCTTGTCGGCAGTTGAATGCCAGGACTGCGCTGCGTTTGAACGGGATCTTCTGGTTTAGACCGCGCGTTATGCAAGGCCTGCTCTTACCACGCCTTCATCCTAGCGCAGGCAGGCTGTAGCGCTCGGCAAAGTAGTGTCGGAAGAACTCCACCGCCACGCGCACCTTTGCCGAGCTTGCCAGCGGCGAGGTATAGACCGCCCAGATATCCGCCGGTTGGTGATAGTCGCCCAGCACCTGGACCAGTCGCCCGTTTTCCAGGCTGTCGTGTACATCCCACCACGAGCGCAGCAATATCCCGCGACCATCCAGGCACCACTGATGAGCTACTTCGCCATGGTTGCTCGACAAGCTGCCAGTCACCCGGACGCTCTCCTCACCATTGGGTCCTTCTAACTGCCAGATACCAAAGGGGTGGTCGCGTTCCTTGATCACCAGGCAGTCATGGCTGCCCAGCTCGGCCAGCACTTTGGGCGTGCCACGGCGCGCCAGGTAGGCGGGTGAGGCACACAGCACCCGGCGGTTCCGGGCCAGGGGTTTGGCGATCAGGTTGGGGGCAATGATGTTGCCAACCCGGATATCCAGGTCCACGCCCTCCTCGATCAAATCCACCAAGCGGTCGTGAACATCCAGCCTTATGTCCAGGCGCGGATACCGCTCGGCCAATTCCGACAAGGCCGGGGCCACGAAGCGCCGCCCCAGACCCAGGCTGCTGGCAATGCGCAACTGTCCTGCCGGCTCGCGGTGCTGGGCGCTGATGTCGTCACCCATGCGCTGCACCGCATCGAAAATCTGTTGCGCCCATTGGTAAACCCGCTCGCCCTCCTCGCTAATGGTCACCCGGCGAGTGGTGCGATGCAGCAAGCGTACTTCAAGGGTTTGCTCGAGCACGCGAATGCGCTTGCTGACAAAGGCCGCCGACATGCCCAGCTCATCAGCCACCGCGGCGAAGCTGGCGCGCTTGGCCACCTGAAGAAAGATATTGAGATCGTCGAGGCTAGGAAAATTATTCACGTTTCGTGTTCTAAGAATCAATGAATGGCGAGATTATCTCTGAATCAAGCCCTTATAGCATGGTCGGCACCTGTTCCCTAGACAACGAGTGCGCCCCATGATCAAGACTTTCAGAATCGCCGCAATCCCTGGTGACGGCATCGGCATCGAAGTTCTCCCCGAAGGTATCCGCGTGGTCGAGGCTGCTGCGCGCAAGCACGGCCTGGACATCAGCTTTGAATTCTTCGAGTGGGCCAGCTGCGATTACTACCTGGCTCACGGCAAAATGATGCCGGACGACTGGTTCGAGCAGCTCAAGGATTTCGATGCTCTGTACTTCGGCGCAGTGGGTTGGCCAGACAAGGTTCCGGATCACATCTCTTTGTGGGGCTCGCTGCTCAAGTTCCGTCGCGACTTCGACCAGTACGTAAACATTCGCCCGGTGCGCCTGTTCCCGGGCGTACCTTGCCCCCTGGCCGGCCGCGAGCCAGGTGATATCGACTTCGTGGTTATCCGCGAAAACACCGAAGGCGAATACTCGTCCCTGGGCGGGCGCATGTTCGAAGGCACCGAAAACGAATTTGTCCTGCAAGAATCGGTGTTCACTCGCCGCGGCGTTGATCGCATCCTCAAGTACGCCTTCGATGTGGCCCAGACCCGCGAACGCAAGCATGTCACCTCGGCGACCAAGTCCAACGGCATGGCCGTGAGCATGCCGTACTGGGATGAGCGCACCGCCGCCATGGCTGCCAATTATCCGGAAATCAGCTGGGACAAGCAGCACATTGATATCCTCTGCGCCCGTTTCGTGTTGCAACCGGATCGCTTCGACGTCGTTGTAGCCTCGAACCTGTTCGGCGACATCCTTTCCGACCTCGGTCCAGCCTGCGCTGGCACCATTGGAATCGCGCCATCGGCCAACCTCAACCCAGAGCGCAAATTCCCATCCCTGTTCGAACCCGTGCACGGCTCGGCGCCGGACATTTTCGGCCAGAACATCGCCAACCCGATCGCAATGATCTGGTCCGGTGCACTGATGCTCGAGTTCCTCGGTAACGACGGTGCCGACGCCCGCTATCGCGCAGCCCACGATGACATTCTCAAGGCCATCGAACAGGTCATTGCTACCGGTGACACCACGCGAGACATGGGTGGGCAGAAATCGACCCAGGAAGTCGGCCAGGCCATCACAGCACTGATCGAAGCCTGAGAAAGCAGGGCCGACCATCAGAATTGTCTGACAAACCGGCCCTCACCCTCTTGCTAGCGGCGTGGATTAAATGCAAAATCTGTTAACCAAAAGATTCATGTCAACTTTTGGTTAACAGCCAAGGAAGGAGCGAGACCGCAACACCCCGGAAATGCCTGCCGGGTATAGATAAGTACGCCAACGTCCAGGAGACGATGATGTCGCACAAGAATAAAAAGATTGATGTGTTCCTGATTACAGTGAGTCTGATAGCCGTGCTGCTCACTGTAATAGGCCTTGCAGCTTTCCCTAGCGAAGCTGAAAGCGCTGCCAACCAGTTGTTCGAACTGTCCACCCGCACCTTTGGTACCAGCGTCCAGGTACTGGTGTTCGGTAGCTCATTGGCCGTGCTGTACCTGGCTTTCAGCAAGTACGGCAATATCCGTCTGGGCAGTGGCAAACCCGAGTATGCAACCGCTACTTGGGTGTTCATGTTTATCTGCGCCGGTATGGGTTCGTCGACCCTCTACTGGGGTGTGATGGAATGGGCCTACTACTATCAAACCCCTGGCCTGAACATCGCCGCTGCCAGCCCGAAAGCGCTCGAGTACAGCATCAGCTACTCGTTCTTCCACTGGGGTGTGAGCGCCTGGTCGATCTACGCCCTGGCATCGCTGGCCATGGCCTACCACTTCCATGTGCGCAAAAAGAGCGGCTTGAACCTGGCCTCCATCGTTGAGGCAGTCACCGGCTTCAAGGCTACCGGCCCTGTTGGCCGCAGTGTCGATCTGATCTTCCTGCTGACCATGATGGGCGCATTGACGGTGTCGCTGGCGTTGACCGCCTCGACCTTGACCCGTGGCTTGCATGACCTCACCGGCACCCCGGATACCTTCACTGTGCAGTTGATGGTGATCGGTGCTGTCGCGATCATGTTCTCGCTCAGTTCCTACATCGGTATCGATGGTGGCCTGCAGCGCTTGAGCAAGATTGTCTGCATCGGTGCGCTGGTATTTGCCGCCGTCGTGCTGCTGATCGGCCCTACCCAGTTCACCATCAACAACACCGCCAACTCGATTGGCTTGATGATCCAGAACTACGTGCACATGAGCCTGTTCACCGACCCGGCCGGCGATGGTGCCTTTACCCGCAACTGGACGGTGTTTTATTGGCTCTGGTGGGTGTCTTACGCCCCAGGCGTGGCAATGTTCGTGACCCGCGTATCACGTGGCCGGCAGATAAAGGAAGTGGTACTGGCTTTGCTGCTTGGCGGTAGCTTCGGTTGCTGGTTCTTCTTCGGCGCCCTGGAAAGCTACAGCATGCACCAGTTCATTACCGGTGCAGTGGATGTGCCGAAAATGCTCAGTGAACAAGGCGGGGAATCAGCGGTAACACACCTGCTGCTTGCCTTGCCGTGGGGTCAGGTGTTCCTTGGCGTGTACTTGTTCATCATGGCGATTTTCTGTGCCTCACACATGGACGCTGCCGCCTACGCCGTAGCTGCAACCAGTACCCGCAACCTGCGTGAAGGCGACGACCCGACGCCAACCCATCGTTTGTTCTGGTGTGTAGTGCTGACCCTGGTGCCGTTGGCCATGCTGTTTGCCAAGGCATCGCTGTCAACCATGAAAACCGCCGTGGTGCTGACCGCGATCCCGTTCATGGTGATCCTGCTGGTGAAGATCTACGGCTTCTTCAAGTGGATGATCGAAGACTACGGTCAGGTTCCGGCCTACCGCATCGAGGAAGAAGCGGCGCGCCTGGCCGGTGAAGAACCGCAACACCTGGCCCCGCGCAGCACTGCAGCCGTGCACTAAGCGCCCCCTGCAGGAGCGGGCTGCCCCGTTCCTGCAGGCAGTAGCCAAATTTTTTTGCCTTACTTGTTAACTGATAGATACGCGTTAACCAATAACTAAAAAACCGAGCTTGTGAGAGACCCCACAATGAATGACTTCAAACGCCTGCCCGCCGATTTCTGCGCCAACGCCGAAGAGGCTTTCACTATTCCCGCCAGCTTCTACACCCAGGCTGGGGTGTTCGAACACGAGAAAGAAAGCATCTTCGCCCGCAACTGGATCTGCATTGGCCATCGCAGTGAAGTGGCCGAGAACAATGCCTACATCACCCGTGAAGTGATCGGCGAGAGCATCATTGTCGTGCGTGGGCGCGACAGCGTACTGCGGGCGTTCTACAACGTCTGCCCACACCGCGGCCACCAACTGCTCAGCGGTAGCGGCAAGGCCAAGAACGTCATCACCTGCCCTTACCACGCCTGGACCTTCAAGCTCGACGGCGAACTCGCCCACGCCCGCAACTGCGACAACGTGGTGAACTTCGATAAAGAAAACTCCACCCTGGTGCAACTGCGCGTCGAAGAGTACGCAGGCTTCATCTTCATCAATATGGACATGGAAGCAGGCTCGGTCGAAGAGCAACTGCCAGGCCTGCAAAAGCGCATGCGTGAAGCGTGCGCCGTGATCGATGATCTGCACCTGGCCGCGCGCTTTGTCAGCGACACGCCGGCCAACTGGAAGTCGATCGTCGACAACTATCTCGAGTGCTACCACTGCGCCCCTGCCCACCCAGGCTTCGCCGACTCGGTGGACGTTGGTCAGTACAGCCACAACCTGCATGGCAACTGGACCCTGCAGTACGGTCTGGCAAAACCGTCGGAGCAATCGTTCACGTTCGATGAAAGTGTGAAAGACCCGTCCTTCGCAGGCTTCTGGGCCTGGCCGTGCACCATGTTCAACGTGCCGCCAGGAGCGAATTTCATGACTGTGATCTATGAGTTCCCGGTCGATGCAGAAACCACCCTGCAGCACTACGACATTTACTTCCTCAACAAAGACATCACCGAAGAGCAGCAGAAGCTGATCGACTGGTACCGCGAAGTGTTCCGTCCAGAAGACCTGCGCCTGGTGGAAAGCGTGCAAAAGGGTCTGAAGTCCCGCGGCTACCGTGGCCAAGGCCGAATCATGGCGGACCGCGAGCGCAGCGGCATGAGCGAACACGGCATTGCCCACTTCCACAACCTGATCGCCGTCGCCCACCTCAACGATTGATAACAACCGCCGCAGGCGCTACAGCCTGCGGCGGACTTCGGAGTGCCTTGCGTGAAACTCAATGACAATAAGCTGTTCCGCCAGCAAGCCTACATCGCCGGACGCTGGTGCGACGCCGATGACGGGCGCAGCCTGCAGGTAACCGATCCGGCCAACGGCGAGCTGCTTGGCAGCGTACCGCTGATGGGCGGTGCCGAAGCCATGCGCGCCATCGAAGCCGCCGAAGCAGCGCTGGGCGATTGGCGTGCACGTACCGCCAAAGAGCGCGCGCAAATTCTGCGCCGCTGGTTCGAGCTGCTGCTTGAACACGAGCAAGACCTGGCTCGCCTGATGACCTTCGAACAGGGCAAGCCCCTGCATGAAGCCCTCGGTGAGATCCGCTATGCCGCCTCCTTCGTCGAGTGGTTCGCTGAAGAGGGCAAGCGCGTTTACGGTGATGTGATTCCCAGCCCTGCCAACGACAAGCGCCTGCTGGTGATCAAGCAAGGCATTGGCGTGTGCACTGCAATCACGCCGTGGAATTTCCCCGCCGCAATGATTACCCGCAAGGTCGCCCCGGCCCTGGCCGCTGGCTGCACCATGGTCGTCAAGCCAGCCAACGAAACCCCGTTCTGCGCGCTCGCCCTGGTCGAGTTGGCCGAACGTGCCGGTGTGCCGGCTGGCGTTTTCAGCGTAGTAACCGGTGATGCGCCGGCCATTGGCGCGCAGTTCACCGGCCATCCATCAGTGCGCAAACTGAGCTTCACCGGTTCAACCCCCGTAGGCCGTCTGCTTATGGGCCAGTGCGCTGAAACCATCAAGAAAGTCAGCCTGGAACTGGGCGGCAACGCGCCGTTCATTGTCTTCGCCGATGCCGATATCGACGCCGCCGTTGAAGGTGCGCTGATTGCCAAATACCGCAACGCCGGGCAAACGTGCGTCTGCGTCAACCGCTTCTATATCCACGACAGCGTCTATGCACAGTTCAGCCAACGCTTCATCGCGCGCGTGCGTGAACTGGGTGTGGGTCATGGCAGCGCCGAGGGTACGCAGATTGGCCCGCTGATCAATGACAAGGCCGTCGTTAAAGTCCGTAGCTTGATCGACGACGCCGTCGCCAAGGGTGCCGAACTGGTACTTGGCGGCCAGGCTCATGCCCTGGGCGGCAACTTCTTCGAGCCTACCGTGCTGGCCAATGTCGGCCCAGGCATGGAACTGCTCGACGAGGAGATCTTCGGCCCTGTGGCAGCACTGGTGCGTTTCAGCACTGACGAAGAAGTTGTCGCCCTTGCCAACGCGACCCAGTACGGCCTCGCGGCCTACTTCTACAGCCGTGATATCGCCCGTGTCTTCAAGGTTGCCGAGCAGCTGGAGTACGGCATGGTCGGGGTCAACACCGGGCTGATCTCCAACGAGGTCGCGCCGTTTGGTGGCATCAAACAATCGGGCCTCGGCCGTGAGGGCTCCAAGTACGGCATCGAGGACTATCTGGAAATCAAATACCTGTGCCTCGCCGTCTGAGCGAGCGCCTGGTTCCGGGGTGCGGCAGGGCCTGCCGCACGCCCTTGCAGTCGAGGTGAAACATGGCCAACAAATATGAAATGTTCAGCGTGCAGGTAACCGAAGTAGAACAGGCCACGCCGCTGATCAAGCGCTTCACCCTGGCCCGCGAAGATGGTGCGCCGATGCCTGCTTTCACCGGTGGCAGCCATGTCATCGTGCAGATGCAAGGTGCCGACGGCAGCCAATTCAGCAATGCCTACTCGCTGATGAGTGACCCGCGTGACACCCGCAGCTACCAGATCGGCGTGCGCCTTGAAGAGCAGTCCAAGGGTGGTTCGGCGTTCATGCATCAGCAGGTAGAAGTTGGTAGTCGCCTGACCATCTCTTCGCCGAACAACCTCTTCGCCCTGGACCACAGTGCTGGCCGTCATGTACTGATCGCCGGCGGCATTGGCATCACGCCATTCCTGGCACAGTTGCACGAGCTCGAAGGCGGTGCCGCCAACTACGAATTGCACTATGCCTTCCGCGCCCCGGAGCATGGCGCGTTCCAGGCGCAACTGGCCAGCGGCCCACACGCAGGCAATACCCATTTCTACATCGACAGCCTTGATCGCAAGCTCGACCTGGCTGCTTTGTGCGCCGGTCTGGATGAGCAGGCGCACCTGTACGTGTGCGGCCCCAAACCGCTGATCGATGCGGTCATCGCTACCGCCGCCAAGGCCGGAATAGCCGAACAACGCGTGCACTGGGAACAGTTCGCCGCCGCCCCGGTGACCGGCGCCGCCTTCACTGTAGTGCTGGCTCAATCGGGTATCGAACTGCAGGTGGAAGAAGGCATGACCATTCTTCAAGCCATCGAAAAGTCCAAAGCTGCCAAAGTTGAATGCCTGTGCCGAGAAGGTGTGTGTGGCACCTGCGAGACAGCAATTCTGGAAGGCGAAGCCGAACACTTCGACCAGTACTTGAGCGACGCTGAAAAAGCGGCGCAGCAAAGCATGATGCTGTGTGTGTCGCGCGCACGCTCGGCGCGCCTGGTGCTGGATCTGTGAAGCGGCAAGTTTGTAGCGCCAAGGAAGGGCTGGGCAGTTTCGCTGTGTAGCTGGAAGCGAGGCCGTCAACCCAAAGTTGACGGTTTGCGTATACTGGCAGGCTCGTGGCCCCAGATCAGGACACCCTGCCCATGTTGGAAAACAGTTTCGCCTTCCGCCTCAAGGAACTGCTCGAGCATCACAAGTTGACCCTGCAAGCCGTGGGCACGGCCCTGGGTATATCGCGTACTGCGGTGCACAAATGGACCCGCGGCGGCGAAATCGACTACGACAATCTGCGCAAGCTGGCCGACTTCCTCAAGGTCAACTGGATCTGGTTACGCTACGGCGAAGAAGCCCTGCAGAACATCCAGCAACCACAGGTTGTCGAACTGCCGATGACCGACCTGCGCCGTCGCTACACCGCCGAGATCATGGAAAGTGAAACGCGCATGAAGCTGGCCCAGGAAGGTGCGCGCATTGTCACCTGGGAATGGAACCTGATCAGCGACGAGGTGACCTACTCGCCAAACGTCGAGCAGGTCTATGGCTGGCCGGTCCATCGCAACGAAGACTTCTGGGTGCATCTCCCTCCCGACGATGTCACGCACATGCAAGCCATGTACGCCCAGGCAGTGGCCGACGGCAGCGGTTGCGAGTGTGATTTCCGCATTACCCGCCCCGATGGCGAACTGCGCTGGATTTCCTCGCGCGCCACCGTGGTCCGCGACAGCGCCGGACGCTCAGTGAAGATGGTCGGTATCAGTATGGACAATACCGAACGCCAAGTTGCCGAACAGGCTTTGCGCAGAAGCGAAGAGCGCTTTCGAGCAATCTTCGAACTTGCCTGGGGCGCCCTCGCCTATATCGATCCGGATGGGCGTTGGCAGCGGGTCAACAACAGCCTGTGCGAGCTACTCGGCTACCGCGCCGAAGAGCTGTATGCCATGACCTTCCAGCAGATCACCCACCCCGACGACCTGGCGCTCAACCTGCAATTGTTACAGGGCATGCTGACCGGCGAAAGCGAACGCTATGAAGTGGAAAAACGCGTGCGTCACAAAAGCGGCGAGTACATCTGGGTGCGCGCTCGCACCTCGCTGCAGCGCCGCGACGATGGTGAACCAGAACATTTGATCAGCGTGTTCGAAGACATCAGTGCCGAGCGCCACGAGCGCGAACGGCTCCAGGCACATATTGCCGGGCTCGAGGCGCGATTGGCGCAGCGCGCCTGAATCTTCAGTCGTGAGTTACTCCACTTAGATTGGGAGCTTGATGGATGCTGCCAGGTTCTACTTACGCTTCGGCGCGGTCTGTACGAGTGGCCAAGTTACGCGGCAAAGTCGGTTTGTATTTTGTCGCTGCGCTATCGGTCCTGGCCGGCATGACCGATGCAATCGGCTTCATGGCCACGGGTGATTTTGTTTCGTTCATGAGCGGCAACACCACGCGCCTGGCCGTCTCGTTGGGCGAAGGTGAAGTGGGGCTGGTGCTGCGCATCGGCGCGGTACTGTTGGCCTTTGTTCTGGGCAACGCCCTGGGTGTGGTAATCGCCCGGATCAGTGGCCGCCGCCCGTTGCCGCTGCTGTTGATCATTGCCGCGCTGTTGGCCGTGGCCGGCCTGATTCCGCTGGACTGGCAACTGCCGGCGCTGATCGCAGCGGTCACCGCCATGGGCATGATCAATGCAGTGGTCGAGGAAGTGAATGGCCTGCCGATCGGCCTCACCTACGTGACGGGAGCGCTATCGCGGTTTGGCCGTGGCCTGGGGCGGGCATTGATGGGAGAGCGCCGGCAAGGTTGGCGTGTGCAACTGATTCCCTGGAGCGGAATGTTCGTCGGCGCAATCATTGGCGTGCTGCTGGAACAGGCCTTCGATCTGAGCGCTCTGCTGTTCAGCGCTCTGCTCGCTGCCGTGCTCGGGTTCATTTCGCTGAAAATCCCCCGGCGCTGGCAGCTAGGCTATATGCCCCGCTGACCGGTTACAGGCAGGTGGCCAATGCCGCCATCCGCCGCAGGGCAACGCTGTCGTTGTTTTTCGCGTAGTAACTGACAGCAGTGTGGGCGCCTTGCGGCTGGATATCCGCGAACGACTCAGCCTCACGGGTGTACACCGTGAAACCGCCCTGTTTGCCCGGCTCCAGGTAGCCACTGGCATCGACGTCGAACACCGCTTCGTCCTGCCAGCCGAACTGGATGCACTCGGCAACGCGATCGGCAGGCTTGCTCGAGGCAAAGCTTTTGGTCGGCGCCTGGGTGCGCGCTGCTTCCATGGCCGATGAGGCACAACCGGCCAACAGTGCTGCAGCAACCATCACCATTACTACCCGCATGACACACCCTCGTCGGAAAAAAGACCGACTTTAGCATTGCCTGCGGATCAACGCTCGCGCGGCAGAAGCCGGCGGCGGATCAATGCTGTTTGCCGAGGGCGTTCAATACTCTCAGCACCAAGGCACATCCCTGGCGGGTATCCGGATCGCGCAGAATCGACAGCAAGCCATAGAGGCTGGGCGGTGTCGGTTGTTCGCGGGTTTGGGCTTTGGCCTGGCGAATGGCATTGCCAAGGTTCCAGGTCAGCGCCGTAGCTTCTTCGTATTGCACCGAGAGCTTTTCTACCAGCGGCGCATCGAGCAAATCGACAAGGTCGGACAGCAGCGACGCCAGGTCGACCAGGTTGTCCAGGCGACCGCCATCGAGCAAGGGCTGGAGTTTGTTCAGCAACGCCTCGAGCCCTGGATTTTCGGCCTGCAAGGCGAGTGTCTCGGTTACTTCCATGGGAGTCGGCTCCTTGGTCATAGCATGCCCCGTGCCGCTGCCCAATACAGGCCACGGTTGAGTCCATTGCGCAGCAGGCCGCCGAGCTTGGTCGGCGGCGTAGGCAACACATCATGGCGATAATCGTAGGTCAGGGGCATGCCCGCGTTCAGGCCCATCTGCGCGGCAGCCTGGACCTTGCCGTCATACACCGCCACGGTGGTACCCAGACGAATCTCGCCGGCGATGTTGTTGGCAATCACCGGCGCCTGATTGTGACAAGCACCTCCCGCCTTGCTGACCGGCAGATCGACGGTATCGCCAATCACATACACCCCGTGCAGGCCATAAACCTGCAAGGTCTCGTGGTTGGTCGGCAGCCAGCCTTCATTGTTGGCCGCCTGGGACACACCGCTTTCGAGCACCGCATCCACCGCGCGGATCGGCGGCGTGGCCATGAGGATGTCGTACGGCTGTGCATCCCCCTCTTCGGAATAGGCGATGCGTTGATCCGGATCGACCTTGGCCAAGGTAAAACCACGCTGAAACTTGATGTTCTTCTGGGCAAAAATGCCGGGCAGGATCTCTCCGGTCGGACGCTGCAAAAACAGGCAATTGCGCAGGAGCTGTGCGGTGGTTGGGTATGTGTAGATGATCTCGATGTTGTCGCGTACACCCCGGCGACGCAAATAGTCATCGAGCATAAGCGTGGTTTCAATGGGCGCGATACCGCACTGATGCGGCACGTTGGGTGTTTGCGGAAAGGACACTGTCACGAAGATTCGTCCTTTCTCGATACTCGCCAGGCGCTTGGCAAGCTGACGCGCCGGTTGGTATTGATAGAAATGATCACCACCCTGTGCAAGCCCTTCGATACGCTCAGGGGCCGGGATACAGCCAGTAGCAATCACCAGAAAGTCATACCCAAAGCGTTTGCCGCTACGGGTGTGCACGGCCTGAGCGGCAAAATCGAAACGCGTGGCGTCCTGCACCTGAAAGTCGATTTCCGGACGCAGCAACGACCGCTCCGGGCGTTTCAACTCTTCCTGGAAGAACAAGTCGAAGGCCACGTACATGAAGGCCGGCTTATAGAAATGATCGGGACAATTGGACAGCAGCGTGATACGCACCTGATCGCGAAGTATCTCCGGATACAGTTTGCTGACCAACTGGTTGGCTAGCATGGTGCCGCCAACCCCACCCCCGACGATAAGAATATGCTTTGCCATCTGTATGCTTCCTTGCAGATAAAGCTCGACATGACGGGGGCTATAGTTGAAGAAGCCCGAGGTTATCGCCAATAACCCTTCGCTATATGGGTGAATTCCTACGGATTCTGCCCGCCCGTAAACGCTCGACTGCCATCAGCTCCATACAGGAGGGGCAACGCGCATGTGTGGAAGACTCAGCCAGTACCATGGCATCCACGACTTCGTCGACGCACTGAGCATGCCCGGTGCCCTGGTCAATGAAGTAGGCGAGCAGCCATTAGCACACTTCAACGTCGCGCCGAGTAGCAACGTCGCCGTCATCACACCCAAGCAAGTTCGCTGGCTACGTTGGGGTTGGCGCCCGCATTGGGCTCATGATCGGGCGCCACCGATCAATGCGCGGGTCGAGAAAGTGGCGCACTCCCCCTTCTTTCGGGCGATCTGGGGGCAGCGGCTGTTGGTCCCGGTCGATGGCTGGTTCGAATGGGTCGATGAAGGCCAGGCAAAAAAGCAGCCCTATTACATCCACCGCCGTGATGGCCTGCCGGCGTTCTGCGCTGGCATTGGCCAATGGCGCATGGCCGAGGATGATGGCTTTGTCATTGTGACCGCCGACAGTGTGGGCGGCATGGTCGATATCCATGACCGCCGCCCGGTGGTGTTCGCGCCAGAGTTGGCCAGGGATTGGTTGAACCCTGCGTGTGACAAAGCGCAGGCAGAGCAGATGCTGGTCAACCTGGGTGAGCCCGCCGAGGCTTTCGCCTGGTACCGAGTCGATAAAGCGGTAGGCAATGTACGCAACCAGGGTGCCGGGCTAATACAGCCTCAGCCATAGAGACCGATCCTACGCAAATCAATGAACGGTCATGCACTTTCTGCCAGACTCTTGCCATCACGGATCAGGAAGTTTGCATGAATCACGAATTGCTCTGGGTGCTTGGCCTGCTGTTTACCAGCGTGGTCTTGTTCATCGCCAATCGGCCACGCATGGATGTGGTCGCCCTGCTGGTGATCGTGGCGCTTCCACTGACCGGTATTCTCAGTGTTCAAGAAGCCCTGGCAGGGTTCAGTGACCCCAACGTGGTGTTGATTGCAGCGCTGTTCGTTATCGGTGAAGGCTTGGTGCGCACGGGCATTGCCTACCGGATTGGCGAGTGGATGGCCGATCGTGCCGGTAACAGCGAAGTGCGTCTGCTGGTGCTGTTGATGGTGTGTGTGGCGGGGCTGGGTTCGGTGATGAGTTCCACTGGCGTCGTGGCCATTTTCATTCCAGTGGTTTTGAGCATTGCCGCGCGGATGAAGGTATCGCCGAGCCGCCTGATGATGCCGCTGAGTTTTGCCGGTTTGATCAGTGGCATGCTCAGCCTCGTCGCCACCCCGCCCAACGTCGTGGTGCACAGTGAACTGGTACGCCATGGTGAGACTGGCTTCAGCTTTTTCAGTTTTACCCCATTTGGCCTGGTGATCCTCGTGCTGGGCATTGGCTATATGCTGCTGACCCGTCATTGGCTCAGCGGTGAAGTGCGCAAGGACGGCAGCCCTCAAACCCGGCGTACCCTGCTCGACCTGATCATCGATTACAAGCTGGCTGGCCGCGAGCGGCGTCTGCGGGTGCGTCCGGACTCGCCCCTGATCGGCCACAGCTTGAGCGAATTGAAATTGCGCACCGTGCATGGCGCCAACGTTGTCGGCATCGAGCGCCAGCACAAATTCACCACCCGCGTGATCAGTCCCGATTCCAGCACCACCGTGCATGAGGACGATGTGTTGTTGCTCGACCTGTTCGCCCCGCGTGACGATCTGCGCAGCCTGTGCCAGACCATGAAACTGGAACCGCTGCACTTCAAGGCGGCCTACTTCATCGATCAATCCCACGCGGTGGGCATGGCCGAAGTGGCTGTGGTGCCCGGCTCGCAACTGATTGGCAAAAGCGTGCTGGAGCTGAATTTTCGTAGCCGCTGGGACCTCAACGTGGTGGGTTTGCGGCGCGGCCAGACAGCGATTGAAGAACAACTGGTGGAAGAAAAGCTCAAGCTTGGCGACACCCTGTTGGTGATCGGCCCGTGGAAGTCCGTGCGCCAACTGCAGGCACAACCTCGGGACTTCCTGGTATTGAGCTTGCCGGCCGAAGTCGATAACGTCGCCCCGGCACTGAACCAGGCACCTTATGCGCTGATTAGCCTGGCAGTGATGGTCGGCCTGATGATCAGCGGGGTGGTGCCTAACGTCATTGCGGCCCTGATTGCTTGCCTGCTGATGGGCGCCGGCCGCTGCATCGACATGAACAGCGCTTACCGTGCGATTCACTGGCAGAGCCTGATATTGATCGTCGGTATGCTGCCCTTTGCCTTGGCCTTGCAGAAAACCGGCGGTATTGCCATTGCAGTGGAGGTGCTGGTGCGCGTGCTGGGTGAGGCCGGGCCTTACATGATCCTTGCCTGCCTGTTCGCCATTACTGCAATCATCGGCTTGTTCATTTCAAATACGGCAACAGCAGTACTGATGGCCCCGGTAGCTATCAGTACTGCTGAACAGCTGGGCGCCTCGCCCTACCCCTTCGCGATGATCGTGGCCCTGGCGGCATCGGCTGCATTCATGACGCCGGTCTCGTCACCGGTAAACACGTTGGTCCTGGGCCCTGGACAGTATCGATTCGCCGACTTCGTCAAAGTCGGCGTGCCCTTCACTTTGCTAGTGATGGTGGTCAGCGTATTTATGGTGCCGTGGATTTTTGCCCTGTAAAAGCAGCGGCGTTTTGCTGTTTCAAGGTAACAGCAGCATTGCGCCAATCCTGGGCCCAGCCATCAAGCACCTGTTTGAGGTTTTCGGCGGTCATGACCTGATCGTCGTTTTCCAGCGGCAAGCCGGTGCCCTTGCGCACCACCTCGGCGACCACAGCACGGCTGCCGCCATCGAGGAAGGCCGCTTCGGTGGCGATTACGCTGTCCAGGTCGCGAACGCCAATGGCGCTGCTGACCCCCGCTGCGACCAAGGTGACAGGCAGGTACTCATAGAAGTGCAATGACTGGGTATGCGCGCCCACCGAGGTAATTGCCGGCCGCACAATCAGGGTGTTGGGTCCAGGCAGTTCGACCAGGTTAAGCACCTTGCCCAGCTCACGCTTGAGCGCCGCATCGTAATAGGTGGTTATCGCTTTCAAGGTCGAATCGGGTATCCGCTCGCTGGCCTTGGGTTGTGGGTAGAACTGGCTTGGCGCGATATAGACCTCGGTGTAGCGCTCCATCTGCAATCTCGGGCTTACCCAACGCAGCACCGAGTCGCCGGATGCCGTCTTGTGTTCGCTCAACTGATCGTAATTGCGCAGAAAGCCGGAATACTCCTTGGGCGATACACGGGTCTGGCTGCACCCAACCACCAGTAGCGACAGGCACAACACCGGTGCAAACAGATGATTACGCATGGCGAGGGCTCCCGGCCTGATGACGAACGGCCTTGGGCGCCGTGCCCGAGCGGTCGACGTGCAGTTGACCGTTGGCCATGATCCAGTGCACCAATTCGGTTAGAGACACCTTGTAGCTGTACTCCATCCACTGGCTGTTGGCTGGGCTGTAACGCTCGAAGTAGTGGCTCAGAATCATGTGCGTACCGTCACTGCCAAGGCCAAGGCGCGAGTCCTGGTAGCTGAGCAAGGCATTGCGCCACAGGTCCTGGGTGCGCAGGTCGAGGGTCAGGGATTGGCTGCAGTCAAGGCCGTCGATTGGAGGTTGTGCCGGCATGGAAATTACCCTTGTTTTAGACTGCCGTCAGAATCGCCCAGGGCCTTTGCTGGCTGATGTCCGCTTTGTGTCGCGGCCGCAGCTTTATTGCAGGTTTGAAATATATGACCAACACCGCAGAATGGTTTTAGATAGGCACTTTTTACGCCCCACTGGACCTTACCGTGAGCAGACTGCTGATCGTCGATGACGACGTGGAAATTTGTGCCCTGCTGAAGAAGTTTTTTGTCATGCATGGCTACGAAGTCGACCTGGCCGCAAACGGCACGGCAATGTGGTCGGCGATCGAAAAGCAGCGCCCGGATACCATCATTCTCGATCTGATGCTGCCTGGCGAAAGCGGCCTGAACCTGTGCCAGAAGTTGCGCACCAGCACCGGCATTCCAATCATCATGCTCACTGCCATGGATGAGCTGAGCGACCGCATTGTCGGCCTGGAACTAGGCGCCGACGACTATGTGGGCAAGCCATTCGACGCACGCGAGCTATTGGCTCGGTTACGCGCGGTGCAACGTCGCGCTGGCGAACAGCTACGCGCCCAGAGCGAAGAAACCCGCCCACTGATCCGCTTCGACGACTGGCAATTGGATGTCACCCGCCGGGAATTGCGCACACCACAAGGCGTAATGGTGCCGCTGTCGGCCGGTGAGTTCGATTTGCTTCTGGTCTTTCTTGAACACCCACAGCGCATTCTCACCCGCGAGCAGTTGATCGACCTGGCCCGCGGCCAGGGGCATGAGGCCTATGATCGCAGCATCGACGTGCAGGTCAGCCGTTTGCGACGCAAGATTGAACCTGACAGCAAACGCCCGGCATTGATTCGCACTGTACGTAATGGCGGCTATCTGTTCGATGCCAAGGTCAGCCGCTCATGACCCGCCTGGGCCTGCACCATGACGGCATCAGCCGCCGCATCGCCTTGACCATCATTGCCGCGATGTTGATCTCGGTGGCGCTGAACATTCTGTTCGTGCAACTGGCCGGGGTCTGGGCACGACCGCCACTGAGCCAGACCGGGCTGATCGAACAGATTGCCGTGACCAGTCGTGTGCTCGACGCCGCACCCGCCGAGCAACGCGAACGGCTTGCCAGCACCGCCAGCAATCCGCTGCTACAGGTGCAGTGGAGCCGACAGCGTGCGGCCCTGGCGCTGCCGGGTAACGGTGAGCTGATCGACCTGGCAACCGTGCCGGAACTGCAAAAATTACTGGCCAACCCTCCCCGCCGGGTTGAAGGTTTTCAACCCGGCGACTGGCCCGACAACGATCCCGACGCCCACTACAAGCTGGTGATGCAATTGGCTGACGGCAGTTGGCTGGCATTCACCCCGCCCCACCGTAGCTGGGGCCTCAGTTCAGGCATGCGCTTTACCATCATCGGTATCCTCGCGCTGATTGCTGCGCTGCTGGTGGCCTGGGTCGCCACGCGCCAGCTGGCGGGGCCCCTGCAACGTTTCGCTCGCGCCGCGCAGCGTTTTGGCAGTGACCTGCGGGCGCCGCCGATCCGCCTGGAAGGTCCGCATGAATTGCGCCAGGCCATCACCGCCTTCAACACCATGCAGGCACAGATCCAGCATTTCATTGCCGAGCGCACGCAAATGCTCGCCGCCATCTCCCATGACCTGCGCGCCCCGCTGACACGCATGCGCCTGCGCGGCGAGTTCATCGAAGACGCCGAGCAGCAACGCAAGCTGTTTCGGGATGTGGATGAAATGCAGAGCATGATCAATGCCGCGCTGGGCTTTTTTCGCGACGAAACCCACCTGGAAACCACCACGCCTTTCGACCTGGCCGAACTGCTGCAAACGCTGGTAGACGATTACCGCGACCAACAGATTGGCATCGACTTCCAGGGCCCGACCAACCTGGTTTACGTTGGCCGGCCGCTGGGCTTGAAACGTGCAGTGACCAACCTCCTGGAAAACGCGATCAAGTATGCGCACCCCCCTTCCATCCGCTTGAGCAGCAGCGCCCACAGCCTGTTCATCGATATCAGTGACCGTGGCCCGGGAATTCCCCAGGAAGCGCTGGAACGGGTGTTCGTACCGTTCTTTCGTCTTGAAAGCTCACGCAACCGCAACACCGGCGGTGTAGGGCTGGGACTGCCCTCGGCACGCACTGCGGTTCGTGAACAAGGTGGCGAACTGACCCTGAGCAATCAACCGGGTGGTGGCCTGATGGCGCGTATCGAATTGCCGCGAATCAACGACTAACCGCCATCGGTATCAATGTCGGCATCACGATTGGGCTTGTCTTCGGGCTCCGACTTGAAGTTGGGGCTGTACTCGTTTTCACGCGCCTCGGGGTCATGCTTGGGTTTGTGCGGCGCTTTTGCCGGGCCAATCGGATCGACTTGCGGATCTGCAAGATCCGGCGAATCAGGGTCAAAGCCCAGATCAGGCGGGTTGGATGCATGCTCGGAGGAGTGAGGGCCGGTGCGGGTGTTGTTACTCATGTAATGCCTCCTTCGTGGCCGCTCCGTTGTTGGAAGGCCTATTGCTGTGAGGGCAGCATTTGCTGAGGGTTCCGGTTTACTGATCGGTGGAGGCGTTAACCCTGGCTTAATTGCGCGGCCTTATCTTCAAGGCTCTTCCCTTCAGAACGACGTTTGGCTCACCTTGTGTGAGCCTTTTTTTTGCGCGCAAACTAAAAACCGAAATGATGGTCTGAGCCTGTACCCTCTCTACCGCTGTGCGGATCAAGGAACCACAGTGCTGAAATTTTTTACCCGATTTGCCGTTATTACCACCGTACTGGCCAGCTCTGGCTGCTACTACCACGATTACGACCGCGACGATCATCGCCACGACCGCGACCACCGCTATTCTCGCGACTGGGATGGCGACCGCGATGATCGCGACCATCGCAAGTACAACAAGCGCTATCGCGACGACGACCGTTATCGATACTACGACAACGACCGCCGCCGCGACCGGGATGATGACGATGATGACGATTAACGCCGTCAGATTTCCCAGATCACGTTGACTGCTGCATAACGCCCCGGCTGGGTCAAACGGCCGAGGCTGGTGGCGTCTTCGTCACGGCCCTGAACGTCACCCCAGTTCCAGTACTGCTTGTCGGTCACGTTGAACAGGCCGCCGTTGATCGACACCTGTTCAGTCACTTGCCACCAGGCATTGAGGTCAAGTACGCCGTAGCCTGGGGTTTCGAACTGGCGATCGATCAGCAGTTCGGCATCGCCAGTGTGGTCAACGCGGTCTTTGGCCTTGACCAGGGTCCACGTCAACTGGCCACCGTAGATACCGCTCGGGGCATCGTAGCCCAGACCAATGACAGCCTTGAGCGGGTCGACACTGTTGAGCGCCTGACCGCTTTCCTCATCCTTGCCACGGGCATAGGCAATCGAACCCAGAGCACGCGTACCCGCGGGCATGAATGCATCGAGCTTGATATCCCCTTTGGCTTCGGCACCGCGAATGGTGACCTTGCCCAGGTTACGTGGCTGGAAGGTCAACAGACCGGTGCCATTGGGATCCGGTACGGTGTCGGTGGCGATGAAGTCTTTGTACTTGTTGTAGAACAGCGCCACACCGAAGCTGCCCAGGTCGTAACGCCCACGCAGGCCAAATTCATAGCTGTCGCTGGTTTCCGGCTTGAGGTCCGGATTGCCGATCTGCTGATAACCGAACTGCGGGTTACTGAACTCACCGTACATGTTCACCGGGCTTGGCGCGCGGAAGCCGGCGGCGTACTGACCGTAGACGCTTTCATGCTCGGTCAGTTGATAGGTGACCGCAAACTTTGGCGAAATATGATCATCAGTAATGCGCGATGGATCGGTTTCGGCCGGCAGCCCGTTGAGGAATTCGTCGGTAACGTGTGGGGTCTGGCGGTAGTAGTCGTAACGCAGGCCTGGCAACAAGGTCCAGCGTCCCATCTTGATGCTGTCCTGCACGAACAGGCCCAAGGACTCACTGGTCGGATCCGGGAAGTCGCTGACCGGGAAGTTCTCGGTGGCCGGTACCGTAGCGCCGGTGTCGAGGCGCACCTCGCTGCCTTTGCGCAGGTTGCTGGCCTCGATACGTTTGAGCTCGGCCCCGTAAATCATGTGGTGACGGGTATCACCCATCGCGAACTGTTTGTCTGCCTGGGTGTTCAGGCTCCACAGGCGCTCTTGGTATTGCGAGTCACGCGAACGTACCCGATCAACCCCGGTAGCAGTTTGGCGTTGCTGCAGGGTTTGCTGCTTGTTGAAGCTTTCCTGATAGTTGAGCTGCCATTTCAACTGGTCTGCCAGCAAGCTGTTCAGGCTCAGGGTGTGCTCAAGGCTGTAGCGGTCACGATCGATGCTGTCCTTCGATTGCGAACCGAGAATAGCCGGGCTGGTAAAAGTCGCCCGTGAGGTGATGTCGCTGAGCAGGTTGCTGTTAGCGTCGTCCTGATAACGCTCGTAAGTGAACTGCAGGCGATCGCCATCGGCATAGTCCCAGCCCAGTTTTGCCAACAGGTTTTCGGTGGTGTAATCAAGCGGGTTGGCTTCTTCACGCGAGCTACCAACACCGCCGTTGCCGCCCCAGGTGTCGGTGGACTGACCGTCACGGCGCCCCAGATGCAGCAAGCCGTCTACCGGACCGGTACGCCCGGCGAAGGTGGCGCTGCGCTGCCAGCTGTCATCACTGCCGTCGTAGCCGGTCTTGAAGCGGGCGTAGGTGTCATCACCCGCTTCCAGATAATCAGCGGCATCCTTGGTCAGGAAGCTGACCGCACCGCCAATGGCGTCGCTGCCGTACAACGAAGACGCCGGCCCACGAATGATTTCTACCTGCTTGATGGTGTCGAGGTCGACGTAATTACTGCGCACATCCTGGAACGGACTGAAGAAGTTGCTTTGCGGTACCCGAACACCATCGACCTGGGTGAGCACACGGTTGCCATCGATACCGCGGATATTGGCCCCCGACAGACCGAAGCGACTACCGGTACCACTCACCGAAACGCCCGGCTCGTAGCGCACTAGATCCTTGAGGTTCTTGTCGTTGTGCTGATCGATTTCACGCTCGTCGTGCACCGACACCGTACTGGGCACCTGCAGCAATGTTTGCTCGGTGCGCGTGGCGGTCACGCTGACTGTATCGAATTGAGTAACCGGCTCGGCAGCCAGGGCCAGCGATGGCGATAGCAGCAGCAAGGCAAGCCAGGAACGCTGGGGAAATGGCGGGCGGATCGACATCTGACTGGACTCCTGAACGTCAGCCACGATCACGCGCTGGCGGCCTCAAGGCGCCCTGCACGAGCCGCTGCAGCTGACTGGCATATGTTTTGTTATGAGCCCGGCGATGACCACATTCTGTGCATGGCTACTCACCGAGTGGTTGTTTTGGCAGCGGCGCGAAGATAACCAGCTTGACTTGTAAATGCAAATTATTACCATGTGCATTCAATCTTATAAGAACGATCGTGCATGAAGCGCCTTGCCAGCTACCTGATGTTGTCCATTGCGCTGCACGCGGGCGTAGGTTGGCTGCTGCATGCGTTTCGGGTTAAACCCCAGGCACTGGCCTGGCAAGTACCCATCACAATTCAACTGGTGAGCCTCGCCCAGGCGGCCCCGCCCCTGGCAACAGAGCCTGTACGCCCTGCATCGCAGCCAGTCGCAACGTCTCCGCTAGCGGAGACCGCAGTGAAGCCTGCGGCAAAAGCCACTCCGCCCAAGGCGGTGACGCCCCATTCACAGCCTGCAATTGTCAAATCGGTGCCACCAGCACGCTCCAACCCCCTTGGCGAGCCACGCCCGGCCCGTTCAGAGAGCGCACCTGCGCCGCCGCCATCGCGTCCAACTGCCATAGGCAAGAGTGCCCCTGCACCTGCCAGCACGGTGGCGAGCCCAGCGCCGCTGGCTCCGGTTGTCAGCCTGCGTCCCAGTTTTGTCAGCCCGCCACCGCCCCCGCGCTACCCGTCGCAAGCACGACGCCGCAACCAGCAAGGGATTGTGCGCGTCGAGGTGAGCCTCGATGAGCGCGGCAACCAGCTCAAGCTCACCCTGGTACGTTCATCAGGCATTGAAAGCCTTGATCAGGCAGCACTTGAAGCCGTAACCAAATGGCGCTTCCGCCCAGAAGTTGTTGATGGCCGGACCGTGCCCAGCCGCGTCGAAATACCAATAGAATTCGCCCTGACGGCGAATCGATGACCCTGAGGAGTTAACCATGACCGCCCCTACTCTCGCCTTGGCTGCCGGCCCTGAGCTGTATCAGCAATGGCAACAGTTGCGCACCGAGCAATCGGGCCTGCGTGCCCGAGATGCAGCGAACAAGCTTGGCGTCAGCGAGGCTGAACTGACCGCCAGCCGCCTGGGCGTCGATACCGTACGCCTGCGCCCGGAATGGAAGACCTTGCTGCCTGCACTGGGCGAACTGGGTTACATCATGGCGCTGACCCGCAATGAACACTGCGTACACGAGCGCAAGGGTGTTTATCACGAAGTAACCATCATGGGCAGCGGCCAGATGGGCATGGTGCTGTCGCCGGATATCGACCTGCGCCTGTTCCTCAGCGGCTGGGCCAGCGTGTTCGCGGTCGACGAAGCCACCGCCCGCGGACCGCAACGCAGCATCCAGGTCTTCGACCGCCAAGGCACCGCCGTGCACAAGGTGTTTCTCACCGACACCAGTGAAGTATCCGCCTGGGCACCGCTGGTGGAGCGATATCGCGCCGACGAGCAAAGCTCGGAGCTGGACCTGCAACCCCTGCCTGCCGTCAAGGCCGCACGTGCGGATGCCGAGGTTGACGCCGAAACCCTGCGCAGCGAGTGGTCGAAACTTCAGGACACGCATGATTTCTTCGGCTTGCTCAAGCGCAATGACGTGGTGCGTACCCAGGCTTTGCGCCTGGCCGGACCGCAATGGGCCGAACGTCTGGCCCCCGTCGAACTGACCCAGCTCATCGAAGAAGCGGGTAAGCGCGAAGTGCCGATCATGGTTTTCGTCGGCAACAAACACTGTATCCAGATTCACTCAGGCCCCGTCACTAACCTGCGCTGGATGGACACCTGGTTCAATGTCCTCGACCCGGCTTTCAACCTGCATCTGAAAACCAGCGGTGTGACCGAACTGTGGCGTGTACGCAAGCCAAGCGTGGACGGCATCGTCACCAGCTACGAAGGCTTCGATGCCGATGGTGAACTGGTTATCCAACTGTTTGGTGTGCGTAAACCGGGTGTGCCTGAGCGTGACGACTGGCGTACTCTGGCAGAACTTGCGACTCCAATGACCGCCTGAGGAATAACTTTGATGCGTAAGAAAATCCTCCTGGCCTGCGCTGGCGTGCTCTTCAGCCAGCTTGTCAGCGCCAGTGAAGCCTTGCCCCAGCGCTGGGTCAGCGCCGGTGGTGCCTTTAGTGAATGGGTGGTTTCCTTGGGCGGCGAAAGCAAGCTGGTGGGGGTCGACAGCACCAGCCAATACCCGCGCTCGCTGCACACACTGCCCGGCGTCGGCTATCAGCGTCAGCTTGCAGCCGAAGGTATTCTGGCCCTGCGCCCGGACATCCTCGTCGGCAGTAGCGAAATGGGGCCGCCACCGGTTCTGGAACAGCTCAAGGCAGCCGGTGTGCGCATTGAACTGTTGTCGGCCAAAGCCGAGTTGCCCGCCCTGCAACACAACCTGACGACGCTGGGCCAACTGCTCGGAGCGCAGCCTCAGGCGCAAAATTTGTTCACTGACTACCAGCAACGCCTGCAACAACAGGCAGCAGTAGTCAAGCACGCACAACAGCAAAACCCTGCCCCACGCGTGCTGATGCTGCTCAGCCATTCCGGCGGCAACCTGCAAGTGGCCGGCAAGGACACGCTGGCAGCCTGGATGATCGAGCAGGCGGGAGGTAAAAGCCTGGGCGAACACATTGGCTACAAGCCAGTGTCCAGCGAAGCCATGCTGGCGCTCGACCCGCAGGTGATTATTCTGGCCGGCAGCCGCCTGCAAGGTGATGCCGCACGTGACGCGTTGCTTGAGCAGAACCCGACACTGGCAACCACCCAGGCCGGTCGTGACGGTCGGGTACTGGTGCTTGACCCGACCTTGTTGGTCGGCGGCCTGGGCCCGCGCGTGCCGGATGCGCTGAAGACGTTGACCGCAGCTTTCTACCCCAATGACAAGGCGCTAAGTGCCGAGGCTAGCCAATGACGGCCATTGTCCGGCCGCGTCCGATGTTGTTTGCCCTGGGTTTGTCGTTGCTGGTAGTGATCTGGCTGTCGCTGGCCCTCGGGCCGGTCAGCCTGCCGCTGGGCGAAACACTCAAGGCCGGGCTGCGTCTGCTTGGCCTTACGCTGGAAGGCGATACCACGCAACAGGCGGATTTGATCCTCGGGCAGATCCGCATGCCGCGCACGTTGCTCGGCATTGCCGTAGGTGCGGTGCTGGCATTGTCCGGGGTGGCCATGCAGGGGTTGTTTCGCAACCCCTTGGCCGACCCCGGACTGGTTGGGGTGTCTGGCGGTGCGGCGCTGGGAGCGGCCATTGCGATTGTCGGTGGCAGCATGGTCGGCGGACTGCCGGCGGCCATCGAGCCTTACATCCTCTCGGTGTGCGCCTTCGTCGGCGGCCTGATCGTTACCTTCGTGGTGTATCGCTTCGGTCGCAGCAACGGCCAGACCAACGTTGCCACCATGTTGCTGGCAGGTGTGGCAATGACGGCCATGGCCGGCGCCGGTGTCGGGCTGTTCACCTACCTGGCCGATGACGCCACCCTGCGCACCCTGACCTTCTGGAACCTGGGCAGCCTAAACGGTGCCAGCTATCAGCGCTTGTGGCCGTTGCTGATTGTCGCGGTGGGTGTGGCCCTCTGGCTGCCGCGCCGAGCGGCAGCACTCAATGCGCTGCTGCTGGGCGAATCTGAAGCCCGTCACCTGGGCTTCGATGTCGAGCGGATCAAACTGGAACTGGTGCTATGTACTGCCCTGGGTGTTGGCGCGGCTGTGGCCGCGGCGGGCTTGATCGGTTTTATCGGCCTGGTGGTTCCGCACCTGATGCGCCTGCTGGTGGGTCCGGATCATCGGGTGCTGCTGCCGGCCTCGCTATTGGCAGGCGCCGGCCTGTTGCTATTGGCCGACCTGATCGCCCGCCTGCTGCTGGCACCCGCTGAACTGCCGATTGGCATTGTTACCGCGCTGATTGGCGCGCCGTTCTTCCTCTTCCTACTCGTACGAGGGCGTACCTGATGCTTGAAGCAGACAACCTGCTGGTACGCCGCGGGCATCGCACGGTGTTGGCCAACATTGCTGTGCAATTGCATCCCGGTGAAGTGCTGGGGGTCCTTGGGCCCAACGGCGCCGGCAAGAGCACTTTGCTCGCAGCCCTGTGTGGCGAGTTGCCGATCAGCGACGGCCACGTCAGCCTGGATCAGCGCAAGCTGGCCGACTGGCCGGGCCAGGAGCGAGCCAAACGCCTGGCCGTGCTGCCGCAAAGTTCGAGCCTGAACTTCGCCTTCACCGTCAACGAGGTGGTTGGCATGGGTCGCCTGCCGCATGCCAGCGGCCGGGTGCGTGATGGCGAAATCGTCTCGCAAGCACTGCGTGCCGCCGATGCCCTGCACCTGGCCGAGCGCAGCTACCTTGCACTCTCCGGTGGCGAGCGTCAGCGCGTTCATCTGGCGCGCGTATTGGCTCAGCTCTGGCCAGGTGGCGAGGGACAGACGCTGCTGCTCGACGAACCGACCTCGATGCTCGACCCGCTGCATCAGCACACCATTTTGCAAGCGGTGCGCGATTTCGCCGAGCGTGGTGCCGCGGTAATGGTGATTCTTCACGATCTCAACCTGGCTGCTCGCTACTGCGATCAGCTGCTGTTGCTGCAGGACGGCCAGCCCCACGCCTACGGCCCTCCGGCCGAAGTCCTTACGGCAGATGCACTGGCGGCGGTCTATGGGCTGCAAGTCCTGATTCATCAGCACCCGGAACGCGGCCATCCTTTGATCATCGCGCGCTGAAACCTCATTACCTCGCAAGGAATCCCGATGCGCCTGCTATTGCTTTGTCTTGTCAGCCTGCTGGCGGCCTGCCAGTCCCCATACACAGCGCCACCTCCGGCACCTATTGCGCCACAGGGACGTGACCACGCCGAACTGGGGGTTATCCGCGAGCTGGCCACGGGTCGCAGCCTGACCCCGCAACAACTGGTTGAGCGCCTGGCCGCGGCGCCACGGGTGCTGGTTGGAGAGCAACACGACAACCCTGATCACCATGCCCTGCAATTGTGGTTGCTGCGCGAACTGGCCAAGCAACGTCCACAAGGCAGCCTGTTGCTGGAAATGCTTAACCCCAACCAGCAGGACAAGGTCAATGCCGCGCAAGCCTCGACCCGTGCCGGTCAACCGCCGAGCGATGCGTTCCAGGCACTTGCCTGGCAGGCCAACTGGGACTGGAGCGTCTACGGCGCACTCGTCACCTACGCCCTGCGCCAACCCTACCCGCTGCTCTCGGCCAACCTGGACCGTGCCCAGATCATGCAGATCTACAAACAACGCCCAGTGCTGGCAGGCAGCGCGTCAACACGCGCGAATGTGCAAGCGACGTTGCTCGATGATATTCGCGAGTCGCATTGCGGCTTGCTGCCCGAAACACAGATGCCGGCGATGCTTGCCGTGCAACAACAGCGCGACCGGCGCATGGCCGAGAGCCTGTTGGCCGCACCCACCCCTGCGCTACTGCTGGCCGGTGCCTTCCACGTGCGCAAGGATCTTGGTGTGCCTCTGCACTTGAGCGATCTGGGTGCCGGCGAAGGAAACCAGGTGTTGATCCTGGCCGAGGTCGGCAAGACGGTAACAGCCGAAAGCGCCGACTATGTGTGGTACACCGCAGCGCAGCCGGCGCAGGATCACTGCGCCAAGTTGCGGCGCTGATAGAAATGCCAATACCCCTGTGCAAGGGGTATTGGCATAGGGTGTTTAACGATCAGCCGAGCAAGGCCCGTGGCCAGCCAAGAATCTGTTTTGGCCGCGGTGGTGCATAGGTGCGGACCTTGGAAGTGCTCAGCTTCAGGCGTACCAGCGACTCAGCCAGCGCCACTGCAGCCGTGACGCCATCAACTACCGGCACCCCCGTGCGCGCCTGAATGCGCTCATCAAGGCCGACCATGCCGCCGCAACCCAGGCAGATCACTTCAGCCTTGTCGAACTGCACCGCAGCCTCCGCCTGCCCCACCACAGCCTCGATGGCCCGCTCGGGATCTTCCTCCAGCTCCAGCACCGCAAGCCCACTGGCCCGAACCGAGGCGCAGCGACTGTCCAGCCCGGCCAGTTTCAAACGGTCTTCAATCAGCGGCACGGTGCGATCCAGGGTGGTGACCACCGAGTAGCGGTGCCCCAGCAGCATGGCCACGCTGGCGGCCGCTTCGGTAATGTCCACCACCGGTACATTGAGCAGCTCTTGCAAACCTTCTCGGCCATGCTCCCCGTAGCCGGCCTGGATCACCGCATCATAAGGCTGGTCATAGCTGAGCACCCGCTCCATGACGGCAATAGCCGCCAGGTAACTCTCGAAATTGCCTTCCACCGACTCGGCGCCAAAGCGTGGGGTCAGGCCGACAATCTCGGTGCCTGGCGAGGCCACGCTGCGTGCCTGGCGGGCAATGGCCTCAGTGATCGACACCGTGGTGTTGACGTTGACTACCAGTATTCTCATGAGTCGTTTCCTTGTTCTACACGCTTAGTGCTGGGCGCTGTCGACGGCGAAGTGCTCGCCGGAACAGTCCACGTAATGTTGTTTGCGATCGGAGATCAGGTAGTACACGCCACCGGCAATTGCCGCGCCGAACAGCCAGGAGAACGGCGTCAGATCGCTGAATGCCGGAACCAGGGCCAGCAGCACCGCTGCAATTGCCGAGGGCACCAGGGCCGCGATGGCCTTGTAGTTGATTCCGCGGGTGTAGTGGTAGGTGCCGGTTACCGCTTCACTGTAGAGATCCGGGACATGCACCTGGGCTTTGCGGATCAGCCAGTAGTCGACCATGATGATTCCGTACAGCGGGCCTAGCAGCGCACCCAGGCCGGAAAGGAAGTACACGATCACCAGCGGGCTGTTGTAGAGGTTCCAGGGCAGGATCAGCACCGCCAAGGTGGCACTGATCAGACCGGCGCTGCGAAAGTTCAAGCGGCTGGGTGCCAGGCTCGAAAGCACAAAGGCCGGGGCGACAAAGTTGGCCATGATGTTCACCGCCACGGTGACGATGAGAAACGCCAGGCAACCGAGCACCAGGAAGGTCTTGTCGGGGATGGCCGCAATGATCTGCGTGGGGCTATCGATGACGGTGCCGTCGATGCTGAACTGCGCTCCGGACAACACGAAGCTGATGACCGCAAACACCAGAATGTTCACCGGCAGGCCCCAGAAGTTGCCCACGCGAATGGTTTTGCGGCATGGCGAGGAGCGTGCAAAGTCGCAGAAGTTGAGAATCAGCGTGCCATAGATGGCCAACCACAAGGCGCCGCCGGCAAAGATCTGCGTCCACATTTTCGCACCAGTCAGCGGCTCGCCCACCGACCAGGCCAAATTGCCATCCACGCGCAGGTACATCCACACTGCCAGCACCAGGACGGTCGAGAGAATTACCGGGCCGGCAAAGGACTCGTATTTGCGCACCATCTCCATGCCGAAGGTGAGGATCACCAACTGCACAAACCAGATCGCGACAAAACTGGCCCAGCCCAGGGTTGAAAGGCCAAGGATGGCGTTGTGATCGAAGCTTGCCAATTGCGGCCAGACCGCCACCAGCAACACCCTCAGAACCACTGAAGCCAGGTATGTCTGAATGCCGAACCAGGCGATGGCAATCACCGCACGGATGATCGCCGGCAATTGTGCGCCGTAAATCCCGAAGCTCATGCGGCTGATGACCGGAAACGGCACGCCGGTCTTCTGCCCCATATAGCCGGACAGGTTCATGAAGAAGTACACCAGCGCCGCACCTACCGCCAAGGCAGCGAGAATCTGCCAACCGGACAGACCGAGCGCGAACAGGCCCATGGCAAAGGAGTAGTTGGCGATGTTGTGCACATCGTTGGTCCACAAGGCGAAAATGCTGTAGCCACCCCAGCGTCGGCCGGCAGCCTTGGTTGGCGCAAGATCGGCGTTGTGCAGTTTCGGGCTCAGACTGCTGTGCCCCGAGACCTGCGCGGTTACAGCAGGGTCAGGTGACAGGTACGCGGTATCCAGAGGTTTGGAAGTATCCAATTGCATGTTCCCCGGGCTCCTGCTGCAGCGCCTATGGTGCTGCAGCAAATTATTGTTGGACTTGAGAGTTGGGACCGCTGTCAGCGCCTGGTCTGCGCTGCATACAAAGATTGCATACAATATTTGTATTACGATTTTCGAGGAACAATTTGTGTGCCAAATGAATAGCAATCAGCGCTGAAGGTACGCTGCCTTTTCGACCTAATCTGCTGTTTTATAACTGATTTAATTTTTGATCGAGCGCCTCTTCAAGGTGATTTAGTTGACCGTTTGGTCAGCGGAGATTGTGGTGAAAATGGGGCTTTGGGTAACGATAGCCGGTAACGTGTATCCAATCGAATGATACTTATGTGCACATTATCGCGTGAGCAGCCCGCTCCTAGTTGGGTTCCATGGAGGGCTGGGTCGCGGATGAATTTTTATATCCAAACTTTTGGTCATCGCTCATTTGCGGCATGCTGGAGCCATCAAGGAATTTCGGAGCTGGTAATGACGGAAAAACTCCCCGCATCGACCGTAGAGCGCGTCTACCTGGGGGTCCACGAGGCAATCAGAAAGCGCACGCTGCGCCCTGGCATGAAACTGGGCGAGTCCTCGCTTGCCGAACTGTTCAAGGTCAGTCGCACGTCGGTACGCGCAGCGCTCAAGCAACTGGAAGGCGATGGGCTGGTGTCCACCGAGCTGAACAAAGGTGCCTGGGTGTCGCTGCCCAGCGACGAAGACATCCGCTCGGTGTTCGAAACCCGCCGGCTAATAGAGATCGGTATTGTCACCGAGCTTTGCCGACGTGCCGATAAGAGCTTGCTGCAGCCCTTACGCATACATGTGGCCGCAGAAGAAGCCGCTGCCGATGCTGGCGACCACGCTCGCTACGTCAACCTGCTGGGTGAGTTCCACCTGCGACTTGCCGAGGTGCTGGACAATCCGGTGCTCCTCGACTGGTTCCGCAAGCTGATCGAGCGCGGTTCACTGTATGCCTCTACCCTCGACGACGAACGCCATGAAGCGTGTCGCGGCAATGAACACCTGCGCCTGATCGAGTACCTGGAAGTTGGCGATCAGTCGGCGGCGATCGAGCTGGTGTGCACCCACCTGAGCGGTATTGAGGAGGCCATTCTCAAGGCCACCCACAACCTCAAGGCCGACTACCATCCGCTTAAACATTTGATCGGTGGCTGAACAACGCATTCACGAATCCACTGCTATCGATCCCGATATTTAATTGGCCGATACCTTTGGCTTTTTATAGGGTACGCAGCCTCCTTCAAGAGGTCGTGAAATGATTGATCGTGTGTTCGTCAATGCCGTCGCTGCCGATGGCAGCCACTTGTCCCTGGCCGTTGCCGATGGCCGTATCGCCCACTTCGGCAGCGACGTGGCTGCCATCCCAGGCGTTGAGTGCATCGACCTGGGTGGGCAACTGCTGCTGCCGGGCTTTGTTGACGGCCATATCCACCTGGACAAAAGCTTCGTCGGCGACCGCTGGCATCCGCACCAGGCTGTCGGCAGCCTGCGCGAACGTCTGGCCGTGGAAAAACGCGAACTGGCCCTCGCGCCCTCGATCGTGGAACGAGCAGATGCGTTGATCGCCCAGGCGGTTTCGTTTGGCACCGTGGCAATGCGTAGTCATGTCGATGTCGATGCCACTACCGGTTTGACTAATCTGCATGCAGTGATGCAGGCACGGGAAAAGTGGCGAGGCATCGTCGACATCGAGCTGGTGGCTTTCCCCCAGGCTGGTGTGATGTCTTGCCCAGGCACCGCCGATGTACTCGAAGCGGCTATCTGTGACGGTGCCAATGTGATCGGTGGCATCGACCCTACTACCCTCGATGGTGATGCCGAGGGTCAGTTGGATGTGGTCTTCGGGATCGCCGAGCGTCATGGCGTGAAGGTTGACATTCACTTGCACGAACCCGGCCTGCAAGGCGTCGAGCAACTGCAGCGAATTGCTGCCCGCACCTGCGCTGGCGGCTTGCAGGGACGCGTCACTGTCAGCCATGCCTATGCCCTGGGCCAAGTGCCTGATGATGAACTTGCGCGGATTGCCGCGACCCTGGCCCAGGCCCAGGTATCGATCCTGACCAATGCCCCCGGCGATCACGCCTTTCCACCGATCCTGCGCCTGCGCGCTGCCGGGGTGAACGTGTTTGCCGGTAACGACAACATTCGCGACGCTTGGTGGCCCTACGGCAATGCCGACATGCTCCAGCGCGCCATGCTGATCGGCTACCGCTCGGGCTTTTACAGCGACGAGGACTTGAACGTTGCCTTGGCCATGGCTACCACGGCAGGCGCCGCGGTGATGGAAAAAAGCGGCTATGGATTGGAGGTGGGCAATGAAGCGACCTTCCTCGTGCTCAAGGCCCCCAATGCCGCCGCCGCAGTCGCCGCCGTCCCTGGCGAGCGGCGCATGGTCCGGCGTGGCGAGCTGCAACCCTGAAGCTGCCAGCCCGCACAGTTTCAAGGCTCAGGTCCCGGACTTGAGCCGGCTGAAGGCACGCGTCAGTTCTCGGTTGAATGCTTTGCTATTGTCATTCTTGCTGTATAGCCGCGCCCGCACCGCTGTTGGTGGATAAGTGCCCGCATCATTGCGAATTGCCGGATCCACCAACGCGTCGGCTGCAGTAATGGCATTGGCGTACTGGATGCTGTTGGTGATCGGGGCGATCACTTCCGGGCGCATCAAGTAGTCCATCAACGCCAGCGCCGCCTCTGGATGCGGCGCATCCTTGGGTATTACCAGCGCATCCAGCCAGATCAACGTACCTTCACGCGGAATGCTGAAAGCAATATCGATGGCTTTGCCCGCCTGCTGCGCCTGATTGCGTGCGATGGCCACGTTGCCATTCCAGGACATCGCAAGACACGTCTCGCCATTGGCCAGGTCGTTGATGTTGCGGTCGTTGTCAAAATAGCGAATGTACGGCCGCACCTTCTGCAGCAACGCTTCAGCCTGGCGCAGGTCTTCGGTGCGCTGCTGGTTGATGTCCAGGCCAAGGTAACGCATGGCGGCAGCGAACACTTCGTTGGGATCGTTGAGCAGGCTCACGCCGCAACTGGCAAACTTCGAAACTACCTCGGGGTCGAACAGCATCGCCCAGCTATCGACCGGCGCTGTGGGCAACCGGGCGGCAATCGCCTGCTGCTGATAACCGACACCTGTGGTGCCCCAGGCATAGGTGCCGGCATAGCGATTATCCGGATCGAATACCGCCATGTGCTGGCGGAATTCAGTGCCTATTCCGGCCAAATGCGGTAGCCGCGCCTTGTCCAAAGGTTGCAGTGCGCCACTGCTGATCGCCCGTGACAGGTGCTGGCCGGCTGTAAGTACCAGATCGTAGCCACTGCGACCCGTCAACAACTTGGTTTCCGCGGTTTCCAGTGAGTCGAAGTGATCGGCGACAACGCGGATGCCGGTGCGCTTCTCAAAGTTGGCCAAGGTGTCTGGGGCAAGGTATTCGCCCCAGATATACAGGTTTACCGTCGGCTGCTCAGCGTTGGCGGCCAGCGCCTGCGTCGTAGCGCACGCCAGCGCCAGGGCCAAGCCACAGGCGCGCAGGTTCATGAGATTTTTCCTCCCGCATATTGCGGCATGGTGATGCAGGCGACATTGCCCCCACCCAGCAAAATTTCGCGGGAATTGTCGATACCAATAATGCGATGACCGGGGAACAGTTCTGCCAGGGTAGCCTGGGCAACGGTGTCGTTGCGGTCACCAAACAGCGGCAGGACGATCGCCGAGTTGCCCGCATAGTAGTTGATGTACGAGGCGCAGATTTTCGTCCCAGCCTGGCGCAGATGAGTGCCATCGACCTGATCAAGGCCGGCGGCTTCTTCGGCGGTCCACTCCAGCACAGCGGGCTGTGGCAGCTTGTGCACCGTGAGCTCGCGGCCGCGGCTGTCGCGTGTGCTGCGCAGGATGTCATAGGCTTCCTGGTAGATTTCCCACTGCGGGTCATCACGGTTGTCAGTCCATTGCAGCACTACTTCACCAGGGCGTACGAAGCAGGCGAGATCATCGACGTGGCCATCGGTCTCGTCGAACTTGCAGCCCCGCGGCAACCAGATCACCTGCTCAGCACCCAGATACTCCTGCAGGCGCCGAGTCACTTCGTCCTTCCCCAAATGCGCGTTGCGGTTGCGGTTGAGCAGGCACTGTTCGGTGGTCAGGATGCTGCCCTGACCATCACTTTGAATACCGCCAAGCTCGGCAATCAGCGGCGCCCGATAGCGGTCGAGGTTCTCGATTTCGAGGATCTTCTGCGCAATCTGGTCATCCTTGTCCCAGGGGTAGTAAAGGCCTCCATCGAGCCCTCCATAGGCATTGAACTCAAAGTCGACACCGCGCACCTCGCCGCTGGCATCGTTGACCACAAAGCACGCACCACTGTCACGAAACCAGGTGTCGTTACAGGTCATCTCCACCACCCGCACATGAGCGGGCAGCAGGCGGCGGGCATTGGCATACTGGGCGGCCGACGCACAAACGGTAACCGGCTCACTCGAGGCAATGGCGGTAACGATCTCGACCCAGACCTTCTGTGCAGGCTTGGCGCCGTTACGCCAGACATCCGGACGTTCTGGCCAGCCCAGCCAGCAGCCGGCCTTTTTCTCGAATTCGCCGGGCAGGCGGAAACCATCAGCCTTGGGAGTGGTGGTAAGCGAACGAGCCATGGACAACCTCTGCGTTGGGTGGGGATAGCTGCACGCTACGCCGCCCGGTCCGAGGCTTCCAACGATGAAAACTCAGCGATTGATGAATTGAATTCAGGGTTCGCTGATCTGAGTGGTGAACCATTCTATGAAATCGGCCACCGCACCGCGCTCCAGACGCAAGCGCTCGCACACCAGGGCATATTGACCCATCGCCGCCACACTGGCGCCGAACGGACGTACCAGGCGCCCGCTGACCAGGTCGGCCTGGCACGTGAGGTTGTCGCCCATGGCCACGCCCTGCCCCAGCGCCGCCGCCTCCAGGGCCAGCGCTGCGTGAGGAAAATACAGTTGGCGGCCAGGTTGCGCGTCATCGGCATGGGTGGCGAGCCAGGCGGTCCAGGTCTTGCCATCCTGGTCGTCATGCAACAGGCACTGGCGCACCAGGTCACGCGGGCGCTTGAGCCCACCGAGGTTGAACAACCCTGGGCTACACACCGGGAAGAACTGCAACAACGGCAAGGGCCGGACAAAATGGGTGCTGGCATCCATCGGGCTAGTGCCATAGGTGATAGCGATGTCGATGTCGGCCGCCGGGGCACCGGCATCAATGGGTTGCTCGTGCAGGTGCAGGGTGATATGCGGATAACGGCTGCTGAAGTCCGCCAGGCGTGCCACCAGCCACTTCTGCGCCAGCTCCGCGGTCACAGCCAAGCGCAGCACCGCTTGCGAAGCCGGGTCGCGCAATTCATCGCAGGCCTTGCCGATCAACTCGAAGGCTTGCTGCAGATGCTGCAACAGCCGTCCTGCCTCACTGGTCAAGCGAACCTGACGGCCTTCGCGCACGAACAACGCGCACCCCAGTTGCTCTTCCAGTTGGCGGATCTGGTGGCTCACCGCACTGTCGGTCACACACAGTTCGGCGGCGGCCCGGCCAAAATGGCCGTGGCGGGCAGCGCACTCGAATGTACGCAGGGCGGTCAGCGAAGGCAGTCGACGCATCGGCAACTCGTTGATGGAGGATCGGCAGGCAGCATAGCCCAAGCCGATGCCTGACGGCAGCGGCCTGCTGGCAAAGTACCATCTGCTCCGCTAGCATGCCGCTGAAAACCGGCATTGGCCGGTGGGCCGCAAGGCTTAATACGGAGAAACTAACCGGTGCTGCTGAGCATCCCGACCCTGTTGATGGTGGCCGTGTTTATTTTCGGCCTGATGGGTGTGCTGACCTTGCACGCCTGGTCCCGGGGCACGCGTGAGCAAACACTCGGCTACCTGGGAAGCATGTTGATATGCGCCGCGATCGGCGCAACGCTGGTCAGCCTGCGCGGCCAGGCACCCGAATTTGCTTCGCTGGTGCTGGGCAACAACATCCTGCTACTGGGCGCCGCGCTGAATTGGACCGCGATGCGCGTATTTGGCGGTAGACCGCCGCACTTGCCGGGTATTTTTGCCGGCGCCCTGCTCTGGTCCTGTTGGGGGCTGATGCCGGACTTCTACCGCGACCTTGGTCTGCGCGTGGGTCTGTACTCGTCGATCACGGCGATCTATGGCGCACTGTCGGCATTCGAGCTGTGGCGCAACCGCAAGCGTCTGGAAGTGGCCTACCTGCCTGCGTTGCTGCTGACCCTGGCACACACAGGCTTCTACGCCTTACGCAGCTTCGCCGATCATGGTATTTCCATTGAGCACGCGCTCGCCAGTGAAGGCCGTGGCACGCTCTTTTTCGCCATTCTGCTGTTCGAATCGATGCTCTACGCCATTGCTATCGCCTATGTAACCTTGGCCATGGTGCGCGAGCGTGCCGAACTGAAGTTCAAGGCGGCCGCCTATACCGACTCGTTGACCGGTATCGGCAATCGCCGCGCATTCATGTCACGTGGCGAGCAGTTGCTGGCGGGGTGTGCACGACGTGGCGAATCGGTGGCCTTGTTACTGTGCGACCTGGATCACTTCAAACGGCTCAACGATGCCTATGGTCATCAGTCCGGCGACCGCGCATTGATCGACTTCAGCCAGGTAGCCAATCAAAATATTCGCCAAGAAGATGTGTTCGCTCGCATCGGCGGAGAGGAGTTTGCCTGCCTGCTCGGCAATGCCGACGAGGATCAAGCACAGCAAGTGGCGCAACGCATCTGCAGCAGCTTCCATGCCTTACCACTGCCAGCGCCCGGGCTGCTGAGTGTGAGCATCGGCATCGTTACCAGCAAGGCCGGTGAGGATGAGCTATCACGCCTGCTATCAATGGCCGACAATGCGCTGTATGCGGCCAAGGATGCAGGCCGTAATCGCGTGCGCGTGTACCGGCGCCCTGTCAGTGCTCGCGAGCCAGCCAGTCCAGTAGCCACAACCCCGCCGGCCCCGGCGGAGTGAGCCGCGACCACGCCGCATCCACAGCGATCGGCCGTGGCCATCCGCCCAACACCAGTTCGACCAGCTGGCCATGGCCATACTGCTGCACTAACCCATGTGGCAGCTCGGCCCAGCCAAAGCCTTGCTCGGTCATTTCCAGCAGCAACAGGTAGTCCGGCGCCGACCAGACCCGACCTTGTGGTTTGTTTTCGCTGTCGGTGTAGGTGTTGAGGTACAACTGGCGATGGCTGGCCAAGTGCGCCTGGGTCGGTTGCTGCAAGGTCGCCAAGGGGTGTCCGCTGGCAACGAAAATGCCCATCTGTGCTTGTTTGGGCAACCTGCGCGTGCCGATGTCGGGCGGGTAGCTCACTTGCGCCGCAAGCAAACCTACATGAGCCCGGCCGCTCTGCAGCAGGCTCAGGACATCGCCTGCCTCGGCGATCATGCACTCAAGCTCGATATCCTGGTAACGCTGCTCGAAGTGATGCATCACTTGATTGTCCGGCGTGAGCTGATACATGTCCGAAAGAACAATGGTCAGTCGCGGCTCAACGTTGTCAGCCAGGCGGATACTCAGCTCATCGAGCCGCTCACTGGCGGCGAGAATTTCCTGGACATGCCCCAACACCTTGCGACCGGCCTCGGTCAGCACCGGGTGACGTGCCTGGCGGTCGAACAGGCTGACGCCCAGGTCGGCCTCCAAATTGGCAATTGCCGCGCTGACGGTCGACTGGCTTTTGCGCAATTTGCGCGCCGCCGCCGAAAAGGAACCCAGTGCCACGGCTTCGACAAAGGCTTGCAGTGCTTCGGGAGAGTAGCGCATAGGTGTATCGCTTTTATCGATGGAACCTATTTTTAACATAGGCAAAAAAGCGATGACAATCCTCCCATCGAAACCAACTGTTCAGGTGCTGTCATGCTTGCTTCCAACAAAACCATCGTCGAGCGCATCGTCCACGCCGTGGGCTTCGAGGTCATTGCCGTGCTGATCTGCGCCCCTGTCGGTGCCTGGCTGCTCAATCGTTCGATGCTTGAAGTCGGTACCTTGGCGGTGGTGCTGTCCACCGTCGCAATGCTCTGGAACATGCTCTACAACAGCGTGTTTGACCGCCTCTGGCCTGTTGAGCGGGTTAGTCGCAGCCTCAAAGTGCGGGCCCTGCACGCCAGCGGCTTCGAAATCGGCTTTGTCGTGATCGGGGTTCCCATCGCCGCGCTGATGCTCAACCTGTCGCTGGTACAGGCCTTTATGCTGGAGATTGGCTTTTTCGCGTTCATGCTGCCCTACACCATGGCCTACAACTGGGTTTATGACCTGTTGCGCCAGCGCTGGATCAAAGCCCGGAGCGGCCGTCTGCAATTGCAATAGGCCCTGCATTCACCCGCGTTAATTCAGCGGGGGCTTGGACTCGTGAAATTTATCTGGTAGTTTTTCATGAAAATATACCAATAAAAATTCACGAGACTCGCCATGTTCAAGCAATCCGCCCAGCATGTCGCCAGCTACTACGCTCAGACCTACCCTGGGACCATTCCTTTGCGCCCTACCCTGCAAGAGGGGCTGGATACCGGGGTACTGATCATTGGTGCAGGCTTCAGTGGCTTGCACACCGCCCTGCGCCTGGCCCTGGCCGGCCAGCGGGTGACGCTGCTGGAAGCTAGCCGGGTTGCTTGGGCCGCCTCTGGACGCAACGGCGGGCAAGCCCTGCTGGGCTGGTCGTGCGACATGCAACCGCTGGAAAAGGCCCTGGGTGTAGACCGCGCCCGGTACCTTTGGCAGAGCATGTGCTGGGCAGCCAGCGAAATGCGTGAATTGCCGGAACGCCACGGCTTCGACGTCGATTACCGACCCGGCAGCCTGTGGACGGCGGTACTGCCACGGCGGGTCGAGATGCTCCGTGAAGCTCAACGCGAGGCAGCAGAAAAATGGGGCTACGACGAGCTGCAGGTAATCGAGCGCGATGCTTTGCCCGAGTGGATCGACAGCCCCCGCTACCAAGCTGCGCTCTACGATCCGCAAGGCGCTCACCTCAATCCACTGAAACTGGCCCAAGGCCTGGCGGCCGCTTTTGAAGCAGCAGGCGGACGTCTGTTTGAACAAACCCGCGTGCTTGACTACCGCGAGACATCCAACGGCTTCGTCGCCCGAACCGAACACGGCGAAGTGCGCAGCGACGTGCTGGTGCTGGCTTGCAATGCCTACATCGACAAACTCGACCGCCAGTTATCACGACGCTTGCTGCCGGTAGGCTCTTATCAGGTGGCCACTGCACCTTTGGATCCGGCCTTGGCGCACTCATTGCTGCCACGTAACAGTTGTGTGATCGACAACCAGTTCGTGCCTGATTACTTCCGCCTGACTCCGGATCACCGCTTGCTGTTTGGCGGTGGCTGTACGTACCTGGGCGGCATTCCCAAGGATGTTGCAGCTGCCACTCGGCCGGTACTTGAACGGGCCTTCCCGCAGTTGCGTGGAGTGGCCATCGACTACGCCTGGGGCGGACACCTTGACTGCAGCCTGCGCCGTACCCCGGACATTGGCCGAACCGGCCAACGTTATTGGCTGCAAGGTTTTTCCGGGCATGGCGTACTGCCCACCCTGGCCGGTGCCCGCGCCGTCAGCGACGCCATTCTCGGCGACAACCAATTGCTTGCGCTGTACCAGGGCATCGACAACGGTCACTTCCCTGGCGGCGATAGGCTCGCCGCCCCGCTGGAAGCCGCGGCGAAGGCATGGTACCGCCTGCGCGACAACCTTTAAGAGGACAGCTACATGGACATGCAGGACGAAATCGAAGGACTGGCGATCCTGATCCGTGATCTGCGCAAACACCGCAACCTGACCCTGGGCGAACTTGCCCAGCGCATTGATCGTTCGGTGGGCTTCCTGTCCCAGGTCGAGCGGGGCCTCTCGCGCCCCACCGTGGCCGATCTGACCGCTATCAGTGAAACCCTGGATGTGCCCACCACCTACTTCTACAACCTGAGCAAACCCCGGGAAGTGGACTGGGTGACGCGTCCGGGAGAGCGGCGCACGCTCTACTACGCCGGCGGCATCACCGACGTGCTGGTCTCGCCCAAACTCACCGGTAGTTTCTCCATGCTCGAAAGCCATCTGGCACCGGGCGCCACCAGCGGTGAAGGCCACTTGAACGACAGCTCCGAACAAGGCGGCTTTGTGCTCGAAGGGCAATTGAGCCTGTGGCTCGATGACAGCGAAGACCCCGTGACCCTGGGCCCCAACGATAGTTTTCAGCTACCGCCACACAGCCAGTTTCGCTACGCCAACCTCACCGAGCAGCCAACACGGGTGCTCTGGGTATTCCGTTGAACCACGCTGCAGGACCGCAATCGATGACAACAACAAAAAGCTTTCCCGATCTGCTCACTGAAGTTCGTGAGTTTCGCACTCGATTCCCGCAAGTGCGCTATGTCGATTTGATCAGCCTGGACATTCCCGGGCATTTCTATGGCAAACGCTACCCGATCGACATGCTTGAAAAAGTCGCCGCGGGCAGCCCTTTGAAACTGCCGCAGAACTGCGTGCTGCTGGGTACCCAGGGCGGCCTGTTTCCCATCGGCGATTATTGTTTCAACGATGGCGACCCGGACGCCCCTCGGCGCCTGATCCCGGGCACGCTCAAACCGGTACGCTGGGAGAATCAGCCATTGGGGCAAATGTTGATCAGCTCGGACGGCACCAACGCCCCCATCGAATTCGAACCACGGGAAGTGCTTGCCCAGGTATTGCAGCGACTGGAGCGTCGCGGCATTCGTCCGGTGGTGGCCTTCGAGCTGGAGTTCTACCTGTTCGACCGCAATCTCAAGGACGGCTTGCCACAATTTCCCCGCGATCCGTTCAGTGATGACCCGGACGATCAACCGAACATGCACATCGAGCGTCTGTCGCGTTATTCCGACGTATTGCGCGACATGGTTGAAGCGGCCAACGAGCAAGGCGTGGATGCCAACGTGATCACTGCCGAGCTTGGCCCCGGCCAGTTTGAAATCAACTTCGGCCACTGCGATGACGGCCTGCGCGCTGCTGACTGGGCGGCGCTGTTCTGCCGTAGCACGCGTGGGGTGGCGCTCAAGCATGGCATGCGCGCCAGCTTCATGAGCAAGCCTTATCTGGAAGCACCGGGCAGCGGCATGCACGTGCACGTCAGCTTGTATGACCGGGACGGCAACAACCTGCTCGCCGCTGATGACCAGCGCCCATTGCGCCATGCGGTGGCGGGCTGCCTGGAACTGCTGCCAAACTGCATGCCGATCTTTGCCGCCAACCACAACGCCATGCGCCGCTACGGCGCCATGGTCAACGCTGCCAGCCGTGCCAGTTGGGGATACGAAGATCGAGATGCGTGCATTCGCATCCCCGAGTCCGACCCGCGCAACTTGCGTATCGAACACCGCCTGGCCGGTGCCGACGCCAACCCGTACCTGGTGCTGGCGGCTATTCTCAGCGGCATGGAGCATGGACTGGATGCAGGCCAAGAGCCTATCGCCCCCCTCAACGAAGATCGCGCCAGCGGCATCGAGTTCCCCAAGGACATGCTTACGGCTGTCAGCGCCATGCGCCAGCACCCTGTGGTCAACCAGAGCCTGGGCAGCGAATTTGTGATGGTCTACTGTGAAAACAAGCGCCAGGACCATCTGGCCTTCTTGCATGACATCAGCGCCCGGGAGTACCGCTGGTTCATGTGATTGTGCACACCTGCTGCGGGCTCGCTCTGCAATCGGCCCGCATTTGCGACAGATTGCGGGGCATGTCCGCTACTACTGGGTTAGATGACGTCTTTTTACGCAATTCACTTAGCGCCCAGGTCCTGGGCGAAGCGCAAGAGGTAACCGTCGGGATCGAGGACGAGAAAGTTTCGCTGTCCGCGGTGTTGATCATTCTGCCGGTACCAACGTTCTTCAACCGCTTGGCGCAGTTCATACCCCGCCTCCAGCAAAGCATCCGCCAATGCCGAGGCGTCGGGGCATTCGATGGACAGGTTCATGCCGCGACCATAAGGTCGCTCCAGTGGTCCAACACGCCACGGCGACTCGCTGTGCCAATCCTGCTCAAGCATGATCTGGCTGGCACCAAAGGAAAGGACGGCAAACTTGTCTTCTTCGCGCTGGTATTCAATTTTGAAGCCCAGCACCTCGCAGTAAAAGCGTAGGCTGTGTGCGAGATCGGAAACGATCAACTCTGGCACCAGCGCATTCATTTTGAACATGTGTTGTTTCCCTTCCGTTATTTGCGCGCCAATCTACCCACAACTTCTTGAGCTAACCAGGAAATTGACCCTATGAGCAAAGCCACCTACACCCCGCCCAAGGTCTGGAAGCATGACGCACCGTCGGGAGGCGAGTTCGCCAATATCAACAGGCCAACCGCTGGGCCAACCCACGACAAGGCCCTCCCGGTTGGCAAGCACCCATTACAGCTCTACTCGTTGGCGACACCCAATGGCATAAAGGTCACGATCCTGCTCGAAGAACTGCTGGCGCTCGGAGAAACCCGTGCCGAATACGACGCCTGGCTCATTCGCATCAACGACGGCGATCAGTTCTCCAGCGGATTTGTCGAGATCAATCCCAACTCGAAAATTCCGGCGCTGCTGGACCGTAGCGTGGAGCCTGCCATTCGGGTATTCGAGTCCGGCTCGATCCTGCTGTACCTGGCGGAAAAGTTTGGCCACTTCCTGCCCACCGAACCAGGCGCACGCACAGAAACCCTGAATTGGCTGTTCTGGCAAATGGGTGCCGCGCCCTATCTGGGCGGTGGCTTCGGGCATTTCTATGCCTATGCGCCGGAGAAATTCGAGTACCCGATCAATCGCTTCACCATGGAAGCCAAACGCCAACTCGACGTACTCAACCGTCGCCTGGCTGAAAGCCCATACTTGGCGGGTGACCACTACACCATCGCTGACATCGCGGTCTGGTCGTGGTACGGCCAACTAGCACTGGGCAACCTGTATTCGGCGGCAGAATTCCTCGATGTCCAGGAATACACCCACGTGCAACGCTGGGCCGAGGAAATCGCCAAACGTCCTGCGGTTCAACGTGGTCGGCGGGTCAATCGGACCTGGGGCGATGAAGCGAGCCAAGTACCGGAGCGGCATCAAGCAGCAGACCTGGACTGATTGGTTCGCCAAGCGGGGGAGCATTTCACCCATAACCAAATATGGGGAACTCCCCCCACTTTCCCCAGCGGCGCCTCGCTTTACCCCGTCCTACTTTCCCTTCAAGTCTTTGAACAACTGGGAGTTTTTTATTCAAGCGTCCTCGAATACCGGACTTGGTGCGGTTTTTGCCCCATGCCATCACAAAGTGGCAATTTGATATTTATTTGGGCAAAGCCGAAGAAACCGAACGGATAGGCACGAGGCAAACGCTATGTACAACTCCACTACGCAGCGCCGGGCAACTCTTCACCTGTTCCGATACTCAGGCATTGCGTCCACACTGCTGATCGCCATCACCAATACCAATGCCGCGCCGATGGACGATACCAGCCCGCCATCGCCTACCGACCCTTCGGCCTACACCTATCACCCCACCGACCCTCAGGCTGCGCTGCAGGCACTGGAAGCACTGAAGTTACTTCCCGAAGGTAACCATGGCTCGCTCGCCCTGCCCAATGGCGTCTACGGCGACAGAACGACGCCACGCAGTGAAAACGTGATGCCACCGTTGAAGCAGACATCGTTCAATTACCCAACCAACGGTTTGGCCAGCCCTTTGTTTGGCGCGCAACCCTTTACCCAGCAGATGCTCTTGTACGAAGAGTTCGGCCCGGAAAAGCTGGACCCCACTGCCGAAGCCGGGAACATCCCCTTCCCCATTCCCACGACCGGACCAGCGCCGGAGCAAGACCCCAACAGTGTCGCCCGCAGTGGCCCCGCAGGCGCTGCACTCGAAGCGTTTTTACGTCAACCGGGACTCTCGCCGTTTCCGACCCAGTATTCCAATGTGCTGGACCGCAATCCCTGGAAAGCGCAAATCGAAGCATTCCTCAACCGCCATCCGGTTGGCTCGCCGGCCGAGGGACGTCCACCAGGAAAAGGTTGGTCGCATCAGCGTTGGAACGAGTTCTACCCCCAGGCCGCGATCAAGACCGCGCAAGCCGGGGCACGGGTAAACCAGGGTCTGCGTGACAACCGCCAGATGCACGGCTACGCCAAGGGCGAATTCGGTCCCGGCGGTCTTTATCACAATACCGCCGGCGTACCGGCCACCGAGGGTACGGCCAAAGGCATCAGCATTCGTTTTCACCCGAACATGCCCATTCAGAACCACAACGCACTGTGGACCTTCGACGGCACCTTGCCCCCCAAATTGCTGATGGCCCGTTATGGGCAACCGATTCTGATGCGTCATTACAATGCCTTGCCGATCGACCCGGCAGCCAATGGCGGCTTTGGCCTGCATACCCTCAGCACCCATGAACACAACGGCCATAACCCCGCCGAAAGCGACGGTTACACCAATGCGTTCTTTTTCCCAGGCCAGTACTACGACTACCGTTGGCCGGTACAACTGGCAGGCTACGACACCATCAACACCAGCGCCCAGGACCCAAGGGCCGCCTTCCCTTGCGCCCAGGGCGAAACGCTGTGGGTCAACGACCGCAACCCTGGCATCAAGACCTGTGAGAACGGCAGCATCAAGGTACGCGGGGACTGGCGCGAGACCATGAGTACCCACTGGTTCCACGATCACATGCTCGATTTCACCGCCCACAACGTCTACAAGGGCAATGCAGCGATGATGAATTACTACAGCGCCCTCGATCGCGGCAACGAAGCCCTGGAGGATGGGGTCAACTTGCGTCTGCCCAGCGGCTCGGCGCTGGCCTGGGGTAACCGCGACTACGACGTCAACCTGACCTTCGCCGACAAGGCCTGGGATCAGAGCGGCCAACTGTGGTTCAACCCGTTCAACATCGACGGCTTCATCGGCGACCAGATGATGGTCAACTGGCTGTACAAGCCCTACTTCGACGTACGTGCCCGCAGCTATCGCCTGCGCATCCTCAATGGCTCGGTTTCGCGCTACATGAAGATCGCCGTGGTGCGTGAAGTGCGTGGCAATGGCGGCGAGTTTCGTGGCCCGCAAGGCTCCGGGGTTTCCTATAGTCGGGTACCGTTCCACATGATCGCCAATGACGGCAACATCATGGAACACGCCATCCCGTTCGACGGTAGCCTGGACCTGAACGGCAATGGCGACCTCAAGGACGACAACGGCATCATGCCAACCATGGCGATTGCCGAGCGCTACGACATCATCATCAACTTCGCCAAACATGGTATTCAACCTGGCGACAAGATTTTCTTCGTCAACCTCATGGAACATGACACCGGCAAAGGCCCAAGCAAAGATGCCGTGTCCCTGGCTGACGTGCTCTCGGAAAAGTACAAGGCCGTCATCGATCAAACCAGCAAGGGCCCCAGGTGGCGTGACGGCGACCCTGTCGTCGGCAAATTCCTGCAGTTCAACGTCAAACCCTACAGCGGTGTGGACCAGAGCCTGGACCCGGTAGCCTACGAGCCGGCCAAGCCTGGCAAGGCCGCGGGCAAGAAAATGATCCCGCTGACCATCGATCGCGACGATCAGAACATGCAAGCCAGGCTCAAGCAGGCACGCCATCGCAGCTTTGAATTTGGACGCTCCGACGGTACCGACACCGCCCCCTGGACGATCAAGACCGATGGTGGCTTTGGCTACTCCATGGACCCGCGGCGAATTACCGCCGCGCCTCAATTGGCCAACGGGCCGACAGACGCAGGCTATGCAGGAGATGGCACCCTGGAAGTCTGGAAAATCAAGAATGGCGGCAACGGCTGGAGCCACCCGGTGCATGTGCACTTCGAAGAAGGGGTCATTCTCAACCGCGACGGCAAGGCACCGCCGGAATGGGAAAAATGGGCCCGCAAGGACGTGTATCGGGTAGGCCCGGAGGTTGACAGCTCCGGCGAGTTGGAAATGGCGATTCGCTTCCGCGAGTTCGCCGGCACATTCATGGAGCATTGCCACAACACCCAGCACGAAGACAACTCCATGTTGCTGCGCTTCGACCTCGAGAACCCTGGTCAGCTCGAACTGATGCCCTCGCCCATGCCCACCTGGGACGGTGTGACCTACATTAGCTCTGCAGCCCTGCCCTCGTTCCGTGACGAGGAAGAACAAGGACCGGGTGACGACGATGACGACGATGACGAAGACAATCAACTACCAATCGCCCGGGATGACAGCGGCACGACCAAAGCCGGTGTCGCGGTCACGCTCAATGTACTGAGCAACGACAGCGACCCTGACGGCGACATGCCGCTCACAGTGGTCAGCCTGGGACAGCCCGACTCCGGCCAGGGCACTGTCAGTACCGACGGCACACGGGTGACCTTTGTACCGCCTGAGACGGTGAGTGAAGCCTATACCGCGCTCTTTGAATACAAGGTCAAGGATGCTCGCGGCGCGGTCTCGCAGTTGGCGGCCAACGTACGGGTTTCGGTGGCCCCCGCGGTTGTCGAAGTCGATCAGAACGTAAGGGTCAGCAACGCCACTGTCACCGTGCGCAGCAACAACCGCTACGCCTGGGAGCTGGCGGGAACCAGTGCGCTGAAAGTCGGCGATACCTTGGCGGTTACAACCTCGACCACCAGCGGCACGTTGAACCTGGGAACTGCCACGGTGCTGTCCGGTGGTATGTGGCGGCTGTCGGCGAACACCGTCGGCACAGTGCCTTCACAGCCGGCCACGGTGACGATCAAACCTGCCAATGGCAAAGCGGTTACCGCACCGTTGAGCATACGCTGACCCCTCCGGCCTCCCGCTCAGTGCAATCTGATCGGGGGGCTGGCATTCACGGCAATAGCCACAGACCTATCGGGAGGCAACTGTCATGGGCTGGAGAACCTGGTTAGCCCTCGGCCATCTGCTGCTGTCAGCTTGCAGCGTGGCGCAAGCAGGCGTCAGCGAGAACACCTCCGCTCAGCAGTGGGGGCAGGCCTATTTTCCCAACACCGCCCTGATTACTCAGGATGGCCAGCCAGTGCGCTTTTTTGATGACCTGATCAAGGACAAGGTTGTGGCGATCAACTTCATCTTCACCACCTGCACCGACTCATGCCCGTTGGAAACCGCACGCTTGCGCCAGGTGCAAAAACTGCTCGGCGACCGGGTCGGTCGCGATGTGTTTTTCTACTCGATCAGCATCGATCCCGAAACCGATACCCCAGAAGTACTCAAACAGTACACGGAGAAATTCAAGATCGGTCCCGGCTGGCAGTTTCTCACCGGCAACAAGGAGGAAATCACCTTGTTGCGACAAAAGCTCGGTCTGTTCATCAAGGGGGTCGATGACGGCCAAACCAAAGACCACAACCTCAGCCTGATTATCGGCAATCAAAGTACCGGGCGCTGGATGAAGGCCTCGCCGATGGAGAACCCCTACGTACTCGCCGACCGCCTGGGAAAAAGCCTGCACAACTGGAAGCTGGCCAGTACCGATACCAACGAAGCTGCTGACGCCCCCAACGTGCGCCCACCCAGCATCGGTGAACAGATCTACCGCACGCGCTGCTCTTCGTGCCACACCCTCGGCGATACCGAGCACGCGGGTATGCGCAGCATCGGCCCGGATCTTCTCGGCGTAACCCAGCAACGTGACCCGGCCTGGCTCACTCGCTGGCTGAAAGAGCCAAATCTGATGCTGGCAGAAAAGGACCCGCTGGCGATGCAACTGTTCGAGCAGTACAACCGCCTGGCGATGCCAAACCTGCGTCTGGGCGATGTCGAAATCACCGCGGTGCTGACGTACCTGGATGAAGAGAGCAAGCGTATGCAAGCGCGGACGCTCGTCAAAACTTCGCAAACAGCCAACTAAGCAAGGAGTTCTGCCATGGTCGCTCGTCTCTTGGTTTTTGCCGCCCTGCTTGCAAGCAGCACCTTAAGTGTCGCGCATGATTATCAGGTCGGTGAACTGCTGATCAAAAGCCCTTGGTCGCAGGAGTTGCCGGTGGACCTGCCAGGCGGTTCGGCATATTTCAGCATCGACAATCTGGGTAGTGAATCCGACCGCCTGATCAGCGTCAGCAGTCCCCGCGCACAAAAGACCAGCCTGCACGCTCAAGCGACCAGCGATGGCATGATGAACATGCAGCACATGACCACCATGGAGATTCCCGCCCACTCACAGACAATCTTCAAGCCTGGCGCCAACCATGTGATGTTGTCCGGGATGGAGCAACCACTAAAAGCCGGCGAACAGTTCCCGCTGACGCTGGAGTTCGAAAAGGCAGGCAAGGTGGAGGTACAAGTAGACGTCCGGCCGGCGGATGAACAAACCGGCCATGTTCACTGAGTGCCCTGAGTTCGCCTGTCTAGCTCTGGTATTCCCGGGCCTTGGCGAGCGCAGCCTGGATAGCGGCACGTGCCTGCGGGCTGTTCTTCCAACAGGTAGAACCAACAAGCGCCGAGGCCTGGGTAACGATAGCCAAGGCATCTGCCTGGGCCAGTTCGGATAACGTCTTGAACCCCAGTTGTTCAAGGCGTTTGACCACGGTCGGGCCTACGCCCTTGACACTCAACAACAGTTGCGTTTCTTCCGCTGAAAAACCCATCTCAACTCCTTTTGATCTTCACCAACTAACGGTTTACAGCGATGGAGAACACTGCTCGCCCGGCCTCTCGACAACACTGGCGTAATGCGCTGTCGCCTGGAGAATCAAAGCGTTTCTTTCTTCAGTGGTTATCACACCCTGGCGTTGGAGCTTGTCCGCCATCTTCATCAGTTCTTCGTACTGTTCAACGCAATTCATCTCGATCCCGGGTACTTCGAGCAGTCGATACCAAGAAGCCAAATTGCTGCAACTGTTGCTGTCCATCACGAGTTCCTCCACTGATCATACTTCTGTAGAGGTAACGACGGCGGCAGAGGTTCATAGATTTACCCAGCCACTACGGAACCAGCCCCAAAGGCAAGGTAACGCGAAAGCGTGTGCCCTGCTCAAGCGTTGACTCGACTTCTATATTCCCACCGTGGCTTTTGACAATTTCGGCGGCAATGAACAGGCCCAGACCCAGGCCTGCCGACGCGCCCTCTTCACTGGCGGCAAACCGTGAAAAACGCCCCTGCGGGTTGAAAAGAAACGGGAGTGCACTGGGCGGGATAGGCTCACCGAAATTCAGCACGGTAACACAGGCATGCTCGGCATTTTTCCCCAATGTGATCTGAATTTCTCGTCCACTCTCACCATGCTGTACAGCGTTGTTGACCAGGTTGGTGATGACTTGTCCCATGCGCAGCGGATCGAACGCTCCAGGGACCGGGCTTGAATCACCGAAAACAATCTTGGCCTGCGGATGACAGGCTGAGACTTCCTCCACCACCGACTTGCAGACAGCTTCCAGATCAGTGGTTTGAGGCTTGATCGGTATTCCCGAGCCCAGGTTGCAACGCGCCAGGTCGAGCAAGTCGTTCACGATCTGATTGGCACGGCGAACGCTGGCAGCAATCTGTACAGCGAGCTTTTGCGGACGCCCGCTCAAATCCTGATCCTGGCGCAACAAATCGGCGCCCATCATGACCGCAGCCAGTGGCGTTCGCAGGTCGTGCCCGAGGACGCCAAGGAACATCTTGCGCGTTGTATCGGCTGCATGTCCAAACGCTGCAATCGACTCGCCGAGTGCCTGATCGATCGATTCATTGAAACGAATGATATCGCGCACATGATGCTCGTCCCCTGCAAACTCTTTCGCCAGCCATAGCCTGAGTACGCTGGATCTCAAGGCACGATACTCAGAGACCATCTGGTCCAGCGAATAGCCATCAATCAGGCGCAATACCGCGTGAGTCTGAGCCGCGGTTTCGGCTTCGCTCACAGGCCCAAGACCTTGAGACTTGTCGATACCCTCCTGCACGGTCTGCGGCGTGTCCATGTCTCTGGCTACAGCCTTGAGCACATACTCCGCATGATTTCTCAAACCCTGAGAATCGAGGGCTTGCGCAGGTGCATCGACGGTCCTGGCAAAATTTTCCCACTCCTGCAGGATCGGCTCGAGATTGTTCAGAATAAAATGTGAAAGCCGCATAGCTAACCTCTGGTTCTCGACGCATCGAAAATATCGAGTGAGATCGGCTCAGCCGAACCTGGACCCTGTATGAGAAGCACAATGATGCCGCAGATTGGCAGCATCGAATGCGCCAAGCGGTGCCTTTGGCTGCCATCTTAGAAGGATGGCAGATGATCAGTCTAGGCTATGCAAACTGCTTGCGCAGGTCCCCCGTAACCTGACTTGAAATTGTTTCAGGGAAACGGCTACAGCGTCTAGCAGCATGGCAAATTGAGACTATAGTAATCGGCGAGCCACCGGGTCAGGGACGTCGTTATGCCTTCGATTGATTTGTCGACACCGTTGAGCCTACGCAAGCGGGCCCTATGGGCAAGCGTATTAAATATCGGTGCGATATTCGCGTCCCAGGTCATACGCTTGGGCGGCAACCTGGTTATCACCCGACTGCTGGTGCCGGAAATGTTCGGCATCATGGCTATCGCAACTACCGTGACTGTCATTCTGCAACTGCTCTCTGACGCGGGCCTGCGGCAGAACATCATCCAGAGTCAACGCGGCGATGATCCGGTGTTTCTCAACACTGTGTGGACGGTGCAGATCATCCGCGGTTTCGTGCTGTTCCTGGTGATGCTTTTGCTGGCCTTTGCGGCGCATTACGCACAGCAAGTCGAACTATGGCCGGCACACTCTACCTACGCATCACCGGAGCTGCCGCTGGTGCTGGCCTTGAGTGGACTTTCCGCGGTTTTCTACGGCTTTCAGTCGACCAAGGTCGACGTCGCCATCCGCACGTTCCAGCAGAAAAAAGTGGTACTCGCCGAGCTGATCTCGCAAATCGTCAGCCTGGCCGTGATGTTAGTGGCAGGCTATCTAACCCGCTCCATCTGGTCGCTGGTGGCAGCAGGCCTGGTAGGCACGCTGGTGTTCACTGTGCTCAGTCACATAATTTTCCAGGGACCACGCAACCGTCTGCAGTGGGACCGTACTGCCCTGCGCGAAATGCTCGACTACGGCCGCTGGATTTTGTTGTCATCGGCGGTTGGCGTGCTGGCCATGCAAGGCGACCGGATCTGGTTCGGTGGCAGCATGACGGTCAACGAGTTGGGCATTTACTCCATCGCCGTAACGCTTCTGGGGGCCATTCAACTGGTCCTGCAGCGCCTTGCCGGAGCGGTTGCGCTACCGGCCTTCAGTGAGGCGGCCAGGACCGGCGACAAAGAGCGGGTGCGCAGTATTTACTATCGCTCCAAGCTGCTCTTCGATCTGGTCACCCTGTTCACTTGCGGCGCCTTGCTGACGGCCAGCCCGTTGCTCATTGGTTGGCTGTACGACGATCGCTATGCGGGCGCCGGGCAGATGATGGCCATTCTTTCGCTATCGTTCTTTACCCTGCGCTTCGCCCTGGCGCAGCAGGTGTGGATGGCCCTGGGACTGACCAAGTACATGGCTATAGACAACGTTATCCGGGTGGTATCGCTGTTTGTCCTGCTGCCTGTGCTTCTTTCCATCGGCGGGGTGCACTATGCGATCTGGGGTGTAGCGCTACATACCTATACAACGCTGTTCCTTATTTACTATGTGAACCGCCAGCTTGGCCTTTGGGATACCAAGCGCGAGCTCATCGTGCTCCCAGCCATGGTGCTCGGTGCCCTGTGTGGAGAGCTCGCCACTTGGCTGTTTACCTGAGCCTGACGATGGCGAACAACGTGCACCGCAATCGAGTACAGGTGGAGACAGCATGATCTACAGATCAGTAGCGAAAAGCATCTGGGTGCTGCATCCCGGTTATTCCTTGCGGGCGATGCGCAACAAGTTGCGCCTGGCCCTGCTGATTGCCCGCGGTTGGCCCGGCCTTCACGGGTATCTGCAGCGCTTGATCGGCACCGTTGGCCGCGATGGACTCCAACGCATGGGGGTAGACTGCATCGGTATCATCCACTGGCCTTACATCAGTAAATCGTGGCGCCCGTCCACGCGCTTCGACGTGCTCGCCTCGCACTATGAGGTGGTCAGCCAGCGTTGCCAGCCCCTGATGCTGTTGGGACGCGAGGACTCGCTGCAGTTGGCTGACCTGACGCAATACTCCCGCGGCTGTTCCCTAGTGCTTGACCGGGCGTTCTGGTTCATGCGTGAAGGAGAACTGGTGCTGAACTTGTTCCAGGACGAACTGCGAGTGGCCTCGTTGGCGTTTACCCTGTCCCGCACCGACAACGGCACGTGTATGTTCATCGGCGCTGTGCAGGGTATTCATAAGGGTGTGGACAGCGAACGCTCGTTGGCCATTTACCGGGATTTGACCAAAGACTTCGAAGGGCTGCGCCCCAGAAGTCTGTTGATCGAGGTGCTCAAGCATATTGCGCGTGGCCTTGGGGTTACTCAAATCTATGCCATCGCCGACCGCTATCGCCACCATCGCCACCCGTACTTCGGTGTTGAAAAGTCCCAGGAGCTACTCGCCAACTACGACGTTATATGGCAAGAGCACGGGGCAATATCGTGCGAGCGTGAAGACTTTTTCAGCATGCCCACTGACCCGTCAAGAACGCCCCTTGAGGACATCGCGGCCAAGAAGCGCGCCATGTACCGCCGCCGCTACGAACTGATGGACGCAATTTTTGCCAGGGTCGATAGCGTCTTGCATGATCGGGCATCGAGCACCAACAAACAAAGCGAGAATCAGCCAAGCCGACCTGTTTTTGCCCCGCAGCAACCTTAAGCTGCCCTCCCTCCACGCGCTCGCGCGATAGTCACCACTGCTTCAGGGCAGCGAATATTTGACGTCATTTAACAGGCCTAATACTGCTTCTCGACTGTGCTTGACAATCGTCGAGAGCGCATCTTTACTGACCATAAATATTCAATAACATTTAGTTACAAGTATTACCGCCACAACTAAAAAGTTATAAGAATTCAATTAACATCATTTTTGATTTTTTTAGAAGTCACTATTAGAAACTTCAAAGGATATCAAAGAAAAATGAGAGAACAGCTGGCAGTCGTGTTGCGCAAGCTCATCACTCCATCGGTGCGTTTCAAAATAAGAACCAACATGGCCTGGGCACGAGATATTCTCGGGCGGGCATGCCTGTGGAGTTGGGAGGTCGCCCGATTTCGCCTGCCGACCAGCAGTGACTATGAGATTCTTTATGTGGGCAGGAAAACCCGCCGGGACATGGCCAAACTGCTCATCGGCGGCAAGCCACAGTTGGAAGCCAATGCAGACGCCGGTACTGAGCAACCCAGCGCCACACCCCATGTTGTCGTCGTCAGCGAAATGCCCAGCGCGGGTGCGCTGTATGTGCCCCACTACTTGAGCGCCGTGATTCCCTTGGGCCGTCCTTTGGAAGAGATCATTGCCAGATACGACGGCGAACTGCGGCGCAACATCCGCAAGTGCCGCCCGCTGTACCGCATGCAGCAAGTGTCTACCGACGAAGAGATCGCCAAAGCCGATCGCGAAATGCTTCAGCCCTACGCCCAGGCGCGCCACGGCGTGCTCGCCAAGCAGTTCGACTCAAACGACCTGGCCCGCATCGCCAAGACGGTCGGCCGCCTTGACCTGATCCTCAAAGGTGATGAGGTGGTCGCTTGCCACTTTGGTTGCGTGATAACCAGGGACGGCAAGCGCTACTGGAGCACCCTGCGCTTTGGTTACCCCGAGTCGGTTTTCAACGACCCGAAGCAACTGCGCGAGGTCAATTCAATTACCACGTTCATGGCACTGGAATGGGCCATCGAACAGGGCTTTGACTATTACGATATCGGCCAGTGTCTGGCCCGCCCGGATGACGGTCTATTGAAATGGAAACGCCGCCGCGGTGGTGATGTAGACACATTGGGCAATCAGGCTTATATGTTCGTCCGTTTACCAAAGACCGGCATCGCCAAGTTCCTTTGGGAGTTCCCGTTGTTTGCCGTCGAAGATAATAAATTGACACTTCATCTGGGCCTGCCTAATGGGCCGAGTGACGAGGAAGTTGTCAATCGCTATCGCGAAATGGTGTTTGGCGGCTTATTCAAGATATACCTCTACTGCGCAAAAAATCCTGGCGAAGTGTTGCTGGAAAACCTACGTGACCGTTACGCCCACTTCCAGTCTCCGCCTATTGTCGAAAAAATCCCGTCTAACTGAACGTAGAAGATAGACCTCCATTGCGGGCAGGCTGTTCATGGAAAGCGATATCTCGGATGTACAAACGGCAGGGTCGGACCACAAGATCTGGAGCCTTGCCGCCTATCGGCAACTGGCCAGGGAGCGACTGTGGCGCAAGCCATCGCAAAGCCTGAAACAGCTTGCGGTCAAGACCTGGGAAATAGCGCCTGCCGAGGTTACCCCTGCACCCGCGGCGTTTTTCTTGCCCAACCAGTTGGAACGGGTAAGCGGATGGGAGGCCGCGCGTTTTTTTCCCTATGAGCACCCGCGCCGGACCATGGAAGGACTGGGCAGCGTGGAGCAATCGCCTACCCGCGGCTACCTGATCAAAGATGTACTGTTGATCGACGGCACACTGTACAAAGGCACTGCCAGCCACCGACTGTCCGATCACTCCAGCCGGCTGCCAGCCATCGTGGTGGAAAAGGAGATCGAGCGCGCCGCGGCCTATTGTTCGCCCTACGGCGCCCGCTGGTTTGGCACCTGGCTGGCCGAGGACTGCCTCACCTACGCATTGGCCTGCAACGAGGGTACGCCAATCACCACCGCGCCCTCTGCCCGCTTTCCGTTGTTCCTCCAGGCCCCGCCTTATGAGGACCTGCTAGGCATGCGCCCGCTTCGCCTGCACAACGCGTTTATCCGCGAACTGGTGCTGTTCGACGATGCGAGCCACAACAGCAACCAGTACCTGCGCCACCGAGCGCTTGGGGAAAAACTCCTCGCCCGCGTGAACTACAAGCCTCATCCGGGAATTTTCATCCTCCGTGGCGAAGCCGGTGATCTGCGCTTGTTGCGCAATGAGCTTGAGGTAGCCGAACACCTGAGGGTAAATCGGGGCTTTCGCATCATCGATCCGTTGAAAAACGACGTTGCGACAATTATCGCAGCCTGTGCCGGCGCACGCGTTATCGCTGGCGTCGAGGGCAGCCAATTGGTCCATGCCGTTCACATAATGGAGCCCGGCGCGACTATGCTGACGCTCCAGCCCCCTGATCGTTTTGTCTGCTTCTATAAATACCTGACCGACCGCGACAAGCAACATTTTGCCTTCGTAGTGGGCACACCTGATGGCAATGGCTTCAAAATCGACTTGAATGAACTTGAGCAAACCCTGGACCTGTTGCCGCCACCCTAGTACGCGGTGAACTGAATTCCACTGAGGACCTGATGGATGAACGTGATTGACTACTTTGATCAGACCAGAATCATCAATATTCCATCCAGAAAGGACCGCCGCGTAGAAACAGTGGAAGAGTTCAGCCGCAACGGCTTTCACATCGATCACAAGAAAGCCGGCTTTTTTGAGGCGGTTAAGCCCAGCGAAGAAGATGGCTTCCCCAGCATTGGTGCCAGAGGCTGCTTTATGAGCCACCTGGGGATCATAGAAGATGCAATTCGCCTGAAGCTGAACAACATCCTCATCCTTGAAGACGACATACAGTTCTCCAAACACATTGGTCAGTACGGAAAACAGGCCATCGCCTCGCTGGAAGGCATGGCATGGGACATCGCCTACTTTGGCCACCCGTTTGAAGGTAACGCTGACCTGCCAGCCTGGAGCGTGGTCGACCGGCCGATCCACTTGTCGCACTTCTATGCGGTGAACGGGGCGTTCCTGCCACAGCTGCGCGACTTTCTCCTGCAGATTCTTGAGCGCCCAGCCGGCCACCCAGACGGCGGCCCCATGCACTACGACGCGGCGCTCAATACCTTGATCCACCAGCGTAAGGATGTCCGGGCCTACTACTTCACCTGGAACCTCGGCTATCAAAGGCCCTCGCGTACAGACCTGCATGAACTGTCGGTGCTTGACCGCACGCAACTGCTGCGGCCGATAATGTTCATGCTGCGCAAGCTGAAGTCGTCGATGCTGCGTATTACGCGATAGTTCAAAAATACCTGACGAATGCCAGAACCATCGGCGGTGAATAGGCCTAGAAACGACCTTGCGTAGCCAAGGTGTCTGGGGATGCGGGTAACAGAACCAGAACACCCTGGTTTAGCGTTTCAGCTTCGCAGCTCAGCGCTGTAATGCGTTGAAGGTGCGTTTCGCAAAGGTGGCCTGAGGGCGCATCAATCTGTTGCAACTGCCATTGCAGGCTTACCCTTGATCGCCTGGACAAACAGCGCCAACAACTCGGACTGACTGCCGATTCGCAACTTCTCATACAGGTTCTTTCGATGAACCTTGACCGTCGCCGGGCTGATCCGCAGCTTTTGCGCGATGGACTGGCTGGAGTGCCCCTGCAACAGCAACCTGACCACTTCGCACTCGCGCTCGGTGAGCAAGCCACGGCCAAAGTTGGCAAAGGCTTCCTGGACCAGGTGATCGTGATCATCCAAGGGCCGGACTGCAACTTGCCTGCTTGCCTCCCATGCGGCCCGCACCGCGGCACTGACAACCGGAACGGCACTCTCCAGTTGGCGGATCTCATCATCATAGAACCGGGTGCGCCCGCGCCGGCGCATCAACGACAGGACAGCATGGGTGTCGGGGCCAAGGTTGATGAAAAAGCCGACTTCTTCACATAAACCAAGATGGTGGTAGTAGGTACGAAAGTATTCACTGTTGTAGAACTGATCCGGCGCCAGCTGACGCATGCTGTACACGCCTTCAGGCTGGGACGGTTGCGAGGCCAGGTAGAAAGGATCCAGTAGGTAGGGTCCCGTCTGGTACTCATCAATGAAGATGCACCGCTGCTCGTCGGTGAACGTGTCGAACAACGACAGCGGCCGATAACTTCCCTCATAGATGAACAGCACGAAATGATCCGCAATGCTCAAACGCCTCAACCAGGCGGCAAGGGCCTGTAACTGCCGACCACCGGCAGGTTGGCTCATTACCTCGACGACACTGCGCGTCCAATCAGTCAGGTGCATTTGCATGGTGTGATGCCTCTATGAGGTTCGGCCAACGAGACAGCAGGTGGCGCCCTGATGTTATCTTCAAAAGCGCCACCGGTGCAGCGGGCATGCGCCCTATTTGAGGTACCAGCCCCACTTCTGTTCACTGTCGTAGCGAGTGATCTGTTTAACTTCCAGGTAGTTGTTCAAGCCCCATTCCCCCAGCTCGCGGCCGATACCACTCTGTTTGTAGCCACCCCACGGCGCTTCGGTGAAAGTTGGCTGTGAGCAGTTGATCCAGACAATACCGGCACGCAGCTTGCGGGCCACGCGCTCGGCACGTTCAAGGTCTGCAGACATCACCGCGGCAGCCAGACCAAAGCGCGAATTGTTGGCACACCGCAGCGCTTCGTTTTCATCATCGAATGCACGGATACACACCACCGGACCGAAGATCTCTTCCTGCCAGATCCAACTGTCTTGCGCGACATCGGCAAAGATAGTCGGCTGCAAGTAGAACCCCTTGTCGAATCCGGCCGGTCGCGCGCCCCCGTACACCCGTCGAGCGCCCTCCTCCTGACCCCGAGCGATCGCCGCCAGCACTTTGTCGTACTGACCTTTGCTCACCAGCGGCCCGAGCAGTACACCCTCCTCCAGGCCATTGCCGATGCTGACTTTCTCCGCTTCCTGCTTTAGCCGCTCAAGCAATGGCGCATACAGATTGCGCTGGACAAGCACGCGAGACGTCGCGGAGCAGACCTGGCCCTGGTTCCAGAAAATACCGAACATGATCCATTCGACCGCGGCCTCCAGATCACTGTCATCGAAGATGATGAAGGGCGACTTTCCGCCCAACTCCAAGCTGATGTTTTTGATGTCGTGCGCGGCCGCCTGCATGATCCGGCTGCCCGTGGGCACGCTGCCGGTGAAAGCCAGTTTGTCGATCCCAGGGTGCTGCGCCAGCGCGGCGCCGGCATCCTGGCCCAGGCCTGGAAGCACGTTCAACACCCCTGCAGGTAGCCCTGCGTCGTGGGCAATACGTGCCAACTCCAGCGCGGTGAGAGGCGTCAGTTCGGACGGTTTGAGGACCATGCAGCACCCCGCAGCCAGGGCCGGAGCGACTTTCCAGGCGGCCATGAGCATGGGGAAGTTCCACGGGATAATCGCCCCCGCGACGCCGACCGGTTCTTTACGCGCCAGCGAACTGAAGCGCTCGTCGGCCAGGGCGACCGCCTGTTCACGTTCGCTGTCCAGACCTTCGGCAAGGTCAGCGTAATAATCGAAACAGCCTGCGGTATCACCTATGTCCCACAGCGCCTCGGGCAGCGGCTTGCCGTTATCGCGCACTTCCAGTACCGCCAGTTCCTGCTGTCGATCACGGATGCCCTGGGCGATGCGTCGCAGCACTTCGGCCCGCGCCGCGCCGCTCATCTGCGGCCACGGCCCCTCGTCGAAGGCGTGACGGGCAGCCCGCACCGCCAGATCAACGTCCGCGGCGGTGGCCGCAGCAACGCTGGCAATCAGCGTCTCACTACTGGGGTCGATGGTATCGAACGCCCCGCCCTCGACCGGGCCCACCCATTGGCCATTGATATACAGCTGAGTATCGGCATTCATGTTTGCACTCCAAGCGAGCAATACGGTTGACGCTTGCGCGCCAACCGCCTCGGGATCAAGAAATCTTCAGCACCTTGCGACCCACTACCGTGCCTTTACGAATCTGGTCGAAAATCTCGTTGATCTCATCCAGGGTGGTCAGGCTGGCCTGGACTGCAACCAGGCCATTGGCAGCAAACTCCACGGCCTCGTGCAGGTCTTGCCGGGTACCGACGTTGGAGCCACGAATGGACAGTTCCCAGTTGACGATACGGTCGATGGAGCTGCGCACCTCGTCGGCGGCGCCACCCGGCTGACCGATATAGATTGCCGTGCCACCAGGACGCAACAGTTTCACTGCAAGTTCGAATGCCTTGTTGGAGGTCGCCGTCACCAGCACACCGTGCACCCCACCCAGCTCTGCGTGAATGGCACTTTCCGGGTCATTCATCACGTTGTAAACCCGCTCGGCACCCAAGCGATGGGCCAGCTCCAGCTTTTCATCACTGACGTCGACCGCAACCACCCTCAGGCCCATGGCCTTGGCATATTGCACCGCCACATGACCCAACCCACCAATGCCGATGACCGCCATCCATTGCCCCGGCCGTGCCCCCGATCGTTTCAGGCCGCGGTAGGTGGTAACCCCTGCGCAGAGAATTGGCGCCAAGCCATATAGATCAGCGCCGGCCGGTACTTTTGCGACAAATGCAGCCGGTGCGATCATGTACTCGGCGTAGCCGCCGGGCTTGCTGTAACCGGTGGCCTCGCCTTGCTTGCAGATGGTCTCCATGCCGGCGCGGCAGTACTCGCAGGCGCCACAGGCGCTGTACATCCAAGGCACACCAACGGTGTCGCCTAGCGCATAGCCGGTCACGCCTTCCCCCAGTTCGGCAATATGCCCGGTGACTTCGTGACCGGGAATCAGTGGCAGATTCGGCGGGCTCGGCCAGTCGCCGTCGCAGGCATGCACGTCACTGTGGCAGACACCGCAGGCAACTACCTTGATGAGAATTTCCCCTATGCCCGGTTTTGGGATCGGCACCTGTTCAAGTTTCAGTGGCCCGCCAAGTTCGCGGAGAATGGCGGCGGTCATGGTTTTATTGTTCGAGTCCAACATGGCTACATCCTCATGAAACAACGGTTTTTGCCTAGCTCTGAGCAACACGCCCAGGTTGTTATCCAGGCGTGAGTCAGTGATCCGTTTCGACCATCAGCTGGCGAGTGCTACAGGACGATTGGCTTGAAGAATCAATGAGATTTGCTGAATGAGCAGCACCGTGCTGTCCACTTCCGCAGCGGTGGGTTGGCGTGCGTACTTCACCGGTGGAATAAGCATCCAGACGAAGTCTCCATAGTTGGGTGTCAGCACCACTTCACAGGCCTTGTCCGCTGGGTGGTAATGAATACTCAAGCCGCCCAGCTCCATCGCAGTACACAGGGGAAGTACTACGTCACTGGCGTTGAGCGGGTCTCGCAAGGCAGCGCTGATGGCGGGCCCGACAAACTTCGCGGTTCGGCTTGAAGGCTTCCAGCCTCGATAATTCAGACGGATAGTCATTGCCGTGGCCCCGAGGTCCGCGGCGACTTTCCAGCGCCAGCGGCAGGTGTAGATTCTGCCAATCACCTTGCTCGACAAGCGATGCTCCAGCACCAGCTCGTCCGCTGCCAGGCGATGATCGACTCCCGACACTGTGCGCGCATCGGTGACGACGTCGTGCCCCATGTATTGGTCAAAACGTGAAACCGTATCGCGCAGCGTTTGCTCGGCGCGCCGGTCGATGACTGAATAAAGATCCATGCTCACTCCGACCTACGGTTATTGGCGTTTCAACTGGGCAAGCAATACCGCTTCGCTGCCATTGTTGGACTCATCGATAGATTCGGAACGATGGACAATGCGTCGCAACACGTCATCCAGTGGCACGGGTTGGAACAGGTCCTGACCGGTCTTCTTCAGGTAGATAACGCCAAACGCCAGGATCAACGCCGAGCACACCACCGCGATACCCAGTACTTGGGCGTCTGCGACCAATGTCCCGATCATGTACAAGCACGCAGCGATACCAATCAATTGCGGCAACGGATAAAGCGGCGTCCGGAACGGACGGTTGGCGTTGGGATACTTGAAACGCAGAATCACTACGTTCACCTGGGCAATCAGGTACGACATCAACCAGGTGGTGCAGGCCACGCTGATCATCATGGTGATCAAGGCAATATCGGCATGATTGGCCATGGCGTAGACCAGCACGATAAGGATCAACGCCACCACGAAGAAGATACTGAACCATGGTGTTCTGGCGGTGGGGTGCAGCCAGGAGAAAATCTTCGGCAGCATGCCTTCACGCGACAAGCCATAGAGCATGCGCGGCACCGCGATCAGATAAGTGTCACAGGTGGTAACCGCAGCCAGAATCGAGATGCTGCCCATCAGAATCAGACCCGGTTGCCCGAGCATCGCCGCGGCGCCATCGACATGTGGAATGGTCGACGCGGCCAGCTCTTCCAGGGACAAGTAGCGCGTGATGCTCAAGCCGAAAAGCAGATCAACAAGCCAGATACTGGCGCAGCCAAAAATCATTGCCAGCGGAATGGTTTTACCCGGATTCTTGACCTCCTCGGCCAGGGGCGCAACGAACTCCATGCCGATGAACAGCCAGATCGCCAAACTCAAATGGCTGAATTGATCCTGCCAGGAAATCACCGAAAACGGCGGCTGCTCAGCCAATTGCGGCGCGGTTTCGAAACCGGACAAGCCCCAGACACCCACCAACCCAAGCATCAGCATCATGGCAATCGCCAGGGTGGTTTGCACCCGCCCGAACAGATCGACGCCTTTAAGGTTGATACCCACCAGCACAGCCAGGATCCCGAGGGAAAACAGATACCAGGGGAAACCGGTCAAGCGCTCAAGCGACTGGCCGCCGATGATCATGTTGGTACCACCATCGGTGCCCACCAGCACGATGTAGCCTGCCAGTACGGCGAACAGCGCAGGGAGTTTTCCCAGGGCGGGCAGCGTGTACTCCCCCACCATCCCCGCCCCCGGCAGCATTGCCGCCAGCTCGGAATAGGACATCGCGATACACAGAATCACCAGCAGCGCCAACAGCGCAACGACGCTGAAGGCCGGCCCGGAAACGCCGTAACCATTACCCAGCGCCACCATCGCGGTACCCGAAACCACCAACCCCACCGATGTGGAGTAGGCCGCCCAGAACCCCAGGCTTCGGCTCAACTTCAAACTACTCATAACGCACCTCTCCACTATTGTTGTTTTAATGAAAAGCGGTGTGACGTAAACAGGAAGTGGGAGCAACGCTATCAATGCGGTCAACGGGGTGTACATACACCGCGGGGGGTAGATGGATGGGGGGGATAGTCGGGGGCGCGACATTGCGTCGCTCGGCAGGTCCTGCGATAGCGTCTAGATGCTGATATCGGCGCCCTTGAGACTTCCGGGAACAATCAGTGGCCAGGACCAAGTCCACAACGCAATAACCGCGCGGCATTGCTGGCAGCCGCGTCGTAGTCCATCGCGTCGTGTTGCCAACCCGGGTTTTGCCAGCCTCGGCTGAGGCAGGACTGCGCCAAGGCCCAAATGGTAAGCAACACATGTTCCGGATCAACAGGCGCCAGCAAACCACGATCGATCCACTCGCGAATGCTTGCCACACTCCTTTGGGCCTGAACAGTCCAGGAGACGAAGAATTCACCGGGCAGGTTTCTGGCGCCATCGCGAAGTTCGGCAATGAATACTTTCGAGGCACCGGGTCGGTGTTCAAACAGGCGGACCATACGCACCAACGTTTGCGTAAGCGCGTCGAGCGGCGCCTGTGATTCATCCAGCACCGGCATGCACGCAGCCAGATAGGAAGGTGCGATGTCCTCGAGTAGCTTGGCGTAAATGTTTTCCTTGGACTTGAAGTAGTAATGCACATTGGATTTGGGCAGACCGGCCGCCTTGGCAATGGTCGATACTTTGGTAGCTGCGTAGCCCTTGTCAGCGAACGCTTCGCTCGCCGCGTCGAGGATAGTGCGGCGGACTTCCTCCGAGACATCAGCGCTGCCCCTGCTTCTCCTGGCAGTCAAAGGGGCATCGAGACGGTTGTCGAACGGCATGATGTACATCGGATATTTCCTGAATTGCCGGGCTAACGCCCGATGTTGAGGCGGCCTGAAACACGCAATATACAAAACTATACAGCGGTAGCGTAAGTACGTAGGCCGGCGTATTGTTCCGTTCGAGGTGAATTACCCCAATTCAACGTAAGGAGAGCAGCGATGAAGGTCAGTGCACGCAACGTGTTCAAAGGCAAAGTTACGAAACTGAACCCGGGCGCGGTGAACGCGGAAGTCGTCCTTGAATTGGCCGGCGGGGAGTCCCTGGTAGCGGTGGTTACAATGGAAAGCGCAAAAAGCCTGAACCTGGCACCGGGCAGCGATGCATTTGCCCTGGTCAAAGCGCCCTGGGTCATGTTGATGACGCAAAGCAGCGACATCCGCTTGTCTGCACGTAACTGCCTGGCGGGAAAAGTGGTGAGCGTGGCCGATGGCGCGGTCAACGCCGAGGTCGTGCTGGAGCTGCCGGGTGGCACCAAGGTCTACTCTATCGTCACCCGCGAAGCAGTGAATGAACTGGGGCTGGCTCCTGGGGTGAGCGCAACGGCGATCATCAAGGCGTCCCATATCATTCTAGGCGCCCCGGTCTGACCTCACCTTGCCCGCACTACAATGTCGTTGTTTCGTCCTGATAGCTGCGGCCAGTCAGGACGAATTCGGGGGTTGATCTATTTGTATCGAAGATAAAACCCGGATGCCGTTAGCACCACCGAGAACTCGTAGGTGATACCAGCGCTTCTCGTTGTTGACCTATAGACATTACACAGCAGCCTGCGATCACCCTCCGGTGGAATCAACGAAATCGGCCGTGTTTTATAAGTACTCAGATCGCGTGGCGCAGCCGTGAGTTCTCCCGACCTGACATCAGTAATTACAGCTACAGCGACCGTGTTAGTGTCTCTTGCCTTGATCCGAGCGCGGCGGACCTGATACTTCAAAGAATGGAGCGATTCCGAAATCAAGAGCACACACTGCTTATCGATTTCAGCGCCGAGGCTCTTTCCTGCATCCTTCTCACTCCACAAAAAAGCCTCGTGCCGGCGAGCCGACATAGGGAGCGCTTGATGCACAGAAAAACCTGAGCCGGACACAGGGGCATCAGCGGCGTAGGCGTATCTGACGGTTTTGTGAAAAGCACCTGTAACTAGCGTTGGATAGTTTTTTACCAGATAGTCTTTCACATAAGCCTCTGTGTACCATCGATGGTCAGACAAGACTCTTTTATCGTCTACAAAGGCAAGGGCTGGCTGCAGTGGGATCAGGGATAAGCCAACGATCGCGAGTGCTTTGAACGTCAGCAGGGCTCGTTGCAACATATACATCCTTGTTCTGTGGTGCGTCAGGGGTCGCGAAGATGATTGCTATCGAACATCTCGCCTGTTTAGTGGATTTTCCGGTAGGTAGCCGTTGCTACAAACACGGTGGAAATGTCGTATACCAAATCACCTCTGGTTGTTTTATACAGGAACTGCATAGGCCGGGGATGCCTGACTTTTCGGACGCTGTCCAGTTTGACGTAAAGAGGAGCCTATAGAATCAGGGGGCGATCCAAAAACCAGCCCAAGCATGATGAATTCTTCGGTTACATCATGCACTCTGCCCATCGGCAAATCCCATTCTCACCCCACAAAAAGTCGCATAAGTGTTTTGTGCCGCCGGCGGTGCTAGGCTCCGGTCGAATTCACCATCCAGGGAAATGGAAATGAGCTTTGACTGGCACGCAGGACCAATCACCCGGTCCACTCTCCTCGACAAGAACTACCGCAACACTCAGAAGGTCCGGCAGTTTCTGGTGAACGAGTGTGGCAAAGCCTTCAAGTTTGATCGAGCCCTCATGGCGTGGATCAAAAGCGGCGCCCCGTCCAACATGGGCGACGTCGCAGACGAATGGATGCGAACGCGTCGGTGATCAAGACGTTCTTCCATTCGCCCCTGCACCACCCCGCAGGTGCATAGCCATGGTTGCCACAATCTTGCAGCCAGTATCCACCGCAGTACGCGCCGGCGATAGCTGAAACAACGGATGAGCCGTAAGGCGCGTATCAGCGCATCTCTTATAAAAAACAGAAGCGGATAAAGACTACTGCCTCCTTATATTTATCGAGAAATATAGAAAATTTCGTTCAGCGTGCCAGCCATTAAAATAAAAAGTGAAACTTTCCCACACCACCACATAAGAAATAAATTGTAACAAAGACTCCTTGAAATATTCTAAACACCAAGAAACCAATATTTACCGAGCCAAAACGAGAAATCCAACTTTTTATAGCTGGATGGAAACCCAGTTCATTAAAACCGTACCCAGTGGTAACGTATGCTTTCGCAATGCTCAGTACTAGAAAAAACATGAGCAAACTTGTTGGTTGAATAAAGGATTAACAAATGACTATCGAGCGAGAGATTTTCTCGGCCCTTATCGCGCAAAACGCATTTCAAGGTGAAAAACCGAGCGTGCAAAGCTACGCCCAGCTCGCCGTCGACAAGGGGTTTAGAGCGCTTTCGTCAAAGCAACAGGCAGTGGTAAGCCCGTTCCTGCAAAAAAAATGCGAGGGCGTGAAAAATCCAAATGAAAAACATAACAACTGCCAAAATACTATAGGCGGTCGTGATTTGGTTACAGCGCTTGAGAAAGCAGAAAATTATAAAGAGTGGCGCTGCGAGAGCTGCCGCAATGAAGCTGTCCAACAATAAAACGACCTGGCTAGAGCAATAGTCTAAAACCCTATAAAAACAGCCAAAAAAACTTAGTATTGCTCTCGCCACAATCGATCGTTATTGCAGCAGGCCACCCCAGGCCTGCTCGCAGCGCTTTCTTTTCTTTATGCCTGATCAATTTAAAACTGAAATGCCGAAAGATTGGCCGGGTTGATTGCCAGCACCACACGACCCTGCAGGCGGCCTAGCCTGGCATTCTTTCCAGTTTACTTGTTGGCACCCAACCAGCCTCAGAACTTCCCTGCTTACGGCACCATGTCCACTCGTTCAGGTGGCTCTGGCCGAACAAGATATCTCCCGGATCAACGCTGAGCTCGACAGAGGAATAGTCTGCAATCGCTATTGCGCTGCGTTCATCGATGCGTTCGAACACCTGCGCTGGAACCCATCCACTCTGCTGAGCTTCGGTGGAGCAAGAATACCAGCCCGGCCAACCCTCTGGCCCACTGTACTCGTCACCGACAACCAGAAATGCTCCCTTCCTAAAGGAAATCGGCTCTGGGAGTTCAGGTCTATGACATTCAATAACAAGAAGCTTCAACGGTCTGATCCTTCAGAGGGTAGTGATTTGTAAATGATACCAGCTCCTCCACGGCTCCAAAAATCATCCAAAGTGAGGCATTTTCGAAGGCCTCAACGCTGCTCAACCGATGAGACGATGCAAGAGTCCTTGCCAAATCAGCTGCTTTAGAGGATGGCAGATCGTCTGCTCGCAACCCGGATCGCGCAGTTCCAATTCCGTGGTATCCGCCCAAAGGCAGCTTCCGAAATCAAGGGCATCAGGGGCGCCAGCCTGCTCTTGGGTCACACCAAAGGCGACATTGCAGGGCGTGTCCATCGAGGGTAGGGGCCATCGCCAAGCCTTAGAAATAGCGAAAGTTCTGGAAGCGATTACAAAGCGAATTGGAAGCGATGGGCTTCTGACGTTCCTAACCGTGTTCCCAAAACCATAGTTTCCGCCGCCCAAAAACGCAAAAAGCCCTGAATAATCAGGGCTTTAAAGATGGCGGAAGCGTAGAGATTCGAAGGCTAGGATAGTTGCCCATCGACGGTTTTCAAGTCCACAAAATTATCTATAAAAAACAATCAGATATTGAAATTAAGATTCCGCAAGTCACCCTCGCTGACTGGGCTACGACCCTTTCCCTGCAAGGGCCTATTTTTAGTTGCGGAACTGAATTCTGCTCCTGCAGCTTCGACAGAAGCTGAGTGACGAGCTGAAGCCGCTCTGATGGCTCGCTGTAGGATTGCGTGTAGACCCTCGAAAATCGCCCCTACCCCTGCTGAACCTCGATTGCTTGCATCCCTTTCGCCATACCATACCATCACATGAGTACGAAAACCTGTCATTACTATCTCAGGACTGCAGCTTTTGCTCTTTTACTTCCGATTACCCCAATCGCTACAACTTGAGAAATCACTAACATCAGAAACCAATCCAAAAGTTACACCAAAAGTTACATGTTGCAAATTCGCTGTAGTAAAACCTTGCACTCCAGCGCCGAGTTATATGAAGAAACTCCGGTGGACTCGGCAAAGCTCTCTGCCAGTGCTTCGCAATTTTGAATGGCCAAATCTTCTGCCTCTTCATATGAGTCAGCACGACCGATGCCATACACGTCCGCTAAACTTAAATCTTCCCGTTGCTCGCATGGTACATTGACCCACACCCATTGGTACGGATTTATCCATTGTTGCACCGTGCAGACTGACCGGAAGCGTCTTGATGTAGAGGAATTGCGTGTAGTAGCCAATACAGTTTTCCACGCCTTTCGATTTTCTTGCGCCTGTTGCACCACTGCCATCACATCACCGTCACGAACTACAGCTCCTTGAGCATTAACGTAGGCAATAGCTATCATTGGGCCAGATTTTGTTACTTGCTCATCATTGCAAACATTTTGAATAACTTCGCGTCGACGGTCCTCTGCATCCTGCCTTACAGAAGAACACCCCCATAGGACCATAACAGCACACATGGCACCGAAGACCCGCTTCATTCCGGAACCACCGTACAGCTCAGCCCTTTAGCAGCACATTCATCAACTTGAGAGATTTTCCTCTGTGTTTCGGATGTAGCCTCTTGCTGCTGCAAGTAATCTTTGACTGCACCAAGCTGATCAGTATTCAGCTTCTGCGGGACCTTTCCCGCCCCAAAAAGAGATGTGACTGCCGCAGGATCAAGGGCTATTTGCACATTAGGAGTAACGGGCCCAGTATTGCCATTAATGTCAGTAACGCTAGAGCATCCCCCGCTGACACTTGCTTGCTGGCAATTTGTGCTAGCCACACCCATGTGCCCTGTACATCCAACCATGAAAACCTGAAGAACAGGTATAACAAAAATCAATTTAGAATTCATAACACACCTCATATCAGGCGAGTCATATTCAGAAAAAAGAGTTCCAAGTTTAGTTGCTACTGCAGCCCTAAAATACAAAGCAGAAGCTAAGCAACGTGACTCAAACCATTGCAAGCTCTTCGGCCTACCTTTTACTAAAGCTAAAAAACCTAGGATGTCAAATTGCCTCCTCGGATTGAGACTTTGAGATCTAGGCTGACAGACTGAAGGTGGCGCGTTATCAAAATACTGCCCTTGAGGAAGTGGACTACCCCCACGCCGGTAGACATTTCCCGGCCTCATAACGAGGCGCTTTCAAAGGCCTCAGGACCAACGCCGCCCAGGTGACTGTGGCGGCGGGTTCGGTTGTAAAACATTTCGATGTAATCGAACACATCGGCCCTGGCCAAGTCACGGGTTTTGTAGATGCGCTTGCGGATCCGTTCTTTCTTCAAACTGCTGAAAAACGATTCGGCCACGGCATTATCCCAGCAGTTGCCACGCCGACTCATGCTCTGCTCAAGGTTATTGGCCAAGCAAAAGCGCTTCCAGTCATCACTGCCGTACTGGCTGCCCTGATCGGAATGCACCAGTACGCGCTCCTTGGGCCGACGGCGCCAGAGCGCCATCAATAACGCGTCCAGCGCGAGTTCACGGGCCAATGTCGGCTTCATCGACCAGCCCACGACCTTGCGTGCATAGAGATCCACCACCACGGCCAAATACAGCCAACCCTGCCATGTGCGGATGTAGGTGATGTCGGTCACCCAAGCCTTGTTGGGGGCATCAACTTTGAATGCTCGGTTGAGATGATTGGGTGCAATGATCGACGGCCGCCCGGCAATTGGGCGTGGCGTCTTATATCCCCTCAACGCCTTGATCCGGTTGGCACGCATCAACCGCGCAACGCGGTGTTTGCCGCAACTCTCGCCGGCTTCCCGCAGGTCGCCATAGACGCGTAGAGCACCGTAAACCCCTCGGCTAGCCGCATAGGAATCGCGGATCAGTTTCAGCAAGCGGTCGTTGTCCTGGTCGCGCTCAGAAACGGGCTTGTGCAGCCATTGGTAGAACCCGGCACGAGCGATCTGCAATACCCTGCACATCGTGGTAATTGCATACTGATGACGATGCTCGTTCATGAAGCGGTACTTCACTCGGGCTCTCTGGCAAAGTACCGCGCGGCTTTTTTTAAGATATCCCGCTCTTCTTCAAGGCGACGCATTTGGGCCCGTAGTCGCAGGATTTCACTCTTGGCTTCGAGCAATTCGCTGGCCTGCTTTCTGATTTATCAGGGGTGACGGCGCTCACCCATTTATAGAGGCTGTGAGTCGAGACGCCGACGCGTGCGGCAATCTCCGCGACTGAATAGCCGCGTTCAACTGCCTGACGGCTTCCGCCTTGAATTCCGGGGTGTATCGCTGGGTGCTCATAGACTTCCTCCAATGCTCAAAGCATAGGCCGGGGATGTCTACCTTTCCGGGGGCAGTCCAGACTTCTAAAAAACTGCGGATACAATTGCAGACAAACAACCAGCTAAACGAATTAGGACTACTTCTAGAGCGTCTGTTACAACAACGCAAAGAGCGCGGTGTGCGCAACCCCTACCTCATCACCACAGAGGACGGAAGGAATGTGACCGCATCGATGTTACGCCTCCGATTCGATGGAGCAAGGAAATCTGCCACTGAACAGGCGCTCGAAAGCCAAGACAACGTGCTAGCAGAACAAATCCAGCTCTTCCAGTTCAGAGATATCCGTCCTAAAGCTGCCAGCGAAATCGTTGACCTTGCGCATGCGAGCCGCTTGCTTGGGCATACCGATACGCAAATCACGGAGTATGTGTACCGGCGTGTAGGCGAGATCATTGAGCCCACCCGGTAAACCTGAACCGACACACACAAAAACCTACGTTACCGTTAGGAAGCCCTTATCGTTAGCATTGCATGCATCCTCTTAACGATCATAACGATGGTTAAAAGCAAATTGGACATAACAAAAACAATCAACGGAGTAACAATCACCTGTGAATACACCAAAACTAACTCTTTATCACCCACGCAAAATTTTGTTTTCAACTTAAAAATTACAGTATGCAAAAAGCAAAGAGCAACCAAAAAAACAGAACCCACGATGGAGAAACAAATATTGTAGTAGAGGTGTTTCAGAAGCTTCTTTTTGGCAGCGATTAATGGATCTGCACCACCAATTGCATCAAGCTTATTCTCTTGCTCGTATACTAAAACCAGCACAGACAGAAGCAAGGCAGTGAATATAGCGCCAAAGTTTACTAACATGGAGACCACATCCTTGTTCAGATTGTAGCCTGCCATCAACCCCAAGCCCGCCACAAGCAAAGGTACTAGAAAAAAGGTTACATAGTCAGCAATCGATCGACGGTCTTTCGGATCAACTAATGTGCCGATGTGACCTGCCACTATCTCGAGGATGTTTACCTTGCTGCTCATATATTCCCTCCCGCAACGACCCCCATCCCTGGGTAAATGTTATCTACCAATTCTTGCTGAATTACACCACACCACTTATGCAATGACTTCGGCACAGGGTTTCCAGCGAAGAAATCAACATCCTCTTCATCTATTGGAATTTCACAAACCTGCTCATCAGCGGGTCGACCAATAGTAAAAGTCCGCTTCTTACCGTTCAATTCGACAACAGCCTTGACTTGCGCACACATTGGCGAAAGATATTCAACCACTGAATACTCCTCGCTATTGGGATCGAGCAGGTCTTTCAGACGGCCCATTGCAGCCTTCGTCGGCGCCTTGATAATTAACTGCGATTCTTTATGACCAAGCTTTTTGATTTGATCAGCCAAATCATCCATGGCCTGAAATTTTGTCAGCTTGATCTCTTTAGTGTAGGCATTTTCCCAATCAAGAAAAGCCTTTTTGTACGCAAGCGGGTTCATCTGCAAATTCAGAGTTGTCTTCTTCTGAAAATGTGCTCTCAAGACATCATGTAGAAGCGTCTTAATACCATTCCCTTTAAACGTCTGGAGAAGCGCAACACCTTCGTTAAATCCTTTTGGCACAAAAAATCTAATATAGTGCCTGATTATCTCAGCATGCTTTTGCGTTTTTTCATAATCAACCTTCCCGGTCTCGATATCAATAATATCATTTTTGTACCCATAACTTCCAGACTCAAACCAGCCCGCCACCTCACGAGTAGCATCGAAAGTTTTCATTTCAAAGAAGCGATAGACCTGCTGCCCAACTTCATCTATTGAAAACTGATCATCCAACCCGCGAACAAAATCACAAAGCACTGTATATGCATCATGAGCGCCCAATTTATTTAACACTGCATATCTATCTTCAATATTTTTAGCAGTATTGTTAGGGTCAAAAAATCTTATAGAGTAGGGAGCGATCGCATGCATAAAATCGGTACATCCATGTCATCAGCTGAAACGAAAAAGTTGATTTAATCTGCCTTAGCTTATGCTGGCACATTGATAACTTCAAGGGAGACCGCCCAGCGGTAACCCGTGACCGGTCGGTGACACTGACCTAGAGGGATAGAGGAATCAGGGCCACCGCCATCTCATAAGGCCCGACGAGCTGGAGCCACCTCCAGAAAATGAGGTCTTGCTGCCTTCTCAGCTGCATTAGCGGATACAAGCGAAGAGATGCGGAAACGATAGAAAAAAATGCGGAAACGATCAGGCGGCAGGTAGGGCAAAACCACTCCCCCAGAAACGCAAAAAGCCCTGAATAATCAGGGCTTTGAATTTGGCGGAAGCGTAGAGATTCGCACTCTAGGATAATTGCCCATCGACGGCTTTCAAGACCGTACCATAAACCCGTAGCCCGTGCGGTGTCAGCGGCGAAATCAGTTCCAAAACAAAGACGAAACGGCACGGCTACAGGCCGCATACCGCAAGGGTCGCCCCCTCGGTTTTGGAATCGTTTTTTGATGAACAACCGCTCATATAGCCGTTAGAATCCGGCTCAACTTTACCCTGCAGGAAGCTCACCATGGACATACAGGCACTCCAGTTGCTTCTGCTACCGTTGCTTCCGATGTGCGAAGCTGCCAGTAGCGCCCGAAGGAGTCGTTCTACCGCCAACATCACCATACAATTTTTTAGTGTTGATTAGCGGTGGAAGCAGGTTGATTTCACTGGGCCAAACGCCTCTCCATCCCCCTCAATTCCCCATCAGTGGTATCAGAATTGGTATCGCACGCTGCATCCCAACAATACGCAGCAATACCCGCTCAGCGCTCCGGTAAATGGATTGCAATCCGATCGAAAAATTTCCGACTCATGTATGCCGGCCGATAAAATCAGTTCCGAAACAAAGTGGGATTTGCACGCCTCTAACCAGCATTCTATGAAGGTCGCCGTTGTAGTTTTTGGACTCTTTGAAAACGATACTAGGACCTGCCCTGTCACTTACCTAGGAGCGCTTCCGCTCAGTGCTGTCCGTTCTCGCCCTTATCGGTGGGTCACAGCGAACGCAAAAGGGCTAAATCGTGCTCTGGACATACTGCTAACCTGCCAGTAATGTACATAATCTGCTCCCAGCATTTCTCCACGGGGCCCAATATATAGGCTGCTATCCGTTGGTTAAGAAAACACGTAACCTATACCACTCTAATGCAAAAGGAAATTGCCATTCACTCTCAAAACGAAAGCATCAAAAAACTATTCCCAATGGTAGCCGCATCGCTTGCCAAGGGTTTGACTGCGTATTCTAGCGGAGAGAAAACGTATAAGGCATCTGCCCTAGAATTTTATTCGCAAGAAATATTCGCACGCGTTTCGGAGATTGACAACGCCTTCAAAAACCTACGAATCGCAATGGAATACTTAGGCAAAAATGACTATGCACCCTCCGACTATAACTTTTCGGAGCATCATGCATTCCACGCTGAGAACTTCCTGCTTAGACTAACTAGCGTTGTAGACCGCTCTCACTTATTGGCAGGATCAACAATGCTTATGGAAAACAGCAAAATTGAAAAACTAGGCGGCAATAGAAAAATTCATGAAAAACTTGAGTCGTTCTCCCCCAAATCTTTTGACATTTTAAACGAAATGAAAAAAGCGATAGACCACCTTCGCTCACACAGAAACCAAGTTGCCCATCAAGCCGGGTTTTCCAATAGCAATTTATGCATCCTACAAGCAATTGAAGGCGCAACTACTGAATCAATGTCGATAACCAACATAATGTCTTATGAAGACATCAAGGGGCTAGTGATAACTGATTCGCTCAAGGAATTTGAAAATGTGCTATCGACTCTGGACGGCTTAGTAACAGACCTAATTAATAGCTTTTCATTCATCTACACCGGCCTAACACAGGAAGCATAACGACTCGGCAACCCTATTCGCTTAAGTGCCCAATCCATGCGGTGCACTTGGCAGAATCGATTCTGTAACAAAGACGAAATGGCACGACTACAGACCTCATATACCGGTTCAGTTTTGGAATCGATTCAAGGGACGACTAGGTACCCTCTAGACAAAGAATACAGGGCGCTATAGCGTTACCTCTCCCTTATGGAGATATCGAATGGCCATGGAATTTGATGTATTAACCAGGAGCCTTGTGGAAGGCGTAAGAATTGCCACTAGCCCAACCTCCTACCTGATCGATGCGTTCGCACAGTCCCTAAAGGACAAGCAGGAGCCGAGTGGCCTCGTGGAGCTTAGAGTTGAAGCTGAGCGTCGTGAACTCGAAATGCGGATGGCAGAGGCGGAAGCGAGAGTCGCCCAAGAGCTTGCAATCGCTAGGCGTATCGAGACTGCGCATGAAGTCGAAATGACCGAATACTTCGATTACTCCGGTAAAGGCCACGTGGGATTGCGGGCTGATGCTGAGAGCATCAGCGTTGGTGCTGGAGGATCCGGCAGGCGGGTGAGTAAAAGAAAGTTCGTCTTCAAGGGCGGCCCGGTATTGGCTGAGATTGAAGAAAAATTTGAACAGCCCCAGGCGCCGTCACAAACACCCGCCAGTGCCTAGGCTCGTTTACTTTTAATCCAAGCATTCCAGTAATGCAGCAGTATGGGTAAAGATCGTCTCTAAGCCTTTGAATAAGCGGTGTATGCATCACAAGTGTCTAATATGCATTCACCGCTTTCGACGGTTTTCGGCCAGCAAATAGGCCTCTTGCCACGGTAGTTTTAGACAACAAAACCCCCTCATCCGGTGCCCTATCGGCCGAACCGAACGCCGCAACGTACACTGGAACCTAAATCATAAGAGCCACTGGCAAAGCCAGTAAAATCAATACGTTGAGCCGCCCGCGCTGTTCACGTTTGTCTCAAAAGATGCACAGAAGTACACGCTGGTAACCAGCGTGATTCACGTTCTGTACACGCTACCTCTTCGGCGTCCTGCCGACCTTGCACAATCCCACCTCTACAGCTCGTCACCCCAAGCTGGCCAGAATTGGCTCGCCTCGATTACTGTATATCCAAACAGCATAGATGGGTGACACCGTGATCATCGAAGACGACAGCTTCGCGCTGGGCATGCCCACGCCTGTTCAAATGTTGCGCCAGCATGCGCGCCTGGTCGAAGCCGAGTGCGAGCAGTTGCGGCATGAGCTCGACCGGGCCCGGGACAACATCGAGAAGCTGGTGGCCATCCACCAGGCGCAGGCAGCCGAGATCACCAAGCTGAACGTCAGGATCGAGCGCATGACCTGGGAACTGTCCGATGCCCTGGTGGAAAACACCGAGCTGAAGAATCGACATATTGGGGGCTGCCCTGCCACCTGGGGCGCAATGCCGTCGAAGGGTTATGCTCAGTGCAGCGTGCGTGCAGGCCCGCCAAGCGACCGCAGCTGTAGGTCAAACCTTAGGTCAGCTGGGGGTAGCTTGGATGCGGAATGACTTGAATATTAGCAACCAGCAGAATGCCCGTGTTGCCACCATCCACCCCGGCGTTGCTCCAGCCAACGGCGTAAGCCTCGTGAATGAACCAATCCCTCACTCTCTGGCTGAAATTAACAGCCTTCGGATTGTCGGAATCTTGGTTATACAGATTTAAAACTCGTTCGGCAGGAACGAACATCGTAGGATTACCGATGGTCACACTTTGCGGCGTAGGGAAATCGAAGGGTCTACCCATTTTCAGGTCCTCATGTGCTGGAGATCTATTGAGCTCAGGCCGGTCACAGGGAGGGACTTGTGCAGCCTGAGCGTGACGACACACTTGCCTCCAGCTACCACTCATCCTCCCTATTTGCCATTGCCGTGCCAGCATAGGATCACGAAGAATGACTCGCGCGCTCCATTCTGCCAAAGTCTAATTTACTAACATGATCGCATCATGCTCGCCCTCCCATTGCTGACCAGCTATTCGGGCTCGGTCATACGCTTTCGCCAGCTCTCCTGCTCGCTCATCAGCCCGTGTGAGCAGGAAAAGCTGAATCGGTAGATGGACGGTCGCCTATCAGGCACCCGTGAAAGCCTCGAGCGCCGAGCTACATCCTTCATAGAACTGCCAAAAAGAAGCAAGCACCAGCAAGACCGCGAGCCATCGCAGCCACTCCCCTATCTTTTGGCTGTGAGGACCAAACTCATCGCCGAAAGCTGCTTGGCAAACATATGCCACCGCAGCACCAAGACCGGTAAGCATTACTCCCCATACAAAGTGTTCAAGTGACGAGGCCAAAAGCGCCCTTATCGATGCGCCTGTGAAGCGTGACCACGCCGCCCCTAGGAAGGCCAAGAACGCGACTGCTGCGCCTCCGTTAATAAGCAGCGCACTCTTAATTGCCAAGTGGGAGGTTTCGATAGTGGCCCTCAGCATTTCCAGCTGACTTTCATGGTTGCGCTGATTCTCATTCTGCCAATCTGCCAAATGAGATTTGAATTGCTCAAAACGCGCCTCAACGTGTTTAACATCTTCGGGAGTCTTGCGTGACTCCTCTTCGACTATGTCTACCAACTTGGAAAGACTATCTAGCGATACGTCTGATAAACCCTTGCCTTTTGCTGAGTCAATCTCTCTGCGAAAAATCGATATCACTTCCGATGTATGCATCAGGTTTTTACTCCCAAAATCCTATCGAGAGTGTGTCTCGGTCCGAGAGCAGAGGCAAGGCTGCCCGCGGCTCTACGGAAATTTAAACAATCAAGGTGGCGACCAGCTGCCACCAGTAAACTGAATCGCCCCTGGTTTCGTAGACACCTCCAAGCCTCATAATGAGGCCCAGATAGGAGGTGCCATGAGTCGTCAGCGTTACCCCGAAGAATTCAAGATCGAAGCGGTCAAGCAAGTTACCGAAAAAGGCAAACCTGTCGCCGAGGTCGCCCAGCGCCTGGACATGTCCGTGCACAGCCTTTACGCCTGGATCAAGGTCTACAGCAAGCCCCAAGAGCAGCGTCAGCAAGACAATGATCAGCAGGCTGAACTGCGCAAGCTGCGCGCTGAACTCAAGCGGGTGACAGAAGAGCGAGACATATTAAAGAAGGCCGCCGCGTACTTTGCCAAGGAGTGCGGCTGAAGTACGCCTTCATCAACAAGCACTCGACGGATTACCCAGTGCGTCGCCTTTGCCAAACCCTCAAGGTGCATCCCAGCGGCTACTACGCTTGGCTGGCCGAGCCTCAATCTGCCCGAGCCAAAGAAGATCAGCGCCTGCTTGGCTTGATCAAGCAGGCCTGGTTAGAAAGCGGCGGCGTGTATGGCTATCGCAAGATTCACGATGACCTGCGAGAGCTAGGAGAGATCTGTAGGCGAAATCGAGTCGGTCGCTTGATGCAGGCAGAGGGGCTGCGTTCGCAAACGGGCTATCGCCGTCGTACTGGGTTTTATGGCGGAAAACCAACAGCGGCATCACCCAACCATCTGGCCAGGCAGTTCAAGGTCAGTGAGCCGAATAAGGTCTGGGTGACCGATATCACCTACATCCGCACCTATGAAGGGTGGCTGTATCTGGCGGTAGTGCTGGATCTGTTCTCTCGCCAAGTCATTGGTTGGTCAATGAAGCCCAGGATGAGCAGCGACCTAGCCATCGACGCCATGCTGATGGCCGTGTGGCGACGCAAGCCACAGCAGCAAGTGATGATTCACTCAGACCAAGGCAGTCAGTTCAGTAGCTCAGATTGGCAAAGCTTCCTGAAAGCCAACAATGTGATCAGTAGCATGAGCCGAAGGGGAAACTGCCACGACAATGCCGTAGCCGAGAGCTTTTTCCAGCTTTTGAAGCGGGAGCGAATCCGACGAAAGATCTACGCAACGCGTGACGAAGCCCGAAGTGATATTTTCGATTACATCGAGATGTTCTATAACCCCAAGCGTCGACACAGCAGTGCTATGCAGCTGTCGCCAGTAGAGTATGAGAAACGCTATTTTCTGAGCTTGGAGAGTGTCTAGGAAACCAGGGGCGATTCAAAGGGACGACATCGAGGGTGGCTATCTGGTTGTGCAGCAGAACAAGACACACAAGAAGCTGCGCATCATGCTCTCGGTGGACGGTGTAGATAACAGCCTTGGCAAGCTGATCAAGCAGATGGCCGCACGGAACCAGGAGCACAGCTCCAGCTACTTGATTGTCAGTGAGCGAGGTAAGCGCATGTCTGCGCCGATGCTACGGAATCGCTGGGACGAAGCTCGGGCACTGGCCAGATCGAAAGCCTTGGAGGAAGGAGACAGCCTCCTGGCGTCTCGGATCACGCAGTTCCAGTTCCGCGATATTCGTCCGAAGGCAGCATCCGAAATCAAGGATATTGAGGACGCAAGCCTGCTATTGGGGCACACCAAAGGCGACATCACCGAACGGGTTTATCGCCGAGTAGGGGCCATCGCAAAACCGTCTAAATAAGGAAAGTTTCGGAACTCATTCCGAAAAGTATCGGAACCCTTAGGTTTTCGCCCCGACCGGGCAGGGATTTTTCTATGCTCCAAAAACGCAAAAAGCCCTGAATAATCAGGGCTTTGAATTTGGCGGAAGCGTAGAGATTCGAACCCTTATCCAAGGTACCACCTCTATCTACGAATTGTATGCCTGAGGAATCCTTGCACGCCAAACCCGTCAACGCCAGCAATTACGGGCTTCCCAGCAAGCACTCATTTCTAGATCAAGTGTGCATCCAACTGCATACCTGAACATCTACCCTGCGCGAAAGAGCTAACGTGGGTCTGGGTTTGCCAGGTAAGTCGCAAGCGGGCTATGCAAAGCAACGCCCCAAGCCCGACGTCCAGATGAGAGGTCACAATTCATGAAGACGGCTACCCTTTAAAAGTCGATTTTGGCAAATACAGTTTGCGTCAAAGACGCACAGGTCTCTTCAGCCATATAGCTACAAGATTGTCCCCAGGTTGGGATTCTTCAGACGCGGCACTGCATTCTCAGCGGTCATAACATGCACAAGGCAAAGCCCCTACTTAATACAGCATGCGTAATAAGTCCTGATCCGCACATATAAACAGCCAGTGAAGCCGAGTGAATTCTGGATCTAGTTCCTCGCAAGACGACAAACACTTTATACGCGACGCGCATTAGGTTTCTCAGCAAGCTCAATTCCATTCCGGAGGGTTGCAAGATCAAAATCAGTGTGGAAAGATAGATTATTGTGTTTCCTCTTAGGAGATACGTATGATCCATCCCAATCGCACCATCAAACGCATAAAATCTCCCCATGTAGATCTCCTTACAACAGTCCGAGACGGGCGGAAGACCTATAGACTTCTTTCGAACGACCTCCTCCAGAATCAATTTTTTGATAATTGGGCTCTTCAACTCAGCAGGACTTTAAAATTTAGAACCGTAAGAACATACTGCTATGCGATAAAAACATTCTTAAACTACATATCACAAGTATCGCTGCAAGATGGAGGTTTGACCACAACCTTGCTAAGCGACGCCGTAGACAAGTACGAAAGTTTTTTGGTCTTCGGAACAGCAAGCGGAAGTTCGACTGCGCGCAAAGCGGCACAGGTATTGGGTAACAGGAACCTCTCGGGCTCATCGATTATAACTCACTTTGCCGCCGTTAACAGATTCATTGATTCAAGCGAGTTACTACGCTTAGGCCTGCTTGAGTTGGAAGCAAATGGTGCGATCACCTCTCTTTCACTTTCAGGTTTTTCGCTGCATAAAAGCGTATCGATCAAAACGCCCGGAAAGGTGCGTGTGGCGCTGAAAACGAATAGCTGGTTAGGCGGGTGCTTAGCTGGCGGGGCCAAAAGAATAAAGCGAGCCGGCCTGACACCGAAGTCCAAACCTTCATCTATAGCCTTTACGGATGAATTTGGTGGCGACGAGCTAATATTCCCGATTGACCGATGCATTGAGCTTATTGAGAAGGCCCCAACGCTTCGCGACAAATTGCTCTGGTGCCTGCTAGCTGCGACTGGATGTCGTATATCCGAAGCACTGACGATTTTATCCAAAGACATTGTCATCAACACTGCAGCGCATGAACAAAGCAAAGTATTGATCGTAAACCCTCAAACTAGGCATAACGAGCTAATTAAATACATACCGGAAGAGATCATTCACCAACTGCCCCACAAGGGCCGTACTCATAATGACACCTTCATGATCGAGCCGTTCGCCTCGATGTTCTGGATCACCTTGGCCGAATACAAAAGAGCCGAAAAAGATAAAGACAAGAAGCGAGCATTCCCTGCTAGACACGAATTTCTTTTCAGGAACATCAAGAACGGCGACCCAATTCCACTCTCCTACCAAACAGTTTATGAAAAATTCAAAAAAGCTTCATTCGACGTCACTGGAACTACGTACGGATTTCACAGCCTACGCCACATGTATGGTTTTTACCTCGCAAACCATTGTGTAAATCCAAATCCACGGAGCAACCGCCGTTACGGATTAGACTTGCACCTTGTTCAGAAATACATGGGACATCAAAGCATTGAGACTACCAAAAGATATGCCAGGCAGGATGCGCAGATGCTGTACGCCACAGTGGCAGCTGTAAACCTCTCAAGATTGGGTGGTGGCCCAAGATCGGTCATGGAGGCGCGTATCGCCTACCTTAAAAACGAAATAGCTAACCTAGAAAGCCAAGTGCAGAGGGCCGCATGATAAACCTATCCCCTACAGAAGCTATCTGGCTAATCCCTGACGAACAAATAGGCCGGGTTTTCGATAGTGCTGCTGCGAAAGTTAGAAAAGCTTATAGAGGTAAATATCACACCCCTGCCCGAGGCAACCAACTAGGTAGGTTGATAAAGGGAATCGAGGGTCTTGGGCCATCCCCATTCAAGTCTTGGAACAAAACGGAAATCGAAGACCTGTTAGCTTGTTGCTTCTACGGAAGCCAAAACACCAAAAAAATACCAGCATTTGCTGGATTCACAACCTCTAGCATGGCGGCCACACCGACATTCATAAAACTGGCATTTATTGAACTTTGGAATCAAAGAAAGATCATACTCCCCCAAAAATTCACACTTCCAATATCCATAGACGACATCACAGACACAATAACCTTAGAAGGCGGATGCGACAGTCTTATACTAGTACGCAGCATCAATCCAATATCCTCAATAAAGTACGATGGCTCTATGAATATCAAAGAACGAGGGCTTCGCGCAGTTTGTTGGTATAGAATGATTTTGGCCTCAACCATTTACACTCCAAACGACCTTACAGAACAAGATATAAGCGTTATTCTTGCCAACAGCGTCGGTAAAAAGTCAAAGCTGCTACGGTATTATGCCAACGACTTCTTAGCAACCCTTTCAGAGAAGTCTTCGAGTCGACAAAAACTAAATGCTTACCTTGAATTAGAGGCGACAAAAAAACGCGACAAGGAAGCTTCAGCTAAACCGGGATGGAAGGCAGCCGCAAAATCTAAAGTCAGTGACACATGTGCAGAATTGTCTCTGCGTTACCTGACCGCCAAAACGCCAACAACAGATGTTCTTTCTGACATCTACAGTAATGCGATCTTGCTGCGTAAGGGATTTTCAATCAGGGACTTCAAAAACCTTCCTGGCGGGTATACACAAGCACCCGAAAAAGTGATCGCCTTCTGCATGCTACTGGATACAACTTACAGAGCATTTATCCGCTCCAAGCGCCTACAGAGAGAAAAGGACGCGATGGTATCCTTAAACTTTATTCTCTGTTATTGCGCACTTTATCTATATAGATTCCACATTGACAGAGACGGGCACCTTGAAAATTACCCCGCAACGCTCAATGATTTCTCTTGTGCAGTTCACATTACCGCCGACGAACTTTTACTCGAAGGAATTGCAACCTTCAACGCTAAACAACCTCAAACGCTGCTTAGGTTTGTAAGAGCAATCTCAGAGAAATGCTTATGGGGAAACAACACACTTTATAATCGTATTCTTTGCATTGACAGATTTATTCAGTTCATAGTTGACAATTCTCACGTACTGCCTGACGCCGACCAAGTCAGAAACTCTTTTTCTCCAGCTTGCTATCCCAGGCTACAGAGAAGCTACGGAACAGTAAAAAAACCAGTGCCCCGAGCATATTTCGCAACATTCTTAAACATGCTTTATTCACTTGAATACCTGATAATGCATTTAAATGACATGGCGAGCGGCAGCATACCGGGAGTAATATCTGATTGTTTAGTCCATCCTACAATTAATGAGCTGAATCACCATCCAAATTGGGCTGGCCTATGGGGCAATCGGTCACTTGGATGTGACAGTGTAAATTTGGCTGCGCTAAACTATTGCCCAATTTTCTACCATGACAAAAAAATCAAAAAATTTGAATACATTCCTCGATTTTACCGTCTCAGCGACATGGAAATTGGAGGAAAAATCGAACGAAGGATTATCACGAACGACATACGACTGACAATGCTAATGTGCGAAACTGGTATACGCCAACAACATTTGATTTGGTTGAACAAAGAGAAGTACGACCACTATCTCGATTTTAGCAGTCGAAGAATGCTCGCCCCATTACTGGTCAGTAGTGACAAAGCGCATGGCGAGTGGAGCGCGATCGTCTCTAGGCACGTAATCGATCTGCTGGATCGACAGCGTGAGTGGTACGATAAATGTAGTAGCCCAGACTATCGCGAGGACTTATGGTATGGAATGAAGGTCGAATCTAAATTTGATCGTTTCAAACCTTTATTTCGACTACCCATCCATCAAAACCTTTGGGCCAATTACACAAGCTTCCCATTACTTCTTCTAACACTGCAGTATTTTATTCGCAACGACCTAGGAGACCAGCATCTTCCCGACTTAGTTTGGACTCAGTCGAAGCGAACCAAGAAGGAATTCATTTCAAGCTACCGGCTTGACAATCTCGCTCAAATCGGAAGCAAAACGCTAAAGAGTAATATTACCCCGCACGGATTAAGAGCTGGGTTTGTCTCAGAGGCTATCAAATTCCTCCCGCCATCTTTGGTTGGCCTGCATTTAACCGGTCAATCCGAAGAGCTTGTATATTATTACTCCCTCTTGGACGACGACCCTGCAATCAGCCATGAACAACTGCTCTGTAATGCGCTGCTCAACAGTGCCTCAAAAATTGAAGGCGGGGACGCTCCTGCTCTTGCCGATGCGATATTACTGCTTAATCAACGACTTAGTCATGCCATCCAGAAAGACCCAGAGGAAGCTATTGCTAATCATCGCTTGATGAGCCTAATGGCAGTGAAAGACGGAAAGAATGGTATCGACATAATAAGAGCTAAAGAGTCGACATCTTTCGCATACAACTCCACCCATATCTGCCCGTTTAATAACCTATGCCCTAAAGAAGTCTTAGCTATGTTCAGCATGCCGAACGTTTGCTCGCTGTGTCCGTATGCTATCAGAGGGGTGGGTCACTTGCCTGCGATAAGTGCTGAAAAAGATAAATACAAGGAGCTTATGGTGGGCGCTCTGCAGATGATATCTACCCTCTTAGAAAGAAAACCTGAAAAACGGAACCACGTTGATTTGGAACAGCTGGAGCAACAGCATGATCATTTTGCTAGGCAAGCTGTAGCGCTAGAAGCTATTGAAATGCAGTTGGTAGAGATGGCCAACACCGGCAATGAAACTAAACTATTTCTTCGAAACCGGGATGAACTCATGGGGCATTATACCAAGCTAGCTATAAATGACGAAGCAAAAATGCTCAAAAGACTGATAGATGTGCAGAGTTTTCCCGACTTGAGCAGTCCAGACCTTGACTGTCGCTTGGCCCACTTACGCGCCGTTTTAATGATGCACGATGGAAGCATTCGAGATCATTTAGGAATCGCACCCAAGCGACCAGGCACATTAGGAATACAAGTCGCGGCCCAGATCAATAGTATGGTTAGGACAGGGGCCATAGAAATGTTTGACATATACAAAATTTGCGCGACCGAAGAAAAACAAAACCAGCTCCTCGAACAGCCTATCAGGGTAATTTCTCAATACATAATCTGACGCCAATTTTTGAGTACTCGAATATGAAGCGTATAGAAGACAGCAAACAACCCAAGAAACCATCTACCTTTGATCGCTATTTTACCCAACGATCAGCATATACGGAAAAACTAATCCTTAAGGCGCTTGGCACTATAGACGCCTCACGCTATAGGCATTTTACGGAATACTGTAAAACCTTAAGCGCCATCATCTCCGAGTTACGAGCGGTAAGCGCAAGCGACCCCGCCACACCATTCTTCAACAAAGAAGTTAGGGCATTTAGCTATGTGACTTTAATGAGAAATACCAATTATCGAAAGATCGTCCTAGCCAGATTCGAATCGGCACAAGAAATCAAGGCACTGGCTCCTGACGAAGATACTGATGACATGAAGCTACAAATTGCAAGTCTGATTGCGCAAACCAACCTGTTAAAATACAAAATAATCTCGATGGACTCAGGAAGAAACATAGACTCTCTCGATACAGATGCAGTTTATGCAGTCCTTGACAAAGCCAATACACGCATAGGACTACTTTTACGAGTATATGAAAAAACACGCGAAGCTTCTCGTGGGATATTTAAAATTATAAACGAACCCTCGCCAAACCATCCGACCATCGGGCTTTATTCTTATACCGGCTTAATTGCCACACAAGATGAAATCGACGAAATAAGCAGAGCAGCGAAGGAGCATCCATTGCGACTGTAAATGCCTACTACTTTCATCGCATGCTCATGCATGGATCGTAAGCGGATGGTCTGATCATCAGTTCTCGAAGACTCGCTGGCATGCTCTTACTAGCGCCCCATCGAATCATTCAGAGCAAAAAAATCACAGGCACGGGATCGGTTGACGCAAGTAGGGTTTTTTATCATCTCCGTGTGAGTGACACCACTCATCGGAAAAATTTGGCTGATTCTCGAAGGCGCCCATATGAGCGCTAACCGTTACAGTTCGCCCACTGCGCTCGCAACCTGTTGAAAAGAGACCGGCACAGTTGGAAAACCAACTAAATAATACATATATATTGACAAAAGTCATAGCTACTCGCGACAAGAAAACGAATAGTTCATTGGCCGGATCGCTTGCTTTTAATACAGCGAGTCCTAAAGTCTGAGAAGCACTATACTCCCCAAGCGGCCCCTTGGAATAGTTTAACCATGTACGCATTCTCCTCATTGCTTTCTTGACCCTATGCAATTTTCTCCAGGATCTAAAGAAATGATTACGCTCGAGCAGATAAAGCTACGCGGCTCAGACAAAATGACCGAAGCTAAACGTCGGGAAATTTTGAAGATGTTTGACAACCTCGGGGCCGACCAAGAAACTGACATGCTCAACGACTTTGCAGTGTACGGCGCTTTTATAACTGTGGCTTTAAACCCCAACGCAACTGACCCTTTAGCGATTTGTAAACCTTCAGCACTCATTGCGTTCAAAGGTTTTCTGAATTTAGAAATGGAGTTCAGCACCGAAGATGCGACTAGAACTCTACGCTCAGTGTGCAATCTCTTTTCCGCCTGGGGCATGTTGACTTCTGATGAAGTTACCTGCGTGTTAGATGAGCCGCAACCAAACTGTGACAACCAGTACCTCTTATGCAATCCGTCAGCGCATGAAATATGTATATTTAGTTCTCTATTTCGGTGCGGCGAGCCTGATAAGGCAGTACTTGTAAATCTCAGAGAGGTAAACTCTTTAATGAATACGGCAGACACACCGCACTTCAAAGCACTATTAGCAAACTATTTGAATGACAAGAACCACTCCCAGGGAGAAATAGAGGCCACGGTAATTTGTGACTTCATGACTGGCTTGCTCAGCGAACGTCCAGGCGTCAGGTTGCGTGATTTGCATCTTAATGCGAAAGAGACAAGAGAGTTCGTTTTATCAGCAAAGTGCGCGTCAATTGATAACTTGTTGAGGGCAGGCTACGCGTTGGAGACTGCTTGGCAGTACTGGGATCCCGCAGAGGATATCATTTATGCATTTTTTGAACCCCATGGGTTTATAGCGTTGCACTGAGCATTGCCTAGCGCACTAGCAGTCCAGATGCAGTCGGATTGGTTGCTCACCTTCTGCATTCAGGAACTGAAAGCTCATTGCCAAATTCACTTGGTCACCCTAAGCGCGATAGTGCGAATCTTCTCGAATTAAATTCAAAATTTGGTCACCACGAACGTCTATTTCGTCAAAATGGAAAAGTACCAGGCGAACTCCTATTGCTCCAAATAACTGTGCGCCCAAAGGCATTTTCAAAAGTCTTGTAACACGGGATATATCTATGAGCAGCGACAGTCAATACGTGGATGACGCAATTGCACTTATTAATGAACTAGGCGTTTACAAAACCTCTACAGGCATCTGGGCATTCACCGATATGGAAACGGCAAGCTCGGGTTACATCCATCATTCTCGCACCCCCGTGGCTGTGGCTGCCTATGCTGCTATTGACTTCTTGTTCGCCGCAGGTCGCATTCCCAATTACTCACTTGTAGATTTGGTTATTCAGATTTCCTGCATGGACGCCATTGAAAGTACTGCGCTCGCTATTATTTGCGGTGCAGAGCCACCGATCTTCCCATCAGCAGCCCAGCGTGGAGAAATTTTTGGCGAAACCTCTTGGCAGATTGTGAACGATTATGGCTTAGAGAGTTGCTTCATCCAAGTCAGGCCCTATGGTTCCGAAGGCCGACACTACACAATGCGACCGCAGGGGTTTGACTATGAACACTCGAAGTCTATTCCTGAATTATTGAAGGCTATGCGCAAGTCCTACAGATCCATGGAGCCAGTACAGAGGATTATGGTACTTACCTTGCTACATCTTTACCTTCAGGAGCGGGACAAATTATTTCTCATCGACGGGTGTCCAACTAAGATTTCTGCAGTAGAGGCTTTTGAAATTCTTCGCCAAGATAAGCATTCATTGAAAACATGGGCAAAGCTTGTAAGCCATTATGCCGGATGGTGATCTCTTCGATCTGTGAAAAACGGCTGACGCTTTTGGTGTGCTCAGCCGCTACCATGCAAATTCAGCGTGGAAGCGCAGGCGATTCTTCAGCCATCTTCGAGTCCGTGAATAAAAAACCACACTTAATTCTAAGAATGTGCCCCCTTTTCTCCTTCTGCCGACCTCACCGACTATCTCAGCGACTCCCAGTCGACCAGGTAATCGCGTTGCCAGCTCCCAGCCGCTGCCGCCCCGAGTGGCGAAGGCATGCAATTGACTTGAGTACATCTGACCTCACGCATGGGCTGATCGCAGCTCAATGCTCATAGTGGAAGTACCCGGCACATTGCTCATAATTTTTTGCCATCTAGGAATTGGTTAGTCTTCAGACACCGACAATTTTGGTGGAAGACCATGGACAACCAGCTACGAAAACACGCAAAAGAGCTCCGCCAGGCTGCCAATGTCAGCGTCAATCTGGCCGCGATGTGGGCCAACGTTGCTGAGCGAACCTGGAGATCTTGGGAAACCGAGAGCGGCAACGTCACCTCACGCATACCCTCTCCCGCTGCGCTGTGGAGTTTCCTAGCTCGATCGGGGATCAACATGCGTAGACTGGGTCTCGAGATTGATGGGAAACCACGTGGGCTTGCTCTCACTGTGGCCTGCTATAAGGGGGGCGTTGGAAAGTCATCCATCACTGTGAATCTCGCAGCGGCCATAGCTGAACTGGGCTTCCGGGTAGCAGTCGTGACGAACGACTATAACCACCGTTATGCATGCGAGGACGGCGAGCTACCGGCGCCTGGAAGCTGTGTAAGTCGAGTCGGGTTCTACGATGAGCGCGATCTCATCACCTTCCCATCGGCAGTAAAACAGCGACGCAAGCGAATCCGTGATCACCTGGCAGCCCTGCCGCCGAAAGAACAAGCCAGCTACCAGCTTGTATATGCTGACGAACTCGCGGCTTTGGAGCGGAAGCAGCGAGCTACCGAAAAGCTAAGCAAACTGATCGCACGCCACGATTACGTGCTGTTTGACGTGAATGCTGAGCTGGAACTGGTACGGCGTTTCGCAAACCTAGTTGCAGTGGTTGTGGACACCAACTGTTCGATGGCTGTACGCAGCGCTGGAAAATTCGTCACAGCGCTGCAGAACATCAAATGTCGCGAGACGACTCCCAGCTATTTCGGCTTACTGACCAACTGTGATGTGGGAGGCGTCAGTACAGAGCTGGAAGAGTTTGTTGGTGATTTCGTGAAGCTGAGCGATGAGCAGTACCAGGAGATCACCGAATCAAAATTCTCGACCTGTCGGCGCCGTGAGCGGGTGCTTGAGCTGGTCGACTCACTGAAGTTTCCTCCACTGCATACTGAGTTGACCGGCGCGTACCGGATCGCCATCGAGATGCTGGAAGACGCTCCCCCTCCGGGACAGGAGTACGGCTACTTCAGCGCATTCGTGGATTTCGCACCGCGCTCTCATGCCGCTCGAGAGATGCGTCGTCTGGCAGATGAACTCATCCATTGGCGGCTTCGCCACACCTGGAAGTGACAGATTTCCGACACTCCGAGGGCGTACCAAATTCGCAAGTAAATCTGCAGACTTTTGGTCTGTATCCAGCTGAAATCCTTGCACAGCAAGGGCTCCATGGCTCTGGGAAACCCGCGACTCGATACCGGCTTTTCCTTCTGCCTGAGCACCGACCTGCTGATAGCCCGTCTAAAAAGATTTTGGTAGGTAGCCTGTTGGAGTAGAGGCATAGGCGGCCACTTCGTGTCCGTAGCAGCGACATTCTCATGGCATCGGCAACTGCACCCTCGACAGCGAGCTACTTAACTGCTTGGTTCTACTCAAACCGGAAAAACGAGGACGCAGGCCCTTTCAACCCTACCAACGCCCACGAGCTGTGGTAGGGGAATCTTAGGGATCGGCAGGAGTCTAGGGGTCACTTGATTTCAATGCCCCCTACCGCCTTATCATTCGCGCCGCCCGATCATGCGGCTTCCTCAGTTTCGTTATTTGCCTTCACTCGATTTACTTCCCAAGGCAAAGCAGGCTGAGAGCGGATTTTTTTGTATCTGCCCTTGGCAAACATATAGGTCTGCAGTTCCATGAAACGCCGGTTCTTGCCGACCATCTCATAGGTGATCAAGAATGCTATCAGCGGCTTGCTTGCAGTCTGCCAGTGCTCGCAGATCTGATCCGTCGTCATCTTTAGATCGGCAACCCTGCTGTAGCCAATGAAGGTCTGGAAAACGGCCCCTTCGGTCTTTTGAAGCAGCTTGGAGAACTCATTGATATCGGTGTGGGCTCGCTTCCACTCCCACTCCACAAACGAAAGCGTGTCAGTGTCGCTGTAGCGAATCACCGCATCTGTACGCCCCCCTTGCTCAAACAGGGCCCTCGCTCCAAGCAGCGTGGCGCACTGCCTTACAACCAGTCCAAGATGGATTGTCCAGTCGGCACGTCTTGCTACGGCATGCGCCTCAGACACCGGGAAATCCCGGTACCACAGACAATTAAACAATGTGATGAAATCCCGTTCGACTCGCTTCATGGGTTCCCTTAGTGGCTCGGACAGCTCACCGCTGTTTCGGCTGAGCTGATCCAAAATTGAGAGTGCTACTACCTGCGAAAATAGTGCTGAGGCTCACCTAGTCCATTTCGCGCTTGGCCACCCGCCATGTATGCAACCTATCCATCACCGGCCCGGCTCTCCTCGGGCAACAAGGCACACCTTCATGCTTTTGGCGCTGTTCTCTTCAGTACCGACGGCCGAATCACGCCTTCTAGCCAGCAACGTTCCAGCCCCCCCCCCCTCTCGAACCCGATACAGGTCAGCCAGAAAGCGAGCTCTCAAACACTTCCCACTTATGGGCTGCTTGCCATTATCATCTCGGAAAATTTTCACTTTGGATGCCAGCACAGTATCCATGGGAGGTTGAAGCGAGGCTCCGGCGGTTGGGGCGCCTTGTGGATCCACTAAGCATCCACCCTGATCGAATAAGCGTGTTGGAAATGGTTGATAGCGGAAACGGTACGTTTGCGGTCAAGTGGCTTCTGGCGCTGTCGAATGAAGAAGACCTGTTCTTCAACCCCAGATCCGGTGAGGACAATCTCAAGGAGATCATGGAACGATTCATGCCGGGGTCAACCCTCGAAAGTATGAACGAATTGGATGACTGGCCTGATACCCTTCGCTGGGATTTTGCGTACAAGACCGCTCAAAGGGACATTTTTTTCAACGTGTACGTCAACGCCATTGAGACCTGGCTTGATGTCTCCGAGAGCAACCCTGGTCTCGGTGGGTCTGCGATCTATGCCGCCGTAGCCACCTTCGCCTATAACACCAGTCGCACCTTCGTTGGAGATCCCGACGGGCTGTCCGATCTCGCGCTTCGTAGGCGCCTTGACAATATGCTATGCTCTGCTATCAAGTACCGCAGTACAGATCACATAGCGCCCCATCCAGACCAGCTCAACGGCTGTGAGAGGCTTGGGGTTCCTCCTCTGACTTGGGTCAAAGGACAGACGCTGGACAACATCCAGTACATGATTGAAACTGTCATCGTATCCCTAGAAAACGTTGTGCCGGAGGTAGCTCATGCCTACTACGACTTCCAAGCAAAAACCTTCTGCAACTCTGAAGGCGGACAGCTATTGGAAACAGTTTTTGGAAGCTGGAGTGATCAGCTTGCAGGAAGCAGAACGGCGAGCGCTGGGATCACTACGTTTAAAAGATGCATACTGCTCCGATCCTTGGTACGCCAAGAAAGCTGCGCGCGACCCCTCCTTCTGGAGCAAGTTCTACGCGACTCGCGTCAATTCGTAGACGACGGCGACCTTTTCGGTATCTTCTACTGACTAGCGATACCCTGCTTCTGAAAAGGCCCCTATAGGGCCTTTTTTCTATGCCAAAATGTCCATTGAAGGTAGCCAGCGGCTGAATTAATACAGCTTTACTTCAGGCTAAATCTGACCTGTAAGACACACCCCTCTCCGCCCAACGGCGCTCCGTTTTCATACGGGTAAGCTACACCTAGGTCTTCCTTCCTACTTCACCTTTACGTCGGTCGAGATCCGCCGGTTCGTGCGGCCAACGCCACACGAGAAGTAAATCATTCGTTACGACTAAGCCCAAATGATCTTCGACCGAATCACTAAACGTGCCCTCCTCCTGTCCCAATGTTCTTTGGCTGACGAGGTGGGATGAGGTGGGTCGTAGCGTTTGAGCCAAGCCCAGGCCTGTACTTCTGCAGTGAGCAGATCATATGATCGGAACAGCACCTACCTTAATGGGAGTAACCATTTTGCCGAACGTGTTTTTCTCTTACTGCCATGCAGACGAAGCCCTGCGCGACCAACTGGAAAAACAGCTTTCCATGCTCAAACGCCAAGGGGTCATTGAGACTTGGCACGACCGAAGAATCGGCGCAGGCCAAGAGATCGATGCAGCTATTGACGATCACATCAACAACGACGAAATCATTCTGTTACTGGTGAGCCCCGACTTCATCGCTTCCGACTACTGCTACAACATCGAGATGGCCCACGCGATGGCGCGTCATACAGCGGGGGAAGCGATCGTTATTCCTGTGATTCTCCGCCCATGCGACTGGCACTACGCACCGTTCGGCAAGCTGCTTGGCACGCCCCAAGATGGGAAGCCAGTGACACTTTGGCCTGATAGGGACGAAGCATTCTTGCAAGTCGCGAAGGAAGTGCGGAAGGCTGCAGAACGATGCAGCCGTGGCCGACCGAGCTCTGCTCCAACAGCTGAGCGCAACGATTTCAATGGCGGCTCAGCGCCCTCGCCTATGGCTCCCGCTGGCCCTAGGTCGAGTAACCTTCGGATGGCCAAGAGCTTCACCCAACTGGACAAAGACCGCTTCCTGCTCGACAGCTTCGAGTACATCGCCCGCTATTTCGAGAACTCGTTGCTGGAGCTCCAGGCGCGCAATCCTGGGTACGAAGGGGTGTTTCGTCGTGTAGATGCAAATCGCTTTTCTGCGAGTATCTACAAGGACGGCCACGACGTTGCGAAGGCGTCCGTGTTCACCGGCGGCCAGCTAGGTGCTGGGATCTATTACAGTCATGGAGATTCGTTTGGCGGTGGCTCGTATAACGAGGCACTCACTGTAGATACGGACGACCAATCCCTATACCTGAAGACCTTCGGCATATCGATTCACACTCGGCAAGACCCAAAACTCTCCCAAGAAGGCGGTGCCGAGACACTATGGAGCCTTCTCATCGCACCGCTACAACGCAATCGGTGAGTCATTGCTTGATGCGAATTAGCCAGAACACAGGGGGCATCTGGTTTCGTTTACGCTGCCCCCTGCTACCAAGAAGTTAGACCCACATAGAAGGCTCAGACCATGGAAGTAGTCCTGCTCGCCCACATCACATTTAACCGAATAGGCTCAGCCAGTGGTGGCGGTGGCTTTCAACGCCAGCGCCAGGTCAGGTTTTCCGCCGAGATTGCCGACACCGATCAATCGGCCTTACGGGAGTTGGTGATCGAGATCGCCGAGGCACATGGTGAAGCGGCTGGAGCCTTGAAAGACTTGAGGTACGAGCGAAGCTACGCAGGAGAATTTGTACTCAACATCCAAGGCCCGAGCACTTCATATGGCACCGCTTACGCCGAATGTCGCGTCATCCATGCGCTGAAGGCCAATGGCCAGTACTTCCAGCTTCAAGCAATAGACGACAACGACGTCACACCGTATGTCTCTTCTCGGCAGGCTAAGTAGTTCGCGCTAAGGGCACAGCTGCATTGCAGCATTTGCAGTCGGTTGAGTGCCGTGGTCAGCCTCTCGTAATGAAGCAACGCGCGACTTGACGGCCGTACCCAGCACTTGTCGTTGGCATCAGGCAATCTGCCAAAATTGCAGATGTCGGCCAATTGCCATTAGTGGTAGCGTTGCACTGAGTGAGAGGCACCGCGCGATCTTGTCTGAGCTGCAGAGCTCCAGTGGATGCCTGATTTCTAGTAAATTTTCGCGATGCAGGGATGTCATGGTGCGTACTTCTAGCCCATCGAACAAAGGTGGGCCTGCGGCAAGGCAAGGTTTCAAGTATCAGGATCACGTGGCCGTCAGCTTCATCTTCAAGATGCTCAGCGACAGCAGCTACCTCCAGGTTGAGTGCGAGACGGCAGACGACATCGTGGCCGTATTCCTGGCTGCCGGCCAAACTGTGACCGAGTACATACAAGTCAAGACCACCGACGGCGAGAAGAAGTGGAACTGGCAAGAAGTCATCAAGCTGGACAGCGGCAAGGCCGACTCGTCACTCCTGCATAAGTCGCTTAAGTGCGATGTCCGCCCTGGCCCCGCTCGTTTCAGAATCGTCACCAAGCGAGACGTCGCAAACATCCTTGAAGGCTTCAAGAAAGAACTGGATACGCGGGTCTTACCGGACACCACCACCGAGCGCGGCTCAGCGTTGTTCAACAAATTCAAAAAATTTGCTTCCCCACAGAAGCGGGATTTCTCTGAGTGGGCAAAGAATTTCGTCTGGCAAGTGTACGGCGATGTTGAAGCGCTAGAAGCCGTGAACATCAAAACACTGTTTCAGCTCGCCGAGAAGCTCGGAAACCGCCCCAATTTCACCCAGCTGCAGGCCATTTACGACGAGTTTTTGGAGCTGGCCGACAAGGCCGCCACGGCGAACGTGAAGACAGCGCCGCTGGACAAAATTATCCTCAGGGAGCCCGCACTTGAGCGGCTCAAGCAACTACTCGACGAAGCTGACGACAAGTCCACGACCACATCCAAGCCGTACAAGAAGCGCCCTGACCCTTTCCTGGTTGAGTTTCACTCCAGCACTCCAGAAGGACTGCTTCGCACCTTCTCTGGCCTCAACGTAAACTATGCGCTGAGAAAGTGGCGGTGTGACGGCTTTGCCCAACACCTTATCGAATGGCTGCCTGAGTTTTCGCTGAAGGCCAGCGAGATCGTGAACATACTCGCCCATAACGCACAGACGATCCTGACCCGATCAATCAGCGCGTTTAGCGAAAGCGAACTGCCACGCGACCGGCTCATCGCTGAGCTGATTCTCCATGCCATCCTGCGTAGCCGTCAGAACAGCGAGCCTGTTGCCTGCAAAGTCTTCTACAAGTCCGCCGGCAAACTGTCTGAGTTTGGCAATGCCCATATCGTCCAGCAGCCTGGGCAGGATGACCAGCTATGGCTGGGCCTTGCTCGCCTAATTGAGGCAGGCGCAATGGATACGACGCTGGAGCAGATCTGCGGCGTCCTGGACGACACGATTTCGGAGACGGTGCTGTCGGCGGAGCGCGAAATCATCATTGCCCTACGCGAACCTCTGCACCATCAACCGAAAGCAGAGGCCTTCAACCAGGCGCTCCACCGCAACGCATCGGTTGACGACATGCTGAACGTCCTTTGCTTCCCTATCCTGTTGACCTACGACAGCGAAGCGCTGGCTTCCGGCTGGCTAGCTGACTATGTGAACAAGCTCAAGTCAGAGATCCAGAATCACTATGACGCCCTTATCACTCAGTTGCCTGCGAACGTTGAGCAGGTGAAGGTGATGGTCTTCTTGGTACCGATGGAAAGCATCGCGCAGCTCACGAAGGCGTTCAACGCGTGCTGCAAACCGCTCGAAGACTTGCCGGTATGAGCTGATCGGTCTTCGCATCGATGCAATGTTAGGCTCAGTGGGTTCAAAGCATGCCCGGCATGTCCAACATGTCGGGGAGTTCAAGGAACGACGCAGTCATGAATTACGAAACGATCAAAACCAAGCTGGCTCAACTCAGTGACGAGGGCGCATCGACCGTCGATGTCCTTGTCGCCATAAACGCTCTGGTCAACAGAAGTAACTCAGCGTGGGAAGGACGCGATCTCGTAATTCGAGCGCTCGACAAATTCAGCGCGTTCGATCCAGTCGAACAGTCGCTGCTGCTCAACATGGTACGAGCGGTCGGCCTCTTCCCCTATATCACCCCTCACCTCAGCACTATGGCGCTGTCGGATCGCCTGGCCTACGAGGCTCACAGGGTTGAGGGTGTCGAGCAAGGCATGGTGTTTCATCACCTCCAAGCTCATGTGTTCAGCTTGATCATGCAAGGCCGCAACGTCGTGCTTAGCGCCTCTACCAGCGTAGGCAAGAGCCTTGTCATCGACGCGGTACTGGCGCAGCGACGATTCAAGAAGGTGGTGGTAATCGTTCCGACCATCGCGCTGATCGACGAAACCCGTCGCCGACTGGTCAGACGATTTAAGGACTTCAACCTCATTACGCATCCCACTCAAGCGGCTGAGGTTGACCAAATTAACGTCTACCTTCTCACCCAAGAGCGGGTGCTTCAGCGCCCGGATTTGGCGGATGTTGAGTTCTTCGTGCTGGACGAGTTCTACAAAATTGACTTGGCAAACGACAACGAGGAAAGCTCGCGCGCCGTCGACCTCAGCTTGGCGTTTCACAAACTCGCTAAGACGGGTGCCCAGTTCTATATGCTCGGCCCACACATCCAGAAGATTTCAGGCCTCGATGGTTACGAGTACCACTTTATCCCCTCGGACTACAGCACGGTCGCGGTCGACATCCAAAATTTCGGCCTCGGCATGCGTTCGGAGGAGCGGAAGGAAAAACTCCTGGAGCTAGTCAAGAGCCTAGAGTCCCCTACCCTGATTTATTGCCAGTCTCCACCAAGCGCGAACCGGGTGGCAGAATATCTCATTGAAGAAGCTGGGCTGACCCCAGTACCGGAAACCCAGGAGATCGCCGCTTGGATCTCCAAGCACTACCATCCTGAATGGAACGTTGCCAAAGCAATCTCGCTTGGCATCGGCATTCACCATGGCGGGGTGCCGCGAGCGTTGCAGCAATACATCGTGAAGCTGTTCAATGAGGGCGTCATCAATCGGATTATCTGCACGTCCACGATGATCGAAGGAGTCAACACGTCAGCTGAGAATGTGATCATCTATGATCGCCGGCTGAACAAGCCGACGTTTGATTATTTTACCTACAAGAATATCTCGGGCCGTGCTGGGCGCATGAACAAGTACTTCATCGGCAAGGTTTTCATGCTCGAAGCGCCGCCGCTGGAGGAAGGCCTCACTGTCAAGTACCCCGTAGGTCTTCAGGACGAGAAATCCCCCATGGGCCTTCTCATGCAACTGGAGAACGAGTACCTCACAGACATGTCACGCAGGCGCCTTCAAGAAGCCTACGCCAACCCCGTGCTGTCCCCCACCACCCTAATCGAAAACAGACACATCCCCATTGATCGGCAGGTTGAAGTCGCCGAGACCATCATCCGAGACTTGCCTCAAAGCCGTAGCCTGCTTGGATGGAAAGGGATTCCGGAACAGGCCTCTCAGTTCAACTACCTGTGCGAACTGGTTTACAGCCTTGTAGGCGGTAACTTGATGGACTACGGCATATCGTCCAGCTCGCAGTTAGCCTGGCACATCAACGAGCTGCGCACGCAGAAGAACCTGCCTACCTATCTCAAGCAGGCCGTTGATAAACGCCAAGGGGACGAATCGGCGAGCGAGGCCATCAATTTACGCCTGAAGTTCATAAGAAACATGGTGTGCTTCAAACTGCCCCGGGACATCATGGCCATCAACAAAATCCAGGCCGACGTCCTGACCAAGAGAGGCTACGAACCTGGTGACTTCAGCTTCTTTGCGGAGCAGCTTGAAAACCTATTCCTCGACCCGCTGCTCACAGCTTTGGACGAGTACGGGATCCCTACACAGATTTCGACGCAAATCAAACACCGGCTCCTGCCGTCGGAAAACCTGAACAACCTGTTAGCAAAACTCCGCGCGTTAGCCCCGCGCATTGAACATCTCCAGCTTACCGGATTTGAAAAAAGCGTGATGCGCTGGGCAGTAGCCGAGATGTGAGGGCTGCGTCACCCAAGTATTAGGTCTGAATCTAGGCCAAACGCAAAAACGGCCTGTCGGGCCGTTTTTTCATTGAGACGGATTGAATCTTAGACAATCCACGACTCGACAACGGCAGCACCGTACTTGGCTTTCCATTCCTTCAGCAGCTTGTGATTGCCGCCTTTAGTCTCAATGATCTCGCCGTTGTGCGGGTTCTTATACTGCTTAACCTGGCGCGCACGACGCGGTGCCTTCTCAGCTGCTACAGGGGCAGCCGCACGACGGCTGGCTTGATGATCCAGGATGTTGATGATGTCGCGCAGGCTGTAGCCGTACTCGGCCAGCAAGTCACGCAGTTTGGTCTCAAATTGAATTTCAGCTTGCAGCTCGGAGCTGCCTTTGAGTGCTTCAAGCTCTGCGAGCTGGGCGGCCAGTTGCTGCTCGAGCTGACGGAATTCTGCCAGACGGGACATATTCGATCCTCAAAATTAAGGGAAACAGGCGGAACATTCTAAAGCATCCCGCTAATGATGTCCTTGAATATGACGTTGGTGGTGGATCTTCGTTCGGTTTAACTAGCTTTGAAAATTCTCAAAGCCAAGACATAACTCCTGCCCTTATCAATCATCGGTCTGGAGCGAAAGCATCAAGTGAAGATAGGAGCTTCTCTAGATCCATAATCCTGGACACCTTGATGATGTCGTACTCACCACGACTACTAAGCTTGTATACCTCACGGGCCTTTTTAACACGCTCAAGCAATGGCACGACCACGCCAGAGGCCATCTCCAGAAAGTCATTGATGTCAGCTCTTGTCTGGGGGATTTTGTAGCCTTTGGATGTACTTGTGATGATGACATCAGCATCCCGAAGCTTCGCAATACCACTTGACCGTACCCGCTGCTCCGACAGGTCGCCAAAGCCTCTGTCACCCAGATGGGCCAGAATGTCGGCTGTAGGGATGTAGTCCTTCGTGACGAACTCGCTCTGGAATCTCAGGTAATCCAGGATGCTGACCTGCAGACGTTCATCCTCGTCCGGGTAATGGCCGGCCTGTTGCCGCTGACCGAAAACTGACCCATTAAAGGCTGTTCTGCCGACTGAAAACTGCCCCAGGTGTTCAACTGCTTCTGCTCACTTTCCGAGCAAGAGAACACCAGGTGATCAGCATGGAAATGATGGGAAAAATTCGGCGGATGTACTTCCGCGACAAGCTCTCGCTGCATCAGATAGCGAAGCGTACCGGGCTGGCCCTGCCATTTCTTTACGGTGATTGGCGAGCTTTGCCAAGGGCTTGGTCGAGGCAATGCATACGCCGACCGGAATGCCCGTCTGCCGATAAACCTCCTATCGGATTTTGCGACCCCGTCGCCCAAGATCGACTGGTATGATTGTTACACACCTTTAACTAGTCTTCATCTGTCGGGCGACTACGGTAGAGTGGTGCTGCATAAAGGCAGTGACTCATAAGCCAAGTAAATGATCGAAAAAATCACGCCGAAAGTCAGGACTATGCCCTTTTTCGGCTTTGCAAGGATCACAAGGGTTAGGCTGATCAAGTTCAATATAAGTGCAATTGAAATCAAGATCGCTGCCACAGCAAGGTAAGCAGTTGCGGAAATCCCTAATACAACAATCCACGTGCCTAAAATAATAATTGCGTAATCTAGAACTCCTCCTTCTCGCCCACCCAGTGCTGCCAGTATACTTTGCTTAATTGCAGATAGTGCGCCGAAAAATACTTTGTCCGGGGCACCCTTATCAGAAATCACTCCTCTAGACTGCAAGGAAAATATTACAAAGATAAGAATCAACGAGCCGATTGTTACAGGTGGAGATCGAAGGCCAATGCTAATAAGCGCTCGCACCCGCCATCTGGGGGTTCTCATGTGACCCGGAAGAATCCAGTCGATACTTAACGTGACCAGCCTAACCACCCCTATATACTCCACAAGCCTGGATAGGTTTTGCATTATGAACTGCAATGCTGACTCCAGCATGTGTAATTTATTAAAATAGTCCAGAAGCCCAATAACGAATAGTACATACCCGATTATTTGGAACGCTTTCACAATTCCCCATTTTTCGAGCAGTAATCCGTCGACGCACCCCAGCCCATGCAGAAAATCCATCGCAGCCCTCACTTCCAATGGGTGCATCTAAACTACCTAGAATAGTCCAGCCCAGTCTGATTTTTAGCTATAAAAATCAGACTGTCTGTGTTAGCGGCGAACTAGCTGAGTATTGCTTACGGCCTCAGAAACTTTTGCTCCGGCAGTCATGACTGGCAGAAGCACTCCCATGAGTGAATATCGGAAGTAACGTGGGTCAGTCAGCTACACTGCTTCGATAGGTTGCTGCTCGGAGACCTCGAGAATGGCAAGCAAAAATGCAATCGTATTCGCTGGCGGAGGCAGTCTGGGCGCGGTGCAGATGGGTATGTTGCAAGCCCTGGTCGAGGCTAATGTTCAATTCGACTTTGTGGTAGGCGCTTCTGTAGGCGCATCAACGGTGTCTACTTTGCTGCAAGGCCCAATATTGCAGGTGTCGAAGCGCTGGCAGGCTTCTGGCGCGGGCTGAGTAAGAGTTACATCTTCCCCCTCTCCTGGATCGGTACCTGCAAAGGGTTAATCAACCGACGTGGTTTTCTGTTGCAACCAGCGGCGTTTTACCGATTGCTAGGACAGGCACTGCCCATCCATCGCATTGAGGGCGCGGCGCTCCCGCTCCACCGATTTGCTCAGCGATGCCGAGACCGTTCTATCCAGTGGCGAATTCGAGCAAGCGCTATTGGCCAGCGCGGCCATTCCGCTAGTTTTCCCTGTGTACAAATCTCTGATCGGTATTTGGTGGACGGCGGTTTGGACGCGTTGGCCCTGCATACCGTCAGCGTGATGAACATGCGCCAGCTGGTAAGCGACATCGAGCATTTCCGTGCGCTCACCAGCCATCACATCGTTCCACCCTTGTGCCCCGTGGACGTATCGGTGTTTAACTTCGCGCAGGCCGAGCTCTTATTGCAGCGCGCCTATAAGCACCCTTTGGTGGCTGGACGGCGGTGGGCTTGAGCGTACCAAGGTATCAGGTGCCCCTACCCCACCTGGTATCTACGCCGCCGAGCACGCCCATTAGCTTTTCACTTGCCCCAGCTAGCCGAGTACCAGGCCAGAAGAGCTTGTTGGAGGCGCACGTGTAGTTCGAATCTACTCCGTCGGCGGGTGGTGTCGACTTTGGCTTGCTCGCGCGCGCTGAGGATCTAGCCGCCTCGCATGAACTCAGCACGAAAAAGCAAGCAGAGCTACCTTCATTGCCAGCAAACCTACTAGATGGTAGGCTTTCGTTGCCTTCACGGTTCGGAGCTCGCATTGCCATGACGCCTAAGCCGAGAACCTCACGCCAGTCAACGCTTCCCACGGAATTCACCATGAGCAAACAGAAGATCACGTTTCCAAACCCCAAAGGTATAAGCCTTTCAGGTCTGTTTGAGGTACCTGAGTCGCCCAGTGCTTACGCATTGTTCGCACACTGTTTCACCTGTGGAAAAGATATTAAAGCAGCTGCGCGAATTGCCAAGGCGCTGGTCGACAATAACATCGCTGTGCTTCGATTCGATTTCACAGGTCTGGGCGGCAGTGACGGTGACTTCTCCAATAGTAATTTTTCTTCCAACGTTGCCGACTTGGTAGCTGCGGCGGAGTATTTACGTAATACATACCAGGCTCCATCCCTTTTGATTGGCCACAGTTTGGGTGGCGCCGCAGTCATCGCAGCGGCTAAGCACATTCCAGAAGCAAAAGGTGTTGTGACAATCGGTGCTCCTGCTGATGCGACCCATGTTATGAAGCAGTTCAAAGGTCAAGTAGAAGCCATCAGAGACATTGGTGAATATAGAGTGACGCTTGCAGGAAGAGAGTTCACTATAAAAAAACAGTTTCTTGATGATATTGAAAGCCACCAGCAGGATAAAAGTATCGCGAACCTCCGGCGCGCACTGCTTATTTTTCACTCCCCTACCGACGATGTTGTATCGATAGAACAAGCTCAAAAAATTTACCAGACAGCTAAACACCCCAAGAGTTTCATTTCGCTGGACTCTGCTGACCACCTACTCACCAACAGCCGAGACGCAGAGTATGTTGCTTCATGCATTACCGCCTGGAGCTCAAGATATCTATAACTGTATATATATCACCATTGAAAGGTATACCTGTATGCGATACTGCTCAATTTTGGCTCTAAATAAGGCGAGAGAGCAAGGGAAAGAAACACCCCTTTGCTGCGATAGTGAATCGGCACAGCGACAAGAGAAAGAGACTGCCACAAGCAGTTCTTGGTCGATGATGTTCTTAATAGTTCTGGTGACATTTTTCGCGTTAGCTTTAATCAATGCTTCCTAATTCCTACGCCAGCTTGGGTACGAGTATTCGGGGTAACACTGGCGCCCTCCTCTTCAGCGTTCGCCGGTTTCTAATATTGCGCCCATCAACGATGAGCCCAACCTCGAAGCCTAATCGTGAAGCCATCCTACTGGTCTAACGCTTGGCCCCTAACTCCCCTTCAGACCAATCGCACCGGTCAAAGCGCTTACCTGCAACGTCGGCTCAACTCACATCCGTTGCAGGAGTTGCCTGAGCTACCGACATCGCTGAGAGCACAGATAGCTCAACGTCCAGGGGTGCAGCTAAGCGACTGAAGTGCCTTGAAATCAAAATGTGGAGCCGCGTGCAGGCCTCAGGCACAACCTCGCCGGATGTGTTCTCGCCCGTTGACCGGACGAATCTGCACGTCACAAAAAACAGCATTGCGCGATCTACCTACTAGATGGTAGGCTTAATCTGCATTCAAGGAACCACACTCAAATTTTTCATTTCTACGCCTCGGCGTAGCCGCGAGGATCACATGCAAGATTGGAAAAAAGCCCGACAAGACATTAATGCCCGCGTTATGCAGCTGGGCTCGCTTTCACCAGAAACCATCAAGGGCGTAATGGCACTGGGCGGGGCCGGCGCGAAAACCAACCACCTTGATGCGAAGACCCGCGAGCTGATTTCTCTTGCAGTGGCAGTAACCACCCGCTGCGACGGCTGCATTGCTTTCCACGTCGCTGAAGCTAAGAAGCTTGGTGTCACGGTTGAGGAGGTCTCGGAAGCCCTCGGCGTAGCAATCAACATGAACGCCGGCGCAGCTCTGGTTTATAGCACCCACGTGCTAGACGCCTTCGACAAAGAATGACCTAAAAGGGCTTTTGCCCTGGCGAGTCGCCATCCTTTCCCAGTCAGCTCCCCCACTAACACCCGAACTGCTAAACCTCTCAAGGTGATATAAAATGAACGCAGAATCCAAATCAATTACGATCAACGTTTGGTCGGACTTCGTCTGCCCTTGGTGCTGGATTGCAAAACGCCGCTTCGAGATGGCCCTCGCCGATTTCGAACATAAAGACTTGGTTCAAGTGAACTACAAGGCGTTTCGTCTCGCGGCGGGTCAAAAAGCTGCACCAATCAAACAGGTTCTTGTACAGAAGTTTGGCAACGAGCAGTCTGCCAACGGGATGATCCAAGCTGTCGTTGCGAACGCCAGAGAAGTAGGCCTCGTTTACAACTTTGACACGATGCTATTTGGAGACACTACGAAGGCACACGCTCTCGTAAAAGCAGTCGACGATAGCTACACCAAAATGGTTCTCAGCGAACGCCTATATGAGGCCAGCACCACCGACGGTCGCTCTATCTTCGAAGAGAGCTCATTAGCGGAAATTGCGGCAGACGTAGGTATTTCGGCAAGCTTCGTCCAGCGCGCCTGGAATGATGAAGCGCTGCCTAGCTTGATCGCCAAAGATGAGAAAGAGGCTCATGAGATCGCGAACGGCGTTCCTCTGTTTGTCTTCAACAACGGTTTCTACATCTCGGGAGCCCAAACCGTTGACGCTTTCAAACAAGCACTGCAGCGCATGCACTTAGACGCTATCGAAGCCGAATCTTTCCAAGGACAGACCTGCGGCCTAAACGGCTGCGACAACTGAGAAAATACGGTCGCAAGTCAACGATCAACCCTAAAACTTGCTGTAGGCAGTCAGTGTATGAGCAACATCGTGAATGGTATCAACGTTACTAATCTAGAGAGCTTTGCTCACGAAGTAGCTTCAGATGATCAAAAAGCTGAAGCCCGCTTCAATGTCCATACTCAATGGATGGGTCAAACGAAGAGCGTTACGCATGTAACCCAGTGTAGCCTTGCCGGTAAGCGGCTGGAGCGAGACTTCAAGATCGTCTCGGACGAGCCTGTTGAGCTGCTTGGTGAAAATACAGCGCCCGGCCCAATGGAGCTGCTGCTTGCTGCCTTAAATGCATGCATGTCGGTCGGCTACGTGACAAGCGCTGCAGCAAAGGGCATCAAAATTAAAAGCCTTGAGATTGAAACGGACACTAACCTCGACCTGCGTGGCTTCTTGGGGCTTGATGACACCCTCAACCCTGGTGTCAATGAAATTCACTACACTGTGAGGATTTGCGCAGACGCACCTCAGGAAAAAATCGAGGAACTTCATGCAGACGTAATGAAAACCTCACCGAACTTCCATAATATGGCGAGAGAAATCAAAATATCTCCCCATTTGAAGATCATATAAGATCTGGCAGCATCATAGCTGAAAGGCCACCAAAACTGTACCTGGCGGCCTTGAGCAGCACTCTAAGCACAAGCTGGGAGATATTTTCTATGAGTGAAGTTTATGACTTGGATACTGACAAGCTCTATAGAGAGCTCAGCGTACCCAATAGAATACTTGTGGTCTATTTCTCTGCCCCTTGGTGCGGCCCATGTATTGGCATGAAGCCTATCTTTCAAAAGCTCGCTGACGCCTACTCTCAGCTCGCTTCATTTGTACATGTTGATGTCGCTCAGTCCCCAATGGTTGCGAAAACACTGAATATTCACGGAGTTCCTTCAATCGCAGTATTTAGAGAGGGAAAGCTCTCAAAGCTAATCATGGGCTCAAACTCATACAGTGAGTTGCAGAGAATGCTGGAGAGTGAGCTCAAGTACCTAGGTTGACCGATTTCCCACCTCTGACGCGAAAGGTCAACGGATGCTCATTTAGGAAATCTGACTCTACCCAGTGGAAGACTTCTCTTGAATACACGTTTATCTACACCTCTCACCACCAAACGAGCACACCGCGTTGTCTTCCTGACGGCCATCGCGATGATCGCGTTTGCAGCGAACTCCGTGCTGTGTCGAATCGCACTGCGCCACAGCGCTATCGATCCCATCAGCTTCAGCGTCATACGTTTGGTGAGTGGCGCACTGATCTTATGGATGATTCTAAAATTTCAGCGACCAGCAAAAAAGGGCACAGGCTCTTGGGGGGGAGCTGTATCACTCTACGTCTATGCCTTCGCTTTTTCCTACGCGTACCTGAAACTGGACACCGGTACCGGCGCGCTTGTTCTGTTCGGCGCAGTGCAGCTAACCATGCTTGGGTACGGATTTATTCAGGGAGAGCGCATGGGCGTCTTGGCATTGCTAGGCTTAGTGTTGGCGGTTGCTGGCCTTGTCGTGCTTCTTCTTCCTGGATCCAGCGCTCCGCCGCTGACAAGCGTAGTGATAATGCTAGCATCAGGGGTGGCATGGGGGGTCTACTCAATCCTCGGTAAAGCCTCGACTGATACGTTGGCGGCTACAACTGGCAACTTCATGATGTCTGTGCCACTAATCGTGCTTACCGCCCTGCCCTTCATATCCTCTTTCCATGCAGACGTTGTCGGTGTTACCTCTGCCGTCGTATCAGGCACAATCGCATCAGGCGCGGGATACGCTATCTGGTACGCGGCGATTCGACAGCTCTCCTCGTTCCGCGCAGCTACAGTACAGCTGAGCGTCCCAGTGATAGCCTCCATCGCCGGAGTTTTACTGCTGGGGGAAACCTTTACCGCTCGCCTTGGCCTGAGCTCCCTCACAGTACTAGGTGGCATAGCCCTAGTACTGTCAGCTAAGCAACCACCTTCACAAAAGCTGAGAGACTGAAAAGCATCGACACGTGCATCGTGGAGAGCGCTGGCTTTCGTCCTCCAACGCACCAATCGCACACCAGCGTGCCGTTCCACTCGCTAAGAAATTTGCTCGCACGCTCGTATGCGTCCAATCAACTCACCGTAAGCGTCCGGGCAAGTCACCTTCCGAACTCAAGCATTAAGGCCGATGGTGTCCGCGTATTTTAAGCGGACGCGATCGCCCTTATCGCCAGGATTTCCATGCGCCAACGAAGCTAGTATCCGAAATAGCTAAGCCGAGGTTGATCAGGAATGGCTACAACCGGACGCAACACTGTCCAGTTCTGCCATCAGCCACGGCATTAAACGGGCAGCTGCGATCATGGGCTTGATCCAGTCAGCCCATATGCATGGGCATGATCCTTATGCGTATCTCAAAGATATGATGGCGCGCCTGCCGACGCAGCGAGCGAGTGAGGTTGACCAACTGCTGCCACAGCGTCGGGTCTGGGCCTGCCGCTCTCAACCTGAGGGTGCTCTTGCATTAGAATGGCCACTCACCTCACATGGAACAGGACTGATCCGAATGGAAGCGCGAGCCACTTTTTCCTCCAAGAATTTCAAACCAACAGACTTGACTCCCACGCCCGAAATCACAACAGGCTTACCAGTGTCGATCAGCTCCATGGAAAAGTCCTATACAGGAGCTATCGATGGTATTTCTTCAACAGCCTTTACTGCAGCGTTCGACCAAGCGTCAAGAAGGGGCAGCTACATCGCGATGGAGAGTTTCAAGGGCACGGTGAATGGGGTGGAAGGATCCTTTAACTTCATTCATTCCGCCTCCACTACCGGAGTTGATCGTGCAGATGAGTTTTTCTGCATAGTCGGAGGCAGTGGTACGGATGGTTTGAAAGGGATTTCAGGGTCAGGAGGGATCACAATTGACATCGATGGAACGCACCATATTTGGTTGAATTACCATCTCGAAAAATTTAACAAGCCGTAAAGGAGAACTCTGGAAGATTTACGCGACAGTCTGGACAACTGGCTTGGCTGAGGCGGCCGGGCGCTGGATAACTGCCATTGCCAAAGCATGGCGCTGCGCTGGGCTGAGCCAAGGACTCTAGAAGGTGCTGGTGTCAGCAAATGCCACCATTTGCCTCTCTCATTTTTGCGCGTTTCCTAGACCTAGACGCAAAGCGCCCAATACATAGTATTGGGCGCAATCGACTACGCAGATAAATTCTTCAAGGCACCTAACAGCAACGCGGCTGGCCGTTGCCACCACCATATCGAGCTTCCTGTCGCTCTCGAAAGAAATCCTCATATGACATCATGGGTTTGTCCGGGTGCTTGGTCTGCATGTGCTCGACATAGGTGTCGTAGTCAGGCATGCCAACCATCAGACGCGCTGCCTGACCCAGGTATTTACCGAGGCGACTCAGGTCATTGAACACGTTACTTCCCTCAGTTATGCATCAGGTAGTGCTTGGTAAGGTGCCTCTTTATCAGTCCGTTCCTTGCTACCCCACGCTGCAATCCCCACCTTGAGCGCGTAGAACAAGATGCTAAACATAACAAGCAAGAACAGGGCTGTGAGTGTGGCGTTCGTATAGGCATTGAAGATCACATGCTGCATCTGCGAAATGTCCTTCGCCGGTGCCAAAATCTGACCATTGGCCTGCGCATCACTGTACTTACGGGCCAACGCCAGGAAACCCATAGCAGGATTAGCATCGAACAACTTGATGAATCCTGCAGTCGTGGTGCAAATCAGCAGCCAGATCGCTGGAAGTAGGGTCACCCAAACGTAGCGTTGACGCTTCATTTTGATAAGCACGACGGTACCCAGCATTAAAGCGATACCTGCCAACATCTGGTTGGAGATGCCGAACAGCGGCCAAAGCGTATTGATACCACCCAACGGATCGATCACGCCTTGATAGAGCAGGTAGCCCCACAATGCCACACAGCCAGCGGTGGCAATAAGGTTCGCAGTCCAAGACTCTGTACGGCGCAAGGCAGGAACAAAGGAACCCAACAAATCCTGCAACATGAAGCGCCCTGCCCTGGTGCCAGCATCGACAGCGGTCAAGATGAATAGCGCCTCGAACAAGATTGCAAAGTGGTACCAGAACGCCATGGTGTTCTCACCCGGCAGGACATGGTGCAAAATTTGGGCAATACCTACTGCTAGTGTTGGCGCCCCCCCTGCGCGAGCGAGGATGGTGGTTTCACCGATATCTTTAGCTACCGACTCAAGCTGATCCGGGGAGATGGTGAACCCCCAACTGCTAACCGTCTGCGCTACTGATACTGCATCAGCACCAACGATAGCGGCAGGACTGTTCATGGCGAAGTAAACACCAGGCTCAATTACCGACGCAGCCACCATGGCCATGATCGCTACGAAGGACTCCATCAACATACCGCCGTAGCCGATGTACCGGGCATGACCTTCGCTCGCAAGCAATTTAGGTGTTGTGCCAGAGGCTATCAGCGCGTGGAATCCTGAGACGGCACCACAGGCAATGGTAATAAACAGGAACGGGAACAAGCCCCCTTTCCACACCGGCCCCGTGCCATCGGTGAACTGCGTCAACGCCGGCATTTTGAGCTCGGGCATAGTGACCAGAATTCCGACAGCAAGCGCAACAATAGTGCCGATTTTGAGGAACGTCGACAGGTAGTCACGCGGTGCCAAGATCAGCCATACAGGCAGTACCGCAGCGACGAAGCCGTAGCCGATGAGCATCCAAGTGATTTGAATACCGGTAAAGGTAAAAGCCTTGGCCCAAACTGGATCAGCGGCAATCTGCCCCCCTAACCAGATCGAGCCCAACAGCAGCAATACCCCAATTACCGAGATCTCTCCGATACGCCCGGGACGGATATAGCGCATGTAAACGCCCATAAACATCGCGATCGGAATAGTGGCCATTACGGTGAAGATGCCCCAGGGACTCTCGGCCAGTGCCTTGACCACAATCAGCGCTAATACAGCAAGGATGATGATCATGATAAGGAAGCAGCCGAACAGCGCGATCGTTCCTGGAACTCTTCCCATCTCCTCTCGCACCATGTCCCCCAAAGAGCGACCGTTGCGGCGGGTAGACAGGAATAGCACCATGAAGTCTTGTACCGCGCCGGCAAGTACCACGCCGGCTATCAGCCAAAGCGTTCCAGGCAGGTAGCCCATCTGGGCAGCCAGTACCGGCCCAACCAAAGGCCCCGCACCAGCAATGGCAGCGAAGTGATGCCCGAAGAGCACGTGCTTGTTGGTCGGCACATAATCCAGGCCGTCGTTGTTGACTACGGCGGGAGTGGCTCGACGAGGGTCTAGCTGCATCACTTTTTCGGCGATGAACAGACTGTAGTATCGGTATGCGACAAGATAGATGGCGACTGCTGCGACTACGATCCAGAGAGCATTGATAGCTTCGCCACGGCGCAAGGCCACGACGCTCAGCGCGAATGCTCCCAGAATAGCCACGGCAAACCAGGCAATGTGTTTAGCCAGATGGGTCATTACGTGTCTCCTGTCGACACCCTACAGGCTGTCGACCGTGATTTTTATATTTGTGTCCGCTGCGCGGCAGCGGCCAATATCCGCGTATGCCCGCTACAAATAAATCCGCAGAACTACGTCCCCACGGCTACGTAGTTTTACTGAGACGCACACCTTCCATAGGATCCTTCAGTCGTTTAAGACCGTTTCAGCTACTCGTTGCGCCAGGCGTTGGCATAAGATGCCAAACCTTCACTGACCTCAGGTCTCATGACTCCAAGACCGCAGATCGATCGTAAGGTCTGGACAGGAGTGGAAATGCTGCTCAAACACAAAATTGTCGCACTGGGGGTCTTACCCCTCCTGTTAGCTATTGCCGCGATTTGCGCGCTTGTGATTTCCCTAAACAACCAGCTGGGCGACCAACAAGCGCAGCTGATCGAAGACAGCATTCTGGTCAGCAAGCGTGCAGAGCTAAAAAACTATGTCGCAATGGCGCAGAGCTTGATTGCCCCCCTATACAACGAGGGCCAGGGTGACGAGCATGCCAAGCAAAAAGTCCTGGACGAACTCAGGAAGCTGAGCTTCGGTATAAATGGTTACTTTTTCGTCTACGACCGCCAAGGCCACAGTCTGATGCATGCCCGGCAGTCAGAGCTGGTAGGCAAAGACCTCATGGATATGAGGGATCCACACGGCCTGCTAGTGATTCAAGCGTTACTAAAAAGTGCCAAGTCTGGCGAGGGCTTTCAACGCTACGCATGGAACAAGCCTTCGTCCGGGCAAGTGACCGATAAGCTCGCCTACGTCGTAATGTTAGAACGATGGGGTTGGATGATCGGAACCGGGATCTACCTTGAGGACGTTGAGCGAGCCACTCAGCAAGCACGTGATGAAGTGGCTCATGGCATCCGCAAGACGATGGTTTCGATTGCTGTCGTTGCCCTAGTAGCAGTCTTATTTGTGTTTGCAAGCGGCATGACATTGAACCTAAGTGAGCATCGGCTAGCGGACACCAAGCTTCAGCGCTTAAACCAGCGAATTGTCAGCCTCCAGGAAGAGGAACGTTCGCGCGTTTCTCGCGAGCTTCACGATGGCATCAGCCAGGTTCTCGTATCCATAAAGTACAAACTTGAGCTAGCAGGCTTTCTGCTTGAAAGCGGAGAAACCCGAGGTACAGTTATCTTGAAAGAGGCTACAGAGCGCCTAGGAGAGGCTATTGGGGAGGTTCGGAGCATTTCACACGACCTACGCTCTTCGCTGCTGGACACCCTGGGGCTTCCTGCCGCGATCGGGCAACTCGCTGAGGAATTCGAGCAGCGCAGCGGACTTAGGGTGACGTTCGAGACCAATGAGTTTGAATGCCTCTTGGACGAAGGGGTACCCGTCTCGCTTTTTCGAATCGTTCAGGAAGGGTTATCCAACATCGAGCGACACGCTCAAGCCCAAAACGTATCCATCACTCTGTTTGGATCTGAGCAATCTGTTCGGTTGAGGATCATCGACGATGGGATCGGCTTTAACGTCAATAAAGTTGAGCGTCGCCATGCTGGGATCGGGCTCAGGAACATACGCGAACGCGTCGAGCACTTCGGTGGCCGATTTCATATGGCATCAGCACCTGGCAGGAGTGAACTGGATATCGTGATACCAATGAGTATTCCTTGTACAAAACTCTGACTCACTCTACATCGATAGCAGCAGGCAGCCTCAATGAGCTTATCAACACAAATCCGTTTAGCCTTAGTCGATGATCACTCCCTAGTCCGTGATGGGATCAGGGCCCTGCTATCCGTCATTCCAACTGTGACCGTGGTTGGTGAGGCTGAAAATGGCGCGACTGCTATAGAGATGGTTGAGCACAGCAAACCGGATCTTTTGTTGGTTGACATCAACCTTCCTGACATAAACGGTCTTGAGCTCACACGAAAATTACGCGACAGATATCCCTCGCTGAAGGTTCTAGTGCTCAGCATGCATGACAGTAAAGAATACGTAAGCGAATCCCTACGCTCGGGTGCAAGTGGCTACGTGTTAAAAAATGCCCCCTCCCGAGAGATTGTCGCTGCGATTGAAGCCATCGCAAACGGAGGTACCTTCTATAGTGCTGAAATCGCGCAAAAACTCCTTCTTGATGATGGCACTAGCAACGAACTAACACCCCGTGAAAGCCAAGTTTTATATAAAATGGCCCAAGGACTGAACAACAAGGAAATGGCACGTGAACTTAGCATCAGCGTTAGGACTGTAGAGACCCACCGCCTAAGCATTCGACGCAAACTCAACATAGACAAACCTGCTGCATTGGTAAAGTATGCAATAGACCATGGAATAATTCCGAGATAGGGCATGTAAACCAGCGGATGACCTTGGGTTTGCGTCCGGCCAGCACACCTTCCTGACTCTTACGCCAAAGACGATGTGTCCCATGCCTTGGCTTCGCAGAGCGGGCTAGGTCGAAATGAAACTCTGGTGAGATTCTGCTGTTAAGCGGAGAAGTACCGTTGCCAATAGGCTTCCCGACATGCACTGTTGAAGCTGACGTGGCAAGGGCTGACCGCTTTGTCGAGCGGCTGGCGAACGACTTCGTAGAAAATCCAACATTCGGCGCAGGCCGCATCACTGGGATAGTCATCCTGTTCCGCTGTCCGTTTAATGAGTGCGCCGTCATCGAAGGCATAGGTTTTTTCCTCCGCGGTGACGGTGTATCCCTGGTCGAACCAAGTTTCTTGATTCGAACTTTCAAGGTGCGCGGTGCGAGGCGAGGAAAACCCCAAGATGGCATTGACGTAGTTGACGAGGTGATTTGTATGAGTCACGGGCTGTATCCACAGGTGGCTTAGAGCGACTAACAAAAATCCTGAAGCGGCGTTGCGACTTTACTGCAAAAGTTATCTGCCCTTAATGGTAAGCGGTAACGGAGAAGATAGATATCCTCCGCCCCCATTGTGCGACTAAACCAGTTACAGCTTATGCGGCATAGCAACTGGTAGATTTCACGCCCCCACTGCGTCGACAGACGCGTGAGGACGTCCTCAGATCGTCAGCCGGATCACGCCCACTCAGCCGTGTTTACTGGATCTGTCTAAATTTGCTAACACGCAGGTGGCCTGCTCCGTAGACAAGCACAGCAACCAATCACTCAAGCTGGGTACCACGCAGCAACCTGGAATGGTCAAGTCACCTGCGTCAGAGACGTCGGCGAAGCCTCCATGCTCTCTTCAAGCTCTTTCGCATCCATTGTTGACATCGATAGTCACCATCAACTCAATGAAGTTCTCAAAAAAAATCGACGGCGTAACATCAGCTCCATGTCATACAACTCCCCTGGAGCACAGAATCATGAAACGCCAAACCATCCTCAGCATCGTATTCTCTGCCCTTACAGTTAACGCTTTCGCCGCGACCTCTACCCAACCACTTGTCGCCGAAGGTGGCTCGGATCGCCTGCTTGAGCGTCGCGTGGCCGAAGGTGGCTCGGATCGCCTGCTTGAGCGTCGCGTTGCCGAAGGTGGCTCGGATCGCCTGCTTGAGCGTCGTGTTGCCGAAGGCGGCTCGGATCGACTGCTTGAGCGTCGCGTTGCCGAAGGTGGCTCGGATCGCCTGCTTGAGCGGCGCGTTGCCGAAGGCGGCTCGGATCGACTGCTTGAGCGTCGCGTTGCCGAAGGTGGCTCGGATCGCCTGCTTGAGCGTCGCGTTGCCGAAGGCGGCTCGGATCGCTTAATCGAAAGCCGCAATGCATAAATGAATAGATTTCCGCATTTCCACATAAGCCCGGCCCGACAAGCCGGGCTTTTTCGTGTTCTCCATTGCTCAGTGGCACCTGATAAATAGAAAGGAAAGCGCAGGGAAGTGGTACTTATCATGGGTCATGATTCAGTTTCAGCTTAGTCCTTTACACTCCCGCACGAGTCAATAACACCGTAGTTAAACGCAAAAGATTCGCAGCCCACCACTTCCCCCTCTACTCCTCATACGATGAAGCCACTCGGCGCGCGCAATTGCACACCTACCAACTGAATGGTAGCGTTAAGTCAACTACCAGAAATCCCCAGGCAGCCCCACGGGTATGCGCCCGATGATCCGCTGACTCCCAACGACTGTCCGGCCCACTATTAACCAACCCCGCCGTCATGCTGGTTGCCTGTCAAGGAGATTGAAAATGGCCTACGATTTTGACCTTTATGTGATTGGCGCTGGTTCCGGAGGCGTGCGGGCAGCGCGTTTTTCCGCCGGTTTTGGCGCGAAAGTGGCTGTGGCCGAAAGTCGCTACTTGGGTGGCACGTGCGTGAACGTTGGCTGCGTTCCGAAAAAACTGCTGGTCTACGGAGCACACTTCGCCGAAGACTTCGAGCAGTCGCAAGGTTTTGGCTGGACTCCGGGCGAGGCAAAGTTCGACTGGGCGACGCTGATTGCCAACAAGGATCGCGAGATCCATCGCCTGAACGGCATCTATCGCAATCTGCTGGTCAACAGCGGTGCAACACTGCATGAGGGCCACGCAAAAATCGTCGATCCGCATACCGTCGAGGTCAATGGCGAGCGCTACACCGCTAACAACATCCTGATCACTACCGGTGGTTGGCCGCAGCCCCCGCAGATTCCTGGGCATGAGCACGCGATCAGTTCCAATCAGGCATTCTTCCTTAAGGAGCTGCCCAAGCGCGTTCTCGTGGTCGGTGGTGGTTACATTGCCGTGGAGTTTGCCGGGATCTTCCACGGCCTAGGTGCCAAGACCACGCTGCTGTATCGCGGTGGTCTGTTCCTGCGCGGCTTCGACGGTGCGGTACGCAAACATTTGCAGGAAGAGTTGACCAGGCGTGGCATGGATCTGCAATTCAATGCCGACATCGAGCGTATCGACAAACAAGCCGATGGCAGCCTGAGAGCAACCCTCACGGATGGTCGAGTACTGGAGGCAGATTGTGTGTTTTACGCCACTGGTCGACGACCGATGCTCGACAACCTGGGCTTGGAAAACACTGCAGTCAAACTCGACAAGAAAGGTTTTGTCGAGGTCGATGAACTGTATCAAACCGCTGAACCGTCGATCCTGGCCCTGGGCGATGTGATTGGTCGGGTGCAACTGACGCCGGTCGCACTGGCCGAAGGCATGGCCGTGGCGCGGCGACTGTTCAAGCCTGAGCAGTATCGTCCGGTGGATTACAAGATGATCCCGACGGCAGTGTTCAGTCAGCCTAACATCGGCACTGTCGGGTTGACCGAAGAAGAGGCGCGAGAGGCCGGGCACGAAGTAGTGATCTTTGAAAGCCGCTTCCGGCCGATGAAATTTTCGCTGACCGAATGCCAGGAGCGCACTTTGATGAAGCTGGTGGTGGACGCCAAGACCGACAAGGTCTTGGGCTGCCATATGGTCGGCCCGGAGGCCGGCGAGATCGTGCAGGGTTTGGCGATTGCGCTGAAGTCGGGTGCAACCAAGCGCGATTTCGACGAAACCATCGCCGTGCATCCGACGTCCGCTGAAGAGTTCGTCACCATGCGTACACCGGTCGCGGACTAACCCTTCAGGTGCTGCGGTTGCGTCTGGCTCTGTTGCAACGACAGGAGCTAGGCACGCACTTTCATCATGACCACTAGCCCGCTGGTTTCCAGGCCAACGATGCTCACGAAAAATCAATCAACATGTTGAGCGCTTAGGTGTCAGCAGCCGTTGCACCTATCCCCCCCGCATGGGCATGACGCTAATACCGCAGGTTGCTTTCAGCTCTGAAGGTTAGGCCCTCGCTCTGAATGCCAATCGGCCCCTGAGCATGACTGCTAACTCCAGAGCAAAGGGTGTGCAGGCAAATGCCGCAGAGGTATCTCCGAATTCCATTTCTCATCAAGTCATATGATCGAGCCGCCTATCACTCACTATTGCCAACCTACCAACTAGATGGTAGATTCGTCTCAGATTCAAATTAATCTACAGCAACCCTACAGGGCGCCACGCCCAGGTGAGTATCCCATGCAAGATTGGAAGCAAACTCGTAAAGACATCAACGCCCGCCTGGTAGAGCTGAACGGCCTGTCCCCAGAAACCATGAAAGGTATGGCTTCGCTAGGAGGTGCTGGCGCGAAAACAAACCAGCTGGACGCCAAAACACGCGAACTGATTTCGTTAGCCGTAGCGGTGACTACCCGCTGTGATGGCTGCATCGCTTTTCACGCCGCAGAGGCCAAAAAGCTCGGCGTAACTACTGAAGAGGTGGCAGAGGCTTTGGGTGTAGCAATCAACATGAACGCAGGGGCTGCGCTGGTCTACAGCACTCACGTGCTCGACGCCTTCGACAAGTCATAAATCTTTCTCCGCCCTTCAACTCTTTAACGACGTCGAGATTAATCATGAATAAGCTATTCACCCCTTACGATTTGTCAGGCAATGCGCTGAAAAACCGTGTTGTCATGGCGCCGATGACCCGCACCCGTACCCTGAACAACATTCCAAATGAATCCAACGCACTGTATTACGCGCAACGTGCTTCTGCCGGCTTGCTGATCACCGAAGGCCTGCCTATCTCCGACGAGGCTCGCGGCTATCTGTACACCCCTGGCATTTACGAAGATGAGCACTTGCCAGGCTGGCGCAAAGTCACTGAAGCCGTGCATGCCAAGGGTGGGAAGATTTTTGCGCAACTCTGGCACGTTGGCCGTATGTCTCATGTCTCGGTGCATGGCATGGTACCGGTCTCCTCGGGTACGGTGCCTGCGGTTGATACCACGGTGTATGCGTGGATCGAGCCTGGTAAATCAGGCCCGGTTCAACCCAGCGCACCACGTGCTCTGGAAACTGAGGAAGTAAAGCGCGTTATCGCGGACTTTGTGAAATCTGCGCGAATTGCAATGGACGCAGGCTTTGATGGTATCGAAATCATGGCGGCGAACGGCTTTCTGTTCGATCAGTTCCTGAGCAGCGCCCTGAACACTCGAACCGACCAGTACGGTGGCTCCATTGCCAACCGTCAGCGCTTCCTGCTGGAGACCATTGACGCAATTGCTGCTGAAATCGGTGGTTCCCAGATTGGTGTCCGTTTCTCGCCGTTTGGTCGCCTGTACGACTTCGGCGTGTACGACGGTGAAGAAGAAACCTGGATGAGCATGGCGGCAGCCCTCAATGAACGGGAACTAGCGTTCGTTCACCTGAATTACCAACCAACCATCCTCGCCGCGCAAACACCTCCGGGTTTCGGCGCCGCCTTCCGCGAAGCCTACAAAGGCACCTTGATGGCTGCTGGCGGCTTCACCAAAGAGATCGCAGAGTCTGAACTGGCCAAAGGTGAACTCGACCTGATCGCTTTCGGCACCGCCTACATTGCCAACCCTGATCTGGTAGAGCGAATGCAGAACGGCTGGCCATTGGCGGAAGGCGATCGCGCAACCTACTACGGCGTCAGCGATTCGATTGACAAGGGTTACACCGACTATCCGACTTACGCTAACGCTGCTCAACGGGTTTCGGCTGAAGCGTAATTGCTTTAAGGCACAGCCTACGTTGAGTTATGCGTGGGCAGTCCTGTCGTAATGCGGAGCTACCAGTCATGTCTGCTGTAAAGACCGGATAGAACCCGCGCCCCAAAGTCACGAAGATATGGGCGTCTTCGGTACTGACCTATAGCCCTTACTGAAATGGAGCACACTATGCCGTTAGTCATTATTAAAGGTATCGAAGGCGTTTTCACGGAAGAACAAAAAGCCGAGGCGATTCACAAAGTTACCGAGGCCATGGTCTCAGTCGAGGGTGAAAACATGCGCGCTCTCACTTGGGTTCTTTTCGAGGAAGTCAAAAGCGGCAGTTGGGGTATTGCAGGAGAGGCAATCACCGCAGAAAAGGTGCTTAAGCTACAAGCTGGCGAATAAAGCGCTGCCCTGATAATCAAGCCTTTTCTGGATTTGGTGCATCTCGTTCCTTGGGACTTGGCATCTTTTCTAGGAGGGGCTTTTTCATTCAAAAGACATAGATTGGCATCAAAGTGCTTGAATGAAAACCATCCTTTACGTGGGGTGGGCTCTATCGCTCATCGACCTAACGGACATTCTGGAGGTCATCTTGATTCTTATCATTTACGCTCATCCCTACCCCGAAAAATCACTTGTTAATCAAGCAATGCTCGAACGCGTATCCAGCAATCCGGACATAGTCATACGCTCCCTGTACGACCTTTATCCGGACTTCAATATCGACGTTGAGGCTGAACAGAGAGCGGTCGATCAAGCACAGCTGCTCGTATTGCAACATCCGATGTATTGGTACAGCTCCCCGCCCCTTTTGAAATTATGGATCGATAAAGTATTCACTCACGGTTGGGCATACGGCAAAGGCTCTGTCGCCCTCAAAGATAAGAGTCTGCTGTGGGCCGTCACGACGGGTGGCGAGCACGATCATTTCCAAATAGGTGACCACCCAGGTTTCTCGGTGCTGGCTCAACCCCTCCACGCAACGGCAATCTATTGCAACATGCGCTGGCTGAATCCGGTCGTGGTACACGGCGCGTATGCAGCTGCACCCGACTCCCTACACTCACAAATCGAGCACTATTACGCGCGCTTGGCCTCCTGGAAGGAAGATTGATGTGGAAGCTCACAGCCTGATTGAAATGCTCATTTATTTGGGTTCAGCGGCCTTGATCGTACCTATTGCCGTGAGAATGGGCCTTGGCCCGGTGCTGGGCTATCTGCTCGCCGGGTGCCTTATCGGGCCTTGGGGGCTGAAGCTGGTCACGGATGTCCAGGCGATTCTAGGATTTGCCGAAATTGGCGTAGTGCTGATGTTATTCATCATCGGCCTTGAGCTTGATCCCAAACGGCTTTGGGCAATGCGCAGGATGGTGTTCGGTGGAGGTACGCTTCAGATGGTCGCGTGTGGTGTGGCCATCGCATTATTCTGCGCTGTGCTTGGCTTGAATTGGGCTGCGGCACTGCTCGTGGGGCTCACACTCAGCCTCTCTTCTACGGCAATAGCCATGCAAGCCATGAACGAGCGCAACCTAACCCCCACTTCGGTTGGCCGAAGCACCTTCGCAGTGTTGCTGTTTCAGGACATAGCCGCTATCCCACTAGTTGCTATGATTCCGCTCTTGGCAGCAACGGGCGGCACACCTTCCGGCGCAGACCTGGCACTATCGATCGCTAAAATTGTTGGTGCAATCGCTACTGTAGTGTTACTGGGCCAATATGTCTCCCGCCCCTTACTGCGCTTCGTAGCTCGCTCCGGGCTGCGCGAAATTTTCAGTGCTGTAGCACTCTTTCTGGTTTTCGGATTCGGCCTCCTTCTTGAAGAAGCTGGCTTGTCGATGGCGATGGGGGCATTCCTGGCAGGCGTTTTGCTGGCAAGCTCAGAATACCGCCATGCCCTGGAAAGCGATATTGAGCCCTTCAAAGGACTGCTGCTGGGTTTGTTCTTTATCGGCGTCGGGATGTCGATTGACTTTGGTACGCTGTTCAATACGCCATTCAAAGTCATCGCTCTGACAATCGGGTTCATCGCCATCAAACTGGTGGTGATCAAAGCCTCAGGCCGACTCTTGAATGTGCCTTCCGGTCAACGCTGGTGGCAGGCGGTGCTGCTAGGCCAAGGTAGCGAATTCGCTTTTGTAGTGTTCGGCGCTGCGACGATTGCAGGTTTGCTTACAGACCAGTGGGGAAAAAGTTTGACTCTGGCAGTAGCTCTGTCGATGTGCGTAACACCCGTGCTTATTTTGCTTCTCAACCGCTTGGAGTCTGCCTCTAAAAAATCCGGCCTGGAACCGGACACCATTGACCAACAAAACCCACTGGTGATCATCGCTGGATTCGGACGCTTCGGCCAAATAGCAGGTCGCCTGCTCATTTCCTGTGGAGTAGAGGTCGTGGTGCTCGATCATGATCCCGACCATATTGAAACGCTGCGAAAATTTGGAGTGAAGGTGTTTTACGGCGACGCCACGCGGCTAGACCTGCTAGAAGTTGCGGGTGCAGCGAAGGCGGTTGTACTGATCAACGCGATAGACGACCGAGCAGATAACCTGAAGCTGACAAGACTGGCCCAAGAGCACTTTCCACACGTGAAGCTCGTCGTACGCGCCCGGGACATGGAGCACATTATTGCCCTTCGACAACTGGGGGTCGAAGCGGTTGAACGAGAAACCTTCGAGAGTGCCCTTTCCTTGGGCAGAACCGCCCTTGAGTTCATAGGCGTGGGGCGCTATGAGGCACGTGAAAGAGCGGATCGATTCAGACGCCTGAATCTGCAGATGCTTGAAGAAATGTCTACACAACCAATGGATGATGCAAGTTTCAGGCATGATGCGTATAAGCGAGCTAACGCTTTGCTGACGGAGATCTTCAATGAAGATCGAGCTCACCCAATCAATAACTGGCCAGAACAAGATCGAGCTGAGGATTAAGCACTTGGATAAGACCCGAACACTTGGCTTGCCTAAAGCCGCTGTACAGGCACTGGCAGCCGTGCGGGCGATGCCTAAAGCGCCACATGGCACGTAGTCTTTCGTGCTAGATGGTCGGTCGGGGCCGAATAAATCCATTCATCGAAATACTAGGACGTTAGCGATGCCACCACTCGACGACCTTCGAGCCCAAATGATTGCCGCTGAGGAGTCCTTGAAAAAACTCGATATCGAAATGGAAAAGATCGAATACGACCCTCTTATCCCTGAGAGTGTCCAGGAGGCAAGGAAGCGAGTTCGTCAATTAATCGACACTATCCTTGCAGACTTCGGGGACAATCCTGTTTTGGCTCCGATGGTTGCTGAACTTAGGTCGCTTTATCTTGATAGGATTGAAGAGCACTTGCGTACAGTTCAAGGCCGAGAATCAGGAAGCTACTGACTTGGCCGAAGCGTACAGTGGCAGACACCAACAGTTCCGTGCTTTCATTAGCCCTGCAGGGTCGACGCCGCCACCCTCGCTGCATCGCATGTCCTGAGCGACCATAGCGTCGGTACTACACCCCTAAATCTGCAAAGAGCTCATTCAACGTTACGACCAGTTGCTGCTCGTGACGCTTGTAGTAAGTCCACTTACCTACCTTGGTCGCAACAACCAGGCCTTGATCAGCGAGAGCTTTCAAGCACAGGGAGGTAGCCGGCTGCGAAAGCCCGGCCTTTTCCTGAATGAGACTGGCGCAGACGCCATACACGTCAAAGGAATAAATCTGCGTCTGGTCATGGAATGACGTGAAAGGGTCTTTCAGCCACATCAACACCTTCCTGCGCACAGGGCTGGAGAGTACTTTGAGCGTCTCATTCAAATCCATCATCTGGGTTGCTTCCTCCGCAAGCGGAGAGCTCCTATCGCAAACCGATCATCTTAAGCGCTGTAGAAAGGATAGTCGATGTAACCCTCCCCTCCTCCGCCATACAGCGTCGCAGCGTTGACTGGATTTAATCTCAGCCCGTTCCTGATGCGTAGCGGAAGATCTGGGTTAGCAATGAAGGTACGGCCAAAGCCAAACAGGTCTCCATACCCTTTTGCTAGAATTTCCTTCGCTTTCTCCTCTGTGTATCGTCCGGAATACATGATTGGCGCTGAAAACGCCTCGCGTAACGCTCTACGAAAAGAATCCGGCAGATCTGGAGCAGATTCCCAGTCAGCCTCTGCAATCGAAAGATATCCTACTCCCAACTCCTCAAGGATTTTAACGGCTTCGATATAGGTATGATGAGGATCGGGCTCCACAAGGCCTAAGTAGACACGCTCTTCCTGCGTGGTCTCGAACAATGGCGCAAACCGCACACCCACCCGCCCACCACCGAAAACACTGATCACCGCTTCGCAGATTTCACGAAGGAATCTCAGCCGATTAACCAACGATCCACCGTACTCATCAGTCCGGCGGTTGGTATGCTCGGAGATGAACTGGTTCACTAGGTAGCCATTGGCGCAGTGAAGCTCAACTCCGTCGAAGCCAGCTTTTTTGGCGTTCAATGCTGCCTTACGATATAGCTGGACAAGTTCCTTAACCTGATCAGTCGTCAACTCGACAGGCTCGCTGGGTTCAGCAAGTGCACCTGTTTGTGGGCCGGTTTCGATAAAGACTTTGACGGCCGTGGCACGAACAGCAGATGGCGCGATCGGCGGATTTCCACCAGGTTGAAGACTGGTGTGTGACACGCGTCCTACATGCCAAAGCTGGCAAAAAATGACAGATCCTTCCGCATGGACTGCATCGGTTACTTTTCGCCAGCCTTCTACCTGATCATCGCTGTATATTCCAGGAGTCCAGGCGTAGCCCTGACCACGCGGTTCGATCTGGGCCCCTTCAGTAACCATGAAGCCTGCCGTGGCCCGTTGCCGGTAATAGGTAACCATCAGCTCGTTGGGAATATCACCTGGTTGGGAGCTTCTGGAACGAGTCAGAGGAGGAAGCGAGATACGATTCTTAAGCTCAAGGCCTCCAAGGGAAAGGGGTTGAAACAGGCTGAGATCAGTCATGGTGCCTCTAAGATGATGAATGCCAAGACACATTAACACATTCGAATGTATGAATGTGTAATTTGCGACCTCGGCTGAAGTCTGCTAGAGCTTCCAGCTTGAGTAGGATTCTGAGGACGAAGTCTTGAGGTTGCAGGAAAGCCTTTACGACATTGCCGTTGAAGGGGCTGTTCCGAGGCGCGGAGGCTGTTACTCAGAAGAGTGGTAAATTGAATGGTGCCGGAGAGTTCTTCGACAAAAACCGAAAGCGTGTCTGCGGGCTTTGCCTCGTCATTGAATTAGTGATTTTCTAAAAACTGTGCTTAAGCTGAGAAAGGATTGCTTTTTTTAATGCACCGACCGAGCGAGAGCCGGTCAATATCGAACACAAGTGGCCTTCGTGAAAAACAGCCAAAGATGGCACCGATCGAATACCGTATCTTTGGGAGATTTTCGGAGAAGCCGCTATATCAATCTTTCCAAATTTAACACGAGCATGAAGTTTATCCGCCAGGGCGTTAAATACTGGCTTCATCTCTTGACAGGGCTTACACCAAGAGGCGGCGAACAGAACAACACTGTTGCCTTTCGCCACGAATCTAGCAAACTGGCCAGCTTGTAACTCAATTACATGGCTCATCTAAGTTTCTCTACACCATTTCAAGCCAGGGACAGCGAAACAGCTACTGTAGGACGTGCTCTAATTCTACGGAGTCAATTCGCTTGATTTTGAAATAAAAATCCAGACATGGAGATCTCTCTAACTATTACACCGTTTCGAATGGTCAGCACTGCGATAGATTCCCCCAACCCTAAGTTATACGAAGAGCACTTATAAAGCAGCGCTTTTCGAAGCTAAAATCTGAGGCTAATCAGTAATCTCGAACCTCTACAGCTGATTGTTCTAACGCTTCAAGTAAATAGTTGAATCCCTCAAGGGGGTCGGCAGACCTACCTATCGTCCAGTCAATAAGACTAGCCCCTTCCAGTGCACTCAGCAGCATGAAAGCATAGGACTCGGCTGGCTTTACGAGCAACCAGTTATTTTTCACAGCGGCCTCACTGACAGCTTTTTTTAGCCACTCAAGCTGTGCCTCAAAAAACTGTTTTGTTAGCCCCTGGAGTGATGGTGGCAGTGCTGCCATTTCTGCCGCTAAGGCGCCACACAATGGAAGAAGCCCTTCATTGGCGCTTGAGGAAAATAGACGCGAGAACGCTCGTAGGCGCAAAATCGGATCTTGGTCAAGCTCTTCAATAGAGTACAAGGTTTCATCGAAGCGATTAATATAGTCCTTGATCAGCTCTTCACCCAAGCACTCCTTAGTCGGAAAATGGTGATGAATGCTGGCCTTTCGAATACCAATTTTTGCTGCCAGATCAGCGTAACTAAACGCAGAGTATCCTTTTGATCTCATCTGGTTTTCTGCGATTTTTAACAGTGCTGCTCTTGTCGAGATCGACATTTACGACTCCTGCGACTAGCTCTCGGCCTCCCTGTACCAGAAACTGGCAGGCTGTCGCCGATCGCCATACGACTGGCTTTTGAATGAAACTTGAACCAACACACGCCCGATCTCCTGATAACGGTATGAAAGCCGCCCTGCAGCGACTTTCATCAGATCGCGTACTGATCAGGCGCGCACAGCCATAATGCCGGCATCAACGTCCCAAATCGCCCCAGTCACCCACGATGCCTTATCAGACAAGAGGAAAAGGATTGTATTGGCAACATCCTCCGGAACGCCTACTCGTCCCAATGGGTGAAAGGCGTTCAGCGCTTTCATTGCTTCGGGGATTGCCTCTTTATCCATAAACCCTTCATAGATTGAGGTATGGACGATCCCAGGCGAAACAGCGTTGACGCGAATCCCAGAGTGAGCCAGTTCAATTGCCAGGTTGCGCGTTAATGCATGCAAACCTGCCTTGGCCATCGAGTAAGCCGAAGCAGGAGATCCCGCCAGTGCCGCCTGGGCCCCAATGGAGCCCACATTCACAATCGCCCCTTCACGCTTGGCGGCGAGCATATTCTTGACCACTGCCTGGGTGATGAAAAAAGTCGCGCGATTGAGCGATAGATACATGTCGTACTCAGCTTCATCATGCTCGGTAAAAGCCTTCGGAATGAAGATACCTGCAGAGTTCACCATCAAGCTAATATCGCGGTGATTGGCATTGATTTCATTCCGAACTGAATTCATGCCCTCTTCAGTCATCAGATTCGCAACAATCACCGAAACAGGGCCCAGTGCGCTCAGCTCACTTCGAACGGCGTCGGCTTTGTCTTGCTTACTGCCGGTCAACACCACGCTGCCACCAGCTTTCAGCACCATGCGGGCAGTTTCCAGCCCCATGCCACTGGTACCACCGACTACAAGCAGCTTCTTACCTTTGAAAAAATCGCTCATTTCATACTCCAGTAACTGAATTTCCGAAGGTGAAGCGCCAAAGGTCGTTCTGGCGCTCCAGGGGTAGATTCGAACCTTGCGAAATCAGCCCTCACGAACCTCAAGGGTCGGCACCATGCGAATAGCTTTCGAGAAGTTGGCGTAGTTGACCGACGTTTTCAGAACATTTTTATGCAGCTCCTCGACACGTTCGCGAGGCGCATCGGTATGCAGGCGAACGACGAAGCTCACTTCGTCGTAGCCTGGGTTGACGCTTTCGTCGAGGCCCAAGAAACCACGCAGGTCGAGGGTACCGTCCGTCTCAATTTCCAGACTGTGGATCTTGATACCCATCATGGCGGCGTTGGCCGCATAGCCCACCGACATGCAAGCGTTGAGAGCGGCCATTAGCAGTTCTTGAGGGTTCGGTGCCGAGTTTTGGCCCAGCAACTCATTTGGCTCATCGGCGACGATTTCGAAATCACGCGAATAGGTCTCACCAGCGAGGCTGTAGCGACTGACTTTCGCCACAGAGCGCGTCTGGCCTTTCCACTCGGTCTTGACGTTAAAGCTGGCGTGGCGCTTGCCCGCATCCTCAGCAACACCTTGAGCAAACTGCTGCAGGGCGCCTACGTCAATGCCGTTCAGATTGTTAGTCATTTGGTAAGTCCTCTTCTACGCATGGATGGGTGTGAGACAACACAACTCTACCAACTAGTAGGTAGCCATGCAATAGGTATCGTTAAATCACCTGATCCACCCCGTTCAACGATGGCTTCCCGGCTCTGAGCATTGATTACAGACGCGCGCGGCTATGCACCGCTCGTCCGAAAGGACAGCAGGTGATAAGGAACAGTCGGAACAAGCGGCCGTCAGGCTGGGAGGGAGAAGAAGGCGGAAGGAGAAGCGTTTACCTAGGAAGACCTACATAGGTGACGCCCACCCTGGCAGGTGGGCAGTCAGGTGTGATTACGATGCATTGAAGGATGTAGATCGCGTTTATGACACAACGATGCTTTTCAAAATCAAGCTAAATCCGGATTGCGAGCCTACTTTATCGCTCAGCGCCCAGGAGACAAAACTGTCACCCTCTAGAATATTTAATATCGCTCTTGAGATTTCTTTTGGATTTAGATCGCCGCGTATCAGATTTTCAGCTTGTCCCTTGGCTAAATTACTTTCTAACCACAAGAGGTGAATTTGGAAAAACTTGCGAGTCAGTTCTTTGAGACTTTCTGGCAAAGCGGACAACTCTGCTGCAAGCGCTCCACAGAGAGGCAACATTCCATTTTCCGAGCTATCAACGAACAATGAGGCAAAAGCATTCAAACGAACAAGTGCATCAGGACTTTGCTCATTAATTAATGCTAAATTTTTCTCAAACCTAAAAAGATAGCTCTCTATCACCGCGACCCCGAGCCCTTCTTTCGTCGGAAAGTGGTGATGAATACTTGCTTTCTTAATACCAATTTCATCCGCTAAATCTGCATAGCTAAATGCTGCGTAACCCTTGGTACGCAATAGTAGTTCAGCAGTAATGAGGAGATCGGAACGCGTACTCATGACTTTACCTTGATTTTCTGATAAAGCCATATTAACTGTATCAGGGCAGTGATTCAACTCATAGGGCGATGAGAGGATACCACAACACGCCCCTGATCGCCCGAAACCATGTTTTTATGTGGCCTGTACGGCTTTTACCTCTTCAACAGACCCTGTTTTTGCTCGAACGACCCTTGACCAACCAATGAGTAGGACAACTGCTATCACAGGTATTGAAAGGACAGTGTACGTACCGTTAGGGTAATCAAAGCCTAAGAGTACTAGCACAGCAAGCAGGAAACCAAGGGTCAACCAGGAGGTAAATGGCGCGCCTGGCATTTTGAAATTCACCATTGCAACCTCTCCTCTTTTTACCGCGCGACGATATCGTAACTGCGATAACACAATGAAGGCCCATGTGGAAAGAATACCCAAAGAAACCATATTCAACAGCAACTCAAACAGTTGCGAAGGAATCAAATAATTCAAAAACACACCAAAAACGTTAATCCCCATGGTCACTAGGATTCCCATGTAAGGTACTCCCTGTGAGTTCATACGCTTGAAAAGTTTCGGGGCAGACCCACCCATTGCGAGCGATCTCAACACCCGCCCCGTTGCATACAGTCCTGAGTTTAAGCTGGACAGGGCAGCTGTCATCACAACAATATTCATGATGGAGCCGATACCTGGAACTCCGAGCGCTTCAAAAAAAGTGACGAAAGGGCTAACATTCGCACTATAAGCAGTCCACGGAAGAACAGTAACCAACAAAAATACAGAACCCACGTAGAATAAGCTTATCCGCCAAATTACACCGTTGATCGCTTTGGGAATAACGCTCCTTGGATCAGCCGTCTCCCCAGCCGCAGTTCCAACCAGTTCTATACTAGCATATGCAAATATCACACCCTGCACAATTATGACTGCAGGCAGTAAACCATGCGGGAATATACCACCGTTGTCCGTAATCAGGTGCAATCCTGGGATAGTTCCAGCCACCTCATTCCCCGTAGCAAAAAAGTACGACCCCACAATCAAGAAGATGCTAATTGCGGCAACCTTTATCACGGCGAACCAAAATTCCATTTCCCCGAACCACTTCACACCAACCATATTCATTAATGTGACGACACCCAATGCGCTTAATGCAGATACCCACTGAGGAACATCTGCAAACACACCCCAGTACTTCATGTAAATCGCAATCGCAGTTATATCTACAACACCTGTCAGCGCCCAGACCAGAAAATACATCCAACCTGCGACGAACGAAGCACGCTCGCCCATAAACTCACGGGTGTAAGAAACAAAGCTCCCACTACTCGGCCTGTGCATTACCAACTCACCAAGCGCCCTAAGTATGAAGAAAGCGAACACCCCACACACCAAGTACACGACAGCGAGTGCGGGCCCTGCGATCTGCAACCTGGCACCCGCCCCCAAAAACAAGCCAGTACCAATTGCCCCTCCCAGGGCCATCATCTGAACGTGCCGTTTCTTTAAATGCTTTGAATATCCGCTTTCGTGGGATTCTAGCCATTCAGATTGACTTTTTAGATCGCCACTTTTGGATTGATGCGCGGACTGCGATGTTTCTAATTGGTTTCTCATGTGTCACCTAAGCGATGAATTTGCAGTTTTTGTATTATTTCTTGCAAACCTAAACTTGCGGCAGCATCCAACACAGTAATAGAGCGTTATTATTTTTCTAATGTCACGACACCGGAGCGATGGATGAACCTCCGCCCCACGCCCGCAGCGACCATGCCGAGACAACAAAAACCTACCATCCGAATGGTTGGCTTTCAACAAAAAATTATTCCTAACTTTAAGTTATTGTTTTTCATAGAAAAAATATTCCATACCAACCACATGGTAGACATTTATGCTTTAGATGAATTACCTTCAACCTTCCCTGCGAATCTCTCCCCCCCCAAACCAACCTTCTGGAAGGTAATATGAACAAATACAAAAACGTACAAACGTTACTTGCTCAGGCCTCCGTCCAACCTGAGCAACACCATGGGTTTGTCAACACGCCGGTTTATCGGGGCTCTACGGTGGCATTCCCAACCTGCGAGTCGATGCGCGAGGGACGTCAGAAATACATCTACGGTCGCTGGAACAACCCCACTACGGAGGCCTTAAGCCAGGCACTGCAGCAGCTTGAAGGAGCGGAAGGAACAGTAATATGCCCGTCGGGTCTCTCGGCCTGTACCACGGCCATTCTTTCGGTGGTCGATGCTGGCGATCATTTGCTCGTAGCCGACAATGTATATGCCCCTATAAGGACATTCTGCGAAACCGAAGGTCGGCGCCTGGGAATCGAAGTCTCATTTTATGACCCCACAGTAGGGTCAGGCATCATTGATTTCTTGAGACCAAATACTAAAGCCATCTATACAGAGTCTCCCGGTTCTTTAACCTTGGAAATCCAAGACATTCCCGCGATTGCCAAGGTCGCTCATGCACATGACATACTCGTAATTGCTGACAACACTTGGGGGACACCACTTTACTTCCCGTCAATAGATCTCGGCGTTGACTTGTCCATCATGGCGGCGACGAAGTATATTGTGGGCCATTCCGACGCTGTCATCGGAACGGTATCGGCTTCCAAGCGAGCTTGGGATAGACTGAAGCGCTATCACTTCAACATGGGACTATTTGCCAGCCCCGATGACGTGGCCCTTGCGCTCAGAGGACTGCGAACATTAGATGTCCGGCTTGAACGTCACTTCAAAAACGCAACTGTCGTGGCTAAGTGGCTCGATAGTCACCCCGACGTCGAAGCAGTCTATTACCCAGCCTTAGAGTCCCACCCTCAACACCATCTGTGGAAAAGGGACTTCAAAGGCGCCTCAGGCTTGCTTTCATTCATACTTAAACCTTCTACTCAAGCGGCGGCAGATGCGCTTTTAGATAATCTTTCGTTGTTTTGCATCGGCTACTCTTGGGGTGGCTATGAAAGCTTGGCGATGATAGCGAACCCCAGTCCTGTAAGAAGCGCAACCGCCTGGGAAATTGAAGGACACCTTGTTCGACTTCATATTGGTCTTGAAAACCCATCTGATCTCATTGAAGACTTAGAGTCAGGTTTTGCCAAATTTAATTCGCTTAGGTCGTAAAGTCCACAAAACATCTTAAGCGCAACCTGAACGCAAGGTTGCGCTTTTAACTTAACTCTTAATCCATAAGTGCCTTTACCCCACCACCGCAAAAGCTTAGCACTCGCCCCGGTCACGTTAATTCACCTGCATCACAACCCCAATTGACAAACAACCTACCACTGAGTAGCCTTTTAAATCCCCTCCCAAAAAATCCATTTTCTAGCGCTCGAGAGGAGTATTCACGTGGACAAAAACGATAACCTACCCAATCGAGCAACTTTTCGATTCGGTATCAACCGATCGTCGGCTAACAGGAGGATGCGCTACGTTGAAGGAACGCAGATTGATCCAAACGAATGCATATTCTGCGTGCCTGACCTGAATGATGGCATCAAAGGCTTGGACGATCGGGAGTCTGGCGAAACACCATCCCAAAATCCAAGCTGATCGGAGGATTCGGCAAATAGGGCGACGTCTCAGAACTTTAGCTCTTTGCGAGCTTCCTAGCCCCCCTGTCATCCGCATGTGATACAGGTTCTGGCTCTCGCCCCTTCATGAGCATCAACGCTGATTGTAGTGATCAACTAATCCCGGGCACTGCGTTAAGATTTTCCTTGGCCACAGCGGGCGGTCGTTGCCAGTTGCCGCGCTGCATAAAAACCAGTCCTAGCGAATGTGCTACGTTGATGTGGCTGTAGCCTTGATCGAGCACCAAGCTGGCAGCCTCACGCTTGAATTCTGGGATACGGGCGTCCAGCAACGGGGGATCGCTTGGAGTTCGGAAAGGGTGAAAGAGAGCCTTTTAAGAACGCTTTGGCCTAACTTGGGCATCCGCGGCCAAGCCCACTTTTTTCAGCGGCGTATAATCCTACTCCCTGAAAATACCGATGATGCTTTCACATGAAGAAGCTGCTGTACGTCGTAGCGCTATCCCTAGCTATTGTCTCTCCTGCCTTCTCGAGCCCTCCCATGACCTTTACTGAAGCGAAGGTCATTGCCAAACAGAAGATCTACCTCGACCAAGCCAACAGCTCCATGGGTGAGCTCTACTGTGGCTGTAAGTGGACATGGGTAGGTAAATCAGGAGGCCGCATTGACCCAGAATCATGTGGCTATGAAACCCGCAAACAGCAGAGTCGAGCGGAACGCACCGAGTGGGAGCACATTGTGCCCGCGTGGACATTAGGTCACCAGCGACAGTGCTGGCAGAGCGGTGGACGCGAGCATTGCGCTGACGACGACCCTGTCTTCAAGGCCATGGAAGCAAACCTTTTTAACCTCTACCCTGCAGTAGGTGAAGTGAACGGCGACCGAAGTAACTTCAACTACGGAATGGCATCCGGCGTCGCCCCGCAGTACGGACAGTGCAAAACCAAAGTCGACTTCAACCAACGCGCTGCTGAGCCACGCGATGAGGTCAAAGGTCTCGTTGCCCGGACTACGTTTTACATGTTTGATCGGTACAAACTCAACATGTCCCGACAGCAGCAACAGCTGCTCATGGCATGGGACAAGCAGCATCCAGTGACCGCCTGGGAGAAAGAACGCGATCGCCGCATCTCCGCAATCATGGGCCACTCCAACCCATTCGTTACCGGCCAACGCAGCTGGAAGAGCGGGTATAAGCCAGTGGGGGATGGCGTCGTGAGCGCTGTCGCTGCGCAAGCCCCACAACCAGCTCCAAAGCCCACCCTGGCAAGCGCATCCACTGCCGTCGGTGTGATCATCGGGAACCAGAAAAGCCACGTCTATCATCTTCCGAGCGGCTGTCCTGGCTATGCACAGGTTTCTGCAAAAAATCAGGTCTCCTTCGCCTCGGAATCGGAGGGTCAGGCAGCAGGTTATCGAAAGGCTGGAAACTGCAAATAGCGCCAAAGCTAACGCCGCAATCGAAGGTGCCATCTATCCTTTCGACTTCAGAGCAACACAGCACGCTACCGAAGGTGAGTGGTTTGAATAGCCCGGGGAGAATGCCCTCCCCCGGCTTTAAAGATGAGCGCCAGGAAATGAATGCACCTACCGTACGGAAGGCCTACAAGGGTTGCCTGCGACGGCCTAATAAAGGCTACTGTCCACCGACTTAGCACTCAGACTTGGTCGAAATTCACTGATGTGTGTGTAAGTAGTCCAAGTCGCGCTACTGCCCGCAGCCAATCATCTGGCCGGTTGGAGTGATGGTGCAAACGTTGCCCTCACTATCCTCGGTATGAAAACCATTGCTGTCCGTCCAGGATTTGATCGAGTAGCTGTTACCTTCACTGTCCGTGGACTCGAAGAGTTGACCGTTGCGGTATGGGCGGGTCTCAGTATCCAATTGATAGCTGTTCCCCTGAGTGTCCCAGGATTTCGCGTGAAGTCTCCATCAGAGTCGGTATCGACGTCTGAGCAGACCATGTACTCACCTTCCCCATAGCACTCAGCGTGAGCGCCAGCGACCACCACCATGGTCAAGCAGGACACTAGAGTGAAAGTCATAGTCCTCATCATGACTGCTGCCTTAAACGACTACGGCGAAGCGCTGAGGATCCAGGGCTGCGACAGCCGAAAATCCAACTCCTTTCTTGAAGTTCATGTTATGGACGAAATTCTTCATCGCGTCAGATGGGTCGATCGCCTCGAGGTTAAGTCCATCGACAGTTGATCTGGAGAGCGCGACACTGAGGATAGGCTGCTCTTCAACATGTCCTGTCGAACTGTTGAGCACATTGTCCAGAGCGGTGACGATGACCAGGTCATCAGGCAGGATAGCCAACAGTTCTCGGCCTACTCGCAAAGCGCAACTGCACACATAGTCTTGATGAAGCTCATTAAACCGCCCAGTAGGCATGGCCTTGGTCGACAGCTTGCCGCTTTTGAGTAGCGATTTGATTTCGGTGGGAATTACATCGGAGCCATGAATAACGAGCTTGGCTTCCAGGATGCCACCTTCATGAACGATCATCTGGATGGCTGAGCCAAGGTGCGAGATTTCCGCGAACGACTCAAAAGCTTCGATTGCGTCGAGCTTGGCCTGGCGATCGCCATCTAGGATGCGGATCGCAATTTCGCGCTCATCTGACCACTCAGAATGGGCAGTCCTCCAATCATCAAGTCGAGCCTGGTAGTCCCTTTCGTCCTCTGCCTGAGCAGCGGAGATGTTCACAATTAGGGCTTCGCGTTGACGAGCTTCTAGCTTGAACAGCCGAGCCCAGAAACTCGGGCGATACATTTCAGATGTATGCACCGCAGCCTGCTCAAGCGCTCCGCTTTTCTGAGGCTGCCTTGGTTCCGGATTTGAAAGGAGGCGCTTCCATTTCACAGGCTCGGCACACTCCTTGTGCATCGAAAGAAGGACTTCGATGTGGTTTTCGTAAACCTCGACTTCGTACGCTGCTTGCTCCAGCGCTTCCATCTTTGAGTACTCTTTCTGTCGCTTTTCGAGCTCACGCTGCCGGCGATTAGCATTGCGCTCAGCTCGGCGCGCCGATGCTTGCAACGAACGTACAGTCCCTTTCCAACCCATCACGATTCTCCCTACCGTTCACGTGGTGGCACATTAGCATAACCGTGAGCTCGGCCTGAATTACCTCTGCATCTGGAATCCAATTGCTAGGAAGCACGAAAAGAGAACACTTGTACTCCAAGCCGCGCAGTGCAGGGAAACCGTTCTCTACAAAGCAAACATGGTTGATTTGCATTGCTTTTAAGCCAATACAGTAGGTGAAAGGTACGGCCGCTCGGGATGTAGTCACTCAGGAGGGCATCACTGCGAAGCGACTCCAAGGCATACGGAACTGGTTCGAGCATTCCCTGCGGTGACACCGTAGATGACAGATCGCCAGATTTATTGATCCCTCCTTGTGAGCTCAAGCGATAGGAAACCCGAAAATAAACTCGTCGCGGGCAATAAAGAGGGGTACCCAAAATGGTACCCCCTCGTAAACTACTCAGCTGTTCGACGTATCGCTTGTTCGATTCGCTGGCGTCCTGCATGTGCAAGCTTGTTAACACCAGCTTCCTTAGCAACTGCGTAGATCAGACTCTCCCCCTCGTGACCACGCTGAATCATCTCTCCAACGAGAGCACGAAGCTCAGGCAGGCAGATCTCAGCAAGTCCCCTGACAGAGTCATCACCAGGTCGACGGAAAACGACCGTGCTGTCCGTCTCGATGTGAGATGGCCAGAAGAAGGCCCCAGTCTGCTCTTCCTCATGCGACCGAAATCGCGCACGGGCAATTTGATCAACACGATCACGTATCCTTGAGCCAGTTCGCACCCAGCCATGCGCCCTGGCAATACGCCTTGCGAGCGCGGTGTCTAGTACCGGCCCCTCCTCTGCCACCACATGCGCAATCATCTGTTCCAAGGTTGCGGTGTAGCTCGGCTCAAAGAACTGATCTGGGTTGACAGTCTCTACCGCCTGGCTAGGATCAGCCTCCTTGTAAACCAGATGATCCACCTGGGTAACGAAGGCCACGACATCGTCGACTTGAGCAGCAGATGCCGCCCTGGCGTACTTCATCTCTGGCAACGCACTTTCAGGGTCATTAGCCTCGGTGGAATCAGACGCAGCGGAAACCACAGCTACCTGATCCACCACCTCTACGAACTCGGCCATAGCGGCATCGATTTTAAGTCGCTCTGCTTCTTGGGATGCATCGAGAATGGCCTGCTTGGCCCGAGATTCAACGAGAATCTCATTCAGGCGCTGATGTACCTTCTCTGCAGTTCCCACCGCATCCACCCACCAATCAGTTGACCAGATTCTAACAATCTCCCAGCCAAGCCCACGCAGTACAAACTCCCGAAGCTTGTCACGATCTCGCGCAGTCGCACTACGGTGATAGGTAGCACCATCACATTCCACGCCGGCAAGGAATCGCCCAGGAGCGTCAGGGTGAACAACCCCCAGGTCAACCCGGAAGGAAGACACGCCAATCTGCGTATGGATCTGCCAGCCCTTCTTGGCCAACGCAGCAGCTACTGCTTCTTCGAACGGGCTATCGAATCCACCTACGCTACCAAAATTAGCTTCTGCCAAGGCCCTCGGCCCACGCTCCGCAAACTCCAGGAAATGCTTCAGATCACGCACCCCGACGGCTTGCGTTCTGGCCAGATCAATGTGCTCTGGACGCAAGGTCGAGAACAGAATCAGCTCCTGACGCGCTCGTGTAATCGCCACGTTGAGACGGCGTTCACCACCAAGGCGGTTCATCGGGCCGAAGTTCATGGACATCACTCCAGCAGCATCTTTCCCATAGGTAGTCGAGAAATAGATGATGTCTCGTTCATCGCCTTGCACACTTTCCAAGTTCTTTACGAACACAGGTTCAAGCTCAGACTCCGCGAAATAGGAGTCGAGCGACGGATCTTTCCGACATGCCTCATCCAGCATGTCCATGATGAGCTTCTGCTGCTCACCGTTGAAGGTGACAACACCGACAGTGCGTCTGCTCTCGCGGAAAGCCGGCGACTGGAGACGGGTTACGAGATCAGCGACCAAAGCCCTCGCTTCGATCAGGTTGGTGCGAGAACCGCCTTTATCGTAGACGCCCGCTACCGGGCACAAACGCACAGCCTTGTCGGCAGTGAACGGGGATGGGAAGGTCACCAGCTTTGATTGGTAGTAACGCTGATTCGAGAATGCGATCAGGCTCTCGTGACGGCTACGGTAGTGCCAGTTCAGATTACGCATCGGCAAGTTCGCGCTGATGCACTCATCCAGAATGCTTTCGAGGTCAGCTTCAACATCCTCATCATCGGCAGTGGATTCAGCACGGTCGAAGAACGAGGTTGGCGGAAGCTGTTTCGGATCTCCCACCATTACCACCTGCTTTCCTCGCGCCATTGCACCAATTGCATCCCATACGGGAATTTGAGAGGCCTCATCGAAGATCACCAGGTCGAACGGGGTCGAGGCTGGCGGCAGATATTGAGCGATGGAAAGCGGACTCATCAGCAAGCAAGGCGTCAGCTTTGTGAGTGCCTCCGGTGCTCGCGTCATCAGTTCCCGCAACGGAATGTGCTTAGTCTTCTTGCCCATTTCATGGCGCAGTAGGCCCCACTCAGATGAACGACTAACGCTGTCCTGACTCGGCAAGTCGGCGCACAGCCGAGCACGGAGCCAGTCCTTCGTCAGCTCGGTGAATTTGTCATCCAACGCACGGAAGTCGCGAATACGCTGTTCGTGCTCCACACTGACGAATGTCCGGATCACTTCCTCGTTGTCGACAGTGGTGTTCAGCCACCAGCGAGCGTAATTCACCTCAAGGACGCGACGTACTTTTCCAGAGGTGATCGCTCCGGTCTCCATAGCCTGGACAATCGGGGCGAGGCCCACTGCGAACGCTTCATCACGAACCTTGCGCCACGCACACCAAGCTTTGAGGCGCGATTCAAAAGAAACCACTGTCTCACAGTTCTTCTTGAGGTTATTCAGCGACAAATGAGCAGTTTCATCAATACCCATTTCGGTAAAATGGCCAATCGAAGTCAGTTGCGACGAACGCTCATGAAGCAGCCCAAGCTTTTCACGTAGAGCAACGCCTGCAAGCGCTATTGCGCCTTCCGACTCAAGTAGTGCGTTGCCATCCCCCAAAAGCGTTTGGAGGGGCGCTTTATAAGCGGCGATCTGCTCCGGGCTCAGTGCTAGTTTCGCCACAGCCGTCGCTACCTGACCTTGGAATGCAACTGCCTGGCGAGCCACCTCAAGCTTGGTTTTCAGGTCGCTCCAAACAGGTACCAGCTCTCGCAAATCAGCCAGGTCGGCCAGATCACGCTCAACCACTGTCCGTTGCTTGAGCAGCTCAAAATCACTCTTCAGGGACGCTCCGCAACGGCCTTCTTCCACCTCAGAGTGCTCGTCCACAAGTCGACCGCGCTCTTCGATGTCCCGACGCTCAGCCTGGAAACGCAGCGCCGCAGTCAGGTGCTCGATGTCAGTGCGCAGGCCACTCCAGAGCTGGTCAGTGTTCGAGCTGAGGTCGGACAGTAGGGCCATGTCGGCATCAAGACGGGTCAACGTGCGAAGCCGCTGCAGCTCTTCCTTTAACGCTTCTCCGAGCTGGCCCTGCTCGACCAAATGCAATCCTTCATCGACCCAGTTCGAGTCAGCTTTTTGAAGCCGAATAGCCTCTTGAAGCTTGATAGCCGTCGAGAGCTGCTCGGCTTCAGATTTCGAGCCTTGCCAAACCGCAACGCACTCGTGCCCTGGCTCCAGCTCATCAATAGCGCGACGTAAAGAGCGAATCTCAGCCCAGGTGGCCAGATCTTTACCGTGATCGACTTCGCCCACTGTGATCTGAGCAGAGGCCAACAGAGCTGAGATACGGCGCTTACCGAACCAGGACTTAGGCCAGAACGACTCTTCTGCCTCCTTCCACTCACTCAGCAAGAGATCAATGTCGAGCGACTCGATCGCATCACTGTAGGTCGTACTGAGCCGCTGCTTGAGATCAGCAATTTGCCCCAGCAGCTCCACTGCTTGAGCAAGGACAACCGTGACACTTTCCGGCCAGGCTGGGCCAAGCTCAGCCCACGTGGCGCGACGTTTCTGCAGTAGCTCGATACCTTGCTTGGCATCAGTCACTACTCGAGAAGACCATACGGCAGATAGCTTGGCGTTGAGATCGCGGTGCTGTTCAACCCATGTACAGCCATCATTCAGCCGCTGGGCAATCGAACGAGCATCAGGGCGCAGCGCGAATCGCCAATCTTGTCCGGCAGCCGCAGGAAGCGCCAGGGAAAGGATTGATAGGCCCTCAAGGGCCGTTGGGGTGTACTCTGTTACCGGAAGCCCCGACAGCTCAACGAAACGATCAGCCGCACGTTGCACATCCATCACTGCCGGCAGCACATCACGAGCTGCCTGTACGAACTGTTGTTGCCAATGGGGCGACCATTCGGCCTGACCAACAGAGGACAGCGCATTGCCGGCAAGCTGGATGTATCCAACGGCCTGAGCATTCACTTCAAGGCGATCGCCCAACTCACGAAGCTCAAGCATGGCTTTCTGGTCGTGCGTGTCAGGAGATCCCCATGCAACAGGAGCAACAGCTTCATCTCCCCCAGAGGTGACTGTGCCGATAGCATCGTAAATGGTGTAACCATTTCGGTGCCGGCGGTGAAGACGCTCAACGTAGATGTTAAGACTGTCGCGCAGCGTGGCAAGGCGCTGTGCCTCAACCTCCCATGCTGCAGTATCCACCTGCCCTTTCGCCTCCCAGGCAGACTGAAGCTGAGCGAGAACATCAGTTTTTCGGGCCTTGCTCGAGTGAAGTTCAAGACAGAATTCGCCTAGGCCAATCTCACGTAGACGTCGATACACTACATCCAGCGCAGCGATCTTCTCCGACACGAACAGCACTCGACGCCCTTGGGCAATCGACTGGGCGATCATGTTGGAGATCGTCTGGCTCTTACCGGTACCGGGCGGGCCGATGAGCACAAAGTCTTTGCCTTTGGCTGCCGCCATCACTGCTGCTAGCTGAGAGGAGTCAGAGGGCAATGGGCAGAAGACCTCTGTCGGGCCGTAGTCACGATCCAGCGACCCCGCCTCTGGGAACGGCGTATCCGATACGAACGAGTCACGTGGAGTGTCCAGAAGGTGCTGAACTACTGGACTCTGCCGTAGATGCTCGGCGTTTTCGGCCAGATCTTTCCACATGAGGTACTTGGCAAACGAAAACATCGACAGCACGACGTCTTCGTTCAACTCCCAGCCAGGGATGTCCTTAATGGCGTGACCGACCTTGTTCCAAATGCCCGCAATATCTAGGCCGGAGTCGTCTCGAGGCAGCTCTTGCTCCAGCGATCCGAGGCTGAGTTCGAAGTCTTGCCGCAGCATCTCGATCAGCGTCGGGTTAAAGCGCGGCTCATCATCGTGCAACACCATGGTGAATCCGGAGCGAGCACTTTTACGCTCCAGCGTGACCGGAACCAATACCAGTGGTGCTTTGTATTTCTGTCCTGCCCTGTCCTCACGCGTCCAGCTAAGGAAACCGATAGCCAGGAACAGCGTGTTAGAGCCACCTTCCTGTAAAGCTGTACGAGCGCCCCGATACAGTTCGGTGAGCCGGACATCCATCTCGTTAGACGTCAATGCAACGAAGATCTCTCTGCGCTTGAGAGCATCTTCAGCATGGCGACGACGTACATCCTCACGTTCACGCTGCTCATACAGAGCGCGCTCCCGGGGATCAGCTCCATCCATGAGGTCAGGCCGGGTCAGCAGCTTCAACGACTGACCACTGGCCAGAATATCCTCGAGCGCACCTGGATCTGGCGATTCGAGCTTCAGCGCGCGCTTGCCCATTTTGAAGTTGAGTAGATTGTTGCGAAGCGAAAGGTCGAGAAGCTTGCGCTGCCAACGGCCCAGTCGGTCAGCAGGGTCGAGCTTCGAAAGGTCTTCGACCGCCACTTCATGCGTCTCGTCGGGGATGCCTGCACCTTCCTCAACTAGGAGCGGTGGAGCGTCGTCTGTTACCTCTGCGGCAACCCGTGCGATCTGAGCCTCAGAACTTGCGAGGGGTTTGATCCGCTGTAGTCGGGCACGGCGAATGTCCAGCAGCATTTCAAAGTCGCTCTCAGCGTCTTCGGCAACCTGCTTCGCCCCTCTCTCGACAGCGTAAGAGAAGGATGGAATCGGGTTATGAGTAATAAGCGTGGTTTCGAAAAGTACCAGCTCCTGCAGCTTTACCCGCTTCCGCACTGCGGTCACATCATCCACCAGCGCAGTAGTGAACTCTTCCGGCTTCAGCCAGAGCCCCGCGAAGGCATGACCCCTAGTGAACACAATCACCGGGTTGAGTCCGATCTGCTCCAGGGCAGCACAGAACAGCAGGGTGAGATCCATACATGTAGCCAAGCCAGTATCGGCAATCTGGCTCGGGCTGCGCACCTTTTGCCCTGACTGTTCGAAGCTTGCCGGCGGCAACGCGTAATCAAGCTTCATTCGCGCCACGGCCCCCCAGACTGCCGAAGCAAGCTGCCAGGCCCGCTTAGAACCACCCTCGTACCCGTCAAGCGATGAGGACTTATCACTAAGACGAAGCAGCTCAGCAGCCTGCTTCAACAAACGTTCGACTGCCGGATCATTGGGCTGAACGAATGCAGCTGTCATATCTGGGATATGTCGCAACCCGCCCCACTGATTTCGCGGTAGAAGATCTACAACCTGTTCCAGAAGAGCAACCGTTTTCCGACCGCTTTCCGCCTCCCTGTCATCAACCTCGAGGACAAAAGTGAAAGTCGACAGCTCAGCCTCGGTTAAGCGACTCAGCAATGGGCCGTCCAAAACCAGGTCAAGTCCTGGAATGACCCGGAAGCTGTCTGCCGCGATCTCATCGATCCGCCAGACCTTGGACTTGAACACCTCAGGCTCAGAGCTCAACGTCAGCGTCGCGTTGACGAAGCGGTCATCGGTCTCGTTTGAGATACGAAGCTCTCGAATCACAGGAATGGCGTTCTGGAAGTCCGCAAGGTTGAGCTTCGCCACCAGGGTGGCCAGGATCTTCACTTCTTTGGGCAGGGCTTCTTCTTGTGGCGTGAGGGGCTGAACGATGTCGTCCATGCGCAACCTTCCTTGTCGTGATGCCCAAGGGAGTGCCGGAATTAGCCGGCCAGAGGGCCCCTCTTGAGCTGATGGCGGGATGATAGCGTTTCCTGCGCCAGTCGTAATGAGCCTTTGGTCGTCACTAGCTGCTTAAACGAGTCAGGTGTCCACAGCTTGCGATGGAGGCGTGTAATACCGCCCCCAACTACTTATGAGTTTGTCGCGACGGATTACGACGCGCCTGATCATGTAACAGTGAAAAAATGGATCCAACAGTCTTGCGAATGCAAGCAAATGACACTATGTTGTGCTTTACCGACTCGGAACACACCACATAATGTGGTTTAGTATTCTGATGCGGAGCGGACTACTGATGCACCTTTCGTTACATACCCAACTACACGAAGGAGACTCCGTATGACAGATCGACGCCCAATCAATAAAGACGTCAACGTGCCAAAGCCTGGCGGTGGTGAACAGCCTCGCTCTCGCAATCAGGATGGTCAAATTCGTGAAAAGCGGAGCGATGCGGGCAAACCTCGCAAGTGACACGCAAAATAGTCAGCGGAGGGTAGCCGCCCTCTGCTGATCTCAAGTTTTAGGTTTTAGCCGACTGTACAGAGCCGCTTGTAGCAATCGGTGCTTTCCTCGGCCAAACGAGCGACAGCTCAGAAGCGATTACGCTAATAACTCGTGAGCCCTACCAGGTAATACCAGGGCTTTCACCTGATGAGGTAGCCGCACCTGCGGAGCTTTTGAACAGCACTGACCACAAGCGACTGGAAGCTCGACTCAATGCTGTTTGAATCCGAAGATCAATTCCCTTTTTGGCACAGACAGGTGGCCCCGAGGTCTACAAACATCCCTTCGAAAGTTCGGCGGGACGCCGCCTACCGCACTCCTCCGTTGATTGCCTGCGAACCCTTTTAGAATCAGGTCACCACTCAAATAGCAGGGGACTGATCATGGACGTGGGGAATTATTTGAAATTATGGCTCAGCAATAATTATGTCCTAGCGATTATTTTGCTAAGCAGCGGGTACCGATTCGGCTGAGCGCTGCGGCTTCCGTGGCGGCAGCAAACTCACCAGGCTATCAGCAAACCGAAGTGTGTGACCTTAGAGGTAAGCGGCTAGCCTGTCATCGTGTATCCGTTCTGTCAGAGCAGTGGGTAAACAGCAAGCCAACCAGCAACAAGCCATTAAGTACGCTCATGCTAGCCTCGGCACAGACATCACTGTTCTGAGAATCCATCTTGAGCACAAACAGCTTACCCAAAGATTTACACGCATTGATCAACGCACCAAAATTTTCGGAGGAGCCGACAGGTCGTCGTCAATTGAAGCGGTGGCAGCTCGCTAAGGACATCTATAAAAGCACATCCATCGAAGCATTGGTCGAAGCAAGGGGCAAAGCTGAAGGCTACATCCATGGCTTAGTAGATGCTGGACACCTATCGACGAGAGACACCGACCGGGATTTTCTCATTTTAAGTATTGTTCAAAGGCGGCGTGAGTTTCTGCAGAAATTGCTGAACGATTACGGCTACTGCACGAATTGTGGCTTTTGAACACATCCATTAGCTGCAGATCAAAGGAGATAGGCAGCGGTAATGCTCCTCACCGCTTTAAAACGTCGAATGAGGCCCTAAGAACGCTATCGCAATTGTTTTTTGAAGGCTGGTGGAGCTTTCATACCGTCAATTGCAAACGATCAGCGGACTTGAGAAGCTTGAGAAAGCTAGCTCTGCCGAGTTCTCGCTTGAAGCTAGCTATGACGTAATTGCCGTCTTGGGTTTCGAGCAGCCAGAACCGGCCTTCCTTCCTCGCTACCTGGATTTTACCTGTGCGGAGGATCGAACCATCCGCTTTGTGGTACCCATCGTCACGCTCAGAGTGGTCGAAAGAAATCCCCAAACATGTGTCTTCGGCGATCAGTGCATCACTGATGAACGCCGTGACGGGCACCGTGTATTTGAGAAAGCTTGCTTGCACTAAACGACTCAGTTGAAAGTCGCTCACCTCCTTACCGTGAAACTCAACAGTAATTACTTCTGGCATCTGGCCGAGACTCCACAACGATTAGAAAACTATTTTTTGTATCAGTGCAGTGCCTTTGAGCACCCACGAGCGCCATCACCTGCCCAGTCACAAACCACGTAAAGGCTATTCAGTGTCTGCACCACCAGATATCCTTGAATCTTTTGGGAGGTCATGATGACGGAGGTTCGAATCGGCTCACCATCATCGAAGCGTTTCTCTCGATCACCAAAAACTACACCTCTCAAAAAGCGCTCTCCTGGCCCATACTCGACGGAAGATAAGTAACCAGTAATCTCGAGACCTACCTCGGCCTGCATCGCTTTGGTAACGCTCGTGGGAATAGCAGACGGAGGTGTAACGACGGGTTTGTGTGTGGAGAGCGGTACGCTGCGTTTGACCATTTGAAACCTCTTGTATTCGCCTAGCTCGTATTCATTTTCGCAGTCGAGTACGTCGACGCCATCGACCGAAAGTTGCGTGCGCAGAAGTCTGGACGCTTGGACTCATCTCATCAGACTTCAACCACTAGATTCGGCACGAACCCAGTACGCTCACCTGGATATCCTCTCGGATTCGAAAGGACTCGGCAGCCCGAGACGACTGTGTCGACGGCATGATGGGTGTGGCCGAAAATCCAAACATCAGTCTGGGCAACCAAATCATGCCAATCATTGAAGTAGGCAGCACCCAGGTGACCTTCGTGACCATCACCGGCGACCTCTTGAATTGGGCAGTGATGAGTAACCACCACCGTCTTGCCGTCGAATTGCTTAGCTAGCTCAGTCGCTAAGAATTCACGAGTAGTGATGTTTCGTGCGATTAGATCGACAGGACGAAGCTTGCTATACCCCTCGCCGATGCGGATGCGCTTGAAGTCGTTCATCCATTCCGCGCACACCCTCATCGCTACCCTGTAGTCCCCGCTCGCAGTGAAATCTGTCCACGCCGTTGCTACCAAAAACCTGGTGTCGCCAATGATCAGGGACTGGTTGTCCAGGATGTGTACATGTTCTGCAGCCGCATCGCGCATCTTGGTCAGCGTGCGGTCGATGTGGCCTTTGTAGAACTCATGGTTGCCGCAGGCATAGATCACCGGACAGCTGAAGGTCTCATTGGCCCACCCCACCCCGCGACTCTTTACCGAGATGTCGCCGGCCAGCACGACCAAATCGCATTCCGTCGCAGGAGGCTGGAAGTCCGCGAACTCCAGGTGCAGATCTGAGTAGATCAAAATTTTCATCGGATCAGTTGGTTCCTGTTGAACGCTGATCGTGTCTCCGATGCGTCCAAATGGGGCAGCAAATCAAAAAGAGACCGAGACTTCGCTCATTCGGCTTTAGCCGGCTACGGTCGAGAGATTCGAATCACTCAACGTCACCCCAGGCTCGACACATTTCATCTTCATCTACGATTCCCTCATTATCTAATCGCAGACGTTCAATTAGCTCTGCTCGAAGCTCTTCGAGGCTAACTTCACCATCCACGTAGCGCTGCAACTGTGCCAGGCGCTCAGCTGCAAGCCGCCCTCCGTCGAGCGCTAGACAAGCGATTTCTGCTGCCACAGCTTCACGACGGCGTTCGCGCTCGATCTCGTTAATTTCCATGTATACCTCAACCTCCGTTGGCCAAAGCCGCCACAGGAGCGGAAGCCTGGCTATCGAACATTACTTGGAGACTTTGCTGGAGCACTGAGAAAACGTGGCTGCATCAATCGCCTCCCCGCTCTCGAGTTCATTGCCCTTCTGTATGAAATTGATCGCGCAACCGACCATGAGTCGAACGGAGATGATCCCCTCTCAGAACGCCCAAATTGTAGAGAGGCATGATCGTTCCTAAAGCAGCGGCCATTTGCCCTCAACCTTGCGGTGTTAACTTGGTGTGCTCGTGTAGACCTCACCAGCTTTAGTGATGAACTCGTAGACCGGGCTGCTCTCGGTTCCACCCTGAATGCGAATCTCAGAGAGGAGCTCCATTGCGTAAGAGCCTTTTTTGCTTTTGGCTGGAGATAGGATGATGTGAACATTGCTCACGATCAGGAAATTACCTTGCTCTCCAGCGCGCATCATCTGAAGAGTGGCAACGTCACTTACAACATGCGCAACCGGGCCTATGGCCCCATCCTCTAACCCCACTCCCTCGACCAGAAAAGAATATTCACACTGACTGATGTCAGCTGAATTCCAGAGCATACGGACACTCTCTGGAGCCCTAAACTGGCCCTGCAAATTGCTGCTATAGGTCACAAACACTGTGGTAAACCCTACTCCATCTCTAGCCCAGCCCTAGATCGGCTCTATATCGGCCAAGCGCAAACGATCAACGCTGCACATGTCTCTGGCAGTCAGGAGGTCACACAGCCTAGGCACATGCAAAATTGATGAGTCAGCACGCCGATCTCTGAGGAGACATCATAAGCAAAACGACTCACTAATAACAATACATGATATTTATTGGGCTGCAAGGACTGTGGCTCTATCCTTCCTTTTGGAAAGCTGACCGTGAAGGAAGAGCTAGCTATCACTCTGCGCGCCATTCGGCAAATGAAAGGAAAGGGTTACGAATCCCTCGCCGAGACTCTTAGCCAGAGCAACTTAAGCTTGCTTGAACAAGGGAAAATCCAGGCGACGCTGCCAACCCTTCTAAAGATCGCTGACACGCTCGATGTCAGCCTCCTGACCATCATGGCATTGTGCTTGTCGATCCGCGACCAAAAGACTCCGGAGCGTGAACTGCAAGATGCACAAGCTGAACTTCAGAGCTTCATAGAATCAGGCGGCCTGCAAATCATGGAGGCCCAGACTCAAGATGGAGTATTGAAGAAACGCGAAAGAGGCATACGAGCGAATGCTCAGAGGGTCAGTGCCGTGATTGACCTAAAGCGCCAAGGCATGACACAAGCAGAAACCGCACGTGCTCTAGGGCTGCCTAAATCTACGGTTCAGCGTTACTGGCAAGAGGCGTGAGATTTCAAAAAATGACCTTTACGCCTGCCCGCCTTCAGGCCTCGAAGGTGACACGCTTGTGGGTGTCGTGGATCCGGCACGACTGGAGCACCTAGGGATTAACCAGAAACTCTAGGGCAAATGGATGCCTCCTAGGCCTCCCAAGTTTCCGTTCTTGGGAGGTCTTCTGGAGGCCGAAGGCGCACTGCTAAGTGACGCCCATCAAGTATGCAGTTGGCTTTCTTTCTCCGAGAAGCGTGCAGTAGTTTGCAGCAGAAGGCATCTAGTGAAATGCATGCTTTCGCATAGCGCGCAAATTGCCCCCACCATCCTTGCAAATTCAAATTTCACACGCACAAAAAAAGGGCTTAGATTTTCTCTAAGCCCTTGTTTTTACTGATTCTGGCGGGGAACCAGGGATTCGAACCCTGGGAACGCTATTAACGTTCGCCGGTTTTCAAGACCGGTGCATTCAACCACTCTGCCAATTCCCCGATGCATCACCTAGGGCGCCTTGAAGTATGCATCTGAGGATTACCTAAGATAAGAACTCTAGGATAGTTGCCCATCGACGGTTTTCAAGACCGTTGCCTTAAACCACTCGGCCACGCTTCCTCGTATTGCGGGCGACATAATACCGAAATGAAACAAGCTGTCAAACTCTCTGTGTAGCTGGTTGCCATCGCTCTGTTATGATCTTTGCATCTAACGTTTCAAACCCACAGGAGTGTCGCCATGCGCGAACAGGATTACGCCGTCAATCACGGCCAGCAGGTCGAGCAGCAGGAGGTCAGCCGAGTCCTGCGCAATACGTACGGGCTGTTGGCTATCACCCTCGCCTTCAGTGGTCTCATGGCCTTTATTGCGCAGCAGATGCGCGTTGGCTACCCGAACATTTTCGTGGTGCTGATCGGCTTCTATGGCCTGTTCTTCCTCACCAACAAGCTGCGTGACTCGGCGTGGGGCCTGGTGTCGACCTTCGCCCTTACCGGTTTCATGGGCTTTATCCTCGGCCCTATCCTCAACCGTTACCTGGGCATGGCCGGTGGCGCTGAGGTTGTCAGTTCGGCCTTCGCCATGACCGCGTTGGTGTTCGGTGGTCTGTCGGCCTATGTACTGATCACCCGTAAGGACATGAGCTTCCTCGGTGGTTTCATCACCGCAGGTTTCTTCGTGCTGATGGGTGCTGTGCTGGCTAGCCTGTTCTTCCAGATCAGTGGCCTGCAACTGGCAATCAGCGCTGGCTTCGTGTTGTTCTCGTCGGTCTGCATCCTGTTCCAGACCAGCGCGATCATTCACGGTGGCGAGCGTAACTACATCATGGCCACGATCAGCTTGTATGTTTCTATCTACAACCTGTTCGTCAGCCTGCTGCAACTGTTCGGTCTGATGGGTCGCGACGACTGATCATAAGCTAGGCAGTTTGTAGGAAAGCCCGCTTCGGCGGGCTTTTTTGTGCCAGCTATTACTACCCCAAATGCCCATAGCCCCGTAGAATGCGCTCCTTTTTTCTTCCGGGGCAGCACTCCCATGAGTTCAATCGAGCAAGGACCCGGCGCACCCGCGCAGGCCAATGAACTGGTCCTCGGCCTTGAGGACAAGCCGCGGCCGCTGATTGCCATGCTGGCAGCACTGCAGCACTTGCTGGCGATCATCGTGCCGATCGTGACCCCCGGCTTGCTGATTTGCCAGGCGCTGGGCGTTTCGGCACGCGACACCAATTTGATTGTGTCGATGTCACTGGTGATCTCGGGTATCGCCACCTTTGTGCAATGCCGTCGTTTCGGGCCATTCGGCGCGGGTCTGCTGATTGTGCAAGGCACCAGTTTCAACTTTGTCGGCCCCTTGATCGCCGGTGGCGCTCTGATGGTCAAGCAAGGTACGCCGGTGGAAGCGGTAATGGCGGCGATTTTCGGTGTGGTGATTGCCGGTTCGTTCGTTGAAATGGGCATTTCGCGCATCCTGCCTTTCGTTAAACGCCTGATCACGCCGCTGGTGACCGGCATTGTGGTGCTGATGATCGGCCTGACCTTGATCAAGGTCGGCCTGATCAGCATGGGCGGTGGCTTTGCGGCAATGGGCAACGGCACCTTCGCCAACGGCGAAAACCTGCTGCTGTCGGGCGTGGTGTTGGCGATTATCGTGGTGCTCAACCGTATTCCAGTGGTGTGGATGCGCAGTTGCGCCATTGTCATTGCCCTGGCCGTTGGCTATGCGCTGGCCGGTTATCTCGGCCGCCTGGATTTCACTGGCATGCATGAAGCCGAGCTGTTCCAGGTACCCATGCCACTGCACTTTGGCCTGGGTTTCTCTTGGGCGCTGTTCATTCCGATGCTGGTGATTTACCTGGTGACCTCCCTGGAAGCCATTGGAGACGTGACTGCGACCAGTAAGGTTTCGCGCCAACCGGTCGAGGGGCCGCTGTGGATGCAACGGATCAAAGGCGGGGTACTGGTCAATGGTGCCAACTCGTTGCTGGCCGGGGTGTTCAACACCTTCCCAAGTTCGGTGTTTGCCCAGAACAACGGCGTTATCCAACTGACCGGCATTGCCAGTCGTCATATCGGTGTATGGATCGCGGCCATGCTGGTCATCCTCGGCCTGTTCCCAAGTGTTGCCGGGGTGATTCAGGCAGTGCCGGAGCCAGTACTGGGTGGCGCTGCGATGGTGATGTTCGGTGCAGTGGCTGCATCAGGGATCAACATTCTCGCAAGCATCAGCCTGGACCGCCGTGCACTGCTGATTATTGCGGTGTCGCTGGCGTTGGGCCTGGGCGTGGCGCAGGTGCCGGAGTTTCTTGCGCACATGCCGTCGGCGCTGCGCAATGTGCTGGAGTCGGGGGTCGCTACCGGGGGGATTTGTGCACTGGTACTGAACTGGTTCCTGCCAGAGCATAAAGAGAAGGCTTGAGCGAACGGGGGCGGGCCGTCGCAGGGCAAGCCCGCTCCCTCGATTTGCTTTATGATTGGCGCAGTTTTGCTGAATGAGCCTTCCATGAAGTTCGCCATTGCGGTTTTTTCCCCGGCCCATGCGCCCTCCTCACGCCGCGCCCTGCGCTTTGCTCAGGCGGCACTCGCCAGCGGCCACGAAATTGTCCGGCTGTTTTTTTATCAAGACGGCGTGCACTGCGCCTCGGGCAATATCGTCGCCCCTCAGGATGAGCTGGATATCGCCGCCCAATGGCGATCCTTCATCAGCGAGCACCAGCTTGATGCCGTGGTATGCATTGCCGCGGCGTTGCGCCGTGGCGTACTCAATGACGAGGAAGCCCAACGCTACCAGCGCACCGCGGTGAACCTGCCGGCACCCTGGGAGCTGTCTGGCCTTGGCCAACTGCATGAAGGTGCGCAACTGGCTGACCGCTTGCTCTGTTTTGGAGGCGACTGAGATGGCCAAGTCGTTACTGCTGATAAGCCGCAAGGCACCTTGGGCCGGTCTGTCCGCCCGCGAAACACTAGATATCGCCCTGGCTGGTGGGGCCTTCGATCTGCCCCTGGGCATGCTGTTTCTCGATGACGGGGTGTTTCAACTCGCGCCGGGCCAGCAGCCTGCTCAACTGCAACAGAAGAACCTCGCTGCCAACTTGCAGGCCTTGCCGATGTTCGGTGTCGACGAGCTTTTTGTCGCCCGCAGCAGCCTGCAGGAGCGCGGTTTGACGACGCAGAACCTCAGCCTGCCGGTACAGGCGCTGGATGACGCCGAACTGGCTGCATTGATTGACCGTTTCGACCAGGTGGTAACCCTCTGATGAGCACCTTGCACGTAATTTCCCATTCGCCCTTCGGCGACAATCGCCTGAGCAGTTGCTTGCGCCTGCTCGGTAGCAAGGATGGCCTGTTGCTGTGCGGCGATGCCGTGTATGCCCTGCAAGCCGCAAGCGCGCCGCTGGCCAGCCTGCACGCGAGCAATCTGCAAGGCCGCCTGTTCGCCCTCGAGGAAGACCTGCAAGCCCGCGCCATCAACACCGACGACGGCGTTCAGGCCATCGACTACCCGGCGTTCGTTGCGCTTTCGCTGGACTACGACAAGGTCAACACCTGGCTATGAGCACCCTCACTGTAGGCGCGCGCAACATTGCCCTGGACAAGGACGGCTATCTGCTTGAGCTCAGCGACTGGTCTGAGGAGGTTGCCAACGCCCTCGCCGCCCGCGAGCAATTGGAGCTCACCGAGGAGCACTGGGAAGTGCTGACGGTACTGCGGGCCTTTTACCAGGAGTTCGAGTTGTCGCCGGCCACGCGCCCGCTGATCAAGTACACGGCACTCAAGCTGGGGCCGGAGAAAGGCAACAGCATGCACCTGAACCGCCTATTCAAAGGCACTCCCGCCAAACTCGCCGCAAAACTTGCGGGCCTGCCAAAGCCGACCAATTGCATATGACCGACCCTCGCCCGCTGATCACCGAAACCCCGTCCGAACATCCCTTTGCCCAGTTTGTACGCATCCTTGGCAAGGGCAAGCGCGGCGCCCGCGGCCTGACCCGTGAGGAAGCCCGTGAGGCCATGGGCATGCTGCTCGACGGCAAGGTCGAGGAAGCGCAACTGGGCGCCTTTCTGATGCTGCTGCGGCACAAGGAAGAAAGCCCTGAGGAGTTGGCCGGCTTCACTGAAGCGCTGCGTCAGCGCCTGCATGCACCAGCGATCCAGGTAGACCTGGACTGGCCCAGTTATGCCGGGAAAAAGCGCCACCTGCCCTGGTACCTGCTGGCGGCCAAATGCCTGGCCGCCAATGGTGTGCGCATTCTCCTGCATGGAGGTGGCGCACACACCGCCGGACGTCTTTACACCGAACAAGTGCTGGAGGTGTTGCAGATCCCCCTGTGTCGCGACTGGCAGGCGGTGGCCAAGGCGCTCGACAGCCAACAATTGGCGTTTATTCCGCTGCAGGACTGGGCGCCACGCCTGCAACGCATGATCGACCTGCGCAACACCCTGGGCCTGCGCTCGCCTATCCATTCCCTGGCCCGGGTGCTCAACCCTCTGGGCGCACGCTGCGGCCTGCAGAGCATCTTCCATCCGGGCTATCAGGCGGTACACCGCGAAGCCAGTCGTCTGCTTGGCGATACCGCTATTGTGGTCAAGGGTGACGGTGGCGAGATCGAGATCAACCCCGACACCACCAGCCATCTGTACGGCACTGCAGCGGGCGTGGATTGGGATGAGGAATGGCCTGCCCTGGCTGCCCAACGGCATGTAAAACCAGCGAACCTGGAGCCTGAGCAATTACTCTCGGTATGGCGTGGCGACACGCAGGACAGCTATGGTGAACTGGCTGTAGTAGCGACCATGGCCCTGGCTTTGCGTGGCCTTGGCCAGTCGCGTGAAGACGCCTTCGCTCAAGCCCAACGCTACTGGGACAAGCGCAACTGATCGAACAAACCGATTAAACCGGCCCGGTCTTTGCGCTATTCGTTCGAACTCAGCTCCGTAAACTGGGCTCTATATCAGAATGAATCGCCAAGGAGTCAAGCATGGGCCTTTTGATCGATGGACGCTGGCATGACCAGTGGTATGAAAGCAGCAAAGATGGCGCCTTCCAGCGTGAAAGCGCGCAGCGCCGCAATCAACTACCGGCCGCCGAAGCCGGGCGCTATCATCTGTACGTGTCGCTGGCCTGCCCTTGGGCGCACCGCACCCTGATCTTTCGCAAGCTTAAAGGCCTGGAAAGTCTCATTGATGTGTCAGTAGTCAGCTGGCTGATGGGCGAGAACGGCTGGACGTTCGATCAGAGCAAGGGCTCTACCGGCGACAAACTCGAGCACCTGCAGTATCTCCATCAGCGTTATACCCGCGACGATCCACATTACAGCGGCCGGGTTACCGTGCCGGTGCTGTGGGACAAGCAGAAACAGCGCATCGTCAACAATGAGTCGGCAGAGATCATCCGCATTTTCAACCATGCCTTCGATGGCCTGACCGGCAATCGCCTGGACCTCTACCCCGAGCCGCTGCAAGCAGAGATAGATGCCCTCAACGAGCGCATCTATCCGGCGGTCAACAATGGTGTGTATCGAGCAGGCTTTGCCACCTCGCAAGAGGCGTACGAACAGGCTTTCGATCAATTGTTCGCCGAACTGGACTGCCTGGATCAACGCCTTGGCGAACGCCGTTATTTAACCGGCGAGTACCTGACTGAAGCCGATTGGCGACTGTTCACCACGTTGATTCGCTTTGATGCGGTGTACCACGGGCACTTCAAGTGCAACCTGCGGCGCCTTGCCGACTACCCAAACTTGTCGAATTGGCTACGAGAGTTGTATCAGTGGCCAGGGGTGGCGCAGACGGTGAACTTCGAGCATATCCAGAAGCATTACTACATGAGTCACAAGACCATCAACCCGAATGGAATTGTGCCTAAAGGCCCATTGCAGGACTTTACCCAGCAGCATGATCGGCAACGGTTGGCGGGGCGAGGTATCTGGACCAACGATTAATGCTGTGATTGGTGATCACGGGGTAATCCCGCGTCTACAGAGGTGAGTCTGTAGAAGCGGGCTTGCCTCGCGATGTATTTCAGCCCTGGGAGCCTTCGAACCAGGCCAGCTTTTCACGCAACTGGACCACTTCACCAACGATCACCAGGGTCGGCGCATGAACCTCATGCTCGGCGACCAGCGCCGGCAAATCAGCCAGTGTGCCGGTGAACACCCGCTGATTCGGCGTAGTGCCCTGCTGTACCAGCGCTGCGGGCGTGTCGGCAGCGCGACCATGGCGAATCAACTCGGCACAGATGGTCGGCAAACCAACCAGCCCCATGTAAAACACCAGGGTCTGAGCCGGTGCCACCAGATCATTCCAAGGCAGGTTACTGGTACCGTCCTTGAGGTGGCCGGTAACGAACCGCACCGACTGGGCGTAATCGCGATGAGTGAGCGGTATGCCAGCATACGCTGAGCAACCACTGGCGGCAGTGATACCCGGCACTACCTGGAAAGGAATGCCCTGCTCTGCCAGTTCTTCGATCTCTTCACCACCACGACCGAAGATGAACGGATCACCGCCCTTCAAACGCAATACCCGCTTGCCCTGACGAGCCAGGGTCACCAGCAATTGGTTGATCTGATCCTGAGGCACAGCATGATCGGCGCGACGTTTACCGACGTAGATGCGCTCGGCATCACGGCGGCACAGCTCGATGATCGCCGGAGCAACCAAACGATCGTAGAGCACCACGTCAGCCTGCTGCATCAAACGCAAGGCACGAAAGGTAAGCAAATCGGGATCACCCGGCCCTGCACCGACCAGATACACCTCACCCGGCGCCTGATAGCTGGCGCCGTCGATCTTGGCTTGCAGCAACCGCTCGGCTTCAGCACCCTGCCCGGCCAGTTGCCGCTCGGCGATAGGTCCCTGGAAAACATCTTCCCAAAAACCACGACGCTGATTGACGTCCGGATACAGGGCCTTGACCTTGTGCCGAAAACGCGCGCCCAACCCAGCAAGCTCGCCATAAGCGGCTGGAATCCAGGTTTCCAGCTTGGCGCGGATCAACCGCGCCAACACCGGTGCATCACCGCCACTGGACACCGCCACCACAAGGGGCGAACGGTCGACAATCGCCGGAAAGATCACCGAGCACAAGGCAGGTGCATCGACCACGTTGACCGGCACACAGCGCTGGTGAGCATCGGCTGAAACCTGAGCGTTGAGCGCCTGGTCATCTGTTGCAGCAATGATCAACTGACAACCGTCAAGATCGCTCGACTGATAGCCACGGCTGAGGATTTCGCCACCGCTGTGCCGGACAAGCTCGCTCAGTTGCGCTTCGATCTGGGGCGCAACCACGCGCAGTACCGCCCCGGCATCGGCCAGTAGACGCGACTTGCGCAGGGCAATCTCGCCTCCACCGACAACCAGCACACGGCTGCCGCGCAGTTTGTGGAACAGCGGCAGAAATTCCATTTAAGCAATGATCTCCAGGCCGCCCATGTACGGCTTGAGCACTTCAGGCACGCGGATCGAACCATCGGCCTGCTGGTAGTTCTCCAGCACCGCAACCAGGGTACGCCCAACCGCCAGACCCGAACCGTTCAGGGTATGGACCAACTCAGGCTTGCCGGTTTCCGGGTTGCGCCAGCGGGCCTGCATGCGGCGCGCCTGGAAGTCACCACAGTTGGAGCACGAAGAGATCTCGCGGTATTTGTCCTGGCTCGGCACCCAGACTTCCAGGTCGTAAGTCTTGACCGCACTGAAACCCATGTCGCCGGTGCACAGCGCCAGAACGCGGTACGGCAGCTCCAGCGCCTGCAGCACGCGCTCGGCGTTGGCAGTCAGGCCTTCCAGCGCTTCCATGGATTTACCTGGCTCAACGATCTGGACCATCTCGACCTTGTCGAACTGGTGCTGGCGGATCATCCCGCGGGTGTCACGACCCGAAGCGCCGGCTTCACTGCGAAAGCATGGCGTGTGGGCGACAAACTTGACCGGCAACTGCTTGGCGTCGAGGATCTCGCCTGCGACGATGTTGGTCAGCGATACTTCAGCGGTCGGAATCAGGTAGAAGTCGGCTTCGCCTTCACGGCTGATCTTGAACAGGTCTTCTTCGAACTTCGGCAGTTGACCGGTGCCTTGCAGCGCCGGCGCCTGTACCAGGTACGGGGTGTAGGCTTCTTCGTAGCCGTGCTCGCTGGTGTGCAGGTTGATCATGAACTGCGCCAGGGCGCGGTGTAGGCGCGCAATTGGCCCGCGCAGCAAGGCGAATCGAGCACCCGAGAGCTTGGCTGCGGTTTCAAAGTCCAGGCCACCGCTCAGTTCACCCAGGGCGACGTGGTCCTTGATTTCGAAATCGAACTGGCGCGGGGTGCCCCAGCGACGCACCTCAACGTTGTGATCTTCATCGGCGCCGACCGGCACGCTTTCGTCCGGCAGGTTGGGAATGCCCAATACAATCGCGTCCAGCTCGGCCTGAATGCCGTCCAGTTCGGTTTTGCCACTGGCCAGCTCTTGGGCCATGCGTTCCACATCGGCCATCAGCGGCGCGATATCTTCGCCACGAGCCTTGGCCTGGCCAATGGATTTGGAACGGGTGTTACGCTCGGCCTGCAGTTGTTCGGTGCGGGTCTGCACCACCTTGCGGCGTTCTTCCAGTGCTTCGATGCGCGCGACATCCAGGCTGAAGCCACGGGAGGCCAGGCGGTCCGCCACTTCCTGAAGTTGGCCGCGTAACAGTTTGGAATCGAGCATATCGTTCTCTCGTTGGTTCAGAATTTGGTTAAAGACAGGCCGGCCCAGGTCGCGAGCAGCCCGCCAAATACGCTAAGCCCGGCATAACCGAAGGCCAGCGGCGCCTGCCCGCTTTCGAGCAGACGCACGGTATCCAGGGAAAAGGATGAAAATGTAGTCAAACCGCCAAGAAAGCCGACGATCAGGCCAGCACGCAGTTCGACCGGCACCATCGGGCGATGCAGAAACAACCCGTATAGCAGGCCGATCAGCAGACAGCCAATCAGATTGACCGCCAGCGTACCGAGATAGAAGTGGCGTGGCCAGTGGGCATTGACCCAATTGGACGTGGCAAACCGCAGCAAGGTCCCGGCGATACCCCCCGCGCTGACGGCGGCGATCACAGCAATCATGGCTTTCTCCGTTGCCGTGGGCTCTTGCGATCAAGCTCGGCGAGGTGCTTGAGCTTCTCACCGATCTTCAACTCCAGGCCGCGCGGCACAGGCTGATAGTAATGGCGCGGCTCGAGGTTATCCGGGAAGTAATCTTCCCCGGCTGCATAGGCATCCGGTTCGTCATGGGCGTAACGGTACTCGTCGCCATAGCCCAGTTGTTTCATCAACTTGGTCGGCGCATTGCGCAAGTGTAGCGGTACTTCCAGCGAACCATGCTCGCCCGCTTCCCGCAGGGCAGTTTTGAAGCCCATGTAAACGGCATTGCTCTTCGGTGCACAGGCAAGGTAGGTGATGGCCTGGGCCACGGCCAGCTCACCTTCAGGGCTACCGAGACGCTCTTGTACATCCCAGGCCGCCAGGCACAGGCTCAGGGCTCGGGGGTCGGCGTTACCAATATCTTCGCTGGCCATGCGCACGACACGACGCGCGATATAGAGCGGATCACAGCCACCGTCGAGCATTCGGGCAAACCAATACAGTGCGCCGTCGGGGTTGGAGCCGCGGACCGACTTGTGCAGCGCCGAGATCTGGTCGTAGAAGGCTTCGCCGCCCTTGTCGAAGCGACGGCGACTGTCACCCAGCAGGCTTTGCAGCAACTCCACACCGATTTCGCCGCCATCCTCCGCCAGATCGGAGGCGTTTTCGAGGAAGTTGAGCATGCGCCGACCATCACCATCGGCAGCAGCCATGAGCATCTGAAACGCTTCATCGCCGACGCGCAACTGGCGTTTGCCGAGGCCACGCTCCTCGCTCAGGGCGCGATTGACCAATTTGCGCAGGGCCGCTTCGTCGAGGCTCTTGAGCACATACACCCGCGCCCGCGACAACAACGCATTGTTGAGCTCGAACGAAGGGTTCTCAGTGGTGGCACCGATAAAAATCAGCGTGCCGTCTTCTACATACGGCAAGAAGGCATCTTGCTGGGACTTGTTGAAACGGTGCACTTCGTCAACGAACAGTATGGTGCGCCGCCCGTATTGCCCTGCCTGCTGCTTGGCGATTTCCACCGCATGGCGGATCTCCTTGACCCCCGCCAGCACCGCCGAAACGGTTTCGAAGTGGGCATCGCAGAACTGCGCCAGCAGCCGCGCCAGGGTGGTCTTGCCGACCCCGGGCGGGCCCCAGAAAATCATTGAGTGCAACGCTCCCTGCTCCAGCGCTTCGCGCAGCGGCTTGCCGCGGGCCAGCAAGTGCTCCTGGCCAACGTACTCGTCCAGGTTGGCCGGGCGCAGGCGCGCTGCCAGAGGCTGGGCTACGGGTTCGCTACGAAACAGGTCCATGGATGGCGCTACTACCTCTTATTCCGAAATGACGTCAGCGCCTTTCGGGATGTCGAACTTGAACTTGCCTGCCGCAATCGCCTCGTTGGCTTTGACGCCGGTGAACAGGATGTTGGTGCGCTGGCCGACGCTGTCGATCAGTTGCATATCATTGACCAGCCCCTTGCGGAACGAAAGGCGCAGGGAGTCAAACAGGGTGTCCTTGGTTTTCGGCTTGAGGGTGAAATCCATGACATCACCCTGCTCCTTGGAGGTGATATCGAAGCTCTGGCTGATCTTCGATACATCACCGGACAACAGCAGTGCAGGCGTTTCGGTCAGGCGCTGATCGAGCTTCTTGATCGTCGCCTGCTCCAGGTCCGGATCCCACAAGGTTACCGTCTTGCCGTCGGAGACTACGACTTGCTCCTGTGGCGCGTCAGTGTGCCAGTAAAACAGTCCTGGGCGCTGAACCGACATTTGCCCCGCCGTTTCCTGCAGGCTGGTGCCGCTGGCATCCAGGGTCAACTGCGAGAATCGAGCCTCGATAGTCCGGGATTTTTCCAGCAATTGGGTCAAGCGCGCCACATCCTGCTCGCCGGCAAATACCGAAGCGCTGGACACGGCCAAAGCGGAAACCAACATCATGCGAATCAGGCGCATGGCAATCCTCGTTGCAGTATGAGTGGGCCTGTGGCCGTCGCTGGCCACAGACTGAAAGGTCATCAGTCGCGAGACGGCCCGGGGGCAATCACTTCACGCGAGCCGTTGGTGTTCATGGCGGTTACGACACCAGCCATTTCCATCGACTCGATCATGCGCGCGGCGCGGTTGTAGCCAATTTTCAGCTTGCGCTGCACGGCGGAAATGGAAGCGCGGCGACTTTCCAGAACGAATTGTACGGCCTCATCGTACAGGGCATCGGTCTCGGCATCATCGCCATCACCGCTACTGCCACCGTCAAAGCCGCTACCGGCTTCTTCGACACCGTTGAGAATGTCGTCGTTGTAGTCTGGGGCGCCACGCAACTTCCAGGCCTCGACCACACGGTGAACCTCTTCGTCGGAAACGAAGGCGCCATGCACGCGAATCGGCAGGCTGGTGCCTGGCGGCATATAAAGCATGTCGCCATGACCGAGCAACTGCTCGGCACCGCCCTGGTCAATGATGGTCCGTGAGTCGATCTTGCTCGATACCTGGAAAGCCATACGGGTCGGGATGTTGGCCTTGATCAGGCCGGTGATCACGTCCACCGAAGGCCGCTGCGTCGCAAGGATCAGGTGGATACCGGCAGCTCGGGCCTTCTGGGCGATACGTGCGATCAGCTCTTCGACCTTCTTGCCGACGATCATCATCATGTCGGCAAACTCGTCGACCACCACAACGATGGTCGGCAGGGTTTTCAGCAGCGGCGGCACGTCATCCATGCTCTCGCGCTTGAACATCGGGTCATAGATAGGCTCGCCCGCTTCCTCGGCGTCTTTGATCTTGCGGTTGAAGCCCGCCAGGTTACGCACCCCCATCGCCGCCATCAGCTTGTAGCGTCGTTCCATCTCGGCGACGCTCCAGCGCAGTGCATTGGCGGCGTCCTTCATGTCGGTAACCACTGGGCACAACAGGTGCGGAATGCCCTCGTAGATCGACAATTCGAGCATTTTCGGGTCGATCATGATCAGCTTGGCGTCTTCGGGCCCCGACTTGAACAGGATCGACAGGATCATGGCGTTAACCCCCACCGACTTACCAGAACCTGTCGTACCGGCTACCAGCAGGTGCGGCATCTTGGCAAGATCGGTAATGACCGGCTTACCGCCAATGTCGTGGCCCAGGGCCATGGTCACCGGCGACTTGGCTTCGTCGTACTGCGGCGACGACAGCACTTCGGAGAAACGCACGATCTGTCGGTCTTCGTTGGGAATCTCGATACCGACGGTGGTCTTGCCGGGAATTACTTCAACCACACGCACGCTGGTCACTGCCAGCGACCGCGCCAGGTCTTTTGCCAGGTTGGCGATCCGGCTGACTTTCACGCCTGCGGCCGGCTGGATTTCGTAGCGGGTAATCACGGGGCCTGGGTGAATGGAGTCCACCGAGACTTCCACGCCGAACTCCTTGAGCTTGATTTCCAGCAAGTGCCCCACGCCGGCCAGGGATTCAGGCGAATAATTGACCTGTTTTTTCTCGGCAGGATCAAGAATCGAAATCGGCGGCAATGTGCCCTCAATGGCACTGTCGACGAACAGCGGCGCCTGCTTTTCCTTCTGCACGCGCTTGCTCGGCTCAGGCACCTTGGCTGGCGCGGGCATTATCACCGGCGCTGGCTGCTGCGCACGCTCGGCCACATGTTTGGTCAGGGCCTGGTCACGTTCGATGATACGTTCCTTGGCCTTGGCTTGTTCGCGGCGGTCCGGGACCATTGGAGCGACCACATCATGAACCTGATCGTCGACTTCACGCAGTTGTGCAACCAGACGCTTGCGCTCGTTACGCGCCGCCCACCAGCGATTGGCGGCGCCCTGGAACAGTTCGAACAGATCGAGGGTGATCTTGCCGGTAACGTCCATGACCTTGAACCAGGACAGGTCGGTAAACACGGTCAGGCCAAACAGGAACAGGGCAATGAACATCAGGGTGCTGCCCTGTACGTTCAAGGCGTTCTTGGCCAGATCTCCCAGGCTTTCGCCCAAGGCACCGCCGGCCGAGGCAGGCAAACTGGCGGCAGAATGGAAGTGAATGTGCGCAAGGGCGGCGCCGGAAAGCACCAGAAACACCAGGCCGATCAAGCGCCAGGAGAACAGCCAGCCGCTCCACTGCCAAGGCTGATGGCGCTCACGGAAAATTTGCCAGGTTTTGATGGCCAGCAGCAACGGAAAGATATAGGCGAAATAGCCGAGCACCATGAACAGAACGTCGGCGAAATAGGCACCCGCGCGCCCGGCGGCATTCTGCACCTGATCGACATTGCTGGTATGACTGAAACCTGGATCGGCCTGATCGTAGGTCAGCAGCGCCATCAACAAGTACAGGCACAGCGCCCCAAAGGCGATCAGCGCACCTTCCTTGAGGCGGTAATGCAGCTGCTGACGCCAAAGCGGCACAGGCAAGGGCTTCGATGTTGCGGTGGATTTCTTCAAAACGCTTCTATTCCTGCGCTCAACGCGCGTCCAACAGTGATTGACCTATTTGAACAGTCAATAAACCACTACTTTTAACATTACTGCCCGTCTACCGCTATGGCGGCACGCTAGAAACAAGCGTAAACGGTGGCCAATTTCCTATATCCCAATTTGAGCACGCATTTTCTTTTGTGACAAAGGCTTATGCGTTGTTTTTGCACAGGTGTGACAACAAACACCAAAGCAAGTTGCCATAAAGCCGCTGGTGACGACGCGACTTGCCCCGCAAGGTGCTTTCAGGCAATGCTGGATGCCCTCCCCTCCTCCATCTTTGGACCACGATGCTGACCTGGTTGAGCCGCGACTCCCTGACATTCCCCGCGCTGGACAAAGCCATGCGCGACCCTAACGGCCTACTCGCCGCTGGCGGGGATCTAAGCGCCGAGCGCCTGGTGCAAGCCTATCGTCACGGTTGCTTCCCCTGGTATCAGGACGGCCAGCCAATCCTCTGGTGGTCACCGGACCCGCGCACAGTGCTGTTCCCCGACGAACTGCATGTATCGCGCTCGTTGCGCAAATTTATCCGCCAGGGCCACTACCAGGTAAGTTTCGATCAGGACTTCGCGGCGGTGATTGCCGCCTGCGCCGCGCCACGCGACTACGCAGACGGCACCTGGATCACCGACAGCATGCAGGCGGCCTACCTTAAACTGCACGACCAGGGTTTTGCCCACTCGGTGGAGGTGCGCCAGAACGGCGAACTGGTCGGCGGCCTGTATGGACTGGCCATGGGCCGCCTGTTTTTCGGCGAATCGATGTTCAGCCGCGCCGACAATGCATCCAAAGTTGGCTTCGTGACGCTGGTGGAACACCTTCAGCAAGCAGGGTTTATCCTGATCGATTGCCAGATGCCCACCGCACACCTGCAGAGCCTGGGCGCCCGAGCCATTGCCCGAGCCACTTTCGCCGATTATCTGGAGCGCTACCTGGATCAACCCAATAGCGCCACCTGGGTTTGTTAGGCGAGTTTTCCCAGCTGGCATACACTTAAATCTAAAGCACCTCCCGAGGGGTTGATCATGACAGAGCTGGCGCGGTTGAAGTTTTATGCCACTCAACCCCATTCCTGCAGCTACCTGCCTGACGAACAAGCCACCACGCTGTTTCTCGACCCGAGCCAGCCGATGGATGTGAATGTCTACGCAGACCTGTCGGAAATGGGTTTCCGGCGTAGCGGCGATCACCTGTATCGCCCGCATTGCCAAAACTGCAACGCCTGCGTGCCGGCGCGAATCCCGGCTGCGCGATTTTTACCCAACCGCCAACAGAAGCGCATTCTCAAACGCAACGCCGACATCATCGTCACCGCCGCTCGCCCAGCGTTCAAGGAAGAGTACTTCGAGCTGTACCGGCGCTACATCGAGCAACGTCACGCCGATGGCGACATGTACCCACCCAGCCGCGATCAGTTCGCGACCTTCCTGGTCCGCGACCTGCCGTTTTCACGCTTTTACGAATTCCGCCTGAATGGTCGCCTGGTCGCCGTGGCAGTCACTGATTTGCTGCCCAACGGCCTCTCGGCGGTCTACACCTTCTACGAACCCGATGAAGAGCGCCGCAGCCTGGGTCGCTTCGCCATCCTCTGGCAAATCACCGAAGCGCTGCGCCTCGACCTGGAAGCGGTTTACCTCGGATATTGGATCAAAAACTGCAAAAAGATGAACTACAAGACCCAGTATCGCCCTATCGAGCTACTGATCAATCAGCGCTGGGTGAGCCTAAACTGAAATCATTGGCTTGAAATCCATTTTTCGGGCACAATGCACGCCACTTTTTTAGCCTGGCGCAGTTGTGCACCGGGCCAATAACTGGATACCGAGGGCTTTACTGCATGTCGAAAGAAGACAGCTTCGAAATGGAAGGCACTGTCGTCGACACCCTGCCCAACACCATGTTCCGTGTGGAGTTGGAAAACGGGCACGTCGTTACCGCGCATATCTCCGGAAAAATGCGCAAGAACTACATTCGAATCCTGACCGGTGACAAGGTCCGCGTTGAACTGACGCCTTATGACCTGAGCAAAGGGCGCATCACCTACCGCGCCCGCTAAGCGACACCAACAAAAACGCCCGGCTATATGCCGGGCGTTTTTGTTCGCCCCAGAAAACCACTGGGAACGGGCTTACGATGGGATCGAGCCTGTTCCGCGATAGCCATGTGCTTACACACCGCAATCGCAGACCAGGCCCGCCTCACCTAAGCCGTTATGCCATCTCCGCCGTGGTTTCGAAGTCGAATACCAGCTCACCCTCGCGAATGTCGATGTGCACCACACCGCCATGCTCGGCCAGTTCTCCGAACAGGATCTCTTCGGCCAATGGCCGTTTGATCTTGTCCTGAATCAGCCGCGCCATTGGCCGCGCGCCCATCTGCGCATCGTAGCCACCCGCAGCCAGCCAACTGCGCGCCGCATCACTTACCTCCAACAGAACACGCTTGTCTTCAAGCTGCGCCTGCAGTTCGGTAAGGAACTTGTCCACCACACTCTTGATCACTTCGTGGCTCAGGCGACCAAACTGGATAATGGTATCCAGGCGGTTACGGAACTCAGGCGTGAAACTCTTCTTGATTACTTCCATCGCGTCAGAAGAGTGATCCTGCTGCGTAAAGCCAATCGAGGCTCGTGCAGCCGTTTCAGCACCGGCGTTAGTGGTCATGATCACGATGACATTGCGAAAGTCCGCCTTGCGCCCGTTGTTGTCGGTCAGAGTACCGTGGTCCATTACCTGCAACAGCAGGTTGAAGACTTCCGGATGGGCTTTCTCGATTTCATCGAGCAACAGTACGCAATGAGGCTGCTTGGTAATGGCTTCGGTAAGCAGGCCACCCTGGTCGAAACCGACATAGCCTGGAGGCGCACCGATCAAACGCGACACGGTGTGACGCTCCATGTACTCGGACATGTCGAAACGCACCAACTCGACACCCAGCGCCTTGGCCAACTGGCGCGCTGCCTCGGTTTTACCTACACCGGTAGGCCCTGCGAACAGGAACGAGCCCACTGGCTTGTCAGGTGCTTTCAACCCGGCACGCGACAGCTTGATAGCGGTCGCCAGCGAATCGATCGCTGCATCTTGACCAAACACAGTCAACTTCAGGTCCCGCTCAAGGTTACGCAGAAGCTCTTTGTCGGAACTGGTGACATGCTTTGGTGGAATACGCGCGATCTTCGCAACGATGTCCTCGACTTGCGGCACATCGATACGTTTGACGCGCATCTCCACCGGCTGCAGACGCTGGTACGCACCCGCCTCGTCGATGACGTCGATTGCCTTGTCGGGCATGTGCCGATCGTTGATGTAACGTGCTGCAAGCTCGGCAGCGGCACGCAATGCCTCATCACTGTATTCGATATTGTGATGCGCCTCGAAGCGCCCCTTCAGACCCCGCAGAATGCCTACGGTGTCTTCCACCGACGGCTCGCTGACATCGACTTTCTGGAAGCGCCGCGCCAACGCCCGGTCCTTCTCGAAAATGCCACGAAATTCCTGGAAGGTGGTCGAGCCAATGCAACGGATATCACCGGAAGACAACAACGGCTTCAGCAGGTTGGAAGCATCCATCACACCACCGGAGGCCGCACCGGCACCAATGATGGTGTGGATCTCATCGATGAAGAGAATGGCCTGCGGCCGCTTGCGCAGTTCATTCAACAGCGCCTTGAAGCGCTTCTCGAAATCACCCCGGTATTTTGTACCGGCCAGCAAGGCGCCCAGATCAAGGGAATAGACCACGCTTTGTGCCAGCAGATCAGGCACTTGACCATCGACAATTCGCTTGGCCAGACCTTCGGCAATGGCGGTTTTGCCGACGCCGGCCTCACCGACCAGCAGAGGGTTGTTCTTGCGTCGACGTGCAAGGATCTGCGCTACCCGCTCGACTTCAAGTTCGCGTCCCACCAGCGGGTCGATACGACCTTGGCGAGCCTGCTCGTTGAGGTTGCTGGCATAGGCGTCCAGAGGGTTGCCTGACGACGAGGTTTCACCACCATCTTCGTCCTGCATGTCCTGCTCGCCTTCGGAGTGATCGCCATGCCCCGGCACCTTGGAGATGCCATGGGCGATGAAGTTGACCACATCGATACGCGCGACGCTCTGCTGCTTGAGCAGAAACACCGCCTGACTTTCCTGTTCACTGAAGATCGCTACCAGCACGTTGGCACCGGTGACTTCACGTTTGCCCGAGCTCTGGACATGGAAGACTGCGCGCTGCAGCACACGCTGGAAGCCCAAGGTTGGCTGGGTTTCGCGGTCCTCGTCATGCACGGGGATCAATGGCGTGGTGGAGTCGATGAACTCCTGCAGGTCATGTTTGAGTTTGTCGAGGTTCGCGCCGCAGGCGCGTAGAACGGTCGCGGCGGCCTCATTATCCAATAGCGCCAACAACAGGTGCTCGACAGTCATGAACTCATGACGTTTCGAGCGAGCCTCCTTGAAGGCCAGATTGAGGGTGACTTCGAGCTCGCGGTTTAACATAGCTTCACCTCATACCCAAGTGGTCGGCGATTAACCGTCCTTCTCGATTTCACAGAGTAGCGGATGCTGGCTTTCCCTAGCGTATTGATTGACCTGCATAGCCTTGGTCTCGGCAATGTCACGGGTAAACAATCCGCAAACTGCCCGTCCTTCTGTATGGACGGCCAGCATGACCTTGGTCGCCAGCTCACGATTCAGGTTAAAAAACACCTCGAGCACTTCGACGACGAAATCCATCGGCGTGTAGTCATCGTTGAACAAAATCACCTTGTACATTGGTGGCGCCTGCAGGGCCGGCTTGGCTTCCTGTACCGCCAGGCCAGAACCATCGTCCTCATGCGATTGCGGGCGATCCTGATTGAATGTTAGTCGAATCTGGCTATGTGCATGCATGGAAAGAATTTCATCATTTCGACAAGTTGGATTGTGGATTGACCGCACAGATGACGCGGGATTGCCGTCACCTCACCTTGACTATCGGCAAAACGGTGTTACAACCAATAAGAACCCACCGTGGTCGATAAAGATCCGCGCAGTCAACCAGAATTTTCGCAGGTTCATATGCGGATGGAGTGGATGATACTCCAGTGATGGAGTCCTTTGCAGAGGGATATGAGGATGGCAAGCGGTAAAGTCAAGTGGTTCAACAACGCCAAAGGCTATGGATTCATCAACGAAGAGGGGAAAAGCGACGATCTGTTCGCTCACTACTCAGCTATCGAGATGGATGGTTACAAAACCCTGAAAGCCGGACAGGCTGTCAGCTTTGACATCATCCAGGGGCCAAAGGGGTTGCACGCGGTGAAAATCACCGGAATCAAGGCAGCCATCGCCGACCCTGCGCCAGCCTCGACCACTACCGTAACTGCCTGACCGTCACAGCACATAGAAAAAGCCGGTCCGTTCGTGCGAAGGGGCCGGCTTTTTATTGCCTTGCTTACATGTGCTTGATCATTGCCTCACCGAAACCGGAGCTGCTGACCAGCGTGGCGCCATCCATCAGGCGCTCGAAGTCATACGTCACAGTCTTGGCGGCAATGGCGCCGCTGGTGCCCTTGATGATCAGATCGGCGGCTTCGGTCCAACCCAAGTGACGCAACATCATCTCGGCCGAGAGAATCACCGAACCCGGGTTGACCTGGTCCTTGCCGGCATACTTGGGCGCGGTACCGTGGGTGGCTTCGAACATTGCCACGGTGTCGGACAGGTTGGCGCCCGGCGCAATGCCGATACCGCCTACTTCTGCAGCCAGGGCGTCGGAGAGGTAGTCGCCGTTGAGGTTCAGGGTGGCGATGACATCGTATTCAGCCGGACGCAACAGAATCTGCTGGAGCATGGCATCGGCAATCGCATCCTTGACGATGACCTCACGACCGGTTTTCGGGTTCTTGAACTTCATCCACGGGCCGCCATCCAGCAGCTCGGCGCCAAATTCGTTCTTGGCAACCTCATAGCCCCAGTCTTTGAAGGCTCCTTCGGTGAACTTCATGATATTGCCCTTGTGCACGATGGTCAGCGACTCGCGGTCGTTGTCCACTACGTATTGCAGGGCCTTGCGCACCAGGCGCTGGGTACCTTCCTTCGACACCGGCTTGATGCCGATACCGCAGTCCTGGTCGAAACGGATCTTGGTGACGCCCATTTCTTCCTTGAGGAACTTGATGACCTTATTCGCCTCGGGCGAACCGGCTTTCCATTCGATGCCGGCATAAATGTCTTCGGAGTTTTCGCGAAAGATCACCATGTCGACGTCACCCGGCTTTTTCACCGGGCTTGGCACACCCTGGAACCAGACCACAGGACGCAGGCAGACATACAGGTCCAGTTGCTGGCGCAGGGCCACGTTGAGAGATCGAATACCCCCGCCAACCGGCGTGGTCAGCGGCCCCTTGATGGAGACGACGTAATCCTTGACCGCATCCAGGGTTTCCTGTGGCAGCCAGGTATCCTGGTCATACACCTGGGTGGCCTTTTCACCGGCATAGACTTCCATCCAGGAAATCTTGCGCTTGCCCCCATAGGCTTTTTCTACAGCAGCATCGACCACTTTGATCATGACGGGACTGACGTCTACGCCAATGCCGTCGCCTTCGATGAACGGGATGATCGGATTATCAGGAACATTGAGAGAATGGTCCGCATTGACGGTGATTTTGTCGCCGACTGCCGGAACCTTGATTTTCTGGTATCCCATGCTGCACTCCGTTTTTTTTGGTGTGGTACGTCATCTGGATCCCCAGAGCGTACCCCAGTTGCACGGCAACGGGAACCATGGTGGCAAATGCACCATTTTGGGGCTGATGCGCCTACATCTTTGGTCTAAAAAAGCCGTTGTTACACGTTGATCTTGATGATTACGACCAAGGATTTGGTATACTCCGCCGGTGACCAAAGGGTCACTGGGGCAAACCGTCTGAAACGCGACCCCGACTTGATTGGTTCGACCTGACTGAACTGTTACCGCAGTCCAGCCGTTTGACACTCGACTGATGCAATCCACCATCACTGCACAGAACCCTCGACCTTCTGCTCATAGATGTGTCTGAGCGAAGCGCCTACCCTGCGCACTTCGAGATTCTGCGCACGCTCAGCAAAACAGAGAGTTAACCCGAATATGCCCACCCGATCCAAGATCATCTACACCTTCACCGACGAAGCCCCTGCCCTCGCCACCTATTCACTGCTCCCCATCGTCGAAGCCTTTACCGCTTGCGCCGACATCGCCGTAGAAACCCGGGACATCTCTCTGGCCGGCCGCATCCTTTCTGCCTTCCCCGAACAGCTCGGCGCCGACAAGCAAGTGGCCGACCATTTGGCAGAACTGGGCCAACTGGCTACTACGCCAGAAGCCAACATCATCAAGCTGCCTAACATCAGCGCCTCGGTACCGCAGCTCAAAGCCGCAATCAAGGAACTACAAGCCAAGGGCTTCAACGTTCCCGACTACCCTGAAGCTGCTACCAGCGACGCCGAAAAAGAAGCCAAGGCTCGCTACGACCGCATCAAGGGCAGCGCCGTGAACCCGGTTCTGCGTGAAGGCAACTCCGATCGCCGCGCCCCACTGTCGGTCAAGAACTACGCTCGCAAGCACCCACACAAGATGGGCGCCTGGGCTGCAGACTCCAAATCCCACGTGGCCCATATGAGCCAGGGTGATTTCTACGGCAGCGAGAAAGCCGCGCTGATCGAAGCCGATGACAACCTGCGCATCGAGCTACTGGACAAGAACGGCAACACGACCGTTCTGAAAGAAAAAACCGCGGTCAAGGCCGGCGAAATCATCGACTGCGCGACCATGAGCACCAAGGCACTGCGCGCATTCATCGCCACCGAAATCGAAGATGCCAAGGCCAAGGGCGTACTGCTGTCGGTACACCTGAAAGCCACCATGATGAAGGTCTCCGACCCAATCATGTTTGGCCAGATCGTTGCCGAGTACTACAAGGACGCGCTGAGCAAGCACGCCGCCGTACTGGAACAGATCGGTTTCAACCTGAACAACGGTATCGGCGACCTGTACGCCCGTATCAAAGACCTGCCCGCTGAGCAGCAGGCGCAGATCGAAGCGGACATCAAAGCCGTCTACGACGTACGCCCTGCCCTGGCCATGGTCAACTCCGACAAGGGCATCACCAACCTGCACGTGCCAAGCGACGTTATCGTCGATGCATCGATGCCAGCGATGATCCGTGACTCGGGCAAGATGTGGAACACCGAAGGTCAGTTGCAAGACACCAAGGCGGTGATTCCGGATCGCTGCTACGCGACCATCTACCAGGCCGTTATCGAAGACTGCAAGCAGCATGGCGCCTTCGATCCGACCACCATGGGCAGCGTACCGAACGTTGGCCTGATGGCGCAGAAAGCCGAAGAATACGGTTCGCACGACAAGACTTTCCAGGCCAAGGTCGACGGCGTAATCCGCGTAGTTGACGGTAAGGGCAACCTGCTGCTGTCCCAGGACGTCGAAGCTGGCGACATCTTCCGCATGTGCCAGACCAAAGACGCCCCGATTCAAGACTGGGTCAAACTGGCTGTAAACCGTGCCCGCGCCAGCAATACTCCGGCACTGTTCTGGCTCGATCCGCAGCGCGCCCACGACGGCGTTCTGATCGAGAAAGTCCAGCAGTACCTGAAAGACCACGACACTGCCGGCCTGGACATTCGCGTCCTGTCACCTGTCGACGCCATGAAGGTTTCCCTGGAGCGCATCCGCGCCGGCCAGGACACCATCTCGGTAACCGGTAACGTGTTGCGCGACTATCTGACCGACCTGTTCCCGATCATGGAACTGGGCACCAGCGCCAAGATGCTGTCGATCGTACCGCTGATGAACAACGGCGGCCTGTTCGAAACCGGCGCCGGCGGTTCGGCACCGAAGCACGTACAGCAACTGGTTGAAGAAAACTTCCTGCGCTGGGATTCGCTGGGTGAGTTCCTGGCCCTGGCCGCCTCCCTGGAGCACCTGGGCACTGCCTACGCGAACCCGAAAGCCAAGGTACTGGCGGCGACCCTGGATCAGGCCACTGGCCAGTTCCTGGACACCAACAAGTCCCCGGCTCGCAAGGTCGGCGGCATCGACAACCGTGGCAGCCACTTCTACCTGACCCTTTACTGGGCCCAGGCGCTGGCTGCACAGAGCGACGACGCCGCACTGCAAGCGCGCTTCGCCCCACTGGCAAAAGCCCTGGCCGAGAACGAAGCGACCATCGTCGCCGAACTCAACGCCGTTCAGGGCAAGCCGGCCGAAATCGGTGGTTACTACTACCCAGACGCCGAGCTGACCAGCAAAGTGATGCGCCCAAGCCAGACGCTCAACAGCGCGATTGCCGCACTGTAAGCGAAGCAGCTTGATGCAGTAACAAAGAACCCCGGCCACGCACCGGGGTTTTCTTTAGCTGCAAGCTGTAAGCCACAAGAACGAGCACTCCTGCCCCACCTCTACGTGTGGCTTACAGCTTGCAGCTTACAACCAAGGGAGAGATTCAACCGTGCGACCCCATATCACTGTCGCCACTATCGTTGAAGACCAGGGCCGCTTCCTCATGGTCGAGGAGTTCAAGGCTGGCAAGCACGTGTTCAACCAGCCCGCAGGCCATCTTGAAGCCAACGAAAGCCTGCTCGACGCCGCCCGCCGCGAAACCCTCGAAGAGAGCGCATGGGAAGTCGAACTCACCGGCATCGTCGGCATCTACCTCTATACAGCCCCAAGCAACGGCGTAACCTACCAACGCGTCTGTTTTGCCGCGCGGCCGCTCAAGCACCATCCGCAGCGCCCTTTGGACAGCGACATTGTTCGTGCTGTCTGGCTGAGCCGCGACGAGCTGCTGGCAATGCCCGAGCGCTGGCGCAGCGAGTTGGTGCCACGCTGCATCGACGACTACCTGGCCGGACCGCTGCACAGCCTGACCTTGATCCGCGACTGACAGTGACGATGCCTTGAAGGCCACGGCCTGATAGAATCGCCGTCTTTTTCCAGATACACAGCCGGTACCTATGACCAGTCCAGCACTTTACGAACCCGAAAAGTCACGCGTTATTGTCGGCATGTCCGGCGGCGTGGACTCTTCCGTCTCCGCCCTCCTGCTGATGGAGCAGGGCTACCAGGTGGAAGGCCTGTTCATGAAGAACTGGGAGGAAGACGACGGCACCGAATACTGTACCGCCCGCGAAGACCTGGCCGACGCCCAGGCTGTGTGCGATCGCATTGGTATCAAGCTGCACACCGCCAACTTCGCCGCCGAGTACTGGGACAACGTGTTCGAGCACTTTCTGGCCGAATACAAGGCCGGTCGCACGCCGAATCCGGACATCCTGTGCAACCGTGAAATCAAGTTCAAAGCCTTCCTCGATTATGCCCTGATGTTGGGCGCCGACCTGATTGCGACGGGTCACTATGTGCGTCGTCGCGACACTGACGGCCGCACCGAGCTGCTCAAGGGCCTGGACCCGAACAAGGACCAGAGCTATTTCCTGCACGCTGTCGGCGGCAAGGAAATTGCCCGGACACTGTTCCCGGTTGGCGAGCTGGAAAAACCCGAAGTGCGCGCCATTGCCGAAAAACACGGCCTGGCCACAGCAAAGAAGAAAGACTCTACCGGCATCTGCTTTATTGGCGAACGTCGCTTCAGTGACTTCCTCAAGCAGTACCTGCCTGCGCAGCCCGGTGAGATCCAGACCACTGAGGGCGAAGTGATCGGTCGCCATCACGGCCTGATGTATCACACCATCGGCCAGCGCCAGGGCCTGGGCATTGGCGGCCTCAAGGACGCCGGTGACGAGCCGTGGTACGTGCTGGAAAAAGACCTCGAGCGCAACGTGCTGGTGGTGGGTCAGGGTAATGAACACCCGTGGCTGTTTTCCCGCGCCCTGATGGCTTCGGAAATTTTCTGGGTAAACCCGATAGACCTGACCAGCCCGCGCAGACTCACCGCCAAGGTACGTTACCGCCAGAGCGATCAGGACTGCACCCTGGAACTCAGCGAGAGCGGTTATCGCGCCGTGTTCGATGAACCGCAACGCGCCGTCACCCCCGGCCAGTCCGTGGTGTTCTACGATGGCGAAATATGCCTGGGCGGTGGCGTGATCGAATCGGCCGAGCCGTGGAGCAGCCACTGATGAGCTCGATTCAGGAGCAGTTGATCGCCTTGGGCGGCGTATTCCAGGCCGCGGTTCTGGTTGACCGCATTGCCCGCACCGGCCAGGCCAGCGAGGCCCACCTGGGTTGCATGCTTGGCAGCCTACTGGTTCGTGATCCACAGAACACCCTGGAAGTGTTCGGCGGCGACGATCTCAACCTGCGCGACGGCTACCGCGCCCTCGCCAGTGCGCTGGAACGCGACCCGGGCAGCCTGCAACGCGAGCCCCTGCGCTACGCCCTGTCAATGCTGGGCCTGGAACGGCAATTGGCCAAGCGTGGCGATATGCTCGATGCAATCGGCAATCGACTGCCACAGATCCAGTCCCAGGCCGAGCATTTCGGCCTGGTGCATGAAAATGTCATCGCTTCCAGTGGCGCCCTGTATCAAGACACCTTGAGCACCCTGCGCCAACGCATCCAGGTGCACGGCGACATGCGCCACCTGCAACAACCGAGCAATGCCTCGAAGATCCGCGCGCTACTGCTGGCCGGCATTCGTGCTGCACGCCTATGGCGCCAACTGGGCGGCCATCGCTGGCAGCTAGTGATCAGCCGACGCAAGTTGCTTAAAGAGCTTTACCCGATGCTACGTGGCTGACACCGCTTGCGCGGGGCAAGACCGCTCTCACCGAGCCTCACCCGTGGAAGCGCACCGCCTTGCGATACGACGAAAGATTTACTGGCAGACCATTGGTCAGCCACCCGACTCGGGCGCGTTTTTCATGTATGATATGCGCCCTCTTCAAAGCCTGACTGTCCGAGAACACCCCATGCAGCTTTCCTCGCTCACTGCGGTTTCCCCTGTTGACGGCCGTTATGCCGGCAAAACCCAGGCCCTGCGCCCTATTTTCAGCGAATACGGTCTGATCCGTTTCCGCGCCCTGGTTGAGGTGCGCTGGTTGCAACGCCTCGCCGCTCATCCGCAAATCGCCGAAGTTCCAGCGTTTTCTGCCGAAGCCAACGCCCTGCTCAATGGCCTGGCCGATGAGTTCGCCCTCGAACACGCCGAGCGCGTGAAAGAAATCGAGCGCACCACCAACCACGACGTCAAGGCCATTGAGTACCTGCTCAAAGAGCAGGCAGCCAAGCTGCCAGAACTGGCCAAGGTCAGCGAGTTCATTCACTTCGCCTGCACCAGCGAAGACATCAACAACCTGTCCCACGCCCTGATGCTGCGCGCCGGCCGTGATGACGTGCTGTTGCCGTTGATGCGCCAGATCGCCCAGGCCATCCGTGAACTGGCCCACCGCTTCGCCGACGTGCCGATGCTGTCGCGCACCCACGGCCAACCGGCCTCGCCGACCACCCTGGGTAAAGAGCTGGCGAACGTTGTCTACCGCCTCGAGCGCCAGATCGCACAAGTCGCTGCCGTACCGCTGATGGGCAAGATCAACGGCGCCGTAGGCAACTACAACGCCCACCTCTCGGCCTATCCGCAGATCGATTGGGAAGCCAACGCCCGCGCCTTCATCGAAGACGAGCTGGGCCTGGTGTTCAACCCGTACACCACCCAGATCGAGCCGCACGACTACATCGCCGAGATGTTCGATGCGATCGCTCGCTTCAACACCATCCTGATCGACTTCGACCGCGATATCTGGGGCTACATTTCCCTGGGTTACTTCAAGCAGCGCACTATTGCAGGTGAAATCGGTTCCTCGACCATGCCGCACAAGGTCAACCCGATCGACTTCGAAAACTCCGAAGGCAACCTGGGTATCGCCAACGCCCTGTTCCAGCATTTGGCCAGCAAGCTGCCGATTTCGCGCTGGCAGCGTGACCTGACCGACTCCACCGTGCTGCGCAACCTGGGTGTTGGTTTCGCCCACAGTGTCATCGCCTACGAAGCCAGCCTCAAGGGCATCAGCAAGCTGGAAATCAACACCCAGCGTATCGCCGAAGACCTGGACGCCTGCTGGGAAGTACTGGCCGAGCCAATCCAGACCGTCATGCGTCGCTACGACATCGAGAACCCATACGAGAAGCTCAAGGAGCTGACTCGTGGCAAAGGCATCAGCCCTGAAGCGCTATTGACCTTCATCGATGGCCTGGACATGCCAGCCGAAGCGCGTGCCGAGCTGAAGAAGCTGACACCCGCGTCCTACATCGGTAACGCCGTCGCTCAAGCCAAACGCGTCTGATCTACGCCTAACGCGTAAACGCCCGGCTCAGCCGGGCGTTTTTATTACCGAAAGAAAATTACTTTTTTTCAATAGGTTACACATGAATCCTGATACTCCACTGCAGTTGTTAGGCGGCCTCACTGCCCGCGAATTCATGCGCGACTACTGGCAGAAGAAACCCCTGCTGGTGCGCCAGGCCTTTACCGACTTCGAAAGCCCGATCGACGCCGACGAACTGGCCGGCCTGGCCCTCGAAGAAGAAGTCGAATCGCGCCTGATTATCGAGCACGGCGAGCGCCCCTGGGAACTGCGTCGCGGCCCATTCGAGGAAGACACCTTCAGCACCTTGCCTGAGCGCGACTGGACCCTGCTGGTGCAGTCGGTGGATCAGTTCGTGCCGGAAGTGCACGAGATGCTCGAGCACTTCCGCTTCCTGCCAAGCTGGCGCATCGACGATGTGATGATCAGTTTCGCCGCCCCCGGTGGCAGCGTCGGCCCACACTTCGATAACTACGACGTGTTCCTGCTGCAAGGCGAAGGCAAGCGCAACTGGAAAGTAGGCCAGATGTGCGACAGCGACAGTCCGCTGCTGGAGCACGCCGACCTGCGCATTCTGGCTGAATTCGAGCAAAGCGAAGAATGGACCCTGGAACCGGGCGACATGCTCTACCTGCCACCCCGCCTGGCTCACTACGGCATCGCCGAAGACAACTGCCTGACTTACTCGGTAGGCTTCCGCGCCCCTAGCGCCGCCGAAGTGCTGACCCACTTCACCGACTTCCTCAGCCAGTTCCTGCCGGACGAAGAACGCTACAGCGACGCCGATGCGCAGCCCGTCAGCGATCCGCACCAGATCCAGCACGACGCCCTGGACCGCTTGAAGAACCTGCTGACCGAGCACATGAGCGACGAGCGTCTGCTGCTCACCTGGTTCGGCCAGTTCATGACCGAGCCGCGCTACCCTGAACTGGTCAGCGGCGAGCCATTGGACGAAGCACAACTGATCGAAAGCCTGGCCCAGGGTGCAATCCTTATCCGCAACCCGAGTGCTCGCCTGGCCTGGTCGGAAGTCGACGACAACCTGCTGTTGTTCGCCAGCGGCCAAAGCCGCCTGCTGCCGGGCGACCTGCGCGAGCTGCTGAAGCTGATCTGCGCCGCCGACGCGTTGCATATTGAAAACCTTGAGCAGTGGCTTGAAAGCGATCAAGGCCTTACATTGATCTGCGAGCTGGTCAAACAAGGAAGCTTGGGGTTTGCCAATGAATAAAATCCGCGTTCGCCTCGCCGATTGGCACAAAGACAACGCTGACATCCGCCGTATCCGTGAAGCCGTATTCATTGCCGAGCAATGCGTGCCGCCCGAACTGGAATGGGATGCCGACGACGACAGCGCCGTACACTTCCTGGCAATGGAAGGCGACTACGCCATCGGCACCGCACGCCTGCTGGGCGACGGCCAGATTGGCCGAGTGTCGGTACTCAAAGACTGGCGCGGCCTGAAGGTCGGCGATGCGTTGATGCAGGCGGTGATCGTCGAAGCGCAGCACCGCGATCTGAAGCAGCAGATGCTCAGCGCCCAAGTACAGGCTACGCCGTTCTACGAACGCCTTGGCTTCAAGGTGGTAAGCGAAGAGTTCCTCGAGGCGGGCATTCCGCACGTGGACATGGTTCGCGAGTCACGCGAACTGGCCTGACAGCTTATCGTGGTGCAAGCTCGCCCCCCTATGATGGGGGCGGGCCTGCACCACGATGAAGCCAGCAAAAACCCTACAAATTTGCCATCATGTCCACTCCACCCGCGGAGATCATGGACATGCCGCTACTCCCCCTTCTCGCCTCTCTTCTCCTGTCGTTCAGCCTCAGCGCGCTAGCCGCTACGGAAGTCCTGCCACTGAGCCACCGCACCAGCGCCGAGCTGCTACCCACCGCACAATCATTTCTTGGCAAAAACGGCACTGTCAGCGCCTTCGAAAACAAGTTGATCGTCAACGCCGACCCCGAACGAATCGATGACCTGCGCGCGTTACTTGCGCAACTGGATACTGCGCCGCGCCGCCTGATGATCAGCGTCGACAACAACGACAGCAACTATCAGGACAATCGCGGCAATGCTCGCGTTATCCGCTACGGCACCTCGAACCGCGAAGGCGGCCTGCAGCAGGTGCAGGCAACCGAAGGTAGCCCTGCACTGATTCAGGTTGGCCAGAGCATTCCCGTTACCAGCACTAGCACCGACGGCTACGGCCGGGTTCAAAGCGACACTGAATATCGCAACGTTACCCAGGGTTTCTATGTCACGGCCAGCGTCAACGGTAATAACGTCAGCCTGAGCATTAGCACCAACAATGACCGCATGAGCCTGGAGCGTCCCGATGTAGTGAAGGTTCAAAGTACCGACACAACGGTCAGTGGCAAGCTTGGTGAATGGATAACCCTGGCCGGGGTCAACCAGCAGAGTCAGGCCGAACGTAGTGCTTCAGCCATTTCCTACAGCACACAGCGCGGTGAAAACATGACTTTACGGGTAAAAGTCGATGCTTTGGACTGAGGCCGCGCAGATCAAGGCTTCGACCAACAGCCTCGGAACTGACTGATGGGTCGTATTAGACAAAAGATGTAGTGGTGATAAAAAAGCACTACAAAACATTTGACGACCTCATTTGGTATAGGCATGATGGCCCCGCTCCCGCTAATCAGAGGCCCTGCAAAAGGCCTTCGAGCCGCGCTCTAACCTACCCACCTGAGCCGACTCGTGTCTGTACAGCCCACAAGGCAGTTTGACGAGATTGCGACTGGAACGAAGTTGTCCCGAGGGACGGAAGCGCATCAAAAGGCACCCGGCAGTACTGTTCAATGCAGTTCGGCAACCACGAGCCACCCTGCAACGAATACCTGACCCAAGCCTGCTCGCTTCCCCGCTTCGAGCACCATCGTTCGACCGTCGCACATTTCGCTGAACATGACTTGCGCCAGGCTTCTGATCTGCGCTGTGTGAGCGAGAATTTTTTCCAAGACCGATGCGACGAGGTTTATTTCCATGGCACTGACACGCGAACAGCAAATTGCAGCCCTCGAAAAAGACTGGGCCGAAAACCCGCGCTGGAAAGGCGTGACCCGTACCTACACCGCCGCTGATGTCGTACGTCTGCGTGGCTCGGTCCAACCTGAGCACACCCTGGCCCGCATGGGTGCTGAAAAGCTGTGGAAGCTGGTCACTCAAGGTGCACACCCGGCCTTCCGTCCAGAAAAAGATTTCGTCAACTGCATGGGCGCCCTGACCGGTGGCCAGGCTGTTCAACAGGTGAAGGCCGGCATCCAGGCTATCTACCTGTCCGGCTGGCAAGTGGCTGCCGACAACAACTCGGCCGAGTCCATGTACCCAGACCAGTCGCTGTACCCAGTAGACTCGGTTCCAACTGTAGTCAAGCGCATCAACAACTCGTTCCGTCGCGCCGACCAGATCCAGTGGAAAGCAGGCAAGAACCCAGGCGATGACGGCTACATCGACTACTTCGCTCCAATCGTGGCTGACGCCGAAGCCGGTTTCGGCGGCGTCCTGAACGCCTACGAGCTGATGAAGAACATGATCGAAGCAGGCGCCGCCGGCGTTCACTTCGAAGACCAACTGGCATCGGTTAAAAAATGCGGTCACATGGGCGGCAAGGTTCTGGTGCCAACCCAGGAAGCCGTACAAAAGCTGAGCGCTGCGCGTCTGGCTGCCGACGTTGCCGGCGTACCGACCATCATTCTGGCCCGTACCGACGCCAACGCCGCTGACCTGCTGACCAGCGACTGCGACCCTTACGATCAGCCATTCGTAGTTGGCGAGCGTACCCAGGAAGGTTTCTACAAGGTACGTGCCGGTCTCGACCAAGCCATTGCCCGCGGCCTGGCCTACGCGCCTTACGCTGACTTGATCTGGTGTGAAACCGCCAAGCCAGACCTGGACGAAGCCCGTCGTTTCGCCGAAGCGATCAAGAAGGAATACCCAGACCAGATCCTGTCCTACAACTGCTCGCCTTCTTTCAACTGGAAGAAGAACCTGGACGACGCGACCATCGCCAAGTTCCAACGCGAACTGTCGGCCATGGGCTACAAGCACCAGTTCATCACTTTGGCCGGCATTCACAACATGTGGCACGGCATGTTCAACCTGGCGCACGACTACGCCCGCAACGACATGACCGCCTACGTGAAACTGCAGGAACAAGAGTTCGCTGACGCTTCCAAAGGCTACACCTTCGTGGCCCACCAGCAGGAAGTCGGCACCGGCTACTTCGACGACATGACCACTGTGATTCAAGGTGGCAAGTCTTCGGTTACCGCGCTGACCGGCTCCACCGAAGAAGAGCAGTTCCACTGATTAGTGGGCAATTGCTGAAATTCGGGTAGCAGATGAAACCCGGAGCCTGTGATGGGGCTCCGGGTTTTTGCTTATTCAGCAACGTCACACAGGCTCCACGAAGCCCGCTGATTCGGCCGATTCGGCACTTCCTTAATAATCCGCATTGGCTATCCTAGGGGCACGACAACACCAAGGATCGGTCATGCCCCGCCCTCTCACGCTTCTCTGCCTGGCCCTGCTCGGCGCCGCCTTCTATCTATATGCACTGGCCAGCGACAACGCGCTACTCGGCCTGGCAGTCAAACCGATTCCCGTCCTCGCCCTGATCGCCTGGCTGTATGCTGCCGAACCTGGCCGCTACCGTCGCTGGATAACCGTGGGCCTGGCATTCTCACTGCTGGGCGACGTGCTCCTGGCCGTACCGGGCGATCTGTTCGTGTTCGGCCTGGCAGCCTTTCTGTTCGCCCACCTGGCCTACCTGCGCGCCTACCTTAATGAAGCGCGTCAAATGGCGACCTGGGCACTGGCCATTTCACTGATTGTCGGTGCGGCGCTGCTGACGCTTCTGATCAGCCACGGGCTCGGAGAATTGCTGACTCCGGTAACGGTCTACGCACTGGCTATCAGCGCCATGCTCTGGCGCGCCCTGGCTTGCGGCGGTATCGCGGCATTGGGAGCGATAGCCTTCGTATTTTCCGATAGCTTGATAGGCATCGATCGCTTTGTCGGGCATTTCGAAGCTGCCCCCTATCTGATCATCCTCGCCTACTGGCTTGGACAATGGGCGATCGCAGCTTCGGTCTACACTAATCGGGGGACAAAAACCTTGATCCAGACCCCGGCACGCCAGGATAAATTCGGTTAAAACACCGGGGGTAAAAACTTGCAGGTGATGCCAATGCCGCACAACTTTGTAGTTGACCTTAACAGTAGGACGAATTGCATTTCTGCAAATGATATTAATTATCATTACGAAGTTGAGAGTTCATTACGCGATGCAAGAAACATAATTAACAAAACCCGAGACAATGCCCGTCCCATGCGGCCTGCAGCGAGTTACGCAAGTTTTTTGTTCTTAATCTTACGAATAAATTTGCTGCAGAAATTTTACTTGCACCGGGTTTACCCATAAAATCAGCACGATAGATTCCGCTGCGACATATCGTCACTGCTTTACTACTTTCCAAGCCGCAGAGACAGGTCTCTGTATAAGGATTTTCAGCATGCCCGATTCGACAGGACTCATCGCCCACAACTGGGGCTTTGCCATTTTCCTTTTGGGTGTCGTTGGCCTCTGCGCCTTCATGCTCGGTCTGTCCGCTTTGCTCGGCAGCAAGGCATGGGGCCGCAGCAAGAACGAACCCTTCGAATCCGGCATGCTGCCTACTGGCGGCGCCCGCTTGCGCCTGTCAGCCAAATTCTATCTGGTCGCGATGCTGTTCGTGATCTTCGATATCGAAGCCCTCTTTCTCTTTGCATGGTCTGTGTCCGTCCGCGAAAGCGGCTGGACCGGATTCGTCGAAGCTCTCGTTTTCATAGCAATTCTGTTGGCAGGCCTTGTCTACCTATTCCGAGTGGGGGCACTTGATTGGGCTCCGGAAGCTCGTCGTAAGCGGCAAGCGAAGCTGAAACAATGAGGCTTTGGCAATGCAATACAATCTCACCAGAATCGACCCGGATGCTCCCAACGAGCAATATCCAATCGGAGAGCGGGAAACCGTCTCCGATTCGCTGCTAGAGGACCAGGTCCACAAGAACATCTTCATGGGCAAGCTCGAAGATGTTCTCAGTGGTGCGGTCAACTGGGGGCGTAAAAACTCCTTGTGGCCCTACAACTTCGGCCTCTCCTGCTGCTACGTGGAAATGACCACGGCCTTTACGGCGCCTCACGACATCGCCCGCTTCGGTGCGGAAGTCATTCGGGCATCGCCGCGTCAGGCCGACTTCATGGTTATCGCCGGTACCTGCTTCATCAAGATGGCGCCGATCATCCAGCGCCTGTATGAGCAGATGCTTGAACCCAAGTGGGTTATCTCCATGGGTTCGTGCGCCAACTCCGGTGGCATGTACGACATCTATTCGGTCGTTCAGGGGGTCGACAAGTTCCTCCCCGTGGATGTCTATGTGCCCGGCTGCCCGCCTCGCCCTGAAGCCTTCCTGCAAGGCCTGATGCTGTTGCAGGAGTCGATTGGCCAGGAGCGTCGTCCTCTTTCATGGGTTGTCGGCGATCAAGGCATTTACCGTGCCGAGATGCCGTCGCAGAAAGAGCAACGCCGTGAACAGCGCATCCAGGTCACCAACCTGCGCAGCCCCGACGAAGTCTGATCCAGCGACCTGTTGCCTGCGCATGCGCGACAGGCAGCCTGGCTTCATTCTCTACGTTGACCGAAAGCGACCGAGACCATGACAGCGGACACCGCTATTTATATCCCGCCTTACAAGGCTGACGACCAGGATGTGGTTGTCGAACTGAACAACAAATTTGGCCCCGAGGCGTTCGTCGCCCAGGAAACCCGCACCGGCATGCCGGTGCTTTGGGTTACCCGCGCCAAACTCAAGGAAGTGCTGAGTTTCCTGCGCAATGTTGCCAAGCCGTACAGCATGCTCTACGACCTGCACGGTGTTGACGAGCGTCTACGCACCCAGCGTCGCGGCCTGCCTGGCGCTGACTTCAGCGTGTTCTACCACCTGCTGTCGGTGGAGCGAAACAGTGACGTGATGATCAAGGTTGCCTTGACCGAAGGCGATCTGAACCTGCCGACCGTGACCGGTATCTGGCCGAACGCCAACTGGTACGAGCGCGAAGTCTGGGACATGTTCGGCATCGACTTTGCCGGCCACCCGCACCTCACCCGCATCATGATGCCACCCACCTGGGAAGGTCACCCGCTGCGCAAGGACTATCCGGCGCGCGCGACCGAGTTCGATCCGTACAGCCTGACCCTGGCCAAGCAGCAGCTCGAGGAAGAAGCGGCGCGCTTCAACCCTGAAGCCTGGGGCATGAAACGTCACGGCGCGAACGAGGACTACATGTTCCTCAACCTGGGCCCGAACCACCCTTCGGCTCACGGTGCCTTCCGTATCGTTCTGCAGCTGGACGGTGAAGAAATCGTCGACTGCGTCCCGGACATCGGCTACCACCACCGTGGTGCCGAAAAAATGGCCGAGCGTCAGTCCTGGCACAGCTTCATTCCCTACACCGACCGTATCGACTACCTCGGCGGGGTAATGAACAACCTGCCGTACGTGCTCGCGGTCGAGAAGCTGGCCGGTATCCAGGTACCGCAAAAGGTCGACGTGATCCGTATCATGCTGGCCGAGTTCTTCCGTATCACCAGCCACCTGCTGTTCCTGGGTACTTACATCCAGGACGTTGGCGCCATGACCCCTGTGTTCTTCACCTTCACCGACCGTCAACGGGCCTACACCGTGATCGAAGCCATTACCGGCTTCCGTCTGCATCCGGCCTGGTACCGCATCGGCGGTGTTGCCCACGACCTGCCGCGCGGCTGGGACAAACTGGTGAAGGATTTCGTCGAATGGCTGCCAAAGCGCCTCGACGAATACACCAAGGCTGCCCTGCAGAACAGCATCCTCAAGGGTCGTACCATCGGCGTCGCCCAGTACAACACCAAGGAAGCCCTCGAATGGGGCGTTACAGGTGCTGGCCTGCGTTCCACCGGCCTGGACTTCGACCTGCGTAAAGCCCGCCCTTACTCCGGCTACGAGAACTTCGAGTTCGAAGTACCGCTGGCCCACAACGGCGATGCCTACGATCGCTGCATGGTCCGTGTCGAAGAGATGCGCCAGAGTATCCGCATCATCGACCAGTGCCTGCGCAACATGCCGGAAGGCCCGTACAAGGCGGATCACCCGCTGACCACGCCGCCGCCGAAAGAGCGCACGCTGCAGCACATCGAAACCCTGATCACTCACTTCCTGCAGGTTTCGTGGGGCCCGGTCATGCCGGCCAACGAATCCTTCCAGATGATCGAGGCGACCAAGGGCATCAACAGTTACTACCTGACGAGCGACGGCGGCACCATGAGCTACCGCACCCGGATTCGCACCCCGAGCTACCCGCACCTGCAGCAGATCCCTTCGGTGATCCGCGGCAGCATGGTCGCGGACCTCATTGCGTACCTGGGCAGTATCGACTTCGTTATGGCTGACGTGGACCGCTAAGCATGAATAACACGCTTATCCAAACCGACCGTTTCGCCCTGAGCGAAACCGAGCGCTCGGCCATCGAGCACGAGATGCATCACTACGAGGACCCGCGCGCGGCGTCCATCGAAGCCCTGAAGATCGTTCAGAAGGAACGTGGCTGGGTGCCGGACGGCGCCATCTATGCCATCGGCGAAGTGCTCGGCATTCCTGCCAGCGACGTCGAAGGCGTGGCTACCTTCTATAGTCAGATCTTCCGTCAGCCGGTTGGCCGGCACATCATCCGCGTTTGCGACAGCATGGTCTGCTACATCGGTGGCCACGAATCCGTGGTCAGCCAGATTCAGAACGAGCTGGGTATTGGCCTGGGCCAGACGACCGCCGACGGCCGCTTCACCCTGCTGCCGGTGTGCTGCCTGGGCAACTGCGACAAGGCTCCGGCACTGATGATCGACGACGACACCTTTGGTGATGTCCAGCCTGCTGGCGTCTCCAAGTTGCTGGAGGGTTACGTATGACCATCACTTCCTTCGGCCCGGCCAACCGCATTGCGCGCAGCGCCGAGACCCATCCGCTGACCTGGCGTCTGCGCGACGACGGCGAACCTGTGTGGCTCGACGAGTACCAGGCCAAGGACGGCTACAGCGCCGCCCGCAAGGCCCTGGCCCAGATGTCCCAGGACGATATCGTCCAGACCGTGAAAGACGCCGGCCTCAAGGGTCGCGGCGGTGCGGGCTTCCCGACAGGGGTCAAATGGGGCCTGATGCCCAAAGACGAATCCATGAACATCCGCTACCTGCTGTGCAACGCGGATGAAATGGAACCCAACACCTGGAAAGACCGCATGCTGATGGAGCAACAGCCCCATCTGCTGGTCGAAGGCATGCTGATCAGTGCCCGTGCACTGAAGGCCTACCGTGGTTATATCTTCCTGCGTGGCGAATACACCACCGCGGCGACGAACCTCAACCGCGCCATCGATGAAGCCAAGGCCGCAGGTCTGCTGGGCAAGAACATCCTTGGCAGCGGCTTTGACTTCGAGTTGTTCGTCCACACCGGTGCCGGCCGCTACATCTGCGGCGAAGAAACTGCACTGATCAACTCCCTGGAAGGTCGTCGCGCCAACCCGCGCTCCAAGCCGCCCTTCCCTGCTGCCGTGGGCGTATGGGGCAAGCCGACCTGCGTGAACAACGTCGAGACCCTGTGCAACGTACCGGCAATCGTCGGTAATGGCGTTGACTGGTACAAGTCGCTGGCACGCGAAGGTTCAGAAGATCACGGCACCAAGCTGATGGGCTTCTCCGGCAAGGTCAAGAACCCTGGCCTGTGGGAACTGCCATTCGGCGTTACCGCCCGTGAACTGTTCGAAGACTACGCCGGCGGCATGCGCGACGGCTTCAAGCTCAAGTGCTGGCAGCCAGGCGGCGCCGGTACCGGCTTTTTGCTGCCCGAGCATCTCGATGCGCAAATGTATGCCGGTGGCATCGCCAAAGTCGGCACCCGTATGGGTACTGGCCTGGCCATGGCCGTGGACGACAGCGTCAACATGGTTTCGCTGCTGCGCAACATGGAAGAGTTCTTTGCCCGCGAATCCTGCGGCTGGTGCACCCCATGCCGTGACGGCCTGCCGTGGAGCGTGAAGATGCTTCGTTCCCTCGAGAAAGGCCAAGGCAAGGCAGAAGACATCGAGACCCTGCTGGGTCTGGTCAACTTCCTCGGCCCAGGCCGCACCTTCTGCGCTCACGCGCCAGGTGCCGTCGAGCCGCTGGGCAGTGCCATCAAGTATTTCCGTCCGGAGTTCGAGGCCGGCGTCGCGCCTGTTACAGGCAGCGAAGCCCTGCGCCCGAACCTGGCCAAGCCGATTGTCGTCGGCGCATAACAAATGAAATGCGGGTGGTCCGTGCCATCCGCTGCTTCGACGGCTCGCCAGGTAATGCCTGTGCGGGCTGCAAGCACACAGATTTCCATTAGCCACGCCCGCAGACGCGGGCCAACGAAGAACTTTGAACCATGGCCACTATCCACGTAGACGGCAGAGCGCTCGAAGTCAACGGTGCAGACAACCTGTTACAGGCTTGTCTGTCGCTCGGCCTCGACATCCCCTATTTTTGCTGGCACCCGGCGCTCGGTAGCGTCGGCGCCTGCCGCCAGTGCGCGGTCAAGCAGTACACCGACGAAAACGACACCCGCGGTCGTATCGTCATGTCTTGCATGACCCCTGCCACTGATGGCACCTGGATTTCCATCGATGACGACGAGTCCAAGGCGTTTCGCGCCAGTGTCGTTGAATGGCTGATGACCAACCACCCGCACGACTGCCCGGTCTGTGAGGAAGGCGGTCATTGCCACCTGCAAGACATGACGGTAATGACCGGCCACAACGAGCGCCGTTACCGTTTCACCAAACGTACCCACCAGAACCAGGAGCTCGGCCCGTTCATCGCTCACGAGATGAACCGCTGCATCGCCTGCTACCGTTGCGTGCGTTACTACAAGGACTATGCCGGCGGTACCGACCTGGGCGTATACGGTGCCCACGACAACGTCTATTTCGGTCGTGTTGAAGACGGCGTCCTCGAGAGCGAGTTCTCCGGCAACCTCACCGAGGTCTGCCCTACCGGTGTGTTCACCGACAAGACTCACTCCGAGCGCTACAACCGTAAGTGGGACATGCAGTTTGCACCGAGCATCTGCCACGGCTGCTCCAGCGGTTGCAACATCAGCCCGGGCGAGCGTTATGGCGAACTGCGTCGGATCGAAAACCGCTTCAACGGTTCGGTCAACCAATACTTCCTGTGCGACCGCGGCCGTTTTGGCTATGGCTACGTCAACCGTGAAGACCGCCCACGCCAGCCGCTGCTCGCCAATGGCAGCAAGCTGAGCCTGGACGCTGCGCTGGATAAAGCTGCAGACATGCTCCGCGGTCGCAACATCGTGGGCATCGGCTCGCCGCGCGCCAGCCTGGAAAGCAACTACGGCCTGCGTGAACTGGTGGGTGCCGAGCACTTCTACTCGGGTATGGAAGCCGGTGAACTGGCCCGTGTACGCCTGGCCCTGCAAGTACTGAACGACAGCCCGCTGCCAGTTCCGACCCTGCGCGACATGGAAGACCATGACGCGGTGTTCGTCCTCGGTGAAGACCTCACCCAGACCGCCGCCCGCGTTGCCCTGGCACTGCGCCAGTCGGTCAAGGGCAAGGCCGAAGCCATGGCCGAGGCCATGCGCGTTCAGCCTTGGCTCGACGCCGCGGTGAAAAACATCGGCCAACACGCCATGTACCCGCTGTTCATCGCCAGCCTTGCCGAAACTAAGCTCGATGACGTCGCTGAAGAATGCGTACACGCAGCACCAGACGACTTGGCTCGTATCGGTTTCGCCGTCGCCCACGCCATCGACCCAAGCGCCCCTGCCGTGGACGGCCTGGACGCAGAAGCCCTGGCCCTGGCCAAGCGTATTGCCGATGCCCTGGTTGCTGCCAATCGCCCACTGGTGGTTGCCGGTACCTCGCTGGCCTCCAGCGCGCTGATCGAAGCTGCCGCCAACATCGCCAAGGCCCTGAAGCTGCGTGAGAAGAATGGCTCGCTGAGCCTGGTCGTGCCTGAGGCCAACAGCCTCGGTATGGCCATGCTCGGTGGCGATTCACTCGATGCCGCCCTGGACGCAGTGATTTCCGGCAAGGCCGACGCCATCGTCGTCCTCGAAAACGATCTGTACAGCCGCGTTCCGGCTGCCAAGGTCGACGCTGCCCTGGCTGCGGCCAAAGTGGTGATCGTCGCTGACCACCAGAAGACGCGCACGGTAGACCGCGCTCACCTGGTGCTGCCAGCAGCCAGCTTTGCTGAAGGCGACGGTACTCTGGTCAGCCTCGAAGGCCGTGCCCAGCGGTTCTTCCAGGTTTTCGATCCTACGTACCTGGACAGCAGCATCCTGGTTCATGAAGGCTGGCGCTGGATGCACGCGCTGCGTGCCACCCTGCTCAACAAGCCTGTGGACTGGACCCAGTTGGACCACGTCACCGCCGCCTGCGCCGCTGCCGCTCCACAGTTGACCGGCATCGTCAACGCCGCACCGTCCGCTTCGTTCCGCATCAAAGGCATGAAGATTGCCCGTGAGCCACTGCGTTACTCCGGTCGTACCGCGATGCGTGCCAACATCAGTGTGCACGAGCCACGCACCCCGCAGGACAAAGACACCGCGTTCGCCTTCTCCATGGAAGGCTACTCGGGCTCGGCCGAACCTCGCTCGCAAGTACCGTTCGCCTGGTCTCCGGGCTGGAACTCGCCACAAGCCTGGAACAAGTTCCAGGATGAGGTCGGAGGTCACCTGCGCGCAGGCGACCCAGGCACTCGCCTGATCGAAAGCCAGGGCGACAAGCTCAACTGGTTCGCCAATGTACCGGCAGCGTTCTCTCCAGCCCGTGGTACCTGGCAGGTCGTGCCGTTCTACCACCTGTTCGGCAGCGAAGAGAATTCCTCGCGCGCCGCACCGGTACAAGAACGCATTCCACAGGCCTACGTCGGCCTGGCCAAGTCCGAAGCCGACCGCCTGGGCGTCAACGAGGGTGCAATGCTCAGTTTGAACGTGGCTGGCCAGACCCTGCGTCTGCCATTGCGTATCAATGAAGAACTGGGCGCAGGCCTGGTTGCCCTGCCCAAAGGCCTGGCCGGCATTCCACCAGCCATCTTCGGTGCATCCGTCGAAGGTCTGCAGGAGGCAGCACAATGACTTGGTTCACCCCTGAAGTGATCGATGTGATCATCACCGTCATCAAGGCCATTGTGGTCTTGCTGGCCGTGGTGGTCTGCGGTGCGCTGCTCAGCTTCGTCGAGCGGCGCCTGCTGGGCTGGTGGCAGGACCGTTACGGTCCGAACCGTGTAGGTCCGTTCGGTATGTTCCAGATTGCTGCCGACATGCTGAAGATGTTCTTCAAGGAGGACTGGAACCCACCCTTCGTCGACAAAATGATCTTCACCCTGGCGCCGGTCGTGGCCATGAGTGCCTTGCTGATCGCCTTTGCAATCATCCCGATCACCCCGACCTGGGGTGTCGCGGACTTGAACATCGGTCTGCTGTTCTTCTTCGCCATGGCCGGACTGTCGGTGTATGCGGTGCTGTTCGCCGGTTGGTCGTCGAACAACAAATACGCCCTGCTGGGCAGCCTGCGGGCCTCGGCGCAGACCGTGTCGTACGAAGTGTTCATGGGTCTGGCGCTGATGGGTATCGTCGCCCAGGTCGGCTCGTTCAACATGCGCGATATCGTTGACTATCAGGCCCAGAACCTGTGGTTCATCATTCCGCAGTTCTTCGGCTTCTGCACCTTCTTCATCGCAGGCGTCGCCGTGACTCACCGTCACCCATTCGACCAGCCTGAAGCGGAACAAGAACTGGCCGACGGTTACCACATTGAATATGCCGGCATGAAGTGGGGCATGTTCTTCGTCGGTGAGTACATCGGCATCATCCTCATCTCGGCGCTGCTGGTAACACTGTTCTTCGGTGGCTGGCACGGTCCATTCGGCATCCTGCCGCAAGTACCGTTCCTGTGGTTCGCCCTGAAGACCGCGTTCTTCATCGTCCTGTTCATCCTGCTGCGTGCCTCTATTCCGCGCCCGCGCTATGACCAGGTGATGGACTTCAGCTGGAAGTTCTGCCTGCCGCTGACCCTGATCAATTTGCTGGTGACCGCTGCGATCGTGTTGCTCAACACGCCAGCTGTTGCGGCCCAGTGAGGATTTGACCCATGTTCAAGTATATTGGCGACATCGTTAAAGGCACTGGCACCCAGCTGCGCAGCCTGGTGATGGTGTTCTCTCACGGTTTTCGCAAACGTGACACCCTGCAGTACCCCGAAGAGCCGGTCTACCTGCCGCCACGCTACCGTGGCCGCATCGTCCTGACCCGCGATCCGGATGGCGAAGAGCGTTGTGTAGCTTGCAACCTGTGTGCCGTGGCTTGCCCGGTAGGTTGCATTTCGCTGCAGAAAGCCGAAACAGAAGACGGTCGTTGGTACCCGGAGTTCTTCCGCATCAACTTCTCGCGTTGCATCTTCTGCGGCCTCTGCGAGGAAGCCTGCCCGACCACCGCAATCCAGCTCACGCCGGATTTCGAAATGGCCGAGTTCAAGCGTCAGGATCTGGTTTACGAGAAAGAAGATCTGCTGATCTCCGGCCCCGGCAAGAACCCTGACTACAACTTCTACCGTGTTGCAGGTATGGCCGTTGCCGGCAAGCCGAAAGGCGCCGCACAGAACGAAGCCGAGCCGATCAACGTGAAGAGCTTGCTCCCTTAAGGAAGAAAGATGGAATTCGCTTTCTATTTCGCATCCGGTGTCGCTGTGGTGTCTACCCTACGGGTAATCACTAACACCAACCCCGTGCACGCCCTGCTCTACCTGATCATTTCGCTGATCTCCGTAGCGATGACCTTCTTCGCTCTCGGTGCCCCGTTTGCCGGTGTGCTGGAAGTAATCGCCTACGCTGGCGCCATCATGGTGCTGTTCGTCTTCGTGGTGATGATGCTCAACCTGGGTCCGGCGTCGGTCGCCCAGGAACGAGGCTGGCTCAAGCCGGGTATCTGGCTCGGTCCAGTGGTCCTGGCCGCGCTGCTGCTGCTCGAGTTGCTGTATGTGCTGTTCAGCAACCAGAGCGGTGCCAGCATCGGTCACACCACCGTCGACGCCAAGGCTGTCGGTATCAGCTTGTATGGTCCTTACCTGCTAGTGGTGGAACTGGCCTCGATGCTGCTGCTTGCTGCAGCGGTAACGGCTTTCCACCTCGGCCGCAACGAGGCGAAGGAGTAATCACATGCCTGCAATTCCTCTCGAGCATGGCCTGGCAGTCGCCGGCATCCTGTTCTGCCTCGGCCTCGTCGGCCTGATGGTGCGCCGCAACATTCTTTTCGTGTTGATGAGCCTGGAAATCATGATGAACGCCTCGGCTTTGGCTTTCATCGTCGCGGGCAGCCGTTGGGCGCAGCCGGATGGACAGATCATGTTCATCCTGGTGATCAGCCTGGCAGCCGCTGAGGCCAGTATCGGCCTGGCGATCCTGCTTCAGCTGTATCGCCGCTTCCACACTCTCGACATCGATGCAGCCAGTGAGATGCGCGGATGAACCTTCTCTTTCTGACTTTCGTTTTCCCCCTGATCGGCTTCCTGCTGCTGTCGTTCTCGCGCGGACGGTTCTCGGAGAACCTGTCGGCGTTGATCGGTGTCGGTTCGATCGGCCTCTCGGCCATCGTCACCGCCTATGTGATCTGGCAGTTCAACGTCGCGCCGCCTGAAGGCGGTGCGTACAGCCAACTGCTGTGGCAGTGGATGTCGGTGGATGGCTTTGCGCCGAACTTCACCCTGTACCTGGACGGACTCTCGGTAACCATGCTTGGCGTGGTCGTCGGCGTGGGCTTCCTGATCCACCTGTTCGCCTCCTGGTACATGCGCGGTGAAGCGGGCTACTCGCGCTTCTTCGCCTACACCAACCTGTTCATTGCCAGCATGTTGTTCCTGATCCTGGGCGACAACCTGCTGTTCATCTACTTCGGTTGGGAAGGCGTAGGCCTGTGTTCGTACCTGTTGATCGGTTTCTACTACAGCAACCGCAACAACGGTAACGCCGCACTCAAAGCCTTCATCGTTACCCGTATCGGCGACGTGTTCATGGCCATCGGCCTGTTCATTCTGTTCCAGCAACTGGGCACCCTGAACGTTCAGGAACTGCTGGTGCTGGCACCGCAGAAGTTCCAGGCAGGTGATTTCTGGATGGTCCTGGCCACCCTGATGTTGCTCGGTGGTGCGGTGGGTAAATCTGCCCAGCTGCCACTGCAGACCTGGCTGGCAGACGCGATGGCCGGTCCTACCCCGGTTTCGGCACTGATCCACGCCGCAACCATGGTTACCGCCGGCGTCTACCTGATTGCTCGTACCCACGGCCTGTTTGCCCTGGCACCTGACGTACTGCACCTGGTCGGTGTGGTCGGCGGTGTGACCCTGGTGCTGGCGGGCTTCGCGGCCCTGGTCCAAACCGACATCAAACGTATCCTCGCCTACTCGACCATGAGCCAGATCGGCTACATGTTCCTGGCGCTGGGCGTTGGTGCCTGGGACGGCGCGATCTTCCACCTGATGACCCACGCCTTCTTCAAGGCCCTGCTGTTCCTTGCTTCCGGTGCGGTAATCGTTGCCTGCCACCACGAGCAGAACATCTTCAAAATGGGCGGTCTGTGGAAGAAGCTGCCGTTGGCCTATGCCAGCTTCATCGTCGGTGGTGCCGCTCTGGCTGCCCTGCCGTTGCTGACTGCCGGCTTCTACTCCAAGGACGAGATCCTCTGGGAAGCCTTCGCCAGCGGCAACAACGGTTTGCTCTACGCCGGCCTGGTCGGTGCGTTCATGACTTCGCTGTACACCTTCCGCCTGATCTTCATCGCCTTCCACGGCGAGGCCAAGACCGAAGCTCACGCCGGCCACGGGATTTCCCACTGGCTGCCACTGGGTGTGCTGATCGTGCTGTCGACCTTCATCGGTGCCTGGATTCATCCACCACTGGCGGGTGTTCTGCCGCAGAGCGTTGGCCACGCCGGTGGCGAAGCCAAGCACAGCCTGGAAATCGCCTCTGGCGCTATCGCCATCGCCGGTATCCTCCTGGCCGCGCTGCTGTTCCTGGGCAAGCGTCGCCTGGCAACCGCGATCGCCAATAGCGGCATCGGCCGCGTCCTCTCGGCCTGGTGGTTCGCTGCCTGGGGCTTCGACTGGATCTACGACAAGCTGTTCGTCAAACCTTACCTGTTGATCAGCCACATCCTGCGCAAGGATCCGGTTGACCGCAGCATTGGCCTGATTCCGCGTCTGGCAAAAGGCGGTCATGCCGCCATGAGCAAGACCGAAACCGGTCAGCTGCGCTGGTACACCGCTTCGATCGCCGTAGGTGCCGTGCTTGTACTTGGTGCCGTTGTTATGGCTGCGGTCTGATATGAACCTTGCGACTTTGCGAAAGGAATTGAGCCCGTCATGATTTTGCCTTGGCTGATCCTGATCCCCTTTATCGGCGGCCTGCTGTGCTGGCTGGGTGAGCGCTTCGGCGCCACCCTGCCGCGCTGGATTGCGCTGCTGACCATGTCCCTGCTGCTTGGTATCGGCCTCTGGCTGTGGGCCAACGGGGACTACACCCTCGCCCCTGTACCGGGCGCTGCGCCCGAGTGGGCGTTCGAATTCAAAGTACTGTGGATCGAACGCTTCGGCATCAGCCTGCACCTGGCCCTCGATGGCCTGTCGCTGCTGATGATCCTGCTCACCGGCTTGCTCGGTGTGCTCTCGGTATTGTGTTCCTGGAAAGAGATCCAGCGACACGTCGGCTTCTTCCACCTCAACCTGATGTGGATTCTGGGCGGCGTGGTCGGTGTGTTCCTGGCCCTGGACCTGTTTCTGTTCTTCTTCTTCTGGGAAATGATGCTGGTGCCGATGTATTTCCTCATCGCGCTCTGGGGTCATAGCTCCTCTGACGGCAAGAAGACCCGGATCTATGCAGCCACCAAGTTCTTCATCTTCACTCAGGCCAGCGGCCTGATCATGTTGGTGGCGATCCTGGGCCTGGTTCTGGTCAACTACAACAACACCGGCGTGATCACTTTCGATTACACCCAGTTGCTCAAGGCCGACCTGCCGGCTGGCACCGAATACCTGCTGATGCTTGGCTTCTTCATCGCCTTCGCGGTCAAGCTGCCGGTTGTCCCGTTCCACTCCTGGCTGCCTGATGCGCACGCCCAGGCGCCGACTGCAGGCTCCGTCGACCTCGCCGGTATCTTGCTGAAAACTGCGGCCTACGGCCTGCTGCGCTTTGCCCTGCCGCTGTTCCCGAATGCCTCGGCCGAGTTTGCACCGATTGCCATGACCCTGGGTCTGATCGGGATTTTCTACGGCGCGTTCCTGGCCTTCGCCCAGACCGACATCAAGCGTTTGATCGCCTTCTCCAGCGTCTCGCACATGGGCTTCGTGCTGATCGGTATCTACTCCGGCAGCCAGCAAGCACTGCAAGGTGCAGTCATCCAGATGCTGGCCCACGGTGTTTCGGCAGCGGCACTGTTTATCCTCAGCGGCCAGTTGTACGAGCGCCTGCACACCCGTGACATGCGCCAGATGGGCGGCCTGTGGCATCGCATTGCATACCTGCCGGCGATCAGCCTGTTCTTCGCTGCTGCGTCGCTCGGCCTGCCTGGCACCGGTAACTTCGTTGGCGAGTTCCTGATCCTGATCGGCAGCTTCGTCAGCGCGCCATGGATCACGGTTATCGCCACCTCGGGCCTGGTATTCGGTTCGGTCTACTCGCTGATCATGATTCACCGTGCCTACTTCGGTCCGGCGAAGTCGGACGAAGTCCTGGCGGGTCTGGATACTCGCGAAATGATCATGGTGCTGGGCCTGGCTGGCCTGCTGATCTTGCTGGGCGTCTACCCGCAGCCGTTCCTGGACACTTCCGCCGCCACCATGAGTGGTGTGCAGCAGTGGCTCGGCTCCGCTTTCACTCAACTCGCTTCGGCCCGGTAAGAGCGCTATGGACCTGACGATTCAACACTTTATTGCGCTTGCGCCGCTGCTGATTACCAGTATCACCATTGTCGTGGTGATGCTGGCCATCGCCTGGCGCCGCAATCATTCGCAAACCTTCCTGCTGTCGACCGTGGGCCTGAATCTGGCCTTGCTATCGATTATCCCGGCACTGAAGACCGCCCCCCTGGCAGTCACCCCACTGCTGACCATCGACAACTTCGCCTGCCTGTACATGGCGTTGATCCTGGTTGCCACCCTGGCGTGCGTAACCCTTGCCCATGCCTACCTGGGCGATGGCGGCAAAGGCTACCCAGGCAACCGTGAAGAACTGTACCTGCTGATTCTCCTGGCCGCCCTCGGTGGCCTGGTACTGGTCAGCGCGCAGCACCTGGCTGGCCTGTTCATTGGCCTTGAGTTGCTGTCGGTACCGGTCTATGGCCTGGTCGCCTATGCCTTCTTCAACAAGCGTTCGCTGGAAGCCGGCATCAAGTACATGGTGCTCTCGGCAGCAGGTTCGGCCTTCTTGCTGTTCGGCATGGCCCTGCTATATGCCGACGCTGGCAGCCTGAGCTTCGACGGTATTGGCAAAGCCCTGGCAACTACCAGTATGCCTAGCCTGCTGGCACAGCTGGGCTTGGCCATGATGCTGGTGGGCTTGGCATTCAAACTGTCGCTGGTGCCGTTCCACCTGTGGACCCCGGACGTCTACGAAGGCGCCCCTGCGCCAGTCGCTGCGTTCCTGGCCACCGCCAGCAAGGTTGCGGTGTTCGCCGTGGTGGTGCGCCTGTTCATGCTCTCCCCTGCGGCCAGTAGCGGCGTGCTGACCACCGTACTGTCGGTGATTGCCGTAGCATCGATCCTGATCGGTAACCTGCTGGCGCTGACTCAGAGCAACCTCAAGCGTCTGCTGGGTTACTCGTCGATCGCCCACTTCGGTTACCTGTTGATCGCCCTGGTGGCGAGCAAAGGTATGGCCGTCGAAGCCATTGGCGTGTACCTGGTCACTTACGTGATCACCAGCCTGGGCGCATTCGGTGTAATCACCCTGATGTCCTCGCCGTACAACGGCCGTGACGCTGATGCCCTGTACGAGTACCGCGGCCTGTTCTGGCGCCGTCCGTACCTGACGGCGGTACTGACCGTGATGATGCTGTCGCTGGCCGGTATCCCGCTGACTGCAGGCTTCATCGGCAAGTTCTACATCATCGCTACCGGCGTCGAGTCGCAGCTGTGGTGGCTGGTCGGTGCCCTGGTAATCGGCAGTGCCATCGGCGTGTTCTACTACCTGCGCGTGATGGTCACCCTGTTCCTGATCGAACCAAACCTGCGTCGTCACGATGCGCCGCTGAACTGGGAGCAGCGTACCGGTGGCGTCATGCTGCTGGCGATTGCGATCCTGGCCTTCGTGCTGGGTGTGTACCCGCAGCCATTGCTGGACATCGTTCAGCATGCCGGACTGCAGTTGATCGGCTGATCGACTTAGTTATAAAAAACACCCCGCCTTGGCGGGGTGTTTTTTTTAGGGAAGGTTCTAGGCGGGGTCAAATTGCGGTATGCCCTGGCTTGGCGCTACGACCTGGTAGTCATCGTTACACCTAGGCCCTGGTTGCAACGCTGCCCGGCGCAACTCTCCCCCTGCGCGCGGTAGGCGAACATCAGGGTTTGGCATGCCACTGGGTGACAGTTCATGGGTCATCTCAAACTCCGCGCGCACCGACCAACCGCAGGCTTCGGTGGTGCACTGCAGATAAGCTATTCGCAGGAAGATGTGTCGCCCCTCGCTGGTGCGAATGCGCATGCGACTCTTGCAATGAGGGCACACCAACTTGTAAGTACTCACGAATCTCTCCTGCCAAAGTCTGCGAACCACTGAACATGCCCGACAGCTACAACGCTAAATGTTCTGCTAACAGGGTAATAATTCATACATTTCAGAATCTGATGTAGTCTCATGCGTAGATGGAAAGCGTACTTTTTCCTTTTTCTCCCGGAATTCGTCATAGATCGATAATGTCCTTATGAGTTGCGTTTGATGTACCGAATCGTGATTACTCAGATCGAATATTGCCTTGCAAATATTCATAGAAGTATCCCACAGGAATACTCAGAATGAGTACAAATGGATTTACTGCTGTACTACGCCGAATGAAACTGATCACTGCATCCACTACAGACGCCGAGCTTTCAGTCGCACTGAACGTAAGCCCACAGACCTTGAGCAGTTGGAAAGGCCGCAACAGCATCCCATACTCATTATGCATAGGGCTCGCCACATGCCATGGAATTTCGCTGGACTGGTTGTTACTCGGAGAAGGCCCGCAACAACGCGCGCTTGGCGCAACGCCTACCGCTACGGATGAAAGCGCTCACGACTGGGAAACTCAGTTACTCACTCAACTGCGTGCGCTAGCTCCACAAGACCAGCGGGCGATTGCACAGGCAGTAGAAGAGAAGCACCGCTTTCGTCAGTTAGAGCGCCAGGTAGAGGACATGCACAGACTGCTGCAAGCCGATGGCTGAATCGAAAAGTTCTCAGGAGCCATTGCGCAAACGCTGCAAAATCTCACGAAGGTCCGCAGAGTCGAGCCAGATCATTACCTTGATGCTGATCGGAATAACCACCACAGCCGCAACGAATGCCGCCACACCACTCGACAGAAAGGGTGCCAACAACAGCACGAAAGGCGTAAACAGATAGCCAACACCCGCTGAAAGGAAAAGTGATCCCAGGCGCTGCCAAGCCTTGAGAGCCCGCCGGGTACTAGCGACCAGCCATGCCCCCAACACCGCACCGAATATTGTATCGCCGTCAATCGTCGGCATTGACGAAGCCAGGCCCAAGCCAATAAATACGCTGGAAAGACTCGCGCTGGTTGGCTCACTCATGTACTGGCGCTCCATTCGAACCGGGCCGGCACGCGACCAGCAGTACATCGCTCTCCAGTGCCAAATGGGTGTTCGCCTCAACCGCACGCCGATAGCAACCCGACAAGAGTTGGTGCGACGCCATGTCTTCCAGGCGCTTATAGCCTCGGTCTCGAAGTACCCTGCGCCATTGCGCAAACTCTCCTCCCGCCTTATGGGCCGCAGCTCGAGCTGCCACTTCCAATCGTGTATCGCTGATCGCACAGGTAAGTGCCAAATGTTGGCGCAGTTCCCGCAGGTTGATACTTGGCCAGAACGGATCGTCGCTGGTCAGCATGTAGCATCGATCAGCATGGTTTACTGCGTAGTTGTCGCTCTGCATATAGAGCTCCCTTGAGTTCATCGTTACCTTCACGCATCACAGTTGCTGCAACATTCCGTGGCGCAATCCCTTGAGCACCGCAGCAACTCGGTTGGTGACGTCGAACTTGCGCAGGATGTTGCTGACGTGGAAGTTCACAGTCGACTCCTTGCACTGGAGAATCTGTCCGATCTCCCAAGAGCTCTTCGCGTGGGCACACCAGAGAAGCACCTCCTGCTCCCGAGCGGTCAGTTTGAATTGAGCGCCTGGGTTATCACTAGTCACGTCGTGTACAGGTTTTTTTGAGGCATGGGTTGTCATGGCTATTCTCCGCATTTTCTCCGGAGTCATTCCGGATCAGGGTGTGCGTCACCATACAAACAGCACTTGTGTCACTTCCAGAAAGCCAACCTGTAGGGACCGACCATACAAAACATATTTACGCTAACTTCAGCACTGCCTGTCGTGATCTGAAGTGATTTTCGGTCGTCTGAGCTTCGATGATCACTGCCCTCTGCTGTTGGAGTCGTACGATGCGCCCCGCTTTACTCTCCCCCTCCTCCCTTGGTGTGCTCGGGTTGTTCGTTGCAATAAATCCGGCACTGGAGGCTGCCCCTCTGGAATTGGGACAGGTGCTGATCGAAGACCGACAGCAGAACGAATTGGAAGCAGCCCAAGAGCGCTTGCGCCAAGTACCAGGCGCAACGAACCTGGTGGACATGCAACAAGTAGAGCAAGGTCGGGTGGCTAGCAACGAGGATGTCCTTGCCTATCAACCGGGCGTGTTTGCCCAGTCGGCTGGCAACGATGGCGTCAAACTGTCGATTCGCGGATCGGGCATCAACCGCGCGCCGGGCAGCCATGGCTCGGGCGTCTACGTGATGTTCGACGGTTTGCCGTTGACCGGCCCCGGTGGTACCCCTTATGAATTGTTCGAGCCGCTCTGGCTGAGCCGTGCCGAAGTGCTGCGTGGCGCCAACGGCTTCGACCGCGGTGCCCTGGCACTGGGCGGCGCCATCGACTACGTCACCCACACTGGCCATGATGCGGCGCCGTTGCAGGTGCGTTACGAAATCGGCAGCCGCGGCTATGCCAAGCGCCAGATAAGTTCGGGACAGGTGCTGGGGGATCTGGACTATTACGTAGCCCTGACCGACTCCGAGTACGATGGTTATCAGCAACACAGCAGCGGCAGCAGCAAAGGCATCGCCGCCAATGTCGGTTATCGCTTCAATCCGAATTTGGAAACCCGCTTCTACCTGCGTTACCGGGAAACCGAGAACGACCTGGCTGGTCGCCTCACCAAAGCGCAGATCAAGCACGATCCGCGAGCCGCCAACCCACTCTACCTGAGCCGTGATGCCAGCCGTCCGCAGCCAGGCAGTACCTGGCTGGGGAACAAGACAACGTTTTTTCTCGACGGAGATTCTCGTCTGGAAACCGGACTGGTCTACCACGATTATCCTATGGACCTGCGTGAGGGGCCCAATCGGCTGAAAGTGGCCTACTCCGACGTCAGTGGGACCTTGAACTACTTCCGTCGCGACACCCTGTTCAACCACGAAAGCAAAACCACCCTTGGTTGGCGCACCACCAAACACCTACCTAACAGCGGTGCCTCCGAGTTCGTTCGTGTACCAGCTACCCTAGCCGTCGGCACCCGCACACGCGATTTCAGCTACCAAGGCTCTGACAGCGTCGTGCATGTCGGCAACGAGCTGGAGTTGGCCCCCGACTTATGGCTAACCAGCGGGCTGGCGATGATTTATACCCGACGTGAAAGTGCGGTGACTTACCCGGAAAATGGTGGAAAGGTAAGCCAGCATGACTGGGATTACGCGCCGCGCCTGGGCCTGCGCTATGACCTGAACCCAGGTTTGCAGCTATTCGGCAACCTTAGTCGCTCGGTTGAGCCACCTCATCCATGGGCATTGATCTGGAGTTCGCCGCGGGTCAATGGTCTGCAAACCCAGCCCATCGAAATGCAAAACCAGACAGCGACAACGCTGGAGCTTGGTGCCCGAGGAGACTCGAGTTTCGGTCGATGGGACCTGGCTTGGTACTACTCGCACGTACGTCACGAACTGCTGGCGGTCGAGATCGTACCCGGCCTGCCCGCAGCCGAGTTCAACGCCAGCCCGACCGTGCACCAAGGTGTTGAAGCCGGCCTCGACAGCCTGCTCTGGGAGCGCGGCGGGGTTGGCAAGCTTTCCCTGCGCCAGGCCTATACCTTCAGCGATTTCCACTACCGCGACGACGACGTTTTCGGCGATAACCGCCTGCCCGGCATCCCGATGCACTATTACCAAGCCGAATTACGTTTCGATTTGCCGAGCGGGTTGTACGCCGGGATCAATACCCAGATGGCTTCCAAGGTGCAGGTCGATTACGCCAACAGCTACCCAACTGATGCCTACGCCCTGCTCGGCGCAACCCTGGGTTACAACTCCCCCAAGCAGGACTGGCAGACGTGGCTCGACCTGCGCAACCTGACCAACAAGCGTTATGCCGCCACGGTGACTCCCGGCTATAACGACAACGGCAAGGACATTCCCCATTCGACGCCTGGCGAAGGCTTTGGCGTCTACGCTGGAGTGTCTTACAGCTTCCGTTAACTGGGCAGTTGCACCTGGGGTTTGGTCGAGACAAAGATCCCCCAACTGGACATGAACAGCGCGGCGATCAACGGGCCGATGACAAAGCCGTTGAGCCCGAATACCGCCAGCCCTCCGAGAGTGGAAACGAGGATCAGGTAATCGGGCATTTTGGTGTCCTTGCCCACCAGCATGGGCCGCAGCAGGTTGTCGACCAGACCGATCACAAATATGCCAAACGCCGCCAGCACCGCCCCCTGCCATATCGCGCCGGTGGCCACGAAGTAGATCGCCACGGGCGCCCAGACGATCCCTGCGCCGACGGCCGGAAGTAGCGACAGGAAAGCCATCAGCACTCCCCAGACCAACGCGCTGGGGATGTCCAGGATCCAGAAAATGATTCCGCCAAGGGCGCCCTGGGTCACCGCCACCAGCAGGTTGCCTTTGACCGTGGCCCGTACCACCCGGTTGAACTTGAGTTGCAGACGGCGCTTTTGCTGCTCGGCCAAAGGTAACGCGGTGCGTATTTTGCGTACCAACTCAGCACCGTCACGCAAGAAGAAGAACAGCAAATAGAGCATCACGCCAAAGCTGACCAGAAACTCGAATGTACCTTGGCCAAAGCTGAACGCCTGAGAAGCAAAGAACTGACTGCCCTGTAAAGCGCCATTGGCAATCTTGTCCCGCAAACCGTCCAGGTCCCCCATGCCCATGCGCTCCAGACCGTTTTGCGCGAATGCCGGAAGGATGTCCTTGAAGCGCTCAATGTAGCCGGCCAGGTCCAACTGGCCCGTTTCGATATTCTTGTACAGCGCAGCCCCTTCCTGGACCAGCAACATACTGATGATGATCACCGGGAGAATGGCGATCACCAGGCAGATCAACAACGTCAAGCCGGCGGCCAAGTTGCGTCGCCAGTCCAGGCGTGCCAACAAGCGCCGCTGTAGCGGCGCAAAGACGATGCCGAGGATCACTGCCCAGAAAGCCGCACCGTAGTAAGGTAGCAGGATCCAGATGAAGGCAATCGTGACCAGGGCCAATAGCATGTGCAGGGCCCTGTGCTGCAGGTTGGTTTCGTTCATATGCGCTCCGTTGCCGTTCACAACGTTAGTGCATGGCGCGGCGGCAAAAGTGCCGTTCACCCAGAACAATTAACCTCTTCAGAGGCCGGTGTGCCTGCCAGGACCTGCGCGTGCCCCGCGTGCCAGTTGTCCATGGTTCGGCCCATTTTCACATCGCTGTCCCAGATAAAGTTGGCCTTTAGCTCGATGTGCACGTAATCCTCTTTTATCCTGCCGGCTGACGCAGCAGGGTTGCCGCTGGCAGGGAGTTGCCAGGCTCGCTGGTCAGCCGAGGTGCTCCAGGTGATGGGGCTCGATAGCGCCAGGTTGGCGAATGTAAAAGTGCAATCGCTGGCGTCTGCCCCAGTTTGCGCCTTCCAGTTCCAGCGGTACGTGCTATCCACGTCCAGGCCTTCGTTCAATGTGTACTGAGTGCGAAAACCCGGATGTGCATCGACAAGTTTTGCCACTGCGATGGACCAAGGTCCATGCGAGAGAATCAAAGTCATTGATATTCCTTAACGCAGACTGCAAGCCGACATTGAGCCATCGGCCAGAAGAAAGAGCTGTTCAGGTTCGAGAATGTGCACATCCTTGCCTTCGACCTTGATCAGGCCATTTTGCTGGAGGCGAGTGAACACACGAGATACGGTCTCTCCGGCCAGTCCCAGGTAGTTGCCGATTTCGTTGCGCGAAATACTCAAATGCAACCGGTTGGCCGCATAGTCAAGGGCGCGAAAACGGGCCGCCAGATTAACCAGCAAGGTCACCACTCGCGCATCGGCGGCCTTTTTGGAAAGCAGGCGCGTCATTTGCTGGGTATCGCGGATTTCACGGCTCATCGCCCGCATCAGATGTCGGCGCAGTTGCGGTAGCCGCGTCAACAATTGGTCGAGTGGCCCGAAAGGCAGTTCACAAACGTAGGTTTCCTCAAGCGCCTGGACTGAAACCAGATAGGCTTGTGCGTCCACGCCAGACAAACCAATCAGCTCACCGGGCAAATGAACGCCGACAATTTTCTCCTCACCGGTTTCACTCAGGCTGATGGATTTCATTGCGCCTGAACGAATCGTGTAGATCGAATTGAAGCTGTCTCCTTGGCGAAACAGAAAGTCGTCTTTCTTCAATGGCCGGCCGTGCCTGACCAGATCATCCAGGGTGTCGACTTCTTCGTGGCTCACAGAGCCTGCCAGGCATAGCGACGCCAGGCTGCAGGTCTTGCAACTGGCCTGGCGATGAGCATGCAAGCGAACGGCTTCAGACATTTATTGGCCCCCAATGAGATAGCACACTTTGTGCGCTAGATAATTGTCCCGCGGGCCGATTTCAAATCCTTATCAAGAATCTTTATTTGATGTCAAAGCATTGATTTCATTGAGTTATTGATGCGAAGACGTTGCATATGGCCGAGGTATGCAATCACCGCTGTGTAGCCGATTCCGGCGCTTTCTATCACCGTCGGACAGGGCCCGACCCCCACCACTGATCCAGCCCTGCGCAGCACCCAAAGCGCCCTTGATACAGATCAATGTCTTGAAGCGATGTTGCCGATAGCATTCCCGCCTTTCGCCGCGATCCGACCATGACCCTGCCCGCCAAACCTGAATTGCTCGCCCCTGCCGGCACCCTGAAGAACATGCGCTACGCCTTCGCCTATGGCGCCGACGCGGTGTACGCAGGCCAGCCGCGCTACAGCCTGCGAGTGCGCAACAACGAGTTCGACCACGCTAACCTGGCCTTGGGTATCAAAGAAGCTCAAGCCCAGGGCAAGCGCTTCTACGTAGTGGTCAACATTGCACCTCATAACGCCAAGCTCAAGACCTTCCTCAAAGACCTCGCACCGGTCATCGAGATGGCCCCGGATGCTTTGATCATGTCCGACCCCGGCCTGATCATGCTGGTGCGCCAGCACTTCCCGCAGATGCCGATTCATTTGTCGGTGCAAGCCAACACCGTGAACTGGGCCAGCGTCGAATTCTGGCGCAGCCAGGGACTTACCCGGGTGATTCTTTCGCGTGAACTGTCGCTGGAAGAAATAGAGGAGATTCGTCAGCAGGTGCCGGCGATGGAGCTGGAGGTTTTCGTCCACGGCGCGCTCTGCATGGCCTACTCCGGCCGCTGTTTGTTATCGGGCTACCTTAACCGCCGCGATGCCAACCAGGGCAGTTGCACCAACGCCTGCCGCTGGAAATACAGCGCCACGCCGGCCACTGAAGATGCCAGCGGCGACATCGTTCGCGAAGTGCAACCGACCCTGGGTGTGGGCGCACCGACCGAGCAGGTGTTTCTGCTTCAGGAAAGCAATCGTCCAGACGAAGACATGCCCGCGTTCGAGGATGAGCACGGCACTTACATCATGAACGCCAAGGACCTGCGCGCGGTACAGCACGTCGAACGGCTGACCCGCATGGGTGTGCACTCGCTGAAAATCGAAGGCCGGACCAAGTCGCACTTTTATTGCGCCCGCACCACCCAGGCCTATCGCCAGGCTATCGATGATGCCGTGGAAGGTCGGGAGTTCGACCGCAGCTTGATGCTCAACCTCGAGTCATTGGCACAGCGCGGTTACACCGAAGGTTTCCTGCGCCGTCACGTGCATGATGAGTATCAGAACTACCAACGTGGCAACTCGGTTTCCGATCGCCAGCAATTTGTTGGCGAACTGACGGGTGAGCGCGTCGATGGTTTGGCAGAAGTACGGGTCAAGAACCGCTTTGCCCTGGGTGATCACTTGGAGTTGATGACACCGCGGGGCAACTATCACTTCGACCTCCATCAACTGCGCGACCGCCAGGGCGCAGCGATCGACGTGGCACCAGGTGATGGACACACGGTCTACCTGCCGATTCCCGAACAGGTCGAGCTGGAGTTTGGGTTGCTGTTGCGCGAATTGGTGCAGTAACTGCCGCACCGCCATTGCGGGGCGCGTTTCGACGCGCCCGGCGGTACGAAACTCAATCAAGGCGCAGTTTTTGCCAGTACCGCAGGCTCCGCCTCTCTGATTACCTGCAAACGATACTGCGGGTCAGCCTTGATCTGTTCCTCGGTAAAAGGCAGCACATGCCATTGCTTGGCCGAAAAGGCACGGGTCTGGTCACTGGCGTGTGGCGAGCTTGCTTCGCTGGACTCGGAAAACGCCAGCACACCCAGTGCCTGCGGGCCTTTCACATCAAAGGTCACCAGTTGCAAGTAACTGGTGCCACTGACCACCAGACGCTTGCCCGGCGCTGTCGGCACACTCTGGATTGCGTTGTACACCCCCAAGCTTGCCGGCCCACCATGGATCGGCGTGCCATCAGCGGCTTGCTGAATCTGTCCCCAACGCGCATCGGCAGCAAGGCCGGCACGCTCCACCTCCGCCAGCGACGCGAGCGCCGCATCGTTCAACGCGCGTGCCACGTCGGCACGCTCGACAGCCAAGCCACGTGGGGTGTGCTGGGGGTCAGCTGGATCGAATGTCACGCGCCAGAAGTCTGGATGCTCGAGCAAGCTCTGCAGAATATTCTGAAAGTGCATCAGGCCCATGCCACTGTCCAGATCAGCACGCAGGTTCCAGGCTTTCAGACTGCTGCACAGTGCAGCCAATTGCGACGCTGGCGGTTGCGTTCCACACCACTGCAACATATCCGGCAGCACCAATTCGGCCAGATAGACCTGGTTGTCCATCACCATTTGTTGCAGATCAGCGCCGGTCAGCTTGTCGTCCCGACTCAATCGCTGCAATGCATAGCGAGTGCGCGGCCCCAGGGGCTGGTCTTCGCGACTGATCAACGGTGAGTAACCACGCAAGGGCTGCGCCGGGTTGACCATCCAGGCGGAATCATTGGAGTGCTGGATAAAGTCGTTGCGGCTCAGGCTTGGCTGAAGCTGCGCAGGAAAGATACCCGCCTGTGCTGCACGCGCATCAACCTTCCAGTTACAGTCGCTGCGCGAGCCATCGAGCACAATCATGCCCTGCCCGGCAGCCGGGTCACTGCACTGCGTCAGCAACGCAGCATCGACAAAGGGCACCACCGATTGATTGAGATACAAAGTCTGCCCCTTGGCATCCACAGCCAAGGTGTTGACCCATGGAATACCCTGCAGGTGCTGAACCGAGTCCTGCAGCGCCTTCAGGCTCTGTGCCTGGTTCATGCTGTACCACTGCTGCAGAACCCGGGTATTTTCCAGGTTCGCATCGCGCAGGCTGAACGCATGTTGCTTGCTCCAATCCAGCCGGCCAGGCCATTGCACGACCGGGCCAAACACCGAACTGTAGACATCTCGGTTGACCGCAGTGAGCTTGCCGTCCTCGCCCTTGACCATCACCGTCAGACGCTGACGACTCAGGGGTAAGGACTTGCTATCAAGCATGTAACGGGTGGCATCCTTGGGATCGAGTTCGAGGCGATACACGGTGAAATGGCTGGAGGTGTCCACCGTATGGGTCCAGGCGAGGTGGCGGTTAAAGCCGATGTTGATCAACGGTAACCCGGGTAATGCCGCGCCCATGACGTCCAGCTTGCCTGGCACAGTCAGTTGCATCTGATAAAAACGCATACCACCGGCCCAGGGGAAATGCGGGTTGGCGAGCAACATGCCGCGCCCATTGGCAGAGCGCTCGCTGCCCACGGCCACCGCATTGCTACCTCGCTCAAGGGCAAAATTATCCTGACGCGCCTGGGCAACGCCCATGTCCAGGTTCGTACCCAACTGCCCCACTACACCGGGTGGTGTCGCGCCAGCCAAGGCCTCGGCGAACTGGCCGACGCCGCCTTCAACCAACAGGCGTCGGGTCAACTTGACCAGATCCAGGGAGGTGATCGGGCGCAACCATTGCGCCTGCAAGCATTGCGCACCTTGTCCCTTGGCGAGCAGCTCGGCCAGTGCACGGTTGTATCCCTTGGCATAACCTTCAAGCAAGGCACGCACCTCACTCGATTGCGCCTGCCAGAAGCCGAATACCGCAGAGGGGGTATTGAGCCAGTTGAAAAACAGATCGCTGCCCAGGTTCTTGCGCTGCTCGAAGGTGACCTGGTCGGGGCCGAAGAAGCGTGAGCGCTCACCGTTGACGGTAACCACCTCGTTGGCCAGCAGGCACAGATTGTCTTGCGCATAGGCGTAGCCAATTCCGTACCCCAGCCCCTGTTCATCGTGCGCCAGGATGTGCGGCACCCCAAAGCTGGTACGGCGTATTTCGGCGCTGGCATCACCTGCGACGACCCGAGCCTGGGAGGTAAAACTGAGGCCGACGAGCAGCCCGGCCAGACAGACGCGTGCCAATGGACGAGGGTTGATCACGAATACTCCTTCACAGATCACAACGCGAATGATCCTGATTGAACGAAGCACAGCGAAAAAAATTACGGAAATTAAGCTCGAGAAACGTCTTTACCAAAGCGACTCAAGTTTTTTTTCGACAGGTACTGCAGTTTTGCGCCGCTCATTCGTCTTATAGGTGTAAGCATCACAAAAACGGTATCTGAACTGGCCATGAAAAGGAGCGTTCACATGTATAACCAGCAACAGGCAGGGATCGCCACCAGACCAGTGCGCAAGGCTCGCCAAGTGCTGCCGGTAGTAAAAATCGACGGCGGCGAAAGCGAGCGCCCGGGCAACGAACATATCCGCGAACTACTGAGGTCGTTCGGGCTTCGCACCAGCCTGATCCGCCTCAAGGTGATCGACGCCTTGCACTCGGCCCACCGCAATGGGCGCAGCATCGGCGTACGCGGTGTGCACAGTCAGCTTGAACAGCTGGACATTCCGCTGTCATTTCTAAGCGTTCGTGAAGTGCTCAAGCGCTTGTGCACTGAAGGCGTAATCAGCATGGACAACGAAAAGTGCTACACCCTCAACCCCGAGGCGCGCAGCATTCTCGAACAATTCGGCCCCCGTTGAGCGAAAGGCCGGCAACGAGCCGGCCGCGCAGATCATTCAGATTTTGACCTTGCGTCGCATGATGCCGTTGATCACCACCACCGCGACCGCGACACCGATAGCGATGTACTGGAACACTTGCTCGCTGATCGTGCCTTGCTTTTGCAGGTAGGACAGGCCGAGCATGATCCCCAGCACCAGCAGGGAGATCAGGATGGAGTATTTCAGGCGTTGACCTTGAGTCATTGGTATTTCCTTGCGACTTCGGGATATGTGGCCCAGAACGGCCTGCTCGTATCATACAACGCGCCCATGATCCGGGCGGACAATTTCCTTTTCCCGTCAATCGACCTGGCACCGGTCTCGGACCGATAAGCCTGTTGCTCATGCGTCTGACCGCTGGGCATGGGTTGGCCAACCATGCACCATGCATTTATGCCATTAGACTGAGCAATCAAGGCTTAGCGACGTGTCCGGCATAACCTTCCTAAGCAACACGCCCTTGTTGCCTACAAATCACATACCCGATGCCCACCGCCCTTGCTGCGCTTGCAGCCTGTTATGAGCGGCGCGGATGTTCAACCATGAGGGCGTCAAGTTAACTCCAACAAGGAAGTCATCATGGAACTGCGCGACCTCGAACGTATCGACATTCACCAACTTCCCCATTCACTGCAGATGCTCATTGAATGCCTGGGCATCGAAAATGCCTACAACCTCACCAATGCCTTTGGTGGCCGCCCCAAATACATTCCCAAGCATCGTGAACGGACTGCTCTGGCCCAGGTGCTCCCCGCCCATGCACTCGATGCCTTGATCAAACGCTATGCTGGCATGGCGCTGGAAATTCCCAAGGTCGACCATTTCCTGCGCCAGTTGCGCAATCAGCAAATTCAGCAGGAAAGCGCCAAAGGTTTGTCACGCAGCATGCTGGCCAACAAATACGGTTTGAGCTTGCGCCAGATCGGCAACATCCGCCGGCAGGAGCCCTGCGCGCACCCCTTGAGCCAGTGAATACTTGCTTCACTCACCGGCGCAATGGTGACAGCAACGAGGTCATCGAGGCTGTCACCGCGCCACAATAGCGACCGTCAGAAGTCGCGTTTGTAGAAAATGTCCAGAGAGCTTGCCAGGCCACTGGCGGCCTCCAGATAAACCTTCTTGCTCAACTTGTAGCGCAACGCGACGGTGTTGACAGGCTCGAACACACCCACCCCGTACCTTAGGCTCAAACGTTCGGTAAGGTTGCCGCTGGCGACCACACTGGTGCTGTTACCGCTGCCTTCAGTATCCAACTGGAAATCATCGATGCCCAGGCTCGACGCCAGGCTCCCGGTAACCCCGGCGCTGGTCGCCAGCCCGAGGCCAAGGGCCGCTTCGGCAAGCATGTTGTTGTCCTCACCGCTAGTGCCCAGCGGCCGGCCCATGACCAGATACGAGAGTGCTTGCTCCTGGCTCATGGCCGGTTCGGAAAACACTTGCGTGGTGGGCTGTTCGGCACTGCCGCTCAAGCGGATACCAGCAATGACATCATCGGTCTGGCGGATCGCCTCGATGTCCAGGTAAGGCTGATCGATAGGCCCGGCAAACAGCAGTCGTGCACGACGAATCGTCAGCCGCTGACCATAAGCACGGTAGCGACCATCAGCCAGGCTGAGCTCGCCACGGGTATCCAGGTTGTCGCCGATATGCACATGCCCGAGAAGATTGGCGGTCAGTCCAAAGCCACTGAATGATAGCTTGTCGCTGCCCACTTCAACATCGATGTCCATGGCCACGGCCATCGGCGCCTTGCCCTCTTCGGTCTGATGACCAACGATGACCGTGTCATCGGAAACCTTGACCGTCGATGGCGGCAGCTCACGTACGGTGATCTTGCCCTTGGGCACCCGCACCTTCCCAGATACCGCCAACTTGTCCTCAAGCAGCGTTATTTTCAGGTCCGGTTCTACCTCAAGGTTTGCATAGGGCTCGACAGTGACTGGCAGGCGCTGACCTTGCAATTGAAGGTCGACCGCCAACGCTCGTCCCCAGCCGATCTGGCCACGCAAACTGCCTTGGCCGGCTTCACCACTTTTCCAGGCGCCGTCGAGCAGGACCCGCTCACCCGCGATCAATGCTTGCAGTCGCAGGTCTTTAAGGCTGATTGGCAATTCTGCGCCAGCCACTTCACCGCCAGTAAGGTTCAAGCTGCCATTGACCTGGGGCTGGAGCAAAGTACCTGAGAGCTGACCGCTGCCATTGAGTTGTCCGGCCAGCCGCTCGACCATGGGGGCAAATGGACGCGCGATGGCCAAATCCAGCCCGGTCAGGCGGAAATCGCCAGTCAAAGGTTTGTTGCGGGCTACCGGGTCGAGACGGGTGACCACTGACAGCTCGCCCAAGCGTTCACCTTTGAAGTTCAGGCGAGTATCAACCCGGCGAGGCGACAGGTCGCTTTGCAGGCGCAGGGTTTGATACGGAAAATCGAGCCATTGGCCCTTTTCACGCAGGCGCAGAGTGCCACCGCTGGCGTCGACGATGATGGTGCCTTTCGGGCCGCTGGCCGGAACATCCAGGTTGATGTCGGCATTGAGCAGGCCCTGCCAGGCAAAATCCTTTGGCAACCACTGGGCCAAGCTCTGCAACGGGAACTGCTTCAAGTGGTAGCGCAGGCGTGGATCCGGCGCCAGACGTTGGTCTTCACCACACAGACTCGCTTGCCCGGAACGCCAGCAATGGGCACCAAAATCTATTTGCCCGCTGGCCAGGCGCTGCAGCTTCGCAGGCGCTTGTAGCTGCCAGTCCTGACCACCGGCCTGGATCCGGCCACTGGCAAGCCGCCCACGCCAGTTGCTCTTGTCCAGTTGGCCATCGGCGGCCAGATCAAACTTGAGCTGAGGCCCATCCAACGCCACGTCCAATTGCTGCTGGCGGATATCACCGCGCCCCTTGGCAATGAGCGTGCCCAGGCTGGTCTCGCCCAAGCGAATGCCACCGGCTTGCAAATCGATCAGTGCACGTTGAGCCGCATCCAGGCGCGCATCCAGCACCAAGCGCTGCAAATGGTTGTCAGCATGGGCCAACTTCTGCCCCTGCAACGTCAATGTACCCTGCGGTGCCTTCAAGGTGCCGGAGACTTCCAGCTTACCTTTCGCCTGACCTTGCAGCTGCGGCCAAAGTTGGCCGAGACGTGGCAGATCGAGATCCAATTGACCGGCCAGGCGTTGCTGCACACTGCCGCTCCCCTTGATATGGTTGTCGCCCAAGCGAATATCCAGCGTGCCCAGTGTCCAGCTCTGGCCCGCCCCCTGGGCAATCGCTTTGAGTACCGCAGGTTGTCCGCGCAAGCGCCCTTTCAAATCAAGCTCTGCATCGAGGCTGAGTTGCCCCTCCTTTATCTGCCCTTTACTACGCAGTGGGCCAGCCAGGGTGCCAGGCAGTTCGGCGAGCCAGTAGGCCGGGTTCAGCGCGGAAAGTTCGAGGGCAGCGTCCCAGGCAACAGCATCGGCAAATTGCACACCGACATTGCCCTCGAGCTTGCCTTGCCCGGCATTGAGCGCCAGTTGCGCAAAGCTGATCTGTTTCAAATCACCCTTGAATGGGCTGTTAACGCTGAACGCACCTGCAGGCCCGTCCAGATCCCCCTTGAACTCACCTTGGTAATTGCCATCACGGTACTGCACTTGACCAATGAAACGGTGCAGCGTCACTTGCGGCGCCGCTTCCAGTGGGTAGAGGCGCAGCCAAGGGAAGTCCAACCAGTCAATGGTTGCCTCGGCGTTCAAACCTTGCTGCCAATCGACGTTGGCCGTGAGTTTGAGGCGCTTGTCTGCACTGGCGGTGAGATCCAGCGCACTCAATTGCGCGCCCTTGGCGTCGACCTTACCCTGCAAGTTCAAGGCTACCGGCTCTTGCTCGGCCGGCAGACTGGCAGTGCCAAGCAACTGATAGCCACTTTGCAGGTTGCCCTGGGCACTAAGCTCAAGGTTGTTCAATTGCACGGTGTCAGGCAGGTCGGCAGCGGGCTTGAACGCCTGCGCGCTAATCTGCAACTTCGCTGGCAGTTGCTCGGTCAACGCTTGCAGCTCGCCCTTGAGCCGCGCGTTCAGATAGCCGCTGCTGTTACCGGTGATCTTCAGCGTTTTCTGCAGTTCGCCGTTGATCTGCAAAGCCAGTTGCCATTGCTGGTTATCAACCTTGGGTAACTGCAACTGCCCCTCAAGCTGCAACGGCCAGTCGCCCTCGGGCTGGAGCAGACCTTGCAGACTCAAATGCAAGTCGTCGCGCTGTAACTGCAGGCTATCGATCTGCAAACCGCCAACGGTCCAATGCGCTGCCAGTTGCAACTGGCTCAACTGTTCATTGCCATCGAGGCGCAAATGGCCAATGCGTACCTCGCCCAACTCGATCGCTACGGGGAGCTTCAGGGCCGGCAGTTGTACAGGCCCGCTATCAGACTCGGATTCACTCGGGGCGAAGGCAAGATTTACCTGATCGGCTTGCAAACGCTCGATGCACAATGTCATGCGCAGAAGGCAGGAAGGTGACCAGGAAAAGACCGGCGCCACCAGCTCGACCCGATTCCCGCCCTGCTCCCACACCACGCGATCGGCCTGCCAACCACCGGCCAGGCGCCCCTGAAACGTCTCCAACTGCAGACCCGGAACCATTCCCAGGGCCCAGCGGCTACCTGCTTGGCTTCCCAGTATCAGGCCCACCGCAAGGAGCACCACCAGCACCAACGCCAACAGACCGAGGAGGAAGTTTCTAATGATGCGACTCACAGTTCCGGCCCCATGGAGAAGTGCAGACGGATACCGCCGTCGTCATCCAGCGCATGGGCCAGATCCAGACGCAACGGCCCGACTGGAGATACCCACCTGACACCGATGCCAACACCGGTCTTGAGGCTTGGGAACTCCAAATTGTTGAATGAATTACCCTGATCGACAAAGGTTGCCACGCGCCATTTCTCGACGACTTCGTATTGATATTCAGCACTGCCGGCAACCAGGTAACGGCCACCGATACGATCGCCATCGGAGTTCTCCGGCGACAGGCTCTGGTAGTCATAACCCCGCACGCTCTGGTCACCACCGGCAAAGAAGCGCAGCGATGGCGGCATCGAACTCTGGTAGTCGTTGGTGGCGCTGCCGCCGAACTGAATACGCCCCAGAAAGCGGTGCTTCTGGCCCAGGGTGGCAAGCCCTTTGAGCACTACGTTGGCATGCAACAGGTTGGTATCCGATACCAAGCCTTCTTTGGCGGCCTGCACATCGAACTGCAGACGGTATCCATTGTGCGGATCGATGCGGTTGTCGCTGCGCAAGTAGGAATAGCTGACACCCGGCATCAGCAAGTTACTCAAGCCCGAGTCGTCACCCAGACGATATTCTTCGCGCTGGTATTTGAGCGACAGCACGCGCTGCCAGCCACTGGGCAACTTGCTGTGCCATTCGGGGCCGACGGTGAGCAACTTGCTCAAGGTGTCAGTGCCGGCAATTTCTTCGTTCTGGTAGCCACCGGCAAAACGAAATTTATCGGTCAATGGTGGGTCCAGCGGAATGTCGTACCACAGCCCAACGTTCTGGCGCGGTGCCGACAATTCTGTTTCCCAACCATAACTATGGCCTTGCGGATTGACCCAGTGACGGGTCCAGTTGGCCTTGCCGCGAGGCCCGACGTCAGTCGAAAAACCCAGGCCCAGGCCCATGGTCCTCGGCTTGCGGGTGGTCAGTTGCACCGCCACGGGAATGGTCTGCTGAACTGCAGCGGTGGGCGCAGCATCGACCCGCACCCCTTCGAAATAGCCACTGGATTGCAGGGCATTATTGAGTTCGGCGATCAGCTCGGAATCGTACGGCGTGTCGGCCTTGAACGGCACCATGCGTTGAAGCAGCGAGTCGTCGAAAGGTGTGTCACCGGCGAAATTGACTGCGCCCAGTCGATAACGCGGTCCACTGTCATAGACCAACTCGATATCGGCGACACCTGCCTGAGGATCAACCGCCAGGCGTTGACGAACAAAATGCCCACTGAAAAAACCGTAGCGTGCAGCCTGGTTTTGAATCAGCCGCTTGGCATCGTCGTAGTGCCCATGGTTGAGTACGGCGCCTGAACGCAAGGCCTTGCTGTTGGGGATGCGGAAGGCTTTGAGCTCACTTGCCGGGCCTTCTATGCGCACGGTGACGTCGCGCAGGTGCACGGGCTCTCCCGGCTCGATGGTAAGGACCAGTTGCGGATCCTTGTCGGCCTTTGCTGGCGGTTTGACCTCGCTGTCGATTTGCGCCTGGTAAAAACCCAGCGCCTGGGCAGCCTTGCGGGCCTGCTCGACAGCCCCGCGACTAAAGCGCAGCAGCGCCTCTTCATCGCGTTTACCAAGGCTGCCGATGTAGCCTTCGACATTGGCCTTGAGTTCGTTATTGGCAGGTTTGACCTTTACCACCAGTTCGCTCTGCGCATAGGCGGCGGCGCTGGTGAACAATAAAATCAAACCGCAGGTGAATCGTCCTGAATACGTCATAGGCGCGGATGCTACCAGAGCTTGGCGCCAGCATGGAGTCCGAGGCTCTGCGACCGATTACGCAGACGCGAAGGAGGCACGTTGAGATGGCTGCGGATTTGGGTGAAAAAATACGTGTTCCCGAACAGGTCCTACGGCAATTTCGCCAATTTCCTGATAGCCCTGGCGCTGATAAAACGCCAGATAGTGTTCATTTCCAGTGTCGAGTACGACACCTTGCGAGTTTTCGTCTTCAGCACACCAATCGTGAACCGCTTGCAACAATTGCTCTCCGTACTGCTTGCCCTGAAACTGTGGATGAATACCCAGCAGCGGCAGTACATGTACAGCGTCGCCCGGTAAACAAGCCATCAGCGCCGCTTGATAATCCAGGAACCGGCGAGTGCAGCGAAAACCGGTACTCAGGACCATCCGCATGCGCCAGACCCAACTCTCGGTCACTCCCAGACGGCGCTGCGGCGGTGCAATCAGGGCAATCCCCACCAGACGATCATCGACCAGTAACCCCAAGGCGGGAAAGTCTTGCAGGAAGTGCTGCTTGACCAGTTCGCGCACCGTCGCGCGGATGCGCTGGTCATACCCGGGGCGCTGCGATTCGAACAGGAACGCATACGTAGGTTCATGGCGATAGGCGTGATACAGCAACGAACGTGCCTCGCGGCTGTAACCACCATCAAGCAAGCGGATCTGAGCCGGGGCAGCAGTCGATTCGGTCATTCGGACAAACCTCCACAAATGGGCATTCATTGCCTTCGAGGCGTACATTGCGCCGACGTTCACCCCGAGCACCACGTTAGCAGCCTATCGGATGGCGCGCCATGCTGGTCGCAGCAGTCGATGTCGGCTAGGATTCCAGCTTTTATCAGGATTGTTTTGGCCATGAAGATCGTCTCGTTCAACATCAACGGCCTGCGCGCACGGCCTCATCAGTTGGCGGCGCTGATCGAAAAGCATCAACCGGATGTTATCGGCCTGCAGGAAACCAAGGTCAGCGACGAGCAGTTTCCGTTGGCCGATATCCAGGCGCTGGGTTATCACGTGCACTTTCATGGCCAGAAAGGTCATTACGGCGTTGCCTTGCTCTCGCGCCAGGCACCGCTGAGCCTGCATAAAGGCTTCGCCAGCGATGATGAAGACGCTCAACGGCGTTTTATCTGGGGTACCTTCGCCGATGCTGACGGCACACCTATCACCATCATGAACGGCTATTTCCCCCAAGGCGAAAGCCGAGACCATCCGACCAAGTTTCCGGCCAAGGCGCGTTTTTACAGCGACCTGCAAGCGCTGCTGGAAAGTCAGTTCAAAAACGATCAGCCGGTCGTGGTAATGGGTGATGTGAACATCTCCCCCGAAGACTGTGACATCGGCATTGGCGCCGACAACGCCAAGCGTTGGCTCAAGACCGGCAAATGCAGCTTCTTGCCCGAGGAGCGTGAATGGATGGCCCGCCTGAAGAACTGGGGCCTGGTCGATAGTTTCCGTCATCTACATCCGGAAGTCGCAGACCGTTTCAGTTGGTTCGACTACCGCAGTCGCGGCTTTGAAGACGAACCCAAGCGCGGCCTGCGCATCGACTTGATCATGACCTCCCAGGGTTTGCTGCCACGCATCAAGGCAGCCGGCGTCGACTACGATCTGCGCGCCATGGAAAAACCATCGGACCATGCGCCGATCTGGCTGGAACTGGCATAAGCCGGGGCTTCAGGGCAAATGTGCAGGGCAGTTGGCTGATCGTCATCTAACAGTCATCCAACTGTCTTAATCTGCGGTATCCCCTTTGCCTGAAGAGTGCCCACCGGCATGCTCCGCCATCTCAGCCTGTTTCTTGCCTGTTTGCTTCCGATCTTCGCTTGTGCCACCACCGATGAGTCGGTGCTGCTGCGCATCCAGGGTTCCAATACCATTGGCGCTACGCTGGCCCCGGCGCTGGTCAAAGGTTTGCTGGAGGCCCAGGGGGCTCGTCAGATCATGGTCGATTCGACCGAGACGGCCAATGAGCTTCGCGTCCGGGCTGTTGATTCCCAGGGCAAAGCAGTTCGTATCGACATCGCCGCTCACGGCTCCAGCACCGGCTTCACTGCGCTCAAAACGGGCCAGGCAGATCTGGCCGCCGCTTCGCGCCCGATCAAGCCCAACGAGCTGAGCGAACTTCGCGCACTGGGCGACTTGAACAATACAAGCGCTGAACAGATTATCGGCCTGGATGGCGTGGCGGTCATCGTGCATCCCGACAACCCCCTGCCTCAATTGAGTATCGCTCAACTGGCAGGAATTTTTGCCGGCAAGATCACCACCTGGGATGAATTGGGCCTGGGTAGAGGAGCAATTCATCTGTACGCCCGGGACGACCGCTCCGGTACCTTCGAAACCTTCAAGGCGCTGGTACTCGATCCTGCCGCACAGACCCTGGCTTTGGCTGCGCAACGCTTCGAATCGGCGGATCAGTTGACCCGTGGGGTGCTGGCTGACCGCCAGGCCATTGGTTTCAGCAGTTTGGCCTCTGTCCATGGCGCCAAGGTGCTGGCTATTGCGGATGGCGCCTCGCGCCCCATGTTGCCCAGCCCCACGTTGGTGGCCAGTGAGGACTATCCATTGTCCCGCCGCCTGTATTTCTACCTCCCTCCCCTCCAGCCTGCGCCGTGGGCCCTGGCACTGGTGGAGTTCGCGCAAAGTCCGAAGGGGCAAGCCATCGTCACCGGCAACGGTTTTGTCGGCCAGCAAATCCATGCATCGCAAGTCCCGGCTACTGATGAAATGCCAGCGTCTTATCGCACCTTGGCACGCAATGCCCAGCGCCTGTCGGTGAATTTCCGTTTTCAGGAAGGTAACGCCAACCTCGACAACAAGGCGATACGCGACGTGCAGCGGCTGGTCGAGTTTTTGCGTCATAACAATAAGCTCGACCGCGATGTGGTGTTGGTTGGCTTTGGCGACGCCAAGCCTGACCCCGAGCGTGCCAGCCTGCTTTCCCGCCTACGCGCCATGGCGGTGCGCCGCGAGCTCGCCAGGCAAGGCGTCACACTGCGCGAGGTGGTCGGCATGGGCGACGACCTGCCGGTAGCAACCAACTCGGATGAAGAAGGCCGAATTCGCAATCGACGGGTCGAAGTCTGGGTCTACTGAGCACCCTGTTCCATTGCGCAAATATTTGTTACAGCCCCGATTGGGCGCACGCAGTTATCGCAACTAGGCTTGGGTAAGTGACGCCGGGCCCCTCTGACGGCTGCCAAGCCGCCATGTCGGAGTCACTGTTGCGAACCGCAACGACGACAATCAAGGAGGGGCGCATGGCGGCTCTACAGGCATTTCTCGACCACCAGTTTCTTGGCACCAGCATGTGGTTCTGGCTGGCATTCATCTCTATTGTTTTGACCCTGTTGATACTGGACCTGGGCGTCCTGCACCGCAAAGCTCACGAAATCGAAATGCGCGAAAGCCTGCTGTTGTACGGCGGTTATTTCAGTGTGGGCGTATTGTTCGGTGGATGGATCTGGCTGGAGCTGGGCGCACAATCTGCCCTGGAGTTCTACACCGGTTTTCTGGTGGAGCAGTCATTGTCCATGGACAACGTGTTTGTCATGGCCATGATCTTCAGCTACTTCTCCATTCCTCGCCTTTACCAGCACCGGGTGTTGTTCTGGGGCATCCTCGGGGTGGTGGTATTGCGGGCAATCATGATCGGTGTCGGTAGCGCACTGGTGCAGGAGTTCGCCTGGATTCTCTACGTGTTCGGCGCCTTCTTGCTGATTACCGGGGTCAAGATGTTGTTCTCTCGCGAGGAAGGTCACCCGGACCTGGCCAACAACGCAGTACTCAAGTTTGTACGCCGCCACCTGCGGGTCACCGACGACCTGCATGGCCCGCGCTTTTTTGTACGCCTCAAGGCTGCCGGACAGAACAAGGCCGTGCTGTTTGCCACCCCCTTGTTCCTGGCGTTGGTATTGATCGAGCTGGCAGACCTGGTATTTGCCGTAGACAGCGTGCCGGCAATCTTTGCAATTACCCAGGACCCGTTCATTGTCTATACCTCGAATATCTTCGCCATTCTCGGGCTGCGCGCGCTGTACTTCGCCCTGGCAGCGCTGATGCACCGTTTCGTGTACCTGAAATACGCCCTGGCCCTGGTGCTGATTTTCATCGGCAGCAAGATCTTCTATCACGGCCTGATTGGAGCGGTGCCGGCATGGCTATCGCTGAGTGTGACCCTGGGGCTTTTGACCGGTGGCGTGGTGCTGTCGCTGCTCAAGACCCGCGATCAACCATCACACCCGGCAAACTCTGGCAACCACAAATGAACCAGGCCCGCAGTCGCGGGCCTGGTATGCAAGGCGGGCAGATCAATGCCCGCTGCGCAGCATTTCCTTTGGTACGTACTTGCCGATCTCGTACTTGCCGATCGCGGCACGGTGCACTTCGTCCGGACCGTCCGCCAGGCGCAGTGTGCGCTGCATCGCGTACATGTAGGCCAAGGGGAAATCACCACTCACCCCGGCACCGCCATGAATCTGGATTGCCCGGTCGATGACTTTCAAGGCCACATTCGGCGCCACCACTTTGATTTGCGCGATCTCACTGCGCGCCACTTTGTTACCTACGGTGTCCATCATGTAGGCCGCTTTGAGCGTCAGTAACCGAGCCATGTCTATTTCCATGCGCGAATCGGCGATCTTGTCGACGTTACCCCCCAGGCGCGCCAACGGACGACCGAATGCAGTGCGCTCCACCGAGCGCTTGCACATCAGTTCAAGGGCGCGCTCAGCCATGCCGATCGAGCGCATGCAATGGTGAATTCGTCCAGGGCCGAGACGCCCCTGGGCAATCTCGAAACCGCGCCCTTCGCCTAGCAGCACGTTTTCGTAAGGTACTCGCACATTTTCGAACAGCACCTCGGCATGGCCATGGGGTGCGTCGTCATAACCGAACACCGGCAGCGGGCGAACAATTTTCACCCCCGGGGTATCGGTGGGCACCAGAATCATCGAGTGTTGTTGATGGCGCGGCCCCTCCGGGTTGCTCAAACCCATGAAGATCATGATCTTGCAACGTGGATCGCAGGCACCTGAAGTCCACCATTTACGTCCATTGATCACCCACTCATCACCGTCGCGTACCGCTCGGGCGGCCATGTTAGTGGCATCGGAGGACGCTACATCGGGTTCTGTCATGGCGAAGGCGGAACGGATATCGCCGCGCAGCAGCGGTTCCAGCCACCGGCGCTTCTGCTCCTCGTTGGCGTAACGCACCAGCACTTCCATGTTGCCCGTGTCGGGCGCCGAGCAATTGAACGGTTCAGGCCCCAACAGCGAACGGCCCATGATCTCAGCCAGTGGCGCATATTCCAGATTGGTCAGCCCCGCTCCCAGTTCCGATTCGGGCAGGAACAGGTTCCACAGACCTTCCGCCTTGGCCTTGTTCTTCAACGTTTCCATGATTGCAGTGGGCTGCCAGCGATCGCCCGCGGCGACTTCACGCTCGAACACCGCCTCGGCGGGATAGACATAAGCATCCATAAACGCAGTGACGCGTTCACGCAGCGCCTGAACCTTGGGTGAATAGGCAAAATCCATTGGCAGTACCTTTTGTGGAAAGGGGATCTGAACAAGAGCCTAGATCAGCAAGTAAAATCCACCTAGTCTATTCTCGGCGTGTATAAACATTCATAACCAATATATGATTCGCCCATAACATCGACAAAAAAGAGCAGCGCCCATGAACCTGAGCAAGGTCGACCTCAATCTGTTCATCGTCTTCGATGCGATTTACACCGAAGCCAACTTGACCCGTGCCGGGCAGATTGTCGGCATTACCCAGCCTGCGGTATCCAATGCCCTGGCGCGCCTGCGTGAAACCTTCAACGATCCGCTGTTCGTGCGTACCGCACAGGGCATGGTACCGACGCCAATGGCTCAGAACATCATTGGTCCAGTGCGCAATGCCCTGTCGCTGCTGCGTGTTTCGGTGCAAGAGAGCCGCATCTTCAACCCCCTGCAGGCGAACAAGACCTTCCGCATAAGTATGACCGACCTGACCGAGGCGGTGATTCTGCCGCCGCTGTTCCAGCGTTTACGCCGCCTGGCCCCGGCAGTAGTAATTGAAAGTTTCCTGTGCAAGCGCCGCGAGACCACCAAGGAGCTGGCTGCCGGCCGCCTGGATTTTGCCGTCGACGCGCCGCTCAACACTGACCCGCAGGTACGTCACGTCAAGTTGATGCAGGACCAGTACGTGTGCGCCATGCGCCACGGCCATCCGCTGACCAAAGAAAAACTCAGCCTGGAAGATTACCTGGGCCTTACCCACATCCATATATCCAGCCGACGCAACGGTTTGGGCTATGTCGACCTGGCGCTTGGAAAAATGGGTGTACAGCGAAAGATCGCCTTGCGCTCCCAGCATTACCTAATGGCTTCCCAGGTGCTGCAGCAAACCGATATGGTGATGACGGTGCCGGAGCGCTTCGCTCGGCGCCACCAGCTCAACTATCTGAGCCTGCCGGTGAATGGTGTGCCGCCGCTGGAAACTCACCTGTACTGGCATGAAAGCACTGACCAGGACCCGGCCAACCGTTGGATGCGCGAACAGATTATCGAATTGTGCCAGGCGGTGGTCGCTCAAGATGAGCGCGCGGCCGAGGCTGAATCTCGTTAGCTGCGGGTCAAACCAGTAACGCTCGGCACAAGCATCGTCGCAAGACGTGCTTGACGTATACGTAAACCTGCAATTAGGTTAGCTCATGCCCCTTTCCCCGAGCCTGACCATGAGCAGCCAGACCTACAGCATCTCCGACCTGTCCCGAGAACTGGATATCACCACCCGTGCCATTCGCTTCTATGAAGAGCAAGGCTTGCTCAGCCCCGAACGTCGGGGCCTGGAACGGGTTTATTCAGCCCGTGACAAGGTTAGCCTGAAGCTGATACTGCGCGGCAAGCGTATCGGCTTTTCCTTGGCCGAGTGCCGCGAGCTGATCGAACTCTATGACCCGACCAGCGGCAACCTCAAACAATTACACAGCATGCTGGCCAAAATTTCTGAACGTCGTGCCCAGCTCGAACAGCAACTGCTCGATATCCAGCAGATGCAACTGGAGCTGGACACCGCTGAAGAGCGCTGCGAACAAGCGCTGGCCGTCACCTTGAAGAACCAGAAGAACAGCCACTGAGCCCCGAGGAATTTGCGCCATGTCATTGCCTGAAAAAGTTCGCCTGGTCGAAGTCGGCCCTCGCGACGGTCTGCAGAACGAAGCACAGCCGATCAACGTGGCCGACAAGGTCCGTCTGGTGGATGACTTAACCGCTGCGGGCCTCTCCTATATTGAAGTGGGCAGTTTCGTCTCACCGAAGTGGGTGCCGCAAATGGCAGGTTCTGCCGAGGTGTTTGCCAACATTCGCCAGCAACCAGGTGTTACCTACGCAGCATTGGCGCCGAACCTGCGTGGATTCGAGGATGCCCTTACCGCTGGTGTGAAGGAAGTAGCGGTGTTCGCTGCGGCATCCGAAGCGTTTTCCCAGCGCAACATCAACTGCTCCATCAGCGAGAGCCTGGCGCGCTTCGCGCCGATCATGGACGCGGCCCGCCAGCACGGCGTGCGTGTGCGCGGCTATGTGTCCTGCGTACTGGGCTGTCCCTATGAAGGTGCAGTCAGCGCCGAGCAGGTAGCACCTGTGGCTCGGGAGCTGTTCGAGATGGGCTGCTACGAAGTGTCGTTGGGCGACACTATCGGCACCGGCACCCCAGGCTCCACCCGCCGCCTGTTTGAGGTGGTCGCCGCCCATGTGCCCCGCGCGCAGTTGGCCGGGCACTTCCACGACACCTACGGCCAAGCACTGGCAAACATTTATGCCAGCCTGCTTGAAGACATCACGGTATTCGACAGCTCCGTCGCTGGGTTGGGTGGCTGTCCCTACGCCAAAGGCGCCAGCGGTAACGTCGCCAGTGAGGATGTGTTGTACATGCTCCAGGGCCTGGGTATCGAAACCGGTATCAACCTGGAGCAGTTGATCGACGCGGGCTCGCGGATCAGCACTGTTCTGGGTCGTACCAGCGGCTCCCGGGTAGCACGCGCCCGTCTCGCGCAATAACCCTCCACAGCCAGCCGGGGGTGTTACCGCCCCCGCACTTTCCAGAGAAAAACCGGGTAACACGGAAACAAATCGACAAATCCTCTCGCACCAATTTCCCGCCATAATTCTTAAGTCATTGATTTTGCTAGACTTTAAAAAGTTGGCACGGCATCTGCTATATCTTTGGTACAAGAACAACAAAAATACGAAACACCTAATAAAAATAAGACGTAACGACTCTGACATAACAAGAACAACACGACAGAGACGCAGCTAACAGATTTTTTTGGAGAGGATGTGCTTTTCTGGGGCTCGCCCCGCAACCTGACAGAAAACAATAAAACTACCCTGAGGTAGCGAAGGTCACGGTTGGATCAGTAATGATGAGAGTAGATCAGCGCTCAAAAAAATACGTTTGCTCTTGATCCCGGATGGGGATCGCCAGTGACAAGAGGCAACGGTCGCCAAAAACAATAATAGGCCGCCCTCCAATAACAAAAAAAGAGCACGCAACAATCTTTGAGGGGAGCTTAGGCTCCCCTCAGTGCTTCCTGCCTTCCTTGTTTTCGTCCTCGTTTTCATTCTTGTCAGTTTCCAGCTTGTCCACCACCCAAGGCATGACGCCCAGCACCAGCAGCGCCAGCAGTGTACTGATGACTGCGGTAGCTTCACGCCCCATACCGGCGGCGACACCGATGGCAGCGGTCATCCATAACCCGGCAGCGGTGGTCAGCCCTTTGACATGACTGGAATCTTCTTGATCTCGCCCTTTGAGTATGGTGCCTGCACCAAGAAAGCCGATACCGGCAACAATGCCCTGCACCACCCGGCTCAAACCCGCATCATCGATACCGGCCATGCGTGGCACCAGGATGAACAGCGCCGCGCCCATAGCCACCAGCATGTGCGTGCGCACCCCGGCCGCCTTACCCTTTAGTTCACGCTCAAAGCCCAGTACAGCCCCGAGCAGGGCTGCCATGAGCATGCGTATCGTTACCTGAGTCAGTTGCTTGGCATCATTGATGTCGGCGAACTCAGCGACCAGGGTCAACCAGACTTGCTGCCACCAGGTGTCCATCGGCGTAGTCCGCATTCAACGAGGGTTAATGCATGGACCACAGCCTACGGCTAAAAGTGCAGTGCATACCGCTGATCGGTTTATCCCAGTAACCGCGCGCACGCGGGAGTCCAAATCCGTAACTCCGACGATCTGAGGACGCTGACATGACTATTGAAATTGATCAAAATAATCAGCGCTGCACGCTGATTGCCGACGACCTGCGCATCGAAGGTGCCGCTACGGACGTAACGGTGGTGACCGATGAACACCTGCGCATGTCGGTGGCCGAACTTGCCGGCCAGCGCGTACCGATCACTGAAGCAGAAGCCGATGCGCTGACTGTAGCGGGTGCGGTGGATGGTCGCAGGCATCTCAAGGTAAGCGAGGAAGGCTCGATAATCTGAGGCCTGCACGGATCTACCGAAAAATCTGATACGGTTTTTATCGAAATATCTGAGTCTGTTATGCAAACAGATGGGGCGCCATAGTGCTCTGGCCTGATCGAGGCCTGATGAGCGACGAACCATGAGCGATAGAATCCCCGTCCAGATCGTTGAAATTGCCGAGCCTTCCACCTTCAAGAAGAAGGCCGCCAGCAGCGACAGACAAATCCATACCCGCAGCTTTACCGGCTTTTTTCGAAACCTGCGCCTGGGTGGCGCAGGATTTCTGTTTCTGCTGTTTTTCGGCACCGTCTGGTTGAATTGGGAAGGACGCCAGGCAGTGCTGTGGGACCTGGCCGACAGCAAATTCCATATTTTCGGCGCGACCTTTTGGCCACAGGACTTCATTCTATTGTCCGCGCTGTTGATCATCTGCGCCTTCGGCCTGTTTGCCATCACCGTGTTTGCCGGACGCGTGTGGTGCGGTTACACCTGTCCGCAGAGTTCCTGGACCTGGGTATTCATGTGGTGCGAGAAGGTTACCGAGGGTGACCGCAACCAGCGGATCAAACTCGATGCAGCACCCTGGGGCCTGAACAAGATGATTCGGCGTTCAGCCAAACACACCCTGTGGCTGGCTATCAGCCTGCTCACCGGTTTGACCTTCGTCGGTTACTTCACCCCGATCCGGCCATTGGCCGAGGAGTTGTTCACCCTGCAACTGGGCGGTATCAGCCTGTTCTGGATTCTGTTCTTTACCGGGGCCACCTACATCAATGCCGGCTGGCTGCGTGAAGCGGTATGTATGCACATGTGCCCCTATGCGCGATTCCAAAGCGTGATGTTCGACAAGGACACCCTGGCCATTGCCTATGACCCGACCCGCGGCGAGTCCCGGGGCCCGCGCAAGAAGGACAGCGACTACAAGGCCAAAGGCCTTGGCGATTGCATTGACTGCCAGATGTGCGTGCAGGTCTGCCCGACCGGTATCGACATTCGCGACGGCCTGCAGATGGAATGCATTGGCTGCGCCGCCTGTATCGACGCCTGCGACTCGATCATGGACAAGATGGGTTACGCCCGTGGCCTGGTGGGCTACAAGTCCGAACACAATCTGCAGGGTGGCACGACAAACTGGTTGCGCCCTCGCCTGCTCGGTTACGTCACGGCACTGGTGGTGATGATTGGCGCCTTGGTCATCGCCCTGCAACAACGGCCGATGGTATCGATGGACGTGATCAAGGACCGTGGCCTGTTCCGTGAGAACAACCTGGGCCAGATCGAAAACATCTACACCCTCAAGGTCATCAACAAAACCCAGGAATCGCAGCACTACCGCCTGCGCCTGGTGGACGCCAACGGCTTCGAGTTGCACGGCAAGACCGAATTTACCCTCGCGGCCGGAGAAATGAGTGAAATGCCGGTATCGGTGGCCATGCTTGGCGAACGGGCCCAGAGCAGCTCGCAGGAACTCAGCTTTGAACTCAGTGATACCGACGAGCCGGGAATTTCCACTGTTGCCCACAGCCGTTTTGTCGCGCCTTTGAACCGCTGATCACATACACTTCGAAGCAATCGAAACGTCCTGAGCCATGATGAAACGCTACGAAAAATTCGCCGACGACATTGCCGAACTGATTCGCTCCGGGGTCCTGGGCCCCGGCCAGCGCGTGCCGTCGGTGCGTTACGCCAGTCAGACCCACGGGGTCAGCCCTTCCACGGTGTTCCAGGCTTATTATCTGCTGGAGCGCCGCGGCCTGATCCGTGCTCGGCCGCGTTCGGGCTACTTCGTCAACGCCCATGCGCCGCGGCAATTCAACGAGCCACAAATCATCGAACAAGCGAGTGAGTCCACCGAGGTGGATGTCAGCGCGCTGGTGTTCTCGATTCTGGATTCGATCAAGGACCCCGAAACGGTCGCGTTCGGTTCGGCCTTCCCCAGCCCGAATCTATTCCCGCTGCCCCGCCTGGCCCGTTCCATGGCCAGCGCCAGCCGCGAGATGGACCCGCGCATGGTGGTTACCGACCTGTCGCCGGGCAACCCGCAATTGCGCCGCCAGATTGCCCTGCGCTACATGGTCGGCGGCTTGATGCTGCCCATGGAAGAATTGCTGATTACCAACGGTGCCCTGGAAGCACTCAACCTGTGCCTGCAAGCGGTTACCGAGCCCGGCGACCTCGTAGCAATCGAGGCTCCGGCCTTCTACGCCTGCCTGCAAGTGCTTGAACGCCTCAAGCTCAAGGCCGTGGAAATCCCGGTACACCCTCGTGAGGGCATCGACCTCGGGGTGCTGGCGCAAACCCTGGACAAGCATCCGGTCAAAGCTGTCTGGTGCATGACCAATTTCCAGAACCCGGTTGGCGCGAGCATGCCAGAGGAGAAAAAGCAGCAATTGGTCGAGCTGCTGCGCCAGCACCAGGTGCCGATGATCGAAGACGATGTCTATGCCGAGTTGTATTACGCCCAGCAAGCCCCGAAGCCCGCCAAGGCCTTCGATACTGACGGACTGGTGATGCACTGCGGCTCCTTTTCCAAAAGCCTGGCCCCTGGCTACAGGATTGGCTGGGTGGCTGCCGGGCGCTATGCGCAGAAGATCGAACGGCTCAAGCTGATGACGTCGCTGTGTGCCTCGATGCCGGCCCAGGCAGCTATCGCCGACTACCTGCAACATGGCGGTTACGACAGGCATCTGCGCAGGCTGCGCTATGCCCTGGAAGAACAGCAGAGCGCCATGCTTGCGGCGATCGCCAGGCACTTCCCGGCGCAGACACGGGTCAGCCATCCTTCTGGTGGCTACTTTCTGTGGCTGGAACTTCCCGAGCAGATGGATTCGCTCAAGCTGTTCCAAATGGCCCTGGCCCAGGGCATCAGCATTGCCCCCGGACCGATTTTTTCGCCAACCCAGCGCTTTCGCAACTGCATCCGCCTGAACTACGGCAGCCCCTGGACCGAACAATCGGAGAAGGCCATGGAAACCCTAGGCCGGATCGTGCGCTCGTTCTAGCCAGCAGGCTCAGCGCCCACCGCCCAGATCGATAAAGCTGCCGGTCGAGTACGAGGCTTTGTCCGAGAGCAGCCACATGATCGCCTCGGCCACTTCTTCGGCTTGACCGCCTCGCCCCATGGGTATGCTTGGTTCAAGCTTGCTGACACGTTCGGCATCGCCACTGAGGGCATGAAAGTCGGTAAAGATGTACCCAGGACGCACCGCATTGACCCGTACACCGTCAGCGGCAACTTCTTTGGCCAGTCCCAGGGTGAAGGTGTCCAGCGCTCCCTTGGACGCCGCGTAGTCGACATACTCGTTCGGCGAGCCGAGTCGGGCTGCCACCGATGAGACATTGACGATACTGCCACCCTTGCCACCGTGGCGCCTGGACATGCGCTGCAAGGCATGCTTGGCGCAGAGCATCGGCCCGACCACATTGGTCTTCATCAATTTGAGCAGGCGAAATTCGGACATATGCTCAAGCTGGCTTTTATGGCCGATGGTGCCGGCGTTGTTCACCAGTGCAGTAACCGGCCCGAGCTCGGCATCGACGCGTTGGAAAAGTTGGATGATCTCGTCCTCGACACTCACGTCGGCCTTGACCGTTATCGCTTCGGCACCCAACTCGCGAACCTCGGCCAGCACCTTCTGCGCAGCCTCGTCGTCGGACAGGTAGTTGATGCAAATGCGGTAGCCTGCACGGGCAGCCAACCGCGCGGTTGCCGCGCCTATACCCCGGCTGGCGCCGGTAATCACTATGACGTTGTCCATCGATACTCATTCCCCCAATGGCCGGACCCTCAAGGCTAACGCACTGCAGGGCCAGACGGAAAGTCACTTCAGGTGGCCGGCGTTGGTGTCGGCACCTTTCGCTGGCTGACAAAACTGTAATGTGATGCTCAGCTCACTGACAGTCGCCGCTGGCTAACGTCGTGCCATCCCCGCCCTTGAGATGGCCGCGCTATGCTCCGACAACCTACCCGCCGTACCTTCGTCAAAGGCTTCGCCGCCGGCAGCGTCCTGGCTGGCCTCGGCCTTTGGCGCCTGCCCGCCTTCGCCGCCAGTGCGCCCCTGGGCAATGAGCTCAGCGGCCGCGATTTCGACCTGTTCATCGGCCAGACGCCGGTCAATATCACCGGCCGCCCACGTACTGCGCTGACCATCAACAACAGCTTGCCCGGCCCGGTGCTGCGCTGGCGCGAAGGCGACACTGTAACCCTGCGGGTGCGTAATCGTCTCGACGAGCCCACGTCACTGCATTGGCATGGAATTATCCTGCCAGCCAACATGGACGGTGTTCCGGGGCTGAGTTTTGCCGGCATCGAACCGGGCGGTGATTACCTCTATCAATTCACCCTGCAACAGAGTGGCACCTATTGGTACCACAGCCATTCTGGGCTGCAGGAACAAGCCGGTGTGTACGGGGCCATTGTTATTGAGCCGAAAGAGCCCGAGCCTCATCGCTATCAGCGCGATTACGTACTGCTGCTCAGTGACTGGAGCGACCAGGCGCCCGAAGCCTTGATGGCAACGCTGAAAAAGCAGTCCGACGCCTTCAACTACAACAAGCGCACCGTTGGTGATTTTATCGACGATGTGGCCGCACAGGGTTGGTCAAAGACGGTCGCAGAGCGCAAGAGCTGGGCGCTGATGCGCATGAGCCCCACTGACCTGGCCGACATCAGCGCAGCAACCTACACCTACCTGCTCAACGGACAGCCACCGGATGGCAACTTCACCTGCCTGTTCCAACCCGGCGAAACCGTGCGCCTGCGCCTGATCAACGGTTCGGCCATGAGTTACTTCGACTTCCGCGTCCCTGGTTTGAAGATGACGGTAATCGCTGCTGATGGCATGCCGGTACAGCCCGTCAGCATCGATGAACTGCGCATCGCCGTGGCCGAAACCTACGATGTGCTGGTGGAGGTCGGCGACCTGCCTGCCTACACCCTCTATGCCCAGAGCATGGACCGTACCGGCTATGCCCGTGGCACCCTGGCGCGCAGTGCCGGGCTCAGCGCGCCGGTGCCAGCGACTGATCCGCGACCCATCCTGACCATGGCCGACATGGGCCACGATGGTATGGACGCGATGGCTGGCATGGACCACAGCCAGATGGGGGCGATGGACCACGCCGCCATGGGTGGCATGCAGACTCACCCGGCCAGTGAAACGGATAACCCGCTGGTCGACATGCAGACCATGAGCCCCAAACCCAACCTCGCCGACCCAGGTATCGGCTTGCGTAACAACGGCCGTCGGGTGCTGACCTATGCCGACTTGAAAAGCACCTTTGCCGATCCTGACGGGCGCGAACCGTCACGGGAGATCGAGTTGCATTTGACCGGACACATGGAACGCTTTGCCTGGTCGTTCAACGGCATCAAATTCTCCGATGCCGAACCGTTACGGCTGCGCTACGGCGAGCGCCTGCGCATCATTCTGGTCAACGACACGATGATGGCCCATCCGATTCACCTGCATGGTTTGTGGAGCGACCTGGAAGACGAACACGGGCGCTTCCAGGTGCGCAAGCACACCCTCGATATTCCCCCCGGCAGTCGCCGCAGCTATCGCGTCAGCGCCGACGCCCTGGGGCGTTGGGCTTACCACTGCCACCTGCTTTACCACATGGAAATGGGTATGTTCCGCGAGGTACGCGTCGATGAATGAAGTATTCAACCGCCCCCTGCTGGGCAGCCTGGCCCTGCTCGCCTTGCTTGCCAGTGAAGAAGTCACGGCCCAGGCCATGGACCACAGCACGATGAATCATGGCAGCATGAATCACGCCGCACCGGCCAAGGCCCCCATGAATCACGCCGATATGGCCGGCGCCAGCATTGACCATAGCGGTATGAACCATAGCGGCATGGATCATGGCGCCATGGGCCAGACCCAGGCGCCAGTTTCACCGCGTACACCGTTGCGCCCCATCACCGATGCCGATCGGCGTGCGGCGTTCCCGCCTTTGCCCGGCCATCAAGTGCATGATCAGAAGACCAATTGGGCAGTGATTGTCGAGCAGTTGGAGTATCAGAACTTCGAAAGCAGCAGTGCGCTGAACTGGAATGCCAATGCCTGGATCGGCGGCGACATCGACCGGCTCTGGCTGCGTACCGAAGGCGAACGTGAGCAAGGTGTCACCCACAAGGCCGAGTTGCAGGCACTCTGGGGCCATGCCATCAGTCCTTGGTGGGAATTGATGGGCGGTGTGCGCCAGGACTTCAAGCCGGCCAGTGGCCAGACCTGGGTTGCTTTTGGTATTCAGGGCATGCCGCTGTATGGCCTGGAACTGGAAGCCACGGCGTATGTGGGTGAGCGGCAACAGACCGCGCTGCGCCTGGAGAGCAGTTACGCTATCCTGCTGACTAACCGGTGGATTCTCGAGCCGTCGCTTGAGGCCAACTTCTTCGGCCGTAACGATGCCAGTCGCGATCAGGGCAGTGGCCTGGCCGACAGCGAGATCGGCCTGCGCCTGCGTTATGAAATTACCCGCGGTTTCGCCCCGTACCTGGGCGTCAGTTTCAATCGCAGTTATGGCAATGCTGCCGAACAGATCCGTGATGACGATGGCGATATCGGCCAGACCCGCCTGGTCGCTGGTGTGCGCCTACGTTTCTAGCCTTGGAGAGTCAGTATGTTGAGCAAGAAAATTGTCGCTTTCGGCCTGTTGGCCCTGAGCACCCTGGCACAAGCCGGGCAGACCATCGATGTATACCGCGATCCTAATTGCGGCTGCTGTAAAGAGTGGATCAGCCACCTGCGCGACAACGGTTTTACCGTCAACGACCATGTCGAGCCAAACATGAGCGCGGTCAAACAACGCCTGGGTGTGGCTCCACGCCTTGCCTCCTGCCACACCGGTGTGATCGACGGCAAGTTCGTCGAAGGTCATGTTCCCGCCGAGCAGATCAAACTGTTGGCCAAGCGCTCGGATTTGCGCGGTCTGGCAGTACCCGGTATGCCGATGGGTTCACCTGGCATGGAAATGGGCGACCATAAAGACGCTTACCAGGTCATCGGCTTGACCCAGGATGGCCGCGACGAAGTGGTCGCCAACTACTGAGCTGCCCTGGATGTTAAGTGAATGGGCGCTGTTCTTCAGCGCCTTTGGTGCGGCCACGTTGCTGCCGCTGCAATCGGAAGCGGTGCTGGTGGGCTTGCTGGTGCGCGAGCCACAAGCGGTGTTCAGCCTGCTGCTGATTGCCACCCTGGGCAATGTGCTGGGCTCGATCGTCAACTGGCTGCTTGGCCGTGGCATCGAACACCTGCGCGAACGCCGTTGGTTTCCCTTCAAGCAAGCCCAGCTGGACAAAGCCCGACAGCGTTATCAACGCTATGGCCAATGGTCATTGCTGCTCAGTTGGATGCCGGTGATTGGTGACCCGCTGACCTTGATTGCCGGCATCATGCGCGAACCCTTCTGGCGCTTCCTGGCCTTGGTTACCATTGCCAAGGCCGGGCGCTATACGGTGTTGGCCCTGATAACACTGGGCTGGCTGGGCCCCTAGCGCCCCCAGATCATAGCTTCGGTCCACCCCAGTTCGGCAAAGTCCTGTGCTCGCAAATGAGCTTCCTCTTCGCAGAAAAACTCATCCAACTGTGGCGGTCGCACTAATGTGTCACTGAGCATGGCGTGCACTTGACCGCGGTGATGAATCTGATGCTCGAACAAATGGGACAGCAGCCGCAGGCGTTGTTCGCGCTGAACCCAGTCGGGGCGCACGATGCTCACGTAACGTTGCAGTTGATCGTCGTGTAGCAGGCTGCAGTAGGCGATCAGCCGGTGATCAGCCTGGGCCTGTTCGGCACTGAGCACATCGCAACTGGCGAACGGTTCCTGGGGTTCGAAGAAGCGCTCACTATCGGCCTCTTGCGCCTCACCGCGCTGCTCGGACTCCAGAGCATTCAAGTAAAACCAGTCAACGGTAAGAATGTGGTTGAGCGTGGCTTTGATCGAGCCAAAAAAGCTGCAACGTGGGGCTACGAACTCGTCCTGACTCAATTGCAGACAGGCTTTGTACAACCGGTGGTTGGCCCAGCCGTTCTGGTAGGCCATGGTCAGCAAATAATGCGAAAGTGACTGCATGATCGACTCCTTCAACAGAAGCGTTGCAGTTGCATCTCCCGCAGGCGGCTCAAGGTGCGCCGGAACGGGAACTCCAGATACCCTTGAGTGTAGAGGGCATCCAGTGCTACTTCAGCCTCGATGTACAGGGCGATCCGACGGTCGTAGCACTCATCGACCAATGCAATGAAGCGCCGCACGCCATCATCATGCACTGACAGTTGCGGCAGTTCCCGATCCCCCGCCGGTACCCGCTCGGCACCGTCCTCTGTGCCACGGGCAATCTTCGCCGGTCGCTGGCGAGCGCCAAGGGCTGGAACATCGCCAAGCAGGATAGCCTTGTAATGGTCACACAAGGCCATGAAGTCCATGGCCGCGAAGGGTTGTTCACACAGATCCGCATAGCGGCACCAGATCACCGATTCGCTACGACGCACTACTGGCAGCAGCCGTGAGCCGATGGCCAAAGGCTGATCGCAATCGGCTTCGGCGCCGCTCAGTTGCTTGAACACCTCGTTCAATGCTGGCGACTGTCCCGCTTCACGCACCCAGTACCGTTGCTGGGCGATACCTGGGTGCAAACGATGGTCCTGCTCGCCGGCAACGGCCAGCACTCGCATGTGCTGCTCGATGGCGGCGATTGCTGGGACAAAACGCTCTCGGTTGAAGCCGTCGAGATACAACTGATCGGGTGGTTGGTTGGAAGTAGCGACCACCACCACGCCTGCCTCGAACAGCACCTGGAAAAGCCGGCCGAGAATGATTGCATCACCAATATCATTGACGAACAGCTCATCGAAACACAGCACGCGGATCTCATCGGCCAACGAAAGCGCCAGGGCTTGCAGGGGGTCTGCGGTGCCATTGAGCTGGAACAGGCGCTGATGTACCCAGCGCATGAAATGGTGAAAATGCTGACGTCGGGCCGGCACCTGCAAACACTGATAGAACAGGTCCATCAACCAGGTCTTGCCGCGCCCAACCGGGCCCCAGAGGTAGACACCCTGAGGTATTTCGCTGCGTTGCAGGGCTTCGAAGCAGCTTTGCAGGGCTCGGGCAGCCTGCAACTGGGCCGGGTCGCAGACAAAGCCATCGTGATCAATGGACTGTTGATAGAGCTGGAGGGGGGACTGCTCGGTGAAGCAGGTCATGCGCAGCGTCCGTCGCAAAAGCGCCCATTCTACCTAAAAACCCCTGAAACCTTGTGAGATTCCAATTGCGCCGAGCCCTCTCATTTTTACCAAAGCGCGCTAACCACCCTGGCGCCGTCGGGCTATAGCTCTAGCCCGACTTTCAATAACGCACCATCACTGTCATCGGTCAGGACGTATAGATAGCCATCCGGTCCCACGCGGACATCGCGGATTCGCGCTTCGAGTTCACCCAAAAGGCGTTCTTCGTGCACGATCTTGTCACCATCCAACTCCAGGCGGATCAACGCCTGGCTTGCCAGGGCGCCGATGAACAGGTTGTGATCCCAGGCCTTGAAACGTGGATGGTCATAGAACGCCATACCGCTGATAGCGGGCGACTTTTCCCAGACATGATGAGGGTCGATCATGCCGTCTACATGTTCGCCCTTGGCTTCAGGGATTGGCAGCAAGGTGTAATTGATGCCGTGGGTTGCGACAGGCCAGCCGTAGTTTTTACCCGCCTTGGGCAGGTTGATCTCATCGCCACCACGTGGGCCGTGCTCGTTGGTCCACAACTCGCCTGTCCACGGATTGAGCGCGGCGCCCTGCTGATTGCGATGACCGAATGACCAAATCTGCGGACGCACGTTGTCCTGGCCAATAAAAGGGTTGTCCTTGGGCACAGTGCCATCCGGGAGGATACGCACGACCTTGCCTTGCAGTTTGTCGAGGTCCTGGGCGGTCGGACGTTGATTGTTTTCTCCCAGGGCGATGAACAGGTAGCCATCACGGTCGAACACCAACCGCGAACCAAAATGGATGCCACTGGAAAGCTTCGGTAGCTGGCGGAAAATGACGTTGAAATCTTCAAGCTTGGCCATGTCGGCAGACAAACGCCCACGCCCCACAGCGGTACCTGCTTTACCGTCCTCACCTCCCCCTTCGGCATAACTGAGATAAACCATGCGATCCTGCTTGAAGGTCGGCGACAAGACCACATCCAGCAACCCGCCTTGCCCTTCAGCCCACACGTGCGGGACGCCAGCCAATGGTGCGCCCACCTTGCCCTCGACACTGACGATGCGCAGGTTGCCCACACGCTCGGTTACCAACATGCCCTTGTTATCGGGCAAAAATGCCAGCGCCCACGGGTTACTCAGGCCCTCAGCCAATGTGCTGACTTTGACGGTGCCCTCTTCGCTTTTAAAGGTACGCTCGGGGGCGGCATGGGCCAGCAGCGGTAGCAGCGTCGCGGCCAGCAAAGTGGGGATCCAGGTACGTACGGGCATTAGCGTTTCCTTCCAGGGAGTGTCTGCCGATCAAGGCATGCGAGGCGATTCGCGCGGCGGTCGGGTGGGTTCCAGGCGCGGTGGCGTCTGCTCACGGCGGATGTTTTCACCATTGCCGATGCCACGATTTTCAAGGGTTGGCGGACGCAGCACAGGTTGGGTCGAAGGACCGCGCACCGCCGGTGTGGCCGGTACGCTGCCTTGGCGGCTATTGGGATTGGCACGCATGATTGGACTGTTGTAGGGATTGTTCGCCGAGCCAGCCACCTGCAGCGGCGCTACAGCTTGCGCAGCCTGTACCGGGGTGCCGAACAGCACGGCCAAAGACAGGCCAAGCCAGCCCACCATTGATGTGTTCACGGTAATACCTCCTGCGCGAAATGACGCGCCCAAGCATTTGGATAGCCTAAGGCGCGTCAGGTTCGTCAGGAAATAACGATTTTCCCTACAGGTAATTCATTTTGTTTCCGCTTCAACTATCAACCTTGTGCCGAGCGGCATACAGGCAGAGCATTTCCATGGCCAACGTCGATCCAGCCAGGGCGGTTATATCGGCATGATCGTAAGCGGGCGCAACTTCCACCAGATCCATGCCCACCAGGTTGATCCCGCGCAACCCACCAAGAATTTCCAGCGCCTGCACGGTGGTGAGGCCACCACATACCGGGGTGCCAGTGCCTGGCGCATAGGCTGGATCCAGACAGTCGATATCAAAGGTCAGGTACACAGGATTGTCGCCCACCCGCTGGCGGATCGATTCGATGATTGCCTGGCAGCCACGCTGGTGTACCTGGCGCGCATCCAGCACGGCAAAGCCTTGGGTATCATCGTTGGTGGTCCGCAAACCAATCTGCACCGAGCGTGATGGATCGACCACCCCCTCGCGAGCCGCGTGCCAGAACATGGTGCCGTGGTCGACGCGCCCGCCGCCTTCCTCGCACGGCCAGGTATCGCTGTGAGCATCGAAGTGGATCAATGACAGCGCCCCATGCTTACGCGCGTGAGCCTTGAGCAGCGGGTAGCTGATGAAGTGATCGCCGCCCAGGGTGAGCATGGCGCAGCCAGCCTCGAGAATCTGTTCAGCATGCGCCTGGATGCTATCGGGTATCGTCTGCGGGCTGCCATAGTCGAAGTTGCAGTCACCATAATCAATCACTGCCAAATGGTCGAAGGGGTCGAATTCCCACGGCCAATGACGCGCCCAGGCCTGCTGCACCGAGGCACTGCGGATGGCCCGTGGGCCAAAGCGTGCCCCCGGACGGTTGCTGGTGGCGGTATCGAACGGCACGCCGCTGACCACCACGTCCACGCCGCGCAAGTCACGTGTGTAACGGCGGCGGGAAAAGCTGGTGATACCGGCAAAGGTGTTTTCGGCGACAGTGCCATACAGACTGTCTCGGGTTATAGCCTGGTCGTTGTCGGGGGCGAGATCCATCATCGAGTTCCTGTGCTACGGGTTATTGGCGGCTGCGGAACGTGGTCCACAGACGGGTACGTTGGCGCATGTCGGCCAGGCTCATGCTGCGATCGGCAAACAGGCGGGCTCGCACTTCGCTGGAAGGGTAGATATCCGGGTCATTGCGCACGCTATCGTCGACCAATGCAGTAGCGGCCTGGTTGGCATTGGCAAAGAACAGTGTGTTGGTCAACGGCGCCACCGACTCGGGACGCAACATGAACGCAATGAATGCGCGCGCCGCCTCTGGGTGTGGGGCGTCCTTGGGAATCACCAGGTTGTCCTGCCAGATCAGCGTGCCCTCACGGGGAATTCGATAGATAACCTGGTACGTCTTGGCGGCAGCCCTGGCTTGCTCGGCAGCCATAGCGGCATCACCGTTATAGGTCAGTGCCAGGCATACACTGCCATTGGCCAGGTCATTGATCTGCCGGCCGTTGGCCACGTAGGCGATGGAGGGTTGTAATTGTTTCAGCAGGGCCTGAGCTGCAGCGAGGTCATCTTTGTCACGACTGTAGGGGTCCTTGCCCAGGTAATGCAGCGCCACGCCGATCACCTCCTGAGGCGAGTCGGACATGGCTATGCCGCAGTCCTTGAGCTTGCTGGCGTACTCGGGCTTGAACAACAGGTCCAGGCTGTCGAGCGGCACATCGCCCATGCGCTGGCGAACGGCTTCAAGGTTCATCCCAAGGCCCAGGGTGCCCCAGGTGTAGGGCACCGCATACTGGTTGGCGGGATCGGCTTCAGCCAGCTTGGCCAGTAGGTCCTTATCCAGATTGTCGTAACCAGGCATCGATTGCGCTTGCAGCGGTTGCAGTGCGCCTGCCACCAGCGCCCTGGCCAGCAGGCTGGAAGACGGCACCACGACGTCATAACCACTGCCACCGGTGAGCAACTTGGTTTCCAGGACTTCAGTGGTGTCAAAGGTGTCATAACGCACCTTGTAACCGCTTTCCTTTTCGAAGCGCTGCAAAGTTTGCGGCGCCACATAATCGGCCCAACTGTAAAGATTGAGCACTTTTTCCTCGGCATGCACCGGCAGGGCCAGGATCAGGGGAAACAACCACAGGGATGTACGCATGTCGGGCACCTTTTTCAGGGGGTGCCAACAGCATGCCCGCCGCATTACATTGCTAAAATGGCAAGTTACTTAACCTGACATGCACCTGGAGCAATGTTTAATGCTGGGACAACTGCACGACCTCGACCTGCACTTGTTGCGGTTGTTCGTAACCGTCGTCGAGGCCGGCGGCTTCAGTGCTGCCCAAGGCGTGCTGGGCTTGAGCCAGCCCAGCATCAGCCAACAGATGGCACGTCTGGAAACCCGCCTTGGCTATCGCCTGTGCAGCCGCGGCAAGGGTGGCTTTCGCCTGACCGCCAAAGGCGAGGTGTTGCTCAAGGCTACGCGAGAGTTGCTGGTGCAGATTGAAACCTTTCGCCATCAAGCCAATGGTGTGGCTGGACGCTTGCTGGGCGAGGTCAGGATAGGTATTTCCGAAGCCCAGGACAGCAGCGTGACGCTGCGCCTGGCGCACGCCATCGAGCGCTTTCGCCAACGCGATGAGTCCGTACGCCTGGAACTGGTCAGTGCCATGCCGGCCGACCTTGAGCGCCTGCTTTTGCAGCAGCGCCTGGACCTGGCTATCGGCTACTTCTCCGGCAAGCAAGCGGCGTTCGATTACACCGCGCTGTTCGAAGAAACCCAACGCTTGTACTGCGCCAACCACCATCCTCTGGCGAGCCAGGCCCAGGTGAACCTGGAGATGTTGCTGGAAGCCGATCAGGTCGAGCATCCCTACCGATTTCTAGAGAGCCCCGATCCGCTCAGTGGCGGCCGCGCCTGGGCAAGGTCGGAACAGGTGGAAGGTGCACTGACATTCATTCTGTCCGGGCGTCATATCGGGTATTTACCCTGCCACTTCGCCGCCACCTGGGTCGAACGCGGGCTGTTGCACGCATTGGATCCGGCGCTGAACTTTCAGGTCCCATTTGCCCTGGCCCGCCATCGCGCCCAAGTGCCCAGCGATGCACAGCAGGCCTTCGAAGAGGACCTACTGGCAGCGTTCACATAAATCAGTAGGCCATCGACCAGGTCAGAGTGTAGGTACGCCCACGGCCTTGATAGTCATACAAATATTCCGGGCCGTAGGTGGGCGAGTAGAACAAGGTCGCGCGCTGGCCCCAGACCGTACTGTACTGTTTATCCAGCAGGTTCTGGATACCGGCGCTGAAGGTTCCGAAGCCGGTGTCCTGGCTACCCAGCAGGTCGAAAGTGGTGTAGCCGTTGATCTTGTGATCGGCATCGTCCTCCAGGGTAAAGGCATGGTTGGCTTGCAGGCGCGCAGTGCGCCCCTCGTCTTTCCAGCCAACGAAGGCAGTGGACTTGGACAACGATGCATAACGCGCATCACGTTTGATCCAGTCGCCGCTCTTGTCCTCCTCCTCCGAACGCACCACATGCAAGGTGCTGCCCGCCTCCCAACCGCTTTCGAAGTGACGGGTCAGCGCGCCTTCTAAGCCGAAGTCACGGCTTTTTTGATCCTCGACGTTAATCGTCAAGGTGGCCATGTCGGTGGTGATGATCTTGTCCGACCAGATGTAATACACCGCAGCCTGAGCATCCCAGTCCAAGTCGGCATAACGCCAGCCCAGCTCCACTTGACGGCTCTTGATCCCGGCCAGCGGGTTATCCTCGACACTCAATCCAGGCTTGCCGTAATACTTGGCCGGGTCCGGCAGGTCGAAACCTTCGCCATAGTTGCTCCACACCTGGTGACCATTCTTGAAGTCGTAGATGGCGCCCAGGTTGAACAGATTGACCTGATAATCGTTGGTGCCGCCCGGTACACCCTTGAAGTTGCCGACATCCACGTCCATCTGCTGGCGTCGGGCCCCTCCGGAGACGGTCAGGTTGTCAGTCGCATGCCAGTCCAACTGGGTGTAGTACGACAGTCCGTCAACTCGATAGCTGGGATAGCGCGCAGCCTTGCTGGCCTTGTCCAGGTCCAGTCCACCGCTTTCAGATGAGGTCAGCGAATCGAACGTGGTCTGCTCGGCATTGAAGCGTTCGCGATCCAGATCCACCCCGTAAGTCAGCTTCAGACTGTCCCATTGCTTGGCAAACAATGCCTTGAGGCTGCTGACTTCAAAGTTCTGCTGTGAAGCGGCAAAGTACACGCCCTTGGAACCAGCCGGTTTGCCGGGGTTGTAGTACGGGAACGGATAGAAGTTGTCGTCTTCCTTGCGATAGGAAGCCTGCAGGTAGAAGTCCTGACCGAGCACATCACTGTGGTGATAATTGGCGTTGAGCAGTAGGCGCTTGGTACGTGGCTCCAGGTCAGTTGAGTAACCACTGCGCAGCTCGGCGTCTTCCAGATCCGACGGAGCGTTGTGGTGCAAGTTGGGGAAGTAGATCCCGGTGCTGCCGTGGTTGCCCGAATCATAGTACTGAGCCAGCAAGTCGAGGTTCTGCTCGTCGTTGAACTTCAGTCCCAGGCTACCCAGCACATCGATGGTGCGGTTGTACTGCAGATCGGTCTGGGTGTTGTCGATAAAGATCTGATCGCCCGCTCCGTCGTAGAACGCTTCGTTCTGCTCGCCGGAAATACCCAGCCGCGCGTTGATTCGCTCATTGCCGCCGCTCACCGACTGGGCAATACGGGTAGACAGGTCGTCGCTGTTGTTGAAGCCGCTGCTCGCCCCCAGTTGCGTCTCGAAATGCGCAGGCCCTTCCTCGCCCTTCTTGGTGACAATGTTGATGATACCGCCGGTGGCACCACCGCCGTAGATAGCGCTGGCGCCGGAGAGTACTTCGACACGCTGGACGTTGAACGGCGAAATGCTGTCGAACTGCCGAGAAAGGCCACGCGAGCTGTTCTGGCTGACGCCATCGATCATTACCAGCACGTTGCGCCCGCGCATGTTCTGGCCATAGTTGGTACGCCCTTCGGGTGCCAGGTCCAACCCTGGAACCAACTTGCCGATGGCCTCCTTGAGGCTGACGCCGCTGTTGATCTGTTCGTTGAGCTGCTGCTGATCGACGACCCAGACCGTACCGGGGATTTCACTGATCGAGGTACTGGTGCGCGACGCCACACTGACTTCGATCGGCTTGAGGCTGACGCTTGCCGGCGCTGCTTGAGCCTTGCGCAGAATCACAGTGCGCGAGTCACTGAACTGCCAACTCATGCCACTGCCGGCCAGCAGGTTTTGCAATGCCTGGGCGACGCTGTAGCGACCATTGAGCGCCGGGCTGCGCAGGTCGGCAACGTCAGCGGTGGTGTACAACAGGTGCAGACCGGCCTGGTCAGCGAACGCGGTAAGGGCCTGATCAAGCGCTTGGGCAGGTACGGCCAGGTTCACTTCGCGATCCAGTTGGGCACTGGCGGGGGCAGCGTTCACGGCATCGGCCGCCTGAACCAAAACAGGACCGAGCAACGCGGCAAGTGCGGTAGAAGCGAGCAAAGCGTGTTTAAGACTAGCGGTGGAGCGGGCGATTGGCTTGAGCGAACCCTTCACTGTTTTCTTCCAGGCAAAAGTAGTAAATGAGAATGAAATGCTGATCAGTCTCACTACGACGATTGGGCGAAGAAGAACTTGCAGTGCGAAATTGAATATTTTTTAAAGCCACACGCGACCATCACACCATTGGCCAAGACCGGCGAAGATCAATAGACCACTGCCAACCAGGGCAAATAAGTGACTTTCAGCCCATAGCGCTGTTCGAGTGTTCGCAACAGGGCGTGTGGATCATCGAGGTCGAACACTCCACTGACCTGCAGGGCTGCAAGTTGCTGATCGGACAACATAATGCGCCCCTGCTGATAACGCTCAAGCTCCGTCAGTACTTCACGCAACGGCTTGCCGTTGAAGATCAGTTTGCCGCGCTGCCAAGCAGTCAAAGTTCCGGCATCCGGCGTAACCTGTAGGGTTTGCGACCCCACCTGCGCCTCGCCCTGGGCGATCACCACACGGGTGTGGTCGCCGTCACGACGCACACTGAACACTGCCTCGCTTCCCTGCACCGCTTCGCCTCCGGCCTCGACGATAAACGGACGCGGGTCATTGGCAGGTTCGAACAGGGCCTCGCCCGCCGCAAGCATCACGCGCCGGCGGTCGTTACTGAAGTCCACCGACAGCGCACTGCCACTGTTGAGCAACACTCGCGAGCCATCCGCCAACGTGATGTGCTGCTGTTGGCCGACGCGGGTGTGATAATCGGCCAGCAACGCCGGGGCCTGTTGCCAGCTGCCGTAACCTGCCACGGCCAACACCAGCGACGCCGCCAACGCCACGCCCCAACGCCGACGCGGTGCTGGATCGGCTGTCAACGCCGTGGCCGCATGGGTCTGGCCCAAGTCGCCCCATAAGGCTTCGGCCTCTCGCGCCGCTTCGGCGTGCGCCGCGCTGAGCTGACACCAACGCCGATACCGCGCAAGATCGGCCTCACTGGCATTACCCGAGTGCAGCAAGACCTGCCAGTCGAGGGCATCGTCGGATAAATCACTGATGGGTTGCGATGGAGGCATGGCAAGAACATCAATCATGGTTGTGTTTGAGCCAGTCACGGCAATGGCGCAGGGCCTGGCCGATGTATTTTGCCACCATGCTTTCGGAAACGCCCAGTTGTTGTGCAATCTGCGCCTGGGTCAATCCTTCTACACGGTTGAGCAACAGTGCCTGGCGGGCATTGGGCGAAAGCTGCAGTAACGCTTCGTCCAATTGTTCGAGGCGTTCACGGGCGAGCAAGGCGGCCTCCGGCACTGGCGCCGGGCATGGCAGTTGGCGCACCGCGTCGACGTCGTCCAGGCTGCCGGCCAAACGCTGCTCACGTCGCAACGTATCAATAGCAAGGTTGCCTGCCACACGGAAGATGAAGCGACGCGCATGCAACACCGGCAAGTCCTGTTGCTCGATCTTTACCAGCTTGAGGTAGGTTTCCTGGGCAACGTCGGCCGCACGCTGACGATCACTCATGCGCCGGGTCAGAAACTGCAGCAGGTCATCGTAATGTTCCTGGAAACTGGCAAGCAGCCCGGACACGGGAGACGTCAACATGGAAAGATTCGAAAGGCCTTGGGAACGATGATCAGACGTTAATGAGAAACAGTATCGTTCATTCTGTCCGCAGCTTTCAACGTCATCGTGCACTTGTCACACTGAAGCCCCAATTGCTTGCCGATAATACGGTGCCGCTGACCCTCGATTTCCGTCGCCTGATGCGCCTCTGCCTAGTGACGCGGCCTGCTGTTACTTGGCTGCTGCCATCAGCTTGTTGACTTCACTGCGCACCATGTTGGCGAATTCGGGTGGCGACATGCCATCGAGTTCGGCACGTACCCATTCAGCCCATTTGCCCTTGCGTCGTGGCTTTTCCGCAATCAGGCGGGCGGCTTCTGCCTTGGCTTTACCGAGGTTGGTTTGCCAGAGTTCGAACAGTCGCGCTTTTTCGTCCTCGATCTGCGCCCGTTCGGCGAAGCTCTTGTTGGCCAGATTGAAACTCATGAGGGGTGTCCTGCCGCTGAAAAATAGGCACTATCTTACACTGTAGCCGCAGGCCCCCGCTAAAACGCTGCAACTTTCGGCGCCCGTCGGTATCCATTGCTCAACGCCCATCAATTGACGAGGAAGTGTAAATGGCCAGGAAAACTCCCGTGCAAGCCAACGCCGAGCAAATCAAGGATCAGGCTTTCAGCGAACTGCAGGCCTTGATCGAAGAATCGGAAAAACTCCTGAACGACAGTGCTGCACTGGTCGGCGAAGAAGCCGAAACGTTGCGCGCGCAGATCGGGCTAAAGCTCAAGCAAGCACGCGAGTCGGTCGGTAGCGTGCGCAGCAAGGCGCAACCGGTGGTCGATGCCACTCAAGACTACATTGGCGGTCATCCGTGGCAGACCGTCGCGATCTCGGCGGGCTTCGGCCTGGTGGTTGGCTTGCTGCTCGGACGCCGTTCCTAACATCCTTCGCAGGGCAAGTTAAGGCGCCGCAGCACTGGCCGACGCTTGCCCCGCGACTGATCAGCGCAAGCTCAATGGCTGTACCACTGCACAAGCGATGGCCATGCCCACCAGTGCAGGCAGGTGTTCGGCCTGCATACGCTTCATGACTCGCGCTCGATACAGGTCCACCGTCTTCACACTGACCTCAAGCTGCTCGGCGATCTCGCGATTGCTGAAGCCCTGAACCAACGGCACGAACACATCTCGCTCGCGTGGGGTAAGGCTATCGATTCGGGCCTGCACCGAGGCGATGGGGCCACTACCCGCCAGCGCCTGATTGGAAAGCTCCAACGCAGCCTGAACTGCATCCAGCAACAGTTGTTCGTTATAGGGCTTTTCGATGAAGTCACAGGCTCCAGCCTTGAATGCCCGGACCACAATCGGAACATCGGCGTGGCCACTCAGAAAGATCACCGGCAGATCGAAGTTACGTGCGCGCAAGGCCTCCTGGACGCTCAGCCCGCCCATTCCCGGCATTCTCACATCAAGCAGAACACAGGCCGGTACATAGCCGTCGCAGGCTTCCAGGAACGCCTGGCCACTGGTAAAGGGCAACGCCTGTATCCCCAATGACTCCAGGAGCCAGACTGTCGAGTCGAGCATGCCCTGGTCATCGTCGACCACATAGACTTTCGGTTGCTGCATCACGCCTCCTCTGTTCCTGCGCTGGCCACAGGCACCAATTGGCAGCACAAGGTCAGGCCGCCCGCGGCCCCCGGCATCGCCTGCAGGGTGCCGCCGAAACCTTCGATAATACTGCGACTCATGCTTAATCCAAGCCCCAGGCCTTCAGGCTTGCTGGTGGTGAAGGGGGTGAAAATACCGTCCAGTCGCTGCGCCGCGACACCCGGTCCCTGATCGCTGACCAGCACCTGTACCTGTCCGCCAACCAGCGCTGCGCCAAGCACGATACGCGAGGGCTGGCCTTGATGTTGCTCGCGGTTGGCATCCAGGGCGTTGCGCAGCAGATTGAGCAAGACCTGCTCGAGCAATACCCGGTCGGCATACACCTGTGGTAACGGATCAGCCATGTCCTGGACAATGCTCACCCGGTCCCGGCTCGCCTCCCAGTCACACAGCCGAACGGCGTCTGCGGCGACATCGGCAATCGCCAGCGCCTGCAGACGCCGAGGTTCTTTACGCAGAAATGCCCGCAGACGCTTGATCACTTCAGCAGCATGGGTCGCCTGCTCGCTGATACGAGTCAGCCCTTGCGCCACTCGAGTTGCCGCCTGCGGATCACGGTCCAGGGCCTGCAGGTAACGCTGGCTGGCGCCGGCATAATTGACCACCGCTGCCAGTGGCTGATTGATTTCATGGGCAATGCCCGACGCCAATTCACCCAAGGTAATCAGCCGCGCACTATGGGCCAGTTCATCCTGATGACGACGCTGCTGGCTTTCACGCAGCTCACGCTCGGTCATGTCACGGGCCACCAGTGAATAGTACCGCTCGCCACCGTTTCCACGATGCGCCAGCAACACCAGTGACACTGGGAACACTTGTCCCCCCTGCCACGGGATCAAGCGTGTCTCGGCATGCCACACGCCGGTTTGTTCGGCACGCTGCCAGCCTTCGCGCGCCAGTTGATGTTGCAGGCCGGGGTCCAGCAATGCTTGCAATGAAGGCAACGGATCGACGTCTTGCAGTTCCAGGGCACGCCGCGCCGAGCGGTTGAGGTAGCTGAGTCGGCCGCTGCGGTCGGTAAACAGCACTAGGTCGGTATTGGCTTCCACCACCTGCGCCAGACGCCGACGGTTCTCTTGCGCTTCGATACGTGAGGTGATGTCCCGAGACACGCTGACAATTTCTACCACTACGCCGGTGTAGGTCTCGCGAATCGCCCGGCTGGCTATCTCGAACCACAGGTCATGGCCATCACGGTGGCGCACCCGGCAGGTCATGGTTTGATAACCATCCTGTTCCAGCGCCTGGGCAGCCAGTTGCAGCGATTGCCGACGGTCCTGGGGATGAAACAGCGACTGCACCGCGACGCCGCGCAGTTGCTCAGGCCAGTAGCCGAGCAAACGGTAGGATGCCGGTGAGGCATCGAGGAAGCAGCCATCGGGGCTGTGCCGGGATATCAAGTCAGTCGTGTTTTCAGTAATCAAACGATACAAGCGACGTGCCTGGCTGGCCTCACGCTCCGCCACACGCTCAGCCGTGGCATCACGGCAGCGCGCCAACACCTGGCCCGTTTCGCAATCGGGAACAAAGGTCCAGAGCAGAATCTGCCCAGCCACCAGCGCTTCCACCTCACTGATTGCTCGTGCCTGGTTCAAACACGCAGACACCAACGCCTGATAGTTGGCCGGCAACCAGTAATCAACAGCACGTTCTGGCCACGGTCCGAGCATGGCTTGGAGTGCCGGGTTGACTGCCAGCAATGCGGCAGAGGCATCTAGAAGCACGCTGGGTTGTGGATCGCTGGCAAGCAGAAAAGGCATAGGCATGCTCAAAGGATAGCCACTGGGATTCGATATAGTACTTCTACCATATTGCTATAGTCTATCTTCCAAGTACCATAGAACTCCGCGTAATAATACGACGCCGAAGGGATACCCTTCACGACACCTGATCAGAGCTAACAATCAGCCACCGGGGGTTGCAGTACGCCAAATGGGCGCCCCCTGCACAGGAACAATTCATGTCAATTTTCTCCCAGGGCCTGGCGCCCGCCCCTGTCAATCATCAAGCCCTCACCCCCTTGAGTTTTATCGAGCGTACGGCAGCGGTCTACGGCCAGTACCCTGCGGTGATACATGGCGCCATCCGACGCAACTGGCAACAGACCTACGCACGTTCCCGCCGCCTGGCAAGCGCTCTGGCCGGGCGCGGGATCGGTCAAGGCGACACTGTGGCAGTGATGCTGCCCAACATTCCGGCGATGCTCGAAGCGCACTTCGGTGTGCCGATGATCGGCGCAGTGCTCAATGCCCTCAACGTGCGCCTGGACGCCGAAGCCATTGCTTTCATGCTTGAGCATGGCGAGGCGAAGGTTCTGATCACCGACCGCGAGTTCCACAAGGTGATCGCCGGCGCCCTGGCGCTGATGGAACATCCGCCACTAGTGGTTGATGTGGATGATCCAGAATACGGTGAAGGCCAGGCAGTCAGTGATCTGGACTACGAAGCGTTTCTCGCCGAGGGCGATCCGGCGTTTGTCTGGCAATGGCCCGAGGACGAATGGCAGGCGATTTCGTTGAACTATACCTCGGGAACGACGGGCAATCCCAAGGGTGTGGTCTATCACCATCGTGGCGCCTACCTCAATTCCCTGGGCAATCAGATGACCTGGGCCATGGGCAACCATCCGGTTTATCTATGGACTCTGCCGATGTTCCATTGCAACGGCTGGTGCTATCCCTGGACCGTTACCGCCCTGGCCGGTACCCACGTTTTTTTGCGTCGCGTCGACCCGCAAAAAATCCTCACCCTGATTCGCGAGCATCAGGTCACTCACCTGTGCGGCGCGCCCATCGTACTCAATGCCCTGATCAACATGCCCGAGTCTGCCAAGGCGGCGATCGATCACCCGGTCAATGCCATGGTCGCCGGTGCGGCTCCGCCAGCCAAGGTTATTGGTGCAGTGGAAGAGATGGGCATCAAGGTGACACACGTTTACGGCCTCACCGAAGTCTATGGCCCCGTCACCGTTTGTGCCTGGCACGCCGAATGGGATGAGCATCCGCTGGCGGAACGCGCACGGATCAAATCGCGCCAGGGTGTACGCTACCCGACCCTTGAAGGCCTGATGGTCGCGGACCCGCAAACACTGGAACCGGTGCAGCGCGACGGCAACACCCTGGGTGAAATCTTCATGCGCGGCAACACCGTAATGAAAGGCTACCTGAAAAATCCTGAGGCTACCGCTGAGGCCTTTCGCGGCGGCTGGTTCCATACCGGCGACCTGGCAGTCTGGCATGCCGATGGCTATGTCGAGATCAAGGACCGGCTCAAAGACATCATCATCTCTGGCGGCGAAAACATCTCCACCATTGAAGTCGAAGACACCCTGTACAAACACCCGGCAATCCTCGAAGCCGCCGTGGTCGCCCGTCCGGACGAAAAGTGGGGTGAAACCCCCTGCGCCTTCGTCACCCTGAAGGTTGGTTTCGAACAAACCCGTGAAGCGGAGATCGTCAGTTTCTGCCGTGAGCACCTGGCCGGATTCAAATTGCCCAAGACAGTGGTCTTCAGTGAGCTGCCGAAAACCTCTACCGGCAAGATCCAGAAATACCTGTTGCGCGATTGGGCCAAAGCGCTCTGACCTCTTTGACAGCGAGAACCCGCATGCCTGAATTCAACGCCCCCTTGCGCGACATGCGCTTTGTCCTTCACGAAGTGTTCCAGGGCCCGGCCCTGTGGGCGCGCCTGCCGGCCCTGGCCGAGCGCGTGGATGCCGATACTGCCGATGCAATTCTTGAAGAAGCGGCAAAAATCACCGCACAACTGATTGCCCCACTCAACCGAAGCGGCGATGAACAAGGCGTCGCCTTCGACGCAGGCCAGGTGAGTACGCCAGACGGATTTGCCCAAGCCTGGCAAACCTACCGCGAAGGCGGTTGGGTCGGCCTTGCCGGCAACCCCGAGTATGGCGGTCTGGGCATGCCGAAGATGCTCGCGGTGCAGTTCGAGGAAATGCTCTACGCCGCCAACTGCAGTTTCAGCCTGTACTCGGCGCTCAGTGCCGGTAGCTGCCTGGCGTTGGACGCCCACGCCAGTGAAGCACTCAAGGCCACTTATCTGCCCCCCCTCTACAGCGGCCAATGGGCAGGCACCATGTGCCTGACCGAACCGCATGCCGGCACGGACCTGGGAATCATCCGCACCAAGGCCGAACCTGAAGCCGATGGCAGCTATCGAATCAGCGGCACCAAGATTTTCATTACCGGCGGCGAACAGGACCTGACCGAGAACATCATCCACCTGGTGCTGGCTAAACTGCCGGACGCACCGGCCGGCCCCAAGGGTATTTCGCTATTTCTGGTTCCCAAGTTCCTGGTCAACACCGACGGTAGCCTGGGGCCCCGCAATCCGGTGCATTGCGGCTCCCTTGAACACAAAATGGGCATCAAGGCCTCAGCCACCTGCGTGATGAACTTCGACGCAGCTACCGGCTATTTGATTGGGGAAGCGAACCGTGGCCTGGCGGCCATGTTCACCATGATGAACTACGAGCGACTGTCTATCGGTATTCAAGGTATCGGTTGTGCACAAGCGTCTTATCAGAACGCCGCACGTTACGCTCAGGACCGCCTGCAAAGCCGCGCCGCTACCGGAGCGCAGTTACGCGACAAGGTTGCCGACCCCATTATCGTTCACCCCGATGTTCGACGCATGCTCCTGACCATACGCGCCCTGACCGAGGGTGGGCGGGCCTTTGCGACGTATGTCGGTCAGCAGTTGGATATTGCCAAGTACGCCGAAGATGCCGATGAGCGCGCGCGTGCTCAGCGTCAGGTAGCCTTGTTGACACCTGTGGCGAAGGCCTTCTTCACCGATAATGGCCTGGAAAGTTGCGTGCTTGGCCAGCAGGTGTTCGGCGGCCACGGCTACATTCGCGAATGGGGCCAGGAGCAATTGGTGCGCGATGTACGTATCGCCCAGATCTACGAAGGTACCAATGGGATTCAGGCGCTGGACCTACTCGGCCGCAAGGTTGTTGCAGATGGCGGTAAAGCGCTGGCCGAGTTCACCGATGAAATTCGCCGTTTCTGTGCAACCCAAACGGTCTATCGCGAACCACTGCTCAAGGCAGCAAGTGAGCTGGAAAGCCTTAGTCAATGGTTGTGCGAGCAGGCTCACAGTGATGCCAACGCAGTGGGCTCAGCCTCGGTCGAGTACCTTCAGGTGTTCGGTTACGTAGCCTATGCCTACATGTGGGCGCGCATGGATGCTGTCGCGCAAGAGAGCCTGCCCCAGGACCCACGCTTCTATACGGCCAAACGTGCCACCAGCGCCTTCTACTTCGCCCGGCTGCTGCCACGTACACTGTCGCTCCACGCCAGCATTCGCGCGGGTAGCCACTCGCTGTTCAGCCTCGCAGCCGAACAGTTCTGAAGCTGAACAGCTACCGTTGGTCGTCCAGGATCTCTCGTCAAACCCGGCCTTCAAGTCGGGTATGACTGAGAACTCAGTTCTTTTACGAGCAACGGCGGATGAAAATCCTACAACTGATAGTCATTCGCCATTATCTCGGGTTCTCGCCGCCTAGGCTGCAAGGGTAGAATAGGCAAAACCGGGAGCCTTGATGAACCACACCAGCCACAATGGCGACGAACACGATGCCATCACCGATGCCGCCGCGCATTGGTGCCTGCGCCTGCAAGCACCCGACTGCACCGCAGCCGAACGGCTAGCGTTTGAGCAATGGTTGGCCGCCAACCCGCTGCATGCCCAGGAATACCAGGCAATGCTGGAGATCTGGGAGATCTCCGACAATCTGCCGCGCACTGCGACACCTGGCAATGTCATTGCCCTTCCCCATCGTCGTCGCCCCACTGTATGGCGCCATTATGCTGCGGCCGCAGCCATCGTGTTGGCGGCGTTGCCGGCAGGTGCCTGGATCGGCTGGGAGCAAGGCTGGTTACCGAACAACTATCAGTACCTGGAAAGCAGCAACGCCATCAGCCATGTCGTACTGCCTGACGGCAGTCAGGTGGAGTTGAACCTGGGGAGCGAGTTGCGCTTTACCAACTACAAAGATGAGCGCCGGGTCACCCTGGTAAAAGGCGAGGCTTTCTTCAAAGTCAAGCACGACAGCCAGCACCCTTTCGTGGTGCACGCAGCCCAAGGTCAGACTCGGGTGACCGGAACCCAGTTCAATGTGTGGAAGTATGAGGACCAAGTCAAAGTCACCCTGGTCGAAGGCTCGGTGCTGGTCAGCAGTGACGTCAGCGACCCCAAAGGGGGGTATCGCCTGGGCCCTGGGATGCAGGCACGCTACAAGTCCGGGGACTACGAGCCGCGCTTGAACCAGACCTACGACAATGACACCAGCCTGGCCTGGCGCAATGGCAAACTGATTCTCGACAACCTGAGCCTGGCCCAGGCCCTGCCGCAGATCAATCGCTACCTGGATCAGCCCATGAAACTGGCCGATGAGAGTACAGGCCGCATTCGTATCAGTGGAATCTACGACACCACCCAGATCAAGCGCCTGGTCAGCAATTTACCCAAAGTACTGCCGGTGTACCTGACCCGCAACAAAGACGGCAGCATGCTGCTGAACCGTATCTCACTACCGCCTGCACGGGGTTGAGCCTTGCGCTCAACCCCAGTTGACTGAAGTTACAGCGTCATAGCTGCCAGCCAGCCAAATGCCAGCAATGGCAGGTTGTAATGGATGAAGGTCGGCACCACGGTATCCCAGATGTGATGATGCTGGCCATCCACATTCAAACCGGAAGTCGGGCCGAGTGTCGAGTCCGAGGCCGGCGAACCTGCATCGCCCAGTGCACCCGCGGTGCCGACAATGCATACGGTCGCAACCGGATCGAAACCCAACTGAACACACAGCGGCACAAAGATCGCGGCGAGAATCGGCACGGTCGAAAACGACGAGCCAATGCCCATGGTCACCAGCAAGCCCACCAGCAGCATTAACAGTGCGCCGATACCTTTGCTGTGATTGATCCACACCGCAGAAGTTTCGACCAGGCTGTTAACCTCGCCGGTGGCCTTCATGACTTCAGCAAAGCCGGAGGCGGCGATCATGATGAAGCCGATCATGGCCATCATTTTCATCCCCTCGGTAAACAGGTCGTCGGTTTCCTTCCAACGCACGATGCCTGACACCGAGAAAATCAGAAAGCCGGCCATCGCGCCGATAATCATCGAGTCCAGCCACAGCTGAATGATGAACGCCGCGCCAATGGCAACGCTGGCAACCAGCAGGGTCATCGGGTTGTAGCGCACCGCCACCTGCTCGACCTGCTCGATTTTTTCCAGGTCATAGACACGTTTCTTGCGATAGCTGAAAAGCACCGCCACCAGCAGGCCAAAAAGCATACCCGCTGCAGGAATAGCCATGGCGTGTGTCACATTCACCGCGCTGACATCCACGCCGCTGCGACTGACGTTGGCCAGCAGGATCTCGTTGAGAAAGATATTGCCAAAACCCACCGGCAAGAACATGTAGGGCGTGATCAGGCCAAACGTCATCACACAAGCGACCAAGCGCCGGTCGATCTGCAGTTTGGTCAGCACATACAGCAATGGCGGGACCAGCAATGGAATAAAGGCAATGTGGATGGGCAGAATGTTCTGCGAGGAAATCGCCACTACCAACAACAGACCGATCAGCAACCATTTGACCTTGCCAGTGTTGGCATGGCCTTGCTGCCCCACCATCGCCAGAATACGGTCAGCCAGGGCATGGGCCATGCCGGATTTGGCAATTGCCACAGCAAAGGCGCCGAGCAAGGCATAGGACAAGGCAACCGTGGCACCACCACCCAAGCCACCGTTGAACGCCTTGAGCGTTCCTTCAATACCCAGGCCGCCCACCAATCCGCCCGCCAGCGCACCGACGATCAGGGCGATCACCACATGCACGCGGGACAGACTCAAGATCAGCATGATGCCGACCGCGGCAATTACTGCATTCATTCCTGTGACCTCTAGAAACCAGACAAAAAGCGACCGATTCGGCGACAAACTGCCCTGGAGCAGTGGCCGAACGACGGTATTTTTATGGAGGGCGCACACTCTGAAGCAGGCCCCTGCGCTTGTCAAAGTTCGAAAGTCGAATGTTGTCGTAGGAATGAACGAAAACGACGCATCTAAATTGACCGTTTGAATAAAGAAGGGAGCTTGTCCGCCGATAACGTTGGCAGCCCCAATCTTTTTTGGATCAAAGGACTTCGCCATGTCGTTCAGACAACTTTCCATTCAGTGGAAAATTACCCTGCTGGCCGGTTTGTGCCTCGCCAGCATCGTTACTCTGCTGGTTGGCCTTTCGTTGTACCGCATGGAGCACAGCTCGGAGCTGGTCAAGACCAGCAGCATGCAAATGCTTACCGAAGCCGCTCAGGGACGCATCGAATCCCAGGGCGAAGTCCAGGCCTTGAACATTCGTCGACAGTTCATGGATGCCTACCAGTACGGTGCCGGTTTCTCCCGCCAGGTGCTGTTTCTGCGCGAGCAGGCCGAAAAGCGTTTTCTCGACGCCTTTGATCTGCGCGAAGACCTTACCCGCCAGGTGCGCGCCGCGCTGCAGGCCAATCCCGACCTGCTCGGCTTGTCGCTGGTGTTTGAGCCCAATGCACTGGACAACAAAGACGAACTGTTCGCCAACCAGGCGCAACTGGGCAGCAACGAACAAGGCCGCTTTGCCCTGTACTGGTCGCAACCGACTCCAGGCCAGCTGACGTCCATGGCCCTACCGGAAAAGGACATGGCCGATACCAGCATCGGCCCGAGCGGCGAGCCGGCCAACACTTGGTCGGTATGCCCACGCACAACTCGCAAGACGTGCGTCATCGAACCCTATTTCTATGAGATTGCCGGCCAGCAGGTGCTGATGACCAGCATCGTGTTTCCATTGATGGTGGCCGACAAGGTGGTCGCCACGCTGTCCATCGACATCAACCTCAACAGCTTGCAGGCCATGAGCCAGCAAGCCAGCAGCAATCTCTACCAGGGCCAGACTCAGGTAAGCATTCTCAGCCCTGTGGGCTTGCTCGCCGGTCACAGCCCGGCCCCCAAGAAGCTAGCCCAGCGCTACGACCAGGTCGACACCGAGAGCGGTGCCGAACTGATCCGCCTGTTGGCAGACAGCAAGGCACTCAACATTCTTCATCATAAAGACCGCCTCAAAGTCCTGGCATCCTTCTCCCCTATTCCAGGGAGCAAGTCCTGGGGGGTTCTGCTGGACGTGCCAGAAAGCGCCCTGACTGGCCCAGCTGAAGCCTTGAAGCAGGAGCTCGACAACAGCAACACCAGCGGCACCCTTCTCGAGTTGGGCCTGGGCGCCCTGGCTGCCGTGGTAGGCCTGCTGCTGATCTGGCTAATGGCCAAAGGAGTAACCCGCCCGATCCTTGGCGTAGCAGCCATGCTCAAAGACATCGCCAGCGGTGAAGGTGACCTTACCCGTCGGCTGCAGTACGACAAAAAAGACGAATTGGGTGAGCTGGCAGGTTGGTTTAACCGCTTCCTCGACAAACTGCAGCCAACCATCGCCGAGGTCAAACGCTCGGTTCAGGCAGCCCGTGACACTGCCGACCAGTCCTCTGCCATCGCCAGCCAGACCAGTGCAGGCATGGAGCAGCAATATCGCCAGGTGGATCAGGTGGCCACCGCCTCCCATGAGATGAGCGCCACCGCACAGGATGTTGCGCGCAGTGCCGCCCAGGCCGCTCAGGCGGCGCGCGAAGCCGACCAGGCAACTCAGCAGGGCCTTTCGGTAATCGATCGCACCACCAGCAGTATCGATACCCTGGCAGCCAACATGAGCACCGCTATGGCGCAAGTTGAGGGTCTGGCCGAAAACAGTGACAAAATCGGCTCGGTGCTGGAAGTCATCCGCTCCATCGCCGAACAGACCAATCTGCTGGCCCTCAATGCCGCCATCGAGGCTGCTCGTGCCGGCGAGGCAGGCCGTGGATTTGCGGTGGTCGCCGATGAAGTACGCAACCTGGCCCGCCGTACTCAGGAGTCGGTAGAAGAAACGCGTCAGGTGATTGAAGAACTGCAGGCCGGTACCCGTGAAGTGGTTGGCGCCATGGACAACAGCCATCGCCAAGCTCAAGGCAGCGTTGAGCAAGTCAGCCAGGCAGTTACCGCACTGCAGCAAATCGGCAATGCGGTGACTGTGATCAGTGACATGAATCTACAGATTGCCAGCGCCGCCGAAGAACAAAGCGCAGTCGCCGAGGAAATCAACAGCAACGTCGCGACCATCCGCGACGTGACTGAATCGCTCTCCAACCAGGCCAATGAATCGGCGCGAGTCAGCCAGTCACTCAATAGCCTGGCCAACCAACAGCAAGGGCTCATGGATCAGTTCCGCGTCTGAGCCTCTTCAGAGCTCATCCCTGGGCGGGTGGAACCTGCCACCACCCAGGATTTTATCGAGCAGGACCAATGTGCCGTGCACGTCGGGCCTTGCCCCCATTGGTGCAACGTCCGAGTGAGGCAAGGTGGCATCCCTGTAGCCTGCCTGCATGACCAACAAATGCATCTGATCGGCGTTCAGATAGATATGGTGCTGTTCCATCGCATAGGACTGGATCAAGCTCAATGCGCCGGTGACCAAGGGCGTGGCGCTCGAGGTTCCAGCGTAATGGGCGGTGTAATCCCTGTCATCGCCAGACTTGTCCTGCAGATCACCACCCCCTAGGGTTACCACACTGTCCCCCCAGGAGTTGAGCATTCGATACGGGTACCTGAAGTTCGAATACTGATGGGGTTTGCCATCCCAAGACTGACACGCCCCCACCACGATCGCCTCGGCGTCTCCGTGGTTATCAAAGTAGCGCCAATCTGCAAGGTTGACCCTGTAGTGCGCCGTCGTACCCTTATCGGCCAGGCTTTTCGAACTGCCATTGCCTGCCGCGAAAACCACTACGGCCCCGCGTTCGGTCAGGGCTTGGGCCATATCCCACCAATCGCGCTCCTGCAGTGATGGCAGGAATGTCGACAACACATTCACGTTCGCCGACTGCCGATTGATGGCCACGATGTCTCCGGGCTCGACGTAACGCAGAAGATCCTTCGGTGTTCGCACACGAGATGCGTGGTCCTGCGCCCGATTGTTGTAGAGGTACAGCTCGCTGGCATGGCAGATACCGGTCATCCCGCGCGAATCGGGGGTAGCCAACAGGATTCCCACTGATTTGGTGCCATGACCGGGATCATCGTTGGGCTGTTGCGTGATGATCCTGAGATTGGGATTGCCCTTGAGATCCTCGTGATCTGGAAACAAGCCACCATCTGAAAAGTGCACCCTTGCCCCTTTTCCGGTTACCTGACGGGCCCATGCCTTGCGCACATTCATGCCCTTGTATCTGATGCCAGGTTCATCCAGGTAAGTCTGCAACGCTTCGAAATCAGGCGTTGGCCGGGCCTCCTCATAGGCATCATTACCGGCCACCACCGCTGCACCTGTGAGCAAGGTCGCCAGTATTGCCGCGGCACCCGCGACAACCACCGCCGACTCGACTTCAGGCGCGACGAATTGAAGAGACTCAAGATATTCAAGTGCTTCCAAGGTCTGGATCAACGCAACATAGGTTTCATTGAGCATGCTCGACGGCTGTTCCAGATAGCAGTAAAGGCTGAGCACGGCCAGCTTGTCGTCGGAACGCTCCTGTGGGTCTAGAAGTGGGCGAGGATCAATGACGTCTTTGAGCGATGGCCAGAGGCGCACAAGATCGGAACCTGAGTCGGGTTCAAGCTCTGCCAGAAAACGCTCCAGCCCTCCCTCGAAGAACTTGAGCAGCAACGTCGGATAGGACATGCCTGGCGCCACAAAGGGAAACGGTTGCAGCGATTCACCCAGCGGATCCTCCACCTCCCGCGCCTCATTCGCCAGTTCGTTGCCCTGCCCCTCCACCACCGACCTTTTACGCCTACTGTTGCCAGCCGCCAACGGCACCGTATCGAGAATGCCTCTGCTCAACTCCCCTTCATTGATAACAATGACCAAGGGCTCCATGAGCAGCGAGTGGTGCTCATCAACAGGCACATCGGTTACACCGTCCTTGATCCTGACTCGCGGTCTGATGCTGTAAGTGCCTTTCGCTATCTCGGCGTGGAGCGTGGCAGGACAGCCATAATCACCCATCGCACCACTGTGGGCCTGGGAATACACAGACTTGGCGTCGATCGTCACCGGACCATCGGTCCCGACCTTTTCCAGTTCATAACGGATGCTTTTCACTTTATCCAGGCCACTGCCGATACAGCGCACGTGGAACTTTCCATCAAAGCGGAAGTTGCGGTAGTAAACAAAGTTCACATCAAGGCTCATGGGCTCACCTTTAAACGTTCTATCTCCATGCCCTGACCGGGCATACCGAGATACATGCTTGCCCGCCCCAAGCATCCCATCCAGATTGAAGACATTCCCGGTGCAAAGGCTCTTCGCCGGTAGGTCCGACCTCGTCGTCTACACTTTCCCGAATCCATGCAACTGCCTACGACGAGGCCCCATGAAGAAAATTGTGACGCTACTGGCCGGCCTGCTGTTCGCCTTTGACCTGACCGGTACCGGCAGTGCTACAGCCAGCGAGTCGAAGAAGACCATCCACTTTGGCGACATCACCTGGGAAAGCGGTAGCCTGACCACGGAAATCCTGCGCCTGATCGTCGAGAAAGGTTATGGCTACGACACCGATACCCTTCCTGGCAGCACTGTCAGCATGGAGGTGGCGCTGGCCCGCAACGATATCCAGGTGATCGCCGAAGAATGGGCAGGTCGCAGCCCGGCGTGGATCAAGGCCGAGCAAGCCGGCCAGGTGTTTGCCATCGGCGACACGGTGAAGAACGCCGATGAGGGATGGTACGTGCCTGAATATGTAATCAAGGGTGACCCCGCACGCAATATCAAACCTCTGGCACCAGGACTGCGCTCGGTAAACGAGCTCAAGCAGTATAGGTCGGTGTTCAGCGATCCCGAGACACCTGAAAAGGGCCGCTTTCTCAATAGCCCCAGTGGATGGACCTCCGAAACCGTCAACAGCCAGAAGCTCAAGGCCTATGGGCTGGAAAACGACTACGTGAACTTTCGCAGCGGTTCCGGCGCTGCCCTGGATGCCGAAATCACCTCGGCTATCCGTCGCGGCAAACCGGTGCTGTTCTACTACTGGTCGCCTACGCCACTCATGGGACGATTTTCGCTGGTGCGCCTGGAAGAACCAGCGTTCAACGAAGAGGCCTGGAAAACCCTGACCGACCCCAGCAACTCAAGCCCCCAAGGCAGTCGCTCGCTGCCTGCGAAGCTCTCGATCGGCGTCTCGGCACCCTTTCGTAAAGACTATCCCGAGCTAGTCGAATTTTTCGCCAAGGTCGATCTGCCTATCCACACTCTGAACAAAACCTTGGCGCAAATGAGCGAAAAGCGCGAATCAGCCAACGAAGCCGCGGTAAAATTCATGCGTGATCAGCCCGCAATCTGGAAAGCCTGGTTACCCGATGACATAGCCAGGAAAGTCGAGGCTAGCCTGTGAATGGAGGTTTCCCGCAATCCCTGCATTTCTCCTTCGCTGACAGTGTTAACCGATTTGTCGACTGGCTGGTCCTGAGCTACGGCGACCAGTTGCGCAGCGTTTCCGACGGTCTTCTGCAATTGCTGGTCGGCTTGGAAAACCTGCTGCGCGCGACGCCTTGGTGGTTACTACTGCTGATCGTCGCACTGCTTACTTGGCACGCCAGCCGCAGCTTTGTCCGTGCCCTGGTGCTCACCGGCTTGCTGTTTCTGATCGGCGTTATCGGTTTGTGGGACAAGCTCCTGCAAACCTGCGCCCTGATCGTGGTGAGCACAGGCCTGTGCATCCTCATCGGTGTACCACTGGGCATATTGCTGGCCAGTCGCCCGCGCGCGCGCCAGTTGATGATGCCAGTACTCGATGTCATGCAGACGCTGCCAAGCTTCGTCTATCTGATCCCGGTGCTGATGTTATTTGGTCTGGGCAAGGTGCCGGCGATCTTCGCCACCCTGATCTATGCGCTGCCACCTTTGATACGCCTGACCGAGCTGGGTCTTTCGCAAATCGACCCATCCCTCACTCGGGCGGCTCAAGGACTTGGAGCCAGTCGCTGGCAACGATTGCGACGGGTCATGTTGCCGCTGGCCATGCCAAGCATCATGGCCGGGCTCAACCAGTCAGTGATGATGGCGCTGTCGATGGTCGTGGTCGCTTCGATGATCGGTGCGCGTGGCTTGGGTGAAGATGTACTGGCAGGTATTCAAACGTTGAATGTGGGCAAAGGTGTCGAGGCAGGGTTGGCGATAGTTGCGCTGGCCATGGTGATCGACCGGATCACCCAGGCTTACGGACAGTCGAAGGCTAGCGCTTTCAATCAGCGCTGATCATCCACCATGATGAGCGCTCCCACCACGTCGATGCCGCGATCACAACCGAAACAATACCGCCCTACGTCGAAATCTGGACTTCCCCCCACTTTACCTTGCACATGCCAGTAGTCGTCGGCGCCACCTGACCGCAGTTTTGAAGTCCACATTGCGCCAACATAGGGAAATCGCCTGATGCTGAACCTGATCCTCGCCACCATCGTGCCTATCGCCTTGCTGATCGCACTGGGGCGTGCACTGAGGAGCCACGGGTTTCTCGGCGAAGCATTCTGGCCCGCCGCCGAACGCCTGAGCTATTTCGTATTGTTACCCGCGTTGTTCACCCATGGCCTGGCTACTGCTGATCTTGGCGGGCTGCCAGTGCTCGACATGGTAACTGTGCTGTTGCTTTCGACCCTGATTGGCGGGAGCCTGCTGGTGCTGTGCAAGAGCGTGGTGGCTGACGATGGTGCCAGCTTTACATCGGTTTTCCAGGGTGGCGTGCGGTTTAACAACTACATCGGTGCAACATTGGCCGCCGGAATTTATGGCACCGGCGGTATCGCTCTGGCAGCAGTGGCGAATGCTGCCATCGTGCCAACGGTCAACATCCTGTGCGTGATGGTATTTGCACGTTACAGCGGTATACGTAGCTCGCCCGCCAGCGTCATCAAGGCAATTTTCAGCAACCCGCTGATTGTCGGGTGCGCCGCCGGTATTGCCCTGAGAGTCACCGGTATCGGCCTTCCAGCGGGTATCGAACCGACCATCAAGGCGCTCGGTCAGGCTGCGTTGCCACTGGGTTTACTATGCGTGGGGGCAGCACTGGGCAGCAGCGCGCAAGGGCTTGGTCCGCGCCCGCTAGTGGCCGCCTCGTTGTTCAAGTTCGTGGTCCTGCCATTAATCACCTACGGCGTGTGCCGGCTGTTCGGGCTTAGTGGCCAAGCGGCAATCGTCGCCATACTGTTTCAGGCACTACCGACCGCGTCGTCGTCCTATGTAATGGCCAGACAGATGGGCGGCAACGCTCCACTGATGGCCAACATCATTGCCTTGCAAACCTTGCTGGCAGCGCTGACTCTACCGGTAATGTTGAGCCTGACCCTGACGTGATCCTGCGTGCCGTGCCCAGTGCTGGCGCCATGCACGCAGGCAGCCAAGGCTACTTGTCCGACTTGATGCTGGTCCAGACCCGAGTGCGTACACGCTCGAGTTTCTGTGGCAGCGGTTGCACTACATACAGTTTCGTCAGTGCTTGCGCGGTGGGCGTCAGGTTGGGGTTGCCGGTGATCTCAGGGTTTATCAGCGCCAACGAATCTTTGTTGGCATTGGGATAGCCAAGGAAATCGCTGATCGGAGCAATGACTTTCGGGTCCATCAGATTGTTGAGGAATTCATGGGCCTCAGCGACGTTCTTCGCACTCTTTGGAATGGCAAACGTGTCGAACCAGATTGGCGCGCCTTCTTTAGGCAAACGCCAGTCGACCACGACGCCATTACCTGCCTCTTTGGCGCGGTTGCCGAACTGGTAGAAGCTCCCGGAATAACCGATCGCAACACAGATATCGCCATTGGCGATGTCGGTCATGTACTTGGCAGAATTGAAATAGGTGACATAAGGGCGAACCTTGAGCATCAAAGCCTTGGCCTTTTCATAGTCTTCTGGGTTCTGGCTGTTGGGATTGAGTCCAAGATAGTGCAATGCAAGCGGCAGAATCTCCGAAGGCGAATCAAGCATCGCCACGCCACAGGATTTGAGCTTCTGCATATTCTCCGGCTTGAACACCAGATCCCAGCTGTCCACTGGCGCCTGCTCACCCAGTGCAGCCTTGACCTTGGTGGGGTTGAAGCCAATCAACACCGTGCCGTACATATAGGGGACACCGTATTGATTGCCCGGATCATTACTATCCAGCAGCTTGAGCAATGCCGGGTCCTGATGACTCCAGTTGGGCAACTTGCTCTTGTCCAGCTTCTGAAAGACGCCGGCTTTTATTTGGGTATCGAGAAACTGGTTGGAAGGCACGACCAGATCGTAACCCGAATTACCGGTAAGTAGCTTGGCTTCCAGGGATTCGTTGGTATCAAAGGTATCCCAGGTCACTTTGATACCTGACTTGGCAGCAAAGTCCTTGGGTACCGATGGCAAGATGTAGTCAGCCCAGTTGTACACCCTCAACTCTCGCACTTCAGCATTCACGGCGCCGGTTAACAGCGTCAACGCTCCGGCGCCGGCAGCAAGTATACGTTTCAGTGTGGCCATGGATTGTTTCCCCCAAGTTTGGCCTTCAGATTCTTGCTGAGCGTTTTGCCGGTTTACAGTGTGGGGTTGGCCAAAAAGAGATCGGAATGGCCATTTTCGTGTAACAACGTTGACCTAGTGCTCTGCCCTCGCTGGCAGCGCTATGTTGACTCGCAAGCCGCCCAGGGGGCTGTCTTGCAGGGTCATGTGTCCACTCCAGACTTCGACGATGTCACGCACGATGCCAAGGCCCAGACCATGACCATCGATTTGTTCGTCCAGCCGGGTTCCACGCTCAAGAACTTGTTCGCGCTCGGAGACAGGTATACCAGGGCCATCATCGTCGACCACAAGTAGGTAGCGTCCCGGTTGCTCCTCGATGCTCAAACGTACTTCACTGTCAGCCCACTTGCAGGCGTTGTCGAGCAAGTTGCCGAGCAGTTCGAGCAAGTCTTCACGGTCCCATGGCAACACCAGACCGGGACGTACGTGCTGACTTAGCTGCAAGCCGTCGCCATGGATCATGCTCAGGGTCGACAACAGCCCTGGTAGTTCGGCATCACAATCGAATTGCGCGCCCGGCAATGCATCACCCGCGAGCCGCGCACGATTGAGCTCACGGCTAAGGCGCTGCTGGATCTGTTGCAGTTGTTCGCGCAATTGCACTCGTACCTGCGGTGCATCCTTGAGTTGCTCGCTGGAGGCCAGACTCAACAGCACCGCCAACGGTGTCTTCAATGCGTGGCCAAGGTTACCCAAGGCATTCCGTGAACGACGCAGACTGTCTTCGGTATGAGCCAGCAGATGGTTGATCTGCGCGACCAAAGGCTCCAGCTCAGTGGGCACCTGCGTGTCGAGCTGAGAGCGCTTGCCTTGCTGCAACTGAGCAATCTGCACGCGCGCGCGTTCGAGTGGACGCAGCGAACGGGTGACAGTAATGCGCTGCAGGATCAACACCAGAATCAGCGCAACCAGCCCCATTCCAAGGCCGATCTGCTTCATGCGCCGAAACTGATCGCGCACCGGGGTGTAGTCTTGGGCCACGCTGATTGCGATCGCCTGGCCGAAGCGTCGGTAGTCGCTGCGCAACACCAACAACTGCTGGTTTTCGGGCCCCAACTCCAGGTCTGTGTGCAGCCCGCTTTTGGCCGGCGCAGGCATATCGAGGTCCCAAAGTGAACGGGAGCGCCAACTCTTGCCGTCAAAGTCGATGCGAAAGTAATAGCCGGAAAACGGTCGTTTGTAGGCCGAAGAAATTCGCCGCTCATCCAGCTCAAGACCAGATTGCCCTTGCACCATTGCGATGAGCAAGTTCTCGCTCTCTTTGCGTAATCCCGTCTCCAGGTATCGCTGCAACCCTACCTCGAACAGCCACAGGCTTAACTGGGCCAGCGCCAGGCCTACCAGCACCAGTACCGCAATCAAGCCAAGGCTCAGACGCGCCTGAATCGATTTCACCCGGCGCTCCCTGCATAGCGATAGCCTTGACCCCGTCGTGTTTCAATCACGTCGCGGCCAAGCTTTCGGCGCAAGTGGTTGACGTGGACCTCCAGCACATTGGAGTCGCGCTCGCTCTCACCGTCATACAGGTGCTCTGCCAGATGGCTTTTGGATAGAATTTGCTGCGGATGCAGCATGAAATAACGCAATAGCCGAAACTCTGCGGCCGTGAGCTGGATATCGACACCGTCGCGCGTCACACACTGGCGTCCTTCATCCAGTTGCAGGCCGGCAGCTTCCAGGGTTGACTGGTTGGCCAGGCCACGCGCGCGGCGAAGTAACGATTGAACGCGCAGCATCAGTTCTTCAGGATGAAACGGCTTGCTCAGGTAGTCGTCTGCACCGGCTTTCAAGCCCTCGATGCGCTCAGCCCAGGAACTGCGAGCGGTGAGAATCAGCACAGGCGTCAGCAACCCACCGGCGCGCCACTGTGCCAGTACTTCAAGGCCTGACAATCCAGGTAGACCGAGGTCGAGAATGATCAGGTCATAGGGTTCGCTGCTTCCCTGATAGACCGCATCCCTGCCATCGGCCAACCAGTCGACTGCATAGCCTTGGCGCTGTAGGCCTTGGATCAATTCGTCCGCTAATGGGACATTGTCTTCGACCAGTAAAAGGCGCATCAATCATCTTCCTCGTCTTTGAGCAACATTCCATTGGATGCATTGAGTTTGATCTCACGCACCACGCCTTCTGGGGTCAACAACTCGACTTCATATTCGTAGCGGTCGTGTTTCTCTTCAAGTTCCGCCTCCAACAACTTCGCCCCGGGATAGCGTCCCAGGGCGTCGTTGAGGAGTTGTTCCAGTGGCAGGATTACGCCTTGCTGCCGCAGCTTCAAGGCTTCATCCTGGTCAAGATCACGGGCTACGGCCAGCGAGCTCAAGGCTAACAGCGCAACGAGAACCGTTTGTGCTGATCGCAGTCGTACGGTCATTAGTTGTCTCGAGCGTCCTTGAGGATTTCACCGGTCTTGGCATCAAAATCGACGTCCCATTCAACATTCTGGGCATCGCGAAGCTCGACCTTGTAAATGTAGCGGCCGTACTCGTCTTCCAGCTCCGAATCGGTAACGGTCGCACCTGGATGCTTGGCAACGGCTTTAGCTTTCAGCTCGTCTAGCGACATGATGGTCTTGGCCTGAACCAGCTTCACCACTTCATCAGGCTGTACGTCTTTAGCCAGGGCAACGTTGGCACTAAGAGCAAGGGCAGCGGTGGCGAACAGGGCAGTCAAAGTTTTCATGAGTTCTCTCCGTTGAGATCAGAATTGTTTCTACGAGGACTAGATTAACCAACCGAACTTAATTGAAGCTGAAAACGACTGGCGACATGATAGCGCACCCCTGGCCCACAACAGGACCGCCGTTCTCTATAATTGCCGGCTCCAGAAAGCGAGACTCGAATGAGCGCAATCCATATCAAGTATCCGGCGCTGACCCTCAAGGCAGGCAGTCAGGCCTTGCGGCGCATCGGTGAGTGCGGACTCCAAGCAGCCGATGTGGGTGTGCTACCCGGCGCAGCGGGCGGCCCAAAGGCGCTCGGGATCCAGGGCCTGGATCTGGCACTGTTCGGCCAGTGGCTGCCCAGTGCCCCCCGTGTGCGCGCGTTGATTGGTGCATCCATCGGCTCCTGGCGCTTCGCCAGCGCCTGCCTGCCCAACCCAGCCGAGGCGCTACAGCGCCTGGGACAGCTTTACACCGAGCAAGACTTTGCCAAAGGTGTAACCCAGGCCGAGGTCAGCCGCAGTTGCCGAGGCATGCTCGATGAGCTGCTGCAGGGACGTGACAGACAAGTCCTCGAAAGCCCGGATTACCGCCTCAACATCATGGTGGTCAAGAGCCATGGTCTATTGGCACATGATCACCGTGCACGCTTGGGAATGGGCCTGTCTTCGGTGATCGCCGACAACTTGATCGGACGGCCTCGATTGGCCAAGCATTTCGAGCGGATCATTCTCCACGACGCCCGAAGCGTGCCGCCTTTGCAGCCATTGACCGATTTTCCATCGCGCTGCTTGCCGCTGGATGCCAACAACCTGCGCCACGCGCTACTCGCCTCTGGATCGATACCTATGGTAATGGAAGGTGTGCGTGACATCCCCGGTGTAGGCTCGGGAACTTACCGTGATGGAGGCCTGCTGGATTACCACTTGGACTTGCCGTATCAGGGCGATGACATCGTGTTGTATCCACACTTCACCGACAAAGTGATTCCAGGCTGGTTCGACAAAGCTCTGCCTTGGCGGCGAGGAGATGGGCAACGTTTGCGCAACGTTTTGCTGCTTGCGCCCTCAGCTCAATACCTCGCGGCCCTGCCCTACGGCAAACTGCCTGATCGCAGTGACTTTAAACGTTTCATGGGTGATGCGAGCAGTCGTCAACGTTACTGGCACAAAGCGATGTCCGAAAGTCGACGATTGGGTGATGAGCTTCTCGAGCTGATAGAAACCGGCAGGCTGCACGCGCAACTGCAACCTTTGTAACGACCGTACTGGTAAACTGCCTACCAGCATAGGCTTTCAGAGTTGAGACAACGTGGAAATTTTCAAAGATTCCACGGTTGGCTCCCGCCCAAAATCGAGCCATCTCACTGAACGCTACGGCCAACGCAAACAGGCGACGTAGACGTGTCACCTCGTGTCACGCAACACATTCCCAATGCATTACAACTAGTACATCATTCAGTACATCGTAAATTTCTTGAGGGAGAATGTACTAGTGGCACTCACGGACACCGCTGCCAGACAGGCAAAGCCGAAGGAAAAGGCATACACCGTTGCCGATTCGCTCGGTCTCTTCCTTTATATAGCTCCCAGCGGCGTGAAGAGTTGGCATTTCCGATTCACCTGGCTCGGCAAGCAGGCGCGGATATCTTTCGGGACTTACCCAGATGTTGGATTAAAGGATGCGCGTGCGCGGCGTGATGATGCGCGCGAAGAGGTAGCGCAGGGTATTGACCCGCGCGAATCGAGGAAGGAGAAGAAGGCAGAACGCATTGAGGCCCAGGGTCGGACCTTTCGCCGCGTCTATGAGGAGTGGATTGCTTTCAGGAAGGGAAGCATCTCGCCTGGAACCCTGAGGGTTATTTCCAATGCGATGGAGCTGGACGCGCTACCAGCGTTCGGAGACAAGCAGATCGACGCCATCAAGCGGGCGGAAGTCATCAGTCTTATCCGCGCCATTGAGAAGCGCGGCGCCGTGACTCAAGCCGTCAAGGGGCGCCAGTGGATCAGCCAGGTGTTTCGCTATGCTATTGCCATCGGCCTGATGGATGTCGACCCAACATCAGAAATGCACGCGGTAACCGCAAAGATCGATCAGCACAGCCACCGGCCGTTCATGGACTTCAGCGAAATGCCGAAGGTCATGAAGGCGATCATGGATTGCGTAACCGGCCATCAAATCCGTTCCGCTACCCTCATGATGATCTACACCGCATCGCGACCTGGTGAAGTCAGGAATGCCGAGTGGTCGGAGATCGACCTGAACGAAAGGACCTGGACCACGCCAGCAGCCAAGATGAAGATGCGCCGTGACCATGTTGTGCCTCTGCCTGACCAGGCAATCGAACTATTGAACGGCATGCTCCCTATGTCCGGCCACCTTCGCTACGTCTTCCCCAAGCGAGGCGATACCTCCAAGCCCATCGGCATCAACTACGCCCAGCGCGTGATGGATATGTGCGGCCTAATCGGCAAGCAATCCCCTCACGGCTTCCGTCACATGTTCTCTACCGAGATGAACGGTCGTGGCTACAACCGCGACTGGGTGGAGCGACAGTTGGCGCACGCCGATACCAGCGTGATACGTGACATCTACAACCACGCCACTTACTTGGACCAGCGCCGGCAGATGATGCAAGAATGGGCAGACCTAATTTCTACAACGCCAACAAATCTAGGCGCAAAAGGCTAAATGTTCCTTTTAAGCCTAGATTACTTGGCGTTATGTATTTTCGGTGGATTAGTCACCCCGCGAACCGCATCATATGTGCGCTCGCATGACAGTCCAGCTATTCGACTTCGCTCAAGCGCTGCTGCGCAGCTTCCCGCCATTCGGTCAGACTCTTCAAGCAATCCCCCGAGCACCACGACGGCAGAGGCTCCTGTCTCGCGCTGCTGGGTAGCGATGGTGTCGCAGGTTGCTCGGTGGCCGGTCCGCAGTCGTTTGATTTCGCCGCGCATCCCGTCAGCAGCAGACTCAGCAGTAGCGGCGCGACCCTCGGCCAGGTCCAGTTTGTGTCGTGCATTCTCACCTTCCTCATCCGCCACTTTCTGCCGGCGCTGTTCTTCATTTCTGGCCTGGGCGGCGGCGCGGCGGTCGCGCTCGGAGACCTCCAGGCGGTAGTCGGCCAGATCACTCTTCACCTTGGCGGTCTCCACTCTGGCTGAATCAGTCTCGCCCTGGGCAACCATCAGCCGATATTGCTGGCCAGCACCCACAACCAGCACTGCAAGCAACCACCAGGCCCAGGCCGGGACCAGCTTCAGCCAAGTCATGCGAGCTCCCCGCCGGCGGCGATGAAGTGCGCCAGTAAGTCGTCCAGTTTGCGTTCATGCTGCCCATATCCCGCACCCGGAAGACTTGCCCAAATGTTCCGGCACTTCTCGATTGCTAACTCGATGCGGCCGGCATGCACGTCAGGTAACGCACGACGCTCCTTGATCAATTGCAGGGCCAGCTTATCCTGGCTCACAGGGCCGAAATCGGGCAGCTTCAGCAGGTCGCGGTAATGAGGCCAGTAGCGCTGCAGCTGCTGGTACCGCCCGGCAGCTGTCGACTTCAGGCCTTTGGTGTTCACAGTGACCAGCACGCCCGGATGGCTGGCATAGCTCTTGAAGGTGTTGGGGCTATCGATGCCCCCGACAATGACGTCGTAGCCATCATCGCGGGAATGCTTGCTGGTTGAGGTGCCCTCCGACCAAGCCAACATATCGAGAAAGGCGAGCGCATTCTTGCTGCCCGCCAGTGAGTCAGAAATACGAGCCATGGGTTTCTCCAGGCAAAAATAAACCCGCTCGATGGCGGGTGCTTTGAGTGCGGTAGCTGTCAGGCCGGAGGCGCTGGCCAGTCGATTGTGTCGGGATAGCCTGGCTGGTCCGGCACGCGAATCAACGCGATGCGGTATTTCTTCCAGGCCTTGAGCTCGGCCATTTCAGCCTCAGTGGCCTCCTCAAGGTCGACAGCGTCCTGCAATGGAGCAATGGCGGAATCGGCGACAGCGCGAAGCGTTGAGGCCTCGGCGATGATCTGGGCAAGATGTTGTTCGGCAGCCGCCGTAGCTTTCATTTCCCGGGTGACAACCTGCGACCAGTCGATGATGCCGCCCACAGCTGACTGTTGGCCTGTGGCCAGATCGAGACCAGGAAGTTGCACTGGCCCATCAGCAGGACTGTGAATGTCGACGGGGAAACGGGCAAAGTCAGGCGCATCCGCTGCGTGCGGAAGAGTAAGCATTAAGTTCAGATTGCCGTTGATGCGCTCCACGGCCTGGGTAATCGATTCCGTACCGATAGCCTCCGCCGGGAGTGTCGAACCGTCCTCAAGGCGCGAAAAGTCCAGCATTAAGCCGTTGATAGTGAGCGTGTCACCCGCCTTTATGACGCTCAACTCGGCATCAGAACGGACTGGGGATAGTTTAATAATCATCAGTACCACCTTCCTATGGCGACCACGTCAAGGAAGCCGGCTGATATATCGGAGGAAACAAATTGCCCAACAGAAGCTATTGAGCAAAGCGCCGAAGTATTAGTGCGTGTATACGCATAACACCCCGTTACCTGTTTCGTGAACGGAATTGAGCTACCGGACTGATTCACTAAAACCGTTGGCGTAGATGCGAAAGCAACCGGATAAGTCCAACTGGTCCGCAGGTTGGATGAGTTGAAAAACTCCAGCATTCTCCCTAAAGACGTACAAATCATCGTCCCGTCAGCGAATTTCACGTACTCGCCATTCGCATTACTGCCGCGCTCGATGATTGCACCGGTCGGCACACCACCACTCTGGCTGACAGAGCCGACGATATCGGCCACGGCTGCCGACTTCAGGCCGAGCCCGCTGCGAGCGAGTGCCGGAGTGGTACCGCCGGTGCCGCCCTTGGCCACCGGAACTACGTTTTCGGTCGAGACAGAACCCAGGCCAGCCAGCGTGCTCCCCCAATCGTTGACGATCTGACGCAGGCGGTCCGCTGATTCCTTCACGTAGCCTTGCATCGGGGCGAGCGCATAGGAGCCGCCCGCCACTGTGACGCCCTGATAGACAGGAAGAATGCTGAGCACCGTAGCGCTCGCAATATTGGTGACTTCGTACCAACGGCCGTCAGGCCCTTGGAACGCATCGCCCACCCGGGCGTTTGCTGAAAATGCGGTGCCGGTACCGGTCACTGTGGTTTGGCCGGTCGTGATCGCGACCGTGCCTGTTCTGTACCAGGGCATAGTTTCTCCAGACAGTAAAAAGCCCGCGCTCGGCGGGCTGACTTATAGGTGACATCAGTTATATGGAAACGGCAAACCAGTGGTTCGGATAACCAGGGCGATGGGTATCCGATCAGTCGGAATGGCCGTGTAGGACGCTGGCGATGACGCCGACATCGAAGGGTACGAAACTGGGCTGCCGCCAGAATTGGCGAACATGAACGAGATCCCGCCCGTTCGACCGTAAGCCCCTTCGTTGACGCCGCACTGAGACAGCATCGAGCCGCTGATGGTCAGCGTATTCCAGAGCGTTGCGCTACGAGAAAACGGCAAGAATGCCGCGTACTCAATTCCGGCACTCAAAGCGATATCGACGACACAATGCATTTGCGCATCTTGCGTGGCAGTCTGATATCGGATGAGCTCATTGCGCCCTCCCGCATATGCCAACAGCTTGCGACCAAACTGGTCATTTGCTGCCGGCGGTGACGGTGCCTGCACTGAGTCGACGACATTGAGGGGCGGTTGCAGCGAATTGAATGTTATCTCGCCATCTTCGTTCCAGGTCTTCAAGTAAGGCCTGCCCGCGATATTGTCGGCCATCAGGTCGAAGCAGTAGAACTTCGTCGCTGCGCTTCCGCCCGCATACATAAACGTCATGCTGCTGCCAGAGACAGCCGTACCATTGAGGCAGCCCTTGCCAACGATGAACACGATTGGCGATATCGCGTTTGTAATTGTGAACCCGAACATCGTGTCACCGGTACGGTTCGAGTCCATCCAGTTCGAGCCGTCGTTGGGATCAAGTTGCGCCGACCTCAAATACTTCCTTGGCCAGGTTTCGATCGCCACCATGTTTCCGCTCTTGACCAAGCCGTAGCAGATTTTGCTCGTATCAAATAACAGCTCCCCGGTGTCCTTTCTCACTATCAGCCGAGCACTCATCAGTAATACCCGTAGTAAATGCGGCAATTGGCTGAGAAGTAACCCCAGCCCGAAGTTGAGTAGGAGTACGACCAGGACAGGGTGTTGCCGGAGATCGTCACGCCTGGCTTCTTGCCCCTCTCGCGCTGCAAGTTCACTAAGGGCACGATGATGTAGTACATCACCTTGCCGGTAGGTGGCGCCGGCATAGTGATCGATCCTGCCGATCCGCCGGTCACCACACTGCCAACCATCTGGCTCAGTTTGCTGGTCATATCGACCAGCACCTTCTCCGATGAGTCCTTGATTACAAGTCCGGTCATATCAAAGGCTCAAATCGATACCCAGCACACCATTGGCGTGATACGCACGAACGCTGGAGTTGTTGATGGTGAGTCGGCTCTGCCCTGCCCCGGTACCGTTCAGCTCGAACACGCCACTTTTGTAAATGGCCCATCCCTGAACACCAGCGACATAGTCGGTCGACGCAATGAAGCTCCCGATCTTGGCGTTGGAGATCGTGCCATCCATGATGAAGGCTGAGTTCATGAACACTTGCCCGCCAGTAACAGCGAATGGAGATGCCAGCGTTCCATTGATGCCGTTCACTACCGCGAACGTATCCGCACTGACCAGGAACTTGCTCTGCAGCCCTCCCGGGCCGTTCTCAATACCCATCCCAACGCTTGCAGCAACGTACTGACCTTGGGAGTTGACCTGCATCTTCACCGACCACATAGTGCTGGCTTTGCCGTCCAGCGCGGCCAGCGCCTGGCTGGTGGTCTGAACCGATGCGTTGGTCTTCTGAATTTCGCCGTTGGTCTTGTCCAGAGAGCTGTTGAATGAAGCCTCGAGCGTCTCGGACTTGCGCGCCTGAGCCTCAATAGCAGTTGCCCGCACCTTCGACTCTTCAGCGATCTTGGCCGTACTCTCCCAGGACTTCAGGGCACCGGCCAGATCGCCCTCGCCGTTATCGTCCCGCTCTCCCTGCGGCGAGACGAGGGACGCCTCCATGTAGCCAATGCGCTCACCCAGGGCTTCATCTCCATCCGCCCGGGTGCGCGCCTCGTCGCTGATCGCGGTCTCGGCATCGTCAACACGGGAGTTGACCTCCTGCAGTCGTGAAGCCGTCGAAGACTCGTTATCCGTAACGGCCTGATCGAGCTGCGAGATATTGGCCGAGTTCTCGCCCACCTTGGTGGCCACATCGGCAAACCGGCTGGCTGTAGCGCTTTCGTTGGTGGCTACAGTCTTTTCCAGGCTACTGATGCCGGCGGCGTTCTTGCCGACAGTCGCCTCGACCTCAGTGACGCGAGTGGCCATCGCCTCGTTCTGGGTGGCCCGGGTGCGACTTTCTTCTGCCACTTTGGCCGTGGCATCCCAGCCGCGCAGAGCGTCAGCAAGGTCGCCCTCGCCGTTGTCGTCGCGGTAGGAAGACTGCACCGCCTGCAGCGCTGAAGCCTGGGCCGTGACCTGGCCTTCGATTTCCGTGATGTCACTGGTGTTCTTCGCCACGGTGCTGGCCAGGGCGTTCGCCGTCTCGGCGATGCTGCCGATATCCACCCAGTACGTCGGGTTCGGCGGCGCATTGCTACCGTCGGCGGCGGCCGGCACTGGCGCGATAGCCATGTACAGACGCTGACCGTGACGAACGGCATCATTCTTCAGGTAGGCATTGGTCGGCACATACTCCAGCGGGTCAGTCAGCTCAGTGATCAGTCCCTCCAGTTCCTGCTTGGCCGAGTCGATCCGATCATTCACCGAGCCAGGGAAGTCGCCGGAAATCTTCTCGATCTCCTTCAGCAGCTCTTGGCCAAGTTCGCTCTCAGTGATCCGGCCGCCGAGTAACTCAAGGACTGGCCCTGCGTCGGAACCGGACTGACCGAATGTCCAGGCTGTCCAAGGTCCCGTATTACCAGTGCGGTCTGCAAGGCGTGCCCGGAAAAACCTAGTGACGCCTGCGGCCATTCCGCTCTTCAGGTAGGTCCTCGCTGGGTAAGCTACCATCGAAAGCTGCACCGGATTTTCACCGTTACCCGCAAGGGACTCTTGTATCTCGGTGTAGAAGGTATCGGCAGCGCCCCCAGGGAATGCCCAGTTCAGGCGGATACCAAAGAGCTCCGTGGCAGCGCTGAAGCTTGCCAAGGCTGGTGGTTCGCCGGTCTTGCCGTAAAGCTGGGTAGGTTTGGAAAACGCCCAAATAGAACTACTTCCAGCAACACCCACTGCTGCCACCCGCGCGATGTAGACGCCGCTGTAAATCCCTTTCACTTCCATGGCTGCGGTATACGTGACTCCCGCATAGATCCAGTCGCCGTCGTCACGCTTCCACCACACGTTGTAATGCTGTGCACCACGGGGAGCGTCCCAGGTGATGCGCATAGTTGCTACGTTGACGCCCTGGCTGACCGTATCGAAAGTCGAAAGCTCGATGTTCGATGGCGGGGTCTGGACTGCGCCGGGCAAAACGCTGGTGGGCGGCGTTACGATTTGAGCGCCATTGTCGATCGCCTCAAACTTACTGGCATTGCGCTCGACAGCGACGATGTCGTACTGCAGCTTGTCGTCGCCAAAATTTTCGTTGACGGTCAGCACCCGATAGGTCTCGGCTACAAGCTCAGCAGTCTCAATGGTGTAGATCGATTCCTTGACTGGCACCTTAGAGAATGACTGCGTTACGGTCACCAGCCGCCCAACAATGGAGCGGATGATCCGCGTCTCTGCCACGCCTTTTGGCAGGATGACCACCAGGGTATCGCCAGCTGATGCCGCTACATCGTTGTCCAACGTAACAGTAGTAGTGGTTGCGGCCTTGAGGCGCCCCCCAATAGGCACTCCGGCGAAGTTCTCGTCAGCTACGCGGATGATGTCGCCTGGTCGGCAAATGGTGCCATCCAGGCCCACGCTGAAGTTGATAGTGCCGGTTTCCAGCCTGTTGGTCAGAAGGATGTACTTGCCGGCGCGTTGCGCTTGCCCTTGTGATACGCAGCCGAAAGCGGTGATCTCTGTTTCGCGAATACCGTAGCGACCAATTGCGGTCTGGTCCTGGACATACTCAACACGCTGGTTGCCGAAATTCTCTCGGTCACTCCACGCGACCTTGGCCACGCTGAAGCGAGTCGACCCGCTCGAACCTGGACGGTTGAACTTGCCATCAATGACGTTGGCGTTAGTGTAGGTATACACCGGGTCGCCCGGCATGTCGGCGGCGCAGGCTACTTCGCTGCCAGCGTAGTAGCTCATGCCGCGGAAGACACTGGCCAGGTCCTGCAGAACGTTCAGTGCGTCCGCCCGCGACTGCAAGTAGACGTTGCAGGTAAACCGAGGCTCTTGGCCACCCTTCCCGTTCGACACTTGGTGGTCGCAGTACTGCGCGATCTCGTACAGCCCCCACTTGTCCACTTGGCCAGCGTCAATGAAGCGGCCCAGGCCGTAGCGATCGTTCAGGACGATATCGCGCCAGATCCACGGCGGGCAGTCGGTCCACGCAAGCTTGAATGTGCCGTCCCAGTTCCCGGTGTATGTGCGGGTGGCAGCGTCATAGTTGCTTGGCACTTGGATAATCCGACCACGTATGCGGTAGGCGCGCTCAGGTACCGCCGAGAACTGGCTTGCATCCATCTTCAGGCCGCAGAGAGCGGTGTATGGGTACTGAAGCTTGGCGTCGATGACTTCGGTGTAGGTGCCGATAGAAGTCGTAGCCTGAATCCGCGAGTCAGTCGAGTCTGGAGTTGTTCGGCGAACGCGGATGCGCCAGCCGGAAGTAGCCTTGGGGAACTCGATCCGGTGCGAGCGCTGGTAGCCCGTGGTTGTCTTGCCGCTGAAGGCAGCCTTCAGCACCGTCTTGTAGTCGCCGTCATCAGTGGAAAGGTCGATCTCGTAATTGACCGTGTAGCCGACCATATCGCCGTCGCTCTCGGTCCGCACCAGCGCACCTACCGCAAGCTGGATGCGAAACGCAGATAGCTCTAGGTTGCTAAATGACTGCACCCAAGACTGGCTCGCCTCGAGCTCCACACCAACCGACGTTTGGGACTCAACCGCAGGAAAACCTGCGATGTGGTCCTGATCATGCTCGCCAGTGCGCTGCTCCCACGTCACACCGCTGAAGTTCAGGCTTCCGTCGCTGTTCGCCAGCGGTGTCTTGTCCAAGTAGATGGACTGAGCACCGTTGACCAAGCCGACAATTGGGCCCTCACTGATGCCGTCCAGAATGTTTGCATAGCTGACGTTGATCAGGCTGTCTGGGCTTTCTACAGGCGCGTGCGGCTTGGACCCACCTTTGGAGCCCAAGATAGACATGTCAGTCATGGAGTGCCTCTATTGCTGATCTTCGGCGCGGATGCCGAGGGAGAGCTGCGCAGACCCGGTTGTCATCTCTCCATAGCAGAGAGGTACCGGGTTGCCCTGAGTAATGGTGTTTTTGATGCCGGAGAAGTTGTAGCTGGGTCGATTGTCTGCGGCTTCGCTGCTGTCGATTTTGGCCTGGGTGCCTGTAATCATCTGAGCTACGCCGCCGATTGCAAGAGAGAACCCAACCATTCCGACAGCTCCCCATGTCGTACCAGCTGCTCCGGCCCCGAATAGCCCAGCCCCACCTGCTGCAAGACCGCCAGTGAAAAAGCTGGCAGCAGCAATCAGAGCAATGCCCAAGACCACCTGCAGGCCGCCGCCACTCTTTCGCCCCTCCACGACGGGCGCTATTCGGATATCGGCCGAGCCGGGAGGATGTGTCAGTTCATGTGTTGCGATGTTCCGCTTCCCGTAGAACACAGCGAATGCCAGCCCTTTCTCCTTGGAGCATGCTAGGTACTTTTTGAACCCAGGAAATAGCACTCCAAGCGCTTTTACCGCCTCAGCCGACGATTGGACCGCCAGGTAATGAACGCGGCCAAACAGACGGCCAAGTTCACCATAAAGGCGAATAGTTCTGATCCGGTCAGACATGTTTTCTCCAGGCATAAAAAAACCGCCTCGTGAGGCGGTCTAACTTGGCATTACAAACAACTTATTACCGGCTCTCTGAGCCGCTTGGATATCCAGGTATCAGAAACTTCGTAGTATCTGACCAACACCCCTGTCGGTATCGTCGAGACATCCACAAAATATCCACCATCCCGAGACATAACAGTTGTACCTCCGTTTCTGCCTGGCTGAATGGACGCCTTGTTTAGCTCTCCAGCTAACCGCATATCCTGCCATGCAAATAGAACGCACTCCGCATAGGAGCTTTCCGTCTTCCGCGACTCGAGCGTCTTGATGGGGCCTACCGCCCGCATTTCAGACATGTTCGGCGTCGCACATCCCGACAACGCAACCATCGCCGTGGCAGCTATCAGTTGTGGAACTCGCATTTCTTACCCCCTTGTCCAAAGGGGTAAATCTATCACGCTCACTTTGCCTCCCGGTGGCGCAAGTAGAACCTCGCCGCTTCTCGCCAATATCCACCGAAAACGTCGCGCTTTGAGTCTCGCCCATAAAGGTGGTGCAGTATTCCGCCCGGCACCGGATGGTGATCGGGCTCGGTCTTGAGGCGACCATCGGCGAGATAGACACCCGCGTGGTTCGCCTTTTCGGCGCGCACCTGCATGACGATGAGGTCGCCCTGGTGTAAGTCGTCGGGGTCCACCGGGTAGAAGCCAGCCGCTTCGAAGTTGTCGGCATAGAGGTCCTGCCCCTTATCCCACCATCCGTCTTCGCGTTCGTAATCAGGAAGCACGATACCCAGTTCGCGCTGGTAGTAGTCGCGGACCAAGGTGTAGCAGTCCAGCACACCGTGATGGAAGGGTCGGCCCACCAGCGGAGCCTGGTACCCGGTTGGCTCGTGCACCAGGTGCGTCACCGGTTCACCTTCGCGCACCTCGATGATGACCCAAGGCAAGGCCGTGGACTCCATCGCTGCACGATCGGCGGCGCTCAGCCTGGCAGGCTGACCGGGGTGGCTGTGCACCACGGCGACGATAGTCCCTTGATCCTCGGTGTCGGCCCAGTCTTCAGCGCAGATGCGGAACTCCTGCTCAGGCTTTGCCGCTTTGTTGGCCAGTGGCAGGTAAACCAGCTTCCGCCCGACCCGTACCAGCAACCCGCAGCATTCCTCCGGCGCCCTTTCACGCGCGTGCACGTACATGGCCGCAATGACAGCCTGCGATATTTTCATGGAAAACCTCAGTTGCCCGCAGAAGGGAAGCTGCCGTAGCGCAGCGGATTGTTCGCGCCGAAGCGCAGCTTGCACCCGGTGAGCGTGCCGGAGCACATATCCTGACCAGGATCCCCGGTCGACACGTCCTTGTCGGTAGCGTAGTTCGAGCCGGTATATCCGCAGTACACACCGCGGTACCCGCCAATCGTGAGCCATTGGCAGCAGTTCGCAACAACCTGCCGCCCCGGAAGCTTCCGATCCGATGCTATCAGGGGGGACTTCAGCGTAAATACGATCAACTCATCATCCGCAGACTGCTTCTGGTCGATGGCGTAGACGTCGTCTGCAAAGTGCTCTTGAGGGTCGGCCTCTGGGTTGCCGCCGGGAAAGTTTGCTGCGTCGAGAAAGCGACCCAGCGTCCGATGGCGAACGACCTTACCGTCGACCAAGTCGTCATAGATCCGGCATAGCGCAGTGAGTAGGCCGGAGACGTTGCCAACTGAGAGCAGCGGACTGTTCTGCTGGCCCTCGCCAGTCATGCCCATACCCTCAACCTTGATCGGCCAAGGCGAATATTCCTTACCCTGCCAAAACACCGGGCCCACCTGGGTATATCCGTGGAAGTAGTAAATGTCCCCGCCCAAAGCGCCCAGGTCCAGTTCGAAGAGCTCGACGTACTGGCCGGGATTCAGCTTCTGGATATCCTCATAGATGCTCTCAGTCATCAGGTCACCTGGTGTGTTTGTTCAAAGGTTGCAGTGAGCACCCACATATCGCCTCCTTGGTCGGTAGGGCTGTATGCGTTGCAAGTGAAGTAGCGGTCGCCATCAAATGGCGTCTTCCAGATGAAGGGTTTGAACCCCTTCTGCGCCCGGAGAAAGGCAAGAATTGCAGCAATCCGCGCTTTCTTGCCTGTGAACGTCAGGCTCCAGGACTGCGTTTCGTTATTGATCCCGTTGCCAGCGATTTGCTTGTACCCGTTGCCGAACTTGGCAGCGCGCACCGCACTCTCAAAGGTGCCAGGGGCCGAGCGATTCGGCCTCCAGGTGAATCGATCGGCCATCTGGCCCTCCTACAATGTCAACGCACCGGCCGGTTGATAGCGGCCCAGATCATGCCGCCGTGCTTCAATTGCTTGGCGATTTCCTGCTGAGCCCCGTCCTTGGCCGCCTTGGCGTAGGCCTGGCTGACTGCGCTCAAGTCCGTAGTCCCAGCTCCGGACTGCCCGCCTCCCTCAACAGAGATTTCCTGCTGAACAACGACGGAGTTGGAGTTGCCTCCCGATGAAATCTGGCTGGGTATCGATTGCGGAGTGATTGAGCTGACCAGGCCCCCTTCGGCATAGCCACGGGTATTCAGCGATTCGAGCCAGTCCAGCATTCCCGGCTGGCTGACTACTTCCTTGCGTAATACGAATTCGCCGCCGTGCACGATGCCGGCCGGTTCAAACTTTCCACCGTTACCGGTGTAACCGCCGTCAGAAAATGTCGGGGTGTACGTCAATCCCGACGAAGCACTCCCTAGCCCATAATCGAATCCACCCGCACCGGATGCTCCGGAAGATGTCGCAGACCCGGCTCCGGAGCCGATAAGACTGGTTCCAACCGTTCCAAGAATGCTCGAAAAGACGCTCGACGATGCAGCCTGCATCGCCATCTTCGCCAGCATCTTAGCGAAGCTGACTGCCACGTCGTCAAAAGTGTTATCTGCTCCAAACGCCCACTCCACCGCAGCATCGGTCAGTCCATCGTACAGCGAGGTGAACGCTGATTTAGCCTGCCCGGCTACGTCCCGCGCCTGATCGATATAATTCTGGAAGGCCGACGAAGCGCCGCTACGCCAATTTCCTTGGGCTTCAGATATCTTGGCGTAGTTGTCGACCACGGTGTCGCGGTACTTGTCCTCGGCCTTACCCAAGACATCCAGGTCACGCTCGTAGTCATTCTGGCTGTACTTGTCCGGAGCTGTGCGGCGGCGATCCAGTAACTTGGCGCGCTCATCGTTGAAACGATCAGTGGCCCCATCCAGGTCACGCTGCAGTCCGGCTTGGCGATCACCAAGTCCAAGCGAGCTTGCAGCCCTGGTACCGGAAGTCGAAAGTGCGGCGCGTTGGCGCTCCAGCTGATCGACGTAGGCCTGAGTGGCTGCCTTCTGTCGTTTCAGCCGCCCCTCCTCGTTCGTGGCCAGCACCGCCAGCTCCGAATCAGCGTCCTTCTGCGCCTTGACCATGTTGGCCCGGGCATCGGCGATCTTCTGGTCCAGCTGGACCCGCTGGGCGGCCGAGGTACCGGCCTTGCCCTTGGCAGCTTCGAGCGCCGCGATCTCCGCCTGGTAGGCGTTGGTCACCTCGTCCTTCTGCTGCTCGATGATGGCTGTGCGCTGGGTCGCGTAGGACTCCTGGGAGATGATGCCGGCCTTCTGGGCAGCGTCCAGTTCCTTCTGGTTGTTCTTGTACTCGGCCAGGATGGCATTGAGGGCGTTCTTCTGCGTGTTGAAACCGGAGAGGTCAACAGCACCAGGGCGTCCGACTGGGTCCTTGTACTGCTCGGCGATGTTACTGCGGACCCTTGCGATGGACTCAGGATTGAGTCGAGCATCGGCTGGATCCTTCTTCCTGATGATATCCAGGGAACGCTCGTACTCCTTGAGTGCCTCGCTGCGTTTCTTGGAGTTGTTCCAGGCCGACTTCTCCAGGGCATCGACCTTGGCCATAGCCTTGATGGTCTTCTCGTTGGCTTCCGCCTCCTGGCGGTCGAATGCAGCGTTTTCCTCCTGGGCTGCTTTCTTGTCCCTCAAGAACTGGAGCTGATCGGTGTAAAACTCGACCATGGTGTCGCGGTTCTGGAAGGCACCAACGTCGCCGCGCTCGGCACCGGCCAAGTTGATCTCGGCCTGACGGATATCGTCGTCGATGCTCTCCCGACCAATGTTTTTCAACTGATCGGCAGCCTTGGCGACCGCGTTGTAACCGCGCTCCCACCAGCTCAGGTTCTCGATGATCTTCGGGGTGCGCTCGTTGATAGCGTCCGCGAAGGCTTCGGTGGCGAGCTTGACGGCGTCCGCGTGCCTCCCTTGCTGCTCAAGAGCGGCAATCTGCGAGTAGACCGAGCTCGTCAAGTAGTTGTACTGCGTGTTCAGCGCGACCGAGGCTTTCACTGGGTCGTCCGCCAGCTTGACGAACTCGGCAATGGTCTCGGAAACCGCTTTCCCTGTTGCCTCCTCCATCGATACGGCTGCTTGGGCCACATCCATGAAGCTGTCGCCGGCTATCTTGCCGCTACCGGCCAGGCTCGCCAGAACCGATGCAGCTGCCCCGGTTGTGCCAACAGTCGAACTCACCTGCTTGGCCATACTGCCCAGTTGGTCGGCAGTCAGCCCAGCCGAATTACCCGTCAGGATCAGCGCGTTGCTGTAGGCGTCTGCCTCTTCGGAGCCTTTGTAAAAGGCATACCCCAGCGTCACTGCGGCAGCAGCCGACACGGTAAAGGGGTTGATCAGGCCAAGGATGTAGCCGCCTAAGGCGCGCGCTGCCGGGCCAAGCCCGCCGAACATGTCCTTGAGCTGGCCGCCCTGCTGCAAGGCAACCATCATGATCGGCTGGCCAGCGACGATCGACGTGAAAATATCAGTGAACTGAGCCGGTACACCTCGCAACGCTGCAGCGGTGGCCTTTGCAGTCATGCCAGTACTGCTCAGCGAGGCATCCGCACTGCCCAGGGCAGCCCTCGCCTGGTCAATCTTCCCCTTGTACTCAGCGAAAGTCTCAGGATCGAGAGCGCCGCTGGCTTTGAAGCCCTGCAGCTTCTGCTCCATCTGATCCAGACGGCTCATGGCTGCGACAGTAGGGTCGATTTTACCGAGAAGGTCGTCGAGAGCCAGGCCCTGATCGCGCTGTGCGGCTGCTGCGGTCTTGGCGGATCCGGCCAGGCGCTCTTCTGTTACCAGCAAAGCTTGTGCACGGGTGTTGATGGCTGCTTGCCGGCTGGCGTTGTCCGACAGGACGGCATTCGCCTGGCTGGTAACTTCGGCGGTTCGAGCGGTTGCACGGTTCAGCGATTGAACGTACTCACTCGCCTCCAGGGATGCCCGCGCCATGGCCAACAGGCGAGCCTGCTGCTCATCAGCAGTTTCGGCGGCACGGCGGCTTGCCTGGGCGCCTGCGTCCGTGGCGGTGGTCAGCGCGGCCTGTGCTTGCCCGGCCTGCTCAGCCCCAGCCTTGAATGCAGTCATGCCCGCCGCAGCGGTGGTCACGGCACGGCCGACCGTGATCATCTGCTGGGCCAGTTCAGCCTGCTTGGCGTTGAGGGCCTGCAATTCCTGAACTATCTGCCGGGTATCACCTTGCATTCCGCTCAGTGCTGATTCCCAGGCGCGCCCGGTCTTACCCGCCGATTCCTCGCTACGCTTGCCAGCGTCTGCCAGCTTGTCCAGGTCCGTCGCGGCGTGCGCGGCATCGCCGGAATCAACCCGGATGCCCAGTTCGGCAATGGTGGTCATGCTCTACTCCGTTGATTCAGCCATGACGGCCAGAGCCTCGGCCTCCATTACGCGGAGGTCGGGAAAAATGTTGGGAAGGTCGCGGCGCTTGATGCCGAGCATCGAGGCGATGGCCGGGATGATTGAATAATCCAGGCCCGAAGCACCGCCCATGCCCGTCCGCCACTGAGTGGACATTGCCTCGAACAGGCGGAAGGCTGGCCAGGCGTCCGGCCAGACCTCTACCTCTTCCTCGGGAAGGTCGGCGCGGCTCAGGCCGAGCATCGCCAGTTGCCCTTCGGAGGCGCCCTGCTCGTAGACAGCCCTGGCCGCGCTCTTCAGTTTCCCAGACGGGCCGCGCTGTATGCGCTCTGGAAGGCGTCGATGACAGCTTTTGGCGCGCCGGTGCAGGTGCGCACCAGGTCGAGGATGGCGTCGTCGCTGAACTCGTCGTCGAGATCCCAGCCGGCCACGATATCCTTCAGCTGATCAGCCTGAAGCTCGATCTCGGCGGCAGTGGCGTCCTTCCAGCTGACACCCTCCTCCTTCGCCTTTTCCGCCCAAGCATCGCGCGCCTTGTTCCAGCGGTCGAACATCTCGGACAGCGCGATACGGTCCAAGTAACGGAACTCGAAACCAACCTCGACCGGGGCGGAGCCGACCCGTGGAAGCTGTACTGCGGCGCCGAACGTTGGGTTCTGCGCGATTTTGATCTTCGCCATGGATCCCCCTTAGGCGTTGTAGCGGGTCGGGCGACCGGACAGGCCGATGCTGATGGTACGGGTCATCAGCTGGTTGCGGTCCATGGTCGGGGTGCTGGTGATGCTCACGTAGCCGGGCATCAGGATCTGGCGATTGCCAGGCAGCTTCAGGCGGACAACCGCAAGCTCCTTGGAGTCGTCATAGCCCTCGACCACGCTGACATATCCGGCCTCGGGCTGATCTTCGACGGCGATCGAAACGCTGATCGGGTTGCGGTTGGTGGGGAACTGGAGGTCATCGTCATTCTCCAGGTAGCCAACGGTGAGAAACTGCTGCTCGCCACCGGATACAGTGAAGGCGGTGACCTTGGAGATCTGGGTCCAGCCCGAAACCGGTACAACAGACCCGGCGCCAGCACCTGCGGTGAAGCGCTCCTCGTTGGTGGTATCGAGACCGGCCAGGGAGAAAGCGTCGGTGGTAACACCGGACGCCTTGACGGCGCGGTCGTTGATCAGCGCCCAGCCGGAGTTGATCAGCAGGATATCGCCAGCGTCGATGCCGTGACCGACGGAGGCGGCCACCGGCGGCTTGGCGTTGGTCAGGGAGGTGAAAGGTACAGCGGCGCCGAGAACAGAAGCGATCTCGACAACAGAGCCGTTGGGCAGCGGGATGCGTGCGGCCATGGAGTGTTTCCTCATTGATGCCCGCCAGGCGGCGGTTGGTTATGCCCCAGCGGGCGGTTGGTCTGCGACACCCTGATAGGTGAAGCTGGCCGGGACCGTGTAGGTCGCCGGCTCGGTGATCGTGGGACCCTGCTCCAGCGGCTCGACGATCAACCCTTCGAATCCGTTGCGGCTGAGTTCGGTGTCGACGCGGAACAAGGTGCTCAGCTCGTCGACCAGGGCCTCGGCAGTAACCAGGGCCTGGCCCGCTGGGCACACGATGCTGATCTGGTAGATACCCCGGTACTCATAGGCCTCAGCAGCCAAGTAGCGGGTCGTGGTGCTGGCCGGTAATAGGAAGGCCCGGAGGTAGGTTTCACCCGGAGCGGCCTCGAAGCCGTCCTCCATGTGCGCAATCCGGACCGAGCGCGCAGCTGCCCAGGCGGCCAGCTTGATCTCAATCGCCTGGCGGGCGCGTGCGTGGCTCATACCTGGTTGTTCCTGATGGCTTCGTCGACGATGCGTTGGAAGTTGGCCAGGGTCACACGCACCATTCCGTGCGGCGCCTGGGTGGAGTGGCCGTACTCGAGTGGGATCGCATACGGCAGATTGTTCACGATGTAGGCGGTCTGGCCGATTGTCAGCGCCGCGACCTGCGCCTTCAGTTCGGCGATGGTCTCATTACCAGATCGGTCGATCCGATCGAGCTCGCCAGTTGCCGGAGCATCGATGGAGAATTGCCAGTTGCCACGAAAGCGCCCGCCGACATACCCCTGGCCGGCCACAAGACCGTTCACAGCGAAGTTCTGATCGCGCTCTGCCTTGGTGAGTGGCTTGGCGTATCTGACGCCCTTGCGCAGCTTGCCGGCCTTGGTGAAGTTGTCCTGGTTCAGGTTGATAAGGGTGTTGCGCACCGTAACCTTGAAGTCGTAGCTGTCAGCAGCCCTAGTGTTAGCCGCTCGATGAGCTACGTTGGCCTTCCAGATCTCGGGATCGCCCACTGGCGACATGCGGATGACACTGCTACCAACCTCAATAACGATCTCGCGAAACGTGGCATCAAGCGCCTGCTCAGCCTGCTCCGCGAAAGCCCGAATGGCTTCAGCGAATCCGCCCTGCAGCCCGCCATACCGCTGCGTCATGTGTGAACCGCGTGGCATGGTCACTTCCTCAACTGAATGGTCCAGGTAGCCTGAGCGGGGTCTTCAGACACGCTGAGTGCTCGGTAGCCGCTAACTTGGTCGCCGATTTTGGGCGCGGCAGGGGTTTCGCTTACCTGCCCACCCTGCCCCTCAAACAGCTCGTTCTGGAGCACCAGCAGCTTCACATCCTCGGTCTGGATACGAGAGCCATCGATCTCCTTTGCCAGGTAGCTGCCGAACACGCCCCGTCCGACGTAGTAGGTAGTGGAAGCCGGCACCGTACCGCCGATCGCGGGATCGTACCCACTCTTTACGGTGCGGGATCCAGCAACCGGCTTCACCGTGTCGGCCAGACCGTCAGGATCATCGAATGCTTCCGCCAGGTCGGCCTGGACCTCTTCGCGCATGCCCATTTGAAATACACTCCAGCCAATCCCCAAGAAGAGATCGATCATGAATAAAAAAGCTGAATGCGAGGCCGCCATCCGCCACCTTGTCCACGAATGGGCAAAAGCCCAAGAGCAGCCTTCAGGCTGGCACCCGAGCTTCGGCTCATTCAAAAGCTGGCTTCGCGACCAAGGCTATGGCCACTACTTGGAATTCAGGAGCGTGATGCCGGCCAGCGACGTCGCTGAACAGTGGTTCGATCAAGAGCTGAAGCAGGGATGGCGAAACTGATCGCGCTCAAACCCGCTTGAGCAGAACGGTGCCGGATCGTCTGACCCAGGGGGCTATCAGGTCCAATGCGAAGTTCTCAGCCGCGGACAGCTCAACTGAGCCCTCGGCGTAGGTCTTGCTGGTCGAGGTGCCAGACTGAGCTGACACGGTCTTGCTGAGCACCTCTTTGCCGGTGTCCTTGTAGAGCTTGTTCTCGGCAGCCAGCTTGGCCACCTGTGCACCAGCGGACACGATCGCGTCCGGCACCGGGTCTGGCACCGCCCGCCTGATCTTGGCCGTGAGCCAGGCATTGGCCATGGCTACGGCAAGGACCGCATCACCCGAGCCCGCCCAGTCCGGCCCAAGCTTCTGGTCGACGTCAGCGACGGTGATGAAGTCGGTCATGGCTTACTCCTTTGGGATCAGGGCCTGCAGGTCGGGCTTGTTGAGGGCGGCGTCGAAGGTGATGCCCTGGGCCGTCAACCACTCCTTCAGCTGCGGGACCTTCATTTTGTGCGGGTCGGTCTCGTCGTCGCCGCCCTCTGCCTCAATCGCTTTGTCGATCTCGGCCTGGCTGCTCACAGAGGCATAGCCAGCCGGCGGGTAAGCCGAAGCCTTGTAGCCCTCCGCTACCCACTGGGTGATGGTCGGGCCGTCCAGCCGCAGGCCTTCTTCGATCTCGCTGACGCTGATGCCTTGTCGCTGGTAGGCCTCCCCAATGTGCGGAGCCTCGCCCTGCACGGACACCGAAGTGGCCCCGTCGATGACGCCAAAGAATTGGTCCAGACGGCGATAGCAGGTACCGCGCTCGCTGCCCGGGGAGTTGGTGTAGATGACTTTCATGGTGAGCTCCTGCACAGGGCGCCAAGTCGGCGCCCCGCATCATGGGTCAAGGGGTGGCGGTGCCGCTGATGACGGCGGCGAACGGCACCTGCTTGCGGTCGAACACACGTTCCCAGTTCGCAGCGCTGGCGTACTGGGTGGCGTTCGGGCTCAGGTTAAGGTTGTTGCTGCCTTTCCAGCTGAAACCGGCGGGCTGCAGGATGAAGGTCTTGCGTTCCCACAGGACTTCGGCACCGCCGCCATTGCCACCGTCCGGCTTGCGCTGCAGCTCGACCGGCACATGCGGAGTCCCCTCGCCATAACCGAAAGCGCCTTGGCCGAAGAATACCGACAGGAATTGACCGGGCGCATAGGTCAGGCTGTCATCCATGAACACCGGCTTGCCGAGGTAGGTGGCCAGGATGATTTTGCCGGTCGAATCGCGCAGGTACTCAATCAGGTCCTGCTTGACCATCTGGTTCATGACCACCGAGTGGACGCCGATGGCTCCGAACATGTCGGCCGCATCGCCGGCAGTGAAGGCAGCGTCCTGAAACGCGGTGGCGCTGATGGTGGCACCTGCGTCCTTGACCATGTCACCGGCATTGTTGGCAATGTTCGACGCGATGATGCCTCGTGCAGCGCCCAGCAGATAACGCTGCCACTGGCGAGTCCAGTACGTACCGAAGCGGTTGCGGATGTGCTGCATGGGCTCGCTATTGGCCAGCTCAGCAGTGAGGTCGGCAACACCGTAACCTTTGTTGAGGTAAAGCGTGCGGGCCCGCATGCTGCCCTGCTCGGCCTTGCCGACCTCGCCCAAGTCATCCGGGTTGTCGTTGGAGATGTTCGGCGCCTCGTCGGCGTCGAGATCTTGCCAGTAGCTGATCTCGGAGGTGCCCTGGCCGTTGTTGGCGATATTGTCGAGCGTCGGCGAGCGGGTCACGATTCCCGATTCGAAGACGGAAGTTTTTTCAGGGGTGTTCACCGGCGCCAGCGCGCCGTAGTAGTCGCGGACGAAGATGTCCGACAGCTGGGTCGTGGCCATGGATTAGGTTCCTTGGGTGGCTTGCAGTTTTTTGAATGCTTCGGGGTTGTCGCGAGCGATCGCAGCGCGCTCGGTCTCGGTGTACTCACCCCACTTCTTCGTGGCCTTGCCACCGTTGTCGCCGGTCTGCCCGGCACCCTGAGCCCTTGGCCACAGGTGTGTGGCGGTTTCGCGCAGCGATTCCGCCCATTCGAGGGGAGACAGCGGGGTCTTGCCATCCTTCCCGTACACGACTTCGCCGGCACGGTCAGTGGCAATAGGCTCGCCGTCTTCGCTCAGTTTGAAGGTGCCGCGGGCGCGGAGGATGATGTCCTCGGCAGCCTCAGGCAGCGCGCCGGCCTTGATAGCAGCGGCGCGGATGGAGTCGGCCAGCACCTTGTCGCTGTACTTGGCAGCGAAGGCTTCAGCCTTATCAGCGCGCTCGTTGGCGGCCTTAACCTGCTTGTCCAGGTCGCCGCGCAGGCGCTCGGTACGGCGGGTAATGACCTCGTCCAGCTTGCCCTCTGCAATCAGCTTGGTCTCTTCGTCCTGGCCTACTTTGGCCAGCAGGCCCTTCACAGCGTCGATGTCCAGGCCTTCGAACTGGCCCTTCAGCTTGTCGAGCTCAGTCTTGATGGTCTTGTTGGAGCCGATCAGCTCTTGGTTCTTGGACTTGAGGCCCGAGACCTCGCCGTCCAGAAATTTCTGCACCTCGCCGCCCAGCGCTGCCTTGAGGGCTGCGGTTTGGTTCTCGTCGAGGGTGAGGCCGTGGGCGGCCGGGTCGAAGTCAAAAGGCATGTGGCTATCCCCTGGGGATTGATTGGCCCGCCTGGCGGGCATGAAAAAGCCCCGCAATTGCGAGGCCTGTAGATCGCGCCACGAAATCGTGGCTCTGCGTTTTGTGGCGCGGATCAGCTGATTCCGGCCCGATCAAACGCCAACGGTTCCAGCTCCTTGAGCTTCTCCAGCGTCAGCGGCTTGAAGTTCTTGTCCAGTTGCAGTGCGGCGAAGCGCTCGGCCGTCAGACCGCCATCTCGGAACAGCTTGCCGCGCACAGGCCCAAGTGCAGCATCCTGAAACGCCGCTGGCTGCGTTTTGAGCCACTGGTAGTAGACGAGACCTGCCGAGACCTGCGCACCGCCGCCAGCCCCCACGGATGCCCGCGTTGCGCCTTCGGCAAACAGCGCCGACAGCCTGGTTACCGGCACAGTAGTCGAGCGGCAGTTGACGTGTGCCGGCGGCAGCGGCCCCTTCCCTATCTCGAACTCACGACCGTCCAGACTCTTGCAAAGGGTGCTGGTCTTGCGGTCAAGCGTCGACACCCAGCGATAGCCCGGAATGACATCGGCATTTGCCTTGAGCGTCTCCATGCGCGCCGTGGTGGCCACATGCTGGACTGCGGTCTGGACGATGGAGCGGGCGTTTCGGTTGCTGACGGCCAGGACGCCGTCGGTGAAATTCTGTGCTGCGGTACCGCGAATGGCCTGGGTGATCTCGGCGTTGGTCTGCCCCTGCACGACGCCAAGCCGGATGGCGTTGGTTACCCTGGTCGACTCCGTGCGTGTCCAGCCGTTGAGGAAGGATTTCAGCAGCGTGCCGCCGTCAATCCCCGACACCTGCAGCGGCTGAGTGTTGATCGCCGTCCGGATCAGGGCGTCGGTCGGCATGATCGCGTCGATCAACAGCGCTTTGGCCAGGCTACGGCCCTCGAAGGCCGCCTCATACAGCGCGATGTCCACCAGGTCGGACTGCATCCGGTCGCTGAAGGCCTTGTAGATCTCCAGCAGCTTGCCGCCCACCCGCCCAAGGAACTCTTCCAGCCTGCTCCGGCCGTAGGTGGTCAGTTCCTTGCGGGTGAGCTGGTCACGGACATGGCTGTCAGCTCGGCGCAGGTAGGTTTCGAACTTCTTGACCTCGCCAGCTTTGAGCCGCTCCAGCAGTACCGCGTGCCTACTGACCTGCTCCAGCAGCACCTCGTCCGCCGTCTGCGTCGGTTTCGTCGCCATCGTCTTTGTCCAGGTTGACGCCGCCCGCGTCGTGGTCGTCGCCGATCAGCTCGGCCTCTTCGTTGTACGGGCGCTCGGGCAGCTTGCCAGTGGTGAGGTACTGCCAATACGTCTCGGCGCTGATGGTGCCTGCCATGACGCTCTTCTGCAGCTCGGCCAGCACCTGGGCGCTGACCTCAGGGATCACGAACTCAGGCTTGACCGTGAAGACCACCTCGTCGGGGTTGAAGCCGGTCCACTCTGCGGCGTACCGCAGGGCCTGCTCGATGGCCTCTGCAGCGGTCATCACGATGCTATGCAGCGTTGCATGCTGGTCGTTCTGGCGGGTTTTGCGGGCCTCGCCCGATTCGGTGCCTGAGACGTCCATGACCTTGGCGCCAGCTTCGAGCGCGGCGTTCTTCTGGTCGCCCATCGCCGTGCGCACTGCCTGAATGCCAGCGCCCTGGAACTCTAGGTAGCCGCATTTACCGTTCGGCCCAAGATCCCAGGCCGCAGACGGCCCGGTCACGCTGAGCTCCACACTCTCGTCCAGCCCAGAGACCCACGGCTGCGGGTGGCTGGTCTGGTGCAGTGCGGTGAAGTAGTCGGCACTGAGCTGGTACGACTTCAGCGCAGCCCGGGCCATGGTCAGCAGCGGGACCTCGTCCACGTCCGGTGAGTTGTCGGTCGAGCCGCAGTAGATGACCGGGATGTAGCCTAGACCGCGTACCAGATTGGCGTTGCCGTCGACGACACCCAGTGGCCGGTCATCCTCTACCAGCTCTCCGGCCTCGTTGCGCACGCCAGTGCGGCAGACCGTGCCGTCCATGTAGAACTCGCGATAGACCGTCTCGCATTCGTGGCTGTAGCGGTCCTGCTCCTTGCGTCTGAACTCGCGGAACACTGACAGCACCAGGTCCTGGCGGCCGCCTTGATCGGCGGTGTCCCAGTTGATCGCATTGCGCACCGCGTAGGTGGCGAAGTACGGCTGGCCCGCATCATCGATGTTCACTACCAGCGGTACCCGACCATGAGAGATTGCCTGGCGCACGATCCGCAGGAATAGCTGAGTCAAGCCGAAGCCGTCGGCCGTGGCGTTGTCCTCAAGCCCCTTCAGGCCCGCAGGCAGCTTCACCTCGGGTATCAGCCGCGATACCAAGCCCATCATCGAGCGCAGCGAGTCACGCACCCAGTGCTCGTACTGAGCGCGGTCAGTGTAGTTACGATAGAGGTAGGCGTTGCCCGGACCGTCCAGCTTTTCGGCCTCGACCATGCCGCTCGGCTTCGGCAAATTGCGCGGGCTGCGCTTGATGGCGCATTCGCCCTCAAGGGCGTCATCCATCATCCGCCACTCTTCGATGTGAGCGTCGTAGTCTGGGTTGGTGGATTGAACAGGCATTACGCCAAACCTCCGATGCGGCGGGTGCCGGCGGACTGAGTCTTGATCGGGAACCGCTTGGCGATGAAGTAGCCGGCGGCGTCGTTCATGTGGTCGTGCCCCTTCTTGGGGTCCTTGTCCGGCTCGCCCTTGGCGGTATACGTCTGCCGCTCCAGGCACTGGGTGAGTTGCGGGCACTGGTCGATGTTGACCTTCATGCGCCGCTCCCCGTAGGTGTTCAGGAACATGGCGTTGACCGCGTTGATACGGTCCTTCACGCCGGGGTTCTGTGAGTCGACCACTACGGTGAAGCCAGCCTTCTTGAGCAGGGACAGGTCCGACTCGCTGGCATTCTTGCTGCTGGTGTTCTGTCCGCTGGCGTCGGGGTAAACGGAGACGCTGTGCCCCGAGAAACGCACCTTGATCTTCTCGATCATCTCGGGCGTGTCACGCACCGAGTGGAACTCACCCAACGCCAACGGCAAGCCGTCTCGGACCACGTACACAACCGCGGCCATCTTCATGACGTTGAAGTCCATGCCGATGTGTATGGCTTCACCCGGCTTGATGCGCTCACTGGTCCGGCACTCTGCCCTGTCGAATGTGTAGTAGACGACCCCGGCATAGTTCTCGAACCCTGCCTCGTACTCCTGGCGGAACGTGCGCGGGTCCATCTTGCGCCGGGCAGCGTCCAGCTCATCGGCCGGGACGTTGCCGCCCTGTAGCGATGTGTACTGCCAGCTCTTGTGGTCAGGCTCGCCGCCCGGCTGCCCGTCGCGGTAAGTGTCGTAGCAGTGATTGAAACCCTTCGGGGTGCCGATCCGCAGCGCATGCCCGCCTTTGCGCGACTCTCCGGTCTGCGGGATCGTGTACTGACAGGTCGAAAGCATTGGCCTGAGAACCTCTTCCCAGGCGGCCCACGGGCAGTCGGCCCACTCGTCCACCAGAACGAAGAACAGGCCAGAGCCCCGCAGGTTGTCGTAGTTGTCCAGGCCGACCACGCGCATGATGTGACCGGACTTGAGAGTAATCGAGCACTCTGTCTCGTTCGGCCGTGCTGCGCGCCACGCCTCAGGGATGGCCTGCTTCAGCCGGCGCCAGAACACCCGCTTGGCCTGCTTGAACGTTGGCGCCCCATACCAGATCTCGTCCTCGACACTCACGCCCCACTCCGCAGCCAGGCGTGCCGCGCGTCGCATCTCTGCTTTGCCGAGGAAGGTCTTGCCGAATCGACGCCCACAAACCGCATCACGGAAGCGCGCCTCCGATTGAAAGCCCCAGCAGTAGATGTTCGCTTGCTTTGGCGTCAGCTTCACCGGCGGGTCATAGGTGCGGGGTAGTCGGGACATTCTCGTCTGGCTCCAGCTTGTACTCAGCAATGGCGTGCTGCTGGTCCGCCTGGGAGCCCAGGGGCTTGTCGGGTTCGAGCCGGCGGTTTACGTACACGTCGCCGACCTCTTTGGCTGCTTGCTCCAGTAGCTGGGCAGTCAGCGCCATGTTCTTCATGCTCTCGGCCTTCTCGGCCATTCGGCCAAGCGCACGGAGACGGTAGGCACGATGCGCAATGGGGATGTCGGCCGTCTCGGCTGTGAACCGCTCCCGACATGCATGGAACATGTCCGCCCAACGCTTGGCCAAGCCGCGCCCGGCGTACTTGGTTGGGTCATGCCCTTCGCACACTTGGCGACTGACATCTACCCCAAATTCTTTCTTGACGGCCTCCACCACCTGGGACGGTGTATCGAAGCAGGCCAGAGCCTGAACAATGAAGGCTTTGACCTCGCTTCGTAGTGCTGCCATGTGAATGTCATCCGTCAGGACCTGTCAGGATTCAGGCCGACTTGAGCAGGCAGGTTCCGCAGGCCCTCGAAATGTTGATTTTGGCCACCTCGGGCGGCCGGCTTGCAGCGTCGATTAGCTGCTGAACGTCTTCCCCTGCCCCGTAGCGACGAACTACGCCGACGAACTCCTCGATGTCGTGTCCGCGCATCTGGAGCTTGGGGAGACCTTCCTGGGTGAACTTGGGTGCGCCGTACTGATCGGTCGCCTGGGCGATGTGGTAAAGCTCGTGCTCGACCAGAGCGCAGAACTCGCCATCAGTACACTTCGCGCAGTAGTCAGCGGCTAGGGTTATCAGGTAATCCGGTTCTTCAACGAACCACTCCCGCATCTGCTGCTCTTGTCGGGCCTTCTGCCAACCGCCAGCGCGGAACATGACCTGCTCAGCCTGGCCCAGCACCACCCTTCCCTGCTTGGCAAAACCAGAGGATGCCCAAAGCACGCCTATGCGGGCGTCGATCAGGTGTGCGTGCTCTTCGTTGTGGATGCTGCCAGTGTCGGCAAGGACCTCGGCCTGTATCCACTCCCATGCCTCTGGAGCAGGTTTCAGGGTGAGGAATGGCGAGTCGAGCAGATCGACCGGCGGCATTGGTCTGCTCAAAAGGACCACCTGAAACTTGAATTGGTAACGGCCAACCAGTATTGGTTACAGGAGATCCAAGCGAGGCTCCGATATGCAAGACCGGTTCATCGTCGTCAATTCCAGGCCGCTGGAAGGCATAAGGCCGCGCAACCCCTCCGAGCCACCGCACTGGAAGGTGCATGGCTATCGAATATTGGATACGCGGAACGACAAAAGGCTGCCAGAACTCTACCCGAACCGAGCAGAGGCCCAGGCAGAGTGCGATAGGCGAAATGGGAGGCAACGTTAGGCGCTAACCTTCCCCACCATCCAGCAGCACATCAATCAGCTTCTGCTCGCCGAGCCGCATTGCACCCAGGCATTGCAGGTCGTCGCACTTGGGGCCCAGCCCAAACACCGTCACCTCGCCTTTCGGGCCCATGAGGGTCAGCGCGCCTACAGTGCATTCCGGATGCACACCGGCATCGAGGTCATCGGCGATCTTACGCAGGGTCTTGGCAGCATCGCGCCAGTCCTCCCGCTTGAACTCAACGAGCTTCGCGGTCATACAGTCACCTTCTGTAACCACTCTTCAATGATCCGGCGCAGAACTGGCTCGGTCAGGATGGCTGATGGCTTGTCGCCGGCGATCACCGAGCGCACTAGGTCACAAGGCAGCACATGGACACCGTCAACAGCCGCAACAGTCAGATGCGGACGCCGCTCAGCGATATCGTGAATGTCCGCGGTGACTGGGCGCGCGCAATCAAGGCGGGTTCCGCTTCTCATCAACTGAATGGGTCGGCAGGCTTGGCAATGGAGCGCACAAACCACATGAAGCCCTGCTGCAGGTTGGTTTTGGCCAAGGCCAGGGTGCGCTGGTCCACGCCTTCGATCTAGCCGATCTGCTTGAACAGCTCACCGGCGTCGGCCTCCAGGGCCTTGATCGAGTTCATGCCGTCGATCTCGCTCTGGGTGAGGTCGCGGTAGCCGGTGATCTTTTTGTGCTGGTTGTCCATGGGTGACCCTCAGGTTGTCGCGCCACGAAACGGCGCACCTTGAATTTGTGGCGCGAGCTACCGCTTGCGCCGCTCGATCCCGCCCGGCCCGAATCGGCAATCCTTCAGGCAGTGCTCGCAGTTCAACGTTCGACACAGCCAGGCCTTCACCCTCTGCCACCAGATCACCATGAAGATGTGCCGGACGCCGGCCAAGGCCAGGGTCACGTGCATGGTGAGCACCGCAGTGGTCTGACCGAAGAAGATACTCTGATTGCGGCTCATCACGACGAAGCCGCTGATGGCGATCGCTGAATAGATCAGCTTACCAATGATGCCGTCCCGCACCTTGCCGCTCAGCACGCACCAGGTCGCCCAGAAGGCGATCAGGCCGCATGCGACGGCGTTGATCAGGTCAAAGTTCATGGCTGGTTGCCTCCCCCGAACCTCTGGCGGATAAGTGCCCAAAGGTCAGCGGCTTTAATGGCCCGGTTGATGGCTGCCAGGAGCGAGCCACCGAACGTGCCGAGCAGGAACCCTACCCCGGCAACGATGTTCGGTTCAGTGACGCCGAGGTAAGCGCTGACCATGCCCGTCAGGTACAAGGCGCAGGCCACACCCGTGATCAGAAAGATCAGCCAAGCGCGCCAGTCGGTCAGGTCGTCCTTGTGCCACCAACTGGCAACGATCACGCCGAACAAACCAGCAATCAGCAGATCAAGCCTGTCGAGCAGGCGGTGCAAATACTCCATGCGCTCGACTCCGTGGGCACGATTGGATTTAGAACGGCTCACACAGCACTCCCAGCTCGGAGCAATGGGTGTGGCGGAGCCGAAAACAGAAAGGCCCCGATCAATGTCGAGGCCCTGAATAGGTGTGCGGTCTTTCCCGCCGTCTGCCAAAGACCATCCCAGCGCTGGCACCCTACTGCACCAGTCTCGCCGATCCGGTCTCGCGCCACCCATGAAGCGTACAGGGCATGGGTGCGCGGGCTGCCGGTGTTATTCCGTAGCACTGTACTACCGGCTTATCAGTGTCCAGGCCTCCCCGAAGGCTGCCCTGGCTGCAGTGAATTCAAATAGCTGGCGAGATGTCCACGTAGTAGGCCTTGCCTACCTCCATCTTCTCTGCAACCTCAGTGACGATGCCGGCGCGGAACTCGCCATATGGCGTGTACTTGCCGTAGATCGCGTCTTCGGTTTCGGGATCACTGGAGTAGACGGCGCCGAGGCGAACAGTGCAGAGCTGGCCCTGACTGTGCTCATTCGGCGTGACTTCGTGGCAGATCATCTTGCAGCGCATGCGATGCGACATAGCGGTTCCCCTGGATTGTGCAGGTTGGCCTATCAGTCTTTCGCCTGCTGAGAACGAAAAAACCCGGCTCAAGGGCCGGGTTCTTCGGGATGTTTGCCAAAGGCAAAACTATAACAATGGCGAAATCATGCCACTACGCGTGCGGGAACGCAATAGGCCCTCAAGCGGCCTCCTTCATTTCGTACAAAACGGCCCCGATTGGCGATAGCGCCTTCTTGTCGATGTCCTCGCACACCTCAAAGCAGATCTCCACGAAAGGCTCCCAATCCCTGGCCCATGCGCACGATGGAAGACTCACGCCGTAGACATCATCAATCCATTTCTTGAACCACTCAGGGCTTGCGAATGGATCTTCACAGGAAGACTGCCCGCCCTGGTGCATGCGGCGGTACCGGAACATGACACCCTTGGCGACGTACATGCATCGCTCACGCTTGGCAGCAGTCATGCGTGGTGACCGACTCACTGCCAGATTGAAAACCGTTTCCTCGGCTGACTCACGATCATCATCACTGCAGTGCGGCGCGTACATGAAATTTCCGAAGGTTCGCACCTGGTCATGAAGTCGGCCGATAGCGGCTTGCACCTGCCCAGCCAGCGCCTGGTGCACTGCATGGCTCGCGCTGCGCTGCTTGTCAGTGGTCTGCACCATGGCGCCCAGTAGGCCCAACTGCTCGATGAATGAACCCTGGCTGTCCCAGGCCGTGTACAGGCAGTCGTGCCAGGCTTGGCGTGCGCTGTTCAGTTGCATGGGCCGCCCTCCTCACGCTTGCGTTTGGCGACGATAACCATGCCACGCACGATGCAGTAGGCGCCCAAGATGACCATGCCCAAGAGAAACAGCTGAGCGGTGTCGAGCGGTGTCCAGTTCATGCTGCTTGCTCCTTGCCGATTTGCTTCTCGCACTTCTTGCAGCGCGTCCAGTTGCCAGCCTCAAACATCGGCGTCCGGCTGCCGGTGAACGCATCAACTCCGCAGAGCGACCTCCAGGCATAACAGTGGCCGCCATCGGTGTCTGGGGCGGATCGCTCCTGCACGAAGAAGTGCGCCCGCACCGAAAATGGAAAAGCAGGCTTTAGCCAGCCGCGCTCTGCTGTGCTGGCTGGCCCAGTGATCATCACTACCTGGTTCATGCAGCCTCCTTCAGCTGTTTGATCTTTGCCCGGTACTCGGCCTTGATGGCCTTGAGGTCGTCGATGGTGTTCACGCGCTACGCCCTCAAGTGCGGCAGGCTGTGCTCGTCCAAGTAGTCATTCCGGGCCTTCACGGCGTCACTGATGGTCTTGAAGCGGCCCAGATGTATCTGCTTTTTCTTCCACTGCACTTTTGCGCACCACCTGCCTCGATCCCAGGAAACCCCAACATGACCGCTGGTGTTTTTATCTGTGATTCTTCGATTCGCTGCTTGAACGTTGTAATCCGCGTACCTGCAGTTTTCCGGCGAATAGCCCTTGCTTGAATCGATGCGATCCAGCGTCAGCCGATCGGTGTAACCATTCGCAAGTGACCACTCCATGAATGGCTCGAAGCTCATCCACTCTTCGCAAAGCGTCACTCCGCCATACTTTTGGACCTCGGCGCCCTGCGGGTTTAGGCAGCGCCGCTTCATGTTTGACCAGGTGACGTGGAGGCGACTGTTTCTGTTGTTCAGCCCATGGGTAACTCGCTTTCGCCCAGCGGCCTTGTTCGCGCAAGAGATACAAAGCCCGGTCATGACCTTCGCCCTTTCCATCCTCGACTCAAACTCAGTTGAACACTCAGGGCAGCGGAAGACGCCAATAGACCTTCTACTCCCAGACCGCTCCGAAATTGATTTGCGAACCAGAATCACACGGCTATCCATGACATCGCCTCCCCATTTCTTTTTTCGATGCACCTGGCTTTCCTGGTGAAGATTTCCTTCACCCTTTTCAGGTAAGTGATGTCGTGGCGCGCTATGCCGTTGCTGCACTCCAGCCAGTCGACCTTCTCCTGCCCGATCTTCTCGATGAGCGCGGGCCGGTAGGCCATGATGTTTCCGCTCAAGAAGTTGTTGCAGGCACTGCATGACTTGTTCATGTTCCAGAGGTTGAACCGCAGGTGCGGGGCCGCGCCTACGCTGCGGAAGTGCGAGCAGTGCCACTGCCCTTGCCATGCGGCTGACTTGTCGCAGCTGATGCAGCCCAGATGCGCGTCTCGCAGCCGTACATAGCGATTGACCGCGGCCTGGGCTTCTTTGGCATAGTCTGCCCGGCTCTTGAGTTTCTCCTTGCGTACCTGGATCTCGCGGCGCGCGCGCTGGTCGATGGCCTTCCGGGCTTTGTCGTGATTCACTGGCGCCAAGGCCAGGGCACACTTCACGCTGCAGGCCTTCTGCGTCGACAGCGATGGCCGGAACTTCCCGCCGCAGGACTTGCAGGTCTTCTGCTTCACTTCCTTGAGAGCTACGCGCACGGTTCAGCCTCCTTGGCTTTCTGCTGCTCGGGGGCGAAGTCGCCGCGCAGGGGCATGAGCCATTTTCCCCAGACGATGGCCTTGTCTTCGCTGACCACCCACACGACCTCGCCGCCTTCCTTCTCGTAGACGCCAGGGTCCATCGGGTCTCTTCGGTCAACGGGTCCGACGCAGTGGCGGCTGATCAGCTCTACGCAGGTTCCGATCACTGGCGGAAACGTGTGATTGAGTACCAGCGCCAGGTCACCCGGCTTGAATTGATGGCTCATGCAGCCCTCCCGCGGCGCTCGCCGTAGATCGCCATCATCAGGTCCTCTGGATGCGGTAGGAGCAGCTGCAGGCTCTCGGCGCAGTAAGCGTCCAGAAGCTCCAGGTACTGAGTCATCTGCTGGGTGCTGAACTTGCGGGTCTTGGCCCGGCCTACGCGGTACCGGGTGCCATCGGGCAGCTCCACCGGGTGAACCTCGGCCGGCCAGAGCTTGGCCACCAGAATCTCGTGCCATTCCTCGCTGCTTGCTGCCTGGCCGTAGGAATCGCGCAGGTGCTCCTGGATCAGGCCGTTCCACATCCACAGCAGGCGGTTCTGGGCATCGCTGCGCTTGTTGCGCACCTCGACGATGGTCAGGCGGCGCGGCTTGGCCAGGTCCAGACCGGTGAGGTATCCAATCAGGCGGGCGCGGTCTTGCTCGGTGCGGAGCATGAGGTCAGTCATGGGATGCCTCCTTGGCCATGGACTCATCAACAACCGCATCCGCCATTCCGCTGAACAACGGCATCTTCCCCTCGTTCCAGATCGCCAACGGCGAGCTGGTACCAATCGGGTTGCGAACGAAGCGGTACCGCTCGGCATCCTTGCGCAGCGCCTCATTCTCGGCCTTTAGCTGGTCGACCTGCTTGCCGCGCTCCTCGGATGCGAAGCTCACACGGTTGTAGTTGGCGCATACCTGCTCATGTGATTCACGAAGTTGCTCGATCTCCTCGAGAAGGGCCAGGACACCGCCGGGCTGTGTTAGCGCCTCGTAGTCCGCCACATGCTGCTGGAAGTCACGGGCCTCGCTGTCGGTAAGGCAACCATCGACATCGCGGAGCATGATTTCGGCCAGCGCCTTCAGCTTCTCTTTGTCGATGATCATGGCTTCACCTTCAGGCCTTGGGCCTCGATCGCTTGACGGCACTTCCGATAGGTCTGGCACTGGGCGCCATGGCGAGCCTCCAAATAACGGAACTCTTCCGACTCCCGATCTACGGGCTCATCGATGTAGACTTCGGGCAAATCTGGCTCAGGCAGCTCCACCACTACGGCCTCGCGGGAGGCCTGCCAGAACAGCCAGTAGCACTGAGCGGCATAGTTCAGGTACTCGCCATCCTCGCCCTTGGCCAGATGACCGGGGAACAGCCCACCCTCAGAGCTGAGCGCAAACTTCTCGAACTGCTCGCGCACGCTGTCGCGCATCTTGTTGGTGTCCATCAGTGCTTCTCCTCGGCCAGGTACTCGTGGCAAAGCTTGCCCGTGGTCTTGTGCTCAAGATTTCCTTGGCGGTTGGTGAAGAACTCACCCTTAGGCAGGTATTCACGCTTGAACACGCCATGCCACTTGCCGATGCTTGGGTCGCAGGCCGCACACAGCTTTCGGCCTTGGCATGGATTTCCCTCGTCGCTGCGGAACCAGTAGCCGCTGGTAGCGGTGTTGTCGCGGCAACCGCACTCTTCACACTGAAACAGGCTCACACCCCCTCCCCAGCCGGCTGCCCGGCGCGCTTGATGTTAAACTTGGCCAGCAGGTGGGCACGGCTCATGCTGCACCTCGCTGAGAAAGGCGGAATTGCTGACGATCGAGGAACCACTTGATGCCTCTCTCACAAACGCTAGGGGCAGGGAGAGAGGCCATGCGCTCGGCATTTACCGGGGCATGCGTCTCGCGCAGGCACTGTTCCATGTCAGATCGATCAGCCATGCCAAGAAACAGTTCTTCCAGGATGTCGCCGATAGGCCGGACGTTATCCATGATGTCGCCCTTGGCTGCGGCGCTGATGCGCTCCCACATCCCATAGTCGCCGTGGTCGCGTACCAAGCAATGAAGGTCGTAAGGGCAAATTCCATTCGTCCAGCCGCCCGAGCCGCGCACAAGCATTCCGCAGTTCATGAGGCCTTCACGGTCGGATTCAGGTCGCCCAACCAAGAACATGACTTCTCGACCGGTGCGCTCCATCACTGCATCGGCTTTCTGGATCTCGATATCGGTCGGGTTCTTTCCTTTCACCTCTAGGTAGATACCCACGTTCGGCAGCCAGAAATCAGGCAGGTAGTAGCCCTCATCGACTCGTACTAGATCAGGCTCGTACAGGTAGAAAATCTCGGCAGCCTCAAGCACGCGAGCCCAAAGCAGCTCGGTGTAGGAACGAAGGCGGTAGCCGTTGTGGTGGTAGATCGCTCTGCGCTCTCTCATCAGAAATTCACCTGCACGACGTTGTCTTGGCGAGAACGATTGGCAAGCGGCATGAAGCGAGAGCGGTCGCCCTGGAACACAGTTGGAACAATGCCGATCTCGCCGTCACGGTTCTTGCGGATCAGGATTTCCCCGATGCCCTTGTCCTGGGTGTTGGGGTGGTAGACCTCGTCGCGGTACACGAACATCACGATGTCGGCGTCCTGCTCAATGGCGCCGGATTCACGCAGGTCGCTCAGCACTGGGCGCTTGTCTGGACGGGATTCGCAGCCGCGGTTGAGCTGTGACAGGACGATGACCGGGCACTCCAGTTCGCGAGCCAGTAGCTTGATCTGGCGCGACATCGCGGTGACATCCTCGGTGCGACCCTTCCCCTCGCCTTCCATCAGCCCCAGGTAGTCGATCACCACCAGGCCAAGACCTCCCATGCGGTGCGCCTGGCGACGAGCAATGGAGCGAATGCGCGGCATGGTCATGACTGGCACGTCAGACACGCAGATCGGCGCGTCACGCAGCCTGAGGGTCGCTGCAGCCAGCTCGGCGGAATAATCGCTGGCACACTCGCCAGTCTTCAGCGATGGCAGCGGGATACCGCCAACCGCAGCCAGAAGGCGATCCATGAGCTGGGTCTTGGTCATTTCCAGGCTGACCACCAAAACCGGCCGGCGCTGGTTGATCGCCACATCCGCCGCGACGTTCATCGCCAGCGTGGTCTTACCCATCGCTGGGCGCCCGGCAACCACGATCATCTGCCCTGCCTTCAGGCCTTGGGTGTACTTGTCGAGGTCAGGAATGCCGGAGCCCAGGCCATCCATGACGATGCCATTCTCGAAGCGATCAAGGCGCTCCTGCAGGATCTCAATGTGCTCAGCAAGGATGTCGCCGATCATCTGGCACTCACCGTCGCTGCCAGTGGCGTCCAGGCCCAGCACGATGGATTGAGCCAGCGATATTTTGTCCTCGATGTCCGCCCGCTCATGCGCCACTTCGTTGATGCGCTCAGCGGCAGCTGCCAACTGACGGCAGATGGCACGGTCGCGAATGATCTGGGCGTAGGACTTGGCGTTGGCCACGCTTGGGGTGTTTGCTTGAATCTCGCCGGCGTAGGCCAGAGTACGGGTTCCGCTCGGCAGCTCGGAACGACGATCACTCAGGGTGATCACGTCCACCGGCTGGCCGTCCGCGTGCAATTCCAAGATCAGGCGATACAGGTCGGCGTTGTCTTCCCAGGCAAACGCGTCAGAAGCCAGGTTGTCGGAGATCACGTCGATCAGGTGCGGCTGACGCAGCATGGCCCCCAACACACCGTGTTCGGCCTCAAGGCTGTGAAGTTCGTTCATTGCGCGGCCTCCGCAATCTCACGGAACACAGCGCGGCTGACCAGGGCCTCAAGACGTGGCTGGACGTTCTGGCCACGGAAGAACACCTGGTTTCGGTTGTTGGCCTTCTGGAAGAAACCGAGCCAGAAGCCCTGCCCGCTCTGGTGATCAGGGGATTCGTTCCAGCGTTCGGCGATCATGCTGCGAAGCACGCGGTCACCGGCCACAGTCACAACTGGCAGACTCGGGCAAACCTTGTGGTACAGGTCGATGATCTTTTCTACCGGCACGCCGGCCTCGCTGGCACCGTTCGGGCTGCGCTTGAACGCACGGCCCAACCAGTTGACCAGGAAGCGGCGCCAGTCCTTCTTCGGCTTGCTGCCACTGGCCCAGGCTGCCGCACGCTTGATCTCCGCTTCCACGTCGATCGGTGCATAGGCCTCTGCCCATTTGGTGATCAGGGTGGCGTCCACTTCGAAATCTTCGCCAGTGAACACAACCAGCTTGGCTTCCGACTGAGCGGGCTCAGCCCCCTGGGGGGCAGTAATCTGTTCCGTAGGAACAGTTACTAGGGGTTTTTCTTTCGTATAAAGAAGGGAGTCGTCGGAAATTGGTAGTTTCGTTACGTTGTCGGAATTACCAATTTTGGTAGTTTCGACTGATTTTGGTTGAGTCGATTGTTCTTTCTTTGGCTCTTGGTAAACCCACTCGGAGGTCGAGCAAATACCGATTTCACCACGGCTTCCGCCAACTCGGTACAGCACCCGACGCGCCAGCAAGCTGCTGATAGCACGCGAAACGTGCGCAGGCAGGATGTTGGTCATCTTGGCCACTTCTTCAGCGGTAATACGGCGCTCCTGCAGGTTGTAGCCGATAACTAGCCGAGCAATCGCATGGAGTGTCTTGAACTCAGCTGGCGACAGGTGAACCGCTGCCAGAGCGTCCATCAGCTGGTTGTCCATCCGGGTAAAGCCCCCGGCTGATTTGAAGGTAAAGACGTTACTCATGGGCTACTCCAGGGTGCGGAGCAGCAACGAACGCATGCAGGTGCTGCAGGCATTCGCGGATGAGCTGTCGTTTGGATTGGCGAGAGTATTGAGAACGGACAAGTCGAGCAGCATTCACAGCTGACTCTAAATGTCCGCGCGCCACGGAATCGAACTTCGCGTTTTGTGGCGCTGAATTCGATGGGGCTTGTATACTGGATTCCTGCAGATGCATAATTCACCTCAAGAGTTTTATGTGAAGCAGAGAGCCGGGCCGCAATCCCGGCTTTTTTGTGCCTGTAATTTAGAGAGGGCCTCTTGGTTACCCTGAAGAGTCCCCTCCAGAGGCCCTTTTTGGGGTCACCAATTGCAGGACCTTGGCCTTCCTTCGCCCAACCTCGGAAACAGCCCCGCTCGCTATGGCTGTTTCCATCATCGCGTTGATGGCCTGGCTGAAACTCCAGCCGTTCTGGAACATCAACCTCTCTACCTTTAGCCGCGTATCAGGCGGCAACTTTTCAAGTTCAACGGTCATTTAGGCCTCCATAGGCCCTTCAGCCCGCGATATCTTCTTGCTTGTCCTGCATCAGCTCTTCGATAACGCCGTTGGCTACTGCCCACTCGATGATTTCGTAGAGGTAGGTCGCGTGCTGCATGCGGGTTTTGGTGGCTGCCTTGCGAAGAATCCGGTCAAGAACAGGTTCAAAACGAACCTTCACCGGAATGGCGCGTTTCTGACTGGGGTCCATGTACATACGGGGCGTTCCTTTGTGGCTGTTGAAGTTGGTTTAAGCGGCGGATTTTTTCGGGCTGTGCTTGCCGTTCTTGGCCAGCTCAGCGTGCATCTGGTCAATGGCGGTGCCGGCTACGTAGCTCGGGTTGATGATCTGCCCATTGCGGATACGGAATACCGTCGAGATGTCGCATTTGGCGCGCTCTGCAATGGCCTTGTAGGTCATTCCCGAGCCCAGTAATGCGTCGAGTTTTTTTGGAAGATCGGTAGCGCTCATGGCTGCCTCCTTTGTAGATATGCACATGATCATGCACCAGTGCATATCTGTCAACGATCCGCTGTATTGCGCTATGCACCACCGGGGGGCAGCATTGCACTCATGCATAAATCGATAGACAAAATTCTTGCTCAACTGATGGCCAAAAACGGCATTTCTCAGGTTGAGCTGTCGAGCCAGACTAGCGTTGGCCAATCGACTATTTCCCGAATTCTTAAGCCTCAGGGGCCGAAAGGAATCAAGGAGCCGACCGATAAGCAGGTCAGGCCACTGGCCGATTTTTTCGGCATTACCACCGACCAGTTGCGAGGCTATGAGCCGTTAGGTGACCCTGAGCCTGAGGACCAGCCCCGCCAAGATTTGTCTACTGCGGATATCGTCAAGCAGATGCTCGCCAAGCACGGCAAAGGTCTTTCTCTTGATGCTCGACAGAAAATTGCTGATGCCATCGAGGAAAAGACGGCTGAGCAAGCTTCTTCCAGTGTCATTGCCGTCGATTTCGCGCGACCAGGCCAGGTGGGGGACGAAGTCTGGATCGCTCACTATGACGTGCGGGGCGCTATGGGTGGCGGTCAGGTAGCTCACGATTTCCCGGAAATGCTACAGGACGTCCGTGTGAGCCCCACTCACCTGCGGGAGATGGGAGTTGAGTTCAAAGAACACTTCCACCTGAAGCTCATAACGGGTGTAGGCCAGTCCATGGCTCCCACTATCAAGAGTCGCGACCCGCTGATTGTCGATATCAGCATCCGTGAATTCGTTGGCGACGGAATCTACTACTTCTCTCATCAGGGTCATCAGTACATCAAGCGCCTACAGAAGAAAGGCCGCGATCACTTCAAGATGATTTCTGACAACACCAACCATCCGCCTGAAGACATCCGGGTTGATGAGACCTACATCCAGGCCCGTGTTTTGTTGGTCTGGAACGCGCACCTGGTCTAAACCATGCCCCTAACCAAGCCCAATCAAGAGCTACGCCGCGACCTCCAGGGCCTGGCCTCTGACCTGAAGTGGTCGGCAGTCGAGCTGATGCGTATCGCAGCACGCCTGAGCGAGTCAGGGAATGAGGTAGATGCACAGGCACTGCTCAGAATGTGCCGGGTTTTCCATAGTGGCGAGGAAAGGCTTACTGGGTATGCCGAAGAGGCACATTTGGGGCTCATTGTCCGCGAGAAGACTCCTGTCTCGGTATAGGAATTAAGCAAGAAGGGCTGGTTCGACCACTCACGAATGAGTGTTTGATAGAGCATCAGGGAAGGTACAAGTAAACATGAAAACGCTGCAAAACATTAAGTCAGACCTAGTTCGGACAGCCAATCACCTTGATGAGCTCAGCAAGGCTATGGCCGGACACGCCCTGTTCATTGAGGCCAGAGGCAGCTCAGAAGGCGACGATGTAAGGGATCACATCAAATCCATTGACGTGGTAGTCGACGAACTGAGATCCGTTGCATCGAAGATCGATGATGATGTGTGACTGCGATAGTTTACGAGAGCTTAGCGGAATGCAGGCCGGGGAGGATCGGTTGGTGGGGTATGGGGATGAGGTGAAGGCGGGAGGGATTGAGAGGGCGAAGGAGTTGTAGAGTCGTGGTTGCGCTCAGCGAGCGAAGACTCGTCGAGCTGATGGAGCTTCCCTGGGGAGGGACCCAAGATGGTAATTAGTGACGCACTGATCGCGGAATTGCTCTCGATTCCCAAGGTCATCAAGAACCCTGGCGCTAAGGCCAAGGTCCAAAAGAAATCGGAGCGCATCAACTATCAAGTTGTTGCCTCTGATAGTGACAAGTCTTTTGAGATGTACACCCGCCAAAACCAAATTGACCCAGACGCCTACTCGTGCGGTCTGATCTATCACCCTCGCAGCGGCGAGAAGGTCACGCTGGTCCGCTACAATGGGAGCAACCACGTGCATCGGAACCCGCTTGAGGATGGAGAGCTCATAAAGCACAAGTGCCATATCCATCGCGCGACAGAGCGGTACATGGAAATGGGTGATAAGGCCGAGAAATTCGCAGAAACCACCGATCGATACCATGATTTGGCAGGGGCGATAAGGTGTATGCTAAGTGACTGCAACATCTCTGGGATCGACCTCCCATGCCAAGATTATGGGGTGGAAGTATATTCGCAGCTGAGCTTTGACCTATGAACGATATTGCCGCCATCAAGGAGACCCTATGCCACGCATTCTGCGAGGATGTGGCGGTATCTGCGCGCGGCGACTTGCTGACGGTATCTCTGCCTCTCACCGCGAGGGATGGCGACTCATTTACCAGCTACTTGACTAGGTCCTCCGCAGGGTGGCGCATCTCTGACGCCGCCAACACCATGATGCGTCTCAGCTATGAGAATGACCTAGGAAAGCTTCTCACCGGTCCTCGAGCAAAACTCTTTGAGACGATTCTCTCCGAGAATGGCTTGCAAGAGGACGATGGCGAGATCTTTTTGGAGGTCCCAGCTGACAGACTGGTGAGAGGCTTGTTCCAGCTCGGGCAAGGACTCAGCCGAGTTGAGGATATTGCCCTATGGTCCCGCAGCCGGGTTGAGTCAACCTTTTACCACGACCTGCGCGAGATTCTTTACTCAATCGTTCCCAGCGAGATGGTCGACGAGTCCTACGCTCCTGCGATCAGTGGCGGCGAGGATTATCTGATTGACTACAAGATCAGAACTCAAGGTCGCCCATTGTACCTTTTCGGGGTAAACGGGAAGGATAAAGCTCGGCTTACCACGATCACCCTGCTTCACCTCAAGCACATGGGCCTGAAATTTGACTCAATGATCGTGTGCAGCGACTTTACGGAGCTGCCAAAGCAGGATGCATCTCGCCTCATGACGGCTGCCAACGACATTGTCCCGGTTGTTACTGATATTCAGGCCATTAAGGACAAAATTCTAGACAGAGTGTCTTGAGTGCATCGTTGCATCAAGCCCGCCTCGGCGGGCTTTTTCATACCTATCCGCGCCCCGCGCCGCCGCTACCTCTCAACCATCGGGTCACTGGAGCCCTTCGCCTCATACTGTGCTCGATTGAAATTGCGCTGGACCTCCTTCATGTCGGCGTCCCCGCGCTCGGTGCGTGAGGCCATGCACGTGAGCTCTCGAACTCCGCCGGGCCCTTCGATTTTCATTGCGTAGGGCTCACACGCCGCCCCCTTTCTGAGGTAGCACCTTGGGTTTTCCCCAAATATACACGCCCTTGCAGCACTATTCCTGTGGCTCTTCATAGGCGCCCAAGAGCCACCTTTTTTAGCTTGGATGGAGAAGGTGAGGCCTTCGTCGCCGACATTGGGGTATTCAGTGAGCGCCTCTGAAAATGCGCAAGGAATGTAACTTACAATCGCCAAGACCAGAGCCGGAACAATTTGGCGCCGCATAAAGACCTCCTAGGCTTCGTGATGGTTGACCTGGTCGACAACCATCACCCAGGTGACAGGAGTGTAGAAAGCTTCCGCATGATCTTCCTGCGGCCGCGACAGGCGGCCATCTGAGACGGGGCATGCCTTCACGCTTTTTTCACGCCCTACCCTGCACAGTGAAGGCTCATCCGATTTCCCTACGTTAGCCCGCGCTTCCCAGCGGGCTTTTTTACGCCTGCGTGATGGCCGGTGGCCAGAGTGGTAGGATGCCCCCTCACTTCACAGGGAGGTCGCCATGCTTCGCCACATCCACCGCTTTCTTCTTGCTGCCGTAGTCGTCACTCTGGCTGGGTGCGCCGGCACACCATTCACCTTCGGCCAAGCCAGCCAAGTCAAAGTCGGCATGACCGAAGACCAGCTCTACGAGATCATGGGCAACCCCTATATGGTCACATCCAGGGAAGAAGGCCAGATGTGGATCTACAGCCATGCAACAGCGTTCAGTGGCGCTAAGACTGTGTCTTTCGAAACGAAGGACGGTAAGGTGACCAAGGTTCCGTACATCCCGAAAGACTTCCTGCCAAAACCAGATCCTGCCCAATAGACCGAATCACCCAAAGCCCGCCGATTAGCGGGCTTTTTTGCTCGTCAGAAAGGCTTCGCCTCCTCCGCTCTGTCCTCTTCCCAATCCTTCTCGATGATCAGATCGTCGCGCTCATCGGCGCTCTGCGGCTCCCACCGAACCGTCACACTCTCGTCGTCGTTAAACGTCAGGTCCAGCTCTGGAGTTTCTGACAGCAACCCCATTACCTCTTCCCACTCCATCTCCCCGTCCGTGTCCAGGCGGTGGATCGTCACCCAGCGCTGTGACTGCGCAATCGGGTGATTGATCATCGAGGACACTCGCAAGCTCAGTCGCTGTAGACCGGTCATTTCTTGGCGTGCCTGCGGTGCAGCTTTCTTTGGTTTGGCCATGTCGCTCTTCCTGTAGCTGTATATTTATCCAGTACTCAGGAAGCATAACCAAGCCCGCAGGAAAAGGTAAACCCCTCGAAGCGAAACGGATTCATGAATTGCACGAAAAATAATTTATGCACTAGTGCATTGACAGACCAATTGCACTGGTGCATATTTTATCCATCGCAGTCACTCACCAGGGACTGCAGAGGCCCTCAAGCCTCACCCGCTCTTTAGCGACACACCTTGCCGGATCGACACCGGCCAAAAGCAACAAGGTAGCGAGCCGAACACCTTGAGTTCGGTACAGGGGATGCCTCACCCCGTGGTCAGCAGCGTAGATGACCCTAGATCAAAGAGTGCTGACGGGTGGGATGCCATTGCATGGCTACATCGCGGTCGGCTGTCGGGATTGAAGATCCCCCGAGAAAGGAGATTACCGGCCCGCCGAGTGTGGGCCGGATGCTCTCCAGGTGGCCCTACTTCAGGACCACGCGGAGAGCAGGTAGCGCAGATGAATGAACAGCAGATTGAACGATTTCGCCAGATCGTTCAGGAGATCTCAACCGACGAGAAAGTCAGCTTCGATGAGGCTTTCGCCATCGCTTCAAATCACCTGGCCTACTGGGTCAGCGAGATGCCTAAAGGAAGACCTTCCGCTGCTGGTGGATCAAGTCAGTCCTCGAAAAGCCAAGCCTGCCAATCTTGAGACTGGCAAACAAAGACGGATGCTGTCCCTAGTACGGCTAGCGGATCAGCTATTGATTTGACCCTATCTCTCAGGGCAGCAGTTCCGAGGGAGCTTGAACCAAAGTAAGTGCCATTTGGCATCTTGTACCTTTTCCCGTTTTCGAAAACCACCGTCCTCTTGAGCCCCAGCGTCTCCATTGCATCGTGGAGATCGCTGTAGTCATCGCCATCGGCACTAGATAGACCAACTCGCACCATGTACTCAGGCATAACGATGTTCCTTATCTCGACTGTGGAGACCGGAGCATATGGTTTTCCCTCGACTGTGGAAAGCGAGGAAACAGGGAGCCTGCCCCTGTAAAAACAGGCACCCAACTTCAACTGGAGATGACCGTGGACGACCTCGAAATGATGCTCAGCCGATTAGGCACCGTGACCGTCAGCAAGGCGGGCATCAGCGTGCAGGGATTTGACGGCAAGAACGCCTCATGCCGCGACGTGGCGATCATGGCTGCGGCCTGGGCAATTGGCGAGCTGCAGCGCGAAATGCTCAAGACCATCAAGAAGCCAGGAGGCGGCAACATCAGCGTCGACTGATAGACGCCAGACGATTCCCCGGTGCGCCTCAAGCGGGGCGCATCAGGGGGAATCCACTGGAGGAACACGAAATGGGCTTGGACGTTTCTGCATTCAGCAAACTGGTAGAGGCACCTGACGCCGAGCGTGACGAACACGGCGACCTGGTCGACTACGACAACTACCGCGACTTCTACTTCAACAAAGACTTCCCCGGCCGCGCCGAAGGCCTGAAGGAGGGTATGACCTACAAACTTGGCGAGGAAGGCTCGGGCTTGAGCACAGGCTACGGGCGCTACAGCGCCTGGCGGGAGGAGCTGGCAAAACTTGCCGGATATCCAGCAGAGCCATATGAGCGTTACGGAAGGGTTGAGCAGAGCCATTGCATGCCTTGCTGGAATGGCGCTCAAGGGCCTTTCGCCGAACAGATCAACTTCAGCGACTGCGACGGCACCATCGGCCCGGTGGTCAGCGCGAAGCTGGCAAAGGACTACGCCGACTTTGCCGAGAAGGCCGAGGCTGTTGGCGGCTACTTCTGGGAAAAGTATCAGGAATGGAAAGTGGCATTCGAGGTTGCTGCTGACGGCGGCGCCGTAGTTTTCCACTGATTTCACTGGCTGGCCTTGGCGACAGGGCCAGACGGGAAATCAACCGCCCTGGAGGGCAAATAGATGAGCCAGTTTGCAAAGCTCTTTGAGTTTGAAGACCTGGGGCAGGTGCTGATCAAGCTTGATGATGGTGATGGCGGTCCTGAGGTGCGGACCTACTTCGTGCCTGATGGGTTCGGCGTCTGCTCTATCGCGATGACCTTCAAGCCTGATGAACAGGATGACAAGTGGGCGAAGGCTGAAAAAGCGTTTGCCATGGTTGATCGCGAAAAGGCTCGCATCTTGGTTGACGAGGCTCTTTCGAAAATTCCAACCGGTCTTTCTGGCTGACGCTCTGACAGCCGGAAAGACGGCCCGATGCCCTGCTCCCCATCGCAGGCTACATCGGTGATCCACATTGAACGCGAGTTGATCGCCGCGAATTGTGAGTCTGGGTAGCGTCTCGCCCTTTGGTGAGGCGTCCGGTCACCCGGTTTGCCCCGGAATGTGGATCACCGATGCAGTTTTCATCGATTTAAAGCGCATCACCGTGAGCCTTATGCAAGTTAAGGCGCGCCACAGCAAACATTAATCGACGTACACGCAGGCGAATCCGGGGCCTACCCGGCCAGACCAGATGCATGTGAGGTAGCGCTCAGCGCCTGCACCCCTTCCCTTCACATCGACCGCATTGGCGGGTGCCAGGCTGGCTTTTCACGCCCAGTTTGGTCACTGGTGTCCGGCACCTGATCAATGCGGTTGCCAATCCAAACAGGAGAACGCCATGGGCGCACTTCGAGCATCACAGTTTGAGTACGACAACCGTCTTCCAGGTGAGCACCCTGATGACGCTGCCGAGCGGATCTGGACCGACAACGCTGCCGATGACTTGATCGAAGGCCGCGACGTGAAGTTTCAGCGCCGCTTGCGTAACCCGCAGGGTGTGACCTTCGAGCAGTTCGCCGTGGCGGTTGATGAATTTGTGATGGGGAAGCTTGACGGTTCAGGAATCAGCCCTTCAGTGTTGGGGCGCCTGGTTCTGGCCGCTGAACGCCGGGATTCGTCCGAGGCAAGGAGCGCGGCAGTAGAGGCGCTGGCCAGTCCTGATCCAGATGAAGCGCTCCGCGAGATTGCCCGCCAGTTGCTCAGGCCGCTGGCTCAGGACGGGCTGATCGCCCAGGCCGAGGATGCGGCGCTATGAGCCCGCATGTCCTGATCGGCGAAGAACTGGATACGCTCGCGCAGGTAACCACCCCGATCAGCTGGGCCGCAATGGTTCAGCGCCAGATCAACGACATGATGCGTGATGAGCGAATCACCATCGAAGAATTCAACCACTACTGCGGGCGCCTCAACAAGATTGTTGCCGGGCGCAAGGAGGTTGCATGAGCACGCCGATATTTTCATCGATCATCGACGACCAGGTAGCCGAGGTAGCGCAGGCCGTGCCAGACGACCGCATCCTGATGGTGTTCAAGGGCCTGACCATGGAGGACGCCATGAATCAGGCGCGCCTAGCCCACATCGAGAACCCTGCGGCATGGTCGGGCCGGGCCTACCTCTGCGGTATGTGCACCCTGGCCTATGAGGTGCGGCATGAGGCTTGAGCGCTCGATACTCATCACCCTGGCCGCTCACGAATCGGTCTTGCAGCGGATCAAGTCGTTGACGGCCGAGATCGGGCTTCACCTTGGCCGGTGCGAAAATCGCTTCGACTTGATTGGTCCGAAGCCTGCCAATGAATCCCCCGAGCTTGGCGACCTGCCTTGGCCGAACGGAAGCGAAGAACATTGGCAGATCCTGTACGACGAGAAAAATCGCCGAAAAACGCACATGTGGGAGGCATTCCGGGAGTGGTCGCAAGACGAAGATCGTGGCCTGAATGACAAAGAGGTGATGGATTACCTGCTCAAGCAAGGATGCGTCCACTGCACTAGGGCCTTTTACTTCGTCAGAGAGCGCAAGAAGGCGCGCCGCGACCTCGGCAACTTCCGTCGATCGCTGCGAGCTCTTGGTAAATCGGCCATCAAGGCCCTGGATCCTAAGCCATGACCAGCTACCAGAAAGCCAAGCGCCTTTACATCTGGCGCGACTCCTTCTCCATGCTCTTCGCCTGCACCTTCTTCATGCTCGCCAGCGCACTGGCCGGCACTATCACCAACTAGGAACTCACTATGCCAATCGATCCTCGGGCAAACGCCCCCGAGCGCATTGCTGCGCCTGCTCCGCTGCCACATGTCAGCCGCAGGGCACTCAAACGCGTGAAGAACCCACTCCCCGCTCCGTGCGAGTGCCGCTATTGCGGTGACCAGGTTGAGCTGGTCTGCAACTCGGAAATCTACAACGGGCGCAGTTACGGCGATTGGCCGTATGCCTACCTCTGTTCCGGGTGTGACGCCTACGTAGGGCTGCACCCAGACACAGATATTCCACTCGGCACGCTGGCTGATGGCGCTCTGCGCTCCGTGCGTAACCGCAGCAAGGCAGTCTTCCACAAGCACATCAGCGATACCGGCATGGGCCGCACACAGGCCTACCGCTGGCTCGCCGAGCAAATGCAGATCGATGTAGGCATCTGCCACTTCGGCTGGTTTGAGAAAGCGGACTGCGAGCGTGCCGAGGCCATCGTCAAGTCAGCCGTACCTCAAACAGCCATGTCGCTGGCCTTCGCCAAAGCCCGATAACACTTCACATCAGCGCCCCTCCGCATGGATGGCGCGGGAGATTACGCATGTCCGCAGAACAGACTCTGATCAAGATCGAAGAGATCAGCGAAGCCAATGCCCCGGCCATCTACGTCGCCGGCGGCCTGCAGCAATTCATCGACCTGATGAAGGGTGAAGTTCTGGACGAGGTCCCCGACCTGACCACCCGCAAGGGCCGCGAGCGCATCGCCAGCCTGGCTGCAAAGGTCAGCAAGTCGAAGACTGCCGTCGAGAAGCCGGGTCGCGACTACCTGCGCCGCCTAAAGGAAATGCCGAAAGTCGTCGAGGCTGAGTTGCGCGACTTTGTGGCCGCAATGGATAGCCTCCGTGACCAGGTGCGCCAGCCGCTGACCGACTGGCAGGCTGCCGAGGATGCCCGGGTTGATCGGCACAACAACGCCATCGCCCACCTGAAACTCAACGCCCAGGACCTGGACGGCATCACCGCCGAGGATCTGGCCGACCGAATCGCGAAGGTTGAAGCGGTCGCCCTGGGCGAGCAATGGGAAGAGTTCGAAGCCGAGGCAGCTCGGGCCAAGGACGACTCACTGAAGGTGCTGCGCGCGGCACTGACTGCCCGGCAACAGTACGAAGCCGAGCAGGCCGAACTTGAGCGCCTTCGGAACGAAAAAGCTGCCCGTGATGAGCAAGACCGGATTGATGCAGCCGCGCGCCAGGCCGTTGAAGATGAGCGCCAACGGGTTGCGCGGGATCAACAGGCGCAGCGCGACGCAGAGGCGCAGCGAATTGCCCGGGCCGAACAGCAAACTCGCGAAGCGGAACAGCGTGCACGGCAAGCTGAAACTGATCGGATCGCTGCCGAGCAACAAGCTGAGCTAGATCGCCAGGCCGCAGCAATTCAGGCCGAGCGAGAAATTGAGCTTGCCCGCGAAGACGAACGCCGCCGGGCAGATGCCGCGGCCGCCGAGATTGTTCGCCAGCAGCAAGCCCGCGAGCGCGACGAAGCCCATCGCCGAAGCATCAACCGCGCAGCACTGGAAGCCTTCATCGCCGGCGGCATGCCTGAAGCCTGCGCTAAACAGGCGGTCACCCTAATCGCCCAGCGCAAGATCCCCAACATATCCATTTCCTACTGAGGTCGCCATGAGCCAAGTAGCCCGGGTCGAGCAGACCTACACCCAAGTGGCCGCCGCTGAGTCGGTGACCATCCTCCAGATCATCCAGCAGGTGGCCATGTCGCCGAGCGCTGATATCGACAAGATGGAGCGCCTGATGGTCATGCACCAGAACATTCAAGCCTTGCAGGCCAAGCAGCAGTTCGATGAGGCGCTGGCCGCAATGCAGGAAGAACTGCCGGTGATTGGTGAGCGCGGCGGCATCAAGGACAAGAACGGCCGCATCCAGAGCACCTATGCGCTCTGGGAAGACATCAACGAGATGATCAAGCCAGTTCTTGCCCGGCACGGGTTCGCCCTGTCATTCCGCACGCCGCGTAACGAGCGCGGGATCGAGGTCGAGGGTGTGCTGAGCCACCGCGCCGGGCACCGAGAAACCACTTCCTTAGTGCTGCCTGCCGATACCACCGGGAGCAAAAACGGCGTACAGGCCGTGGCCTCCAGCGTGAGCTACGGCAAGCGCTATACCGCCGGCGCCCTGCTCAACTTCACCACCACCGGTGAGGATGATGACGGCAACGGCGTCGTAGTGACGCCACGGGTGACGTCAGTTCAAGCGACCCAGTTGGCCATGCTCCTGGAGCGCTGCAGCGACAAAGCCAAGGCCGCATTCGCCAACATCCATGGCACGCCATCGGCGGTTGAGAAAGCCGCGTTCGACCAGGTGCTAGGGATGCTCAGCAAGTCAGTCAAACAGCATGAAGCCGCACCCCAGGAGACGCAAAATGCAGATCATCACTGAAATCGAGCAAGGAACGCCGGAGTGGCTTGCGCTGCGCCTGGGCATCATCACCTGCTCCGAGCTGGATTGCCTGCTGGTTGCTGGCAAGGGTGAGGCTGGCTTCGGTGTGGCCGCCTTCACCTACATGGATCAGCTGATCGGCGAGCGGATCACCGAAGAGGCCGCCGAAATCCCATTTCAAACCAAGGCCACGATTCGCGGGCATGAGCTGGAAGGCGTGGCGCGCGGACTCTATGAGGACCGTGAAAGCCTCAAGACCCGGTCTGTTGGGATCATCCTGAACCACGGCATCGGCTACTCACCTGATGCCCTTGTGGCCGACAACGGCCTCACCGAGATCAAAACCAAGTTGCCCAAGTTTCAAGTCGGCGTGATCCTGGCCGGTGAAGTCCCCAAGGAACACGTTGCCCAGTGCCAGGGCGGCCTGTGGGTGTCGGAGCGCGAGTGGCTGGATTTCATCAGCTACTGGCCAGGCATGCCCCTCTTCGTCAAGCGCGTTTACCGCGACGAAGTAATGATCCGCAAGCTAACCGAACGGGTGAAGACCTTTTACGAAATCCTCGACGAGCGCATGAACAAGGTGCTCGGCCTGGCCGCATAACCAAGGAATCACGATGCCTACTCTTACCGATATCGGCCGCCTGGGCCGCGACGCTGAACTGCGCTACACGCCTGACGGGAATGCCGTCTGCAATCTGGCCATCGCCTGCGAATACGGCCGCAAAGGCCAAGACGGCAAGCGCCCCACCCAGTGGGTCGATGCCACGCTTTGGGGCAAGCAGGCTGAGGCCATGGCCCAGTACCTGGTCAAGGGCCAGCAAGTGCACTTCACCATCGACGACGCCCACATCGAAATCTACACCAAGGGCGACAACTCGCAGGGCGTGAAGCTCACTGGTCGCGTGATCATCATCAAGTTCGCCGGCAGCCCTCCCCAGCAGGGTCAGCAGAGCAACCAACAACAGCAGCAACCTCGGCAGCAGCAGAATCGCCAGCAGCCCCGACAACAGGCGCCCCAGCAGAGCCAGCAAGGCACCAACGGGCCGGACTACGACAGCTTCGACGACGATATTCCCTTCGCGCCGCTGCCCTACCTGTCCGGGGCATAGCCATGAAGACCACACGGCTACGCCTCACCTACCCCGTCGCCTATTACCAGGGCCGGGCCAGCCGCCAAGACGGCAAATGCCGCCTCGCTCAGCCATACGGCAACATGACTGTCGATGGCGGTTGGTGGCTCGCAGGCTGGCACGATGCCGATATGGAACTCACTCATGAAACTCAAACGAATGGCCCTGCAGCACCACCAACGCAGGTCACAGGTTCACTTGCCGCCTAGCGGATTGAAGGGGGTGCCGAATGGCGATGACTCAGAAAGATCGCGACCTGCGCCGTCATGCCAAGGCCGCAAAGCTGCAGGAAGAAGACCTGCGTTTGAAGGTTCGGCCAGGGACTAAGCAGGCCCTGCAGGAGCTGATGGAGTGGGCCGGGATCGAGGAACAGGGCGAGGCGATGACGCTGATGATTCATCACCTGCATGGGCTGGGCCCGGGCGGGGCGGGGCCAATGCTTGAGCCGCCGCGCCACGAAGTTACAGTGTCACCGGTTGTGGCGCGGAAGCTTGAACTCGCCTACAACCGTGAAGCTAGAAAGCTGGGCTATGTAGATGTCTAGAGCTGCGCCTTCAAATGGTTCAGATAATCAACAGCCGCTGACTTTTGCGTCGGACCGCCTGGCCCATTGCTGCCAATCAATGATCCGTGAGCTTTGTCAAAGGCCTTGTACGTCTCAGTCATGAGAGTACTGGATTGGAGGACTGCCATCAGCAGGTGCTCCAGGGCATCGACTTGCGCTTGGTTGCTCATTATCTCTCCTTGATCCGGCCCCACGCCGGTCACCCGTAATACCCCATCCGAAACCAAATTGCCACCATGCCGCATCCAGGCCACGGAGGGCGGCGCATGCCCGGAGTTCAGCCATGAGCTACTTCTACAAAACTGAATCACCAAAGGTCCTGGCCGCCGTGCGCGCCTGGGACGGGAAGAAAGCGGCCTGGGACGCTCAGCGCAAAAAGCTGGGCGAAGCCTTTGGCGCCGACGCCTCGCCGATGTACAGCGGCTCCCGCAACTACGTCGGCGGCATCAAGCTCAGCGCCAGCCGCGACCTTGATGTGCATTGGTGCCGCCCCGACGAATACGGCTACCGCTCTCTGCGCCGGGCGCCCAAGCATGCCAAGGGCACGGACAAAGAGGTGCGCGCGGCAGAGAAAGCTGAGCACCAGCGCCTGGAAGATCTCTGGAAAGCACATTGCCCGGGCGATATCGACCGCGACGAAATGTGGGAGGCCATCGGCGTCGAGCGCGGCGGCATCTGGCTCAGTGGCGGGGTGTGCTTCACCGGCGGCGATGTCGTGTACCTGAACCTGGGCAGCAAGGCTGCCGACGGCGATGTCGACGGCCTGGTCGAGATCGTCAGCAGCGAGTACGAGGCCGCCCGCCAGCGCGCTCTCAACCAGCGCAAAGCGGCCTGATCAAGGAGCGATCCATGAGCAACTACAACTGCGACTACGTTCGCCGCCACTACGGCGTGCCGGCTGAGATCGGGCGTCGGGTAATTGCCAACGGTGAGCCCGGCGTGATCATCGCCGACCGCGGCCACTACATCGGCGTCATCCTCGACAGCGATCCGAAGAAGCGCATCCGCAACTACCACCCCACCTGGGAAATGCAGTACGGCGAGATGGCTGAGACGCTGCCGCTCAAGCAGTGGGAAGTCCTCACCAACGGCATGTACGACTGGGATGACGTTCGTTACATGCTGGGCGATGCACGCCACTACGTGCGGAGCGTGTGGGCAGCCACTCGCAGCCAGGCCAAGTACCGGGCGTATCAAGAATTGGCTGAGTGCTTCAACGACGACGCGACAGCCATGCTGACCTTCAAGGTCCGCGCCGCCTGAACTATCCCACGCTGCCCGCCAGCGCCTTCCCCTATTCAACGAATCACGCCACCCCGGCGAGGCTGGTGGCTGCCTGGAGATAACCATGAGCACATTCGCAGTCTTTGGCATGACCGCCGACGTAGCACTGGCCGAGGCCAGGAAGATCACCAAGACCACCAAGGCGAGCGGCAAGGTGGGGGGGGTAGCCCTTGAGCTAACGCTTGCCGAGTGGAATGAAGCCGTAGCGGAATACGCCGCCAAGATCATGGCCGGCGAGAAAGTGAAGCAGCTAAGCCAGATGTTCGATGCGCCGCAGTACGCCCAGCAGTTCATGGAGCTTGCGAGGAAAACAGGCAAGTGCCGCGATCTGCGCATCAGGGCCAAGTGCGAGATCACCGATGCCGAAGGGCGCGCGGTCATCAACAAGAAGACCAGAGCTCCGAAGATAGGCTGGGCCGACTATACTGGTGCGTCTACGCCTTTCACAAAACCGCTCTCAGTTTTTCCAGCCTTTCCTGATGCGCCCCCCGAAAGCTTTCGAAACTGGTTTGGACAAGTTTATTGTGTGAAATGATCTGCGCATACACGTGTTCCGACCACCGCGCCTGAACATCTGCGCCCTCATCTACCTCAAAAAGCCGAAGCAGGTCTGCTTCGATTTTCAGCATCACCGAAAGAATTACTGCATGCGCAGAGACAAGGTCATACCCGCCTAACTCATGAGCGGGAATACCTTTGAGCATGGCAATATTCGTTCTATACAGCTCAGAAATATATAACTCCCACCGCATGCTAAAGTGCGAAACAGGAATGTTTAATCCGGCAAGTTCTGCAATTTTATTCGAATTTTTGCAAGCACTTTCAAACACTCCGAGAAACGCGCCCGATTTAACTTCTAGCTCCCTAAACCTCATGGCATCCTGATTGCGAATCTGCTGGCGGCCCAGCGCAAGCGCACCCCAAATTGCACCGACTGAACCAACAGCCTGAACCCAACTTGCAATCTCGCTGCTCGTTAGAGCGTACTGCCGGATCACAAGCCCCACCACAAATATCAAGAAAAACCCCAGCACTACATTCTGAACAGAAAGCCATGGCTTGAAGAGGCTTTTCCCGTAATCGTTCAACATTTCCGAACCCCGTCCCTGATTTCACAAAATCATAACCGCGAGGTATCCCCATGCCCACAGAAAACCGATCCAGCAACACCGAACAGATGGTCAGCGTGCAGCGCGATGAAGTTGAGCGCCTGGTGAAACTGCTGGCCTATCAGGCCCACCCCTACCCTTCGCCGCATGCCGAGTACTGGCAAGGCGTCCTTGACCAGCCAGCCGCCCAGCACCTGGGCAATTCAAAACTTGTCGATAACATCCACGCATTGCTCGCCCTGGACGCCAGAGGTGCCCTTGTTCCAAGTGGCATCGGAGGATTGGCCAGAGAGTTTCTGGAGTCTTCGGCGGCTGCTCTTTCCGCCCAGCATCAGGGCGAGCCGGTGGCTTATGCAGTATTCGCCGACAACGGAAACATCCGCATTTGGTCCACAAATTGCGAAGCTGTTGGCATAAAAGTCATGCAAGAGGAAGGTAAACAAGCTGTTCCGCTCTACCTCCACCCACCAACCTCCGACGGCTTCAGCGCTGGTGATATGGCCGACCAGGGTGCCAAGGCGTTCGCTGCGCGTGATCCGGAAGTTGAGCAACTGAGTGCCCAGCTGGCCGATCGGGAATCCGCATTGACCAGGATTCTTGAGCGCTGCGATGCATTCATCGGTGACGAGCGAGGCATGCGCGTCCAGTCGGTCGAGGCGATCCGTGAAATTGCAGCGCGGGCCGTAGCGCAAAAACCCTGAAGGAGTACATCCGTACTCTTTTCGCTTTAACCTCTCTCCCCTCTATTGAGCAGCCGCTATATGGCGGCAAGGAACCGCTATGCGCGAAGAAAAAGTCGTGATGTACGAATCTCCCGAGGCTGCCAGCATTCAAACCGTCACGGGCTGGGTTGCCGCCGATGGCCGCTTTTGGGGGAATGATGAGCACATGGCCCGCTATTGCGGCTCGACCCACCGCATTTGCAAGAACAACCCAGACCACCCAATACACCGAACCAACGGCTGGTGCGATGTCTGCCACGACGAAAGCCGTGCCGCCAAATTCGCAGCAATGCCGCGCCGGATCTGGGGTGGTGAGCCGATCACCGACTTCGACGGCGACAGCTACTTCTTTGATGAAGAGGATCTGCGCGACCACATCCTCAATCACGAGATCGATCTCGCTGACCTGAAACTGGTCTTCTGCACGCCAAACTACCCGAGCGAGATTGACCCCAGTGACCACTTCATGGACGACTTGCCCGAGGATGGCGAGATAAACGATGACCAGCTGTTGGCAGCGTTCGACCTGGTCAACGAGATGATCCGCAAAAGTCCGCCGTTGTCTTGGTCGCCGGGGGCCGAGGCCGTCGACCTTCCCCAGTCATTCATCGACATGATCAAGCACGAACGGGAGGAGGCAGCATGATCCTCCTACCCATCGCCGCCCCGCTCTACATGGCCTGGATGATCTGGAAGGGGCCGAGGCCATGACCCCGCGCAACGGCTTTCTCCGGCGACAGCTCGAATCTGCACTGATCCTGCTGGCCGCCTGGATCCTGGGTGGCCGCAACGACACAAGGTCGCCAGTCGTCTCGCGCAAGGACAACAACGAGATGTTCGAGATGGACTTCGAGCTCCGCGCCATCGCCCGCCGCATCCGCAAGCAGTACCCCGATTAACCCCTCCCCACCTCTGCCGCCATGCGCGGCGTGGAGACAACCCATGAACCTGATCGACTGCTACGTCAGCAAGATCCTGAGCGAGCCCTATCGAAAGTTCGGCGCCTGGTGGGTTGATGTGGAATACCGCTCTGGCGCTCGAACCAACAAGACTCAACTTATGTTCCGCACTGAAGAAGCCGCAAAGGTTGCCAGTGTGGGCCATCGCTTCCTGGCCTGAGCCAGGAACCAGTATTTGCCAAGAATGGCGACATGGAGACAGACATGACACCAGCGAACAACATTGACCGCCTCCTACGCATTGAGGAGGTGGTCCACATCATCGGCATCAGTCGAAACACCGTGTACCGCAGAATCAAGGAAGGGACGTTCCCAAAACAGGTTAGAATAGGACCCAACTCGGTCGGCTGGCGTCAGTCGGATATCTCGGTTTGGATGTCCTCTTTGACCCCCAGCGACGACCAATCAGTACATTGAGCAGTACACCAAACAAGCGTGGCCTGCTCCAGCCCTTATCCCATCAGCTATACAGGCCACACCGTGGAAATTTTCAAAGAGTTCACCTTCGAGTCGGCACACCGCCTTCCGCACGTCCCTGAAGGACACAAGTGTGGGCGATTGCACGGCCACTCGTTCAAGGTTGCCCTGCACCTGACCGGCCCACTGGACCCACACACGGGCTGGATTCGTGACTTTTCCGAGATCAAGGCAATCTTCAAGCCGCTGTACGAGCAACTGGACCACAACTACCTGAACGATATCCCTGGCCTGGAAAACCCTACCAGTGAAGTCATCGCCAAGTGGATATGGGATCAGGTCAAACCCTTGCTGCCGGAGTTGTCCAAGGTACGTATCCATGAGACTTGCACCAGTGGTTGCGAGTACTACGGCGACTGAGTCAGTGTCCACTGTGATCAATCCACCCTCCGGGGTGGATTTTTTTTGCCATTGATTTGCTGGAAGGGATGGTATCGCCGGGCACGCTCGCTACCACAGCGGCGAGGTGTGCGATGCCGGAAAAGACAAAACCCCTACCTGCATGTGCAGATAGGGGTTTCGGAATTTAATCTTGACGATGACCTACTCTCACATGGGGAAACCCCACACTACCATCGGCGATGCATCGTTTCACTACTGAGTTCGGGATGGGATCAGGTGGTTCCAATGCTCTATGGTCGTCAAGAAATTCTGTTGCCAGAAGGTCTTGTCAGACACTCCAGCGAATCGGGTATGTGATGCTTGTGAGCTGCAAACTTTCGGTTCGTTTCGTCTTCACAACACCGCAATCTGGTCGTTCGACGCAAATTGCTTGGGTGTTATATGGTCAAGCCTCACGGGCAATTAGTATTGGTTAGCTCAACGCCTCACAGCGCTTACACACCCAACCTATCAACGTCGTAGTCTTCGACGGCCCTTCAGGGAGCTCAAGGCTCCAGTGAGATCTCATCTTGAGGCAAGTTTCCCGCTTAGATGCTTTCAGCGGTTATCTCTCCCGAACATAGCTACCCGGCAATGCCACTGGCGTGACAACCGGAACACCAGAGGTTCGTCCACTCCGGTCCTCTCGTACTAGGAGCAGCCCCTCTCAAATCTCAAACGTCCACGGCAGATAGGGACCGAACTGTCTCACGACGTTCTAAACCCAGCTCGCGTACCACTTTAAATGGCGAACAGCCATACCCTTGGGACCGGCTTCAGCCCCAGGATGTGATGAGCCGACATCGAGGTGCCAAACACCGCCGTCGATATGAACTCTTGGGCGGTATCAGCCTGTTATCCCCGGAGTACCTTTTATCCGTTGAGCGATGGCCCTTCCATACAGAACCACCGGATCACTAAGACCTACTTTCGTACCTGCTCGACGTGTCTGTCTCGCAGTCAAGCGCGCTTTTGCCTTTATACTCTACGACCGATTTCCGACCGGTCTGAGCGCACCTTCGTACTCCTCCGTTACTCTTTAGGAGGAGACCGCCCCAGTCAAACTACCCACCATACACTGTCCTCGATCCGGATGACGGACCTGAGTTAGAACCTCAAAGTTGCCAGGGTGGTATTTCAAGATTGGCTCCACGCGAACTGGCGTCCACGCTTCAAAGCCTCCCACCTATCCTACACAAGCAAATTCAAAGTCCAGTGCAAAGCTATAGTAAAGGTTCACGGGGTCTTTCCGTCTAGCCGCGGATACACTGCATCTTCACAGCGATTTCAATTTCACTGAGTCTCGGGTGGAGACAGCGCCGCCATCGTTACGCCATTCGTGCAGGTCGGAACTTACCCGACAAGGAATTTCGCTACCTTAGGACCGTTATAGTTACGGCCGCCGTTTACCGGGGCTTCGATCAAGAGCTTCGCGTTAGCTAACCCCATCAATTAACCTTCCGGCACCGGGCAGGCGTCACACCCTATACGTCCACTTTCGTGTTTGCAGAGTGCTGTGTTTTTAATAAACAGTCGCAGCGGCCTGGTATCTTCGACCGGCATGAGCTTACGGAGCAAGTCCTTCACCCTCACCGGCGCACCTTCTCCCGAAGTTACGGTGCCATTTTGCCTAGTTCCTTCACCCGAGTTCTCTCAAGCGCCTTGGTATTCTCTACCCAACCACCTGTGTCGGTTTGGGGTACGGTTCCTAGTTATCTGAAGCTTAGAAGCTTTTCTTGGAAGCATGGCATCAACCACTTCGTCGCCTAAAGGCAACTCGTCATCAGCTCTCGGCCTTAAGATCCCGGATTTACCTAAGATCTCAGCCTACCACCTTAAACTTGGACAACCAACGCCAAGCTGGCCTAGCCTTCTCCGTCCCTCCATCGCAATAACTAGAAGTACAGGAATATTAACCTGTTTTCCATCGACTACGCTTTTCAGCCTCGCCTTAGGGACCGACTAACCCTGCGTCGATTAACGTTGCGCAGGAAACCTTGGTCTTTCGGCGTGGGAGTTTTTCACTCCCATTGTCGTTACTCATGTCAGCATTCGCACTTCTGATACCTCCAGCAAGCTTCTCAACTCACCTTCACAGGCTTACAGAACGCTCCTCTACCGCGTCACCTAAGTGACACCCGTAGCTTCGGTGTATGGTTTGAGCCCCGTTACATCTTCCGCGCAGGCCGACTCGACTAGTGAGCTATTACGCTTTCTTTAAAGGGTGGCTGCTTCTAAGCCAACCTCCTAGCTGTCTAAGCCTTCCCACATCGTTTCCCACTTAACCATAACTTTGGGACCTTAGCTGACGGTCTGGGTTGTTTCCCTTTTCACGACGGACGTTAGCACCCGCCGTGTGTCTCCCATGCTCGGCACTTGTAGGTATTCGGAGTTTGCATCGGTTTGGTAAGTCGGGATGACCCCCTAGCCGAAACAGTGCTCTACCCCCTACAGTGATACATGAGGCGCTACCTAAATAGCTTTCGAGGAGAACCAGCTATCTCCGAGCTTGATTAGCCTTTCACTCCGATCCACAGGTCATCCGCTAACTTTTCAACGGTAGTCGGTTCGGTCCTCCAGTCAGTGTTACCTAACCTTCAACCTGCCCATGGATAGATCGCCCGGTTTCGGGTCTATACCCAGCGACTAAACGCGCTATTAACACTCGCTTTCGCTACGCCTCCCCTATTCGGTTAAGCTCGCCACTGAATATAAGTCGCTGACCCATTATACAAAAGGTACGCAGTCACCTAACAAGTAGGCTCCCACTGCTTGTACGCATACGGTTTCAGGATCTATTTCACTCCCCTCTCCGGGGTTCTTTTCGCCTTTCCCTCACGGTACTGGTTCACTATCGGTCAGTCAGTAGTATTTAGCCTTGGAGGATGGTCCCCCCATATTCAGACAAAGTTTCTCGTGCTCCGTCCTACTCGATTTCATGACTAAGAGATTTTCGCGTACAGGGCTATCACCCACTATGGCCGCACTTTCCAGAGCGTTCCGCTAATCTCAAAGCCACTTAAGGGCTAGTCCCCGTTCGCTCGCCACTACTAAGGGAATCTCGGTTGATTTCTTTTCCTCAGGGTACTTAGATGTTTCAGTTCCCCTGGTTCGCCTCTTGCACCTATGTATTCAGTACAAGATACCCAGCTTATGCTGGGTGGGTTCCCCCATTCAGAGATCTCCGGATCAAAGTCTGTTTGCCGACTCCCCGAAGCTTATCGCAGGCTACCACGTCTTTCATCGCCTCTGACTGCCAAGGCATCCACCGTATGCGCTTCTTCACTTGACCATATAACCCCAAGCAATCTGGTTATACTGTGAAGACGACATTCGCCGAAAATTCGCAAAACTCTTAAGAGTCACTCACAAATTTTACCTTAGCCTGAACAACACCAGTGAAAGTGCCATCCAGTCTATCTTTCTATCACATACCCAAATTTTTAAAGAACGATTCTGAAAAAGTTCAGAAATCAATATTCGACACGAATATTCATTTCTAAGCTTTACGAAGCAGAATTAATGGTGGAGCCAAGCGGGATCGAACCGCTGACCTCCTGCGTGCAAGGCAGGCGCTCTCCCAGCTGAGCTATGGCCCCATAACAAAATTGGTGGGTCTGGGCAGATTCGAACTGCCGACCTCACCCTTATCAGGGGTGCGCTCTAACCAACTGAGCTACAGACCCAATTTCGAGCGCGTAACTGTTAGCTTTGAGCTACCAGCTTGGAGCTTAAAGCTGCTTCTATCGTCTTCTTCAATGAATCAAGCAATTCGTGTGGGAGCTTATGAAACAGCTGATGTCGTCGATTAAGGAGGTGATCCAGCCGCAGGTTCCCCTACGGCTACCTTGTTACGACTTCACCCCAGTCATGAATCACACCGTGGTAACCGTCCCCCCGAAGGTTAGACTAGCTACTTCTGGTGCAACCCACTCCCATGGTGTGACGGGCGGTGTGTACAAGGCCCGGGAACGTATTCACCGCGACATTCTGATTCGCGATTACTAGCGATTCCGACTTCACGCAGTCGAGTTGCAGACTGCGATCCGGACTACGATCGGTTTTGTGAGATTAGCTCCACCTCGCGGCTTGGCAACCCTCTGTACCGACCATTGTAGCACGTGTGTAGCCCAGGCCGTAAGGGCCATGATGACTTGACGTCATCCCCACCTTCCTCCGGTTTGTCACCGGCAGTCTCCTTAGAGTGCCCACCATTACGTGCTGGTAACTAAGGACAAGGGTTGCGCTCGTTACGGGACTTAACCCAACATCTCACGACACGAGCTGACGACAGCCATGCAGCACCTGTCTCAATGTTCCCGAAGGCACCAATCCATCTCTGGAAAGTTCATTGGATGTCAAGGCCTGGTAAGGTTCTTCGCGTTGCTTCGAATTAAACCACATGCTCCACCGCTTGTGCGGGCCCCCGTCAATTCATTTGAGTTTTAACCTTGCGGCCGTACTCCCCAGGCGGTCAACTTAATGCGTTAGCTGCGCCACTAAAATCTCAAGGATTCCAACGGCTAGTTGACATCGTTTACGGCGTGGACTACCAGGGTATCTAATCCTGTTTGCTCCCCACGCTTTCGCACCTCAGTGTCAGTATGAGCCCAGGTGGTCGCCTTCGCCACTGGTGTTCCTTCCTATATCTACGCATTTCACCGCTACACAGGAAATTCCACCACCCTCTGCCCTACTCTAGCTCGCCAGTTTTGGATGCAGTTCCCAGGTTGAGCCCGGGGATTTCACATCCAACTTAACGAACCACCTACGCGCGCTTTACGCCCAGTAATTCCGATTAACGCTTGCACCCTCTGTATTACCGCGGCTGCTGGCACAGAGTTAGCCGGTGCTTATTCTGTCGGTAACGTCAAAACACTAACGTATTAGGTTAATGCCCTTCCTCCCAACTTAAAGTGCTTTACAATCCGAAGACCTTCTTCACACACGCGGCATGGCTGGATCAGGCTTTCGCCCATTGTCCAATATTCCCCACTGCTGCCTCCCGTAGGAGTCTGGACCGTGTCTCAGTTCCAGTGTGACTGATCATCCTCTCAGACCAGTTACGGATCGTCGCCTTGGTGAGCCATTACCTCACCAACTAGCTAATCCGACCTAGGCTCATCTGATAGCGCAAGGCCCGAAGGTCCCCTGCTTTCTCCCGTAGGACGTATGCGGTATTAGCGTTCCTTTCGAAACGTTGTCCCCCACTACCAGGCAGATTCCTAGGTATTACTCACCCGTCCGCCGCTGAATCAAGGAGCAAGCTCCCGTCATCCGCTCGACTTGCATGTGTTAGGCCTGCCGCCAGCGTTCAATCTGAGCCATGATCAAACTCTTCAGTTCAATACTGCTTGGGTTTTGAGAAAACCCTAAACTTGGCTCAGCAATCTCAAATGACTAATTCGAAGTCTTTCGACTTCTCGTGCAGTCACTTGTGATGCTGATAATCTTTTTGACTATCAGCCTGAGTCACAAGCACCCACACGAATTGCTTGATTCGATTGTTAAAGAGCGTTGGCTGAAGTCTTTCGCTTCAACCGAGGCGCGCATTCTACGCTTTCCTCAGAGTGTGTCAAGCGTTTATTTTGAAGTTTTTCAGAATTTCTCTTTCAACTTCAACCGCTTAACGCGCTGCGATCTCTCGTCAGCGGGAGGCGAATTCTACAGCGTTTCAATTCGCTGTCAACCACCTTTTTCACCGCTGCCGATCTTTCGACCGAAGCCCTTCCAGCCCTACCTGAAACATCTAACTCATTGAATCTCAAGGAGTTTTCCGTTCCGACTACGCCAGAAGTGGGGCGAATTATAGAGAGATTAGATCGGAGGTCAAGCATTAATCCTAAAAAGACTATGCAAAAGAACATTGCGCACTATATTGCTCAAATCTTTGGCATTGCGCATCATAGAACGCTGTCTTCCTCTGCGCGCTCTATCCTCTCTAATAAGGAACACCCCACCCCAATGAACGCTAAACCCCGCAGCCTGGCCACGACACTGTTCCCCATCGGCCTACTGCTCATTGCCATGGCTTCGATTCAATCCGGTGCGTCGCTGGCCAAGAGCATGTTCCCCATTGTGGGCGCACAAGGCACGACCACCCTGCGCCTGATTTTCGCCAGCATCATCATGTTGCTACTGCTGCGCCCCTGGCGAGCGCGACTCAACGCAAGCACCTTGCGCACCGTGGTTATCTACGGCATGGCACTAGGCGGCATGAATCTCCTCTTCTATATGTCACTGCGCACTGTTCCCTTGGGGATTGCTGTAGCCCTGGAGTTCACCGGCCCCCTTGCAGTAGCCCTGTATGCATCCCGACGCGCTGTGGACTTTCTCTGGATAGGCCTGGCGGTGGTAGGGCTACTATTGCTGATTCCCATTGGTCAAACCGGTGGCAAACTCGATCTGGTTGGCGCGGGCTATGCTCTGGGCGCTGGCGTGTGCTGGGCCTTATACATCCTTTATGGCCAAAAGGCGGGAGCGGCGAACGGCATTCAGACCGCCGCCTTAGGTGTAATGATCGCCGCCTTGTTTGTCGCACCTGTGGGTATCATCCATGCCGGAAGTGCACTGCTCACTCCTGCCCTGCTGCCCATCGCCCTAGGCGTTGCCATACTCTCGACCGCCCTACCCTACAGCCTGGAAATGGTCGCACTGACACGGCTGCCAGCAAGGACCTTTGGCACACTGATGAGCATTGAACCTGCTTTCGGCGCACTCTCTGGCCTGCTCTTCCTAGGCGAGGTGTTGAGCCTTGGTCAATGGCTGGCAATTGGAGCGATCATTACCGCCTCCGTCGGGGCGACATTGTCGATTCGAAAGGAAAGTCCGCCCCTCATCCCTGCCGACTGATTTGAGAAATATTTGCATTTAAATCGGAACTGGTCATTGTGCCGAACAGCCACGATCTTTAAGCTGTCATGGAACGTCAATCTGCAAGCTATCTAATTGACAAGACATGGACGCACAGGAGCATCAGGAAGAGGCTGCATACACAGATCCGGACGGTAGAGCCGGCACGTATTAAGGACGGGAATGAAACGAATTTTGCTCATCCTGGCCATGGTGGCCATCGCCGGATGCGCGGCGACTGCAAAAACTGAAGTCAAGCACGGCAAGAGAGGGTTGCATATCAACTGTTCCGGCCTCTCGTCCTCCTGGGACCAGTGCTATACCAAAGCGACCACAGCCTGCGGTACAAAAGGCTATAAAGTGATCGCTCGCTCTGGTGATGACGACGCAGAGCCTGGCGATTACCTTTTCGGACTCAATCCTGCCGGATATACCAGTCGCAGCATGATCGTCATCTGCAAGTAAGGACATTCAACAAAGAGGGCAGCCAAACGGCTGCCCTTTTTGCTATGCATTACAGATCAGAGTGCCTGGGTACGCTCCCGCAACCATGCCAGGGCATCCCCTTCAAGCAGCGGCTTTAGGCGCTCGTATACTTGCTGGTGATACCCATTGAGCCAATCGAGCTCGCACTGGCTCAACATTTCCGGCAGCAAGCAGCGCGTATCGATAGGACACAACGTCAAGGTTTCGAACTCGAGAAAGTCTCCAAACTCATTGCGCCCCGCTTCTCGATTGAATACCAGGTTCTCGATGCGAACACCCCAACGCCCAGGTCGGTAAGTGCCTGGCTCTATAGACGTGATCATGCCGGCCTGCATCGCAGTGTGAGGCGCCGCCGCTGCCTGATAGGCAATTACCTGAGGCCCTTCATGCACATTCAAGAAATAACCGACGCCATGCCCGGTTCCGTGACCATAATCGACCTGATCCGCCCAGATCGGCGCACGGGCAATCGCATCGAGCAGCGGCGAAAGAATGCCTCGCGGGAACCGCGCTCGAGACAAAGCGATCACTCCTTTAAGCACCCGCGTGCAATCCTGCTTCTGCTCAAGGCTCGGAGTACCCACCGCAACCATGCGGGTGATATCGGTAGTGCCGCCCAGATACTGACCACCAGAGTCGATCAACAACAGCCCATCACCCTCAATGCGCGCATGGGACGCTTCGGTGGCGCGATAGTGCGGCATGGCTCCATTTGCATTGAATGCAGCAATGGTGGAAAAGCTCAGCGAAACAAAGCCCGGGCGCTGGGCTCTTGCCGCGCTGAGCTGCTCATCAACTGTCAGCTCAGTGACGGCCTGGCGCCCCCAGGCGCCATCCAACCAGCTAAAGAAATTGCACAAGGCTGCACCGTCCTGCTCCATGGCATTACGGATATGCAGAAGATCTGCGCAGGTTTTCTGCGATTTTGCCAGGGTGGTGGGGTTTAGCCCCTCAACCAATCGCACCTGAGCCGAAACACTATCAATCAAGCCACGCGTGACGCGGGCCGGATCAATCAACAAACGCCCGTCTGCTGCAATTGCAGCCAATGCCGCGTGAATTTGCGCATAATCGCGTAACTCAACACCGTCCACGGCGAGCGTCTGACGAATACCCGCATCGACCTTACTAGGCGCAACAAAAAGAATTGCCTGTTCCTGACTGATCAGCGCAAAGGCGACAAAAACCGGGTTATAGGAAACATCGCTACCACGCAGATTGAACAACCAGGCAATATCGTCGAGGGTTGCAATGAAGTGCCAGTCGGCCCCACGCTCGCGCAACACCTTACGCAATTGCGTGAGCTTTTCACTGCGACTGACTGTTGCTTCTGGGGGCAGATGCTCAAAGACCGCATTACCTGGCAATGACGGACGATCTAACCAGACCCGAGCAAGCAGGTCTGTACTGGTATGCAAACGCGCATTACGCGCCTTCAAGCGCTCTTCCAATTGACGCGCCGACGCCAATGCCATGACGGCACCATCGACTGCAACAACCTGCCCTTCGCACGTCTGATCTGCCAGCCAATCGATAGGCCCTGGTTTGCCTGGCTGCAACTTGACCAGCTCGATACTGCTACCGGCCAATTCCTTTTCAGCTTGTTCCCAGTAGCGGCTATCGGCCCACAGGCCGGCGAATTCCGACGTCACGATCAGCGTACCCACTGACCCCTGAAATCCAGACAACCACTCCCGCCCCTGCCAGTAGCCTGGCAGGTATTCCGAAAGATGCGGGTCAGCCGAAGGCACCAACAGGGCATCGATCCCCTCCTGCTTCATCACCTGACGCACAGCTGCCAGGCGAGCGACGATCACTCCCGGCGTTGAGGGCTGACTATTCATGCTGACTCCTGCTACTGCGACATCCATTGGTATAGACGCAAATAATGGAGCAGGCATCTGCGTCCGGCAACCGCGCTATGGTTCAACCCTGTAACAAGACTCATGCAACCTGCCTACAAAGATTGCTGCCAAGCGCTAAATGAGACAAAGCCGGGGCAAAAACTTCAATTGGGCTGAACTTCCAGACCTCTGGGCCTTCACAACAAATACAGTCCGGTGTGGCAGTTGATCCCACTTGGAAGACTTGTTGCCGAGGAAAACGCCCATGCGCCGATCGACAGACCGCAAGCAAGGTGTGGTGCTGCTCGATACTCGCGAGCAGACCCCTGAACACGAGCACAGTGTTCACCTAGCGATTGCCGAGCGCCTCGCTCAGTTGCTCAACACTCAGGTTATCAAGCCTGCGCAATCACTTAGTGCCGATGACAACTACTACTTCCTGCCCACCGAAACACTGATTGATACCGACCGTTATCAACATCTCGGCATTACCTCAGATCGGGATTTGTTTGGCGGGTTGGTCAGTCGGCCGTACATGGCCACCAAGGCCATATCCCACCCGCTCCCTGCCAACGCCCGCTACCCATTGGGCTGGACCGACGATTTTGCCCGTCAAGCCAGCGATGCACTGCTTCGCGGCTACACGGTTTTCAGCCTGGCAGACGCCATGTGCGCTGCGGAACTGTTATTGCGTACTGGTCCCTTGCGGATAAAACCGGTACGCGCGAAGGCAGGACGAGGGCAAATAGTTGCAAGCACCCTGCACGAAGTCGAACAAGCGCTTAAAAGCCGGTGCGAGAAGGACTTGGCCATTTGGGGCTTGGTCCTGGAAGAAAACCTGACCCAGGTCCAGACCTTCAGCGTTGGCCAGGCACTGGTGGCAGGCATTCAGTGCAGTTACTACGGCACGCAACAACTGACCCATGACCATGCAGGAGAAGAAGTCTACGGTGGGTCTGACCTGGTCGTGGTGCGAGGTAGTTACGACACCTTGCTGCAACTGGAACTTGAGCAGCCGATACGACTCGCCATTACCCAAGCCCGGACCTACGAGCAGGCCGCAGTGCGTAATTTCCCAGGATTCATAGCTTCGCGCCGAAACTATGACGTCGCTCGCGGCCTGAATAGCCAGGGCCAACCCAAAAGCGGCGTACTCGAACAATCCTGGCGCATAGGCGGCGCCAGCAGTGCAGAAATTCTCGCAATCCAGGCATTCGCCTCGGACGCGTCACTGACGCGCGTACGCGCCTCTACCCATGAAGTCTTCGACGAGCCCCTAGTGCCCGCCGATGCGACAATTTTCTATCAGGGGGACGACAGTGAACTCGGAAGAATCTGCAAATATGCAAGGTTGCGCGACTATGACCATCCATAGCGAATCAATTGAGATCCATGTCGATGATGAGTCGATTGCCGCCACTATCGTAAGCCCCAGCGACAAAGTACCCGGGATTCTATTTGTCCACGGCTGGGGAGGAAGCCAGCAACGTGACCTGGCACGCGCCAAGCAGATTACAGGTCTTGGCTGTGTGTGCATGACGTTCGACCTGCGCGGTCATGAAAAAACCGCAAGCCAGCGTCTGAGCGTTACCCGCGAGCAAAACCTGGCAGACCTGGTTGCAGCCTACGACAGATTGGTCAGTCACCCTGCGGTCGATACCAGTGCCATTGCAGTCATCGGCACCAGTTACGGCGGGTACCTGGCAACGCTGCTCACAGCACTGCGACCCATTAAATGGCTTGCACTGCGAGTACCGGCACTGTACTGGGACGATGAATGGACGATGCCCAAGCAGGGCCTGGACCGCCAGCGCTTGAACACCTATCGCCATCGCCCATTGGGGCCGGCCGATAATCGAGCGCTGGGGGCTTGCGCCGAGTTTGGTGGTGATGTGTTATTGGTCGAGTCGGAACAGGACGATTATGTGCCCCACAGCACGTTGATGAGCTACCGCTCTGCGTTCGTCAGCGCCCACTCATTGACCCATCGTATCGTCGATGGCGCAGATCATGCGCTATCAAGTGACCGAAGTCAGAAGGCCTACAGCTCGATACTCAGTACCTGGATAGCCGAGATGGTCATCGGCGCCCGCCTCGACCGCTACCCTCACCACTCCCCCTGGTATTCCTGAGCCAGGGGCACATGGCAATAGAGACCATCTGCCACACTTCGAGCCAGACTGCTGACCGTTTGAAATGCAGCAAAACTCACCCCTTTGGCTTGGTGCTGCTGAATCAACTGCAGAAAGGGCTCCTGTTCAAAACTGCTCGCGGCAGCCTCCCAAGCGGTGCGCGACTGCCATTGCAGGTACTGCAACACCCGACTGCCGTCGTCGCTGGCCTGAATACTCGCGCCAATCAGGCCGGCGTGACGCAAAGCAAGCGCCTCACTGCGCTCAGCCAATGCCTGGGCCAAGGCATACTGGCGCATGGGCACTACTTCAAATTCAATCATTTGGGTAAAGCAAAAACTGCGCTCTGGAACCGCCATGGACCTTATCTCCCTGCCATTAACATGCAATGCAACGGCAGGCAGGGTAAAACCTCCAGTTAACTCAAGGTCAAGAGGTTTCAAGCCTGACTGAGCCTTATACTGCCTGGCGGTAATGGCAATCGGTCAACTCGCGCCGGCCGTTTCCTCACTCAACTCGACAGATACCCGATCAACCGAGATTTTCCGTAACACGGCGTCGATAATCACTGGGGCCCAGCCCAGTAACTTTCTGGAACACTTTACGAAATGCGCCAGGGTCCTGATATCCGACACCCCAGGCAATTTGATCGATACTGCGATTGGTGAACTCGAGCATTCGACAAGCACGCCCCACACGCACCTGCTGGCAGTACTCGGTAGGCTTATGCCCTGTAGCATTGCGAAAGCGGCGTAGAAAAGTGCGTGATTCCAACCCTGCACAATCAGCCATCGTCTTCAGACTCACTTCCCGCGCCCCACTGCTTTGCAACCAATGCTGGACCTTGAGTACCGCTTCGTCACCATGATCCAGGCGCGGACTGAATACGCTGCCTGGTTGAGCGCGGGCGCTTGTGCGATCTACTGCAAGAAAGCGCGCCGTCTCGGCGGCCAGCGTTTCCCCCTGATATCGCTCGATCAGCTTCAGCCCCAACTCCGTCCAAGCCATCAACCCCGCCGAAGTGATGATATCGCCATCATCCAGCAGCGGCAGATTGGCCTCGACCTTGATCGAGGGAAAGCGATCAGCCAGGGACTGGGCGAAATTCCAGTGCGTTGTAGCAGGGCGTCCATCCAGCAGCCCACTTGCGGCAATAAAAAACACGCCGACACACACCGATACCAGCAGGGCTCCTTCGCGGTGCCACTGAAGCAGACGCTGGCGATAACGTTCAAGAAGCTCGACCGATGGCTCTTGCGTCAAGCTTGGCGGAATGACCATGACCCGAGGCTGGTGGGGGCCACCCGGATGGCTGTCGAACACCACCGCCAATTGCTGATTCTGCTCTTCGCTCCAATGACTGATACGCAGCATCGGCCGTTCAAACGCGCCCAGGTCATGACGCAGGCGATTGGCGATGGTGAGCAAATCAGTCAAACCATGCACAGCTGCAGCCTGGGCACCGGGATAGACCAGCAAACCTATTTCCAAAACCTCACACGCTTTGGTCATTGTCAGTTTCTCCCGCCTTTTTGTCGTTCGCGCCAATCTGCAAGTACGCCGCTCAAGCCTATAACTACCACATCACAACCACTACCAAAGAGGCTATTGAAATGAGCAAGCACGCTCTGATCGTCATCGACATTCAAAACGACTACTTCCCAGGCGGAAAATGGACGTTAGAAGGCGCCGACCGCGCTGCCGACAACGCAGCTCGAATTCTTGCCGCAACCAGGGCTGCGAGTGACCTGGTGGTGCATGCACGCCATGAGTTCGAGTCCGCTGACGCCCCCTTTTTCACCCCTGGTTCGCAGGGCGCCCAGATCCATCCCAAAGTGGCGCCGGTGGGAAATGAACCCGTCGTACTCAAACACAAAGTGAACTCATTCCTGAACACTGAGCTCCAGGCGGTATTGGACAGTCATCAGATCGAGGCCGTAACGGTGATTGGCAGCATGAGCCATATGTGTATCGATGGTTTCACCCGCGCAGCCTCCGACCTGGGCTATGCCACCACGGTCATCCATGACGCCTGCGCTACGCGCGATCTAGAATTCAATGGTGTGTCCGTGCCGGCGGCCCAGGTCCATGCGGCCTACATGGCATCACTGGCATTCGCCTATGCCCAGGTGATTTCCACCGAGCAATACCTGACCACCATCAGCCGCTGAACCTTGCGCGGGGCAAGCTCCACGGGCGCAGTCTCGCTCGCCCCGCGCTTGAGTTGCTAGATCACTACGTTGCGCACGAACCGCGTGGCCACTTCGCCATCATTGCGATAGGCGTGGACACAATTGCTGGCATAACTGAAAAAATCCCCGGACTGCAGTAAGTGGTATTGATCCCCGATGTGCAAGGTCAGACAGCCTTCAGCTACATACAACTGCTCACTCCAGCCATCGGCATCGGCTTCGCAGTGATACACCTCACCCGGTTCCAACCGCCACTCCCACAACTCCACTTCACGGGTCGCGACAGAACTTGCCAGCAAAACCGCTCTGCTGCCGGGGTGAGCACCGGTCCAGGCCAGTTCATTGATGCGACCGGGATCACGGTTGTCAGGCGCCTGGATGAGATCGGTGAACGCTACCCCAAGTGCCTCTGCCAGACGGTCCAAGGTAGTCAGGCTGACATTATTCTCTCCGGCCTCTATGGCCACCAACATGCGCCGACTGACAGCGGATTTTTCTGCCAACGCAGTTTGACTGAGCTCGGCAGCATGACGCAGGCGACGAATGTTCTGGCTGACGTGCTGCAGCACCGAGGCGCGTTGAGGGGAATTTTTGTGCACTATATTGCTCACCCATTGTATTTGCGCAGTATACTGCCCACTTCGCCGCAATTGTGCGTCGCCCTTTCTTCGTGTGCAAGACCATGAACTCAATCAACAGCACAGAACGCCCTTCCGTTTCCTTCCGACTGAGCAGAGCCGAACTGGTATTGGTTTTCATCACCATGCTTTGGGGTGGGACTTTTCTGCTGGTGCACAACGTCATGACCGTCAGCGGTCCGATGTTCTTTGTCGGTCTGCGCTTCGCTGCCGCGACACTCTTCGTGGGACTGATTTCAGCTCGAGCCTTAGCTGGACTGACGGCCACAGAACTGAAAGCTGGCGTGCTGATTGGGGTGTCGATCATGCTCGGCTACGGCTTGCAAACCTACGGTCTGCAAACCATCAGCAGCAGCCAGTCAGCATTCATCACCGCGTTGTACGTACCGTTTGTGCCTTTGCTGCAATGGTTGGTCCTGGGCCGTCGCCCAGGCCTGATGCCGAGCCTTGGAATCGCACTAGCCTTTGTCGGACTTATGCTGCTCGCCGGCCCTGACGGAGGTTCATTGCAGTTCAGTGCAGGCGAAATCGCGACCCTGGTCAGCGCTGTAGCCATTGCCGCCGAAATCATTCTCATCAGTCGTTACGCTCCAAAGGTCGATGTTCGTCGGGTAACCGTGGTGCAACTGGCAACTGCTTCGGCACTGTCCTTTCTGATGGTGGTCCCCACTCAAGAACCGCTGCCGGACTTTTCCTGGCTATTGCTACTCAGCGCATTGGGACTGGGAGCGATGAGTGCGGTCATTCAAATGGCAATGAACTGGGCGCAAAAATCTGTCTCGCCGACACGCGCGACGTTGATTTACGCAGGCGAACCCGTTTGGGCCGGAATCGCCGGACGCGTTGCAGGTGAGCGTTTGCCGGGCATCGCATTGATCGGCGGTTTGTTGATCGTGATTGCTGTAGTGATCAGTGAACTCAAGCTCAAACGTCGAGAGCCAGAACCGGAAACACTGCAAATGTCAGGACACGAGCGGGAAAGCGGGCTCTGACAGGGAAACCGTCTACGCTTGAAAAGAACTGTTATAAAAAAAGTGTTTGATACGCCGTACTTGTAGGCTTCTGCGACAGCTTCTGTGTTGGTGATCGACGGTACGCCACGTATGATCCCTTACAAACTTCTGCAGATTAGAAATCTATGTCCTTGATAGTGCTACTGCTTCTGCCGTTTATCGGCAGCTGCCTGGCGGCTGTCTTGCCGCACAACGCACGTAACAGTGAGTCGCTGCTTGCGGGGCTCGTGGCCCTGGTCGGGACCGTCCAGGTCGCGTTGATGTACCCGCAGGTAGCCCATGGTGGGATCATTCGCGAAGAGTTTCTCTGGCTACCAAGCCTGGGACTCAATCTCGTCCTGCGCATGGACGGCTTCGCCTGGCTGTTTTCCCTATTAGTGCTGGGCATCGGCACATTGGTATCGCTGTATGCGCGCTACTACATGTCGCCTCAAGATCCGGTACCGCGTTTCTTTGCCTTTTTCCTGGCCTTCATGGGCGCGATGCTAGGCCTGGTAATCTCCGGCAACCTCATCCAGATCGTGTTTTTCTGGGAGCTGACCAGCCTGTTCTCATTCCTGTTGATCGGTTACTGGCACCACCGCGCCGATGCCCGACGTGGCGCCTACATGGCCTTGATGGTGACTGGCGCTGGTGGTTTGTGCCTGTTGGCAGGGGTACTGCTGCTCGGCCATGTGGTCGGCAGCTACGACCTTGACAAGGTCCTCGCTGCCGGCGAGCTGGTTCGCAACCATGCCTTGTACCCCATCTTACTTCCTCTGATTCTCCTCGGCGCACTGAGCAAGAGTGCACAGTTCCCCTTCCACTTCTGGCTCCCCCACGCCATGGCTGCGCCGACGCCAGTCTCGGCCTATCTACACTCGGCCACCATGGTCAAGGCCGGGGTATTTCTCCTGGCACGCCTATGGCCGGTACTATCTGGCAGCGAAGAATGGTTCTGGATAGTGGGCGGGGCCGGTGCTTGCACCTTGTTGCTGGGGGCTTTTGCCGCCATGTTCCAGAACGATCTCAAGGGTTTGCTGGCCTATTCGACCATCAGCCACCTGGGGCTGATTACCCTGTTGCTGGGCCTGAACAGTCCGCTGGCAGCGGTCGCAGCGGTGTTCCATATTCTCAACCACGCCACGTTCAAAGCTTCGTTGTTCATGGCGGCGGGAATCATCGACCATGAAAGCGGCACACGTGATATTCGCCGACTCAGCGGTCTTTTCCGGTTGATACCTTTCACGGCAACCCTGGCCATGGTCGCCAGCGCCTCGATGGCTGGGGTGCCGTTGATGAACGGATTCCTGTCCAAGGAGATGTTCTTCGCCGAAACCGTATTCATCAATTCCAGCGCCTGGATCGAAGCTGCCCTGCCGGTAATAGCCACGTTGGCCGGTACCTTCAGCGTGGCCTATGCCTTGCGTTTTACGGTCGATGTATTTTTCGGCCCGCCAGCCACCGACCTGCCGCATACCCCCCATGAACCTCCACGCTGGATGCGCGCCCCGGTCGAATTGCTGGTGCTGACTTGTCTGGTCGTCGGCATGTTCCCAGCCCAGTCGGTAGGGCCCTTGCTGGCGGCTGCAGCGCTGCCTGTGGTCGGTGGCACGCTACCGCAATACAGCCTGGCTATCTGGCATGGCTGGAACGCGCCCTTGATCATGAGCCTGATTGCCATGAGCGGCGGCATCCTGCTTTACCTGTTGCTGCGCAATCAGCTCAAGCTGGGGCGTTTCCCGAACCCACCGCTGATCGAGCGTTTCAACGGCAAGCGTTTGTTCGAACATGCCCAGGTGCTTCTGATGCGCATGGCGCGCCGTTTCGAACGGATCATGACTACTCGACGCCTGCAGAAACAGCTGTTCATGCTGGTTTTGGCAGCGTTTTTGGCGGGTATGCTGCCGATGTTGCAAAGTGGGTTGAGCTGGGGTGATCGTCCGAAGATCCCAGGTTCAGGCGTCTTTGTCGCTCTATGGCTAATAGCGATTACCTGCGCCGTGGGCGCTGCCTGGCAAGCCAAGTATCATCGCCTGGCAGCACTGACCATGGTGAGTGTCTGCGGCCTCATGACCTGCATAACCTTTGTCTGGTTTTCAGCCCCGGACCTGGCCCTGACTCAGCTTGCGGTCGAGGTGGTTACCACCGTACTGATCCTCCTTGGGCTGCGCTGGCTGCCACGACGAATCGAGGGTGTTTCGCCACTGCCTGGCAGCCAGGAACAGGCCCGTCTGCGGCGCCTGCGCGACCTTATCCTGGCAATTCTAGTTGGCGGTGGCATGGCGCTGCTGTCATACGCAATGTTGACCCGACCCACACCTAATGACATTTCCACGTTCTATTTGAGCAGAGCCCTGCCCGAAGGCGGCGGTAGTAACGTAGTCAATGTCATGCTCGTCGACTTCCGCGGCTTCGATACCCTGGGCGAAGTAACGGTACTGGTCGCTGTGGCTCTGGCAGTGTTTGCCCTGCTGCGCCGCTTCCGCCCACCGCGCGAAAGCATGCAACTGCCTGCCCAGCAACGGCTACTGGCACCTGACGTGGTAACTGACCTGGTCAACCCGCGCCAAGCAGCCGACACCGCATTGGGCTTCATGATGGTTCCTGCGGTGCTGGTGCGCCTGCTATTGCCGATCGCCCTGGTGGTGTCGATGTACTTGTTCATGCGCGGCCACAACCAACCCGGTGGCGGCTTTGTCGCAGGCTTGGTGATGTCGGTGGCGTTTATCCTCCAGTACATGGTCGCCGGCACCCAGTGGGTTGAAGCACAAATGAGTCTACGCCCTTTGCGCTGGATGGGGACCGGCTTGCTTTGCGCCACAGTGACCGGCGGCGGCGCGATGTTGCTTGGCTACCCGTTCCTGACCACTCATACGGCCCATCTGCATCTGCCGGTACTCGGCGATATTCATGTGGCTAGCGCGTTGTTCTTCGATGTCGGCATCTTCACTGTTGTCGTCGGCTCGACCCTGTTGATCCTCACAGCCCTGGCTCACCAGTCAGTGCGTGGACACCGCCCCGCCAGCCAACCCAAAGCCAACCAGACCGGAGCCGCCTGATGGAAGAAGTCATTGCTATTGCCATTGGCGTACTCGCGGCCTCCGGGGTGTGGCTGATCCTGCGCCCCCGAACGTTCCAGGTGGTAATGGGCCTGTGCTTGCTGTCCTATGGGGTCAATCTGTTCATTTTCAGTATGGGTAGCCTGTTTATCGGCAAGGAACCGATCATCAAGGATGGCGTCCCCCAGGACCTGCTCAACTACACCGATCCCTTGCCCCAGGCCCTGGTGCTCACGGCAATCGTCATCAGCTTTGCCATGACAGCACTGTTTCTGGTGGTGTTGCTGGCATCCCGCGGGCTGACCGGCACCGACCACGTGGATGGCCGAGAGTCCAACGAATGAGCTTGATGAACCAACTGATAATCGCCCCGATCCTGCTGCCATTGCTCACGGCGGCTTTAATGCTGCTGCTCGGTGAAAAACGCAGGCCGTTAAAAGCTCGCCTGAATCTTTTTTCCAGCCTATTGGGACTGGCAATTTCGGTCACCTTGCTGGTGTGGGTCCAGGCACAAGGTCAAGCCAGTTCGATAGGCGTCTACCTGCCTGGAAACTGGCCTGCACCGTTCGGTATTGCACTGGTGGTCGACCGGCTGTCTGCGTTGATGCTGGTATTGACCGGAATCGTTGGCGTCAGCGCGCTGCTCTTCGCCATGGCCCGGTGGGACGGTGCTGGCGCGAGCTTTCACGCCCTGTTCCAGATCCAGTTGATGGGGCTCTATGGAGCTTTTCTGACGGCTGATCTATTCAACCTTTTTGTATTCTTCGAAGTGTTGCTGGCGGCTTCCTATGGTTTGCTGCTGCATGGCTCCGGCCGCGCACGGGTCAAAGCAGGTTTGCATTACATCGCCATCAACCTGTTCGCTTCATCCCTGTTCCTGATTGGCGCCGCAATGCTCTACGGCGTCACCGGCACACTGAACATGGCTGACCTGGCGTTGAAAATCCCCCTGGTACCAGAAGCCGATCGCGGCCTTTTGCATGCCGGCGCCGCGATTCTGGCCATCGCATTCCTGGCCAAAGCCGGGATCTGGCCACTGAACTTCTGGTTGGTACCGGCTTACTCTGCAGCCAGCGCTCCGGTGGCCGCACTGTTTGCAATCATGACCAAGGTCGGCTTCTACACCGTGCTGCGCCTGTGGACCTTGCTGTTTTCCGGCCAAGCCGGAGCATCAGCGTTCTTCGGAGGCGAATGGCTGGTATATGGCGGCCTGGCAACACTGGGTTGCGCGGCGCTGTCCATTCTTGCAGCCCAACGCCTGGAGCGAATGGCAAGCCTGAGCATTCTGGCTTCGGCAGGCACCCTGATGGCGGCCATCGGCTTTGGCCAAGCGACACTGACGGCGGGCGCGTTGTTTTATCTGGTCAGCTCAACGCTGGCCCTGTGCGCACTGTTCCTGCTCGCCGAGCTGATAGAACGCTCACGTTCCGCCAATGAACTATCTCTGGACGATGACGACTGCCTTCCCTCACCACTCGAATCACTGCATCCGCCCAAAGGCATCAACCTTGATGATGAGCAGAAAGCTGTTATCGGCCAGGTAATTCCCTGGACCATGGCCTTCCTGGGCTTGAGCTTCATCGCATGCGCGTTGCTGATAATCGGAATGCCCCCCCTGTCTGGCTTCATCGGTAAGATCAGTCTGATTACCGCGCTGTTTAACCCCCAAGGCTTGGGTGTCAGCAGCGAAGAACCACTCTCGATTCAAGGCTGGACACTGGTAGCGCTTCTTATTCTCTCCGGCCTGGCATCGCTGATTGCGCTGGCCAGGGTCGGCATCCAGCGATTCTGGACGCCGCAAGAACGCCCATCACCGGCGTTGCGCCGGTTCGAATGCATCCCCATTGTGGCCCTGCTCGGACTGTGTATCTTCCTGAGCGTGCGTGCAGAACCTCTGCTGCGATACACCCAGGACACCGCTGCAAGCCTTCAGGACCCCGAGCAATATATCAGTGCAGTGCTTGGAACCCGACCGATTCCCGGCCCTACCACTCAGACCGCCAGTGCGCAGGTGCAACCATGAGACGTCTGTTTCCTGCTCCGTTGCTGTCCTTGTCGCTTTGTTTGTTGTGGCTGGTACTCAACCTTTCGCTGAGCCCGGGAAACCTGTTGCTTGCAATCTTGCTGGGTGTACTTGCGCCACTGCTGATGGCGCCACTGCGGCCGCTATCGGCACGCATCAGTCACCCTTGGACAATTTTGCGCCTGATCGCACGGGTGGGCATCGATGTACTTGTATCCAATCTTGAGGTGGCTCGCGGAGTATGGACCGCCAGACGCCGTCCGCCTCGCTCACGCTTTGTCCATATTCCACTGGACCTGCGCGACGCTCACGGTCTGGCGGCATTGTCGATGATTACCACTGTCATTCCAGGAACCATCTGGTCGGAGCTGGCGCTGGACCGCAGTATCCTGCTACTGCATGTGTTCGATCTGGACGATGAAGCGCACTTCATCGAGCACTTCAAACAAGCCTATGAGCGCCCGCTAATGGAGATTTTCGAATGACCGGCCTGCTTGCCGACGCCATTCTGGCCAGCCTGTTCATCTTCTCTCTGGCCATGGCCCTGACGCTGTTCAGATTGTTCCGCGGACCGTCCGCACAGGACCGGGTTCTGGCGCTCGACTACCTCTACATTCTGGCAATGCTGATGATGCTGGTGCTGGGTATTCGTTATGCCAGCGACACCTACTTCGAAGGTGCACTATTGATTGCCTTGTTCGGCTTTGTCGGCTCATTTGCCTTGGCCAAATTCCTGCTGCGTGGCGAGGTGATCGAATGATCAATTTGAACCAACTGCCCTTCTGGGTCGAGTTGTGCGTTGCAGCGCTATTGTTGCTGAGCAGCCTGTTCGCCTTGAGTGGCGCATTGGGCCTGGTGCGCTTGAAGGAGTTTTTTCAGCGCATGCACCCACCCGCCCTGGCCTCTACAATGGGCACCTGGTGCGTTGCACTGGCTTCGATCCTGTATTTCTCAGCGCTAAAACAAGGACCAGTACTGCATGCCTGGCTGATTCCAATTCTGATGGCGATTACTGTGCCAGTGACCACACTCCTGCTGGCTCGTGCAGCCCTGTTTCGCAAGCGCATGTCCAATGACAACGTGCCTGAGGAAGTCAGCAGCCGGGGGGAACGAGGAAACTAAGGTTCAGCTGCTAAGTGCTTGCAGCTCGCGGCGAACCATTGCTGCGTACTCGGCAGGACTAAGTTGATACAGTTGGCCAGCTACCCAATCGAACCAGGCACCCTGCAATCGGCTACGTTGCGCAAGCCACTGTTCGGCTTGCTCACGCGCCTGGGCTTGGTAACGCGCGTGAAAGTCTGCACGCCCCTGCGATGAATCAGCCGCGCCTTTCACTCGCTGGCCTTGAAGGTAGCCAACTCGCCCTTTCGCCATTTGGCAACTTTGCCAGTGGCCGCCTTGAGAATTTTCCCCAGGCCTTCCTGTATCTGCTGATGAGCGGCAAAAATCATCACCACCCCCTGGCCTTCCCGCAGGACGATGCCCTCGCCGTCAGGTACAGAGACAAATGCATAGTCGCCTAGCCCATAGACAGTAAGCTTGATGTCTCGAAATCGAACTTCCATTTTGCCACCTTCACGACTGGGCAGCACCGCAGCACGAAAATGATCACCGACCTTGAGTTCCAGCCTTGGCTTGTCATCAACAACAAGCGCGGACTCTGTGTCGATTTCGGCCATGTACAGGCCTTCCGCGTTCTGTTCGGTGACGTAGACAAATCGCGATTGGAACTGTTTGACCAGCTTGGCCCGAAGATCGCCCAATACAAACAGGGCGTGCATATCCAAATTACTGACTGCCAATGAAGAATTCCTCAAAACGGTTACACGTCGTCACCACAAGACAATCAAGTCATCAAAAAGAGGTGGCGACACTTCAATGTCGAAGTCTGAAAGACTACTGGGCAAATGCGCGAAGCGTCTGTGCGGGCGAGCATTGCAACTTGCAGGAAGGTTCATCCCTGTGCGCCAGCCAAGGCCTCACGACAGACATTCAGCAAATTTCCGTCATCGGAAATGTACTTTCTGACATCAAAACTGCCAGGAAAATGCGATAGATAGGTCCAAGCCCTTCGACAGAATGGCTCTCAGAATCTTATCTACATATTACAAGGAAGGAATATGCACGAAAACACTGAAATTCGTCGAGAGGCAGTCTGCAATTCTTATTTCGATAACTGCCTGAGTTCAACCCAATCTGGCACGCGCCACATCGTGGTACCTGCCGGAGTCAATTTCTTTCATATCACCGAGCATGCGACTGGTCAGGTAAAAGGCTTCCGCTGCCGTCATGTAGATGCATGCGAACTGGCTCGCACACTTGAACGCTGAAATCATTTCAAACGGCCTGGCGAGCTTTCCCAGGCCGCTGATTACCCTGCAATCGATCCAACCATGCCACCTGGCACTCTACCGCCTCAGCACGCGTAGCGAATGCCGTGCCTCGGCGTTCTCCGTTTACCAACACCACCCAACACGCACGCCTGCCAAGCACTTGCAAGGACGCAGGTACACCACTGCCTATCATGACGGCGACATCGACTCGGCTATTCATCATTCCCTCCGGAATTTAGTTAGCAACCTAACGATATGTCCATCATACTCCCGCAACGTCGGCGGAAAAAGCTATTGCCGGTATAGCTGTATTACATCAGTAGCAACAAAGCTTCCCCGGCCAATGCGCAACCAAGGTGAGGCTGGCAAAAACATCAAGGCCCCGAAGATTACTCTGCGAGGCCTTGTACGCTGAGCCGATCAGGCTTGTCGCTGATGCTTGTCGATCTGCTCGTGACGCTCTTGAGCTTCGATGCAGTACTTGGTAGTCGGGCTGATCAACAAGCGCTTGAGGCCGATCGGCTCACCGCTGTCGTCGCACCAACCAAAGCTGTCATCCCGGATTCGCTCCAGGGCCATTTCCAGCTGTGGCAGAAGGCGCTGGTCGCGGTCAATCGCGTTGACCAACCAAGTACGCTCTTCCTCGACAGAGGCTGCATCTGCCGGATCAGCTGGGGTATCCAGGCTCTCGATAGCAATGCGGCTCTGCTCGATGCGCTCTTGGGTCTCGATTTTCATCGACTGCAGCAACTCGGTGAAGAACGCATGTTGCTCGGCGTTCATGTAGTCATCGGCCGGCATGGCCAGCAACTTATCCTTGGTCATCGAATTCTCTATGAAAATAACGTGCATTTAAGCGATTGGATTGCCATCGCCGACAGTTCGCCGACAGCGGAAGTCTTCAAGCACCCTTCGGCACTCTATTTCGAGGGGCGGCAGTCTAAGGCGCCACGTCGTACTGGGCAACAAAAATGACATCGCAGACGACCGAATCGGCTTGGATTCCGCCAATCGGCTGCATTGATCGCCTCTAGCGCCTCTAAAAGTCGCACGCTTTGCATCGCCACCCCGCGTAACGACTAAACATACAGAAACAATTGGCCTGCACGTCACGCTCATTCATCCCCCGTAAAGGGCGGCGGACAACGGCTGAATGGTGTTAATTAGCTACCGCACACCGAGTGTACTCAAGGCGTTTGATTGTCGCTCTCCCCCTACAGAGCACCCGCCAAGATGACTTCTATATCCCAGGATCTGACAAAGTCGAGCATGTTCGCATGTCAATTGACTCGCACGTTCAGCGACCGTCCGGCGCTGCTAGACGTTGCCGGGCAAATACTGGTCGAGCAATGGCAGTGTCGCAACATCAGTCATCACGATCCACTCAAACTCTACGTTTCCAGCAAGGCTTCATTTTCCCGAAAGCAATTCGTACGTCCCCTGCGCGCAGTTCTGCTGGAGCGCTACTGCAAACGTACAACCCTTAACCTCGATGACAAACAGGATCTGGTCATCGAGGACCCTCAAAACGAATGGGGCCTGGAAATAGATCTGCATCGGCTCGAGCTGCTGATCAATGATTGCGGACCGCTCCTGATAGAGATTTACAAGCAACATCTGGTCAACTACTGGAACAGGGCAGACGACTCGCAGCAGACCCCTTGGCAATGGTATGCACAGTACCTTGCGAATCAATTTCAAGACGCTATAGATGCCAATGCCAAGGTGCGCGCACTCACCCCCGACACAACCCATATGGCTAGCCTGGTCAGACTGCATACCTCGCCTGACGCTCACGAGCGACATGCTGACCTTGCCCAGCCGAAAGTCTCGTTACTGACCCTCGACCTTTCCAGAGGTTGCAAGCTTGACGCTGATCTGGCGAGCGCCGCGTTGATTGAACCCAATGCCGATGCCAGTGAACACACCTCGTGCCTGCTCTATACCCTCACCGGACAGGTTATCCCGTTCTCTTCACGCTATGCCGTGCTCGAGAAAATCACCGAACTGTGGCCGCAGCTCTCTGAATGGAAGCCGCAGTATCATCTGGAGCCGGAATCGGAACACGTGTTCGAAAAGCAGGCTTGCGGCTTGATAGACCAACAACTGCGGGTTATCGACTCACTTGCCAACACCTGCCGCTCGCAGTTCGATGCCGCGCAATTAAGCCTTGATGTAGACCGCCTGACATCAATGATTGAACTGTGCAACAGCAGCGAGCAACTGCACCGCCAACAGCTGATAAAGCAGTTACCACAATGGCTGCAAAATGCCGACAGCGCGTTACTCACGCGGTATGGCTCGATGATTGCGGGCGTAGCTCAAAGTTATATCGAAGCCAATGGTGAGTTCTGGCTCGATGGCGTAGATGACGCCGAGCACTTTGCCAACAAGAAGCTCAATGCGTACCTGCTTGCTGAACATCCGGACAGCACTCTGCAACCCTGGGACATCGAAGTCGTCAATTATCAGGTCGACGCTGTCGCTATCCCCGGTCAGGACAGCTTGGTAACCGAGGGCAGCATCAGCCCTGTCCATTTCTCCCTGGCACAATTGGCGATAGGCAATCTGAACCTGCTCAAGCCTGGGCAAATCGAGCTCAAGACACACTCCGGAAATCCTTTGCCCGAATGGATGACGATCGACTATTTACGCACGGTGGTGAGTGAGCTCGATATCGGCACCCTCTACCCCCAAATGTTGCGCGACAAATTGTTAGAAGATCAGTACCAACGTACGCAACGCCAGGGATTACTGGCGGCTCAATTGGCCACGCAAATTCCGGCCCTGGCGATGGAGCTGCATCTCAATGGCAACCACTTGAGCATCGCGGCCGTCGACGGTATTTGCCAAATTTTTCAGCACAGCATCAGGAACTCGGGCATCCATTGGGAGTTGCGACCATTGGGCTTTGTCAGCGAACCTGGCGCAGCGCCCGACCAACCTTACAATACCTGGCTGCTGGAGCCTGCCGGCGCCACCTCCGGTCCCTGCGTGCTGTACCGCCCCTTGCACGCCAAACCGCTTCAGGAATTCATTGATCGCCTGGCACTGCTTGCGGCTATCAGCACCCCTGGGAAACTCCAAGAAGATATCCTCCAACGCCTGCCTGCCGAGCGTCAAAGCATCTATGACCATGGTGGTTTCCAAGAGCCGCACCTGCCCTTCTCGGTGGAGGATTCCTTTTCTGTCCCATTCGGCGCACCAGCACCGGTACGGCTGGCGGTACAAACACCGTTGACAGATTTTATCCCTGAGCTTTATCTCGCCTGCGTCGAGGAAAGCATTACCCATTTCAAGGCACGTTCCAGTACCACCAGCGAGTCTCATTGGGCGCGCTGGAAAGAGCTTGGCTGGCTGTTGTTCAACTCCATTCTGCCGTTGGCCGGCCCCACGCTGGCGCGCGCAACCTGGCTAGTACAAATAAATATAGCCTTGATCGCCTATGTGAAATCGACTGAAAAAAGTGACCAGCCAAGCCGTCACGTCGCCTTGTCAAATCTTCTATTCAGTCTTGCAGTGCTGCTATTGAGCCATGCGCAGCAACCTCTCAGCCTGCGCTCGCAAAAGCCTCAATCGGACGAAATCCCAACCCCGCCCACCGTGCAGCCAAGCCCTGCGAACTTCCTCGACCTGGACTACAGCTGGTCTCACCCCAACCAACAACTCAGCGAGGCTCAGCGCCTGGTACTGCAGCAGCTACAAGCCAGGCAATCACCGGCAACCATGGGAATGCCAATGAGCAGTGGTGCTCACCGTGGACTCTACGACTACAACAATCAGGTTTGGGCCCGCCTGGGTGATCATATTTATAGGGTGCAACTCGACTTGCAAAGTGGCCAGCCTCGCATAATCGCAGAAGATAACTCCGGCACACTCGGCCCCTGGTTGCAGAGAGATACCCAAGGGAACTGGCAGCTTGATCTCGGCTTGCGCCTGCGTGGCGGCATGCCGCGTAACAGCCGCATCGCTCAACGCAAAGCCGAGACAGAGAAACGCCAAGAAGCATTGCGCGCCACCTATGAGGCGCAACTCGCGCATGTTCCAAAGCACTTGCAAGAGCTTGAGAAGCTGTTCTCCGTGGTCGAAAAGTTCAAAGAGCTGACGATACTCAAGGGAGCTACCGAGAAACTGTATACGTTGGAAGCCTTCTGGGATGAGCGCATAAACACGATCAAGGCCTGCAACGAGGTGGCGCCACTAGTAGATTACAAATCCACCCTGTGTTTCGCCCTATTTCAAAAATTATTCGTTCAGTCAGCGCTGAAGGAAGCCTTGATTGCGAGAATCACATTGCGCAAGGAGAAAATAGCGGAGTATTACCAACTGATCTCTGATGAACTCCGTGCTGCAACCGCTGCAGGCACCGAGCTTGTTCCAGGTGAAAGCTGGCAACACGCTACACAGATCCTTGACGACATCACTCCGCAATTGGACGAACTGGTTGTCGTGAGCGAAAAGCTACCTTTGAGCCGCGAGCAACTGCAACAACTGGACACCCGCTACAAACCCGAAATTCGGCTACTGAATCAAAAGGCAGACAGCCTCCTGACTCAAAGCCCGGAAAAGGTCGTGTTCTTTGCTCACCTATTACGTCTTGAAAACAACTATCAAAAGCTAATACTCAAACCCAATCTGGACCCGCGCTCAGACATGTTGCTCAGGCGCCTGTGGAACAACTTGCACCTTCTCAAGTCCCAGCGCATGCGGTTGTACCAATTGACAAACGCCAGTGAAGATTTGAAGGCTCGGTTGCTGAGCGACATGGACAGCATCCTTGCCGGTGCTCTTCGACGCCTGGATAACTTCGCGGCAGAACCTGGTGATGCCAATCAACAGAAGATTATCGAAGCGATCCGCAAGGATCTGGCGTTTGCAACTCGAAATATAAAGTCTGCCCTCACCGACTACCCACCAACGTTGACGATCGAGCAACTGCAACGCCAGACGCCCGGTCTGATTGAAACCCACGACCAAGGATTGCTCCTTGGCAAGCTTCGACCTGGAAACGATGAGCTCGTCGATATCTTTGATGCGGATGATGTACAACCCATCGCGACGTACCGTAAAGGGCAAAACAGCTGGGAGGAACTCACCGAAACTCCGGCGCCCCTCACCCCATCCGCTCCGAGCCAACAAAGCCTGTCGCAATTGATCAAGAAAAGTACGTCGCTGATCCAGGACAGCAATAAAGACCTGAAATTTTTCGAATCCCGTGCAGCCATGGATTACCTCCCCGCTGACATAGAAGACATGCTTGCGCAACAGCGCCAGCGAGTCGAAGCGCTGCGTGATACCCTGCGCCGCCGTCTGAGCGATGCCCCTGGCACAAGCGATGGGAAGGCCCAAGAGGCAATGGCGACCTTGGACAATCAGGCGCGCATCCTTAAAGAGCAAGCGCGCACGTTGCGAATCAATGCCGCATTGAGGCAGGCGCCGCGGATGGGAGAATTGCAGTATTTGATCGAGCACAATGAGGTAGAGATCAAGCTTACCGGAGCTCGAAAACTGTTACCCAAAGTGAAGGGTCGGCTGGACGACTACTTCGACGAGTACGAAATACGCCACAACGGTCGTCCCATCTGGTTTGCGCACTTTCATTATTTAGGCCACGCCACGCCTAAGCTGGATTTTGTCGCAGGGCACTTGAAAACCGTCGCCCAGCGCTACCTGCGTGGACGAACGGCGGTTGACCCACTGACAGGTCAAACCACCGAAGTTCATCGAGCCCCCATTAGCACCATAGCAGCGAAGAGATACTTCTTCGCTGTCTAACCAGGTACCACGGCGCTGCCAAGCAGCGCCGTTTACTAGCAATCCTTGAACTGCGCCTCGCGCTTGGCGACGAATGCAGCCATCCCTTCCTTCTGATCTTCGGTGGCAAAGGCGGCATGGAAAACCCGGCGTTCGAAACGTACCCCTTCACTCAAGGTAACCTCGAAAGCCCGATTGACACTTTCCTTGACCATCATGCTAATCGGAATCGACTTGCTGGCGATCGACGCTGCCACCTTCAACGCCTCCTCAAGCAGCTCGTCCTGAGCGACCACTCGAGCTACAAGGCCTGCGCGCTCGGCTTCTTCGGCACCCATCAGACGACCACTCAAGCACAACTCCATTGCCTTGGCCTTGCCAACGGCACGGGTCAAACGCTGGGTACCGCCCATGCCCGGCAACACGCCGAGATTGATTTCTGGCTGGCCAAACTTGGCATTGTCGGCAGCCAGAATGAAGTCGCACATCATCGCCAGCTCGCAACCGCCACCCAAGGCGAAGCCCGAGACCGCAGCAATGATCGGTTTACGCCGGTTGGCGATACGATCGGCATCGCTGAAGAGGTCATCAACATAAATCTGCGGATAACGCAGGTCGGCCATCTCCTTGATGTCCGCGCCGGCAGCAAAGGCCTTGGCTGACCCCGTCAGCACCACGCAACCAATATTCGGGTCAGCTTCGAGCTGGTCCAACGCCTTGTTGATCTCACCGACGATCTGCGCGTTCAGGGCGTTGAGCGCCTGCGGGCGATTGAGGGTAATCAGGCCAACCTTGCCGTGGATGTCCAACAGTATGGTTTCAAATGACATGCAAGCTGCTCCCTTCAAAGATTACGCGCAATAACCATGCGCTGAATATCGCTGGTGCCTTCGTAGATCTGACAGACCCGCACATCGCGGTAGATCCGCTCCAGCGGAAAGTCACTCAGATAGCCATAACCGCCGAGGGTCTGCAAGGCTTGCGAGCAGACCTTTTCTGCCATTTCCGAGGCAAATAGCTTGGCCATCGATGCTTCGACCAGCGCCGGACGCCCCGCATCTCGCAGAGCAGCCGCGTGCTGCACCATTTGCCGGGCAACGGCGATATTGGTCGCCATGTCTGCCAGGCGAAACGCCACGGCCTGGTGCTCGATCAAGGATTTTCCGAAACTCTCGCGCTCGCGAGCATAGTCACGCGCCACCTCGAATGCAGCACGGGCCATGCCTACAGATTGCGAGGCGATACCGATACGCCCGCCTTCAAGGTTGGCCAACGCGATCTTGTAACCTTCGCCCTCCTCGCCCAGGCGATTGGCCAGCGGCACACGAACGTTGTCGAAAACGATCTGGCAGGTATCCGAAGCATGCTGGCCGAGCTTATCTTCTACCCGGGCGACTTCATAACCCGGTAAGTCGGTCGGTACGATAAAGGCGCTTATGCCGCGCTTGCCTGCCTCGGGATCGGTCACCGCAAACACGATCACAATGCCGGCGTTCTGCCCAGAAGTGATGAATTGCTTGCAGCCATTGAGCACATAGTGATCCCCGTCTCGGCGAGCACGGGTTTTCAGACTGCTAGCATCGGAGCCGGCCTGTGGCTCGGTCAGTGCAAATGCACCAAGCATCGCGCCACTGGCCAAAGGCACCAGGAACTGTTGTTTCTGCTGTTCATTGCCGAACTTGAGGATCGGCACGCAACCCACCGAGTTGTGCACGCTCATGATGGTGGAGCAAGCGCCATCACCCGCGGCAATTTCCTCAAGGGCCATGGCGTAGGCAACATAGCCAGTATCGCTGCCACCCCACTGTTCCGGCACCAACATGCCAAACAGGCCCAGTTGGGCCATCTCTTCGATTGCTTCACTGGGAAAACGATGTTCCCGATCCCACTGCTCGGCAAATGGCCGCAAACGCTCTTGGGCGAACTGGCGGACGGCGTCGCTGATTTGCTGTTGTTCGTCATTTACTAACATGGTGCACCTCAGTACAGACACTCGACGGCCATGGCTGTGGCTTCACCGCCGCCGATACAGATGGCCGCGATACCACGACGCAAGCCTTTCTGGCGCAGGGCAGCGAGCAAGGTCACGAGGATACGTGCGCCCGAAGCCCCGATTGGATGGCCCAACGCGCAGGCGCCGCCGTGCACGTTGACCTTGTCGGACGGCAGGTCCAGATGTTTCATCGCGGCCAGCGTGACAACGGCGAAAGCCTCGTTGATTTCAAACAGATCGACTTCGCCCAGGTTCCACCCGGTACGCTTGATCAGCTTGTCGATGGCGCCAATAGGTGCGGTTGGAAACAGCGCCGGAGTATCGGCAAAGGCCGCATGACCGTGGATCACCGCCAGCGGTTTCAGACCCTGCTTTTGTGCCTGGGAGCGGCGCATCAACACCAGTGCCGCGGCGCCGTCGGAAATCGAACTGGAGTTGGCCGCAGTCACCGTACCGCCTTCACGGAAGGCTGGCTTGAGCTGAGGAATTTTGTCCAGCCGTGCCTTTGGTGGCTGCTCATCATCACTGATCAAGCGTTGGACTTTGCCTTCTGTCACCTGCACCGGGACGATCTCGCTGGCAAAACTACCGTCCTTGATTGCCAACTGCGCGCGCGTCAGCGAAGCGATGGCAAAGTCATCTTGTTGCTGTCGTGTAAAGCCGTTGTCCTGGGCGCAATCCTCAGCGAACGTACCCATCAGACGGCCCTTGTCGTAGGCATCTTCCAGACCGTCGAAGAACATGTGGTCGATGATCTTGCCATGCCCCATGCGATAGCCACTGCGCGCCTTTTCCAACAGGTAAGGTGCGTTGGACATGCTTTCCATACCCCCTGCCACGACGACATCGGCGCTGCCGGCAAGAAGCAAGTCATGAGCAATGATCGCAGCCTGCATACCCGAGCCACACATCTTGTTCAAGGTGGTGCACGTGGTCGACTTGTTCAGCCCGGCGCCAAGCGCCGCTTGACGCGCAGGTGCCTGCCCCAAGCCTGCTGGCAAGACACAACCGAACAACACTTGCTCAACGCTGTCAGCGTCAACTCCGGCGCGTTCTACCGCTGCACGAATCGCAGCAGCCCCCAGCTGCGGTGCCGTCAGGCTCTTCAAGTCACCTTGCAAGCCACCCATGGGTGTGCGCACCGCGCTGACAATTACGATTGGATCATTGGCGAGGGTCATGATGGATACTCCTGCAATTACTTAGCGGCCATGCGCAAGGCACCGTCGAGACGGATGACCTCACCATTGAGCATGCTGTTTTCGATTATGTGCCGCGCCAGCGCAGCATATTCCTGCGCCCGCCCAAGACGTGGTGGGAATGGCACGCCGGCGGCCAACGAATCGCGAACTTCCTGAGTCATGCCCGCCATCATCGGGGTTTCAAAAATACCTGGAGCAATGGTCATCACACGGATACCAAAGCGCGCAAGTTCACGGGCTGCCGGTAAGGTCAGGCTGGCAATCGCGCCTTTGGAAGCGGCGTAGGCAGCCTGGCCAATCTGGCCGTCGTAAGCGGCAATCGATGCGGTGTTGATGATCACCCCACGCTCGCCCTCCTCGTTCGCCTCGCTTTCTGCCATGGCGGCGGCGGCTAGACGCAGCAGGTTGAAGCTACCGATCAAGTTGACGTTGATGACGCGGCTGAAACTCTCCAGGCCATGCGGCCCACTTTTGCCGAGGATTTTTTCGGCACCGACGATACCTGCACAATTGACCAATCCGTGCAGGCTGCCAAACGCTGTGACAGCAGCCTCAACTGCAGCGTTGGCGGCGGCCTCCTGACTGATATCGGCGACGGCAAACCGTGCCTTGGCGCCCAACGCTTGGGCCTTGGCTTGCACGGCGTCGGCGTTGAGATCCACCAGCATGACCTGTGCCCCGGCTTCGATAAGCATTTGCGCGGTAGCTGCGCCCAGGCCCGATGCCGCGCCGCTGACGATAAAGTTCTTGTTGGCTATCTGCATGATCAGATTCCTCAGGCGCTGGGGTTGGAAACCAACGCGGCTTGTTGTTTGGCAATTTCCTGATTGCGCAGGATGAAACGCTGCAGCTTGCCGCTCGGTGTCTTGGGCAGCTCGCTGACAAATTCGATTTCCCGTGGATAGGCATGGGCATAAAGGCGCTGACGCACGTGCTGACGCAGAGCTTCGGCCAGTTCCTCACTGGCCACCTGGCCAGCAGCCAATACGACAAATGCCTTGATCAGCTCGGTGCGCTCAGGGTCGGGCTTACCGACCACGGCAGCCTCGATGACCGCCGGATGCTCAATCAGCGCACTCTCGACATCGAAAGGCCCTACCCGATAACCCGACGTAGTGATTACATCATCGCTGCGGCCTACGAAGCTGATACTGCCATCAGTGTTCAACTCAACCGTGTCACCACTGAGGTAATACTTGCCGACAATGGACCGGGTTGGTACACCGTGATAACCGCCAAACCAGCACAGCGGCGATTGTTCACGGTCCACCGCCAGTATCCCCGGCTGACCGGCCGGTAATTCCTGATTGTGTTCGTCGAGCACGACAATACGGTGACCCGGAATGGCAAACCCCGCCGACCCCAGATGCACCGGGTGCTCCAGTCCATGGTGGTTGCACAGCACCATGCCCAGCTCTGTCTGTCCGTAATGGTCGTGAATGGTCACATCCAACTCGTCGGCAAACCAGCGGATCACTTCCGGATTGAGGGGCTCACCCGCACTGCTCACCACCCGAAGACGGCCTTTGATCGGCGCGGAAAACTGTGCACCAGCGGCAATCAGCAAGCGAAAGGCGGTGGGCGAGCCTGCCAGATTGCTGATAGCGTATTTGTCGATCATCCGGCAGGTGCTTTCGACGCTGAACGGTCCATCGAAAAAAGTGGTGGCATGACCCAGCGCCAACGGGCCGGTAACAGCGTAATACAAGCCATAGGCCCAGCCTGGATCGGCCAGATTCCAGAAGCTGTCGTCGTCGCGCAGATCGAGGGCATCACGCATGTAGCCTTGGAACGCAACGATAGCCCGTAATGGCACCAGCAGCGGCTTGGCCGGGCCTGTAGTGCCCGATGTAAACATCATCAGGAATGGCGCATCGCCACTGAGCAGCACCGGCTCAAGCACCGTACTGGCGGCATTCAACGATTGATGGAAGTCTACATCGCCAGAGCCATCCAGGGCCTTGACACAGATGATCGCGGGGCAATCGACAACATCATTGAGCTTGCTGCGATTGGTGTGGTCGGTTATCACCACCCGCGCGTCGGACTGATGTACCCGGTGCTCAATGGCTTTTGGACCAAAAGCCGTGAACAGGGGCTGATAGACAGCGCCCAGTCGCCAGGTAGCCAAGACGGCCACCAGCAGCTCGGGAATTCTGGGCAGAAGTCCGGCAACCCGATCACCCTCACCCACACCCTGGGCACGCAGGACATTGGCAAATCGAATCGCCTGTTGTTGCAACTGATCGAAACTGATCTGAGCCTGTTCGCCGTCACGCCCTTCCCAATTCAGGGCAATCTTGTCACTGCCGGTATGGCGATCACAGCACTCGACGCATGCATTAAGGCCATTGAGATCGCCCTGCAGGGCGGCGTCGGCCACCGTGGAATAGTCAAAGCCGCGGGCGGCTTCGGAGTAAACACGCATCGTCAGACTCCTGGTTCTTATTGTTGGAGTAGCACCATGAATCTGACGATAGTCGCGCTGCATCGGCTTTGGGACAATGGCCAAAGCTGTCAAATTGGATGACTGGTTTGGCCTTGCCTTCAGGCTACCCTCAAATACTACCTTCGCCAGCCTGCCCTGCTGCCAAAGCCTTGCGGGTCAATTCCATCGCAAGCGCCTCCAACGCTGTCGTACGTTCACTGGCCAACTGGTTGCTCTGTTCCAGATAAGTCCCTTCAGCCATATCTTGCTCATCGCTCAATGCCTCCAGGCGGTCCCAAAACGGTTGTTCAACTTCGTTGAAGCGCTCGGTGTGTTCGCGACGCAAATATTCGACCCAGAAATCCTGTTGGCTCACATACCGCGCCAGTGCATCGGTTGCCTCAGCGTCGAGCACTGCTTGTGCAGCATCAGCAAGCTGTGTGGCAGTAACCCCTGCGATCAAATCAAACTGCATGGTTCTGGGCTGCCCAGGTAAATCGAGCCGACGCGCAAGGCCGCTGCGATAAGCCAGGCTTATTTCGACCTCATCGACTCCGCGCCCGGCTGCACGGCGTGCACTCATGTCCGCCCGGGCAATCTGTTCGACCCTATTGAGGCGGAACAACCTCCTCGCCACGCCGAGACGTGCGGCGCCAGCCTGGTCATGTGTGCTTCGCTGCAAAGCGCGGGCAACGAACACACGCACTTCCAAGGCACTGAAAGTCGAGGCCACACTATCTACGCAGGTGCGCGGACTGGCTGCCAGGTTAAAGAGCTCCAGACGTAATTCTGTGTCGTGCCGGGCAATATCCAGAACCTCCCATACCCGTCGTACCAAGTCCGCTCGCTCGTCGCGATAGTCGCTGGTGCCCTCCAGCTCGCTGATCAACTGGAAGAGCGAGTCACTGCCGGGCTCGGCCCGCAAACTATCCCACGTGTCGGCTCGTTGCTGGCGTGCCTGCGGGTCGAGGTCATCAATCCACTGTTCCCTGCTGACGTCCCTTCTCGCAGCCTCCGGACTGACCACAATCGGATCAGGTGCGTTAAGCCGTTCAAGGATTGCATCGGGCAACGCATTCCCCCTCAAAATCAGGGATTGACGCATTGCTCTTGGTGCTTGCAGCAGCTCTTCCGGCACATCGACGATTTGGTTGTTGCGAAGGTCAACATGTTCAAGAAAGGGAGATCTGGTCAGACCCTGCGGTACTGATCGCAGTTCGCAGTTGCTCAGATACAATTCCGTCAAACGTAACGGCCGATGAAAATGCAATGTGGCTTCGCCAAGCGAATTGCGATTCAAATTGAGGGTACGCAAAAGTGGAAGGTTGGCCAGAACATCGACGTCGGCATTCGTCAGTCGAATGCGATTATTGTTCAACCACAGGCCATGCAGCTGATTAAGTGCCTCTAAACCCGCTGGCAGTGCGCTCAGCGCGTTGTTGCCAAGATTCAACCAGCGCAGCCCTGAGAATCGCTGAAGAAAGTTGCTCGGAAGCCGCTGCAACTGCAGGCCTACCAGCGCAAGATCGGTGACATGGTTGAAGTCGGCATTTGCAGGCAATTCTGGCAACTCGCCAACGGCCTCATTGAGCAGGCGCAGCCGCATACCCTGCGGCTGCCCTTGACCATTGCGCGCTATCTCGCCCTCCAATCGCCAGCAACGTCGCAGTTCTTCGGCTACGTGCCGACGTGCGAAGCGCCTGGATCCATGCGCAGCATCACTTTCCCACCCGGCTAACAGTGCATCCAGTTGTTGGTATTCACTTTCCTGCCTGAGTAAGTTGTTGAAGGGCGAGCCAGACCGCTGCAGCAAGGCCTGGAGATAATTTTCGACCTGAGTTTCGGAGAAGCCGGTATAGAGTGCTCGAATACGCGCGCGCAACAAATTGTCGGCATGGAAACTCCCCCTGCCACGACCGCTTAACAGATACCCGGTTCGCCCATCCGGCAGGCGTTGCCCTGGGTTGAACCAAGGTGTAACTTCGCGCCACCCCATAAGACGCTCAAGGTCCCGCCGCTTTTCAGGCAACCAGCCTTGCAGGTCTGCAGAAATCTGTTCCTTGGCATTACTCGCATTCCAACCTAAACGCTGTTTTTCCACATCGGGCAGCAGCGCAAGAATGACTTCGGGCAAACCCGCCGGCTCTGCAATCTCCACATCCAACTCACGCCCCTGACTGTCGTACAAGCAAAAGCGTCCGGCCCGCCAGACCATCACATGGGGCTGATCGCGTTGCGCAAACAACACCGCAAGCCGACGACCATTCTCGGACCCCTCACGCAACTCAAGATTGATATCGCTGGGCCAGTTGGTGTGACGACGCAGTAGGTTGAATGCCAGCTCTACCGAATTGGCCTGATAGTTATTGCGCAAGAACAATCCTTCACACAACCGCACCAGTTTGGCATGGCGCAGTAACACACGTGCTTGCTGCGCTAGCGCCAACGGTATGCGCTGTTGCTCCGTCATACGCAATCGATCAGCATCATTTGCCCCGCGCAGCAAGTACAACGCATAAGCATCCGGTAGCCCAGGAAAGTCGCGCTGGAGCAAGGTCAAAGCATCGTCCGTAGGTAAGTACAGTACAGAGAAATGCTCAAAGAGGCGCTGGCGCAACTGGCTTGAATGTTCGAGCAGTGCAGCACGTTGTTCGGTTGCAGGCAGGTCAACAGCGTCAATCTGAGCTACACACCAGCGGAACATTTCCGAATCAACGTCTTCTGTAGGTTGAGCCAGTGCTGTGAAAAACGCATCGATCCGCGCATCAACGTTGAATCGCTCCAACGTGTCGCGCAGGCTCACGGGCAGAGGCCGGTTCTCCACCAGTAAACCGCGCAATGCATCTTCATCGACATCGGCGACCCGAAGAATCTGCTCAATCCGCTTTGGATCGAGTTCGGCGGCCTGCGGCCATAGTCGGCTCAACAGAAATGCACTGCCTTGCCACTCAAAGGGTCGCGCGAAACTCAGGCGCCAGCCGCGCTCACCATTGAACAGTAACTGCGGTGCGTAAGCCTCCTCGCGTAGCGGATGCTGCAACCACCAACGCCCCTGATGCTGACGAACCTGATACAAGGCGTTGTCGTGCCGCCACCACAAACGCTGGCCATCGGTGTGCAGGCCATTGTCGAGAGTCTGCAGTTGGCCCGGCACATCACTGGCGACATAAGGCTGCAGTTCCTCAGACCACAATCGTTTGTTACCGGCGTCAGTATTGATCGGCACCAACTGGTCGACATAGCTGCTGCGCTTGAAGCCCCGTGCTATTACTTTAGCTCCCGCCGCAACAGCCACCCCGACCACAATGGTTTCAGTAACTCCCAACAAATGTTCAATGGCTTCCTGACGATGCCCCAGGGTCCAGTCTTTCACCCCTTCGAATGTTTCTGAAAGAATCTGTACCACTGTCTGCCCCAACAGCAGCGTGCCGATGGCAGGGACGAACAGGCCCGCTACGTTGAGCAAGGTCATTCCGGTCGATTGCATCTGTTCAATACGCTGCGCAGAGGCTGCATGGTCTGCATCGTCGGTTGGCACCAAAAGAATGCGAGCATCGTCCTTGATTCGCTGTACCTGCCCACTCACCAGGCTGTCAAAAAGGTCTGTAACAGGAACCTCGCCCTTCGCCTCAAGATCAGGTGAAGGGTCGCCAAGTCGCTTGGTCATGAGGTTGAGCAGGCCCGGCAGCGCTCTGAGCCCTATTCTCTGGCGCAAATACAGAACAAACTCCGGTTTGCGCAGCTCTTCGACCAAGCCATCGTTCAATTGCGCCCAACCGTCGAAAACATACAGAGAGCGCTGCGGCGCATCTGGCAGATACAGCAGCACACGCCGCACGACACTACCCATGTCGCGCTGCTCAAACGCCAAGGCTCCATCAACAGGGCAACCCAATAGCTTGAATGACAACGCCCGCCAATGAGAGGCGGTCTTTCGATCCGTCGAGGGGGCGACCGTCTGCTGACGCAACATCGTCAGGTCGGAAGGATTGATCTCACCTTTTATCGCAGCAATCTCTGCCGCCAATGCCAAGCCTGCGCGATTGTCTTGCGCCATGATGCTTTGCATCTCTGCACCGAATATACCGTCCAGATGGCTCTGGTAGTCCTGCCCGATGTCCTCTTCGCGACAAAACAGACTGACTACCTCAGTTTCGCCAGTCAGCAAATCTGCTTGGTTAGAATCGGGTACCGGCCGTTGATCAGATGTAGATAAACCTGAGCCCCGGTAGAAGCTCGCGCTGGGCTTGAAGTTCTGCATCAGGCGTTGCAGCGCCGGTTGATGCTCGAAGGTAACTACATCCACGGGCAACGAAATACCAGAGGGTATTTGAAAGGAACGGCGAACCTCACGCCAGTAAAGCTCGCGCAGGTTTACTTCAAGATTGAGGGCGCCTTGCAACAGAGGCTGCAGACGCCTGAGTGCGAAGCCGTCGGGGGCAATGATCGCCGAATACCTAGTGTGCAGCTTTTCCTGGCTCAGCGTGTGCGCGTGCATGCAGTCGCGCAAGGCGTTGATCTGCTTGGGCGAAGCGCCGCTCAGCCAGGCAGGTAAGCGCTCATGAATAAAGTCGTCAGTGGCGTTGGCAATCTTCCTTGCGTTGGCTACGTGGTCCACGCCAGGCTGGTTTGCAGTCATGATGGTCTTCCTTGCGATAATCGGAACCATCTAGCTTCCACCGCCAATACCGATCATTGCAGGAGGAAATCACTCGCCCCTCGCCCCGCACTGCCCTTGCAGGATTACCGTACGATAGTGCCCGGGGTTGCAGCCGAACCATTTGCGAAAAGCCTTGTAGAACGAGCTGCTGTCGGCAAAGCCCAGACGCTCGGCGATCTCGGCGAACCCCAGATCAATTTCGGCCAACCAGGTGATGGCCAGTTCACGCCGCACGCTGTCCTTCAGCCCCTGATAAGTCTGCCCTTCCTCTGCCAGGCGACGACGCAAGGTTGAGGCCGAAAGGCAAAGGTCACGCGCCAGTCTGTCCGCATCAGGCCATTGCCCGGGGTCCATCAGGCGAAGATCCTGGCGAATCCGGCGCGCCAAACTGGTTGGGTCACGGTACTTGACCAAAATATTGCCAGGCGCCTCGGCGAGAAAGCGCTGAAGTTCCTCCTCGCTGCGCTTTAGCGGAAGATCAAGGCAGTCCGCGGCGATGATCATTCGCGAGCGAGGACGATCGAACTGCAGGTTCTCCGAGAACATTACCCGGTAATCGTCACAGAACAACGGTTCGGCACAACGCAGTTCAATGGCCAGGATCGGGATGCGCCGCCCGGCCAACCAGCAGGCGACACCGTGAACGATCATCCAGAAGGTGAAGTAAGTAAAGGCCCGACGCGGTTGCTCACGCGGTTCGACAATGACGATCTCGGCAAGGCTTTGCTGCCGTATCAAAGCAGGCTGCAGGTCTTCGAGCATCAATGAAAGGAAGGTCAGGGCTGCATCCAGGCCTGCACCAAGGGTAGGCTGAGCCATTGCCGTACGACAGAGAAAGGCCAGGCTTCCACTGCGCAACCCGCGTGGGTCCATGCCGAAAAATTCATCGTTGCAACGCCGCGCCAACAATCGCCAGAGCTGTGCATAGGCCTGCGCCGGCACCCGCGCATCTGCCTGCGCGAACAAAGCTGCATCGACACCGATGCGATTGAGCAAGGCCTGGCTTGGCGCGCCGGGCGCGCAACTTTGCAGCAGCGCTTCGCGCACCAATTGCATAGAGATGGTGTCTTTACCTGCCATCAGCAGTACTTCGCCTTACCCGCCTGGTTTGACGGCCATCTTAGGGGCGCCGACAGAAAATGCCAGTGCTGCTTCATATCGTCGGTGCCAAGCTCAGAAATGCCTGAATCAGCCGCAGCTCACGACGTCGCTCCAGGCACCCGATCATGTGTTGATTCACCAGCCCAGGGCCCACAATCGAGCGAGCCACAACCCGTGGGTCATGGCTGGTCTCCACCGACGACACAATGCCGATACCAAGCTCGGCCGCCACTGCTTCAGTCACTGCCTCGCGGCTGTCCAATTCCAGGAGTACGCGCGGCCTGACATCGGCCTGTACGCACGCCTGATCGAACGTTCGCCGCGTGATCGAGCTGGGTTCGCGCAGCACCATGATTTGTCGATCCAGCTCACTGATCGCAAGGGCGTGACGATCAACGGCCCAAGGATGACCTGCTGGCAACAAGGCACAGATCTGTGACTCACCCAAGCTTTGTAAATACAGCCCTTTGCGAGGTTCTACCTCAGTCAATACCGCGACATCCGCATGCTCACTGAGCAGTGCCGCCAGTGTCTCCTGGGCATTGCCCAAGCGCAGATTGACGGTTATTCCCGGGTAGCGAGCCCGTAGCTGGGCAAGCATCGGCATGACCCGATGCGGCCCATCGGCCGCCACTTCAAGGCGCCCGGTAAGCAACTGACGATTGGCCTCAAGCATGGCTTGAGCTTCTTCGGCCAAACCGAACATCGCCCGAGTGATTGCCGCCAGCCGAGTACCCTCCTCAGTCAGTTCTACGCGTCGAGCGGTGCGACGCAATAAGGTGATCTGATAATGCTCCTCCAGCGCCTTGATGTGCCCGGTGACAGCAGGTTGGCTGATGAACAAACGTGCCGCAGCGCGAGTAAAACTACCCTCCCGGGCAACTGCATCGAACGCTCTGAGCTGGAAAAGATTCATATCTATCGGCCTGACTTATGGTTGGCATAACAACAAACAATTTGATTGATGATGCGCACAATTGCAACTTAGGCCCCGTAGTTTCAGCCCACCGCTTGTGAGGAACTTCGGAATGAGCAACGCCCCTATCCTGTTGACCCCCGGTCCCTTGACCACTTCATCCCGCACCCGCCAAGCGATGATGGTGGACTGGGGTTCCTGGGACCAAGAATTCAATCAGCTGACCGCCAGCCTGTGCGAACAACTGCTGGCCATTGTCAACGGTGCCGACAGCCATCACTGTGTACCGCTGCAAGGCAGTGGCACTTTTGCCGTCGAAGCAGCAATCGGCACGCTGGTACCTCGTGACGGGAAGGTTCTGGTGCTGATCAACGGTGCCTATGGCCAGCGTCTGGCCAAGATCTGCAAAGTCATCGGCCGCGCCTACAGCACCTTCGAAACAGCTGAAGACGAGCCAACCACCGCAGCCGACGTCGATCGTCTGTTGGCCGCCGACCCTGCCATTACCCACGTGGCGTTGATTCACTGCGAAACCAGTACCGGCATCCTCAATCCGCTGCCAGAGATAGCCCAGGTCATCGCTCGCCACGGCAAGCGCCTTATCATCGATGCCATGAGTTCGTTTGGCGCCCTGCCAATCGATGCTGCGCAAGTGCCGTTCGATGCCTTGATCGCCGCCTCTGGCAAATGCCTGGAAGGCGTACCCGGCATGGGCTTCGTCTTCGCCAACAAGGCCTCTCTGGCAGCAGCGGCAGGCAATTCGCCATCCCTGGCCATGGACCTTCAGGACCAGCATGCCTACATGGCCAAGACTGGCCAGTGGCGCTTCACTCCGCCCACCCACGTGGTAGCGGCGTTGCACGAAGCCCTGCTTCAGTACAACGAGGAGGGCGGCCTGCCCGCCCGTCACCAACGCTATGCGAGCAATTGCAAAGTTCTGCTCGATGGTATGGCCGCAATCGGTCTGCGCAGCTTTCTGCCCGCCGCAATCCAGGCCCCGATCATCGTTACGTTCCACGCGCCGAATGACCCGCGCTACCAGTTCAAGGATTTCTACGAGCGGGTCAAGGCCAAAGGTTTCATCCTCTATCCGGGCAAGCTGACCCAAGTGGAAACGTTCCGCGTCGGCTGTATCGGTGTGGTCGGACCGGACGGCATGCAAGCCGCCGTGAATGCTGTAGCCCAAGTGCTGCGGGAAATGGAAGTACTGGATATCTAACGCGCTGACACTCTTTCAAGGAACTAGCAAATGAACTACAGCAATCCATCGCAACTTCAAGCGGCAATCCTGGACTGGGCCGGCACCGTGGTCGACTTCGGCTCCTTCGCTCCAACCCAGATTTTTGTTGAAGCATTCGCCGAGTTCGACGTCGAAGTGTCTATCGAAGAGGCCCGTGGCCCGATGGGCATGGGCAAGTGGGACCACATTCGCACCTTGTGCGACCAGCCTCAGATTGCCGAGCGCTATCGTAAGGTGTTTGGCCGCACCCCTACTGATGACGACGTTACCGCCATCTACGAGCGCTTCATGCCCCTGCAGATTGAGAAAATCGCGGTGCATTCAGCGCTGATCCCAGGTGCTCTGGACACCCTCACCGGCCTGCGTAAAGACGGCCTGAAAATCGGTTCATGCTCCGGGTATCCGAAAGTGGTGATGGACAAGGTCGTCGAACTGGCCGCTCAGAATGGTTATGTCGCCGATCATGTGGTGGCCACCGATGAAACCCCAAATGGTCGCCCATGGCCTGCACAAGCCCTGGCAAACGTGATCGCCCTGGGTATTGATGACGTGGCAGCCTGCGTCAAGGTCGACGACACCGTTCCCGGCATCCTCGAAGGCCGCCGCGCCGGTATGTGGACCGTCGCACTGGTCTGTTCAGGTAATGCCCTGGGGCTGACGTACGAAGGCTATCGGGCCCTGGCCTCCGACGTGTTGGACAGCGAGCGCAAGCGCATCCATGCAATGTTCGCGGGCTCTCGCCCACACTACCTGATCGATACTATCAATGAGCTGCCAGAAGTCATCGCCGATATAAACAAGCGCCTGGCACGCGGCGAGGTGCCACAAGCGGTGTAATGTTCAGGACCAATGTTGGGCAAGCCTGCTCCCTTGAATGTTATAGAAGTGGGCTTGCCCAACCCTGATCAACCCTGATGGCGTTCTACCCAGGCTGCGTACTTGTCGATAAAGGTCTGCAAGAACGGCCGGGTTTTCTCGGAAAGCTTGCCGTCGTCATCGAACAAGCTTGCCGCCCCACCGATATAGGCCTCGGGCTGCTGCATGCAGGGCACATCGAGAAACACCAGGGATTGACGCAAATGGTGGTTAGCACCGAAACCACCCACCGCACCGGGAGACACACTGATCACCGCCCCTGGCTTTGCGCTCCAGGCGCTCTGCCCATAGGGTCGCGATCCCACATCAATAGCGTTCTTCAGTACCCCAGGTACCGAGCGATTGTACTCCGGGGTGACGAACAGGACCGCATCACTTGCTCGAATCTGCTCGCGGAAGGTCTTGTACGCCGCTGGCGGATCGACATCGATGTCTTCGTTGTAGAGCGCCAGATCGCCAATTTCGACTATTTTCAGTTTAAGGTTCGAGGGCGCAAGCTCCGCCAGTGCATGAGCAACTTTGCGATTGAATGACTCCTTGCGCAAGCTGCCGACTACGACGGCTACCGAATAAACCTGGCTCATGGCGATTACCTGACAAGTAGGATAAAGGAACTTGTAGGTATAGATGATCTATCCGGTACTCGAAGTTTTTTTCCAACCGGGCAAAACTTCCCCGCTGAAGCAGTGGTCTATGCCTGACAGAAAATTTTTAGAGGTTGCACGGTAAATGACAGCAGTACTGGTCGGACAATTTCATGCACGGGACGCAGAAGGTCGCATCTACCCCGTTCATGAGTTCCAGCAAACCTCCCTTCAAGCCGACGGTAGTGCCCCCCTGCTTGTCACCACCTATACATTGGCCATCGGCGACAAGGTCAATCATCTTGGCGATAACCGTTTCGAGCTGGCGCGTAGCGGCGTCGAGATCATTCGTATTCCTTGATGCAATCGACGGTGTATACCCCTCCTTGCTCGTACATCTGCAACTGCAGTCCGTGTACATCGGCGACGAAACCCGGAAAACCGCTGGCAAATGCTACGGCAAACGCCAGGTAATCGATGATGGACCGGGTCGATTCAGTAAAGCGCTCGCCAGGCATGACCAATGGAATACCCGGGGGGTAAGGCACCAACATCACCGCGGCGGTGCGGCCCAGCAACTGGTCAATCGGCACGGCTTCCACTTCTCCACGCACCATCCGGTCGTAGGCATCAGCGGGCTTCATGACCACTTCGGGCAATGACGTGAACAAGCGTTTTAACTGTTTGGCAGTGGCGTTTCTGCGGTAACAGGCGTGCAACTGATCGCACAGGTCGCGCAGCCCCAGCCCCTGATAGCGCACCAGATCCTCTCGGGCGATACAAGGCAAGCATTCGAGCAGATCCGTGTTGGCATCGAAGTTACGCTTGAACTCCAACAGCTCAGTCAACAAGGTGCTCCATTTACCCTTGGTGATGCCCATCGAAAACAGCACAAGAAAAGTGTAGAGCCCGGTTTTTTCAACCACCAGACCACGCTCCCAGAGAAACTTGCTGACCACCGCGGCTGGAATGCCATGCTCACTCAATGCCCCGCCCGCGCTAAGTCCAGGCATGACCAGAGTGACCTTGACCGGGTCGAGCAACACATAGTCGTCCGTCACATCGCCGAATCCGTGCCAATCGGCCTGCGGTCGCAACAACCAATCTGCGGTGTTTACCTGACGCATGCCTTCGACCTGAGGAGGCTGCCAGATGCTGAACCACCAATCCTCATCTGCAATGTGCTGGCGTAAATTGGCCATGGCACGGCGAAAGCTCAACGCCTCATCGAACATTTCCTGCATCAATGAATATCCCGCCGGCCCCTCCATCATCGTCGAGGCAACATCCAGCGAGGCCAGGATGCTGTACTGCGGCGATGTGGAAATATGCATCATGAATGCTTCGTTGAAGCGGTCACGGTCAAGCTGTCGGGCGCCACCATCTTGCACATGAATCATGGATGCCTGGCTGAAGGCAGCCAGCAGCTTGTGCGTCGAGTGCGTACTGAAGACCAGCGGACTTTCCTCGCTACGGGAAGTCCCCATGGCGTAGCGCCCGGCAAAAAAATCATGGAATGCCGCGTAGGCATACCAGGCTTCATCGAAATGCAATACCTCGACACTGTTGCCCAGCATCTGCTTGATCAGTTCGGCGTTGTAGCAAAGCCCGTCGTATGTGGAGTTGGTGACCACAGCCAGTTTTACTTTGGGCATGCGCCCGCGGGCAAGGGGGTTGGCCTGGATCTTGGCAAGAATCGACTGGGGGCTGAACTCACTCAATGGAATTGGCCCGATGATCCCCAGTTCATTTCGTTCGGGACACAAGTACAAAGGGATCGCACCGGTCATGATAATGGCGTGCACCACCGACTTGTGGCAATTGCGGTCCACGAGGACCAGGTCATCGCGTCCGACCACAGAATGCCAGACGATTTTGTTAGCCGTTGAAGTGCCATTGATGACAAAGAAGGTGTGATCGGCACCAAAGTTTTTTGCCGCTCGGGCTTCGGCGGCAGCCAGCGGGCCTGTGTGGTCCAGCAATGAGCCGAGCTCAGGAACCGAAACGGAAAGGTCCGAGCGCAGGGTGTTCTCGCCAAAAAACTGATGAAACGCCAGCCCGACCGGACTTTTACGATAGGCTACACCGCCACCATGACCAGGGGTGTGCCAGGAATAGTTGGATTGCGCCGTGTGCTGCACCAAGGCTTTGAAAAACGGTGGCAGCAGACCGTCCAGATAAATGTGCGCGGCGCGTGCGACTTGGCGCGCCAGAAATGGCACGGTGTCCTCGAACAAGTAAAGAATGCCACGCAACTGGTTCAGTTCGCTCATGACATCGGCAGGTGCATTCTCCAATGTCACCTGTTCACCCAGGGCGAAAATCGGCAAGTGGGGTGCACGCAACCGAGCCAGGCGAATCAACTCGACCATGTTCTGCAGCAAATGCGTGTTTTCTCCGGCGCCTTCCGCTGCGATCAGTAGGCACGCCAGCCCGTGATGAGTTGAAGCCAGTAGTCGACCTTCAGCGTAATCAATGGCCGGTAGAATATCGAAGCCATCCTGAGACAGCTCTTGGGCGATGCCGCGCACACGCTCGCCGGCAAGCGTATCGGCCTTGATATCACGGTGAACGATCAGGACAGGAAACTTGAGGTCCTTGTACATACGGGGGCGCCTGCTCCGAATGACGTGTCGGTCATTTCAGGGTAGAAGCAGGTCAGCTCCCTTGCGCGAGAATCTGCCTAGTTGGCCTCGGACAACTGCTGCCACAACGCCGGGCCGCCAGTGGATTTGGCAACGGCCTCCAACCGCGCCACATGCGCCTCAAGCTCCTGCTCGCTGGCACGAATGATGCGGCCCGGTTGACGACCGATAATACGACGAATTTCGCTGCCCCGGCTGCTCTCGCTGCCTTCCTCACCATCAGCGCCCTGCCCAGCCAGTGACAAGCTGGTCTGGCCACCGGTCATGCTCAGGTAAACATCGGCCAATAGCTCCGAGTCAAGCAGTGCACCGTGCAATTCACGGCCGGAGTTATCGATACCGTATCGCTTGCACAACGCATCAAGGCTGTTGCGCTGCCCCGGATGGCGGGAACGCGCCATCATCAAGGTATCGAGAATGGTGCAGTGCTGAGAGATATCGGCACGCTCGTGCTGACCGACCAGCGCGAACTCGTTGTTGATGAAGCCAACGTCGAACGCTGCGTTATGGATGATCAGTTGCGCGCCCTGAATGAACTCGAAGAACTCATCGGCCACTTCGGCAAAACGCGGCTTGTCGATCAGGAAGCCGTCGGTGATGCCGTGGACGCCAATGGCGCCTTCGTCACTCTCGCGGTCAGGCTGCAGGTAAACGTGAAAGTGTCGTCCGGTGAGGCGCCGGCCCATCAATTCGACGCAGCCGATCTCAATGACACGATGGCCGTCGGTGACCGGCATACCCGTGGTTTCGGTGTCCAGGACGACCGACCTGTTGCTTTGAATCTCCACGCCGGTGGTCTCCTGTCGCGCACAGCTTGTGGTAATAGCCGGCCATTCTACCTCAGCGCGCGGCCAAGTGGCGGCTGGTGTGATCAGCGCAGCCCGCGCACCTCGTCAACGCCGCGATTGGCCAATTGGTCAGCGCGTTCATTGCCATGATGGCCGATGTGGCCACGCACCCACTTCCAGGTCACCTTGTGGCGCCCAACCTGCTCATCAAGCTGTTTCCAGAGGTCGGCGTTTTTAACCGGCTCCTTGGCGGCTGTTTTCCAACCACGCTTTTTCCAGTTGACCATCCACTCGTTGATGCCTTTCATCACATACTGCGAGTCAGTGACCAATAGCACTTCGCATTCACGCTTGAGTGCTTCCAGGCCCTTGATTGCCGCCATCAGTTCCATGCGGTTGTTGGTGGTCTCGAGCTCACCGCCCCACAGCTCCTTCTCGACGCCCTTGCAGACCATCAACACGCCCCACCCACCTGGGCCGGGATTGCCCTTGCAGGCACCATCGGTAAAGATTTCGACGCTATCGCTCATTTACAGCCTTTAAATTTGATGAAGCACAGGGCTACTCAAAGCCCGGGGTTCAAGGTTCGGAATGGCGTCGATTGACTTTTGCCATCGGCAAGGGGATCAGTTTGCCCATCGGCTCACGACGCTCCAGGCGCAGTGGCCGCAAGCCAACCACCATTTTGCGCGCCACCAGCAGATACACACCGCCACCGGCACCTTGCCAGCCACCTGCTACGCGCTCCCAGCCCGCCAGACGCTGCTGCCAGGCCGGGGACGCAAGCGGCGGACGATAGCACCCGAAGCGGCGTTTCTCCAGCGCGAAACCCAGCAGGTTCAGCCAGTCACCCACTCGTGACGGGGAAATACAGCGAGCCTTGCGCAAGGCATCATGGGCAAATACCCGGCGCATGCCCCAACTGCTCCAGGGATTGATACCAATGATCAACAAATGCCCCCCTGGACGCACGCTGCTGGCGGCTTCGCGCAGCAAACCGTGAGGCGACAGGCTGAAGTCCAGACCATGCTGCAGCACCACCACGTCGGCGGCATGTTCGCTCAACGGCCACGCTTGCTCTTCGCAGACAATTTCGACGCCCGGCAGCGGCGCACCCAAGCGCACGTTTCGTTGCACTTGAGCCGCCTTGGGCGGTGCCTCGGCACACGGACCGTAGTGCACCAGATAGCCGCCGAAGTAGCGTCCCAACTCCTCCTCGAGCAGGCGTTGTTCCTCATGCAACATCAATTGCCCCAGAGGGCCGGCGAACCAGTCGCGGGCCAGGCTGATCAGCGCCAGCCACTGCGGATCGGCCTGTGCGAAGGCTTGATCAGTCATAGCAGTCTCCCTTGAAGGTTCTCGACAGCGTGCATAGCTACTAAGATGCACCCATGTCCAGCGTTTGGCGAATCGCACCATGATACAGATCGATGCCCTACCTGCTTTCACCGATAACTACATCTGGTTGTTACAGGATTCTGCCAACCAGCACTGTGCGGTGGTCGACCCGGGCGATGCGGCACCGGTGCTGGCCTGGCTCGAACGCCACCCTGGCTGGCGCCTGACCGACATCTTGGTCACGCACCACCATCACGACCACGTCGGTGGTGTCGAGCAACTCAAGCAAACGACAGGCGCACGGGTTTGCGGCCCAGCGCAGGAGCGCATTCCAGGCCGCGACCTGGCCTTGGACGACCACGCAAGCGTGCGCGTTCTGGGCCTGGACCTCCAGATCATCGCCGTACCAGGACACACCTTGGGACACATTGCCTATTATTGCGATTCCACCGCCACGCCGCTGCTGTTCTGTGGTGACACCCTGTTCGCCGCCGGATGCGGTCGCTTGTTCGAAGGCACCCCCGAGCAAATGCATCACTCCCTCCAACGCTTGGCAGCTCTTCCAGCGCAAACCTTGGTGTATTGCACCCATGAGTACACCCTGAGCAACCTGCGCTTTGCCAAGGCGGTAGAACCGGAAAATCCGCACATTGCTCAACGCTTCACCGACGTTACCGAGTTACGGGCACACGATCGCATCACGTTGCCATCAACCCTGGCATTGGAAAAGCTCACCAACCCCTTTTTGCGCACTACCGAAACATCCGTTAAAGAAAAATTAGACGAACGGAGCACCCTGATAAACCCTACGCCAAGTGCTGTCTTTGCTGGGTTACGCGCCTGGAAAGACAAGTTCTAAACAGCTCCTGTTAAGACCCCGAAGTTCTCAAAGGTTGACCAAGGGGGGGCTGCTTTCTAGAATCGCCCGACATTTTTGCCCGGAACTTTGTCCCAGCCAATGTCGTCGAATAGCCGCAGAACCTTCAAGTCCGTCGCCCTGACGCGCCTGGCCCAAGCCAGTGCGCTGGCCCTGGCCGCCACCCTCGTGGGCTGCCAGAGCACCCGTCAGATCGACGAAGCCGAGAGCGTTCGCGCGCACAACTATCAGGCGCGGATGAAACAAAAACCGGTGTTCATCCCGGTCAAGCAAGTAGAGCAGGAACCCCAGGACGTCTGGGAACGCATGCGCCAGGGTTTCGCCTTGCAAGACGATATGGCGGTAAACCCACGCATCGAACAACAGCGCCTGTGGTTCGCCAGCAACCCCTCTTTCCTCGAAACCGCCGGCAACCGTGGCAGCCTGTACATCCACTATATTGTCGAGCGTCTTGAAGAACGTGACATGCCCCTTGAACTGGCGTTATTGCCAGCAATCGAGAGCGCCTACAACCCCATGGCCTACTCCCGGGCACATGCGGTTGGCCTGTGGCAGTTCATTCCTTCGACCGGCCGTCACTTCAACCTGCGCCAGACCCGTTTTTACGATGGTCGACGCGACATCACCGCTTCAACCAACGCCGCGCTGAACTACCTGACTCGCCTGCACGACATGTTCAACGGCGACTGGCTGCTGGCCCTGGCAGCCTACAACGCGGGTGAAGGTACCGTCAGCCGGGCCATCGAGCGCAACGAAAAGCTCGGTCTGCCTACTGACTACTGGAACCTCCCGCTGCCTCAGGAAACCCGCGACTATGTGCCCAAGTTGCTGGCCCTGTCACAGGTCGTAATGACCCCGCAGGCTTATGGCGTAAACCTTAATCCGATCGCCAACGAACCCTACTTCGAAGCCGTTGCTATCAACTCCCGCCTGGACCTGTCACGAGTCGCAGAACTGGCGGAAATTGACGAGGACGAGCTGATCCAACTCAACCCGGCGTTCAAGAAGCGCATGACCGTGGACGGCCCCAAGCAGTTGCTGGTGCCGACCGCAAAAGCGCAGCTTCTGACTGCCAGCCTGTCTAACATGAAGCCCGAAGAGCTGCTTTCACTGCAGCCTAAAAAGGCTGTATTCGAAGCGGCCCTGGCCGAAGCATCGCCGCGCGCTACAACAACCCGCAGCAGCCGCTATCGGGTCAAACGTGGCGACAATCTGGGCAGCATCGCCAAGGCCAACAAGGTTAGCGTCAAGGACTTGCAACGCTGGAACAAGCTTTCCGGCCATAGGCTCAAGGCCGGGCAAACCTTGGTCATGCAAAGCACCCAACCGCTCCAGGGCAAGAGCCAGAAAAAATCCACCCAGTACAAGGTGCGTAAAGGTGACTCCCTGTACCTGGTGGCCAAGCGCTTCAACGTCGAGATGCAGCACCTCAAGCGCTGGAACCCTCGTAGCGGCCATGCCCTCAAGCCAGGCCAGACCCTGACCGTTTACCTGCCCCACTAAGTAACTGGCTCCGCGCCCTGCGCCGGAGCCCGCTGCACCGGCCTGGCGGCCCTCTTTTTCCTGCCGATACAAGCTGTTACTGTAGCTGGAATAAAGCCCAAGCCGCCTGGATCGGATCGCCAAATTGATACGTCCCCTCCTGTTGCTGTCACTCAGCCTGGCCTTGAGCTTTCCCGCGGGCGCAACAATCACCGAAAGCCACGGTTACGCCCAGTTCGGCACGCTCAAGTACCCAGCCAAATTTACCCACTTCGACTGGGTCAACCCGCAAGCGCCCAAAGGCGGAACCTTGCGCGCCATGGCGTTCGGCACATTCGACACCCTCAATCCTTACACCTTCAAGGGATCAAGCCCGGTTACCACCCCCAACTTCCTGCAATACGGGGTCAACGAGCTGAACGAAACCCTGATGGTGGGCACCGGACAGTACGACCCTTCCGGTGATGAACCCACGTCGAGCTATGGCCTGATTGCCAGCTCCGTGGAGTACAGCGAGGACCGCAGTTGGGTCGTGTTCAACCTGCGCCCCGAAGCCCGCTTCCACGATGGTCACCCCATCACTGCCAGCGATGTCGCGTTTTCGTACCACACGCTGCTCAAGGAAGGCCACCCGATCTACCGCACCAACCTGCAAGAGGTAAAACGGGTCGACATCCTCAACCCGCGGCGCATTCGCTTTGTTTTCAAACGTGCCGGCAACCCCTTGCTGATCCTGCGCATGGGCGAGATGCCAGTGTTGCCTGCACATTACTGGAAGGGACGCGACTTCAAGGCCACCACCTTTGAACCACCTCTTGGCAGCGGCCCCTACCGCATCACCCAGGTCCAACCGGGAAGACGCCTGGTGTTCGAACGAGTAAAGGACTACTGGGGCAAGGATCTGGCTGTCAATCGTGGCAAATACAATGTCGCACGGGTCGAATACGAGTTTTACCGCGACAGCGCAGTCGCTTTCGAGGCATTCAAGGCTGGCGAATTCGACATTTACATCGAACACCAGGCCAAGAACTGGGCCAACGGCTACAACTTTCCAGCCGTGCGCCGTGGTGAGGTCATCAAGGCCCAAATCGCGCACAAGATCCCGACCCAGACCCAAGGCTTGTTCATGAACAGCCGCCGGGCAAACTTCAGCGACGCCAGGGTGCGCCAGGCCTTGGGGCTGATGCTGGATTTCGAATGGACCAACCGGGCCTTGTTCAGCAGCGCCTACCGTCGCGCCACCAGCTACTACCCCAACAGCGAGTTCGCTGCCAACGGACTGCCAGTGGGCAAGGAATGGCTGTTGCTTGCGCCGTACCGCGACGAACTGCCAGCGGGGCTGTTCACCCAGCCCTACCAAGTCAGCCATACCGATGGACGCGGCATCAACCGCCAGACCCTGCGCCAAGCGCTGGATCTGTTGGCCCAGGCCGGCTGGAAGCTCAACGGGCAGCGCCTGCTCGACAGCAAAGGCCGCCCCCTCAAGCTCGAGTTACTGTTGGTCAATCCCAACCTCGAGCGGATCCTGCAACCTTATGTCGAAAATCTTGCCAGCATTGGCATCGATGCACGCTTGCGTACTGTGGACCGGGCCCAGTACAAACAACGCCTGGACCAGTTCGATTTCGACATGATTCTGATGACGTTGAACCAGACGCTCAGCCCAGGCCTGGAACAGTGGCTGTACTTTCATTCCAGCCAGGCATCGACCAAGGGCAGCAAGAACTATGCTGGCGTCAGGGACACGGTAGTCGATCACCTGCTCGACACCCTACTCGCGGCTCAAAGCCGTGATGAACAAGTGGCGGCAGCGCGCGCACTGGACCGGGTATTGCTCTGGCAGTACTACATGATTCCCAATTGGTATCTGGACAATCATCGCCTGGCCTACCGTAACAGGTTCGCCTTCGTCACCACGCCGCCCTATACCCTGGGGCTCAACAGCTGGTGGATAAAGCCTTCGGAGAAAGCTCAATGATGTCACTGCCCAGCCTACGCCTGAAGGCTTGCGCCCTATTGCTGGCCTGCATCTGTACCCAGGCACTGGCCGCGCCGCAACACGCCCTGACCTTGTATGACGAACCGCCGAAGTATCCTGCCGACTTCAAGCACTTCGACTACGTCAATCCGGACGCCCCTAAAGGCGGCACCTTCCGCCAGTCCGGCTTTGGCGGTTTCGACAGCCTGAACCCGTTCATCAACAAGGGCGTGCCTGCCGACGACATCACCCTGATCTACGACACCTTGATGACCCAGAGCCTGGATGAGCCGTTCACCGAATACGGCCTGGTTGCGGGCAAGATCGAAAAAGCCCCGGACAACAGCTGGGTACGCTTCTACTTGCGTCCGCAAGCGCGCTTTCACGATGGCCACCCCATCCATGCCGAAGATGTGGTGTTCACCTTCAATACCCTGATCAAAAGCGGTGCCCCGCTGTTTCGCGGCTACTACGCCGACGTCGCCGAGGTTATAGCCGAGGACCCGCAGCGGGTGCTGTTCAAGTTCAAACACAGCAACAACCGTGAATTGCCACTGATTCTTGGCCAGTTACCGGTACTGCCCAAGCATTGGTGGGAAGGCCGCGACTTTACCAAGGGCAATCTCGAAATTCCTTTGGGCAGTGGCCCGTACAAGGTTGCCGAAGTGAAGGCTGGACGCTCGATCCGCTATGAGCGGGTCAAGGACTACTGGGGTAAGGACCTGGCGGTCAATCGCGGGTCCTATAACTTCGATGTCATGACCGTTGACTACTACCGCGACAGTACCGTCGCCCTGGAAGCGTTGAAAGCCGGGCAGTTCGACTACCGCCTGGAAAACGCGGCGAAAAGCTGGGCCACGGCCTACGACATTCCGGCCGTGCGCCAGAAGCGACTGATCCTGGAAGAGCTGCCCAATGGCAACCCCACCGGCATGCAGGGATTCGTGTTCAACATCCGCCGCCCGGTGTTCCAGGATGTGCGCGTGCGCCAAGCGTTGAGCCTGCTGCTGGATTTCGAGTGGACCAACAGGCAATTGTTCAACGGCGCTTATACACGCACCGGCAGCTATTTCGAAAACTCGGACATGGCAGCCACTGGCTTGCCCAGCGAGGCCGAGCTGAAAATTCTCGAACCTTTGCGCGGCAAGATCCCAGAACAGGTCTTCACCCAACCTTTTGCCAACCCGGTCACTGATGGCAGTGGCATGATCCGCGAGCAGCAGCGCAAGGCCTATAAGCTGTTGCAGGAGGCTGGCTGGCGTATCGTCGATGACAAGATGGTCGATACCCAGGGCAAACCTGTGTCCATCGAGTTTCTTCTGGCTCAAACCGAGTTCGAACGAATTCTGCTGCCGTTCAAACGCAACCTGGCCGACCTGGGTATCGATCTGGTGATTCGCCGCGTGGACGTCTCCCAATACATCAATCGGCTGCGTTCACGTGATTTCGACATGATTGTCGGCGGTTTCCCACAATCCAATTCACCCGGTAACGAACAACGTGAATTCTGGCAGAGCGCGGCAGCTGACAACCCTGGCAGTCGTAATTTTATCGGCCTCAAGAACCCCGCCATCGATGTACTGGTCGAGGACTTGATCAACGCCAACTCCCGGCAAAGCCTGATCGAGGCCTGTCGCGCTCTGGATAGAGTTCTGCAGTGGGGTTTTTATGTAATACCCAACTGGCACATCAAGACCTGGCGAGTGGCGTATTGGAACCACATCGGTCACCCCAAGGTATCGCCCAAGTACGACATCGGCATCAACACCTGGTGGATAAAGCCCGACATTGAACCCGCAGTACCGGTGACACCTGCGCCAGATGCACCATCGACGCAAGGGGCGCAATAGCATGCTGGCCTATATTTTTCGACGCTTGCTGCTGATCGTGCCGACCTTGCTGGGCATCCTGATCATCAACTTCATCATCATCCAGGCTGCGCCCGGTGGTCCTGTCGAGCAAATGATCGCCAAGCTCGAGGGCTTCGAGGGCGCAACCAGCCGTATCGCCGGGGGCGGTGCCGAGGTTTCGGTAGCCGGCTCCAACTACCGGGGTGCACAAGGGCTCGACCCGGCACTGATCCAGGAAATCGAAAAGATGTACGGCTTCGACAAGTCGGCGCCGGAACGCTTGTGGATCATGATCAAGAACTACGCCCACCTGGATTTCGGCGACAGTTTTTTTCGCGATGCCAAGGTGATCGACCTGATTGTCGAGAAGATGCCGGTCTCGATATCCCTGGGCCTATGGAGCACTTTGATCATGTATTTGGTGTCCATCCCGCTGGGGATTGCCAAAGCCACACGGCATGGCAGTCACTTCGATGTATGGACCAGTTCGGCGATCATCATCGGCTATGCAATCCCGGCGTTCCTATTCGCGATCCTGCTGATTGTGCTGTTCGCTGGCGGCAGCTACCTCGACTGGTTTCCGTTGCGCGGCCTGACCTCGAACAACTTCGATGAACTGAGCACTGGCGGCAAGATACTCGACTACTTCTGGCACTTGGTCCTGCCTGTCACAGCCTTGGTGATCGGCAACTTCGCCACCATGACACTGCTGACCAAGAACAGCTTCCTGGACGAAATCAACAAGCAGTATGTAGTGACTGCCAAAGCCAAGGGACTGAGCCCGAACCGGGTGCTTTACGGCCATGTGTTCCGCAACGCCATGCTGCTGGTGATCGCAGGCTTTCCCTCGGCCTTCATCGGCATTTTCTTCACCGGCTCACTGCTGATCGAGGTGATCTTTTCACTCGACGGGCTGGGCCTGATGAGTTTTGAAGCAGCGATCAATCGCGACTACCCGGTCGTCTTCGGCACCTTGTTCATTTTCACTCTGCTCGGCCTGGTAGTGAAACTGATCGGTGACCTGACCTACACCCTTGTCGACCCTCGAATCGACTTTGACAGCCGGGAGCACTGAGATGAATTTGTCCCCTCTCAATCGCCGGCGTTTCGAGCGCTTCAAGGCCAACCGCCGAGGCTGGTGGTCGCTGTGGCTATTTCTGATCCTGTTCGGCTTGAGCCTGGGCGCCGAACTGATCGCCAACGACAAACCTCTTGCCGTGCGTTACGACGGCGAATGGTATTTCCCGGCACTCAAGCGCTACCCGGAAACCACCTTCGGCGGCGAGTTTCCACTTGAGGCCAATTACAAGAGCCCGTACATCCGTGAATTACTGGCCGCCAAGGACAGCTGGGTACTGTGGGCACCGATTCCATTCAGCTACCAGAGCATCAACTACGACCTCAAGGTCCCTGCGCCCGCACCGCCTTCGGCGCAGAACTGGCTGGGCACCGACGATCAGGGGCGCGATGTGCTGGCACGGGTAATCTACGGATTCCGCATATCAGTGCTGTTCGCCCTGACCCTGACCATTCTCAGCTCGATCATCGGCGTGATCGCCGGCGCCCTGCAGGGTTTCTACGGCGGTTGGGTCGATCTGCTCGGGCAGCGCTTCCTGGAGATCTGGTCGGGACTCCCGGTGCTGTATCTGCTGATCATCCTCGCCAGCTTCGTGCAGCCAAACTTCTGGTGGCTACTGGGGATAATGTTGCTGTTTTCGTGGATGAGCCTGGTGGATGTGGTGCGCGCCGAATTCCTGCGTGGACGCAACCTCGAGTACGTTCGAGCCGCCCGGGCGCTAGGCATGCAGAACGGCGCAATCATGTACCGGCACATTCTGCCGAACGCCATGATCTCGACCATGACCTTCATGCCATTCATTCTCACTGGTGCGATCGGCACCCTGACAGCACTGGACTTCCTCGGCTTCGGCCTGCCCCCAGGCGCACCGTCGCTGGGTGAATTGGTGGCCCAGGGCAAATCCAATCTGCAGGCCCCGTGGCTGGGCATGAGTGCTTTCGCCGTACTCGCCTTGATGCTCAGCCTGCTGGTGTTCATCGGCGAGTCCGCTCGCGATGCCTTCGACCCGAGGAAATGAAATGAGCAACGAAACCTTGATCGAAGTGCGTGACCTGGCCGTGGAGTTTGTAAGTGGCGAGCAAACTCAGCGGGTAGTCGAAGGCATCAGTTTCGACATCCGCCGCGGCGAAACCCTGGCATTGGTCGGCGAAAGCGGTTCGGGCAAATCGGTAACCGCGCACTCGATCCTGCGGCTGCTGCCCTACCCGCTGGCGCGCCATCCCAGCGGCAGCATCCGCTACGAAGGGCGCGACCTGATGACCCTGGATGAAAAGCAGATGCGCCATATCCGTGGCAATCGCATCGCGATGATCTTCCAGGAGCCGATGACCTCGCTCAACCCGCTGCACACAATCGAAAAGCAAATTAACGAGATACTCCTGCTGCACAAGGGCCTCAAGGGCAAGGAGGCCACTGAGCGCACGCTGGAGCTGCTTGAGTTGGTCGGCATCCCTGATCCACGCAAACGCCTCAAGGCCCTCCCACACGAGCTCTCAGGAGGTCAGCGCCAGCGTGTAATGATCGCCATGGCCTTGGCCAATGAACCTGAACTGCTGATTGCCGACGAACCCACCACGGCCCTCGACGTCACGGTACAGCTGAAGATTCTCGAGTTGCTCAAGTCACTGCAGGCGCGCCTGGGAATGGCCATGCTGCTGATCAGCCACGACCTCAACCTGGTCAAGCGTATTGCTCATCGCGTGTGTGTGATGCAGCGCGGCAGCATCGTCGAGCAGGCCGACTGCGCAACGTTATTCCACAGCCCGCAACACCCGTACACGCAGATGCTCCTGGGTGCCGAACCCAGCGGCGGTCCCGCCGACAATCCGCCAGGCAAACCGATGCTTGAAGTGGACGATCTACGCGTGTGGTTCCCGATCAAAAAGGGGCTGCTGCGACGCACCGTCGATCACGTCAAGGCGGTGGACGGCATTAACTTCAGCCTGCCCCAAGGACAGACCCTGGGCATCGTGGGCGAAAGTGGCTCGGGTAAATCCACCTTGGGCCTGGCGATTCTGCGCCTGCTCGGCAGTCAAGGCGCCATTCGCTTCCAGGGCACTGCTTTGGACGGCCTGAGTCAACAGCAGGTGCGGCCATTGCGTCGACAGATGCAAGTGGTCTTCCAGGACCCGTTTGGCAGCCTCAGTCCGCGTATGTGCGTGAGCGATATCGTCGGTGAAGGGTTGCGCATCCACCGCATCGGCACAGCGGCAGAACAGGAACAGGCAATCATCGCTGCACTTGAGGAAGTCGGCCTGGACCCTCAGGCCCGCCACCGCTACCCCCATGAGTTTTCTGGCGGCCAGCGCCAGCGCATTGCCATCGCTCGAGCCCTAGTGTTGAAGCCAGCATTGATCCTACTCGATGAACCCACCTCAGCGCTGGACCGTACAGTGCAACGCCAGGTGGTGGAGTTACTGCGCTCATTGCAAAGCAAATACAACCTCACCTACCTGTTCATCAGCCATGACCTGGCAGTGGTCAAGGCGCTGAGCCATCAACTGATGGTGGTCAAACAAGGCAAGGTGGTGGAACAAGGCGAAGCTGCGGAGATTTTCGCTGCACCGCAACATGCCTATACCCGGCAATTGCTTGAAGCGGCATTCCTGGCACCGGCTACCGCGCAGGAACAGCTGAGCTGAGATCGGCGTCGAAAAACAGAAAAGGCCGCGTGAGCGGCCTTTTCTGTTTCAAGCGTGGATCACTCAGTAGCGAGTAATGTCCGCCTTGGCTTCCAACTGTTTACGGTAAGCCGCAAAGTCCTGCTGACCAGCACGTGAAGCGAGGAAGCGGCGATAGGCCGACTTCTCTTCATCGGTGGCCGCCGCACCTTCGTTGACGCCGTTGAGGCGCAATACAACCAGGCTGCCATCGTTGAGTACGACGCTGCCATAGACCGGCTTGTCCTTGGCCTCAGGCTTGCTCATACGGAACACTGCCTGCAACTCGGCCGGATCGATACCTTCCTGGCTACGCGAAACCGCTTCCTGAACCTTCCAGCTCTGACCGTCCTGCGCTGCATCCATGGCGATGCTACCGTCACGCAGACCGGCAATCAGTGCATCTGCCTTGGTCTTCAAGGCTGCAGTCGCCTGCTCTTTGGCCAGGTGCTTGCGGATACTGTCGGAGACCACTTCCAGACTCAACTGCTCGGGCTTGAGGTGCTCTTTGACCCGCAGCACCACGATGGTTTCCGGATCCAGTTCGATGGCGGTGCTATTGGCACCTTCTTCCAGCACTTCAGCGCTGAAGGCTGCCTGGATCACGGCACGATTGGCAGTGATACCGTCGCCACCCTCACGGCCGAACGCCGGTGCGGTGTGCACCTTCAGGCCGAGCTCCTGAGCTGGCTGGGCCAGATCGGACGCTTCGAAGGCCGAGTCTTCGAGTTGCTTGGTGACTTCAACGAAACGCTGCTCGACCTGCTGGGTTTTCAGCTCACGCGTCAGTTTGTCCTTCAAACTGGCAAAGCTCGGCACCTCTGGCGCTTCCACGCCCAGCAGCTTGATCAGGTGGAAGCCGTAGTCGGTACGCACCGGGGCCGAAACCTGGTCTTTGTTCAGCGCATACAGCGCTTCCTCGAACGCTGGGTCGTAGACCCCCTGACCTGCGTAACCCAAATCGCCGCCGTTATTGGCCGAACCTGGGTCCTGGGAGAATTCCTTGGCCAATGTGGCAAAGTCTTCACCTTTGGACAGGCGCTGCTGGATCTCTTCGATCTTCGCTTTTGCCTGGGCTTCGTTCACCTTGTCATTCACTTCGATAAGGATGTGCGCAGCATGGCGCTGCTCCGCCAGGTTGGCGATTTCCTTTTCATACAGTGCTTTGAGTTCGTCTTCGTTGACAGTGACCTGATCGAAGAACGCCGATTTCTTCAGCTCGATATAGTCAATTACGACTTGATCCGGGCTCATGAACTCTTTGGCGTGTTCATCGTAATGCGCCTTGATCTGCTCGTCGGTGACCTTGACCGCAGCCGGGTCGGCCTTGAAAGTCAGCGAAGCGAAATCACGTGTCTGCTTTTCCAGACGGGCGAAAGCATTGACCTGGTCATCGGTGACGAAACCACTGCCAGCCAGGCCAGCACGCAGTTGGCCGATGAGCATTTCCTGAGCCAGCATTTCGCGGAATTGCAGACGGCCGTAGCCCATCTGACGAATCACCTGATCGAAACGCTCGGGGCTGAACTTGCCGTCAACCTGGAACTCAGGCGTCTGCAAGATCAGTTGATCAAGGGCAGCTTCGGAGAAAGCAAACTTGGCGTCGTGTGCGCCCTGAAGCAGCAGTTTACGGTCGATCAGACCTTTGAGCGCCGCTTCACGCAGCATTTTGTCATCGAGCAGCGATGGATCGAAGTCCTTGCCCAACTGTTGCATCAACTGCCGACGTTGCATGTCGACGGCCTGGCTCAGTTCGTTCTGGCTAATGGTTTCACCATTGACCTTGGCAGCGTCCTGGCTGTGGGTGGTGGCCTGGAAGATGGCATCGAAGCCGGTCAGTGCCATCAAGGCTACGATGACACCGATGATGGTCTTGGCAATCCAACCTTGTGAATTGTCCCTGATATTCTGCAGCATGCGTCCCCCAGAAACGGTTGTACTGAATGAAACAACCGTGGAGCGTGGGTAGATTCCTGATAGAAGAAAGGCGCATCCGGAGATGCGCCTTCTCGTAACCGGCCAGACAACAGGTACTTTTCAACGATTCCTGATATCCGGCAGCCAAGCCAGGCTTGAGCCCGGCTCGGTTAGGCGTGAGCCTGAAGGAAGGGTCTTAGTTGACGGCTTCTTTCAGTGCCTTGCCAGCCTTGAAGCCTGGCTTCTTGGCAGCAGGGATTTCCAGAGTCTTGCCGGTTTGCGGGTTGCGGCCGGTGCGAGCTGGACGATCGGTTACGGAGAAGGTACCGAAACCTACCAGTACCACGGAGTCACCTGCCTTCAGGGCGCCGGTGACGGATTCGATTACTGCGTCCAGCGCACGGCCAGCAACAGCTTTCGGGATGTCAGCAGAAGCGGCGATAGCGTCAATCAGTTCCGACTTGTTCACTCTAAGTCCCCTTATCTCTATTGAGTTTGTTTCTAAGTATGTAATGAAAAGCAAAACAAGCGCTGGGTGGCCTAATGACGCATAAGCGCCGCTTTATAACAAGGGCCTGAAAATACCGTCAAGAAAGCCCCCCAGCCAAATACGTACTAATGCGTGCTAATTCGTTCCTTGGAATCGCTGTCGCGCTTTTCATCCTTGGCGACAATCTCTGGAGCCACATCTGGTAAGGGCTCCGGGGCGTATTGCAGCGCAATTTGGAGGACTTCGTCAATCCATTTGACCGGTTTAATCTGAAGATCCTGCTTAATATTCTCAGGAATTTCCTTCAAATCGCGCACATTCTCTTCAGGAATGATCACCGTCTTGATTCCACCACGGTGAGCGGCCAGGAGTTTCTCCTTCAGACCGCCAATAGCAAGCACCTGTCCACGCAGTGTAATTTCACCGGTCATGGCCACATCGGCACGTACCGGAATCTGCGTCAACGCCGACACCAGGGCGGTACACATGCCAACACCGGCACTTGGACCATCCTTGGGCGTTGCACCTTCAGGCATGTGGATGTGGGTGTCACGCTTCTCGTGGAAGTCCGCTGGAATACCCAGGCTTTTCGCCCGGCTGCGAACTACAGTCTGCGCAGCCGTGATCGATTCGACCATGACATCGCCCAGCGAGCCGGTCTTGATCAACTGGCCCTTGCCCGGAATCACCGCCGCTTCAATGGTCAACAGTTCACCGCCGACCTGAGTCCAGGCCAGACCAGTAACCTGCCCCACTTGATCCTGCTGCTCTGCCAGACCATAACGGAACTTGCGCACCCCAAGGAAATGCTCCAACTGCTCGCCAGTGACCTTTACGGCCACTTGCTTGACCCCCGCATGCTCCTTGACCACCTTGCGGCAGATCTTGGCGATTTGACGCTCGAGGCCCCGCACACCCGCTTCACGGGTGTAGTAGCGAATGATGTCTCGAATTGCACTGACGTCGACGTCCAGCTCACCTTTCTTCAGGCCATTGGCCTTGATCTGCTTGGGCGTGAGGTACTTGACTGCGATGTTGATCTTCTCGTCTTCGGTGTAGCCCGGCAGACGGATGACTTCCATCCGGTCCAGCAATGCTGGCGGGATGTTCATCGAGTTGGAGGTGCAGAGGAACATCACATCGGAAAGATCGTAGTCGACTTCCAGATAGTGATCGTTGAAGTTGTGGTTCTGCTCGGGATCAAGCACCTCAAGCAGTGCCGAGGCCGGGTCGCCACGCATGTCGCTGCCCATTTTGTCGATTTCGTCGAGCAGGAACAGCGGGTTGCGCACCCCTACCTTGGTCATCTTCTGGATCAGGCGGCCAGGCATCGAGCCAATGTAGGTACGCCGGTGACCACGAATCTCGGCTTCGTCACGGACACCGCCAAGGGCCATGCGCACAAACTTGCGGTTGGTGGCACTGGCAATCGACTCGGCCAGGGAAGTTTTACCTACACCGGGAGGCCCGACCAGGCACAACACCGGACCACGGATCTTCTTGACCCGCTTCTGCACGGCGAGGTACTCAAGGATGCGTTCCTTGACCTCTTCCAGGCCGTAGTGGTCGGCATCGAGGATTTCTTCAGCCTTGGCCAGGTCCAGGCGTACCTTGCTCTGGGCCTTCCACGGCACTTGCACCAACCAATCCAGATAAGAGCGCACCACGGTGGCTTCAGCAGACATCGGTGACATCTGCTTGAGCTTATTCAGCTCGGCCTGAGCCTTGGCGTAGGCGTCCTTAGGCAGGCCAGCCGCATCGAGACGCTTTTTCAGTTCTTCGACTTCGTTGTGGCCTTCTTCGCTGTCGCCGAGCTCTTTCTGAATGGCTTTCATCTGCTCATTCAGATAGTACTCGCGCTGACTGCGCTCCATTTGCTTCTTGACCCGCCCACGGATGCGTTTCTCGACCTGCAGCAGATCGATTTCAGCATCCAACAACGCCATGACATGCTCGACACGGGTGGTCAGATCGAGAATCTCGAGAATTTCCTGCTTCTGCTCGATCTTCAACGCCATGTGGGCGGCCATGGTGTCGACCAGGCGTCCGGGCTCATCGATGCTATTGAGCGACGAAAGCACTTCAGCCGGAACTTTCTTACCCAATTGAACGTACTGTTCAAATTGTGACAACAAGCTACGAACGAAGACTTCCGACTCGCGCTCAGCGGTCTGCGACTCGTCGATCAAGGAAACTTCGGCACGAATATGGCCGTCGACTTCGATGAAACGCTCAACTGCACCGCGCTGCTCACCCTCAACCAGCACCTTTACGGTGCCATCAGGCAGTTTCAGCAGTTGCAGAACAGTGGCAATGGTACCGACGCGATACAAGGCATCTTCGCCTGGATCGTCGTCTGCGGGATTCTTTTGGGCCAGCAGAAGAATCTGCTTTTCGCCCGTCATTGCGGCCTCAAGGGCTTCGATGGACTTCTCGCGCCCCACGAACAGTGGGATGACCATATGCGGATAGACAACAACGTCGCGCAATGGCAAAAGAGGCAAGTCGAGGGTGGTCTTCATGATTTCGCCTCTACAGCGGCCTGGTGGCCGGAAACCGGTGGAATTTGAGCGTGGGTTTAATGTGGGGGCAGCCCCGCAAAAAAACAAGCTCTACGACAGGAAAAGCAAAGGGGCCCGAAGGCCCCTTGCAAATTCGAGCCGATGGGCGACTCAGACGTCTGGTGCAGCTTTGGCTTGCGGCTCGCTGTTCTCGTAGATCAGCAGCGGCTGCGAAGAACCATCGATGACGCTCTCATCGATCACCACCTTGCTGACATCCTTCTGCGAAGGAATTTCATACATGGTATCGAGCAGGATGCCTTCGAGAATCGAGCGCAGGCCACGGGCACCGGTTTTGCGCTCCAGGGCCTTGCGGGCTACGGACTTGAGCGCATCGCTACGGAACTCCAGATCCACACCTTCCATCTCGAACAGCTTGGCATACTGCTTGGTGAGCGCGTTTTTCGGCTCGGTCAGAATCTGCATCAAGGCAGCTTCGTCGAGCTCGTCAAGCGTCGCCAGTACCGGCAGGCGGCCAACGAATTCGGGAATCAGACCGAACTTGACCAGATCGTCAGGCTCGACCTCACGCAGCGACTCGCCGACCTTCTTGCCTTCCTGCTTGCTGCGTACTTCGGCACCAAAACCGATACCACCGCGGGTGGAGCGACCCTGAATGACCTTTTCAAGGCCCGAGAACGCACCGCCACAGATAAACAGGATGTTACGCGTATCGACCTGCAGGAATTCTTGCTGCGGATGCTTGCGGCCACCTTGCGGCGGTACCGAGGCAACCGTGCCTTCGATCAGCTTGAGCAGCGCTTGCTGCACACCTTCGCCCGAAACATCACGGGTGATCGATGGGTTGTCCGACTTGCGCGAAATCTTGTCGATTTCGTCGATGTAGACAATGCCCATCTGGGCCTTTTCCACGTCGTAGTCGCACTTCTGCAGCAGTTTCTGAATGATGTTCTCAACGTCTTCCCCCACATAACCGGCTTCGGTCAGGGTGGTGGCATCGGCGATGGTGAACGGTACATTCAACAGACGCGCGAGGGTTTCGGCGAGCAGGGTTTTACCCGAGCCCGTCGGACCGATCAGCAGGATGTTACTCTTGCCGAGCTCGACATCGTCGTTCTTCTTGTCGCGTTGGTTCAGGCGCTTGTAGTGGTTGTACACCGCTACCGCCAGTACCTTTTTCGCACGCTCCTGACCAATGACATACTGATCCAGGATGGTGCTGATTTCTTTCGGCGAAGGCAGTTTATGCGCACTGCTTTCGGCCTGGGCTTCCTGCACCTCCTCGCGGATGATGTCGTTGCACAGGTCGACGCACTCGTCGCAAATAAATACCGAGGGGCCGGCAATCAACTTGCGCACTTCATGCTGGCTTTTGCCGCAGAAGGAGCAATAGAGCAATTTGCCGTTGTCCTCGCCGTTACGGGTGTCAGTCATTCGATCGATCCAATCCGGTAGGCTTGCAACACAAGATGAAGGCTATTGCGGGCTTTTTCAAGCCCACAGGTGGCGGGAAAACCCAACCACCTGCTTTATTGCCTTATCAGACAGCCATTTGCCGCTTGTCGTGTACCGAGTCGATCAGGCCGTACTCGGCAGCACGTTGCGCGCTCATGAAGTTGTCGCGTTCGGTATCACGCTTGATGGTTTCAAGGTCCTGGCCAGTGTGGAAGGCCAGCAACTCGTTCAACCGCGACTTGATGGAGAGGATTTCCTTGGCGTGGATTTCGATGTCCGTCGCCTGCCCCTGGAAACCACCCAGTGGCTGGTGAATCATCACACGCGAATTCGGCAGGCAGTGACGCTTGCCCTGGGCACCGGCAGCAAGCAGGAAGGCGCCCATGGAGCAAGCCTGGCCGATGCACACGGTGGAAACATCCGGCTTGATGAACTGCATGGTGTCGTAGATCGACATGCCCGCAGTTACCGAACCGCCCGGTGAGTTGATGTAAAGATGGATATCCTTGTCCGGGTTTTCCGCTTCAAGGAACAGCAATTGCGCCGCGATCAGGTTGGCCATGTAGTCCTCTACCGGGCCGACCAGGAAGATCACTCGTTCCTTCAGAAGGCGCGAGTAGATGTCATAGGCACGCTCACCACGAGCGGATTGCTCGATAACCATCGGGACCAGGCCGCCTGCGGCCTGGATGTCAGAGCTCTGCTGATAATAAGAATTGCGGGACATGTCCTGCACTCACTCCCAAATAGTCATGTCTTGAATACGCACAAGCCAGCTCGAAAGCTGGCTTGTGGTGTTTTCCTACGCGAGAAGGAAATCAGTCAGCGGCAGGAGCCTGCACTGGCTTGATTGCTTCTTCGTACGAGACCGATTTATCGGTCACAGTCGCTTTCTGCAGAACAGTATCCACAACTTGTTCTTCCAGCACAACCGAACGAACTTCGTTCAGTTGCTGGTCGTTCTTGTAGTACCAAGCCACGACCTGCTCAGGCTCTTGGTAAGCCGAAGCCATTTCCTGGATCATTTCCCGAACGCGGGCTTCGTCTGGCTTCAGGTCGTTCTGCTTGACCACTTCAGCGACGATCAGACCCAGCACTACGCGACGCTTGGCTTGCTCTTCGAACAGCTCGGCCGGCAGTTGCTCAGGCTTGATATTGCCACCGAACTGCTGAACAGCTTGTACGCGCAGGCGATTGACTTCGTTTTCCAGCAGCGCCTTAGGTACTTCGATCGGGTTGGCAGCTACCAAGCCGTCCATTACCTGATTCTTGACCTTGGTTTTGATGGCCTGGCGCAGTTCACGCTCCATGTTCTTGCGAACTTCGGCGCGGAAACCATCAATGCCGGTTTCCTTGATACCGAACTGGGCGAAGAACTCTTCGGTCAGTTCTGGCAGTTTAGGCTCGGAAACACTGTTGACAGTTACGGTGAACTCGGCGGTTTTGCCAGCCAGGTCCAGGTTCTGGTAATCCTCAGGGAAAGTCAGGTTCAGAACGCGTTCTTCACCAGCCTTGGCGCCAACCAGACCTTCTTCGAAGCCTGGGATCATACGGCCGGAACCCAGAACCAGCTGGGTGCCCTGGGCCGAACCACCGGCGAAGGCTTCACCGTCGACCTTGCCGACGAAATCGATGTTCAGCTGATCTTCGTTCTGAGCAGCACGATCTGCGACTTCGAAACGAACGTTCTGCTTGCGCAGGACTTCCAGCATGTTGTCCAGGTCGGCGTCAGTGACTTCGGCGCTCAGGCGCTCGACAGCAATCGAATCGAAACCGGCAACGGTGAACTCAGGGAATACTTCGAAAATAGCGACGTACTCCAGGTCACCACCTTTCTCGAACGACTTTGGCTCAACGGCAGGGGCGCCAGCCGGGTTCAGCTTCTGCTCGACCACAGCTTCGTAGAAAGAAGCCTGGACCAGGTCGCCGAAGGCTTCCTGACGGGCAGCATCTTCATAACGCTGACGGATCACGCTCATCGGCACTTTGCCAGGACGGAAGCCTGCAACCTTGGCGCGACGGGCAGTCTGTTGCAGACGCTTGTTGACTTCGTTCTCGACGCGCTCTGCCGGAACGGCGATGGTCATGCGGCGCTCGAGAGCAGAAGTATTTTCAACAGAAACTTGCATGGATATTCCTCGTTGCACAGACGTTAGCCGGCGATACCCGACTCCAGAATCAAGGGCAAACATTCTAGTGGCTCAAAGACCAGAAGTCACCCCGTTCAAGACGACGGGAAAGTACACCGGTCCTTTTCATTTACAGACCCCGGCAAAATCCTTGCCCGAGGACCCTCAAGACCCGCTGCTCAAGGCCTGGACGCCTCTCCTGATCGAGATAACGCACCCGACTCCAAGCAGCCAGAAATACTTATCAAAAAACTACATGATCGAGCCCGTCCGCTCAGGGCGCCGAATCATCGATCTCGTTGATACTGCAATACTCGCCCCACTCCATACCCAGCGCTTCAGCTACCTGCCGATGCACGTCCAGGCGCATGCTCTTAAGCTCTGCCTCGGACCCGGCAATCAGCTGCAGGGTTAATTCCCAAGGCTCCAGCCCCTGCTCCTGCGCAGCATCTTCGAAGGCCCACTCAATCTGCTGATGTTGCTCGCGTGCACTTAACCCGGCAATTTCTTCGAGTAGCTGCGGATTGGCTTCGGCGAAACGCTGCAACGCGTTGTCCTGGCGCTCTTTTGAAATCATGACGCTGTCCTCGCTACCTTGCCGTCAATCACGGCCTCAACCGGCTGAAATCTATCAGCTTTTGACCCCTTGTCACCAGTGCACAGGAATGCACGACCGCGCCAGGTAGTAGAAATTGTCCGGCACACCCTCAGGCAAACCGTCAGGGGATATCAACGGCAATAATCCGCAAGCGCTGAGGCGAATTGAGTCAACAGGACAGTCCGGACAGGATCGGCATGCTCGAACATGCGCAATAGCCCTGAAACCTGAGCACCAGAAACGACAAAGGGCAGCCATTAAGGCTGCCCTTTTCGTTCGCTGATTTCCAAAGTATTCCCAAAACGATCCAATTCTCTGGACTTTCTGGGAAACGCCTCTAGAAACAGACGCTTAGATGGTGCGGACGAAGAGACTCGAACTCTTACAGCTTGCGCCGCTGGAACCTAAATCCAGTGTGTCTACCAATTTCACCACGTCCGCATGAAGCTTTTAAAGCAAAGGCGCCAGATTTTCATCGGGCGCCTTCTGGAATATGGGGTGGACGATGGGGATCGAACCCACGACAACAGGAGTCACAATCCTGTGCTCTACCAACTGAGCTACGCCCACCATATTGCATTTACCGCTTTACTTGTGCCTAAGCTGCCTATTGGCGCACCCGGCAGGACTCGAACCTGCGACCATCCGCTTAGAAGGCGGATGCTCTATCCAGCTGAGCTACGGGCGCATATTTAATCTGCTTTCTGTTACGATTACAAATTAACTTTTAGCCGTACCGAACAAGCTACCAAATCCGCTCATTCTGCCTGACCTTGCTAACCAGTGCTAGGCTCTGCCCGACAAGTGCGACGAATGTTATAGACGAGTGGTTAGGTCGTCAACTCTTTTTTAAAAAAAATTCATTTTATTTAAGGGCTTAGGGGAATACCCGGACCAAGCGCCTTTGCCCTCAGCCCCCTTCATGCGAGAATGCGCGCTCTTTTTATTCCCTCTCGATGGTTAATCACGCGTCATGACTGCACACCTTATTGACGGCAAGGCGATCGCCGCCAGCCTGCGCCAGCAGATCGCCCAACGTGTTGTGGAGCGTCGCCAGCAAGGCCTGCGTACTCCAGGCCTGGCGGTGATCCTGGTCGGCACCGACCCCGCTTCACAAGTCTATGTATCGCATAAGCGTAAAGACTGCGAAGAGGTCGGTTTTATCTCCGAGGCATTCGACCTGCCGAGCGAGACCACCCAGCAGGCCCTGACCGACCTGATCGATCGCCTCAATGATGATGAGAGCATCGACGGTATCCTCCTGCAATTGCCACTGCCCGCACACCTGGATGCATCGCTGCTGCTCGAGCGCATTCGCCCGGACAAGGATGTCGATGGTTTCCATCCTTATAACGTTGGCCGCCTGGCCCAGCGCATCCCGCTGCTGCGCCCGTGCACGCCCAAAGGCATCATGGCCCTGCTGGAAAGCACCGGGCAGGACCTGTATGGCATGAACGCCGTGATTGTCGGCGCCTCGAACATTGTCGGTCGGCCAATGGCGATGGAGCTGCTGCTGGCTGGCTGCACCGTTACCGTCACCCACCGTTTCACCAAGGACCTGGCAGGCCATGTCGGCCGCGCCGACCTGGTAGTGGTTGCCGCTGGCAAGCCGGGCCTGGTCAAAGGTGAGTGGATCAAGGAAGGCGCCATTGTCATCGACGTCGGTATCAACCGTCAGGAAGATGGCAAGCTGGTCGGCGACGTAGTCTATGAGACCGCTCTGCCCCGCGCCGGCTGGATCACCCCGGTTCCAGGGGGTGTCGGGCCGATGACTCGGGCCTGCCTGCTGGAGAACACCTTGTATGCAGCACAAGAGCTGCACAAGTAAGGTCTGATCTGGCAATGCAAAACGGCACCTGCGAAGGTGCCGTTTTTTTGTGCCTGAATAATCGAGCTGCGGGTGATGCGTCAGTTTCCCTGGCTCTGATAAATCGCTCTGCAACGCTACTGCCACTGACAGCCGATTCCGCTGCCAAACAACATATTTCAGCATAACCGGCTGGACGCCCAGCGTGTTTCAGCCGAGATAGCTCCCTTGACACATCGACAATAGGCATACCAGCCCCAGCTGCGTGCCTCGGTGCAAATAACAAAGGAGCTCATCATGACCCGCTATATCGATATCACTGACCTCAGCCACTTGGTCGCCCGTAAGGGACTGGGTACCTGCATCAGCGAAATGGCCGAGTACATCCGTGAGGACTACCTGCGCTGGCACGATTTCGAGAAATGCCCTCGCCTGGCCAACCATTCGCCCGATGGCGTGATCGAACTGATGCCGGTATCCGACAACAGCCTGTACGCCTTCAAGTACGTCAATGGCCACCCCAAAAACACCCAGCGCGGCATGCTCACGGTCATGGCTTTTGGCGCCCTCGGCGATGTCGATACCGGCGCCCCGGTGCTGCTCAGCGAAATGACCCTGACCACAGCCATTCGCACCGCCGCTACCTCCGCCTTGGTCGCGCGCTACCTGGCCCGCCCGCAAAGCCGACGCATGGCACTTATTGGCAACGGCTCTCAAAGTGAATTCCAGGCACTTGCATTCCATACCTTGCTGGGCATCGAAGAAATTTGCCTGTATGACCTGGACCCCAAGGCCAGCGCCAAATTGGTCGCCAATCTCAGTGCCTTTGCGCAGCTACGGGTGTCCATCGCAGGGTCTGTGGCCGAAGCCGTGCGCGGTGCCGATATCGTCACCACGGTCACTGCTGACAAAGCCTATGCAACCATTCTGACGCCAGAGATGATCGAACCCGGGATGCACCTCAATGCCGTAGGTGGGGACTGCCCGGGCAAGACCGAACTGCACCGCGATATCGTCGAACGCGCACGCGTGATCGTTGAGTACGAACCACAAAGCCGCATCGAGGGCGAGATTCAGCAGATGCCTGCCGATTCGCCGACCACCGAATTCTGGCAAGTGGTCAATGGCCAGGCGGCGGGCCGCGAGTATGCCGAACAGGTAACGCTGTTCGACTCGGTAGGCTTTGCCCTGGAGGACTACTCGGCCCTGCGCTATGTACTGGATACCGCCAAAGCGCTGAACATCGGTCGGGATATCGCCCTGGTACCAGAGCTGGACGACCCAAAGAACCTGTTCGCCCTGCTGCACCAACCCCTGGCAAATGCCACAAAGAAAATTGCCTGAATCCGTTCAGGTTCGGCTGCTCGATACGATACAGACGCCGACCATGGAAGGTCGTACCATATTCATGCTCACCCATTGTTTGAAATGAAGCCGAACCTGTATGGATACCAAGGTTAACCCCCCCCACGCCGAGCCACCCCTGGATCGGATCGACGAAGCCATTATCGAGGTATTGCGCCACAACGGGCGTATCACCTACGAGAAACTATCCTCGCTGGTCCACCTTACCCCTCGCCCCTGCCTCGAACGCGTACGCAAGCTGGAACGGCGCGGCGTCATTCGCGGCTACAGCGCAATCATCGATGAGCAACGGATATCGCCCGGCTTGTCCCTGCTGGTGCTAGTGGCCCTATCGAACCAAAGCGGGCGCTCGGCTCAGAAGGCATTTGAAGCCTGTATGCGCGCCTGCCCTCAGGTGCTCGACTGCCAGTTGATCAGTGGCCACTTTGACTACAGCCTGCGCATGCGTTGCCGCGACATGGAGCATTACCGGGTACTCACCGAAACCTGGATGAACAACGACGAGTTGCACATCGACAAGCTGGTGGCCCACCCGGAATTGGCGGTGGTCAAGAACTCCGGGGCACAACCCTGATCCAGCGCCAGGCCTCATGTGCGTGGCGGTGCCACCGGTGCGCTGCGTGACCAGTCAAGCAACAGGCTGTAAGCGACCGCAAGCAGCGTCGGACCAATGAACAGGCCGATAAAGCCGAACGCCAGCAAACCGCCAAACACGCCCAGCAACACGATCACCAGCGGCAAGTTGCCACCGCGACTGATCAAGTACGGCTTGAGTACGTTGTCGACGCCACTGATGATGAACGTGCCCCAAATTCCGAGGAACACTGCCATGCCGTACTCACCCTGCCAGGCCAGCCAGGCCGTAGCCGGTATCCACGCCAGTGGCGGCCCCATGGGGATCAGGCTGAGCATGAAGGTAACGATGCCCAGCACCAGCGCTCCCGGCACACCAGCGATCAAAAAGCCTATGACCGCCAGGACCGCCTGAGCTGCCGCCGTACCAATCACTCCATTGACCACTCGCTGGACAGTGCCGGCAACCAAGTCAAGGTAGTACTCGGCACGTTCGCCAATGAGCCGATCAAGCAAACGCAGCACGAACGCCGACAATCGCGGGCCATCACGATAGAAAAAGAACACGAACACCAAGCTCAAGGTCAACTCAAGCATGCCGCTGCCGATCTGTGCGCTGCGGGCCAGTAACCAGTTTCCGACCTGCCCCAGATAGGGCTTGATCGAAGCCAGCAAAGCGGCGCCCTGTTGATCGAGGGTATCCCACATACGAACCAGGCGTTCCCCCACCAGCGGCACACCGCCCAGCCAGTCAGGTGCATCGGGAAAGCCTTCAACCTGCACATCGCGCACAAAGTTGGTTGCATCACGTATGTGATCGGCCAGGTTGAACCCCAACCAGACCAGAGGCAAAGCCACCAGCAGTATCCACAAGGTGGTCAGCAGGCCGGCCGCCAAGGTTTCACGACCGCCCAACAACCGAGTCAGCAAACGCATCAACGGCCAGCTGGCAAACGCCAGTATGGCACCCCACAGCAACGCCGACATGAACGGCGCCATCACCCACAGGCCAGCGCCAAGCAGACCCAGCAGGATAATCTGCACCAGCAGGCGGTCATTATTGAGCATGCTGTTCTCGCTTAACGAATCAGTTCGACATGGAAGCCGTCGGTCTTGGCGTCACCCACTTCCAACCTGGCCAGACGTACGCCAGCCTTGCCCAATTGCTCGCGCCAGGCTTCAGCCTCGGTGCCGCTCAGGCTAACGCGCAAGGTGCTGTCAAGGTTCAAACTGCGTCCAAGCAAGTTCACCCACGCCGGTAACGGCTCACCAACAAGATCAGGGTAGTCGAGCTTGCCGGTGTCTCGCAGTTCGCGCAGAACGGTAGCCGGTGTTGGCAACAGCTCGCCGAGCGGCGCCTGAGCAACGAACTCCTCCACGTGCAGGTACGCGCGTTTGTTGCCACGAGTAACGCTATACAACGCGATCAGCGTATTGTTTTGTTCGGCGGAGCGGCGCAGCAAAATGAACGCCTGCTGCTCATCCGAGCCTGACAGCAGCCTGCTCTTGAATACTTCGTTGGCCCAAAGGCTGTTTTCACCACAGTCACGAGCCTGGCACCAGAACAACGGGTAGCCGCCATCTTTCTGCAGGGCCTCGCGTGCCGCAGTGAAAGCTTCGGTGGCGCTGCGCTCTCGGGGCAGCTCGTAGGTGACAGAGCTGACCTGGCCGCGGCTTTCGATCTTGCTTTCCACGCGTAGCTGATTGCTGATCTTACGCAGGCTGCCCATTGGATAGACGCGCTCTTGCTCGGTAGCAGGACGCTGGTCAATCACTTTGGCGTCGACGGGTACCGGCATCCCCTCAGCCAAAAGAGGCGCACTGGAGAGTATGCCCGCGCCGACAATCATTGCGCGGATGCAGAACTTGAAACTCATAGGCACGCCACGCTGCATAGGACTCCTGGGTAGTCACTGGATGTGACATTGTCTCGCTCGTTCATGGTTGTCTCCCTGTTCAACCCGTCAAGCGTCGACAGTTGCCAGCCGCAAGTCAAGAAATGCCAAAGAAGCGATTGAAACAGTCTGCAACAAGGGTTGCACCATTTTCGTCATTCAGGTGCAAGTGATGGCCACCTGGCAAGAGCTCACGAGCAAAGGGTAGCTGCTCGAGCAAGTCTTCATGCCGCGCCAGCATACCGTCAGCAGCCACCACCAGCGTAGTCGGACAGACAATACGCCGCACGAAGCTCAACGCCTGGGCTTCACTCAAGCGGGTCGGCGATGGCAAGGTCAGGCGACTGTCGCTGCGCCAGGTATAACCACCCGGCACCGGCATCAATCCGCGCTGGGCGAGCAACTGCGCCGCTTCGCGACTAACCGCCACCAGGCCTTTCATTCGCGCCTGGATTGCTTGATCGAGCGTCGGGTGCACCGCTTTACGCTTTGTGTCCAGACGCAACTGCGCCTGTAATGCCATGCCCATACGCTCCGCGGCATCCTGCGGACCGCTGGTGGGTGGAATCACGCCGTCAATCAATGCCAATCGGGTAATTCGCTCCGGCAGCGAACCGGCCAGAACAACCGAAACAATCGCCCCCAGCGAGTGGCCAAGCAGGGCAAAACGCTCCCACCCCATCTGCTCGGCAACCCGCAGGACGTCATGGGCGTAATCCCACAAGGCATAACTGGCGCCGGGCGGCCGGTGGTCGGAATGGCCGTGACCGGCCAGGTCCAGGGCCAGAATCCGAAGCCCTGACAACTTCGGCGCCAAGCGGGCGAAACTGTTGGCGTTGTCCAACCAGCCATGCAAGGCGATCACTGGAACACCGTCAGCCGGACCAGACAGGTGTGCAGCCAGTTCGATGTGGCCCAGGTTCAGACGGATATCTTCGATGTGCGAACTCATACCACCCCTTGTTGCCAACGATCGAACAGCCCTTTGATCAGGCTTGCGGTGTCCGTGGGCCGTTCCAGCGGGAACATATGGCCACCGGGCAAACTGTGGTACTCACCTCGAGGCAGGCCGCGCACAGCGAAAGCATGATGGCGCTTGACGATCTGGCTACTGCTGCCGCGCACCATCGCCAGTGGCAACTTCAAGTGCTTGGCCGGTGCTGGTCGGGTATGGGGAATATTGCGGTAGATACTGATCTCGGTGGCCGGATCGAAGCGCAGCCGCAAACCTTCCTCGGACGCCAGCAAGCCGTGTTCCAGATACGCATCCAGACATTCCGGATCGAAATGGCGAAACAAGGACTTGGTAGAGAAGTACGCCCGGGCACTTTCTTTGTCGGTAAACGCCTCACGGCGACCCAGGGTGCGCCCGGCGGGTGTGATGCGATCAATGAAGCCCATGCGCTTGGCCGCCTGCAACACCCATTGATCGACCCTGGTCAAGACTGGCGAGTCGAGCATGACCACACCTCGGTAGTAGTGTGGGCAGCGCAGTGCCGCATGCAAGTGCAGCACACCGCCCAGGGAGTGCCCTACGCCCCAGACCGGTTGTGGCTGTTGCTCCAGGTGATGGAGCAATTCATCGACCAGATTCTGCCAGTTCGCGTCGACCGGAAAGCGCGGATCGTGAGCGTGTTGTGGTAGATGGAACACCTGGTAGTCAGGCGCAAGCGCATCGAAGAGCTTGCCGTAGGTCGCCGAAGGAAAACCGTTGGCATGGGCGAAAAATATCTGCTGCGACATAACCGCCTGTCCGTTGTGTAGTGATGCTCCATTGTCGGTAAGCAGTTGGCAACGGGCAATGTTCGGAAAAGCCATCGCCAAGGGCAATCAGGTCAATAACCACCGAAATTGGCCTGATACGCCCCGCAACCCTCAGCAACCCGCTGAACAGCGGGCCCAGGGCTCACGCATGAGTAAGGCTGCGCAAGGTCATCAATCCGGCCAGCGGCCACTCGCCTTCAAGCGCTGCCAGACTCGCTGTAGACATCGGCGGCCCTTGCCGATGTCCCTGTTCGAGCATCCCTACCAGGCAACTCACCAGCGGTTGGTGGCTCACCAGCAGAACCTGCTGCAGGTCCAGCTTTTCCAGCTCGCTGATCACCTCCTGCGGGTCGCTGTCCGGTGTCAGCCAAGGCACCGTCTGCACCGGTTTGATAAAACCAAGCGCTTCGTGAACCAGTGCGGCCGTCTGCTGGGCGCGAACATACGGGCTGGCGAGGATCACCTGCAGTTCCTGACCCAGCAATGTGGCAGCGCTGCGCAGTACCTGCTCTCGGCCGTGGGCCGTCAAACGACGCTGTGCATCGCTGTTGGCCCGCGGCTCAGCCTCGCCATGGCGCAACACCCAAAGCTTCACAGCTTGGGCTCTTCGTCGCGCACCGGATGCGCTGCTGGCGGTACGCTGTGCGCCGCCTCACCTTCGGCGGCACGCGGCGTTGGCCAATCGGCGAATGGCCACGGCTTCTGGTCACTGTGAAAGCTGCCGAAACGACCGATCTGGGCCAAAAACTGGCTGAGGCTGTCGCCGAAGTTCATCAGGCTGGCACTGGGCGCACCGTAGATCAGGCGGTAGATCAACTGCACCAGTACCAAGCCGCCAAGCAGCAGCTCGGCCAACTGCCAGACCACCAGGAACACCAGCATCCACAATACCCGCAGGATAATCGACTCGCGCTGGGCCTGGTTCGGGGATTCGTTCATGTCTTGCTCCTGTACTCAGTTGAAACCGCTGGTGGAGATGAAGTCGACATCGGTTTTAGGCTCGCCGCGCATCAGCAACTCAACTACCTGATTCAGCGTGCGACCCTCGAAAAGAATGGCGTGCAAGCCCGCTACCAACGGCATGTAGACCTGGACTTCCTGTGCCTTGACCTTGAGCACCTTGAGCGTATTGACCCCTTCGGCTACCTCGCCCAGACGGTTGACCGCCTCTTCCAGGCTCAGACCTTGGCCCAACGCATGCCCGACCTGATAGTTGCGGCTCTTGGGCGATGAGCAGGTAACGATTAGATCGCCCACACCGGCAAGCCCAAGGAAGGTCATGGGGTTGGCACCCTGACTGACGGCAAAGCGGGTCATCTCTGCCAGGGCACGAGTGATCAGCATGCTTTTGGTGTTCTCCCCCATTCCCAGGGCCACCGCCATACCGGCAATAATTGCATAAACGTTTTTTAGCGCCCCACCAAGCTCGACACCAAAGCGGTCGTTGCTGGCATAGACGCGAAAGGTACGACCGTGCAGCACTGCCTGCACGCGCTGGCAAAGCACTTCATCTTCACTGGCCACCACCGTCGCGGTCAGGGCGTGCTCAGCCACTTCGCGGGCCAGGTTTGGCCCGGACAACACGCCAATGCGCGCCTGGGGAGCGATTTCTTCAAGGATCTGACTCATCAACTTGAAGCTTTGTGCTTCGATGCCCTTGGTCAGGCTCACCAGCATCTTGCCACGCAACAGCTGGGCATGAGGCGCCAGCACACTACGCAGTGCGCTGGATGGCAGAGCGACAAAGATCAGCTCGCAATCTTCAAGGGTTGCCAGCAGGTCGTTGACCGGTTCGACACCTGGGTGAATCTTCACTCCCTTGAGGTAGCGCGGGTTCTCGCGGTTATTACGCATTGCCTCGGCCTGCTCCGGATCGCGCATCCATTGCCGTACGCCAACGCCGTTTTCCGCCAACAGATTCGCCACGGCGGTACCGAAACTCCCGCCTCCCAGAACTGCAACCGGCTGCTGTTCAGTCATATCCAATCCGTTAAAACCAATTAAAGTGGCGACTCGCGCATTATACGGAGCCCCGGTGTCAGAGCCAGCGCCAGATCACTCAGATGACCTCGGCATTGCAGCGCCGACGACTGAAAAATGCTCGCCACTCGGTTAAACTGCCCGATTTGAAATCGATACCAAGGCCGTACCGTGTCATTTGGCTCTTCAGCCTCGCCCCCGCTTTTACTATTGACTGCTATTGTCGCCGCCCCCGCTGCCGCTGACGATCTGTTCGTCGACGACCAGTCTCTGCCCCAGGTGCTCACCGCTACCCGACTCAAACAGTCACCGGCGGCAGTCCCTGGCAGTATGACCGTGCTCGACAACGCTTTGATCCGCGCCAGCGGCGCCCGTGACATACCGGAACTACTACGGCTGGTTCCGGGGATGATGATCGGCTACGGTGCTGGCAACCAACCTACAGTCAACTACCACGGCAGCAACGTCAACGAAGCACGACGCATGCAGGTGCTCATCGATGGTCGTTCAGTCTATCGCCCCGGCCTTGCCACCGTAGACTGGAGCGATATTCCATTGGCCATGGAGGATATCGAGCGCGTCGAAGTGTTCCGCGGCCCGAACACCGTCAGCTATGGCGCCAATGCGTTGATGGCAGTGGTCAACATTCTCACCCGCAAGCCCGCGGATAGCCGCGGCACTCGCGTGAAAATCACCCGCGGCCAGCGTGGCATCAGCGACTGGTACGCGAGTCAAGGCAGCGGCTGGGATGGCGGAGACTTGCGCCTGTCGCTGTCGGGCATGGAGGATGATGGCTTCGATGAAAGCCGAAACGGCCAGGACTACCGTGACAGCCGCAGGCTCACCCGCCTGAGTTTGAGCGTCAGTCACACCTTGGCAAATAATCAGAGCCTGGATTGGCAATTTGCGGCCAAAGAAGGGACCAATCAACGCCCCTACACTTACAGGCCCGTGTTCCATGGCGTCACTGCCAATGGCGACAATTCCGATGCCAACGTCAAGGACTACGCCGGCTCAGTGCGCTGGAACATCGACCTCAACCCCGACCACAGCCTCTATCTGCAAGGTACTGCACAACATTGGGATCGCCAGCAGCAGTGGCGCGCCTGTGACGCCGCGATGTCATTCAGCCCTGCGCTGACACGCTTGTGGCAGCTCAATCCCAACTACGCCGAACAAGTCGCGCGCAATATTCTCGCGCCACTGCCCGCCGGAGGTGCTCAAGAGCAAGCACTGGGCAAGCAGGTGCAAGAACAGTGGGCCAATGGCGGCTCCGAACAAGTCTGTGGCGATATCGACCAGAGTACACGGGAAACCCGCTACGACCTGGAGCTGCAGGACACCCTGAGCCTTTCCGACAGCCTGCGTCTGGTGAGTGGTGCCAACTACCGCTACGACCGCGCCGATTCGCAGACGTTTTTCAATGGCAGCCTCAATGACAGCACCTGGCGCCTGTTCGGTCACTTGGAGTGGCGCGCCGACGAGCACTGGATTATCCAGGGCGGCGCGATGTACGAGGATGCCAATCTCTCCGGCAGCTCCCTCACCCCACGTCTGGCAGTCAACTACCTGATCACTCCACGGCACGGGTTGCGTGCGGTGTACTCTGAAGCGGTACGTTCGCCGGACATGTTCGAGAACAACGTCAACTGGAGTTACCGCGTCAACAACCTGACCCCTGGGGCGTTCGGCCAGAGCAGTGCCCAATACTTCGTCAGGACCCGCGGCCCGGGTGACCTCGAACAGGAACGAATGCGCTCGCGAGAATTGGGTTACAACGGCTACTTTGCCGATGCCGACCTGAGCGTGGATTTCAAACTGTTCTATGACGAAATAACCGGCATGATCAGTGAGCCACTGCGTAACAACCAATACATCGCCAGCAACAGCAATCGAGCTCGCTTCAGCGGCAGCGAGACCCAGCTTGACTGGCGCCTGAGCAGTGCCGATCGCCTGCGCCTGACCTACGCCTATGTCGACGCCTGGGCCAGCGATCCCGCTGATCGTCGCCTGAGTGCGCACAATAGCGGCTCGGCAGGCTGGTTGCGTGATTGGGGGCAAGGGTGGTCCAGTGCGCTTTTCTACTACGGAGACGATGAGCTCAACCAGTACCGATTCGAACGCATCGACGTGCGCGTGGCCAAGCGACTCGTCTGGGATCGCGCCCAACTGGAGTTGGCGGGCGTCGTGCAACAGCGCCTGGACGATCAACCCACCACCTACGCAGACAACCTGTTTGACAGTCGCCATGTGCTGTACTTCAGCGCGGAGCTCGAATTCTAATGCGCAGGTTGCGTCTCTGGCTGCTGGCGGCCTTCCTGTGGCCATTGGGTGGGCTGCATGCCAGTGAAATCCTGCTCACCGGCAACCAGAACAGCCCTGGTGTCGAGCTGTTCGTCCAGGCCTTGAGCGAGCGCCGCCCTGGCGACAACGTTCACTTCGTACCGGTTACCAAACTTCCCCGCCCTTCGCGCCTCGACCCTGCCACTCGGCTGATCCTGCTCGACAGCACCAGCCTGGAGTGGCGTTTGAGTGAAACCGCTGGGCCTCCCGCCCTGGCACTGCGCGTGAGCCGAGTGCAGGCAGAGCGGCGCCTTGGACAGTTGCGCCCCGCCTACCTGAGCCTGCTATGGAGCGATCCGCCGCTGGACCGACAACTGCGCCTGACCCGCTATTTGCTGCCTGAAGCGCAACGCATCGGCGTACTCTATGCCGAGCACAGCCAGTTTCTTCTCGAAGAACTGCGCCGCGCAGCAAAGCCCATGGGTCTGAAGATCATTGCTCAAGCCTGGCCAGACCTGCGCGACAGTCGTCCATTGCAGACACTCCTGCAGAACAGTGATGTGCTGCTGGGCATCGACGACCCCCAGTTGTACAACTCCAAGACAGCTAAGAATGTGCTGTTAAGCAGTTACGGACGACAAATGGCATTAATTGGCCCCAATGCAGGTTTTGTCCGTGCTGGCGCGCTGGCCAGCACCCTGAGCAACCAACAGGATTGGTTGGCAGTGCTCGACCGACTGCTCGATCAACCCCCGGGTAAATGGCCTCGCACGCTCTACCCTGATCACTTCAGTGTCGCTGGCAACCAGCAAGTTGCCCGCGCCCTGGGCATCGATACCATCGACCCCGAAAGCGCCGCCCTGGTACTGGCCGAAGGAGAACGCAGACCATGAGGCTCCGTCTGAGCTGGGACATTCACACCCGCACCCAGATCATCAGCCTGGGACCGGCGCTGTTGCTGACGCTGCTGCTGATCAGCTTCTTTACCTTCGTGCGAATCCAGGACCTGCGCCAGGAACTCAATCACACCGGTCAATTGATCGCCAACCAGCTGGCACCGGCGTCGGAATACGGGGTGATCGCGGGCAACGACGAAGTGCTCGAGAGCCTGATGCGCGCCACCTTGAGTATTCCCCACGTGCGCTTTCTTGAAGTTCAGGACAGCAGCAACCATATCCTGGTGTACGTCGAGCAACCCGACGAGCACGACAACCGCGCGCAACAAGTCGAGGTTTTCCAGGCCCCAATCCGCCTGCAGCAAATCCGCCTGGACAACGATTTCCTGCACAGTGGCGGGCAGCCCTCGCGCAATGTAGGCGATGACTATCTGGGCAGGGTTATTGTCGGCATGTCCAACGACGCCTTCAGCGAGCGTCAGAAAGAAATCATTATCAAGGCAGCCATCCTTGCCCTGTTCGCCCTGCTCTTCACCTTTTTACTCGCTCGCCGCCTGGCCTTGAGTCTGGCCAAACCCATTGCCGATATGGGACACGCGGTAAAAGCCATTCAGCAAGGCGAATTCAATGCCCCCTTGCCGGTGGTCGACGACAGTGAACTGGGGCACCTGGCCCGCCACATCAACAACCTGGCCCGCGCCTTGGCCCAGGCCAGTCATGAGCAGCAGCAGGCCATGTCGCAACTGATCCAGGCGCGCGAAGAGGCCGAACAGGCAAACCGGGCCAAATCGGACTTCCTGGCCATGATGAGCCATGAGCTGCGCACCCCAATGAATGGTGTGCTTGGCATGTTGCAACTGCTTGAAACCACCACCTTGAACGAGGAGCAGGCCGAATACACGGCCGTAGCCAGTGAATCGACCGGCCATCTGCTCAAGGTGATCAACGATATTCTGGATTTCTCGCGGATCGAGCGTACCAGCCTGGAGCTGGAACACATCGACTTCAATCTTGGCGAACTGATTGGCAGTTGCGTGCAATCCTTCCAGCATCTGGCTGCCCAGCGAGGCCTGGACTTGCAGTTGCAGATGCCTCCGGGAATGGCCCAATTGCAAGTTGTCGGCGACCCTACGCGGATACGCCAGGTACTGCTCAACCTGGTGGGCAATGCGCTGAAGTTCACCGAGCGCGGCAGTGTGCGCATCGAGTCCCGTTGGCAGGTGCTTGATCGCCAACTGATCTGGTTCAACTGCGCTGTCCATGACACCGGCATCGGCATAGACAACCAACGCCTGGAAACCATGTTCCTTGCATTCCAGCAAGCCGACAGCTCGATCTCCCGACGCTACGGCGGCACAGGCCTGGGACTATCGATTGCGCGCACCCTCGCCGAGCGCATGGGCGGCACGTTGCGCGGCGAAAGCCGTGAAGGCCAGGGTTCGACCTTTACCCTGGAAATGCCCCTGGCGTTATCGGTGCAACAAACGCCGCGCCTGCTCAGCCCCAACAGCGAACGCGAAAAGGAAGGTCAGGGCCAGCGCATTCTGTTGGTCGAGGACAACCCGGTCAATCAGACGGTGATCGAGGCCATGCTTCGCAGCCTGGGCTTCGAGGTGTGCATTGCCGTGGATGGCGCCCAGGCCGTGTCCCAGGTCGCACGCCAGCATTTTGCCGCAACCCTGATGGACTGCAGGCTACCCATAATCGACGGCTATGAAGCCACGCGGCGTATTCGCCAGCTCCCCCAGGGCGCCGCCATGCCAATCATCGCCTTGACGGCCAATGCCCTGCAGGGCGATCGCGAACGCTGCCTGAGCGCTGGAATGAACGATTATTTGGCCAAGCCGTTCAAACGCACTGACTTACAGCAAATTCTGCAGCGTTGGCTACCCAGTCAGTCAGCTGCGACTGGCGATTAATGTGAAATTGCGGCAGTCTTATGAACTGGACAGGCTGCTGAAAAAGCCTGAAAATAAAATTTCAGTGCACACGTGTACTTCTTTGCCCCGTGCGCTGTGACTTTCACTACAACGCAATAGTCTATGTGTAGGCTGCCGCCCCAATGTACAAACGATTGGGGTCGGTCGGGAAGATTTGCCCCCCGCCGCATGGGGATTATTGAGGAGCTCGCATGACCAAACAAAACGCCTTTACCCGGGAAGATCTGCTGCGCTGCAGTCGCGGTGAGCTGTTCGGCCCAGGTAACGCGCAACTGCCCGCCCCGAACATGCTGATGGTCGATCGCATTGCCCATATCAGCGAAGAGGGTGGCAAGTACGGCAAAGGTGAATTGGTCGCCGAGCTGGATATCACTCCGGACCTGTGGTTCTTTGCCTGCCACTTCGAAGGTGATCCAGTAATGCCAGGCTGCCTGGGCCTTGACGCCATGTGGCAACTGGTTGGCTTCTTCCTTGGCTGGCAAGGCCTGCCAGGCCGCGGTCGCGCCCTGGGTTCGGGCGAGGTCAAGTTCTTTGGCCAGGTGCTGCCAAGCGCCAAGAAAGTCACGTACAACATTCATATCAAGCGCGTCCTGAAGGGCAAGCTGAACATGGCCATCGCTGATGGTTCGGTCAGTGTCGACGGTCGCGAGATCTACACCGCCGAAGGCCTTCGGGTCGGCGTATTCACCTCCACTGACAACTTCTAAGGGTTATCCGCATGCGCCGCGTCGTTATCACTGGTCTGGGCATCGTTTCGTGCCTGGGCAATGACAAAGAGACCGTCTCCGCCAACCTGCGTGCAAGCCGCCCTGGCATCCGATTCAACCCGGAATATGCCGAAATGGGTCTGCGTAGCCAGGTTTCCGGCTCCATTGACCTCAACCTCGAAGAACTGATTGACCGCAAAGTCTTCCGTTTCGTTGGTCACGCTGCTGCCTACGCCTACCTGGCAATGGCCGATGCGATCAAGGATTCGGGCCTGACGGAAGAACAGGTGTCCAACCCGCGTACCGGCCTGATCGCAGGCAGCGGCGGCGCGTCGACCCTGAACCAAATGGAAGCGTTGGACATCCTGCGCGAAAAAGGCGTCAAGCGTGTCGGCCCGTACCGCGTCACCCGGACCATGAGCAGCACTGTCTCGGCGTGCCTGGCTACGCCGTTCAAGATCAAGGGTCTGAACTACTCCATCGCTTCGGCTTGCGCCACCAGTGCACACTGCATCGGCACCGCAATGGAACAGATTCAAATGGGCAAACAGGACATCGTCTTCGCCGGTGGCGGTGAAGAAGAGCACTGGAGCCAGTCGTTCCTGTTCGACGCCATGGGCGCCTTGTCCAGCAAGCGCAATGACACCCCGGAAAAAGCCTCCCGTGCCTACGATAACGACCGTGACGGTTTCGTCATTGCTGGCGGTGGCGGCATGGTGGTGGTCGAGGAACTGGAGCACGCTCTGGCCCGCGGCGCAAAAATCTACGCTGAAATCGTTGGCTATGGCGCTACCTCCGACGGTTACGACATGGTCGCACCAAGCGGCGAAGGCGCCATCCGCTGCATGCAGATGGCCATGTCGACTGTCGACACCCCGATCGACTACCTGAACACCCACGGCACCTCGACGCCAGTGGGTGACGTTGCCGAGATCAAAGGTGTTCGCGAAGTGTTCGGCGACAAGGCACCTGCCATCAGTTCGACCAAGAGCCTCTCCGGTCACTCCCTGGGCGCCGCAGGCGTGCATGAAGCGATCTACTGCATGCTGATGATGGAAGGTAACTTCATCGCCGGCTCGGCCAACATCGACGAGCTGGATCCAGCGGTAGCCGATATGCCGATCCTGACCAAAACCCAGGAAAACGCCAAGATCGATACCGTGATGAGCAACAGCTTCGGCTTCGGCGGCACCAACGCCACTCTGGTGCTAAAGCGCTGGGAAGGTAAATAAGGGCTAGTCCCCTTATGCTGAAAACGCCCCGACTCGTCGGGGCGTTTTTGTTTTCAGTCCCCCCTGCTTACACCGAAAACCGCCCTACCAGGCCATTCAGGTCAATCGCCAGCTGTGACATCGCCTGGCTCGCTGCATTGGTCTGATTGGCTCCCGCTGAGGTCTGTAGTGCCAGATCACGAATATTGGTCAGGTTACGGTCCACCTCCCGCGCCACCTGCGCCTGCTGCTCGGAAGCACTGGCGATCACCAGATTACGTTCGTTGATCAGGCTGATGGCTGCTGCAATTTCCTCCAACGCCGCACCTGCTGCATGTGCCCCTTCCAGTGTGCTTTGTGCACGGTCATTACTCGGCTGCATCCCTTCGACCGCACGATCAGTGCCCTGCTGGATACCGCCTTGATCTGCTCAATGTGCGCCTTGTTCGTCTGCAAAGGCTGCGGATCGCGGTTGATCAGCAATCGCAGATTCAACGAACGAATGCGCAGCATGTCCTGAGTCATCTGGCCTACCGCAATGACGCTAGGCAACCAATTGCTGTCTACCTGCTGCTACTGCTGGCGCATGCTGTTCATTTGCAATAAGCGAAAATGCCTAGCGCTACCACCAGCAATCACGAGGCGCCAACCTCGGCCCTCAGCGCACAGTAAATCGCTGCTCGGCTAGCAGGCGATCACCCTGGAACACCATGAAATGCCATTCCCCTGGCACCACTTCGTGAGGCTCGGTGAATTCATAGGCCATCACATCCTGGGCAGCCCCGGGCACCAGCTTCTGCACCACCTCGAATTTGTCATGGCGCTTGCCGTCGGGGGTCAGTACTCCAGGAGTGAGGTAAAGCAGGGTCAACGGCGCATCCTCAGCCGCCTTGCCCTCCAAGCGATAACGCATACCGAACTTGCTACCCAGCCGCGCCGGAATCTCAGAAGTGTGCTGGATCGTCTGGTTGTTCTGGGTAAGTACGCGCTCGCCAGGCTGAAAGTTTTGATGCTGCGTTTGGAACAACCCATACTCGATCGGCCCTTGCACTCGCACCTCGGCACTGGCCAGGCCACTCACCAGCAGAAGCCCGCACACCGCACTGAAACGACTGAAAAACATGATGCACTCCATCAGGATTGATGGCGGCAGGCTATGACGTCGGCATGACAGACTGATGACAACTGGAAAACTGTCAGATACCTCACTGCTGTTTCTTCGGCAGTACAGCAAGGAAGTTTTCGCGCGCAACCTTATGTGCCACGTCTGCTGGCAAGGCATCGAGAAATGGATCAAACCCCTGTAGTTGCTCCCCTACAGAGTCGAACCGCCCGACCACATCGGAGCCAAGCATAAAGCGCTCAGGGAAGCGTTTGACCAGTTCCAGCCACGCCTCCCTGGGCTTGCCCTGTTCATCCAGCAGATAAGGCTGGAGGACGCTCCAGGACAAGTCGATATACAGATTGGGATAACTCTCGAGCATGCGCGACAGCGTGGGCAGCAAGAAATCCAACTGCGTCTGGTGACGGTGAATCTCCATGCTGGTACCGGCATGGGCCCAGATAAAGCGGGTGTGCGGGTGATTGCGCAACGGTTCTTCAATCTCAGCCAGGTACAGCGGATTGCGCTCGCGCTTGGAGGTGATGTTGGAGTGGATCAGCACCGGCAGATCCTGTTCGGCCGCCAGATGGTAAATGCGAGTCATGGCCTCGTTATTGGCCCGCGGGGTGTCGCCGCTGGTTAGTGCCGTCAAGTCGTCATGACGGGTGAAAACCTCGCCAATACCCTGCCACAGCCCGGGATACAGTTCGAGCATACGCTCGATATGCGCCACGGCATTCTTGTCTACCGGGTTGAAGCCGGTCAGAAACGGGTGAAAGCGCTGACGCTGCTGCGCAGCGAGCTTTTCCAGCGCGGCGGCCACGTAGATATCCGTGGCACTGTACCAGTAGGCATCGGCGTCGTCGCCAGCGTAGTAGCGCGGGCGCTTGGGTTCGTCTTCATGCCATTTCTTCGCTACCGCAACACCCGAGATCATGGATTGGTCAATACGCCCCTTGTCCATCGCTTTGAGCAACGCATCCATGCCCTCGCTTTCCTGGAAAAAGTCCACGTAATGCAGGTGTGCATCACTGTAGCGGTACTCACGCGCCTGCACAGTCTGCAGACCCAAGCCCAGCAACAGGATGCCAACCAGGGTACTGGCATGCCGATTTCTGGTAAGCGGGGTTCTGGTAAGCAGGGTTCTGGCAAACATTGCACGTTCCTTGTTGACGTCTAAGACAAGGTAGACCGGCCAAGCTACCGCGCAGTTCAAGCACTGCCTGTAACAGGTTATGCTCAAGTCCATCACCCCTGGACTGGAGCCCACTGTGAGTAATCTTTTGGTCATTCGCCCGCGCGCCGAATCCGTCGAAGGACAACCGATCTTGCGCCCCCTGCCTTCAGCCCAGTGCCGAAGCATCGGGCCGTTCGTTTTTTTCGACCACATGCTCGAAACCGACTACGCCGCAGGCAAAGGTGTGAATATCCGCCAGCACCCCCATATCGGCCTGTCCACCCTCACCTACCTGTTCGAAGGGGAACTGCTGCACAAGGACAGTCTCGGCTCCGATCAGCGGGTCAAAGCCGGAGACGTCAGTTGGATGACCGCTGGCAGCGCTATTGCCCATGTCGAGCGTACCCCGGCGGACCTGTTGGAAAGCGGCTCACGCCTGCATGGCCTGCAAGTCTGGCTAGCTTCCCCAAAAGACAAGGAACAAGGAGCCGGGCAATACAGCCATCATCCTGCTGCGAGCTTGCCGACGAGCGACAGTCTGGGCGTCAACATTCGTTTGATCGCAGGTAATGGATTCTGCCTGCAATCACCGGTGCCAGTGCTTTCGCCAACGCTCTATGCGTTGATTCAGATGCAGGCTGCAACCACCCTGAGCGTGCCGACCGAGCATATTGAGCGCGGCCTCTATGTATTGGATGGCGAAGTGCTGCTGAACGATCAAGCCGTAGAACCGCATAGCTTAGTGATACTGCCAGAGGGTGAAGAAATGAGCCTGTATGCCGAGAGCGAGAGCCAATTGGTGCTGTTTGGCGGCGACCCACTGGATGGACCACGACGAATGAACTGGAATTTTGTTGCCAGTGATCCCGCGCTTATAGATCAGGCTCGAGCCCGCTGGGCCGCTGGGGACTGGCCAAGGGTGCCGGGGGAAAGTGAACGAATCGAACTGCCTTGAGCCTGGGCGGCACTGGCAACGGACAATGTATAAACCGTGGGAATGGATTCCTCACGAAGGGCTGCACAGCAGCCCCGTCGCGGGCGACTAACTCCCACGGGATGGAACCGACGAACCCCTAGGCCTTGAACACTTCATCCAACAAGTTGTACATAGCCCGGAAAGCCCGCTTGGAGATGCGCGCGTCGTACTTCATCTTGCCAGGGATATTGGCCGCCGTGTCGGTGAACGAATGCACCGCACCACCATAGCTGACCAGTTGCCAGTCAACCTTGGCCGCATCCATCTCGGCAGCGAACGCCGGTAGCTGCTCTGTAGGCACAAACGGATCAGCTGCGCCATGCAGCACCAGCATCGACGCCTTCACTTTGCCTTCCTGGGCCGGCAACGGCGTATCCAGCGTACCGTGAAACGACACCGCCACCTGCAGGCGCTCATCGGCACGCGCCAGTTCCAAGGCGCAGCAACCGCCAAAACAGAAACCAAAGGTAGCAAGCTTACCCGGCTCAAGCACCGCCCTGGATTGCCCCAACAACTGATCCAGTGCCGCTTTGAGGCGCTTGCGCAGCTCAACCCGGTCATCTTTCAACGGCGTCATCGCCGCGCCCGCTTCATCCATGTTCGACGGCCGCAGGGTCTGCCCATAAATGTCGGCGAGCAACACCACATAGCCTTGGGCAGCGACATCCCTGGCGATGCGCTCGGCACCTTCGCCAACCCCCATCCAGTTCGGCGCCATCAGCAAACCAGGCTGTTCCTTGGCCCCCTGGGTATAAAACAAGCGACTCTCATAGGCTTTGCCGGCAACATGATAGACCAGCGATTCGACGGTAACCTTGCTCATGCAGTCCTCCTTGCACCATGAAAAAAGCCCGCCGAAGCGGGCTTTCCCTGACTCTACTTAAGCCGACAATTCGACCAGCAGCTTGTTCAGGCGACGAACGTACGCCGCCGGATCCTTCAAGCTGTCACCCGCTGCCAGGGCAGCCTGATCGAAGAGGATGTGCGAGAAGTCGGCGAAACGATCTTCGCTCTGCTCGTTGTCCAGTTTCTCGATCAGCGGGTGGCCCGGGTTGAATTCAAAGATCGGCTTGGAGTCCGGCACCTTCTGTCCGCTGGCTTCCAGGATCTGGCGCATCTGCAAGCCCAAGTCCTGCTCACCGATGGCCAGGATCGCTGGCGAGTCGGTCAGGCGGTGAGATACACGCACTTCACTGACGCTCTCGCCCAAGGCAGCTTTCAGGCGCTCGACCAACCCTTCTTTTTCCTTGGCAACTTCTTCTTGGGCTTTCTTGTCCTCTTCAGAGTCCAACTTACCCAGATCCAGATCGCCACGGGCGACATCGACGAAGCTCTTGCCGTCGAACTCGTTCAAGTAGCTCATCAGCCACTCGTCGATACGATCAGTGAGCAGCAGCACCTCGATGCCTTTTTTGCGGAAGACTTCCAGGTGTGGGCTGTTCTTGACCTGCGCGTAGGATTCACCGGTAAGGAAGTAGATCTTGTCCTGACCTTCCTTGGCGCGAGCCAGGTAGTCTGCCAGAGACACGCTTTGCTCGCCGCTTTCATCGCTGGTGGAAGCGAAGCGCAGCAGGCCGGCGATCTTCTCCTTGTTGGCGAAATCTTCAGCCGGACCTTCCTTCATGACTTGGCCGAAGTTTTTCCAGAAGCCCTTGTACTGTTCAGGCTCGTTCTTGGCCAGCTTCTCGAGCATGTCCAGCACGCGCTTGGTCAGTGCCGATTTCATCGAATCGATGATCGGATCTTTTTGCAGGATTTCCCGCGAAACGTTAAGCGAGAGATCGTTGGAGTCGACCACACCTTTGATAAAGCGCAGGTACAGCGGCAGGAACGACTCGGCCTGGTCCATGACGAACACGCGCTGAACGTACAGCTTCAGACCGCGCGGCGCCTCGCGCTGATACAGGTCGAACGGCGCACGTGCCGGCACGTAGAGCAGCGAGTTGTATTCAAGCTTGCCTTCGACCTTGTTGTGGCTCCAGGCCAGCGGGTTCTCGAAATCGTGACCGATATGCTTGTAGAACTCCTGGTATTCCTCGTCCTTGATCTCGGTGCGCGGACGGGTCCACAGAGCGCTGGCACGGTTGACGGTTTCCCATTCCTCGGCCGGCTTCTCCTCGCCTTCTGCGGCTTCGACTTGCTTTGGCAACTCGATTGGCAGCGCGATATGGTCGGAATACTTCTTGATGATGTTGCGCAGACGCCAGCCATCAGCGAATTCTTCTTCACCTTTTTTCAGATGCAGAACAATACGGGTACCACGGTCGGCTTTATCTACGGTGGCCACTTCAAAGTCGCCCTCGCCCTTGGAGGACCAATGCACACCTTCGGCAGCCGGAGCGCCGGCACGACGGCTGAACACATCGACCTTGTCGGCGACGATAAATGCCGAATAGAAGCCCACACCGAACTGACCGATCAGGTGCGAATCTTTTTTCTGGTCGCCGGTGAGGTTCTTCATGAAGTCGGCAGTGCCGGACTTGGCGATCGTACCCAGGTGGGTGATCACGTCTTCACGGCTCATGCCAATGCCGTTGTCTTCGAGGGTAACGGTATTGGCATCCTTGTCGAAGCTGACACGAATTTTCAGCTCGGCGCCGCCTTCGAGCAGCTCAGGCTTGGCCAGTGCTTCGAAACGCAGTTTGTCGACCGCGTCGGAGGCGTTGGAAATCAGTTCGCGAAGGAAGATTTCCTTGTTCGAATACAGGGAATGGATCATGAGGTGCAGCAGCTGCTTGACCTCGGTCTGGAAGCCCAGGGTTTCTTTTTGAGTTTCCACACTCATGGTATTCAACACTCCAATCTGATGGCAGTAGTCGTTCGGCAGGCGGACACATCGGCCCAAGCCTGCTTTCACGGCGGGATGTCATGCAGATGGGGGCACGAGAAACTATTTCAAGGGCATGCCGACTTCTTCGATCTTGAAATGCGCACGCGCCGTGGCAATCGGTTCAGCTTCGCTGCCTTGCCATGCGGTTATCGCCACGTTGGTCACCCGTCGCCCTTGGCGCCACAACTGGCAGCGAGCATAAGTGTCGCGAAAGTGCCCCGCACGCAGATAGTCGATGGAAAAATCGATGATTTTCGGAATCGTAGCGCTTTCACTGAAAATCAACAGATACAAGGCTGCCGACAATTCCATGAAGCCGGCAATAACCCCCCCATGAATAGCGGGCAGCAAGGGATTGCCAATGTTTTCCCGGCTGGCCGGCAGGCAAAACAACAGATCGTCGCCCTCGCGACTGCACTGAATGCCTATCAACCCTGCATAGGGAATCAACTGCAACAGTGGCTGATAGTTACCTTCAGCATGCGCCTTGCGTAACTGCAAATGCACCTCTGGGGGAATCATTGCCCGCGCTCCTTCAACGAACTGCCAAAACTCAACCCGCCCTTCACATTTTTGCCCAAACGCATAAAGGTACCCACCACCTGCGCAATGGGTTGCTCGGGATCGTCCTGATACGCCATGCCGCGAGTGAAAATCACATCGCGGGTAACCCGATAGCAATGCGCATAACCGTAGACATCAAGGCCAGGCTTGGCTGAATGCATATAGTCGATGCGCAGATCGAGGGTCGGGCAGACTTCGAACGCTGGCAGTACACATAGCGTGGCCATGCCGCAGGTGGTATCCATCAATGTCGTCAGGGCACCACCATGAATAGCCCCGGTCTGTGGATTGCCGATAATTTTTGGCGAATAAGGCAGCACCAGCGTCATACCCTGGTTGTCCACGTGATGCACACGCATCTGTAAAACCTGGCAATGAGGTAAAGCACAGAGAAAGCGCTCTGCCATGGCCATCAATGGAGTGTCACTCATATCACTAAAGCCTTTGTGGTTATTGAGACAATGCACACGCCCCAAAAAAAGTCTATGTAGATCCGGGAGTTATATATCTGTAATGTATGTGGAACTTCTATCCGTTACTTGAGCTCAAAGGAACAAGTAACTTATTTCCACAAGGAGAAACACCCCATGCGTAAACCTTTTGCTTTTGCCGTAATGCTGGCCGCCGCCCTGGGTCTCGCTGCTTGCGATAAAGCCAGCGAAGACAAGGCTCAGGATGCTGCGCAACACACCGAGAACGCCCAGCAGAAGATGGACGAAGCTCAGGATAAAGTGAACGAGGCTGCAAAAGAAAACGCTGAAGCCGCCAAAGACAGTGCTGAAGCGCAACAGAAAGCCGCTGAAGAAGCCGCTCCTGCTGCACCGGTCACCCCCGCGCCAGAAACCGCTCCAGCCGAGCCTGCCAAGTAAGCAAGCGCCCTGGAATGAAAAAACCCGACAGTTGTCGGGTTTTTTTATATTCGTGACTCAACGCTGTAACGTTTCAGTTAAGCCCAGCGTCTTTTGCTGTTTCCACCCCTGGCACCTCAGTCGGGGTATATACCATCACCTCCAGCACATCGGAGTGAAACTCGCGCCGGTACAGCACAAGGACAACACCCGCACTCATCAGCATGAACAACCATGGACTGATAAACCAACTGAGCATGGCCATGCCAAAGTAATAAGAGCGCAGACCAAAGTTGAACTGGTTGGCAGCCATTGAAATGACCCGCGCTGCACGCTGGGCAAATGCCTTGCGCTCCAGTTCGTTGACATGACGCTCACCCACCATTGGCGCCGACCCCACCAAAATGGCCGCAAAGTTATACTGACGCATGCACCAACTGAAGGTGAAAAAGGCATAAACAAACACCGTGGCCAAGCACAGCAGCTTTACTTCCGACATGCCTTGAGTCGCCTGCTGAACCAGCGGCAAGTCAGCCAGTAACGACACGGCGCGATCAGAAGCGCCGAGCACAGTAAGAATGCCCGCAAGAATAATCAGCGTACTGGAAGCAAAAAACGAAGCGTTGCGCTCAAGGTTAGCCACAACACTTGCATCGGCAATACGGTTGTCCCGCATCAACATCCGGCGCATCCAGTCTTCGCGGTACAGGTGCAACACGCTGGCCAGGCAGGCTGTGTCGCGCCCCTTCCAGGTCGCATAGCGGGTATAGCCGCCCCAGCACACAACAAACCAACAGGCTGCCAGCAGATGAATCAGATTATTTTGAATGAAACTCATGCGAGGTCCCGGTAAATAAGTTCGAACACAGTAATACGCATTGACCGGCTTTCGACGCTTAGCCGAAGAAAAAGACACGTCCGATTCCGCACAACGAAAAAGCCCCGCATCCCTTTCAGGATGCGGGGCTTGTAAATATGCCCAGGCTGGCGCGCTTTGGCTTGTGGCCGGCGCCAGATGAGGGCCTATTCTCAGGCCAGCGCTTCGCGCGGCTTGCCCAGCAAGCGGTCGCAGCCGATGGCGATTGCCAAGGTTGCTACCGACGGAACCAACCAGGCCAGACCTTGCTCGCTGAGCGGCAAGTGGGCCAGGAAGTTTGGCAGATTCACACCCAGGCTGGTGCCCTTGATGGCGTCAACCATACCGAAGATCAGCGATACCAGCATAACCGGCGCCAGGATACGCACCTGCGAGTTCCACAGTTCTTTGCAGAAGCTCAAGCCCACCACCACGATGCACGGCGGATAGATTGCCGTCAGCACCGGGATCGAGAACATGATCAGCTTGGTCAGGCCCAGGTTCGAGATAAGCAGCGAGAAGCCGCACAGGATCACTACCAGAACCCGATAGGACAACGGCAACACCTGGCTGAAATACTCGGCACACGCGCATGTCAGGCCAACTGCAGTCACCAGGCAAGCCAGCGCGATCAACACCGCAAGGAAGCCGCTGCCCAGTGAGCCAAAGGTATACTGCACATAAGCATGCAGTACAGCGGCGCCATTGGATGCCCCGGCAGCAATCTCATGGCTACTGGCGCCCAGACGAAACAAGCTGATGTAGACCAGCGCCAGACCGACACCTGCGATCAGGCCGGCAATGATGGCATAACGAGTGATCAGCCTTGGCGATTCGACGCCCCGGGAGCGGATGGCATTGACGATGACGATACCGAATACCAGCGCACCAAGGGTATCCATGGTCAGGTAACCATTGATAAAGCCCTGGGAAAATGCCGACGCCTCATAGGCTGGCAACGCTTCCCCCGTGGTACCGGCCGGCAGCATGAACGCGGCTATGCCCAACGCCGCCAGGGCGATAATCTTCAGTGGCGCAAGAAAACGACCCACGGTATCGAGCAGTTTGCCGGGGTACATCGACACGGCCAGAACCACCAGGAAGTACACCAGGCTGTAGATAAACAACGCGGTCGGACTTTCGCCGGTCAGCGGTGCCACACCTACTTCGAAGGAAACCGTCGCGGTTCGCGGCGTGGCGAACAGGGGACCGACAGACAGGTAGCAGACCGCTGCAAGCAACCCGCCAGCGACCTTGCCGATTGGACTACTGAGCGCGTCCATACCGCCGCCCACCTTGGCCAGGGCGATCACGGTGATAACCGGCAGACCTACCGCGGTGATCAGAAAGCCCAGCGCCGCCGTCCACACGTGTGGACCGGACTGCAGACCGACGATCGGCGGAAAGATAATATTGCCCGCACCAACGAACAACGCGAACGTCATAAAACCAAGCGCCAGGACATCCTGGCCTTTCAAGACTTTCATTAAGGAAATACCACACTTCTGAAATCGGGATTTAGAGAGGGATTTCCCCTTGGGTGAGGGAAATATGTAGCCCGTCCGGATGAGACAGGCCCTTTAAAGCATGCCAGCACCCTTTTGGGGGACCGACACGAAAGTGCAGACAGTGTAACCAAGTTGCACCCACTGCGCATGGCTGCCTGACGAGTTGTCCGATGTGCGAAAAAGTTTGTCGCCTCGATGACAGCAATCCGGGTGTCACTTGGTAACACCCAACTACACTAGCCATCACCAATTGATGCCGTGCAAACGCAAAAAGGCCACCCGAAGGTGGCCTTTTTGTTTACTGAGAAGCTATTACTTCTTGGCTTCCCAGCCGGTCAGTTCGGCCAGGGCCTTGCCGATGTCTGCCAGCGAACGCACGGTTTTCACACCCGCGTCTTGCAGCGCAGCGAACTTCTCGTCTGCAGTGCCTTTGCCGCCGGAGATGATTGCACCGGCGTGACCCATACGCTTGCCCGCAGGAGCGGTAACACCAGCGATGTAGGAAACGACAGGCTTGGTCACGTTAGCCTTGATGTAGGCAGCGGCTTCTTCTTCAGCCGAACCGCCGATCTCGCCGATCATGACGATCGCCTCGGTCTTCGGGTCTTCCTGGAACAGTTTCAGGATGTCGATGAAGTTCGAACCTGGGATCGGGTCACCACCGATACCAACGCAGGTGGACTGACCGAAACCGGCGTCAGTGGTCTGCTTGACCGCTTCATAGGTCAGGGTGCCGGAACGGGAAACGATACCGACCTTGCCTGGCAAGTGGATGTGACCTGGCATGATGCCGATCTTGCACTCGCCCGGAGTGATGACGCCTGGGCAGTTAGGGCCGATCAGGGTAACACCCAGCTCGTCGCACTTGACCTTGGCATCCAGCATGTCCAGGGTAGGAATGCCTTCGGTGATGCAGACGATCAGCTTGATGCCGCCGAACGCAGCTTCCAGGATCGAATCTTTGCAGAAAGGAGCTGGAACGTAGATGACCGAAGCGTCAGCACCGGTAGCCTCAACGGCTTCCTTGACGGTGTTGAACACCGGCAGGCCCAGGTGAGTGGTACCGCCTTTGCCTGGGGTCACGCCGCCAACCATCTTGGTGCCGTAGGCGATGGCTTGTTCGGAGTGGAAAGTACCCTGCGAGCCGGTGAAGCCCTGGCAGATGACTTTGGTGTCTTTATTGATCAGGACGCTCATTACTTGCCCTCCGCAGCTTTGACAACTTGTTGAGCAGCGTCGGTCAGGCTGGTTGCAGCAATGATGTTCAAACCGCTTTCTGCCAGTACTTTAGCACCCAGTTCAGCGTTGTTGCCTTCCAGGCGAACAACAACCGGTACCTTAACGCCGACTTCTTTCACAGCGCCAATGATGCCTTCGGCAATCATGTCGCAGCGAACGATGCCGCCGAAGATGTTGACCAGTACGGCCGCGACATTGCTGTCGGACAGAATGATCTTGAAGGCTTCGGTAACGCGCTCTTTGGTAGCACCACCACCTACGTCGAGGAAGTTGGCTGGCTTGCCGCCGTGCAGGTTGACGATGTCCATGGTACCCATGGCCAGGCCAGCACCGTTGACCATGCAGCCGATGTTGCCTTCCAGGGCCACGTAGTTCAGCTCGAAGCTGGCTGCGTGAGCTTCACGAGGATCGTCTTGCGACGGGTCGTGGAAGGTTTTCAGCTTAGGCTGACGGTACATGGCGTTTGCGTCGATGTTGATCTTGGCATCGAGGCAGTGCAGGTCGCCGTCGGCCTTGATGACCAGCGGGTTTACTTCCAGCAGGGCCAGGTCGTGCTCTTTGAACAGCTTGGCCAGGCCGACGAAAATCTTGGCGAACTGTGCAACTTGCTTGCCTTCCAGACCCAGCTGGAAAGCCAGTTCACGACCCTGGAATGGCTGAGCGCCAACCAGTGGATCGATAGTAGCCTTGATGATCTTCTCAGGAGTCTCGTGAGCGACTTTCTCGATATCCACGCCACCTTCGGTGGAGGCCATGAATACGATACGACGGCTCGAACGATCTACTACAGCGCCCAGGTACAGCTCTTTGGCGATGTCAGTGCAGGATTCAACCAGGATCTTGGTCACTGGCTGACCGTTGGCGTCGGTCTGGTAGGTTACCAGACGCTTGCCCAACCACTGCGCAGCGAACGCCTTGGCGTCTTCTTTGCTGCGAACCAGCTTGACGCCGCCCGCTTTACCGCGACCACCGGCGTGAACCTGGGCTTTGACAACCCACTCGGTGCCACCGATTTTGTCGCAGGCTTCTGCGGCAGCTTCTGGGGTGTCGACTGCGAAACCCTTGGAAACTGGCAGGCCGTATTCAGCGAACAGCTGCTTACCCTGATACTCGTGAAGATTCATGCTTTTTACCGTCTTCGTTAGGTACTGCGCTTCGGCGCTGCGCTCTTTTGGAGTGCCGCGCCACCTGTGACCACATGCCCCCGGTATGCTCCGGGAGTTCGAGTCCGGCGGACTTTCCGCGGTGAGTCATGCACGCAAGACTCACGACGGGCCACCCGCCGTGGTTTCTTATTGTTTAACGCTTCTTACGGTTGGCTACGTGAATGGCACCGCCATTCACTGCCAGTGCGGCTTCATGCAGCGCTTCGGACAGGGTCGGATGGGAGAAAACCATCATGCCCAGGTCTTCGGCGCTGGTGCCGAATTCCATTGCGATTGCACCCTGCTGCACAAGTTCGGCAGCCGATGGGCCAATTACATGTACACCCAAAACGCGGTCGGTCTTGGCATCGGCGATAACCTTGACGAAACCACCGGTATCGTTGGCAGCCATCGCACGGCCGCTGGCCGCGAACGGGAAGGTGCCCACGTTAACCTCAACGCCTTCAGCCTTCAAGGACTGTTCGGTTTTACCTACCCACGCGATTTCCGGGTGAGTGTAGATAACCGATGGAATCAGGTCGTAGTTCATCTGGGCTTTGTGGCCCTTGATGCGCTCGACAACCATGATGCCCTCTTCCGAGGCTTTATGGGCCAGCATCATGCCACGAACGACGTCGCCGATGGCGAAAACGCCCGGTACGCTGGTCGCGCAATGATCATCAACGAAAACGAAACCACGCTCATCGATGGTTACGCCGCTGTCAGCTGCCAGCAGATCGGTGGTCACCGGACGACGGCCGACTGCAACGATCAGCTTGTCAAAGGTGATCTTCTGCTCGCCGTTGGCATCGGTGTAGGTCACTTCGACTTCTTCGCCGTTGACCTTGGAGCCGGTAACGCGAGCGCCCAGCTTGATGTCCAGACCTTGCTTGGTCAGGGTTTTCAGGGCTTCCTTGGAAACGGCAGCATCAGCAGCCATCAGGAAGGTATCCAGTGCTTCCAGAACAGTCACTTCTGCACCCAGGCGAGCCCAGACCGAACCCAGCTCCAGACCAATAACACCGGCACCGATAACGCCCAGACGCTTAGGTACGGCTTGGAACTCCAGGGCACCAGTGGAGTCGACGATGACGTTCTGGTCGACCGGCGCCGGCGGAATGTCGATCGGACGCGAGCCGGAAGCCAGGATCACGTTTTCGGCTTCGATGATTTCAGTGGTACCGTCAGCCTTGGTGACTTCGACTTTCTTGCCAGCCAGCAGCTTGCCGTGACCTTGGATCGAAGTAACGCCGTTAGCCTTGAACAGGGTGGCAACACCGCCGGTCAGGTTCTTGACGATGCCAGCTTTACGGCCAACCATCGCAGCGACGTCCATTTTGACTTCGCCAGTGGAGATGCCGTGGACGTTGAAGCTTTCTTTGGCTTCCTTGTACTTCCAGGAGCTGTCCAGCAGCGCCTTGGACGGAATGCAACCCACGTTCAAGCAGGTGCCGCCGAGGGCCAGTTTACCCTCACCGTCAGTGTACTTCTCGATACAGGCAGTGCTAAGACCGAGTTGCGCAGCCTTGATGGCAGCTACGTAGCCGCCAGGACCTGCACCAATCACCACAACGTCAAATTTTTGCGTCATTCAAAAAATCCTCTTTCAAGCGGCAAGCAGTAAGCTGCAAGCCACAGGCTAAAGCGCATACCTTACAGGCTTGGCGCTTGTAGCCTGCCGCTTGCAGCTGCTCAATCAGATATCCAGCAGCAGACGAGCTGGGTCTTCCAGCAAGTTCTTGATGGTCACCAGGAAGGTCACTGCCTCTTTACCGTCGATCAGGCGGTGATCGTAGGACAGTGCCAGATACATCATCGGACGGATAACGACCTGACCGTTAACGGCCATAGGACGCTGGATGATGTTGTGCATGCCCAGGATAGCAGCCTGTGGCGGGTTGACGATCGGAGTCGACATCATCGAACCGAAGGTACCACCATTGGTGATGGTGAAAGTACCACCGGTCATTTCGTCGATCGACAGCTTACCGTCACGCGCCTTCTTGCCGAAGGTGGCGATGCCGTTTTCGATTTCAGCCAGGCTCATCAGCTCGGCGTTACGCAGAACCGGTACCACCAGGCCACGGTCGCTGGAAACGGCAACGCCGATATCCGCATAACCGTGGTAGACGATGTCGGAACCGTCGATCGAGGCGTTGACAGCCGGGAAGCGCTTCAGTGCTTCGGTAGCAGCCTTGACGAAGAACGACATGAAGCCCAGGCGGACGCCGTTGTGGGTCTTCTCGAACAGGTCCTTGTACTTCGAACGCAGGGCCATGACTTCGGTCATGTCGACTTCGTTGAAGGTGGTCAGCATGGCCATGTTCGACTGTGCTTCAACCAGGCGCTTGGCCACGGTTGCACGTACACGGGTCATCGGCACGCGCTTCTCGGTGCGATCGCCAGTAGCAACGATCGGCGCGGCGGCGGCAGCGGCAGGCTTGGCGGCAGGCGCGGCAGCCGGAGCGTTTTTCTTCGCTTCGATGGCAGCGACCACGTCTTCCTTGGTGATGCGACCGTCTTTACCGGTGCCCTTGACGCTGTTCAGCGCGATGCCGTTTTCTTCGGCCAGCTTGCGAGCAGCGGGAGCGCCGATGGCGTCTTCGTCCGACGCAGCGGCAGGAGCAGCAGCAGCCTGTGCAGGTGCAGCGGCAGCGGCTGGAGCAGCGGTAGCGACACCACCTTCTTCGATCGAACCCAGGACTTCGTCGGACAGGACGGTTTCGCCTTCGCCCTTGACGATAGCGCCCAATACGCCGTCGGCAGTAGCCAGGACTTCCAGAACGACTTTGTCGGTCTCGATGTCGACGATCAGCTCGTCACGCTTGACGGCTTCACCCGGTTGTTTGTGCCAAGTGGCAACGGTGCCATCGGCAACCGATTCCGGGAAAGTAGGGGCTTTGATCTCGATAGCCATTATCAGTGGTTCCTTAAATTCGGTTTCTAGTGCGCGATGGCATTAAACAGTGAAGGCATCTTGCAGCAGTTTTTCCTGCTGCTCGGCGTGCATCGAAGCGTAACCACAAGCAGGCGCTGCCGAAGCATCACGACCGGCGTATTCCAGAACCAGCTCTTTATTGTGGCGGGTCAGGATACGACGCATGTGGTGCTGGCTGCTGTACCAAGCGCCCTGGTTCATCGGCTCTTCCTGGCACCACACCACATCCTTGAGATTGGTGTACGGCGCGAGGATCTCGACCAGATCGTCCTCAGGGAACGGATACAGTTGCTCGATACGCACGATAGCGATGTCTTCACGGCCTTCGGCGCGACGTTTTTCCAGCAGATCGTAATAGACCTTGCCGCTGCACAGGATCAGGCGAGTGACGTTTTTCGGATCGAGGGTATCGATTTCCGGGATCACAGTCTGGAACGAGCCTTCGGCGAGATCTTCCAGCGTCGAGATGGCCAGCTTGTGGCGCAACAGCGACTTTGGTGTCAGAACGATCAGCGGCTTGCGCAGCGGACGAATAACCTGACGACGCAGCAGGTGGTAGATCTGAGCCGGCGTAGTCGGTACGCAAACCTGAACGTTGTGCTCAGCGCACAGCTGCAGGTAACGCTCCAGACGTGCCGAGGAGTGCTCTGGCCCCTGCCCTTCATAACCGTGAGGCAGCAGCATGGTCAGACCGCACAGACGGCCCCACTTGTGCTCGCCACTGGTGATGAACTGGTCGACAACTACTTGGGCACCGTTGGCGAAGTCGCCAAACTGAGCTTCCCAGATAACCAGCGCATTTGGCTGGGTAGTCGAGTAACCGTATTCGAAAGCCAGAACCGCTTCTTCGGACAGGAACGAGTCGTACAGGTCGAATCGTGGCTGGCCTTTGTACAGGTTCTGCAGCGGGATATAAGTGCTGGCGTCCTTCTGGTTGTGCAACACCGCGTGGCGGTGAGAGAAGGTGCCGCGACCGATATCCTGGCCCGTCATGCGAATCGGGTGACCTTCGAATGCCAGGGTGGCGTAAGCCATGGTTTCGGCGTAGCCCCAGTTGATTGGCAAGCCACCGGCCTGCATCTTCTGGCGATCTTCGTAGATCTTCGAAACCTGACGCTGTACCACGAAGCCTTCTGGCAGCTCCAGCAGCTTGGCCGACAGTTCTTGCAGGGTCTTCAGGTCGAAGCGAGTGTCGTGACGCGCAGTCCAGGCGTGGCCCAGATACGGACGCCAGTCAACGAACAGCTCTTTGTTCGGCTCTTTGACCAGACTTTTCACGACATGCAGACCGTTGTCCAGCGCATTGCGGTACTCGTCGACCTTGGCCTGAACGCGCTCAGCGTCCAGACGACCCGACTGGGTCAGGGCCTCGGCATACAACTCGCGAGTCGTGCGCTGCTTGGCGATCTGCTGGTACATCAGCGGCTGGGTGCCATTGGGCTCGTCCGCCTCGTTGTGGCCGCGACGACGGTAGCAGACCAGGTCGATAACCACGTCACGCTTGAACTGCATGCGGTAGTCGACAGCCAGTTGGGTCACGAACAGCACTGCTTCCGGGTCATCACCGTTGACGTGCAGGATCGGCGCCTGAATCATCTTGGCAACGTCGGTGGCGTACTCGGTGGAACGCGAGTCCAGCGGGTTGCTGATGGTGAAACCAACCTGGTTGTTGATCACGATGTGCACAGTACCGCCGGTCTTGAAACCGCGGGTCTGCGACATTTGGAAGGTTTCCATGACCACGCCCTGACCGGCGAATGCCGCATCACCGTGGATGGAGATCGGCAATACCTTGTCGCCAACACTGTCGTTACGACGGTCTTGACGGGCGCGCACCGAGCCTTCAACCACTGGCGAGACGATCTCCAGGTGCGAAGGGTTGAACGCCATGGCCAGGTGAACTTCACCACCGGCGGTCATTACGTTGGAAGAGAAGCCCTGGTGGTATTTAACGTCACCGGAACCCAACTCGACCTTTTTCTTGCCTTCGAACTCGTCGAACAAGTCACGCGGGTTCTTGCCGAAGGTGTTTACCAGCACGTTCAGACGACCGCGGTGGGCCATGCCGATAACAACTTCTTTAGTACCGTAAGAGCCGGAGCGCTGAATCAACTCGTCCAGCATTGGAATGAGGCTTTCACCACCTTCCAGACCGAACCGCTTGGTGCCCGGGTACTTGGTGCCCAGGTATTTCTCCAGGCCTTCTGCTGCCGTCACGCGCTCAAGCAGGTGACTCTGGACATCTGCAGAGACTGCCGGGCGACCACGAACGCTCTCCAGACGCTGCTGGAACCAGCTGCGCTGCTCGGAGTCGACGATGTGGGTAAACTCGGCGCCAATGGTGCGGCAATATGTCTGCTGCAAAGCGTCGAAGATTTCGCGTAGGCTCGCTTCCTCTTTGCCGATGAACAGGTCGCCGGCACGGAAGGTCGTATCAAGATCGGCATTGGTCAAGCCGTAGTGATTGATCGACAGGTCTACTGGCGCAGGGCGCTGCCACAACCCCAGGGGGTCGAGCTTGGCAGCCTGGTGGCCGCGCATACGGTAGGCCTGGATCAGTCGCAGTACTTCAACCTGCTTCTTCTCGTGTTCACTGCTCACGCTTCCGGCGGAAACCGGTTGGGCGCGGCGCTGGTTCTTTGCCAGCAGTACGAAATGGTCGCGGATTGTCGAGTGCGATACATCGGTAGCGGTGCTGCCTTCGGCGGGCAACTTCTGGAAGTAAGTGCGCCACTCTTCTGGCACAGCGTTAGGGTCGTGCAGGTAAAGCTCGTAGAGCTCTTCCACATATGCAGCGTTACCACCTGAAAGGTGGGCGCTTTCCCACATGCGCTGCATCACGCTTTCTTGCATGCTTGGTCACCCTCGATTAGGGGACGGATCGGCGAGAACCACAGCGTGCCTGGAAAAGTCCGAATGCAGCGACCGAACCAAGCCACCAAGAATCTCACAGATTTTCCGGGTACCAGCCCGGAAGCCCCTGCTGGTCTCATATCTTCATAGGTAAAAGCTTGGGCTTTTTGGGCCCTCGCTCGGGTTTCACCTTGGTGCGGGCAAGGGCCCGCACCTCGGTGTGCTACGGGTACAACACTTTTAAAATCAGGTACCGCTTTGCAGCAACATGTTACGTACGTGACCGATTGCCTTGGTCGGGTTCAAACCTTTAGGGCAAACGTTTACGCAGTTCATGATTCCGCGGCAACGGAATACGCTGAACGGATCGTCCAGAGAAGCCAGACGTTCCTGGGTCTTGGTGTCACGGCTGTCGGCCAGGAAACGATAAGCCTGCAACAGTGCAGCTGGACCGAGGAACTTGTCAGGGTTCCACCAGAACGATGGGCAGGAAGTCGAGCAGCAAGCGCACAAGATGCACTCGTACAGACCGTCCAGCTTTTCACGCTCTTCCGGCGACTGCAGACGCTCGATGGCCGGAGCCGGCGTGTCGTTCTGCAGGAATGGCTTCACCTTCTCGTACTGCTTGTAGAAGATGCTCATATCAACGACCAGGTCACGAATGACTGGCAATCCAGGCAGCGGACGGATGATCAGCTTGTTGCGCTTGACCACTGCCGACAGCGGCGTGATGCAGGCCAGACCATTCTTGCCGTTGATGTTCATGCCGTCGGAGCCGCAAACACCTTCGCGGCAAGAACGACGATACGAGAAACCTTCATCCTGTTCTTTGATCAGTGCCAAGACATCCAGCACCATCAGGTCTTTGCCACCGGTATCGACCTGGAACGTCTGCATTTTCGGCGCAGAGTCGGTATCGGGGTTGTAACGATAGACTTCGACTTGCAACATAGCGACCACCCCTTAGTAAGTCCGGACTTTTGGCTCGAACGCCGGTACGGTTTTCGGTGCGAAGTTAACGGCGCGCTTGGCAACACGCTTCTCGCCCGGGAAGTACAGGGTATGGCACAGCCAGTTTTCGTCGTCACGGTCTTCAAAGTCTTCACGGGCATGAGCACCGCGGGATTCTTTACGAACTTCTGCAGCGATTGCAGTGGCTTCAGCGACTTCCAGCAGGTTCTGCAGCTCCAGCGCTTCGATACGCGCGGTGTTGAAGGCCTGGGATTTGTCGTTGATCTTGACGTTGGCAATGCGTTCACGCAGTTGCGCCAGCTGCTCGATACCCTTCTGCATGTATTCGCCAGTACGGAATACACCGAAGTAGTTCTGCATGCAGCTTTGCAGCTCGCGACGCAAGGTAGCGACGTCTTCGCCAGTGTTGCGCTCGTTGAGCTTTTTCAAACGGCTCAGGGCAACATCGATGTCGGTATCGCTGGCGTCGAGGTACTCGATACCGTCGCTCAGCGCTTTTTCCAGGTGCAGGCCAGCCGCACGACCGAAAACAACCAGGTCGAGCAGCGAGTTGCCACCCAGACGGTTTGCACCGTGAACCGATACGCACGCCACTTCACCTACTGCGAACAGACCAGGAATGATCTGGTCTACGCCGTCGGCGTCCTGGGTCATCGCCTGACCATGAATGTTGGTGGCGACGCCGCCCATCATGTAGTGGCAGGTTGGAACAACAGGAACCGGAGCAACGACAGGGTCGACGTGAGCGAAGGTCTTGGACAGCTCACAGATGCCTGGCAGGCGACTGTGCAGCACTTCCTCGCCCAGGTGATCGAGCTTGAGCATCACGTGGTCGCCGTTAGGACCACAGCCGTTACCGGCAATGATCTCTTTAACCATGGAACGGGCCACAACGTCACGACCTGCAAGGTCTTTGGCGTTGGGCGCATAACGCTCCATGAAACGCTCGCCGTGCTTGTTGATCAGGTATCCACCTTCACCACGGCACCCTTCGGTAACCAGTACACCAGCGCCGGCGATGCCAGTCGGGTGGAACTGCCACATTTCGATGTCCTGGACCGGCACGCCTGCACGCAGGGCCATGCCGATACCGTCACCGGTGTTGATCAGGGCATTGGTGGTGGACGAGTAGATACGACCTGCACCACCAGTAGCCAATACGGTGGCCTTGGCTTTGATATACAGGGTTTCGCCGGTTTCGATGCAGATTGCGATCACACCAACGAACGCGCCTTCCTGGTTTTTCACCAGGTCAACCGCGTAGTACTCGTTCAGGAACGTAGTGCCTGCCTTCAGGTTGCCCTGGTACAGGGTGTGCAGCAGTGCATGACCGGTACGGTCGGATGCAGCACAGGTACGGGCAGCCTGGCCACCTTTACCGAAGTCCTTGGACTGACCGCCGAATGGACGCTGATAGATACGGCCGGTTTCGGTACGCGAGAACGGCAGACCCATGTGGTCCAATTCGAAGACCGCAGCCGGGCCTTCCTGACACATGTATTCGATAGCGTCCTGGTCACCGATATAGTCGGAACCCTTGACGGTATCGTACATGTGCCAGCGCCAGTCATCGTTCGGGTCGGCCGAAGCGATGGCACAGGTGATACCGCCCTGGGCCGATACAGTGTGCGAACGGGTCGGGAAGACCTTGGTGATCACGGCAGTCTTGTGACCGCCCTGGGCCAGCTGCAGCGCAGCGCGCATGCCGGCACCGCCGCCACCAACGATGATGGCGTCGAATGAAATCGTAGGAATGTTAGCCATGAATCAGATACCCCAGAGAATCTGCACACCCCAGACGAAGTACGCAAACATCGCGACACCACATACCGCCTGGAACAGGAAACGTACAGCAGTCGCCGACTTGCCCAGCGCCATCGGCGTCAGGTAGTCGGTAGCAATGGTCCACATGCCGACCCAGGCGTGAGCGCCCAGGGCAACGAGGGCCAGCAGACTGAAAATACGCATCGCGTTGTTGGAGAACAGACCGTGCCACTGGGCATAGTCGATGCCCGGGTGCGCGGCGAGGTATCCGATCAGGAAAATGAAATAAGCCGCGAGAACGACCGCAGAAACACGCTGCGCCATCCAGTCATAGAGGCCCGAACGCGAGAGGTTCGTGACGTTGGTTACCATATCCAAACTCCTGCCAGCACGATCAGCACCACGGAAATGGCGATGATGATTTTCGAGCCCAGTCTTCCGCCTTCCAGCGTTTCACCGATGCCCATGTCCATGATCAAGTGGCGCACACCGGCTACCAAGTGATACAGCAAAGCGGACAGGAGGCCCCATGCAACGAATTTGGCCAGCGGACTGGTCAAGCACGCCTTCACCTCGGCAAAACCTTCCTCGGAAGCCAGAGATTGATCCAATGCATAAAGCATGATGGCCAAGCCCAGGAAGAGGATGATGCCGGAAACACGGTGAAGAAATGACGTAACGCCGGTAATGGGGAGTTTGATGGTCCTTAGGTCTAGGTTTACAGGTCGTTGGCTTTTCACGGCTTTTTTCACACTGAAGAGCCCCTAGCAAGCAGGGCAAAGTTGTTGGTAAGTGTACTGGTCAGGTACCCACCACCCAGGGAGTGACGACCCCAGCAACACGGGCTTGCAAGCCCCTGGCGGTCGGGTGCCGATTATAGACAGTTAGGCTACTAATGACAACGCAAGCCCCTAGCCCAAATAGCGCATTGCCTTTAGCTGATAAAAGGCGTAAACGGGCGGCAATTTCGAGGAAAAACCACGCCAAAGCCCCATTACAACCGTGCTTTAGGCAAATTGACATTCGAATTTATCTCACTATAGTGGTGCGGGCCCTGCGTGGGGGGTCTGTCTGATGATTTCAAGCATTAATAGGAGGCCACATGGCTGACAAAAAAGCGCAGTTGGTCATCGAGGGCGCAGCCCCCGTCGAGCTGCCCATTTTAACCGGCACCGTTGGTCCCGATGTTATCGACGTTAGAGGGTTGGGGGCCACGGGTCACTTCACTTTCGACCCTGGTTTCATGGCGACCGCGTCCTGCGAGTCGAAGATCACTTATATCGACGGCGACAAGGGTATCCTGCTGCATCGCGGCTATCCAATCGAGCAACTCGCCGAACAATCCGATTACCTCGAGACCTGTTACCTGCTGCTCAACGGCGAACTGCCGAATGCCGAGCAGAAGGCCCAGTTCGTCAGCACCGTGAAAAATCACACCATGGTGCACGAGCAATTGAAGTCCTTCTTCAACGGCTTTCGCCGCGACGCTCACCCAATGGCCGTCATGTGCGGCGTGGTTGGCGCACTTTCGGCGTTCTACCATGACTCGCTGGACATCAATAACCCGCAGCATCGCGAAATTTCCGCGGTTCGCCTGGTCGCCAAGATGCCGACCCTGGCAGCGATGGTCTACAAGTACTCCATGGGCCAACCCATGATGTACCCGCGCAACGACCTGTCGTACGCAGAAAACTTCCTGCACATGATGTTCAACACCCCGTGCGAGATCAAACCGATCAGCCCGGTGCTGGCCAAGGCGATGGACAAGATTTTCATCCTCCACGCCGACCACGAACAGAATGCCTCGACGTCCACCGTGCGCCTCGCCGGCTCCTCGGGTGCCAACCCGTTCGCCTGTATCGCTGCCGGCATCGCTGCTCTCTGGGGCCCCGCTCACGGCGGTGCCAACGAAGCAGTACTGACCATGCTCGATGAAATCGGCGATGTCTCGAACATCGACACATTCATCGCCAAGGCCAAGGACAAGAACGATCCGTTCAAGTTGATGGGCTTCGGTCATCGCGTTTACAAAAACCGCGACCCACGTGCCACCGTGATGAAGCAGACCTGCGACGAAGTTCTGCGCGAGCTGGGCATCAAGAACGATCCGCAGCTGGAACTGGCCATGCGCCTGGAAGAGATCGCCCTGACCGATCCTTACTTCATCGAACGCTCGCTGTACCCGAACGTCGACTTCTACTCGGGGATCATCCTCAAGGCAATCGGCATTCCGACCAGCATGTTCACCGTGATCTTCGCCCTGGCGCGCACCGTCGGCTGGATCTCGCACTGGAAAGAAATGCTCTCCAGCCCGTACAAGATTGGCCGTCCTCGCCAGCTGTACACCGGCTACGAGCAACGCGACATCGTCAAGCTGGAAGACCGTAAGTAAGCCTCGCGCCGAACACGAAAAAGGCTGCCCTTGGGCAGCCTTTTTTATGTGCTTGATTTTTTCATCAATGAAACACAGTTTCGAAGTGCCCGTAGATTTTTGGCAACTGTACCGATTAATTCATTCTTATTCGATCACGGAAAGCGTTCCAGCTGCCGGCCTTTTCGCCAAATCGAGAGCATTGTCCCGCGCAACGTCAACGCGCACTCAATCTCCTCGATATAAGGAACGCAGAAATGGATATCCAAACCAGCCTGAACTACCTGGAGCAACTGCATCTGCCAGCGCCGCGCCTAACCAGGTCGGCACTGCAGAGCACTAGAAATGCAGCGCCATTACAAGCAGATACCGTCGACAGCGCCGCAGGCATCCAAGACAACAAACTGATCACCTTTACATCCAACCTCGACACCAAATACAAAGAAGTCGTCAAATACTCAACCCAGATTGCACAACGCGCGGCCAACGCCAAGCACGACATGCTGACCGAGCGCATGGACTGGTATAACACTTACATCGAGACCTTACGCCATGCAGGGTGGATTGGCTCTGACAACAAACTGACTGAGTATCATGGCGCCGACCTCGACGTAACCATGGAATCAGTGGCTCTCGAACTCATCCAATTGGCAGCCGGCCCCAACGCAGCGCTGCTGCTGGAAATCACCAATGCTGCAATCAGCACGCTCAAGGGCGACAACGAGCTCTCGCTGAAATTGCAGAAGGCTTCGGTCCGCGGCAAATCAGGCACGTTCGACATTCTGCCCTGCTTGCAGCGCGATGATGACGTTGTGATGTATGACCACTCAATGGTTTTCGAGCACTCAACCACAAGCGGCAGTTTTTTGTTCTGGGATTGGTCACTGAAAGAAGTTGATCTTCAACACGTAGCCAACGAGTGGACACTGAACTATTCGCACTATCAGCAAGTCGAGGCGGGGATCAAAAAAGCGCTGGGCGAAAGCTCCAACAGTTTCTTTGAAAACATCAAACTATGATGACCCACCGGTTATCGAGGGGACATCATGAACGAGGTCACCGCTAGACTGTTCAGAGTTGCAGGCACGATATTTATCACCCCACCCAACCCGAACGCGACAAACCTGCGGGACATGCTTGACTGTGTCCTACTCGCACAACTCTACGCCAACAAGCAGTACGACCCCTTCGACACCCCTGAACTTTGGCGAAAAATCGCTAACAAAACCATTAATCAGCTGGGCTGGATCGTCACTGGATCTGAGAGCACCACAGAGGTTGCCAAAGCGCCTTTCTCCCTCAACTCGGTCGCCTCCGCGACCCTGGACAAACCGGATGGCATACAACTGGAGGCAGCGCTTATGCAGCTATCACAAGCATGCAAAGACTCCCTTAAGCCTTACTGCCTGAGGAAACGCCCGCACATGACGGAAGCTCGAATAAGCGTTGCCGTAGCGCTTGCGACCAATCAGCTACTACTCAACACCGTGAGCTTCGATGACGATGATGTCTTTACAGGCGACTGGCTTAACCAAAAACACAGCGCATCACCCCATCAATCGGCGTACATTCGAGTAAACAGCAGCACCTTGACCCTTGTAGCTGACTACTCATCGATACGCAACGAGGTCATCACCAAACTGGGAAGCCACCGCACACAGGAGATCGAACGGATCGACTAAACGCCTTCGCCATAATCCCGCGCCTGGCCCCCAGATGGGGCCAGGACTACCTTGTTTCAGGGTCTTTCCGCTTTAGCCTTCAACGCTTTCAAGGTATTGAAAGGCGCATCCACGACGAATTTGTTCGCAACCATTGAAGGCACGCTACCACCTGGCTCAGTGTGAACCTGGTAGGTCACCTCGGTTCCGCCGTCTTTAGGTGTCAACTTCCAGAAGCCTTCGACTTTGGTTACACGTACGAAGCCCTTTTCTTCCGGCAGGTACTTGGGCACCCCTTCGAGCTTACGGGTCAAGCTGCCATCGGCGTCTTCGGTGGTGGTGACGTGCAAAATGGAATCACGCGGCGTAACCGGCCATGGGGTGTTGAACTGCGTGTAGGTCCAACTCTGGTCACCCTCGGCCTTGAGCAGCTTTTGCGACTTGCACTCGTGAATCCAGGCGCAAGCACCTACGACGTCTTCCTGCAGCGCTTTGATTTTTGCCAATGGCGCTTTGATCAGCGTCACGCCGCGATACGCCTTGTATTCGGAACCGGCAACTTCGCCCAGCGAGACCTTGATGCCGTCTTCGTCCTTGGCCACCTTCCAATCTTCGGCCTGAACCATAGGCGCGAGCATAGCGCTCAACCCGAAAATCACTGCAATGCGCTTAAACGATCCCATTGTGTTGTTCCTTATTGTCGAAGACCTGCGTTTCAAGCTGCCGTCACTTGCTCCAACCACCCAAGAATTCTTATCGCATCATCGCGATCACTGCCGCAGACATCCACATCGGCCTTGAAACCGCCACATACCGCGGGGCGCTCAGGCTTGCCAAACAACCCACAAAGATTGATCACGGACAGATGCAGACAGCGCTCCCCCGCCGGCTTGCCTTTGGGCATACCCGGAATCGGAGAGCTGATGGACGGTGCGATGCAGCAAGCGCCACATCCTTCACGACAGTTCATGAAAACAGAATCCTCGGTACAGCAAATGATGAATGAACCCGGATAGTACCCGCTTAAACGGTCGTTTGAAATTACTGGCAAGATGAAAAATCACGCCGTCACTCATGACCAACGAGTCAGTTCGGCAACTACTGGCGGAACTCGAATTCGATCGCGGCGCCTTCGATATCCTGGCGGGCATCGTTACGCAACTGTAGCTGCATTTCGTTACTCAGCAGCCTGCCGTTGAGCTGGAACGGGCTGTCTGAAGGCGGCTTTTCACCAAACAGGTACGGCAGAAGTGGCTTGGGCGTGGTCACCGTATCCTGGGTTACCGGCTTGAGATCCTTGACCATTTCAGTCGGTAATCGCAGATCGAGTTTTGCCTCTGGCAGCGGTGCTGGAGCTGCCTTGCCCTTTTTTGCAGCTTTATGGTGGACTGGCTTCACCTGCTTTTTAGTCACCGGGGCAGGCTTGGCTTTAGTTGCAGTGTTTGCGTGCTTCGTCACCCCATCGGCAGGTGAGGTCTGGGCCATCACAGCACCGGCGCAAGGCATAAGCCCCAGCAGACAAAGGAGGACAACCCGAGTCAAGGCTTTCATAGTTACCGAACATCGTCCGCAAAATATGCATATGCTCCTCGCTCCCGAGAGGGCTGGCAAGCTAGAAATAATTGGCCGCACCCGACTCCTGACACAGCTGGCTGGCCAACATACCCAGGGTCATCAGAGCTCGCTCCGCCTCACGATTCCAGGGAATACCGCAGTTCAGGCGAATACAGTGGTTGAACTGTTCGGTATTACTGAAAATCAACCCAGGTGCAATGCTGATGCCTTGCTGCAGCGCGCGCACATGCAGCTCCTGGGTATTGACCCGGCCAGGCAGGCTGACCCACAGAATGAAACCTCCTGTCGGCCGGGTCATCTGCGTACCTTCAGGAAAGTGCTGCTGCACCGCCAGCTGATAGGCACTGAGGTTTTTTCGGTACTCCTGTCGGATATATCGCAAGTGTCGGTCGTAGCCACCATTCTCCAGGTAGGAAGCAACACCCATCTGGGTAACGCTGCAGGCGGAATGTGTTGTGAACGTCTGCAAACGCTGGATTTCGGCCTGGTACTTACCGGCAATCATCCAGCCGATGCGCACGCCAGGCGATAACGTCTTGGAAAAACTTGAGCAATAGATCACCCGGCCCAGGCGATCGAACGCCTTGAGAGCCTTGGTCTTGCCCTGCTCGAACATGAGTTCACCGTAAATGTCGTCTTCCACGATCTGAATGTCGAAGTCCGACGCCAAACGCAGCAACTGTTTCTGCCGATCTTCAGGAATCGTGCCGCCGAGCGGGTTACTCAACCGGGACGTCAACACCAACGCCTTGACCGGCCATTGATTCGCCGCTAACTGCAGGGCCTCCAAACTGATCCCTGTAGATGGATCACTTGGAATTTCGATGACCTTGAGCCCGAGAAGATCGGCCAGCTGCAACAACCCATAATAAGTTGGCGATTCGGCAGCAATCAGGTCACCTGGCTTGGTCAACACCCGAAGCGACATCTGCAACGCATCGACACAGCCGTGAGTAACCACCACTTCACTGGGGTCGACCACCACGCCCGCATCACGCATACGAATGGCGATCTGCCGGCGCAAGGGCTCGAACCCAGGACTGAACATGTAGCTGAAGGCCCGAGGGCTGTGAAACCGGGTGACCTTGGCCAACTGCTGGTGCAGCGCTCGCACCGGCAAATAGTCAACGTGAGGCACCGCCGCACCGAAGGGAAACACGCCGTCGCGCCGCGCTTCAGCCAATACTTGCTGAATGATGCTGCTGCGCGTGACCAGGCCGGGTCGCTCTACGCGAGCGATGTCCGGGGTCTGCGCAGTCAATGCGGGGGTCTGGTGAACGTAATAACCAGACTGCGGGCGCGCACGGATCAGCCCCTGATCCTCAAGGTTGGCGTATGCCTGCAGCACCGTGGCGTGACTGACATTGAGCTGCGAACTCATTTTTCGCACTGACGGCACCCGCTCACCCGGCTGATAGACGCCACGCCGAATGTCTTCGGCCAGTTGCTGGGCGATACGCTGATAAAGCAGCAGGTTGGTCATGATCGGTTCTCGACACGCAGGCGATGTAGTTATTGTTGTATGACTCGAATATCAAGCCAGAATACCGTAACAGTTGCAAAGTGTACTGGGACAGATTGCAGAATAGTCGACAATACAGTTGCGTGACAGCCCCACTGTTCGTTTCGAACGCCCACAAAAAAACCCGGTGAGGGAAAGCCCACCGGGTTTCTCAAGGGGTTCAGCGCGCGGCGCCGAGCTTGCCCTTTTCGTCGGAAAAAACGATTTCCACTCGACGGTTCTGCGCCCTGCCCCGCTCCGAAGCGTTGGCCTCGACCGGGTACTGATCGCCGTACCCTTCAACCTGGATACGTTTCTCGTCCACCCCAAGATCGACCAGCATATCCGCAACAGCCTGCGCGCGGTCACGGGACAACTTGAGATTGTCGTCCGAAGCACCGGTGCTATCGGTGTACCCTTCGATGCGCACAACGCGCTTAGGGTTGAGTTGCAGGAACTGCACCAGCTTGAGGACGGTGCGATTGGCCGAGTTTTTCAACTCCGCACGACCGGTATCGAATAGCACGTCACCCAGTGTCATGACCAATCCGCGATCACTCTGGGTGGTCGCCAGACTGACGATCTGCGCCTCCAGCCACTTGCCCTGCTGCTGTACACTGGCAAGCTTGGCCTCCCGTAACGCCAACTGCAGGCGCTGACGCTCCAGCTCAAGCTTGGCCAGGCGCTCCTGGTTGAGTACCAGGTTACTGTGCTCACGCGCGATATCACTGTAGCGCTGGCTCAAGTAAGCATAGTGGCGAACATCGGATCCCGTTCCCAGATAACTGGACAAGCGATCTGCCCGCGCCAACGACTCACCCGCGCGAATGACATCACGCGGCGCACTGCGCAACACGTCGGAGTCGTCCTTGACCGTCTGGAATTTGGCCGCCGCTTCGTCGAGTGCCGACTCGCTGCGCTGGCTGGCGCAACCTTGCAGGCCGACAAGTCCGACCAGCAGCAAGGCTGCCATAGGTTTGATTGCAGTCACGGTTGCTCTCCCAACTGTTTACGCAGGCGATTGACCCGCGACTGCAGCAGATCGAGCTGCTCTTTACTCTTGCTGGTCAACACCCGTGCTTCGGCCAGGCGCGCATCGAGTTCGGCCTGTTCAGCGCGCATGCGCGCATCACGATAGGATTCGTTGCTCATGTTGACCTGAGCTCGGGCCATTTTGTCTTCGGCCATCTTCAGCTCTGGTACCTCATCGGTCGCACCGACAGCCTTGGCTTGCGCCAGCGCCTGCTCGGAGAGGCGCAACTGTTCATTAGGAGCCGGGTCATTGGCGCATCCAGCCAGGGCCAGCAGCGCCACGGCGGCAAATAGTGAATGAATTCTCACACAATCTTCCTACTGTTTAGGGGCATCCAACGGTGCCTGCATCTGCGCCTTCCAGCGCTCGACGTTGCGTTGCAGTACCGTTTGGGACACGCCGGAGGCCGGCAATTCTGTCAGTTTTTTTGCCAGTTGTCCGCGCAACCAGGCGTCATTGCATGCGGAATTATGCGATAGCGCCAGATAAAGCCCGGGTCGGTCCAAAGGCAAACCGCGAGCGATTAGCGCGTTGCTCATGCCCAGACTCTGGGCCATTGCCATACCGGCGTAGCGTCCAGCCAATACGTAGTCGACCTGCCCCAGCAACAACTGCTGAAACGCCTGGGTCAGGTTCTGCGCCGGCGCAATTTTCAGTTGGCTCTTGGCATAGGATGAAAACTCGGGGGTCATGCGCGCTTTTTCCGAAACACTGCCCTGGTAGTGCTGCAGGTCGGACAACGTATCGTAGACAACCGACGAATCGTGGCGAGTCCAGACCACATACTCGTTGCTCAGCAACGAAGGGTGGATGTAATCCACAGCGGTGAGTTCGGCCACCGTGAAAGGCGAATCGATCAGCAGGTCCACGCGCCCACTGCGTACCTCTTCCAGCGCATCACTGCGCGTACCGCTGTCGAGCACCTCGACCTTCAGGCCCAGTTCCCTGGCGACCTGCTTGAAAAGGTCGACGTTAGCGCCGATCAGGTGCTTGGGGTCTTGCGGGTCGCGCCATGAATAAGGCGGAGCATCCGGGCTGCCAGTGGCCACCAGACGCTCGCATTTACCTACCGCCCAAACCTGCAATGGCGTCAGCAACGCAGCGACCATCAGCGCCGGGGTCATTCGGCCAAGCCATCCCATGCAACAACTCCCTACCCTTTTTACCCTGAATTAAAAAGCCCGATCGACCGGGCTGTGCAAGGCTTGCTCGCACAGCCCGAATGGATCGGGCTCTTTTATAAGTGAAGCGGCTGGATTAAACCAGCTTCTCCAGCTCAGGTACTGCTTCGAACAGGTCAGCGACCAGGCCGTAATCGGCAACCTGGAAGATCGGCGCTTCTTCGTCCTTGTTGATCGCAACGATCACTTTGGAGTCTTTCATGCCGGCCAGGTGCTGGATCGCGCCGGAGATACCGACGGCGATGTACAGCTGTGGCGCAACGATCTTGCCGGTCTGGCCGACCTGCATGTCGTTCGGTACGAAACCGGCGTCGACCGCGGCGCGCGAAGCACCTACTGCAGCGCCCAGCTTGTCGGCCAGTGCGTACAGATGCTTGAAATTGTCGCCGTTCTGCATGCCACGACCGCCGGAAACGACGATTTTGGCAGCAGTCAGTTCAGGACGATCGGACTTGGCCAGCTCTTCACCAACGAACGCCGACTTGCCAGCGTCGTGAGCAGCAGCAACAGCCTCGACCGCAGCCGAACCACCTTCAGCAGCAACGGCGTCGAAACCGGTGGCACGCACAGTGATAACTTTGACCGCAGCGTTCGATTGCACGGTGGCAATGGCGTTACCGGCATAGATCGGACGCTTGAAAGTGTCGGCCGATTCAACCGCGATGATCTCGGAAATCTGGTCAACGTCCAGCAGCGCGGCGACGCGTGGCAGGATGTTCTTGCCGTTGGAGGTGGCAGGCGCCAGTACGTGACTGTAGCCCTTGCCCAATTCGGCGACCAGTGGTGCGACGTTTTCTGGCAGTTGATGGGCGTAGGCGGCGTTGTCGGCGACCAGCACCTTGCCAACACCAGCGATTTTCGCGGCGGCTTCAGCAACACCACCCACGTTCTGGCCTGCGACCAGTACGTGAATATCACCACCGATTTTCGCGGCGGCAGCAACAGTGTTCAGAGTGGCCGGGGCTACGGCACCGTTTTCGTGTTCAGCGATAACCAGGATAGTCATTTAGATTACCTTCGCCTCGTTCTTCAGTTTCTCGACCAGTTCAGCAACCGACTTGACCTTGATACCCGCGCTGCGTGCAGCTGGCGCTTCGACTTTCAGGGTCTTGTTGGTGGAGGCGGTGGAAACGCCCAGCGCGTCTGGAGTAACGGTCTCCAGCGGCTTCTTCTTGGCCTTCATGATGTTCGGCAGCGACGCATAGCGCGGCTCGTTCAGGCGCAGGTCGGTGGTGACGATCGCAGGCAGGCTCAGCGCTACAGTCTGCAGGCCGCCGTCGATTTCACGGGTGACGTTGACCTTGTCGCCAGCGACTTCAACCTTGGAGGCGAAAGTACCCTGGGCGAAACCAGTCAGCGCAGCCAGCATCTGGCCGGTCTGATTGTTGTCGCTGTCGATGGCTTGCTTGCCAAGGATCACCAGCTGAGGCTGTTCCTTGTCGACGACAGCCTTGAGCAGCTTGGCCACGGCCAGCGAGGTCAGCTCGTCTGCCGACTCGACCAGCACCGCACGATCAGCACCCAGTGCCAGGGCAGTACGCAATTGCTCCTGGGCAGTGGCAGGGCCGACGGTAACGACGACGATCTCGCTCGCCACGCCTTTTTCTTTCAGGCGTACGGCTTCTTCTACGGCGATTTCGCAGAAGGGGTTCATGGACATCTTGACGTTAGCAAGGTCGACGCCGGAGTTGTCCGCCTTGACGCGAACCTTGACGTTATAGTCGACCACTCGTTTGACAGCTACAAGAACCTTCATGGATTCCTCGTTACTCTCCGGTGAAAAGAATGTCGCCTGGGGCAAACCCGGCGATTGCGCGTGGGTACAAGGGCACCTCTAAAAACGATTGCAGCCGATAGAATTTAACCCTGACCCAGCAGTCTCAATTCGACCATGTCGCAGCAAAACCCATGGGTCATTTTCTGTCGTGGCGTGTAAACTCCACTACAAAGCGGGCCGAAGCCCTGCTGCCCTGCTTTTCGCCTGGTTTTTAGGGGTGTACCTGCATCCTGCGGTCAGCCTACGGCGAGCGCAAAACCGCTCGTATCTTGACCGTAACGCCCAATCCGGTCAATACGGCAATCCGGCCAGATTCACGCCGCGCGTCTTTGATTTTACTGGCCTGCGGCAAATTCAAACAAACGTTTGTATTGGACCCCGCCAGTGGTGTAGATATAATGCGCGGCCAAGAGAAAGCGGTGTAGTCCGTCAGCACTCGAGCTACAGCTCAAGCGTACCGAATAATGACCGCCTGACACCCGCCAACAAAGAAAAACCGATGAGCCTTGAGTAGGAGAGAACCTGTGGAACGCGAATACATGGAATTCGACGTGGTCATCGTCGGCGCTGGCCCGGCGGGCCTGTCCGCCGCCTGCCGACTGAAGCAGAAGGCCGCCGAAGCCGGTAACGAAATCAGCGTCTGCGTGGTCGAGAAAGGCTCGGAAGTCGGTGCCCACATCCTTTCCGGCGCGGTGTTCGAACCACGCGCCCTGAACGAACTGTTCCCGGACTGGAAAGAACTCGGCGCCCCGCTCAACACCGAAGTCAAACGCGACGACATCTACGTGCTCAAGGATGCCGGCAGCTCGGTCAAGGTGCCTGACCTGTTCGTGCCCAAGACCATGCACAACGAAGGTAACTACATCATTTCTCTGGGCAACCTGTGCCGCTGGCTGGCCCAGCAGGCCGAGAACCTGGGTGTGGAAATCTACCCAGGCTTCGCCGCCCAGGAAGCGCTGTTCGACGAAAACGGTGTCGTGCGCGGGATCATCACGGGCGACCTGGGTGTCGACCGTGAAGGCAATCCGAAAGACGGCCTGTACACCCCAGGCATGGAGTTGCGTGGCAAGTACACCCTGTTCGCCGAAGGCTGCCGCGGCCACTTGGGCAAGCAACTGATCAAGCGTTTCAACCTGGACAGCGACTCCGACGTGCAGCACTACGGCATCGGCCTGAAGGAAATCTGGGAAATCGATCCGGCCAAGCATGAGCAAGGCCTGGTTGTGCATACCGCTGGCTGGCCGCTGGATGTAATGGCCAAGGAGAACACCGGTGGTTCGTTCCTCTATCACCTGGAAAACAACCAGGTAGTAGTCGGTCTGATCGTCGACCTGTCCTACAGCAATGCCTACCTGTCGCCGTTCGACGAGTTCCAACGCCTCAAGCACCACCCAGTGATCAGCCAGTACCTCGAAGGCGGCAAGCGCATCAGCTACGGCGCTCGCGCCCTGGCCAAAGGCGGCCTGAACTCGCTGCCGAAAATGGTCTTCGCTGGTGGCGCTCTGATCGGCTGCGACCTGGGCACCATGAACGTGGCCAAGATCAAAGGCAGCCACACTGCGATGAAATCCGGCATGCTGGCGGCTGAAGCGGTGGCCGATGCATTGCTCGCGGGCAGTGAAGGTGGCGATCAGCTCAACAGCTACGTCGAGGCTTTCAAAGCCAGCTGGCTGCACGAAGAACTGTTCGCCAGCCGCAACTTCGGCCCGGCAATGCACAAGTTCGGCCCAATGCTCGGTGCTGCGTTCAACTACCTCGACCAGAACTGGTTCGGTGGCAAGCTGCCGTTCACCCTGCACGACACCAAGCCGGACTACGCCTGCCTGAAGCTTGCCGCCGATTCGAAGAAAATCGACTATCCCAAGCCAGACGGCAAGCTGAGCTTCGACAAGCTCAGCTCGGTGTTCCTCTCCAGCACCAACCATGAAGAAGAGCAGCCGTGCCACCTGAAACTGGCCGACGCAGGAATTCCGATCGGCACCAACCTGCCGCTCTACGACGAACCCGCCCAGCGCTACTGCCCGGCAGGTGTGTACGAGGTGGTGACCCAGGAAGACGGCAACAAACGCTTCCAGATCAACGCCCAGAACTGCGTGCACTGCAAGACCTGTGACATCAAGGACCCTTCGCAGAACATCACCTGGGTAACGCCGGAAGGCGCTGGTGGCCCGACTTACCCGAACATGTAAGTCAGCACCCAACAAAAAGCCCCCTCGCCTTGCGGCCAGGGGGCTTTTTTCCGACTGCGTATTACGCCCGCCTACTCAGCAGCGCACCGCGTCTGCCTCGTAGTCCAATGTTTCTCGTGTCGCAAAGTAGCATGCCGTGAGCAGTCCCACAGCGCCCATAATCAGACTGAACCCAACGCATACCCAGGGGCTCCAGGGCATCAGCGCTATAAGCATCAGCGGCGTAGTACTGGCCCATAGTGCATAGGCGATATTGTAGGTGAAGGAGATGCCCGAAACGCGGATCGGCGCCGGAAACAACCCGACCATCACTGAAGGCACCACTCCCACTACCCCGCAAGCCAGACCGGCTACCGCGTAGGCCAACCCAGGCCACTGCCAGCCACTCACCAGACTGGTATACAAGGCCGCGATACCCAGCGGCAGCAGCAGGCTGTAGATCATCAGTGCCCGCCATGCACCGATGCGGTCGACCAGCAGCCCGGCCAATACACAGCCAATATTGAGAAAGACAATCCCCATACTGCTCAAGGCGAAGGTATGACCAGCGCTCATGCCAAAGCGTTGCTGCATGACGGTCGGGGTTATCACCACCAACACCACCACTGCCGATGTCAGCACGCAGGTGAGTAGCGCCGCTGGAAGCAAAGCACGGCGGTGTTCAGTCAACACCGTACGCAGCGGAAAGGCCACCGGCTGTTCACGGCGGTCGCGCATGGCCAGGAAAACCGGGGTTTCACTCAACCAGCGGCGTAGCCACACCCCGATCACGCCAAATACCCCACCCAACAGAAACGGAAAGCGCCAGGCGTAATCGAGGATCTCTTGGGCGGTAAACATCTGCGCCAACAGCGTGGCAGTCAAGGCACCGAGCAGATAGCCGAAGGTCAGACCTGCCTGGAGGAAGCCCAAGGCATAGCCGCGGCGGCCGGCCGGAGTGTGCTCGGCAACGAACACCCAGGCACTTGGCACTTCGCCACCCACTGCCGCGCCCTGGAAAATACGCAGTGCCAGCAGAATCAGCGGCGCGAAATAGCCGATATCGGCATAAGTAGGCATCACCCCGATCAGCAGGCAAGGCAACGCCATCATCAGGATGCTCAAGCTGAAGACCTTCTTGCGCCCCAGGTGATCCGCAAAATGCGCCATGAGAATGCCGCCCAACGGCCTCGCCAGATAGCCGGTGACGAAAATCCCGAAACTCTGCAGTAAACGTAGCCATTCCGGCATTTCTGGCGGGAAGAACAACTGGCTCAGGGTCAGGGCGAAAAACACGAAAATGATGAAATCGTAGATTTCCAGGGCACCGCCCAATGCTGCCAGGCTCAGGGTCTTGTGATGACTGCGCGTCAGGCGTAACGCAGGCGCAGGCGAGGTGGCTGTCATAGAAGCAATCCGTCAATCGATAGGCATCCGCACGCTTGCTGGCGCGAGGGCAAACGCAAGAGGATAGCAAAACACCCCATCGGGATGTGCTGGCGGAGGCTACGGCTATCGATCAGCGAGAGAAAATAGAATGCGCGAAGCTTGCCCGTCGCGGTGCATAGCCGCGATGGTTTCCATGCTCATAGACCCCCGGCAACTGCCCGATCACCCTGGGCATATCAATGATCGCCATGAAGCTTTGCATGGTTTCGTTGTCTGGCACTTTAGGCAGGCTGACATTGACCGACTGGCGCTGACCACTGGGAATGGCCGGAACCTTCAGGTGCTGAGACTCATAAAGCAAGGCGTGCTGAATCTGCGTATTAACCTGGCAATAACGCTCAAGATCGACCCCGACATGACTGGCAAGGTCGATATTGCCAACCAGCAGATTGAATGGTTGCAACGCGCCCTGCACCAATCGCTGCAAGTCCTCGAAAGACTCCACAGGCGCTATGCGGTAGTAGCCCATGCCATTGAGCATTTTTTCCAACTGCATCAATTGCATCGGATGCTCATCGGCAATCAGTATCCGCAGGGATTTGTCTGGCATCGTCATTGACCAAGGCAAATAAGCGTTAAAGGCACTCCTCGACCGTACTGCGCCAATAAATCAACTTCAGGCTGGTGGCAGGCACTTCGCCAGACACAAGGTGTTCATTGATAGTTGTAGGGAAACCCGCATAAATCAAGGACAGCCTGGGAGAAATTTGAGTGATGGCACTAAACCCAAATACAAATTATAATTATTCGTAACCAAGCCTTGCTGTCGTGCCTTCCCGTCGCGGTAAATTCTGTCGCGAGAATCTCGTTTACCTGAAGCTTTACGTGTATGTCGTGGTTGCCTGGCAACACGACGCCACGCCCCATCCCTTTGGCTGGAACTCTGCATGAGACGTCCTTCAAAAAAACGCCGGCTGATACTCTGCGGCCTCGGCCTGCTCAGCCTGAGCGCCTTGCTTGCATGGAAAATCCTTTCCCCCGGCGCCGACCCGCTCAGCACTGTCAGCGTGACGCGCAATGACATCGAAAGCAGTGTCACGGCTTTGGGCACCTTGCAACCTCGGCGCTATGTGGACGTCGGTGCACAGGCTTCCGGACAGATCCGCAAATTGCATGTGGAGGTGGGCGATCAGGTGAAGGCTGGCCAGTTGCTGGTCGAGATCGATCCTTCTACCCAGCAAGCGAAGCTCGATGCAGGGCGCTTCTCGATCGACAACCTCAAGGCGCAGCTCGCAGAACAGCAAGCCCAGTACCTACTCGCCGAGCAACAGTACAAGCGCCAGCGCAATCTCGCTGCCGGCGGCGCGACCCGCGAAGAAGATGTGCAAAGCGCCCAGGCACAGCTCAAGGTGACCCAAGCACGTATCGACATGTACCGCGCGCAGATCCGCCAGGCCCAGGCCAGTCTGCGCAGTGACGAAGCCGAGCTGGGGTACACGCGCATCTATGCACCGATGTCCGGCACCGTCGTCGCTGTCGATGCCCGCGAAGGTCAAACCCTCAACGCCCAGCAGCAGACACCATTGATACTGCGTATTGCCAAATTGTCGCCAATGACTGTTTGGGCCGAAGTGTCCGAAGCCGACATCGGCCATGTCAAACCCGGCATGGCGGCCTACTTCACCACCCTCGCCGGCGGCAAGCGGCGCTGGACCAGCACTGTGCGCCAGATTCTTCCCGTGCCGCCCAAACCCCTGGACCAGTCCAATCAAGGCGGCGGCAGCCCGGCCAGCGCCAGTGGTGGTAGCGCCGGCGGTAAAGTGGTGCTGTACACCGTACTGCTGGACGTCGACAACCCCGACAACGCGCTGATGGCTGAAATGACCACCCAGGTATTCTTCGTTGCCGGTCGCGCCAGCAAAGTGCTGACCGTACCGGTGGCAGCCCTCGACGAAGACGCCAGCAATGAGAACCTGCAGATTGCCCAGGTGCTCGATGCCAGCGGCAAGGTCGAGCAACGCCAGGTTCGCACGGGGCTGAGCGACCGTCTGCGGGTACAGGTGTTGGAGGGCTTGAATGAAGGTGAGCGACTGTTGATCGGCGCACCTGCTGCCAGCGGAGGTTGAATGAGCACCCCGCTGATCGAGCTGTGCGACATTCGCAAATCCTACGGCGGCGTCGATACGCCCAAGGTCGAGGTGGTCCGTGGCATCAGCCTGGCCATCCATCCCGGAGAGTTCGTCGCCATCGTCGGTGCCTCCGGCTCCGGCAAGTCAACGCTGATGAACATCCTCGGTTGTCTTGATCGGCCGACATCAGGCCAGTACCTGTTCGCCGGCAAGAACGTTGCCGACCTGGACAGCGATGAACTGGCGTGGCTTCGCCGCGAAGCCTTCGGTTTCGTCTTCCAGGGCTACCACCTGATTGCCTCGGGCTCGGCTCAGGAGAATGTCGAGATGCCGGCCATCTATGCTGGGACCCCCGCTGATGAACGTCACGCTCGCGCAGCGGCCTTACTCGAACGCCTGGGCCTGGCCAGCCGTACCGGCAACCGTCCGCATCAGCTCTCAGGCGGTCAGCAGCAACGAGTGTCGATTGCGCGGGCATTGATGAACGGCGGCCACATCATTCTTGCCGACGAACCTACCGGCGCCCTCGACAGCCAAAGCGGTGCCGAGGTCATGGCGTTGCTGGATGAACTGGCGAGCCAAGGCCATGTAGTTATCCTGATTACTCATGATCGCGAAGTGGCGGCACGGGCCAAACGGATCATCGAGATCCGCGATGGCTTGATCCTCAGCGATTCGGCCCATGAAAACTCCAATGCACAGGAACATCACGAAGGCTTGCAGGCCGAAGACCTGCGCCAACGCCTGGATCAAGGTGCTACCCACAGCGGTGCCTGGAAAGGCGAGCTGCTCGAGTCACTGCAAGCCGCCTGGCGGGTCATGTGGATCAATCGCTTCCGCACCGCGCTGACCTTGCTCGGCATCGTTATCGGCGTGGCTTCGGTTGTAGTCATGCTCGCGGTTGGGGAAGGAAGCAAGCGCCAGGTCATGGCGCAAATGGCCGCATTTGGTTCCAACATTCTCTACCTAAGTGGCAGCGCACCGACCCTACGCGAACCTGCCGGCATCGTCACCCTCGACGATGTGGCTGCGGTTGGTAGCCTGCCCCAGGTCAAGATGATCATGCCGGTGATCGGCAACACCCTGATGGTGCGTTACGGCAACAACAACCAACAGTTTTATGTGGGTGGCAACAACACCTACTTCTCCGAAATATTCAACTGGCCGGTGGTCGAGGGCAGCTTTTTTACCGAGGCCGACGAACGCGCCGCCGCGGCTGTCGCCGTGATCGGCCAGAAGGTCAAAGAGAAGCTGTTCGGTACGCAGATCAACCCGATCGGCCAGTACATCCTGGTGGAGAACGTACCGTTCCAGGTCGTTGGCATCCTCAAAGGCAAAGGCGCCAGCTCCGGCGACCAGGACAGCGACGAGCGTATCGTGGTGCCCTACTCCGCGGCTGCCATTCGCCTGTTCGGCAGCCGCAACCCGGAATACGTCACCATCGCTGCCAGCGACTCCCAACGCGTTGCGCAAACCGAAGCTGCAATCAACAAACTGATGCGCAAGCTGCACAACGGCAAGCACGACTATGAGCTGAGCAACGACGCCGCTCTGATCCAGGCTGAAGCGCGAACCCAGAACACTCTGTCGCTGATGCTCGGCTCGATTGCTGCGATTTCGCTGCTGGTTGGCGGCATTGGTGTGATGAACATCATGTTGATGACCGTACGCGAACGCACGCGTGAGATCGGAATCCGCATGGCCACTGGTGCCAGGCAGCGCGATATTCTGCGTCAGTTCCTCAGCGAGGCGGTACTGCTGTCAATGGTCGGCGGCATTACCGGTATTGCCCTGGCCCTGATGATTGGTGGCGTATTGCTGCTTGGCAACATTGCCGTGGCCTTTTCCCTGGCGGCCGTACTCGGCGCCTTTGCCTGCGCAGTGGCCACTGGCGTGGTGTTCGGCTTCATGCCGGCGCGCAAGGCCGCCCGTCTCGACCCAGTCAAAGCCCTTACCAGCGAATAATCAATGAACCTGCCCAGCCGCCTCAGTGTGTTGTCCATCAGCTTGCTTATCGCTGCCTGCAGCTACAACCGCACACCGCCGCAAAGCGGCCTGGAGGCACCCAAACAATGGCAAGGCCCCAGCAGCAATCTGCTTGTGTCGCTGCCGCAACAGCAATGGTGGCAACAATTCTCCAGCGCCCCGCTCAATCGACTGATTGCACACGCGCGGCACAACAGCTTCGATCTTGCCGCCGCAGTGGCCAGAGTTCGCCAGGCACAGGCCTCGGCGGTTATCGCTGGCGCACCGCTGCTGCCGGAGGTCAAGTTTGGCCTGGACGGCCGTCGTCAGCACCAGATGCGCGGTACAGATTTCAACCAGGACGATGGCAATAACAGTGAACGCACCAGCACCACGTTCAGCACTCGCCTGAGTGCCAGCTACGAAGTCGACTTCTGGGGTGGCAAAGTCGCCGCGCGCGACAGCGCCCTGCTCGATCTGGATGCCAGCCAATACGACCGTGAGACGGTGGAACTGACCCTGCTGAGCGGGGTTGCAGACAGCTACCTGCAGAGTTTGGCGCTGGCCGAACAGGTACGTATTGCCCAGCTCAACCTGGCCAACGCTCGTGACGTGCTGCGCCTGGTACAGACCCGCTACGACTCAGGTTCAGCCACGGCCCTGGAACTGGCCCAACAACGCAGCCTGGTGGCCGGTCAAGCACGTCAGGTGCCATTGTTCGAGCAGCAATTGCAGGAAGCGCGCATCACCCTGGCCACCTTGCTTGGCGAGCCTGTGCAAGAGCTGGCACCGATTCAGGAGTCGTTGCACGCGGTGCGCTGGCCCGAAATTGGAAGCGGCGTTCCCAGCCAACTGTTAGCCCGCCGACCCGATATCGCCGCAGCCGAAGCGCGCCTGGCTGCAGCCCAGGCCAATGTCCAGGTAGCACGCGCAGCCATGCTGCCCAGTCTTACCCTGGGTGCCGACCTTGGCTCGGGAGCCGAAACCTTTTCACAGATACTGCGCAGCCCCTACTACGCACTGACCGCGGGCGTGGCCGCGCCGATCTTCAACAATGGCCGCCTGCGCGCCGAACGGGACAAGGCCAGCGCCAGGCAAGAGGAGTTGTTGCAGGACTATCGCAGCAGCATCGTTGCCGGCTTTGCAGACGTCGAAAAGGCGCTCAATGGCATTAGCGGTGTAGACGAGCAGCGCCAGTGGCAGGATCAGGAAGTCGAACAGGCACGCACCGCCTTCACGCTATCCGAAAGCCGCTACCAGGCCGGGGCCGAAACCTTGCTGACTGTTCTGGAAACGCAGCGCACGCTCTACCAGGCGCAAGACCAACAAGTGCAATTGCACCTGGCCCGGCTGCAAGGCAGCGTGGCGCTGTACAAAGCGTTGGGAGGCGGTTGGCAAGTCAGTCGCTGACAGACCTTCGCGGGGCAAACCTGTGCCCCGCAATTGCTTCAGGAAACGATCCCGCGCAGTGACAAGTGGCGGGCATACCACGGGCGCTGCGGCACACGCCGGACCCAATTGCCAATATTGTCCTCATCGCCAAAGGTGATGCGCAAGGCAAGCTTCATGGTTTCCACATCCATCTCCACCGACTTGCCCGGGAACGTTCCTGGCACAGTGCTGCAACCATGAGTCACGGGCCCAAGCCACGGGTCGTCCACCTCGACCCAACGCCCAGGGGCAAACCATTGGACACCATTGACCTCAAGCCGTTGAACTTGGCCTGGATTGTGGCGTTCATGGGCGCGATACCAGTCATCGATACGATCATCGATCCAGCCATGAAAGCCCCAGAACACCGGACTCACATGGGACGAAAACGGGTCGCCGAGAAAGTCGTTCTGCGCTGCGAACCAACGTGAACCGAAATCGGAAGGATCACGCGCAAACGGCACTGGCGCACCATTGACCGGATCACGGGGCACTGAGGCCCAGCACATGTGCAACCAGTCATGCAGGTTCATCTCCAGCTCCGAACCAAACGCACCGAGTGTCAGCTTCGACAGGTAGTGCGGATCCTGATACTGGGATTCCCAGACTTGAAAATTGCTGCAGTAGGTTTCCCCGGCCTTGATCGCAGATACCCATTGCCCATACGCCTCATCGTCCGGCGCAAGCCAGGTGGGCGGTACGCAATTTCCGTCATGGTTGTCAAAGTAGCGAGCAAAACCTTGGCGGTCCTGCTCGACCGCAGGCCTTGGCCTGGGGAAATGTGGCCAGGATGGCAAATCCTGCAGGGTGCGCGCGGCACCGAGCATATGCCGGTGCATGAACAGAAAATCGATACCCGAGCCGTTGCGATGCTTGCGCGGCCCGCGGGCATCGCGCTCATGGTCGCGCGGTCCGGGCTGCCATCCCAGCCCGCGCAAGGCCCCCTGTTTTCGTTCAGAAAGGTTGTGCCACTTGTCACGTGTCGCATGCCAGAGCTGGTGAAACAAACGATGCTCGGCACTCACCACCCAAGCCTGGAGTTCCGGGGTATAGGGCAACCGCTCGCGCGCCTCGGGAAACGGCCGTTTGACCGCGACAAAATGGCTGTCCAACAGCGGCAACGCCAGAGAACGCTGCAAAGGCTGAAGGTGACCACTCAAGCTGGCGCTGCCGGCATTGGCGAAATTTCCCCACACTTCATCCAACGTGGCGACACACTCATAGCCTGGGCCGCCCTGATTACTCAACAGACGCCAACGAATCTGCGCACTGGAGGCGCCAACCAGATCGCCCAGCACTCGGTAAGCCACTGGCCCCGGCCCTTCCAGACGGCTCTTCTCATCGACGAAGCCGCGCAAACCTCGACCTTTGGTGGCAACGTCCAGGTAAAGTTGCAGGCCGTGTTCGGGCAAGCCTGCAATCGCAGCCTGGCTGCCGGACAAGCGCAAGTCCCACACGCCACGCAACTGATCTGCCAATTGCTGGCCGGCAAGGTCGGCCAACTCGACACTGGCTTCACCTGGGGTAACGATATCGTCCTCAGGATCGTGGTTCAGTTTCTTATGCGCATAGTAGGCTGCGGGCACCGCTGCGCCTGCTACTGCCAGCCCCGCCATGAAACCTCGCCGCGATATCGTCATTGTTCTACCCGTTTGCGCCATCAAAGCAGGCGGTATCCAAGCTAGAACGTATCGAGCCGAAGGAAATTTAAGCGCCGGGGTGACAGCTAATCCATACGCACGAGCATGGGTTTCCAAGGTGAATTCTTTCTAGGCAAGGACATCGACCAGCAGATTCTCAAATTCGGGAGCAGGCCCGTACCTACCGGTTGTGCACCGTTTGGTAGGGCGGGCTTGCCCAGCGATCTACTACAGACTTGCCACCGCCGCGCCCAGAGCACGCTCGAATCGAACGGCCACTTCGTCAACTTGTTCAGCAGTGATAACCAGAGGCGGCAAGAAACGCACGACAGCACCCTGGCGCCCCCCCAGCTCAAGAATCAACCCACGCTTGAGGCATTCGCGCTGAACCAGGGGAGCCAGTCGCGCACATGCCGCCGGATGCCCTTGAGCGTCCTTCGCACTTGCCGGGTCGACCAATTCGACACCCAGCATCAGGCCGCGACCCCGGATGTCCCCCAATTGCGCAAAGCGCGCCTGTAGACGCCGCAAATGCCCACTCAGGCGCTCGCCCATTGCCTGGGCGTGGGCGCACAGGTCGTGTTCTTTGATGTACTTCATGACCGCCGAGCCTGCGGCCATGGCCATCTGGTTGCCGCGGAAGGTACCGGCATGCGCGCCTGGCTGCCAGGTATCGAGCCACTGGCGGTAGACCACTACGGCCAGCGGCAGGCTGCCGCCGATAGCCTTTGACATCACCACGACATCAGGAATGATCCCTGCGTGCTCGAAGGCAAACATTTTACCAGTGCGGGCAAATCCACTCTGGATTTCATCGACAATCAATGCCACGCCGGCCTTCTCGGTAATGCGTCGCACCCCGCGCAGCCATTCCAGATCAGCCGGAATGACGCCGCCTTCGCCTTGCACTGCCTCGACAATCACCGCCGCCGGCAGTTGCACGCCGCCTTCCGGATCGTTGAGCAAGTTTTCCAGGTAATGCAGGTTGACCTTGACCCCCGCCTCGCCGCCCAAGCCGAACGGGCAGCGGTAATCGTAGGGATAGGGCAGAAATTGCACGCCATTGCTCAACAGTGCCGCCAATGGCTTTTTCGGCCCCAAGCTGCCCATCAAGCTCAACGCACCCTGGGACATGCCGTGATAACCGCCTTGAAACGACAGCACCGTGCTGCGGCCGGTGGCGGTACGCACCAGCTTCAAGGCCGCTTCCACTGCATCGGTACCGGTCGGTCCGCAGAACTGAATCTTTGCCTCATCACGCAAGGCCGGTGGCAACAGTCCGAACAGATCCTGGACGAATTGATCTTTGACGGGTGTGGTGAGATCGAGGGTATGCAGGGGCAATTCATCGGCCAGCACTTGCTGGATGGCCTCGATCACTACCGGATGATTGTGCCCCAGGGCCAGCGTCCCGGCACCCGCCAGACAATCGATGAACTGCCGGCCTTCAACGTCCTCGACATATAGGCCGCGAGCTTTTTTCAACGCCAGGGGGATGCGTCGCGGGTAGCTACGGGCATTGGACTCCTGCTGGCTTTGGCGAGTCAGCAAGGGCGACTCTTGGAAGTGATAAAGCGTTTCGACCGCGGCCACGTCTGAAGACACCGACAACGGCTGGGCAAGGCTGATAGCGACTGACATCGGGGGAAACCCTCGCAAGCAAGCGGATGTACCCGTCACGCGCCTGCTCGCAGATGTGTGTCGGGGTGTTATCGCTTGAAAAACGCTTCAGGTGCGAGTGGATTTAGGCCAAAAAAATACTTTTATCGCGGGGCTGCGATCGCTTCAGCAATGAAACGTCGATCTGCCCCGCCCCGCGATGGGTTACACAGCGCGCGTAGGGATATTCAACTGTACCCGTAGGCCGTCGCTACGATTGTCGAAGTGCAGCGAGCCCGCGCAACGCTGGACAATGGCCTGGACAATGGCCAGGCCCAGACCACAACCGCCGCTTTGTCCGTTACGCCAGAAACGCTCGGTGAGTCGTTCCAGATCCTGTTCGGCAATGCCCGCGCCGTGGTCGCGCACCTGAAAGACCACCTGTCCTTTTTCCATCTGCACCGCCAGATCCACAGGCTCGGGACCACGGGTATGGCGCAACGCATTGTCGAGCAAGTTGCGCAAGGCCGTCACGGCCAAGGGTGAAGGCATATCCAGATATGCCTGGGCAGCCTCCGGGGCCAATTGCAGGGCTATGCGCTGCGAATCACCCAAGCCGGTGTCCTGGATGGCCTGACGCGCCACCTGCTCGGCACTGCACTGCACACCGTCTTCGAAAGACAGACTGCCTTCGACCCGGGCCAGCAAGAGCAACTGTTCCAAGGTCCGGTGCAAGCGATCAGCACCCTGTTCTGCATGTTCCAAGGCCTGCTCGCGCGCCGCGCCGTCGGTCATCCGCGCTACCTGCAGATGGGTCTTGATAGCGGTCAACGGCGTGCGCAGCTCATGGGCGGCATCGTCGGTCAGACGCCGTTCGCGCTCGATGGTCTGGGCAATACGCAGGAACAACTGGTTCTGGGTGTCCAGTAGCGGTTGCAGCTCACTGGGCAAGGCACGCACCTGCAAGGGCTCCAGAGCGTCCGGCCGACGCCGGCGCAAGGCATCGCGCATACGATTGAGCGGCGCCAGCCCCTTGCCGATACCGATCCACAGCAAGCCCAGGCTGCCGAGCAATGCCACCAGCACCGGTGCCGAGGCCGCCAGCAGGATCGAGCGGTTCAAAGCCTCGCGCTCCTGATGACGGTCCGCGGTGGTGATGCGCACATCGCCGCGGTAGTAGGTAAAGGTGCGCCACCGCGCGCCTTCGATAGTCTGGTCACGAAAGCCGCTGCGGTCATCATTGAGGGCGTGCTCCTGACCGTGGTTGCGGGCAATGATCTCACCGCGCAGGGAACTGACCTGACAGGCCATGCCATCCGGGACGCTGAGCTGATCGGCACTCAGTTGCGTGCCTTCGCCCTTGGCAACCAGTGGTTGTGGCAACTGATCGATCAGCCCGGCAACCATGCGTGCCGAAGCCACCAGACGCTGGTCCAGAGAGAACATCATTTGGTAACGCAGGTCGCGCAGCATCCAGGCTGCCGCCAGCGCCCAGATCAGCACAAAGGCGGTGCCCAGAATCAACGTCAGGCGTACGCGCAAACTCATTGCTGTGCTTCCCCTGGCAACTGCGCCGGCCCCAGGCGATAGCCCAACCCGCGCACAGTTTCGACGATCCCGTTGCCCAGCTTGCGCCGCAGATGATGGATATGCACATTAAGGGCATTGCTTTCCACCTCGTCACCGAAGCCATAGACACTGTCCTTCAACTGCTCGCTGGACAACACTCGACCGCGGTTGTGCAGGAGCGCCTGCAACAATGCCTGCTCGCGGCGCGACAGGTCGACCGGTATGCCGCCCAGGCAGGTTTCACGACTGCTGGGGTCGTAACTGAGCGGGCCGTGCTCAATGGTATTCACCGCCCGACCTGCAGACCGGCGCAACAAGGTATGCAAGCGTGCGGCCAGCTCACGCAGGTCGAAGGGTTTGAGCAAATAGTCATCGGCACCCGCTTGCAGGCCATCGACCCGGTCGGTGACTGCATCGCGCGCGGTAAGCACCAGCACCGGCAGGCTCTCACCTTGCTGGCGCAGGCGCTGCAGCAACTTGAGCCCATCTTCATCGGGCAGTCCCAGGTCCAGCACCATGACATCGAAGGCCGCTGCCTGGAGCATGGCCTGCGCCGCAGCTGCCGTGGCTACCCTGTCCACAGTCATGCCCTGAGCAGTCAGGCCCGCAGCGATGCCGCTGGCAATCAGGTCGTCATCCTCGCAGAGCAATACGTGCATGATGGGTCTCAATACTAAAAGTGACAGTGAAGCGCAGGCGGATTAACTCAGGATTATGCCGTGCCAGCGCCGGATCGTCGCGGCCGGGGCGACAATTGACGCTCATGGGTTAACACTCGGTTAATCGCGCTCGGCCAGGATCGAACACTTATCGCACTGCCAAGGTTTCGACATGCGTAGATTATTGATTGCCCTGATGCTTCTGTTCAGCGGTCTGGCTCAGGCAAATCCCTTTACCCAAAGCGACTTCCTGCCAGTAGAAAAGGCCTTTGTATTCAGCAGTGAGCGGCTGGATTCGGGACAGATGCGCCTGCACTGGAAAATAACCGATGGCTATTACCTGTATCAGAAACGCCTGAAGTTCGACGGACTGCCGCCTGAACAGCACCCGACCCTGCCGAACGCCTTGCCTTACCATGATGAATACTTCGGCGATACCCAGGTATATCGAGGTGAACTTGAGTTGCTATTGCCGGCAGACGCCAGTGGCCAATTGCGCATGGGCTGGCAAGGTTGCGCTGATGCTGGCCTGTGCTATCCGCCGCAGACCAATCTGGTCAGTCTGAGCAATGTGCCTGTGGATGAGCAAGCCAGCGACCAGGCCTTGGCGGGCAACCTGCAGCAATCGACTCTGGCCTGGAGCCTGCTGGCCTTCTTCGGCCTGGGCTTGCTGTTGGCATTTACACCGTGTTCGCTTCCGATGCTGCCGATTCTCGCCGGACTGGTCCTGGGTAACGGCGTCAGTGCGCGGCGCGGCTGGTTGTTGGCCTGCGTCTATGTGCTGAGCATGGCCCTGGTGTATGCCGCGCTCGGTGTAATTGCAGCTTTGCTGGGTGGAAGTCTGCAGGCCTGGCTGCAACAACCCTGGTTGCTCGGCACCCTGGCGGGCCTGTTCATCTTGCTCGCCTTGCCGATGTTCGGTGCCTTCGAGCTGCAACTGCCGGCGTGGTTGCGCGACCGCCTGGAACGCGCGGGGCACGGCACTCGTGGCGGCAATGTCTATGGGGCGGCGCTGCTCGGCGCCCTTTCCGGTCTGCTCATGGGCCCATGCATGACCGCGCCCCTGGCCGGTGCCTTGTTGTACATCGCCCAAAGCGGCAATGCTGTGCAGGGTGCATTGGTGTTGTTCACCTTAGGCATCGGCATGGGCTTGCCGCTGTTGCTCCTGGTCACTCTGGGCAATCGCTACCTGCCACGTCCGGGCCCGTGGATGAATCTGGTCAAAGGCCTGTTCGGTTTCGTGTTCCTGGCCATGGCGCTGTATACCCTGCGCACGGTACTCGAACCTTCGCTGTGGCTGGGCCTGGGCGGGGCCTGGCTGATCGCTCTGGCCTGGGCCGCTTGGCCTGCACTGCATGGACTGCAGGCAATCCGCGCACTGCCAGTACTGCTGGGTTTCTGGGGCAGTCTGCTAGTGATCGGCGCAGCCGCCGGCGGCAGTGATCCCTGGCAGCCACTGCAACCCTTCCGCGCAGGCAGCGGCACTGTTGCCAGTGCGGTCCACGAGGATGCCTTCATCACCGTCAGTCAACCGGCCGACCTGCAACGCGAACTCGATAGCGCCAAAGCCCAAGGCCAGTGGGTGATGCTCGACTACTATGCCGATTGGTGTGTGTCGTGCAAAGTCATGGAAAAACAAGTGTTCGGCCGCGCCGATGTGTTGGACGCATTGAACGGCATTCGCTTGCTGCGCCTGGATGTGACCGCCGATGCAGCGTCCAGCCGCCAATTGCTGCAACGCTACCAGGTACCCGGCCCACCGACGATTATCTGGATCGGACCAGAAGGTAACGAGCGACGCAGCCGCCGTATCACCGGCGAAATCGATGCGCAAAACTTTCTCGAACAGTGGGCCCAGACCCGGAGTCAAGGCTGATGCTGACCGTTAACCTCGGGCCGTTGACCATGGCCGTCGACCATTTGCTGCTTATCTGTGCCTTGACCCTGGCCACCGTTGTTGGCTGGCGGGTTGCCAAGCGCGGCGGCGACAACCCGGAGTCGGTGCTGTTCAGCCTGTTCCTGCTCGGCCTGTTGGGGGCTCGCCTGGGCTTTGTACTGAGCTACTGGTCGATGTACCGCGAAGATCCCCTGCAGATCATCGACCTGCGCGATGGCGGTTTCCTGCTCTGGCCGGGCCTGCTGGTGGTTATCATCGGTGCACTGTGGCAAGGCTGGCGCCGCACCGCGCTGCGCCGACCGCTGGGTTGGGGTCTGTTTAGCGGCGCCTTGTTCTGGTTGCTTGGCAGCCTGGCCAGTCACCTCTACGAACAAGGCACGCAACTGCCCGAAGTCAGCCTGAAGAAGGCCAACGGCGAAGCGGTGCAACTCACCACCTACAGTGGCCGGCCGCTGGTTATCAACCTGTGGGCTACCTGGTGCCCACCGTGCCGTCGAGAAATGCCGGTACTGCAACAAGCGCAGCATGAACACCCGGACATCACCTTCCTGTTCGTCAACCAGGGAGAAACCCCACAGACCGTCAGCACCTTTCTCGCCACCACCGGCCTCAACCTGTCACATGTGCTGTTTGATGGCGGTGGCCAACTGGCGCAGAAAGTCGGCTCCATGGCGCTTCCTACCACGCTGTTCTACAACGCCGACGGCCGTCTTGTCGGCAGCCACCTGGGCGAGCTGTCGCGGGCCAGCCTCAGTCACGCCCTGCAATCCTTCGAGCGCGCACCTGCGCCCGCCGTCTCCAACTCCTCAAGGAACGACGCATGCACCCATTGTTGAAACTGCCTGTTAGCCTCACTTTCGGCCTGCTGGCCAGCCAGGTCATCGCGGCCGAACCGCTGCCCAAGGCTGTGCAGCAAATCGAGGCCAAGGGCGTAAAAGTCAAAGGCAGCTTCGATGCTCCCAACGGCCTGCGTGGTTACGCCGCCGAATATCAGAACCGCGGCATGGCGTTGTACCTGACGCCCGACGGCAAGCATGTGCTGGTCGGCAGTCTGTTCGATGAACAAGGCCAGGACCTGAGTGAAGCACCACTGCAGAAGCTGGTGTATGCGCCGATGGCCAAGCAAGCCTGGGCAAAAATGGAAAAGACCGCCTGGATCGCCGACGGCAAGGCTGATGCGCCACGCATCGTCTACTTGTTCAGCGACCCTAACTGCCCGTACTGCAACATGTTCTGGCAACAGGCCCGGCCATGGGTGGAGTCGGGCAAAGTACAGTTGCGCCATATCATGGTCGGCATCATTCGCGAAGACAGCCCGGGCAAATCGGCAGCGCTGATGGCCAGCAATGACCCGGCCCAGGCTCTGCACAAGCACGAGAGCGCCGGCAAGGCCAGCACACTCAAGGCACTGGATAAGATTCCTACCGCAGTGCAAGCCAAACTCGACGCCAACCTGGCGTTGATGGAGGAATTGGGCTTGTCGGCAACGCCGGCGATTTTCTATCTGGATGAACAACAGCAAATGCAGGCGCAGCAAGGTGCACCACGGCCAGACATGCTGGGGAAAATTCTGGGCAAACGCTGAGGTTTCGGCGAACGCGATCGCGGGGCAAGCCTGCTCCCACCGGGATCATCACACCCGGTGGGAGCAGGCTTGCCCCACGATGGTTTTCAGCCCTTACAACGATTCCAGCGCCGCCATCAGATCACTCAAACGGTCGACCTTGTCATCGCTCAGCTCACTGCCCTTGAGACCGTCGACATAGATGGCCAACTCCTCGACCGAGCTGCACTCGAACATCGCCCGCAATGGCACATTTAGCTGCAATGTCTTCTGCACCCGTGAGGCGATCTGAGTCGCCAGCAGGGAATGGCCGCCCAACTCGAAGAAGTTGTCGCGCACACCCACCCTTTCAACCTTGAGTATGTCGGCCCAGATCAGCGCCAGGGTTTGTTCCAGCTCGCTGCGCGGCGCCAGGTAGTCCTGACGCTGCTGAGTTGCAAAATCGATACTCGGCAGTGCCTTGCGATCGAGCTTGCCGTTGGCATTGAGCGGTAGCTGTTTGAGCCAGGCCCAGTGCAATGGAACCATGTACTCAGGCAGCTCGGCGCGCAGACGTTGCTTGATCCGTTCCAGCACTGCCGCAAGGTAGGCGCCTGCATCGCTGGCCACCAGATAACCCACCAGGTGCTTGCCGTTGACGCCCTCCTGCACACCCACGGCGGCGTCGCGAATCTCGGCCTGCTCATGCAGACGCGCCTCGATTTCACCCAGCTCAATGCGATAGCCGCGAATCTTCACCTGGTGGTCGATACGCCCCACATACTCGAGCACGCCATCCACGCGTCGACGCGCCAGGTCGCCAGTGCGGTACAAACGCTCCCCAGGCGCGCCGAAGGGGTGTGGAATAAACGCCTGGGCCGTGCGCAGCGGATCACTGACATAGCCTCGACCGACGCCGGTACCTGCCACGCACAACTCACCTACCGCCCCCATAGGCACCAGAGCCTGATCGTCATCCAACAGGTACAAACGGTTATTGTCGGTCGGTGTACCAATAGGCAAGTAGCTGCCACGGGTCGAATCAGCATCGACGCGGAAAAAGGCGACATCATCCGAGCACTCCGCCGGGCCATAGGCGTTGACCAGCGCAACCTGCGGGTAACGCTGCAGCCATTGCCAGGCCAGCTCCGGCGGCATCGCTTCTCCAGTCGGCAGCATCCAGCGCAGGCTGTCCAGTTGCCGATGTTCGTTGGCGAGCATGCCCTGAATCAGCGACGGTACGCTTTCCAGCACCGTAATGCCGCTGGCCTGGACATGCTCAAGCAGGCCTTGTGGATCGTGGGCAATGGCGTTGGGCACAATCGCCACCTGCGCGCCGAACAGCGGTGCGGCAAGGAACTGCCAGACCGAGATATCGAAACTCTGCGAGGCGGTCTGGGCAATCACATCCTGCTGGTCCAATTGCAGGTACGGCACCTTGCTCAGTTGGTTGTTGAGCATGCCGCGCTGCTCGACCATCACACCCTTGGGCAAGCCGGTAGAACCGGAGGTGTAGATCACATATGCAAGGTTGTCCGGAGCACTATAGATACCCGGATCGAAATCCCTCCCTTGCGTGCTCTGCACATGCTCCCAGATCAACAATTTCGGACGCCCCGCACACCCCAGTTCATCCAGTAGCGCTCGCCCTTGCTCGGCACAGGCCTGGGTACACACCAGCACCGGCGTGTGACTGAGTTCGACGATGCGTTGCAGGCGTGCCGTCGGCAGGCCGGGGTCCAGAGGCAAGTAACCGGCACCGGCCTTGAAGCTCCCGATGATCATGCCCAGCAATGACAAATCACGTTCTGCCAACAGCGCCACCGGTTGGTCCAGCGTCACCCCAGCTGCAACCAACGCATGCCCGAGACGATTGGCTTGCTGATTGAGTTGAGCATAGCTGAGCGTCGCCTCGAGACAGCGGGCCGCCGTACGCTGCGGATGGGCCGCAACCCTGGCTTCGAACAACGCCACATAACTCTGCTCCAGGGGGTAGGCCTGTTCGCTGCGGTTGCACTCATCGAGCAAAAAGCGCCGTTCGTGCTCACCGAGCAATGGCAGCTCGCTGATGTCGGCGAACAAACCGTCGGCCAGGGCCAGCAGCAGACGCTTGAACTCGGCCAGCATGCGTTCGACCGTCGCGGTATCGAAATAGCGCTGATCGAACGACAGGTGCAGGCCCAGGTCATCACCCGGGTAACAAACCGCAGTCAGTGGGAAGTTGGTGTGAGTACGGCCCGAGTCGGAACTGGCATTCAGGCTTTGCGCCCGATCCAGCACCGAGACTTCTACGGGCGCGTTCTCGAACACAAAAAGGCTATCGAACAACGGCTGTCCTTTCGGTAGCTCGCTGCACTCTTGAATGCTCACCAATGGCAGGTATTCATACTCGCGCAATTGCATGTTGTGTTCGAGCAAGCCCTTGAGCCAATGCAGCACGCTGCAACGCTCACCCGCCGCTGGCAACTTCACGCGCAAGGCGATGCTGTTGATAAACAACCCTACCGTGCGCTGCATCTGCGGCATGCTGACCGGACGACCGGCCACGGTGACCCCGAACAGTACATCACGCTCGCCACTGTAGCGGCTCAATACCAGCGCCCAGGCCGCCTGGGCGAACGTATTAATGGTCAGTTGATGGGCCTGGGCCAGCTCCCGCAGGCGCGCGCCGTCGGCTGCATCCAGGCGGGTGTAACAATCGCCGACGATCATCCCGGCATTTTCGACACCGTGATCCCGAAGCAGGGGACGATCACTCGGCACCGCCGTGCTGCGTTCGAAGCCCTGGAGGTTTTCCCGCCACCACTGGCGCGCTTCATCCAGATTCTGATGCTGCAGCCAGCCGATGTAGTCGCGGTAACGCGGCGGTACTGCCAGTTGAGCTTCGCGGCCCTCGCCCAGGGCCATATACAGCTCGAAGAAATCATTCATTAACAGCGAGCGGCACCAGGCATCGATGAGAATGTGGTGGTTGCTCATCATGAACCAGTACCGGTCTGCACCCACGCGGATCAGACGCAAGTGGAACGGTGCCTGCTGCAGCAGATCGAAACCTGCTTCGCGCTCCTGCTTATGCAAAGCCTGCAAGCGCGCTTCCTGTTCGTCATCGCCAAGGTCGGCCCAGTCTTGATAATCGAGCGCTGTAGTGCCTGGTTTATGAATGATCTGCAACATGGCTTCGCCAGCATTCCAACTGAACGACGCACGTAGCGCTTCATGACGCCCGACCACGGCCCGCCAGGCCTGGGCAAAGCGCTGCGGATCCAGGGCACTGTTGATCCGGTAGCGGTCCTGCATGTAGTAAATGCCAGTACCGGGTTCAAGCAGGGTGTGCAGCAGCAAACCCTCCTGCATCGGCGTCAGTGGGTACACATCTTCGATGTGTGCCGCCGGCACGGGCAGGTTGTCGATCTGCTCTTGGGACAGTTGCGCAAGCGGGAAGTCCGAAGGCGTGAAGCTTCCGTTGTTATCGTCCAGGCAATGTTCAATCAGAGCAAGCAGTTGCACTTTGTAAGCCTGGGCGAGATGTTCGATGGTGTGCTCGTCGTAGCGCTCGCCACTGAAGGTCCAGCGCAGTTGTAGCTCACCCCCGTACACCTGACCATCGACACTCATCCAGTTAGGCAGTGGCGCGTCCAGGTCATGGGCCTCGCCGACCGATTCATCCACTGGCAGGAACAGGGCATCACCCTGGAACTGCTGGTCGAACTGGCCGAGGTAATTGAAGGTGATCCGCGCCTGTGGCAAAGCGGCCATGCTTTCGCGTACCGACGGATCGCCCAGGTAGCGCAGCACGCCATAGCCCAGGCCCTTGTGTGGCACCTGGCGCAATTGCTCCTTGATGGCCTTGATCGAGGCCCCCTGCCCAGCTTCTCCTTCAGCCGTCGAAGGGCTCAGGCTCAAGGGATAAGCGCTGGTGAACCAACCTACACTGCGGGTCAGATCCATGTCGTCGAACAGGTGTTCGCGGCCATGGCCTTCAAGCTGCACCAGCACCGACGGCTGACCGCTCCAACGGCACAATACCTGTGCCAGTGCCGTCAGCAGCAGGTCATTGACCTGGGTATGGTAGGCCGCCGGTGCGTCCTTGAGCAGTTGTCGGGTCTGGTTCGAATCCAGGCGCACATTGAGGTTACGCGCCTGCTTGTGCAGGTTCGCTCCTTGCGGATGATCGCATGGTAGCTCCTGGTGAGCCGCGCCCAGTTGGCTTTGCCACCAGCGTTGTTCGTCACGCAGCGAGTCACTGCTGGCGTACGCCTGCAGACGCGCGGCCCAATCGCTCATGGCGCGAGTCTTGGCCGCCAACGTCTGTGCGCGGTACAGCGCTTGCAAATCTTCCAGCAGCACCCGCCACGACACACCGTCGACCACCAGGTGATGTATTGCCAGCAACAAACGCTGTTCGCCGCTGCTGTCTTCAACCAGCAAGGCCCTCAGCAGCGGCCCGTTGCCCAGGTCGAGACTGCGCTGCACATCACTGTACAACGCCTGGCACTCGGTAAAACTGCTCACCGACACCTGCCAGAGCAATTCGCGACTGCCGCCCAGCACATATTCGCCCTGCCACTGGCCATCCTGCACAGTAAAGCGCAGGCGCAATGCGTCGTGATGCTCGACCAGTCGCTGCAAGGCCTGCTCCAACACCCTGGCTACTAAGCGCTCGGTCGGAGCCAGCAGTACAGCCTGATTCCAGTGCTGTGGTTGCACTACATCGCTGTCGAAGAACCAGTGTTGAATGGGTGTCAACGCAGCACGGCCGCTCAACGGGCCTTGATCAACCTGACTGTCGTCACTGCACCGAACCACGGAGGCCAAGGTCTGGACCGTCTGGTGCTGGAACAGGTCACGCGGGGTGAATTGCAGCCCCAACTGGCGAGCGCGACTAACCACCTGGATCGACAGGATAGAATCACCACCTAGCTCGAAGAAATTGTCCTGCAGGCCAACGCGCTGCACATTCAGGACATCCTGCCAGAGATTGGCCAATTGCTGCTCCAGCGCGCTGCGCGGTGCCTGGTAATGTTCATGAGCGTGTTCCAGATGCGCTGGCGGCAGTGCGCCTCGGTCGAGTTTGCCATTGCCCATCAAGGGCATTTGCTCAAGCAACATCAGGTGGGTTGGCACCATATAGTCCGGCAGGTGCGAACGTAGATGTGCCTTGAGTGCATCACGCAGTGCAACCTGAGTGGCGGTATCGGCGAGCGCCTGATCACAGACCAGATAAGCAGCCAGTTGCTTGCCTGCGGCCGTGTCCAGCGCCAGCACCACTGCCTCGCGGATTGCCGGGTACTCCAGCAGTCGCGTTTCGATTTCGCCCAGTTCGATGCGGAAACCGCGAATTTTCACCTGATGGTCGATACGACCCATGTACTCGACCAGTCCATCGGGACGTTGGCGAACCAGATCGCCAGTACGGTACAGACGCCCACCGTCAGCGGCGAAGGGGTTGGCGACAAAGCGTTCTGCGCTCAGCCCCGGGCGCTCGTGGTACCCCTGGGCCAGGCCGGCGCCACCGACATACAGCTCACCAATGCCGCCCTGGGGCAGCAAGGCCAGATCGGCATCGAGAATGTACGCCACCCGGGCACCGACCACGCGACCAATCGGCACACTAGCGAGGCCGGCTTGCAACTGATCAGGTGCCAGGCATGCCAGGGGCATGACTACGGTTTCGGTTGGCCCGTAGGCGTTGAAGAACTGCTGTGGCGCAAACGCCTGGCGAATCCGCTGCAGGTGCTCGCCGGTCAGCGCTTCGCCACCGGTGATGCACATGCGCACCGGCAAGGTTTCGTTGCGACTGGCCAGCCACTGCGCCAGTTGACTGCCGTAGCTTGGGGTAAGACCAAGAATCGATACCTGTTGCTCACGAATCAACGTGCAGATCTCTTGCGCGTCCCACTGCCCCTGCGCCCGCAATACCACCCGCGCACCGCACAACAATGGCACCAGCAGGCGCTCCGTGGCAGCGTCGAAGTTGATTGAATAGAAGTGCAGTTCGCAGTCATCGCTGCGCATCCCGAAGTCGTTGATCACCGCTTGGCAATGCATGGCGATTTCACCCCGGCTGACGACCACCCCCTTGGGCTTGCCGGTGGAACCTGAGGTGTATATCAGGTAAGCCTGATGCCCCGGCAGGCTGGTAGCGCGCAGCGGCTCGCGGCTGACCTCTGCCAGGCTTGCCACGTCATCTTCCAGGCACCAGCAGACAAGATCAGCGGACAGTTCGCCCAATGCCTCGAAAAGACTGCGCTGGCCCAGCAATATGCTGATGCCGCTGTCTTCGATCATGTAGAGCAAACGTTCCCGCGGGTACTCCGGGTCCAGCGGCACATAGGCCCCACCGGCCTTGAGAATCGCCAGGAGGCCCACCACCATCTCCAGTGAGCGCTCCAGTGCCAGGCCGACTCGCACCTGCGCGCCGACACCACGCTCGCGCAGTACACGGGCCAACTGATTGGATCGGGCGTCCAGCTCAGCGTAACTCAAATGCTCGCCGGCAAAAGTCAGGGCAATCGCTTGCGGTTCCCGCAACGCCTGGGCGCTGAACAAGCCTTCGATGGTCTGGCCGAGGTCTGCCTCAAGGTCCCCTTCAAGGCTTGCTCGCAAGGCGCGTTGCTCGCCGCTGGCCAGCATCGGCAATTCGCACAGATATTGCTCTGGGTTATCAAGCATTGCCGCCAGCAGGTTCTGCCAATGCTCAGCCATCATGGCGATCCGTGGCTCGTCAAACAGGTCGCAGCTGTAGGTCAGGCAGCAGCCCAGACGTCGGTCCAGGTCGGTGACTTCGAGGTTGAGATCGAACTTGGTCGCCCGGGCATCGTTGACCAGGTAATCCACCTGCATGCCCGACAATTGCCGGTGCTGTTGAAACTCCCAGCGCTGAACGTTGCACATCACCTGGAACAATGGGTTATAAGCAGTACTGCGTGCAGGCTGTAGTGCTTCGACCAGTTGATCGAAGGGCAAGTCCTGATGTGACTGACCTTCGATCACCGTCTGGCGCACCTGGTCGATCAGCTCGCTGACGCGCATGTGCCCATCGAGCTGGCAACGCAATACCTGGGTATTAAGGAAGGCGCCGATCAGCCCTTCGCTTTCCGGGCGAATACGGTTGGCCACCGGCGCACCGATACGCAGGTCATGCTGGGCACTGTAGCGATAGAGCAGCACCGCCAAGGTCGCAGTCATGGTCATGAACAGCGTCAAGCCGCGCTCAGCATTGAACTGACGTACCTGCGCGGCCAGTTGCGGACTCAAGTCAAAGCGATACAGCTCACCACGGTGGCTCTGCACCGCAGGCCGAGGGCGGTCGCTGGGGAGTTCCAACACCGGATGCTCTGCACCCAGCTTGGCCTTCCAGTAATCAAGCTGACGTTGCCCCTCCCCACCTTCCAGCCATTGGCGCTGCCAGACGCTGTAGTCCAGATATTGCACCGGCAAAGCCTGCAACGGCGACTCGCGCTCATCGACATACGCCTCATACAGCTCACCCAGTTCGCGGGCAAAGATGTCCATGGCCCAGCCTTCGGTCACGATGTGATGCAGGGTCAACACAAAGTAGTGCTCTTGCTCACCGGTCTTGGCCAGGCACGCTCGCAGCAGCGGGCCGCGCTCCAGATCGAACGGCTGGTGCGCCTGCTGGTCGGCGAATACCTGTAGAAGCGATTCACGCTGTGCCGGGTTGTGGGCCGAGAAATCCTGCCAGTCCATGTGCAGTTGACTGTCGCGGTGCACACACTGGTACGGCACCCCGTCGATGCTCGGAAAGGTGGTGCGCAGGGTCTCATGGCGTACGATCAAGGACTGCAGCGCCTGCTCGAAGCGGCTGACATCCAGCACACCACGCAACCGTGCCATGCCGCCAACGTTGTAGGCTGGGCTGTCTGGCTCCATCTGCCAGAGGAACCACATGCGCTGCTGGGAGTACGACAGTGGTACCGCCTGGTGACGATCGACGCGAGCAATTGCGCCTTGCAGGTTGTGTGAGCCGCTGCATTGGATGGCCTCGACTTCGCGCACGAATGCGCGCAGTTGACTGGCCTCGAACAGCACCCGCAACGGTACCTCGACGTTGCAGGCCTGACGCGTGCGGGAAACGATCTGGGTAGCCAGCAACGAGTGCCCACCCAGGGCAAAGAAGTCGTCCTGCAGACCGATCTGCTGCAACCCCAATACTTCACGCCAGATCGCGGCTATCTGTTGTTCCAGTGCAGTACTCGGTTCGATGTGCTCGCCGGTGGTCCAGACCGGCTCCGGCAGCGCCTTGCGCTCGACCTTGCCACTCGGGCCAAGGGGCATCTGGGGGATGTGCATCAGCAACGCAGGAACCATGTAGGACGGCAGTTGTTGGATCAATGCAGTCATCAGCCCGGCGTTGTTTTCACTGCCATTGTAGTAGCCCACCAATTGCGCGCCAGCCGTGGTCTGGCGAATCACAACCACGGCCTGGTCCACTCCCGACTGGTTCAACAGACAGGCCTCGACTTCTTCAGGCTCTACGCGAAAGCCGCGCAGTTTCACTTGCTGATCCAGCCGACCCAGGTACTCCAGGGCGCCCAGTGACCCCACCCAACGTGCCCGGTCGCCGCTGCGGTAGAGGCGCTGACCATCGCCATCTGGTTGCGGCACGAAACGCTCGGCGGTGAGCCCAGGCCTTGCAAGATAACCTCGCGCCAGCCCCGCCCCGCCCAGGTACAACTCGCCTGGCACACCGACGGCGCTAAGTTGCAGTTGTTCATCCAGCACCCGGCACACGACGTTGGCCAGCGGCCGCCCGATCGGTGAGCGCGCACCATCGGCTTGATTGCAGCGCCAATGAGTAACGTTGATCGCCGTTTCGGTCGGGCCATAGCGGTTATCCAGCGCCACCTCTGGCAACACCTGCAGCACGCGGTCACGCAGGGCGCCAGACAGCGCCTCACCACCGGAGAATAATCGACGCAGGCTAGTGCAGGCGGCCGCCAGCGGTTCTTGAATGAACACCTGCAGCAAAGCGGGAACGAAGTGCAAAGTCGTCACGCCATGCTCACGCACCAAGGCAGCGATCCGCTGCGGGTCACGGTGTTCGCCGGGACCTGCCAGCACTAGCCGGCAGCCATTGATCAGTGGCCAGAAACATTCCCACACCGACACATCAAAACTGATGGGGGCTTTCTGCATCAGCACATCGGTTTCATCCAACCCATAGCGTTGCTGCATCCATTGCAGGCGTTCAGCCAATGCTGCATGGGTGTTGCCCACGCCCTTGGGCTGCCCGGTGGAGCCTGAGGTATAAATCACATAGGCGAGGTTCTCGGCATGCAGGTGCAGGCCCGGGGGCTGGCTCGGCCAGCTGTCGAGCTTGAGCTGATCCATGGCGAGGGTGCTGACGCCTGCTACGTGCGGCAAGCGTTCCAGCATATCGCTATGACTGAGCAACAATCCGGCGCCGCAGTCGGCCAGCATGTAGGCCAGACGCTCCGGTGGGTAGTCGACATCCAGCGGCACGTAGGCACCGCCCGCCTTGATAATGGCCAGGATACCAATGAGCAATTGCGGCGAACGCTCAGCCGCAATCGCCACACACACATCCGGACCGACCCCCTTGTCGCGCAGATAATGCGCCAGCCTGTTGGCCTGCTGATGCAGGCTGGCGTAGTCGAGACTGCCGCCGTCCCACACCAGGGCAACGCGCTGCGGTGTCGTGCGGGCTTGCTCGTTGAGCTGTTCCACCACCCACTGTTGTGCCGCCGGAGCCGGAGCCTGCCCCCACTGCAGAAGCTGCTCGCGACCTTGGACATCGAGCAACTGCACGTCACCAATGCTCAGCCTCGGCGCTGCGCACACTTGTTCCAGCAAGCTGATCAGGTGCGCTGCCAGACGCTGCACGCTGTCAGCATCGAACAACTCACTGGCATAGTCGAAGGACAGCGACAGGCGCCCCTGGTGATCTTCCTCGCTGTGCAACTGCAGGTCGAACTTGGCCTCGCGGCTGTGCCATGGCAACTCTTCGGCGAGCAGGCCCGGCAGGCGTCGCAACGCGCCGAGGTCACGTTGCTGATGGTTGAACATGACTTGGAACAAACCCTGCTCGCGCGCCTCGGGAAAGGCTGCGAGCAGTTGCTCGAACGGCAGGTCCTGATGGGCCTGAGCCTGCACGGTGGCCTCACGCACCTGGGCCAGCAGTTCGGCAAAAGGCATGCACGAATTCAGCTCGGCCCGCAGTACCTGGGTATTGATGAAAAAGCCCACCAGGCACTGGGTTTCCAGCCGCGCCCGGTTGGCGTTGGGCACCCCGACGCGAATATCGCACTGTCCGCTGTAGCGATGCAGCAGGCTCTGGAAACCGGCCAGCAAGATCATGAACAGCGTGCTGTCATGCTGGCGGGCGGTAGTGCGCAGTGCCTCACTTAACGTCGCTGGCACGCGCAGGCTCAGGCGCGCGGCCAACTTGCGCTGTTGGTTGGAGCGGGGATGATCGATGGGCAGATCGAGCACAGGCGGCTCACCACCTAACTGAGCTGTCCAATAGTTCAATTGCCGCGCCGCCTCGCCCTCGACCAGCCACTGTCGTTGCCAATTGCCATAGTCGAGATAATCCAGGGCCAGCGCAGGCAGCTCAGCTTGCTGCCCCTGGCTGTGAGCGGCATACAGTCGCGAAAACTCGTCGATGAGAATGTTCATCGACCAGCCATCGGCAACTATATGGTGCAGGGTGACCCACAGTTGATGTTCCTCATCTGCCAGACGCACCAGGGTCACTCGCAGCAACGGACCGGCTTGCAGATCGAACGGCTGCTGCGCTTCGGCTTCGCGCCGAGTCATGACAGGGTCGAGCTCAAGCTCGCTCAGGTCCAGATGCTGCACCTCGAGTGTAAGCATCGGCAACACCTGCTGCAGCGCCTGCCCATCGACCTCGCTGAATACGGTGCGCAGCGACTCGTGCCGCTCGACCAGCGACTGGAAGCTCGACTGCACAGCGGCATGATCAAGTTCACCGCGCAGTCGCAGGGTTCCGGGTATGTTATAGGCGGCGCTGTGCTTATCCAGTTGCCAGAGCAGCCACATACGATGTTGCGCCAGAGACTGCGGCCACGCCTGGTGCCGGTCGAGACGCTCGATGGCGTCATGCGCCGCGCCCCCCTGCTGTTGCAGTGCCGCCACAGCGCTGCTGAAGGTATCCAGCTGCGGGCACTCGAACAGCAACCGCACGCTCAGTTGCAAACCCAGTTCATCCGCCAGGCGCGCAGTCAGCTGAGTGGCGGAAATCGAGTTGCCGCCGAGCAGAAAGAAGTGATCATCCTGCGCCACCTGTTCAATGCCCAGCTGTTCGCACCATGCCCGTGCGATCAGGCCGTGCAGCCTGGTCCCATGCATGCTTTGGTCAAGCGCCGGCGCATGCTGCGCTTCAGGGAAGCGCGCATAACAATCCAGACTGCCGTCGTCCATTCGCACGCGACAAGCCGAGCGCTGCAGCTTCCCGCTGGAAGTCTTGGGCAACGCGCCAGGATTGAGCAGCAAGACCACTGCCGGGGCTTGCTGACAGGCGTCGGCGATCACTTGGCGCAGGGCCTTGATCAAGCGCTGCGCCGAGATGGTCTTTTGCACATTGCGACTGACTTCGACTGCAACACCGATACCTTCCTCACCCAGGTTGTCGACGGCAAACACGGCCACTCGCCCCTTGCGCAATACCTGCACTTCCCGCTCCAGCGTTTTTTCCAGATCCTGCGGGTAGAGGTTGTGCCCTCGCACAATCAACAGGTCCTTGAGGCGGCCGGTTACGAACAGCTCGCCCTCACGCAGAAAACCCAGGTCGCCGGTACGCAACCAGGTATGCCCACCTTGCTCGACAAAGGTACGCGCCGTCGCTTGTGGGTTGCGCCAGTAGCCGGTGGCAATGCTCGGGCCACGGGCCCAGATCTCGCCAACGCGGTTGTCGTCCAGCACCGTGAGCTGGTGTGGATCGACGATCTGCACATCATGCTCCGGCTGGCTGCGCCCACAGCTCATCTGCACTATGTCGTTGCCAGGCTCGGCACAGTTGCGCGCCAGCGCCGTGGCATCCAGGCTCACCGCGCCAACTCCCTGGCCACGAGTACTGCCACTGACAAACAGCGTCGCCTCAGCCAGGCCATAGCTGGCAAAGAAGCTCTGGGCATTGAAGCCACAGCTGGCAAATTTTTCGGCAAACGCCTGCAGGCTGTCCTGGCGGATCGGTTCGGACCCGGAGTACGCCACCCGCCAGCGACTGAGGTCAAGATTGGCCAGGGCTGCATCACTGACACGCTCGCTGCACAGGCGATAGGCGAAATCGGGTCCGCCACTGATGGTGCCGCCATGATCACTGATCGCCTGCAGCCAGCGTTGCGGCCGAGCAAGGAAATAGGTTGGCGCCATCAATACACAAGGCACCCCACTGAAGATGGGCTGCAGCAAGCCACCGATCAGGCCCATGTCGTGGTACAGCGGCAACCAACTGACGATGACATCATCAGGGTTGAGATCGATACCAAAGCCCTGACGGATCAGTACCTCGTTTGCCACCAGGTTGCCATGACTGACCTGCACACCCTTGGGCAAAGCCGTAGAGCCTGAGGTGTACTGCAGGAAAGCGATGTCGTGAGCCTGCAGCGCTGGTGCTTGCCAGGCGTCGGCGAGGCTTCCCGACAACTGATCGGTTGCCAGCAACTGCGGTGCTGTTGCCTCACTCAACACTTCCAGTGCCTGCAGGCTGTCATGCAAGGCGCTGGAGGTCAGCAGCAGGCGCGGCTGTGCATCGGCAATTATCGACAGCAGGCGCTCCTGGTGATGACGGCGCGAAGACTCCGGCGGATAAGCCGGCACCGCGATCACTCCGGCATACAGGCAACCGAAAAAAGCCGCCACGTAATCCGGGCCGCTGGGAAACAACAGCACAGCGCGGTCACCGAAGTCGGTACGTGCCTGCAGTGCTGCGGCGATGGTTCGGGCACGCAAGTCCAGCTCCCGATAATCCAGCACGGCCTCCTGTTGCGGGTCGTCGGCAAGAAAGCGCAGGGCGATTCGCTGCGGCGTTTGCGCAGCGCGCTGTGCCAATGCCTGGACCAGCGTAACCGGAAGTTCGAAGGCGTCCGTCATGGGAGGTTCCTGCCAGAGTCTATGCGTTAAATCAGGGCTCGGTAGTGATGCGTACCGGCTCAGCGGTAGCACCAAGCGCTTGCCGAGCGCCCAGGGATGTACACAGAGGAACGGATGGCCTGGGCAAATAATTAGCGACTGAGAGCTTTGCGTTCAGGGGCTTGGGCGAGGAGTTTTTGAAGCCAATCACACTTTGCGGCTTATAACCAAAATACCCGCGTATACATTACTTTTCTCATTTGACAATAATTATCATTAAGAATAATTTGTCGCACGTCGTAGGAAGCCTCCCCAACAGGAGCGCTCCCCCTCCCTCTTAGAGCTAAGGTGATTTCCATGGCGGAACAACAATCCACAAGTAAGTGCGATTCACCGTTACTCCAGGCGTTTGTCGACAACCGCAGTATTCTGGTCAAGATCGCCGCTCGCATCACCGGCTGCCGCTCACGCGCTGAAGACGTGGTGCAGGACGCCTTCTTCCGGCTCAGTTCAGCCCCGCCGATTACTTCCTCGTTCAAGGCCCAACTGAGTTACTTGTTCCAGATCGTGCGTAACCTGGCGATCGATCACTATCGCAAGCAGTCCATGGAGCTCAGGTATTCCGGCAGCGAAGAAGAGGGCCTGAATGTGGTGATCCAGGGTGCCTCGCCCGAAGCCACGCACATGAATTTCGCCACCTTGGAAAACATTGCCGATGCACTGAACGAACTACCAGAACGTACTCGTTACGCGTTTGAAATGTACCGCCTGCATGGGGTGGCGCAAAAGGATATTGCCAAGGAGTTGGGCGTCTCCCCAACCCTGGTCAACTTCATGATTCGCGACGCCCTGGTACATTGCCGCAAAGTGTCCAATCGGCGGACCTGAGCGGCAAACTGCAAGCGTTAAGCTGCAAGTTGGTGGTGGTCAACGCGCAGCTTGAAACTTGAAGTTTAAAGTTCGCAACTCTCGAAGAATTGCTCTCGCCCTAGCACCATCAGTGCCGCGCGCTTGTGCGGGAAATCGAATTCTTTTTCACGGTAAAAACGCCGCGCTTGCATGTAGCCGATCATCTTGCTGTTGTCGGCACGCGGCTCGGCTACCACTCGCTGCGTCCGCGGGTCATCCAGAAACAAGTAGTGCACCAATGCGGCCATCCAGCTCGCCACTTTGTGCGGGCCACGGTGATGTTCCTCACCTACAAGCATGTGAATGCCTCGATCGTAATCATCAACAGCATAAAACGGCGCGATACGATCCTCCTTGGCCCAATAGGCCTCGAAATAGGCAAATGGCTGATCGTCGAAACAACCTATCAAGGTCAGGCTGTGCGGATCGACTTGCAACTTGTTCAGGTACGCGCGGTGCTGTTCAAGACTGCCGCCTTCCTGCCAGAAATTCAAAACCCGTGGATTGTTCTGCCAGCGATTGAAGCGCTCCAGGTCGGTATCGATGTCCACGGTGCGCAATGACACCCAGGCGCCCAGACGTGGATCGAATCGCCGGTACACCTCCCCGTGCGGTTTGGGTGCGCGGCGCGGGTGCCGCTTGCCCTCGGTGAGCTGCATCTGCTGTGGGTACACGCCGTTCGCAGTGCGCGTGAGCCAAGGATGCGGCAGCTGCCAGAACTGCATCCTTTCACAGCTGTATGCACCCGCCCGGGCTTGAGTTATCAACAAGCCGTCTGCCAACGCTTCAACAGGCTCGGCACTCAAATACCAGGTCAAACGCTGGCAATCGGGATCGCGGGCGAACAACCAGTAGCAGGCCGCCCACAGCGCTTGCTGGCGCCGCTCTTGATCACACTGCTCAAGATGAATGTCGAAACTGTCGCCGCGCACCAATCGCACGCGTATCAGAGCGCGCCCCTCAAGTTCAAGGCTCAGGCGACCGTCGCTTTCATCGGCCTCCAGGCTGTGCCAGCGGGGTAATGACAGCGTTTGCGAAGCAAGGTCGAAGGGCATGGTCTGGGCTCGAAAAGGAAAGTGGCTTAACCTTCAGAACGTAGCCAGGGTGCGCAAATTTAGTTAGCCAGGGGCGAGGTAACGCCGATGCGATAGGGCTGGAAAATGCGCAACAATTCACCATTGTCGTACAGCTTTTGCAGCAACGCAGCGAATCGCGCTCCATTGATCGGCGCACCGGGACGTAACAAGGCGTAATGACGGTAAACCTGATCCACCCGCTCAGAGGTCAGCAATTGTCCAACGCTGCCTGGATTACGCTTGAGAAAATCGCTGAGGTAGGAGCGAGTCACCAAGGCAACATCTGCCCGGCCGCGCTGAACCATCAGCAGGTTGCTGTCGTGGGAATAGGTCAGCGTTGCATTGTAACGTTCGGCCAAGTACTGCGGATCGGGATTGAAATCAGCGAAGGAATAGTGATAACCGTTGTACAGGGCCAGACGCTTGCCCGTGAGATCGGAAAAATAGCGCTCATCACGGTCGGCTTGAACATGAGTGACGAATATCTCGGCGTCTTCAAGTCCCATGTCGACTGCTTCGTGGTCGATGTCCTGCCAACCCCATTCGGGGTTCTCGAAAATCGCCATATCGGTACGCCCCTGGCGAAAATCGCCAAATCGGCGCGGTATGGAAGTAGGCACCAAAATGAAGTGGTAACGCTGCTGAGCGTTGTTCAACGCGTCGATCAGCTGTGGCAACAGTCCGGTATCTGCCCCCTTTTCGGGGCGCATGGTATAGGGCGGGAAATGCGCAGCGCCGACTTTGACCTCGACGACCTCGATTGCCTGTGCCAACGGCGCCAGCCACAGCGTGGCGAGCATCAACAGCAAGGACATGACCTGCGGCATGGGCGTTGGAGTCAAAGCAACACACTCTTTACGGGTTCTAACCGGAATCAACCTAAGCTAGGCGTTTTCCCGGCGCTGCACAACCTTCGATTGCGCCAAATGGCGCTTACAGGCAATTCGCCAGGGGATACCGCCCACGCTGAAGTTTGGCTACGCTCTAACAACTCTTGGAATGGAGCCTACTATGGGGCATTGGCTGGTGATCGATCTGGAAGCAACCACAGATGACGGAGGTTGGCCGGTCACAGATATGGAAGTTATCGAAATTGGCGCAACCCTGGTCAACCGACAGGGTCGGGAAATCGATCATTTCCAGCGTTTCGTCAAACCACGGCGACGTCCGCAGCTTACCCCCTTCTGCCGCGAGCTTACCCACATCGGCCAAGCGAGCGTTGATACAGCAGCCTCGTTCACAGAGGTCTGGACGCAGTTCGAGCGCTGGATCGGCCACCATCAAAAGCATCTGCAAGCCTGGGTCAGCTGGGGCGACTATGACCGCCAGCAACTTGTCCAGGAGTGGCAGCTGCATCAGATGCACAGCCTGCTTGCCGACCTGCCACATATCAACCTCAAACAGCGCTTCGCCAAGGCTCGCCAACTCCAGCGCCCGCTAGGCCTGAACGGTGCGCTGCAGCTGGCCGGCCTGCAGTTTAGCGGGCAGCAACATCGGGCCCTGGAAGACGCGCGCAACACCGCACGTTTGTTACCGTTGAGCCTGCCGGCCAGCGGCGCCTGAAAGCGGATGACGGCGCCAGATGCCTTGGGCATACTGGCCAGCCTTTTCAGCCCCTTTTCAGGAGTCGCCCATGTTTAAGGTCAACGAGTACTTTGATGGCACGGTCAAATCGATTGCATTCGAAAGCGCCGAAGGTCCAGCCACTGTCGGCGTAATGGCCCCTGGCGAGTACGAATTCGGCACCGCGCAGCGCGAGATCATGCATGTGGTTTCCGGCGCACTGACCGTAAAACTGCCTGACAGCGACAACTGGGAAACCTTTTCTGCAGGCAGCCAGTTCAACGTGCCAGCCAACAGCAAGTTCCAACTGAAGGTCGCTGTGGATACCGCTTACCTTTGCGAGTACCGCGGCTGAGACGCTAGTCGAGGGAAGCGGGCGGGCGCGGCAATCTGCCATAAAGCGCTCGTTCCGCACCCAGGATTATCGCCAGGTGAAGCCCGCTGCCACGGAACGTGCGCCATTAGGGCTCTGATTTACTCACGAACGCCATAATGTTCTGCGCTGCCGTCGCCAGATGAGCGCTGTGGGTAAATCCTGACGCCTTCAACGGTTTCAGGTCGTGATCCCCCGTTTCCAGCCAAGCTATTTGTATTGCCGGTGACAGTGCATAGCCCTCCACTGCCTGCCGATTTCCCAAGGCATCCCGCTCACCCTGAACGATCAGCGTCGGGGTCTTCAATTCAGCCAAATGCGCCACCCGTGGTTTTTCCGGCTTGCCAGCGGCATAGAACGGATAACCCAGGCATACCAGCGCATCGGCAGCCAACTCATCAGCCAGCAAGCTGGCCATGCGCCCGCCCATGGACTTACCGCCAATGGCCAACGTCCCAGTGACCAATGGTCGCACGTGCTGATACACCTCGCGCCAACACTCCAGCAGTTTAGCCTGCGGATTAGGAGGCCTTTTGCCACCATCCAGGCGCCGCTGTGCCATGTAGGGAAACTCGAAACGCACTACCCCCAGCCCTTGTGCAGCCAGCCTTTGCGCAATTTCTTCCATGAACTCGCTGTCCATTGGCGCGCCCGCGCCATGCGCCAGAATCAGACACCCTGCATGCTCGCCATCCCCCTGATTTTGCGGGGCATTCCAGCGCCACCCGCGACTTTCGATCAGCCGTGCCCATTGATCCCCGTCAATACCGGCCACTTGCCCATTACTCATGCTTGCCTCGCTATTTAGCCTGCCTATAACCGTGGATGGGAACCCATACATGAACACAACCAGCAGTACCGCCTACAACTACAAGGTGGTCCGCCAATTCGCCATTATGACGGTGGTGTGGGGAATCGTCGGGATGGGGCTCGGCGTTTTTCTTGCCGCGCAACTCGTCTGGCCTTCACTCAACTTCGACCTCCCCTGGACCAGCTTTGGGCGCTTGCGTCCACTGCACACCAACGCAGTGATCTTCGCCTTTGGCGGTTGCGCACTGTTTGCCGCGTCCTATTACTCGGTCCAGCGTACCTGCCAGACCACCCTGTTCTCTCCACGCCTTGCCGCTTTTACCTTCTGGGCCTGGCAATTGGTGATCGTACTGGCGGCAGTCAGCTTGCCTCTGGGCTTCACCAGCTCCAAGGAGTATGCCGAACTGGAATGGCCGATCGATATCCTGATCACCATTGTCTGGGTCGCTTACGCCGTGGTGTTCTTCGGCACCCTGATGAAGCGCACCACCAAGCACATCTATGTGGGTAACTGGTTCTTCGGTGCATTCATCATCACCGTTGCGATCCTGCACATCGTCAACAACATGGAAATTCCGGTCAGCCTGACCAAGTCCTACTCACTGTACGGCGGCGCAACCGACGCCATGGTGCAATGGTGGTACGGCCACAACGCCGTAGGCTTCTTCCTGACCGCAGGCTTCCTGGGGATGATGTACTACTTCGTGCCTAAACAGGCCGAACGTCCGGTGTACTCCTATCGCCTGTCCATTGTGCACTTCTGGGCACTGATCACCCTGTACATCTGGGCCGGCCCTCACCACCTGCATTACACCGCACTCCCAGACTGGGCCCAATCACTGGGCATGGTCATGTCGCTGATCCTCCTGGCACCAAGCTGGGGCGGCATGATCAACGGCATGATGACCCTCTCGGGCGCATGGCATAAGCTGCGCAGCGACCCAATCCTGCGTTTCCTCGTGGTCTCGCTGGCGTTCTACGGCATGTCGACCTTCGAAGGTCCGATGATGGCGATCAAGACCGTCAACGCCCTGTCCCACTACACCGACTGGACCATCGGCCACGTACACGCCGGCGCTCTTGGCTGGGTAGCGATGATTTCGATCGGTGCGCTGTACCACATGATTCCGAAAGTCTTCGGTCGCGAGCAAATGTACAGCCTGGGGCTGATCAACGCTCACTTCTGGCTGGCCACCATCGGCACTGTGCTCTACATCGCCTCGATGTGGGTCAACGGTATCGCCCAGGGCCTGATGTGGCGCGCAGTCAACGCCGACGGCACCCTGACCTACTCCTTCGTCGAAACCCTGGTAGCTAGCCACCCTGGCTTCATCGTGCGCTTTGTCGGCGGGGCGATCTTCCTGACCGGTATGTTCCTGATGGCCTGGAACACCTGGCGCACCGTGCGTTCCCCAGTGGCCGCGACCGCCCCTGCCACCGCGCAGCTGGCCTGAGGAGATCCAGATGAAACACGAAGTCATTGAGAAAAACGTCTTCCTGCTGGTGCTGTTGATGGTCTTTGCCGTCAGCATCGGCGGACTGACCCAGATCGTCCCGCTGTTTTTCCAGGACGTCACCAACAAGCCGGTGGAAGGCATGAAGCCTTATACCGCGCTGCAACTGGAAGGGCGTGACATCTACATCCGTGAAGGCTGTGTGCAGTGCCACTCGCAGATGATTCGTCCGTTCCGTGCCGAGACCGAACGCTACGGCCACTATTCGGTAGCCGGTGAAAGCGTTTGGGACCACCCGTTCCTGTGGGGTTCCAAACGTACCGGTCCGGACCTGGCCCGTGTCGGCGGTCGCTACTCCGATGACTGGCACCGTGCGCACTTGTACAACCCGCGCAACGTCGTGCCTGAGTCGAAGATGCCTGCCTACCCATGGCTGGTGGCCGCTCCAGTCGACAGCAGCCACACCGAAACCAAGTTGCGCACCATGCGCACCCTGGGCGTGCCTTACACCGATGCGGATATCAGCGGTGCAGTGGAGTCGATCAAGGGCAAGACCGAAATGGATGCCTTGGTCGCCTACCTGCAGGTGCTCGGCACCGCGATCAAGAACAAGAGGTAAGCGCCATGGACTTCACACTGGATATAGGCCAACTGCGCGGCCTGGGCACCCTGCTGGTGGCCATCGCCTTCATCGGCCTGTCGCTGTGGGTGTTCAACGGTCGGCGCGACCGCGAGTTTGCCGAAGCAAGCTTGCTGCCGTTTGCCGATGATCGCCTAGTACCTGCCGCCAACGAACCCGCATCGAGGAGTAACGGGCAATGACCACCTTCTGGAGTGCGTACATCTGCGTACTGACCATTGGCAGCCTGATCGGCTTGACCTGGCTGCTGCTGGCCACGCGCAAGGGTGAAAAACCCGGAGCTGGCGACCAGACCATGGGTCACAGCTTCGACGGCATCGAGGAATACGACAACCCGCTGCCCAAGTGGTGGTTCTGGCTGTTCGTTGGCACCCTGGTGTTCTCGGTCGGCTACCTGATCCTTTATCCGGGCCTGGGCAACTGGAAAGGCATCCTGCCGGGTTATCAAAACGGCTGGACCCAGGTCAATGAATGGCAGAAGGAAATGGACAAGGCTGACGCCAAGTTCGGGCCGATCTTCGCTAAATTTGCTGCCATGCCGGTGGAAGAAGTAGCGAAAGACCCGCAAGCGCTGAAAATGGGCGGCCGTCTGTTTGCGTCCAACTGCTCGGTCTGCCACGGTTCCGATGCCAAGGGCGCCTATGGCTTCCCCAACCTCACCGACAAAGATTGGCGCTGGGGCGGCGAGCCTGAAACCATCAAGCAGTCGATCATGGGCGGCCGTCACGGCGTAATGCCGGCCTGGGCCGAGGTAATTGGTGAGCAAGGTGTTGCCGATGTTGCCGCATTTGTCTTGACCAAGCTTGATGGACGGCAGTTGCCTGAGGGCACCAAGGCCGATGCCAGCAACGGTGAGAAACTCTTCGCAACCACCTGCGTGGCCTGCCACGGCCCGGAAGGCAAAGGTATGCCAGCGATGGGTGCACCTGATCTGACTCACCCTCAGGCTTTCATTTACGGCTCAAGTTTTGCCCAACTGCAACAGACCATTCGTTATGGTCGCCAGGGGCAAATGCCTGCACAGGAAGCCATTCAGGGCAATGACAAAGTCCACCTGCTGGCGGCCTATGTCTACAGCCTGTCCCAGGATGAGCCCGCGCAAAGCAACGACCTTTCTGCCAAGTAAAATCCTCGCGTAACTGAGCCTTGACTCAACCCGCCGCATTCCATTGAATGCGGCGGTTCCGTTTACGCCTTGCGACCAAGTGTCGCACCTCCCCCGCCACCCCACCTTGCACCTGCTCTGATCGGAACTAAGCTTGTTGCCACGGCAACCGCCACCAGGGGCCTGTTAATTCCCTTGCCCGACTGTGGCTATTGAAGAATGCGTGAAAAGGTAGATGGGACCGGCTCGACCTCTTCATCTCGTCTTCTTTGCAGGAAAAAAAGATCACAGCAAGCTTGACCGATTGGACAAGAAAACATTAACAACGGTACACATATCAACAAGATAATTGTGTACACTTTGCTCGCCGAAAGCGCTCGGAACAGCGTCGGAGCGGGCTTTGGCAGAGGTCGGCAGTGCAGCCATCGCGTTGCAATAACCACACGGTTTATACATACTTGCGCCGATTTTTTAACCTACAAAAACACCCAAACCGTGGAACCTTAGAATGAGCACAGCAATCAGTCCGACTGCTTATAACTATAAGGTCGTCCGCCAGTTCGCCATCATGACGGTGGTCTGGGGGATCCTTGGCATGGGGCTTGGAGTCTTCATCGCCTCGCAACTGGTATGGCCCCAGCTGAACCTGGACCTGCCATGGACGAGCTTTGGACGCCTTCGCCCACTGCACACCAACCTGGTGATTTTCGCCTTCGGTGGCTGTGCGCTGTTTGCCACCTCCTACTATGTCGTGCAGCGTACCTGCCAGGCGCGACTGATCTCCGATAGCCTTGCGGCCTTCACCTTCTGGGGTTGGCAAGCGGTCATCGTGGGTGCGCTCATCACCTTGCCCCTGGGTTACACCACGACCAAGGAATACGCAGAGCTGGAATGGCCGATCGCCATTTTGCTTGCCATTGTCTGGGTCACCTACGGTGTGGTGTTCTTCGGTACCATCGTCAAGCGCAAGACCAAGCACATCTATGTCGGTAACTGGTTCTACGGTGCGTTCATCGTGGTTACCGCGATGCTGCATATCGTCAACCACGCATCCCTGCCGGTCACCCTGTTCAAGTCCTACTCGGCTTATTCGGGCGCAACCGATGCAATGATTCAATGGTGGTACGGCCACAACGCGGTGGGCTTCTTCCTGACCACCGGCTTCCTCGGCATGATGTACTACTTCGTACCCAAGCAGGCCGAGCGTCCGATCTACTCCTATCGCCTGTCGATCGTGCACTTCTGGGCACTGATCACTCTGTACATCTGGGCCGGTCCTCACCACCTGCACTACACCGCGCTGCCAGATTGGGCGCAGTCGCTGGGCATGGCGATGTCGATCATCCTCCTGGCACCAAGCTGGGGCGGCATGATCAACGGCATGATGACCCTGTCAGGCGCCTGGCATAAGCTGCGCACCGACCCGATCCTGCGCTTCCTCGTGGTTTCCCTGGCGTTCTACGGCATGTCGACCTTCGAAGGTCCGATGATGGCAATCAAGACCGTCAACTCGCTGTCGCACTACACCGACTGGACCGTAGGTCACGTACACGCCGGCGCTCTTGGTTGGGTGGCGATGATTTCGATCGGTGCGCTGTACCACATGATCCCGAAAGTCTACGGTCGCGAGCAGATGCACAGCATCGGCCTGATCAACGCGCACTTCTGGCTGGCTACCATCGGTACCGTGCTGTACATCTCCTCGATGTGGGTAAACGGCATCACCCAGGGCCTGATGTGGCGTGCAATCAACGACGACGGCACCCTCACCTATTCCTTCGTTGAAGCCCTGCAGGCCAGCCATCCAGGCTTTATCGTCCGCGCCCTGGGCGGTGCGTTCTTCGCCTCCGGCATGCTGCTGATGGCCTACAACGTGTTCCGCACCGTCCGTGCCTCGAAGCCGGCCGAAGCTGAAGCTGCTGCACAGATCGCTGTAGTTGGAGCCCACTGATGAAGCACGAAGTAGTCGAGAAGAATATCGGCCTGCTGGCCTTCTTCATGGTCATTGCCGTCAGCATTGGCGGCCTGACCCAGATCGTCCCACTGTTTTTCCAGGACGTTACCAACAAGCCGGTCGAGGGCATGAAGCCACGCACCGCACTGGAACTGGAAGGCCGTGACATTTACATCCGCGAAGGCTGTGTACAGTGCCACTCGCAGATGATTCGTCCGTTCCGTGCCGAAACCGAACGCTACGGCCACTACTCGGTAGCCGGTGAAAGCGTCTGGGACCACCCGTTCCTGTGGGGTTCCAAGCGTACCGGTCCGGACCTGGCCCGTGTCGGCGGTCGCTACTCCGATGACTGGCACCGTGCGCACTTGTACAACCCGCGCAACGTCGTGCCTGAGTCGAAGATGCCTGCCTATCCATGGTTGGTAGAGAACAAGCTCGACGGCAAAGACACGATCAAGAAGATGGAAGTCTTGCGCACCCTAGGCACGCCGTACACCGATGAAGACATCGCCGGTGCCCGCGACGCAGTCAAGGGCAAGACTGAAATGGACGCTCTGGTGGCCTACCTGCAGGGCCTGGGCACCATCATCAAAAGCAAACGGTGATATTGATGGATATCGGGATGATTCGTGGCCTGGGCACCGTCGTGGTGATGGTGGCCTTTATCGGCCTGGCGTTGTGGGTGTTCAGTTCTCGACGCAAGTCTGAGTTCGACGAAGCGACCATGCTGCCCTTCGCGGATGATCCCGAAGCCAGCAAGCACGTCGAGCAAGCGCAAGCGAAAGCGTCTAGGAGTAACAACGAATGACTACCTTCTGGAGTCTGTACGTCACCGTTTTGAGTCTGGGCACCATTTTTGCCCTGACCTGGCTGCTGCTGTCCACCCGCAAGGGCCAACGCAGCGATATCACCGATGAAACCGTCGGCCATGTCTATGACGGTATCGAGGAGTACGACAACCCGCTGCCGCAGTGGTGGTTCTGGTTGTTCGTCGGCACTATCGTTTTCGCGCTGGGCTATCTGGTGCTGTACCCGGGCCTGGGCAACTGGAAAGGTGTATTGCCGGGCTACCAGTACGTAGATAACGAGAAAAAGACCGAATTCGCCAACGGTCAGCCAGGCTGGACCGGTGTTCACGAATGGGAAAAGGAAATGGCCCGCTCGGACGCCAAGTTTGGTCCGATCTTCGCCAAGTTTGCCTCGATGCCAATTGAAGAAGTCGCCAAGGACCCACAAGCCTTGAAGATGGGCGGCCGCTTGTTTGCCTCCAACTGCTCGGTTTGCCACGGCTCCGACGCCAAGGGTTCCTACGGCTTCCCTAACCTGACCGACAATGACTGGCGCTGGGGCGGCGAGCCCGAGACCATCAAGGCCACCATCATGGGCGGTCGTCATGGCGTAATGCCGGCTTGGTCGGAAGTCATTGGTGAGCAAGGCGTTGCCGACGTTGCCGCGTTTGTACTGACCAACCTCGATGGCCGCAAGCTGCCAGAGGGTGCAAAAGCTGACGTAGCCAATGGCCAGAAGATCTTCGCTGCCAACTGCGTGGCTTGCCACGGCCCAGAAGGCAAAGGTACTCCAGCGATGGGCGCGCCTAACCTGACTCACCCGCAAGCCTTCATCTACGGTTCAAGCTTCGCCCAACTGCAGCAGACCATCCGTTACGGCCGCCAGGGCCAGATGCCTGCACAGGAAGCGATTCAGGGTAACGACAAGGTCCACCTGCTGGCCGCCTATGTCTACAGCCTGTCACACCAGGCTGAAAAGACTGCCGACGCGAAGTAATTCGTACGGCAAGCCCGAAGCCCTGCACGTGCAAACGGCGGGGCTTTTTTTATAGCAACTGAGGCGGTCGTAAGCCCGCGCGCCGTGGGCTTGACCCAGATCAATTGACACACCCACTACACTAAACATCAGGCAAACCCAACGCGGCTAAAGGTCGCAGCCATGCCCCATACTGCCACTACAGGCGTATCATCCGGTCTAGAGCAGCATAAACTTCTGACTGCGGTCGGCACGCACTGATCGCGGCGTAATTCCACTGCCGTGGGACTCAATGATGAGCAAGCAGATTCCAGTACATGATGTCACCCCGCCTGCCAATAAAGACAAGAACAGCGTCGATCTCTACGCCGCTCGGGAAAAAATCTATACCCGGGCCTTTACCGGTATTTTCCGTAACCTGCGCATGGTCGGCGGCGCCGTCCTGTTCCTCCTGTATTTCGGCACGGTGTGGCTGAATTGGGGTGAGCACCAGGCAGTCTGGTGGAACCTCCCAGAGCGGAAGTTCTACATCTTTGGCGCAACCATTTGGCCCCAGGACTTCATCCTGCTTTCCGGCTTGTTGATCGTTGCAGCCTTCGGTCTGTTTTTTATCACCGTATTCGCCGGTCGTGTCTGGTGCGGTTATACCTGCCCGCAAAGTGTCTGGACGTGGATTTTCATGTGGTGCGAAAAGGTCACTGAAGGTGACCGCAACCAGCGCATGAAGCTCGACAAAGCACCCATGAGCGGCAATAAATTCCTGCGCAAGCTGGCCAAGCACAGCCTATGGCTGCTGATCGGCTTTGTGACCGGCATGACCTTCGTCGGCTACTTCTCACCGATTCGCGAACTGGTGGTGGAGTTCTTTACCGGCCAGGCCGATGGTTGGGCGTATTTCTGGGTCGGCTTCTTTACCTTGGCCACCTACGGCAATGCCGGCTGGCTACGCGAACAGGTGTGCATCTACATGTGCCCTTATGCGCGCTTCCAGAGTGTGATGTTCGACAAGGACACCCTGATTGTTTCCTACGACCCTCGCCGCGGTGAAACCCGTGGTCCGCGCAAAAAGGACATCGACTACAAAGCCAAGGGCCTGGGTGATTGCATCGACTGCACCATGTGTGTCCAGGTTTGTCCGACCGGCATCGACATTCGCGACGGCTTGCAGATCGAATGCATTGGCTGCGCCGCTTGCATCGATGCCTGCGACACCATCATGGACAAGATGAACTACCCCAAAGGTTTGATCAGCTACACCACCGAGCACAACCTTTCCGGGCAGAAAACCCATATGCTGCGCCCTCGCCTGATCGGTTACGCGCTGGTCTTGCTGGCCATGATCGGCCTGCTTTCCAGTGCCTTCATCATGCGCTCGCTGGTAGGCTTCGACGTCAGTAAAGACCGCGTCCTGTACCGCGAAAATGCCCAGGGCTGGATCGAAAACGTCTACAGCCTGAAAGTGATGAACAAAGACCAGCAAGATCATGTGTATGTGCTTGAAGCTGCCGGTCTTCCGGATCTCAAGCTCGATGGTGCGAAGGAAATCCGCGTAGCGGCCGGCGACATTGTCAGCTTGCCGGTACAACTGTCGATGGCCCCGGAAAAACTGCCATCCAGCACCAACGAAGTTACTTTCATCCTCAGGGACGCTGACGACAGCGCCACCCAGGTTGAAGCCAAGAGCCGATTCATTGGCCCACAAATTAGATAAGAGACTGCCTTTATGCCTTCTGCTACCGCCGCAAGCCCTTGGTACAAGCATCTATGGCCGTGGATCATCATCGGGGTGCTGGCCACCTCGGTGACCCTCAGCCTGACCATGGTGACGATCGCGGTGAACAACCCGGACAACCTGGTCAACGACAACTACTACGAGGCAGGCAAAGGCATCAACCGCGCGCTGGACCGCGAACTGCTGGCCCAGACCCTGAACCTCAAGGCGAGCGTGCACCTTGATGAGTTGACCGGCGAAGTCGATTTGCGCCTCACTGGCGACAGCCTGCCGAAAACCCTTGAGCTGAATCTGATCTCGCCCACCCAGCCGGAAAAGGACCGGAAAATTGTCCTGACTCAAAGCGAAAGCGAAGCCGGACGCTACATTGGCCAACTCAACGACAAAGTAGAAGGTCGTCGTTTCGTCGAACTGCTCGGCAGCCAGGATGAACATGTATGGCGTCTGTTCGAAGAAGAACAGGTCGGCCACGACAAAACCCTGCAGTTGGGCGACGAAGCACTGCAAGGGGCTGAACACCTCGAAAAATAAGTCGTCCCTGATCGCGGCGCACGCCCGCCCCAACAGCCCCGCGATCAGAGTCACCCAAGACCTTGCGATAGATTGCCATGACCAGCCCCACGCCGTGCTACCACTGCGCCCTGCCCGTTCCCGCCGGCAGCCACTTCACCGCCGTGGTACTCGGCCAGGTCCGCGAATTTTGCTGCCCCGGCTGCCAGGCCGTGGCCGAAGCCATTGTCGCTGGCAATCTGGAGAGCTATTACCAGCACCGCAGTGAAGCCAGCGCCAACCCCGAAGCGCTGCCCCAGCAACTGGTCGACGAACTGGCCCTGTATGACCGAGCTGACGTGCAGAAGCCCTTCGTTCGCCACAGCGGTGAACTGGCCGAAACCACTTTACTGATCGAGGGCATAAGTTGCGCCGCGTGCGGCTGGCTGATCGAAAAGCACCTGCGCAGCCTGCCTGGGGTCGCCGAAGCTCGGCTTAACCTGTCCAACCACCGCCTTCACGTGAACTGGGCCGACAGCCAACTGCCGCTGTCCACGTTACTGGCACAGTTGCGCCACATCGGTTACGCGGCCCACCCCTATCAGGCCGACCGCGCAGCTGAACAACTGGCCAATGAAAACCGCACAGCCTTGCGCCAACTCGGCGTGGCCGGCCTGTTATGGTTTCAGGCCATGATGGCAACCATGGCCACATGGCCTGAATTCAACATCGACCTTAGCCCGGAACTACACACCATCCTGCGTTGGGTCGCGCTGTTCCTTACCACTCCAATCGTTTTCTATAGCTGCGCGCCCTTCTTCCGAGGCGCCGCCCGCGACTTGCGCACGCGCCACCTGACCATGGATGTCTCGGTATCTCTGGCCATCGGCCTTGCCTATGGTGCGGGTATCTGGACCGCAATCACCGGCAGCGGCGAACTGTACTTCGATGCGGTGGGCATGTTCGCCCTGTTCCTCCTGGCAGGTCGCTATTTGGAACGCCGCGCACGTGAGCGTACCGCCGCGGCCACGGCGCAACTGGTCAACCTGCTGCCGGCCTCGTGCCTGCGTCTGGGCGCAGCGGGCCAGAGCGAACGAATCCTGCTTCGAGAACTGCAACTGGGTGACAGTGTCCTGATTCAACCCGGCCACGTGATTCCCGCCGACGGGCGGATCGTCAGTGGCCAATCCAGTGTCGATGAATCGCTGCTGACCGGTGAATATCTGCCGCAGCCCCGCCAACCGGGCGACGCTGTCACAGCCGGCACCCTCAACGTCGAAAGCGCACTGACCGTCGAAGTCCTGGCCCTGGGCCAGGATACGCGCCTGTCCGCCATCGTCCGCTTGCTGGAGCGCGCGCAGTCGGAAAAGCCGCGTCTGGCAGAAATCGCCGACCGCGCCTCACAGTGCTTCCTGCTGTTCTCCCTGGTTGCATCTGCCGTCATCGGCCTGCTGTGGTGGGAGCTAGACCCATCGCGCGCATTCTGGATTGTCCTGGCCATGCTGGTCGCCACCTGCCCCTGTGCCCTGTCCTTGGCCACCCCGACTGCACTGACCGCCGCTACCGGCACGCTGCACAAGCTCGGCCTCCTGCTAACCCGCGGTCATGTGCTTGAAGGCCTGAACCAGATCGACACGGTGATCTTCGACAAGACCGGCACCCTTACCGAAGGTCGTTTGACCTTGCGCGCCATTCGCCCGCTGGCCAGCAGCGATGCCGATCAGTGCCTGATGCTCGCCGCGGCGCTAGAGAATCGCTCCGAGCACCCGATTGCTCGCGCCTTCGGCCGTGCCAGCGTGGCCGCCGAAGAGGTGCAGGCCGAGCCTGGCCTGGGGCTCGAAGGGTTGGTACAAGGCCAACGCCTGCGCATCGGCGAACCCGGGTTCGTCTGCGCCCTGAGCGCAGCCCCGGTTCCGCCGATGCCAGCAGAGCCAGGGCAATGGTTGCTCCTCGGCAACAGCCAAGGCCCGTTGGCCTGGCTAGTGCTTGATGACCGCCTGCGCAGCGATGCCGCCGATCTGCTCGCAGCGTGTCGCGCCCGTGGCTGGCAAACCTTGTTGCTGTCTGGCGACAGTTCGCCGATGGTGCAAAGCGTCGCTGCCGAACTACAGATCGACGAGGCCATCGGTGGCCTGCGCCCTGATGACAAGCTGGAAAAGCTCAAATCCCTGCAACAACAGGGACGCAAAGTGCTGATGCTCGGCGACGGCGTCAACGATGTGCCAGTGCTTGCTGCCGCGGATATCAGTATCGCCATGGGCTCGGCCACCGACCTGGCCAAGACCAGCGCCGACGCAGTACTGTTGTCCAACCGCCTCGACGCGCTGGTCCAGGCCTTCAGCCTGGCGCGTCGCACACGCCGGATCATTATCGAGAACCTGCTCTGGGCAGCGCTGTATAATGGCCTGATGTTGCCCTTTGCAGCCCTGGGTTGGATCACACCGATATGGGCGGCCGTGGGCATGTCGGTCAGCTCGCTGATCGTAGTACTCAACGCGCTGCGCCTTACCCGTATCAGCGATCCCGTAGCCGCCGACGCAGCGGCCCGCGACTCACACCCGGCCACGGCCTGATCAGGAGCCTCCATGCCCGCGTTATATGTAATGATTCCGGCCGCGCTGCTGATCGTCGCCATTGCTGTGTTCATCTTCTTCTGGGCAGTGGACAGCGGCCAGTACGACGACCTCGACGGCCCGGCGCACAGCATTCTGTTCGACGACCAAGACCCGCAGCACACCGCTGCCATGGACCAAGCCGACGGCAAGAAACCCGAAGACGGCGCGCCTCCTCGTGCTTGATCTGCTCCCGTTGCTCAGCTCGGCATTGATTCTCGGTCTGTTGGGTGGCGGACACTGCCTGGGTATGTGCGGTGGCTTGATGGGCGCCCTGACCCTGGCCATTCCCAAGGAACAGCGCAGCCGCCGCTTTCGCTTGCTACTGGCCTATAACCTCGGCCGCATCTTGAGCTACGCCCTGGCCGGTCTGCTGCTCGGGCTGGCCGGTTGGGCGGTAGCCAACAGTCCGGTTGCCGTGGCCATGCGCGTAGTGGCGGCCTTACTGCTGATCAGCATGGGCTTGTATCTGGCAGGCTGGTGGAGCGGTCTGACCCGCATTGAAAGTCTGGGACGCGGCCTATGGCGGCATATTCAACCTATCGCCAATCGCCTGCTACCCGTTTCCAGCCTGCCCCGTGCCCTGCTGCTTGGCACCCTGTGGGGCTGGCTGCCCTGCGGCCTGGTCTACAGCACGCTGCTATGGGCAGCGAGTCAGGGCAATGCCGGCAACAGTGCCCTGTTGATGCTGGCCTTTGGTCTTGGCACCTGGCCGGTGTTGCTTGCCACAGGCCTTGCCGCCGAACGCACCAATGCCTTGCTGCGCAAACGTGGTGTGCGTGTCGCTGGAGGCTTGCTGGTGATTCTGTTTGGCCTCTGGACCCTTCCCGGCCCGCACCAACATTGGCTGATGGGCCACTGACACACCTGCCAGATGCAAACAAAAACGCCGTTGATGCAAATCAAGACGGCATATTCACCACCCCCTAGACTTCGCCCATTGCTGCCTATTCTGGGGATTGCCCACATGCTCGACGCACTCCGTTGGGACTCCGACCTGATCCGTCGCTACGACCTGTCCGGTCCACGCTACACCTCGTATCCGACCGCAGTGCAACTGCACAGCGAAGTCGGTTCCTTCGATTTGCTGCACGCTCTGCGAGACAGCCGCCGTGCGGTACGCCCGTTGTCGCTGTATGTGCATGTGCCATTCTGCGCCAATATTTGCTACTACTGTGCCTGCAACAAAGTCATCACCAAGGATCGCGCTCGCGCCCAGCCTTATCTGCAGCGCCTGGAGCAGGAAATCCAGCTGATCGCCTGCCACCTGGACCCCAAGCAGACTGTCGAACAGCTGCATTTTGGTGGCGGTACTCCAACTTTTCTAAGCCACGTTGAATTACGTCAACTGATGGCTCACTTGCGCCAGCATTTCAACCTGCTGGACGACGACTCCGGTGACTATGGCATCGAGATCGACCCGCGAGAGGCCGACTGGCCAACCATGGGTCTGTTGCGAGAGTTGGGCTTCAATCGTGTCAGCCTTGGCGTCCAGGACCTGGATCCCGCGGTACAGCGCGCCATCAATCGCTTGCAAAGCCTGGAACAGACGCGCGCGATCATCGAGGCTGCACGGACGCTGCAATTTCGCTCGATCAATATCGACCTGATCTATGGCCTACCCAAACAGACGCCGGAAGGTTTCGCGCGCACCGTCGATGAAATCATCAAATTGCAACCGGACAGGCTATCGGTGTTCAACTATGCGCACTTGCCGGAACGCTTCATGCCCCAGCGGCGCATCGACAGCAATGACTTGCCAAGCCCTGCCACTAAGCTTGAGATGCTGCACAACACCATCGAGCAGCTGACAGCAGCAGGTTACCGCTACATCGGCATGGACCACTTCGCACTACCTGATGACGAACTGGCCATCGCCCAGGAAGAATCGACCCTTCAGCGCAACTTCCAGGGTTACACCACCCACGGTCACTGCGACCTGATCGGCCTTGGCGTGTCTGCCATCAGCCAGATCGGCGAGCTGTACTGCCAGAACACCAGCGACCTGAATAATTATCAGGACACACTGTCGACGGCTCAGCTGGCCACCAGTCGTGGGCTGCTCTGCACGAGCGATGATCGCGTGCGCCGCGCAGTGATCCAACAGTTGATCTGCCATTTCGAGTTGGACTTCGAAACCATCGAACAGCAATTCACTATCGATTTTCGCGGTTACTTCAAAGACCAATGGCCCGCGCTGCAAGCCATGCACAACGATGGCTTGATCAGCCTCAGCAACCAGCGCATCGAGGTACGTCCGGCCGGGCGCCTGCTCGTACGCTCGGTGTGTATGGTGTTTGACGCCTACCTCGGCATGCACAACCAACAGCGTTTTTCCCGGGTGATCTGACGGTTCAAATGCGGGTACTGTTTACAGTAATACTTGTTAAGCACACTATTGTTCAGAGTGAGGTCGGACGATAAGCCGCACCTCAACCAGCCCACCTTACCCAGGCGCGGGCTGGCCGAAACCCCATGCCCTGAGTTACCCTTACGGCTTATGTGTGCTTTACACCAAGGAATGAAGAAATGTCCGAGCCAGTCAAACTGCGCCCTCATAACCAGGCCCATTGCAAGGATTGCAGCCTGGCGCCTCTATGCCTGCCATTGTCATTGAACATGGAAGATATGGACGCACTGGATGAAATCGTCAAACGCGGGCGTCCGCTGAAAAAAGGCGAGTTTCTGTTCCGCCAGGGTGACAATTTCGCTTCGGTCTATGCAGTGCGTTCCGGCGCCCTGAAAACCTTCAGCCTCAGTGACAGCGGTGAAGAACAAATCACCGGTTTTCACCTGCCAAGCGAGCTGGTCGGCCTGTCCGGCATGGACACCGAAGCCTACCCGGTGTCGGCCCAGGCCCAGGAAACCACTTCGGTCTGTGAAATTCCCTTCGAACGCCTCGACGAACTGTCGGTGCAACTACCACAACTGCGTCGTCAGCTGATGCGGGTGATGAGCCGCGAAATTCGCGATGACCAGCAAATGATGCTGCTGTTGTCGAAGAAAACCGCGGACGAGCGCATCGCGACGTTCCTGGTCAACCTATCCGCACGCTTCCGTGCGCGTGGGTATTCGGCCAACCAGTTCCGCCTGAGCATGTCGCGCAACGAAATCGGCAACTACCTGGGCCTGGCCGTGGAAACGGTTTCACGCGTTTTCACCCGTTTCCAGCAAAACGGCCTGATCGCCGCCGAAGGCAAGGAAATCCACATTCTTGATCCGATCCAGCTGTGTGCGCTGGCCGGCGGCGCTATAGAGAGCTGAGCCCGCAGGATAAAGGTATACTGGCGGGTATTCGTTTCTCAGGACACCCGCCCCCATGCACAGCGACACTTTCGACCTCAAAGCCCTTATCCGCCCGGTTCCCGACTTTCCGAAAGCCGGTGTAATCTTCCGAGACATCACCCCGCTGTTCCAGTCGCCACGGGGCCTGCGTCATGTGGCTGACGCCTTCATCGAACGTTATGTCGAGGCTGAATTCAGCCATATCGGGGCCATGGATGCGCGCGGTTTTCTGATCGGTTCGATCATTGCCCACCAACTGAACAAGCCACTGATTCTGTTCCGCAAACAGGGCAAGCTGCCGGCCGATGTCCTTGCCGAAGGCTACCAGACCGAATACGGCGAAGCATTCCTGGAAGTGCATGCAGACAGCTTGTGCGAAGGTGACTCGGTGCTGGTTTTCGACGACTTGATCGCCACTGGCGGTACCTTGCTGGCAGCCACCAACCTGGTACGCCGCATGGGTGCACAAGTGTTCGAGGCGGCGGCAATTATTGACCTGCCCGAACTGGAAGGCTCCCAGCGCCTGAACGCTGCCGGCGTACCGACCTTCTGCCTGACCGAATTCTCGCTGAGCGAGCGGTAATCCTTTAGAGCGCATCGTCAGGCAAGCTCGCTCCCATCGCTTGGACCACCGGCAGAGGGAGCGGGCTTGACCCACATTCAATAACTGCAGCTCACAACGAAATCGGCTTACGCCCGGCAAATGAATGCGCCAGCGTACCGCCATCCACCAATTCCAGCTCGCCACCCAATGGCACGCCGTGGGCAATACGCGAAGCCACAAGCCCCTTGTCGGCCAGCAACTGGGCGATGTAATGAGCAGTCGCCTCGCCTTCCACCGTCGGGTTGGTGGCCAGGATGACCTCAGTAAAGGCGCTTTGCTGCTCGATTCGCGCCATCAACTGCGGAATGCCGATGGCCTCGGGCCCCAGGCCATCTAGCGGTGACAAGTGCCCCTTGAGCACAAAGTAACGACCGCGATAGCCGGTCTGCTCTACCGCATAGACATCCATCGGCCCCTCAACCACGCACAGCAGCGTATCGTCACGGCGCGGATCAGCACATTGCGGGCACAGCTCTTGCTCGGTCAGGGTTCGGCATTGACGACAATGGCCAACCCCTTCCATGGCCTGGCTCAGCGCCTGAGCCAGGCGCAGACCGCCGCTGCGGTCGCGCTCAAGCAATTGCAGAGCCATGCGCTGAGCGGTTTTCTGGCCGACACCGGGCAAGGTGCGCAAGGCATCGATCAATTGGCGAATCAGTGGGCTGAAGCTCATGGTGGTTAGCCTGAAATTTCAAAAAAGCGGGAAAAACGACGATGGGAGCAACGACCCTACAGTCGCGCTCCCACCGAAGGTACTACAAGTATCGACTCAGAATGGCATCTTGAAGCCAGGTGGCAACTGCATGCCAGCAGTCATGCCGCCCATTTTTTCCTGGCTGTTCTGCTCGACCTTGCGCACGGCGTCGTTGACGGCGGCAGCGATCAGGTCTTCCAGGACTTCTTTGTCTTCTTGCATCAGGCTGTCATCCAGGCTGATGCGCTTGACGTCGTGACGACCGGTCATCACCACACTCACCAGGCCAGCGCCCGATTGGCCGGTCACTTCGGCATTGGCCAGTTCTTCCTGCATCTTGGCCATTTTTTCCTGCATTTGCTGAGCCTGCTTCATCAGGCCGGCCATGCCACCTTTCATCATGGGGATCACCTCAAATTTAGACTTACGGGATGCGGCGCGGGCTCGACCCGGGCCGCTTGTGTCATTCGGTCATTCGCCCTGGGTTACCGGGGCGTCTACAGGTTCAATGGTATCGTGTCGAACCATTGCACCAAACTGCTTGATCATCTGCTGGATGAGCGGATCGGCGTCAATCGACGCCTCGGCTTCTCCCTGGCGCTCTGCACGCTTGCGCGCCGCCGCCTGAGCGGGGGTTTCCTGCTCCGGGCGGATCAATTCGATAGACAGCTTCAGCGGACGCCCGAAATGCTGGTTCAAGGCGTCGTTCAAGCGGCGCTGCTGGGTAGCGTTGAACAGGGCACTGTGGGCCGGGTCCAGGTGCAGCAGCCAATCATCGCCTTCGGCGGCGATCAACGTACAGTTGGCGGCGATACTGCCGGTCATCCCGGAAATCGGCAACTGCGGGAATAATTCCAGCCATTGCAACGCCAGGCCAGTGGCCGGCATGGCTGCCGGCAACGGTTCGGGGGCAACGGCCGGGGTGTCCTCATGGACATGCTCGATGGCCAGCTCGTCCAGGTAGCTGTAACTTGCCGGATCCATCTCAGGCTCGTAGTAATCTTCATCCAGCGGCGGCTCGTCGTCCCGATCCATACCTGCCGGGCTGTAGCCGATGTGGTCGTTGAGAGGCGGCTCATCCTGGCGAGCAGCAGGCTGTGCTGGCGCCGGTACGGGCTCCGGCTGTGGGGTTTCGATTATCGGCTCAGCCGCAGCGTCGGGCTCGACCGGCACAGCATCGTTCCAGGGCAGATCGATCACCGGCTCAGGCGCCGCTTCCTCGGTGTCGACCGCAGCGGGCTCGGGCTCGGGCTCGGGCTCGGGCTCGGGTACAGGCTCGGCAACCGGTAACGACTGCGCAACGACAGGAGCAGGTTCGACAACCGCTATAGGCGTCACCGCAGGCGCAACGACGCCAGGTGCTGCCACCGCTGTTGCCGAATCAGCTGTGGCCTGGCTGATCCCCACCGGCTTTAGCACCGGAGTCGGCGCATCATCGGTATCGGCTGGACGGAACGCCAACATGCGCAACAGGACCATTTCGAAGCCACTGCGCGGTTCGGGCGCCAATGGCAGGTCCCGGCGACCGATCAGCCCCATTTGATAGTAGAACTGAACATCTTCGGCGGGCAGCGCCTGCGCCAGGGCCAGTACTCGGTCACGATCGCCCTGGCCGTTATCGACCGCCTCAGGTAGCGCCTGGGCAATGGCGACGCGATGCAGCACATTGAGCATCTCGGCCAGCACACCGCTCCAATCCGGCCCCTGCTCGGCCAGATGACGCACGGCTTCAAGCAAAGCACGCGCATCACCTTCGAGCAGCGCCTGCAGCACGCCATAGACCTGCCCATGATCGAGCGTACCGAGCATGGCCCGCACATCTGCGGCCAATACTTTGCCTTCGCCGAAGGCAATAGCCTGATCGGTGAGACTCATGGCATCGCGCATCGAGCCATCAGCCGCACGGCCCAGCAACCACAACGCATCATCTTCGAAAGGAACGTTTTCGGCGCCCAGCACATGACTCAAGTGCTCGACCACCCGCTCCGGCGTCATGTTCTTCAGCGAAAACTGCAGGCAGCGAGAAAGAATGGTTGCCGGCAGCTTCTGCGGATCAGTGGTGGCGAGAATGAACTTGACGTAAGGCGGTGGCTCTTCCAGGGTCTTGAGCAAAGCGTTGAACGAGTGGCTGGAAAGCATGTGCACTTCGTCGATCAGGTAGACCTTGAAGCGACCACGGCTCGGTGCGTACTGCACGTTATCCAGCAGCTCGCGGGTATCCTCGACCTTGGTACGGCTGGCGGCGTCGATTTCGATCAGATCGACAAAACGACCCTCATCGATCTCCCGGCATACCGAACAGGTGCCACATGGCGTGGACGTGATCCCGGTTTCGCAGTTCAGGCACTTGGCGATAATTCGCGCAATCGTGGTCTTGCCCACGCCTCGAGTACCGGTAAACAGGTAGGCGTGGTGCAGGCGCTGGTTGTCCAGCGCGTTGATCAAGGCCTTGAGCACATGGGTCTGGCCGACCATTTCGCGGAACGAGCGCGGACGCCATTTACGTGCAAGAACCTGATAACTCATCGAAAACCGTCAAATAGCTAGATCAAAGACCGCTAATCCTAGCGGAGCAGCCCTGAAATTGCATCCGCTATGCGGCCTAACGTATAAGCTTTGTTCGCCGGGATGCTGAGGCGACACAGGGAGAAGTGGATGCGCTGGGTTTTAAACCTGTTGATGCTGTACATCGGCCAGCTTACGGCAGATGAGCTACCGCCTATGCGCTTTGCCGTTGCCGATAGCTGGACCATGCCGTTGGTACACATCGAGAACAACCAACCGGTCGACGGCATCATGTTTGACATGATGAATGCGTTGGCCGTGCACACCGGACATCGCCCCGAGTTTGTGGTGATCCCCCGCTTGCGCCTGCCAATGGCCATGGAGCGTGGCAGCGTAGACGTGCGCTGCTTTGTCATGCCGGCCTGGGCCGACGATGCACACAACAACTACAGCTGGAGCCAGCCACTGTTCAAACAGCGCGACCTCCTGGTTACCCTGAACTCAAAAGCGGTGCCCACAAACCTGGCGCAAATGCCTCGGCAGGCTATCGGCACCGTACTTGGCTTCAAATATCCTGTGCTGCAGCCACAATTCGATAATGGCCACTTCGAGCGAGACGATGCGCGCAACCAGCTGCAAGTGCTGCAAAAGCTCCAGGCCGGGCGCTACAGCTATGCGGTGAGCAGCCAGCTGAGCCTGGACTGGTTCAACCGACAACTCCCCGCAGAGCAGCGCCTGAAGGGGCTGGCGGTATTGGAAGAGCAGCAATTGGGGTGCATGGTACGCAACGCCCCGTCTGTCCCTACACAAACCTTGCTGCGGGCGTTGGCGCAAATGAAGCAGTCGGGAGAAATCGAGCGGATTTTCCAGCGCTACGGCAGCCAGCCCACCTTGCCCCTGCCAGCCAACTGACGCAGCTCACGCCGCAAACACAGAAAACCCCAATCCCGACAGGTACAAACCCAGGCCAAATATCGTGTGCGTTACCAGGCTGCGCAGACAATTGCGCAATGGCGTCGGTGTTTTCGAGGCAGCGAACCCTGCCCCCATCGCCGGCTGCATGATGCACAGTGGCGCCACCACCGAACCCACACCCACGACCAGGGCGGGCCACAGCAGCGGCGACTGCAACCAATCGCTACCACAAGCTGCCAGCAACAAGGCAGCGAACAGCACACCGATGGCGTAGTGGATGATCCAGCCCCACATAAGCTCGGCGCGAACCGGCTGGGCCTTGGCAATGGCGGCATGACGCAATCTACCTTGCAACAGATGCCCCGCCCAACGCCCAACCATGGCGAAATTCAGCGTAGGTACCCCAAGACGCCGAAGCACCATCACCCAAAGATCGATGAGCAGTGTGGCCCCGGCACCGATCACTAAGCTTGCGATAACAAAAGTGGAGATAGGCATGTGAAACCCTCGCGCTATTGACGTCATGAAACCTGCCACGCAGCATAGAAGTTGAAGTCAACTTCAAGTCAAGGGTCAGACATGGACATTGCCGACGTCGCCAAACGCACCGGAGTTCCCGCTTCGACATTGCGTTATTACGAGAAAAAAGGGCTGATCACCTCACTGGCAGCCCCGGGCCAGCGACGCCAATTCGCCGCCGATGTCATCGAGCGCCTGGCGTTGATATCACTGGGGCAGGCGTCCGGTTTTTCCCTGGACGAAGTGAGCAGCATGCTGATCCATCTGCGCGTCGATCGACAGATGTTGGTAGAAAAGGCTGAAGAACTCGAAGCCAACGCCAGACGCCTGCAGGCGATGAGCAAAGGCCTGCGCCATGCAGCTCACTGTCCGCAGGAGGATCATTTGAACTGCCCGACGTTTCAGCGCTTGTTGAAGCTGGCCGCCGCAGGCGCGTTGCCTAATGCGAAGCTGAAATCCAATATCAGTGGCCAGGGAAGTACAGGCGGCTAGGGGCATATCGCCTGCTCGCTTTGTTCAAACTCAATAAGCGTGTCGCTTCAACGCCGCACTAACACCTGACAGAAATATTAGCCTTCCAGCGGCCCGACATACTTCATTATAAATTTCAGAAATACCCTACATTCAGTTTAATCTTTTTTGAAGTAGTCTTTTGGGCCTACAAAAAGGATTGGTGCCATGACTACCTTACATTCGATGCTGTTCGTAAGTAAGGCGCTAGGATTGATTCCAGCGGCCAACACAACGTCAAAAGCCGCCGCCACTCAGGAAAAACTCCATTCCACTTCGATCAAGGAAGGAACGAAGGGATGAATTCGAATAGTTATGATATCTGGGACGTGAACAGCACAGCTAACAAACTTATTGGGAAAGCCCACACCATTAGTGCCCGGCATATTAAGAACGCTAGTACACGCATGCAGTTTAACCGAGAGGTTTCTTATTATGCCAAGCGTATTGCTGATGATGTCGCGCTAGGCCATAAAACCCCTGAACAGGGAATCCAGACTATCTTCCTGATCACCCGAAGCTCAAAAGCGCACTGGGGATCTCCAGTCGTAGCCTGGTACACCGCTGGACGAAGGCCGGTGCGCCAGATCAGATCCCCGGATATGCCACGCACATGGAAGGGGTTGCCAAGGCTGCCAAATACCTCAAGTACGGTGGTTGGCTCGGGACCTCCGTCGGAGCACTGACGCTTGCAAAAAAGTAAAATTCACTGAGTCCGGCAGCTTCGCCGGCGGAGTCGCTGGAGGTGCAATCGCTGGCTTCGCGCTTACTGGATCAACGACTGCAACGATATGCGTGGCACTTGGTGTCCCGAGTGGCGGTTTAGCCACTTTGGCTTGAGGGATTCTAGTGGTTGGGACTGGCTCGTTTGCCTCTGGAGCTATTGGCGGAATACTTGGGGAAGAAATTAGCGAGGTTATTTACGAGGCTACCAAATGACATTGAGTGTTGCTGATAAGATATTTTTAGTTTCAGGAATACTCGAATTTTCTGGGATACTCATTTGTCTTGGGACTGCGCTTCATATGGCTTATACCCAGATGGATTTGATCCTCGCGCATCTAAAAAATTGCCCCGCAGTCGTTAGTCAGATCCCGCTTAGGAATGGCGGGCCTTGGGGAAAGCTTCTACTGACAGGATGGATAGCTGGAATTGTCACATTCCCTGGATATTACCTAAAGCATGGTGGTGTCAGCGTCGAAGACTTGCGAAACCTTCCGCGCCCTTTAAAGCGAAAGCTAGTAACTTTGAAGTGGGCCTCGATCGTACTTCTTGCTGGACTATTAATACTTTTTTCTCTTAGAAAGACTGGCATTCTAAAATAACGACTCCGCGAGCGATGACACTTATATTTTTCATAGCGACAACCACAGGAAAAGCCGACTTAAACATGTCACTTTAACGCTGCACTAACACCTGACAGAAATAATCACGTTCGGCGCCCCGACATGCTTCATTAGAAATTTCAGAAATGCCCTACATCAGCTTGAAGCTTTTCCAAGTAACCTTTCGGGCCAACAAAAAGGATTGGCGCCATGACTACCGCAATACCAACATGGGTATCTCTGTGCCTACCGCTAGGAAAGTAAACGCCAAAAAACAAGCGCCCAATGCGCAAGCCAAGAGCTACCCGACCGGGTGTTCCTAGACGCTGTTCCACTTCGAGATTTTTGAGCGAGAAACCCTTTTAGAACCAAGGATTTAGAGATAGGTGGCGACCCCACCAGCCACACCCCGGCACACAATGTTCCCGCTGTGGCTGCTTCCTTCCGGATCTGACCAGGTTCACGGGTAATCGTTGCGGGGGGACCGATGGGGTCACCATAACGCAGCTCATCTGGCGACGAGCCGCGCCATTGTACCGGCATCAAGTGAAGATACAACCATTAATTCAAAAAAAACCATCGCCACTCAATGACTTGGCTCGTTTTCGTGGGTGGCGAGGCAACCCTCACACCGCGCTCATGGCGTCTGGCGAGCAATCCGCATGTGGATAAAGTGCAGCTTGGCCACCACCGGCTTGCTCAACACGAAGGGATAAAAATCCGCCTGCCCCATGCTGCGTGACAGTTCGTTAAGCATCGCCGAGAGTTCGACCCAGGCATTGAGAAACGCCAGGAAGCAAACCGCGCTGGGGTCGTCTGGGCAATACAGGTCTTCATGCTGGAACGGTGGATAGTCAAGGTCCAGACTTTTAGCGTTCATGCCCAGGGCCAAGGCGGTATCGAGAGCATCGCTCATGTGCAGGTAGTGGGCCCAGGTTTCCGCCCAGTCTTCCCAAGGGTGCATGGTCGCGTAGGCGCTGACATGGGCTTGCGCCCAATCTGCGGGCGCGCCTTGCTGGTAATGACGCTCAAGCGCCTCGGCGTAGTTCAGGCGCTCATCACCGAACAAGGCGCGAAAATCTTCCAACCAGTCTGATTGGGCAATCAAGCGATCCCAGTAGTAGTGGCCGACTTCGTGGCGCATATGGCCCAGCAAGGTTCGATAGGGTTCATGCAACTGCACCCGCACCCGCTCGCGCCAGTCATCGTCGGCCTCACGCACATCCAGGGTGATCAGCCCATCGGCGTGACCCGTGGTAGGCGCATTGCCCTCCAGGTCGACGCCAATGAAGTCGAACGCCAAGCCTTGTGTGTGGATGGCGCTTTTCGGCGTAACTGTAAGCCCCAGGTCCAGCAGTTGCGCGACCAGGCGCCGCTTGGCCATCTCCAGCTTGCACCAGCGCGCAGGGTTGTTGGCAATAGACAGGTCAGGAAGCGTTTGAGTCAAGCGACAAGCCAGGCACAAACTGTGCGGCTCATCAGCACTCAGTAGCCAATTGCAGGCCGCCGGGGTATCGAGATTGGCGCACCGGCGCTGAGCGCCCGCCTCAGGCGCACCATCGAGTAGCCAGAGGCCTTCACCAGCACCCGCCGACAGGCTGCTGATCTGATGGTCTGGCGGCCAAAAACCCAACGCGGCCTGACACGCCAGACAACGGCTGTTGCGAAAAAATACCGACTGCCCGCAACGGCATTGCCAAACCCTTGCCGCGCGCTGTTCACGACCGGCTAGTACGGCGGCGATCCTGCCGCTCAATTGCTCGAAAAAACGGTACATGATGGCCCTCCTGGCTACTCCCAGGACTAGACCACAGGTACCGCCACGAGTTTCTACGCTTACACAGCAATTCCCTGCTCGGTCAGGAAGGTCACGAATGCATCTTCATCCAACACCTTCAGACCCAGCTCGTTGGCCTTGGCCAACTTGGAGCCGGCACCGGGCCCAGCGACCACACAGTGAGTCTTGGCCGACACCGAACCGGCCACCTTGGCACCCAGGCTTTCGAGCTTGTCCTTGGCAATATCGCGGCTCATGCGCTCCAGCGAGCCAGTCAACACCCAGGTCTGACCAGCCAGCGGCAAGCCGGCAGCAACCTTTTTCTCACTCGTCCAATGCATGCCAAAGTCACGCAACTGCGCTTCGATGGCCAAGGCCAGCGCCGCGTTTGCCGGCACCTGGAAATAATTGCGCACTGCGTCCGCCTGCTTGGCAGCCAATGCCTGACGTAAGTCGATACCGTCGGCAGCGATGATCTTCTCCAGGCTGTCGAGCTTGGCCACCAGCTTCTCGGCGCCCGTCGGCCCTACCGAAGGAATATCCAGTTTGGCGATCAAGCCGGCCAGGGTAGTGCTTGCAGCGAACTCCGCCGCCAACTCGCCTTCATCCTGCAATTGCAGTCCACGCTCAAGCAATTGCGCAATGACGGTGCGGTTGTGCTCGTCTTCAAAGAAGCTGTGAATCTCATGCGCCACTTCCAGGCCAATATCCGGCAAGTAAGTGAGTACCTGCGGCAATGCCGCCATAACCCGCTGCAACGAGCCCAGAGAGCGCGCTAGCACCTTGGCTGTCTCTTCGCCTACATCAGGAATGCCGAGGGCATAGATGAAGCGTGCCAGGCCAGGCTGTTTGCTGGCGGCTATGGCTGCCAGCAGATTCTTGCTCGACAGTTCGGCAAATCCTTCCAGGTCGACAATCTGCTCGAACGTCAGCTGATAGAGGTCTGCCGGAGAACGAATCAGGCCTTCATCCACCAGTTGTTCGACGCTTTTTTCGCCAAGACCCTCAATATCCATGGCCCGTCGCGAAACGTAGTGAATGATCGCCTGCTTGAGTTGCGCGGCACAGGCCAGGCGGCCCACACAACGGTACACCGCACCCTCACTGACGGTTTCCTTGCCTTTGCTGCGTTTGATCAGTTGGGTGCGCTCAACCTGCGAACCACATACCGGGCACTGCGTGGGTATGTGCACGGGACGCGCATGGTCCGGACGTCGATCGGTCACAACCTGCATGACCTGCGGGATCACGTCGCCCGCGCGGCGAATGATAACCGTGTCGCCGATCATCAGGCCCAGGCGCGCCACTTCGTCCATGTTGTGCAATGTCGCGTTGGAGACCGTAACCCCAGCCACCTTCACTGGTTTCAGCCGAGCTACCGGAGTTACCGCGCCGGTGCGACCTACCTGGAATTCAACATCCAGCACTTCAGTCAGCTCTTCCATTGCCGGGAACTTGTGGGCAATGGCCCAACGCGGTTCGCGGGCACGAAAACCCAACTCGCGCTGGGAAGCCAGGCTGTTGACCTTGAACACGACGCCATCGATCTCGTAAGGCAGGTCGTTACGACGCGCACCGATATCGCGGTAGTACGCCAAGCACTCGGCCACGCCTGCGGCATGCCGCAGCTCGCGACTGATCGGCAAGCCCCAGGCCTTGAGCTGCTCGAGGGTACCGATGTGCGTATCAGCAAGTGGCGCCGAAACCTGGCCCAAGCCATAGCAGCAGAATTCCAGCGGGCGGCTGGCGGTGATCTTCGAATCCAACTGGCGCAAACTGCCCGCCGCGGCGTTGCGCGGGTTGGCGAAGGTTTTGGCGCCCGCCTCGATCTGCGCCAGGTTCAGGCGCTCGAACCCGGCCTTGGACATGTACACCTCACCGCGCACTTCCAGCACGGCAGGCCAGCCCTCGCCTTGTAGCTTCAGGGGAATGTTGCGCACGGTACGAACATTGACGCTGATGTCTTCGCCCGTGGTGCCATCACCTCGGGTGGCGCCCTGCACCAGTTGCCCGTCGCGATACAGCAGACTGACAGCCAGGCCATCGAGTTTGGGCTCACAGCTGTAGTCCACTGCCGCTGCATCACCGAACAGGTCGCCTGCTGGCAGGTCCAGACCCTCGACCACGCGCCGGTCGAACTCACGCAGGTCGTTCTCCTCGAAGGCGTTGCCCAGGCTGAGCATCGGTACTTCGTGGCGCACCTGACTGAATGCCGACAATGCCGCACCGCCGACCCGCTGAGTCGGCGAGTCAGGCGTTACCAGCTCAGGGTGCTCGGCCTCCAGTGCCTTGAGTTCATTGAACAGACGGTCGTACTCGGCGTCCGGAACGCTGGGCTCATCAAGCACATAGTAGCGATGGTTGTGCTGGTCGAGCTCGGCACGCAGTTCAAGGATTCGGGATTCGGCGGTCATTTTCATATTCTCTTGCAAAGCAAAAGAGCAGCCTGGGCTGCTCTTGCGTGTTCGGGGCGGGCCTTCGGGGCCTTATCACGGGGCAAGCCCGCTCCCACCTACAGGAGTGGGCTTGCCCTGCGATGCCTTAGCGTTTCTGGGTCAGGGCGCGACGCTCGAACTCGACAATGCGCTGACGGTAATGCTCGATGGTCTGGGCAGTCATTACACTGCGCTGATCATCTTTAAGCTCGCCATTGAGCTCGTGGGCCAGCTTACGCGCCGCAGCCACCATGACATCGAAGGCTTGCTTGGGATGACGCGGGCCTGGCAGCCCCAGGAAAAAGCTTACCGCGCGGGTGCTGAAATGGTCGATGTCATCCAGGTCGAACACGCCTGGCTTAACGGCGTTGGCCATCGAGAACAGGACTTCACCATTACCGGCCATGCTTTCGTGACGGTGGAAAATATCCATTTCACCGAAACGCAAACCGCTTTCCAGGATGTTCTGCAGCAGTGCCGGACCTTTGAAGCCGCCTTCATCACGAGAGATCACACTGATCACCAGCACCTCTTCAACCGGTGGCAGATCGCGCGCTTCACTGCTGCCAAAGGCAGTCCCGGTACTGCGAGTTTCATCGGGAAAGTCATCGTCGACGCTAGCGAACAGATCCGGCTCGCGCTCACGCGGCTCAGCCGCCAGGTTCAGGTCGCCCTGATGTGGTTCGTTGCCACGCTTGCGCTTGGAGGCTTTAGGCTTGCTGCTGGTGTCACGCTCGCGCCCCGCACTCATCGACGGCAAGTCGTGCTCATCCAGCTCAGGCTCCTGATGGGTGTCCAATACCCGTGGCGAGCCGATTACCTCGGCGCTGCTGTCGTCATCCGGCGCATTGGAAAAGCTGCGATCCAGGCGAAATTTCAGCTTGCCCTTGCCGCCGCGCATACGGCGCCAGCCGTCAAAAAGAATACCGGCAATGACAATTATGCCGATGACGATCAGCCACTCGCGCAGACCGATTTCCATGTAATCCTGTGCCTCTGTAAAAAATGCTGAAAAATAAAGGGTTTAAACCCCTTTAAAACGTGGCGCCAACTCTATGTTCTGACAGGCGTTTTACCCACGCAAAAAATAAGTGACATTAAGCTAGCACGACCAAAGATAACTTTACACCGTCTGTCGCAACTGACAGGGCCATTTACCTCAGGTTCAGGCCTTATCGCCTCGAATCAGGCGTCGACCATAGCCATCGCCTCCTCCACATCCACAGCTACGAGACGAGAGCAACCCGGCTCGTGCATGGTAACCCCCATCAACTGGTCCGCCATCTCCATGGCGATCTTGTTGTGGGTGATATAGATGAACTGCACCGTCTCACTCATTTCCTTGACCAGTCGGGCATAGCGTCCGACGTTGGCATCGTCCAGCGGTGCATCGACTTCATCGAGCATGCAGAACGGTGCCGGATTCAATTTGAAAATGGCAAAAACCAGGGCCAGGGCAGTCAGCGCTTTCTCCCCGCCGGAGAGCAGGTGAATGGTGCTGTTCTTCTTGCCCGGTGGCCGCGCCATAATTGTCACCCCTGTATCGAGTAGATCTTCGCCCGTCAGTTCCAGATAAGCGCTGCCACCACCGAAAACTTTTGGGAAAAGTGCCTGTAATCCGGCATTTATCTGATCAAAGGTATCTTTGAAGCGGTTACGGGTTTCTTTGTCGATCTTGCGAATAACGTTTTCCAGGGTATCCAGAGCCTCGACCAGGTCATCATTCTGGGCATCGAGGTAGCGCTTGCGCTCTGACTGCTGCTGATACTCATCAATGGCCGCCAGGTTGATCGCACCCAAACGCTGGATGCGCGCATCGATGCGCTCCAACTCCTGCTCGGCCTCTTGTTCGCTAGCCGCTTCGTTCAAGGTCGCAAGCACCCCTTGCAGGTCATAACCATCGCTCTGCAGCTGTTCCTGAAGCGTGTTGCGCCGTACGTTCAAGCCCTGCCACTCAAGCCGGTGCTGCTCCAACTGACCGCGTAGTAATTGCGCTTGCTGCTCGGCCTGGGTTCGACGCTTTTCCACGTCGCGCAGCTCACGGTCGGCCTCATCCATGTGCAAGCGCGCCAAACGCATTTCGTCATCCACGCTCATGCGTTTTTCCAGCAGTTCCTCGAGCTTGAGGCGCAATTCCTCCAGAGGCGCTTCGCCCTCCTCAAGATTCAAGCTGAGCTGCTCGCGCTTTTGCGCCAGGCGCTCCGACTGCTGCTCCAGGCGCTCCAGGGCCTGACGAGTAGAGTCGTATTGGGTTCGCAATGACCCTAAGCGCACGGCTAACTGGTGGGCGTGATCCTTGTGCTGGCGAGCCTCCTGGCGCACCCGGTCGAGACGCTCGCGCAGGCTGTCACGCTGGGCCATGAGCAGCTCTCGCTGCTCGGTGTCCTGGGCCATCAGCTCCAGGGCATCCTGCAGTTGCAAGCGCGACTCACCGAGGTTTTCGCCTTCCAATGCTCGCTGTTCGAGCACTTCCGCGAGTTCTTCTTCCAGTCGCAGGCGCCGCAGGCTCAACTGCTCGGCCCGCGCCTTTACGGCGCTAAGGCGCGCATTGAGATCGCTCTGCTGACGCGCTTCGCCCTGAGTGTTACGCCGCAACTGCTCGCGACGCTCTTCAAGTGCTTGCAGTTGTTCACGCTGGTTCTGAAGTTGCACATCCAGCAATTCCAGCGCCGCCTCCCGTTCCAGACGCTCAAGTGCCAATCGCTCCAGCTCTTGCCCCCGGGCCAGCACACCACCCTGGGCATCACTGGCGCGGCAGACCCGCAAAAAGTGACGCCCAAGCCAATAGCCGTCGCGGCTGACCAGGCTCTGGCCGTCTTTCAAGCTACCGCGCCGAGCCAGGGCCTGCTCCAGGCTTTCCACCGGCAACACCTGCCCCAGCCAGGGTGCCAGATCGATCCGCCCTTCAACCTTGTCGAGCAAACTGCCCGGTGCGCGCGCAGTGTCGGTGCTCGCTTCAAGCAAACGCAGATCGCCCTGACGGAACGCTGCCAGATCAAGGCCACTGAAGTCATCGACCAACACAGCCTGCAAATCGGCGCCCAGCACAGTTTCTACTGCCAGCTCCCAGCCCGGCGCTACACGCAGCCCCTCGGCCAGACGCGGGCGCTGTTCCAGGCCTTGCTCACGCAACCATTGTGCGGTTCCGGCGTCAGGGTCTAACGCAGCTTGCTGCAAGGCTTCCAGCGAGGCCAGTCGCCCGCCCAGGCGCTGCAACTCGCCCTGCGCCTGCTGCTGTGCCTGGGTGGCCTGCTGCAGATGCTCACGTAAGGTTTCAGACTGCTCGATCACCTGCTGCTCTTGCAGTTGCAGGTCTTCCAGCACCAACTCGCTGGCAGCGACTTGCTCGCCCAGTTCGAGAATGGCGGCATCTTCGGGATCGGCGCTGAGCACGTCACGCTCTTCTGCCAATTTGCGCTGGCGCTCAGCCAGGCGTTCGAGAACTTGCTCGAGTTGCTGGATGCGAGCCTGCTGCACTTCGGCTTGTCGGCGTGGCTCGGCGGAACGGGTGTTGAAGCTATCCCACTGCTCCTGCCAGCCGTGCATGGTGGTTTCGGCTTCTTCCAAAGTAGCCGCCGACTCTTCAGCGGCGGCCAACGTCATTTCCTGCTCGGGCTCGAGCATTTGAAGCTCTTCGCCCAAGGTCGCCAGCAACGTCTGGTCATGGCCCAGGTGCGACTCGGTCTCCAGGCGCGAACGCTCGGCCTCCTTGAAGTCATCCTGCAATTGACGCAAACGTTGCTGGCCATGCTGGATACTTTGCTCGACGCGGGCGATATCGCCACCCACCGAATAAAAGCGCCCCTGCACCTGGCCGAAGCGTTCGGACAACTCATGATGGCCATCACGCAAGCGCTCGATATTGGCATCGGCATTGCGCTGCTCAGCCACCAAAGCTTCGAACGCCACTTCCTGATCACCGATCACCACTTCGCGTTGAGCAACCTGTTGATCCAGGGCCTGCCAGCGCAAGGCGGCCAGTTGCGCTTTGAGTTGGCGCTCCTCGGCTTTGTACTCTTTGTACTTCTCGGCGGCCTGGGCCTGGCGATGCAAGCGTTCAAGCTGACGCTCCAGCTCTTCACGCAGGTCAGTCAGACGCTCGAGGTTTTCATGGGTGCGACGGATACGGCTTTCGGTCTCGCGCCGGCGTTCTTTGTACTTGGAAATCCCTGCTGCTTCTTCAATGAAATTGCGCAAGTCTTCCGGCTTGGCTTCGATCAGCTTGGAGATCATCCCCTGCTCGATGATCGAGTAGCTTCGCGGACCCAGACCGGTGCCGAGGAAGATATCAGTGATATCGCGGCGCCGACATTTGGTACCGTTCAGGTAGTAAGTGTTCTGTGCGTCGCGGGTCACTTTGCGGCGAATGGAAATTTCCGCGTAAGCGGCATACTCCCCGACCAAGGTGCTGTCGGAATTGTCGAACACCAGCTCGATGCTGGCCTGGCTCACTGGCTTGCGACTGGTGGAGCCGTTGAAGATGACGTCGGTCATCGACTCGCCGCGCAGGTTTTTTGCCGAACTTTCGCCCATCACCCAGCGCACCGCATCGATGATGTTGGATTTGCCGCAGCCGTTGGGCCCGACGACCGCCGCCATGTTACTGGGGAAGTTGACTGTGGTGGGGTCGACGAACGACTTGAACCCGGCCAGGCGAATGCACTTGAGGCGCATGCTCAGGCAGACGCCAATGCCGCCAGCACCAGCTCGCAGCTGCGCTGGCAATATTCAGTCAGCACCGTGCGAATGCGCACCAGATCACGCGCAACGACGGCTTCCAGCAGGCTGGCGAACAACGCAAGAAAGTCGTTCATCTCAGCCTTGCGCTGATCCAGCGCCAGGTAATAGGCGCGGCTCATGGCCGGGTGCAAGTTCTCTACGGTTTCTTCCAGATAGGGGTTGTTGGCAAACGGATAGGCAGCACGCATGACCGAAAAGCTTTCTTCAACGAATACCTTGATGTCCTGACGCTCCAAGGCAACGGTAAGGCGCTGCTGAATATTCAAAAAGGCCAGCAAGTCGCGCTCTACCTGCCAGTTCTGCGCTACTGCATTGCCGAGCAGAATGTAGAGTTCACCCATGAGGTTGCACAGGCTGCGCACCCCGTGCTCATCGAGCTCGGTCACATGCGCACCACGGCGCGGCAGGATAGTTACCAGGTGCCGTCGCTCAAGGATCAGGAGTGCTTCGCGCACTGAACCACGACTGACGTTCAAAGCCTGGGTGACCTTTTGCTCCTGAATACGCTCGGCAGGCTTGAGCTCACCGCGAATGATGCGCTCGGCGAGGTAGTGGGCAATTTGCTCGGAGAGGCTGTCCGGAGCCTTGAACGTCATGGTTTTCCTTCAAAATCATTGAACAGTGCAAAGGGCGCAATTGTAGCGCACTTGCCTCTGCGCCGCGCAGGGGCCTGCAGCGAGAAGTTGGCATAAATGAAGCAAAAAACTGTCCAACGTCACAAGCAACTATGCTCAAAGAAGGAGCGCCTGTGGTGGTCGGAAACATTGCGTGATTTTTCCTGACCCAAAAGTCAGAAAATTGTTGACCTAAAAATCAAGTCTGCTTACAGTCCGCTCAACAACAATAAACCGCGTGTGAGGCCTTCCGTGATCCAGTTTCTACTTAACCAGGAGCTGCGCAGTGAGCATGCCCTGGATCCCAACCTGACGGTGCTGCAATACCTGCGCGAGCACCTGGGCAAGTCCGGTACCAAGGAAGGCTGCGCCAGCGGCGATTGCGGCGCCTGCACCGTGGTAGTAGGCGAATTGGCCGCAGACGACAGCGGCCGCGAACTCATTCGCTACCGCAGCCTGAACTCGTGCCTGACTTTCGTCTCGTCCCTGCACGGTAAACAACTGATCAGCGTCGAAGGTCTCAAGCACCAAGGTCAGTTGCACAGCGTGCAACAGGCTATGGCCGATTGCCACGGTTCTCAGTGTGGCTTCTGTACGCCTGGTTTTGTCATGTCGCTGTTTGCCCTGCAAAAGAACAGCGATGCACCGGACCTGCACAAGGCCCAGGAAGCACTGGCTGGCAACCTTTGCCGCTGCACTGGCTATCGCCCAATTCTCGCCGCGGCCGAGCAATCCTGCTGCCAGGCCAAGCCTGACCAGTTCGATAGCAACCAAAGCCAGACCATCGCTCGCCTCAAAGCCATTGCGCCAAGCGAAACCGGTGAGCTCAACAGTGGCGACAAGCGCTGCCTGGTGCCGCTGACCGTGGCCGATCTCGCCGACCTCTACGGATCGCATCCGGAGGCCCGCCTGCTCGCCGGCGGCACCGACCTGGCGCTGGAAGTAACGCAATTTCACAAAACCTTGCCGGTGATGATCTATGTTGGCAACGTCGCCGAACTCAAACGCATCGACAGCTACGACGAGCACCTGGAGATCGGTGCTGCCACCCCGTTGACCGATTGTTATGACGCGTTGAGTCGCGAGTACCCGGACTTCGGTGAACTGCTGCACCGCTTTGCCTCCCTGCAAATCCGCAACCAGGGCACCTTGGGTGGCAATATTGGCAATGCTTCGCCGATTGGCGACTCCCCGCCCCTGTTGATTGCCCTCGATGCGCAAATTGTCCTGCGCAAGGGCGACAGCTCTCGCACCCTGGCGCTGGAAGACTATTTCATCGACTACCGCATCACCGCACGCCAGGAAAGCGAGTTCATTGAGAAGATCATTGTGCCGCGCGCCCGCAGTGCCTGGACGTTCCGTGCCTACAAGGTGTCCAAGCGCCTGGATGACGATATTTCTGCTGTCTGCGCCGCGTTCAATCTGCGTATCGAAAACGGTGTGGTCGAAGCTGCGCGCATAGCCTTCGGTGGCATGGCTGCTATCCCCAAGCGCGCCCGCGCCTGCGAGGCGGCACTGATCGGCAAAGCCTGGAACTCGTCCAGCATCGAGCGCGCCTGCCAGGCCCTGGCTGAAGACTTCACCCCGCTGTCGGACTTCCGCGCCAGCAAGGAATATCGCCTGCTCAGCGCACAGAACCTGCTGCGCAAATACTTCATCGAATTGCAAACGCCGCACATCGAGACTCGGGTGACCGCTTATGTCTAACCATCACGTCGCCAAAAGCCAGGCGCAAATGGCCGAACTGTTCAGCCAGGACCTGACCACCGGTGTCGGTCGCAGCCTCAAGCATGACAGCGCCGACAAACATGTGTCCGGCGAAGCAATGTATATCGACGACCGCCTGGAGTTCCCTAACCAGTTGCACGTCTACGCGCGCTTGTCCGATCGCGCCCACGCTCGGGTCCTGAGTATCGACACCAGCCCCTGCTATGCCTTTGAGGGTGTGCGTATTGCCATCACTCATGATGACATCCCCGGCCTTAAGGACATCGGCCCGTTGCTGCCCGGTGATCCGCTGCTGGCTATCGACAAGGTGGAGTTCGTCGGGCAACCGGTGGTTGCCGTTGCCGCGCGCGACCTGGATACCGCACGTCGTGCGGCAATGGCCGCCATCATCGAATACGAAGACCTGGAGCCGGTGCTGGATGTCGTTGAAGCGCTGCGCAAGAAACACTTCGTGCTCGACAGCCACACCCATCAGCGCGGCGACTCGGTGAGCGCCCTGGCCAGCGCCCCGCACCGCGTGCAAGGCACCTTGCACATTGGCGGTCAGGAACACTTCTATCTGGAAACCCAGATTTCCTCGGTGATGCCTACCGAAGACGGCGGGATGATCGTTTACTGCTCCACTCAGAACCCCACCGAAGTACAGAAGCTGGTTGCCGAAGTCCTCGACGTGTCGATGAACAAGATCGTCGTCGACATGCGCCGCATGGGTGGCGGCTTTGGCGGCAAGGAAACCCAGGCCGCAAGCCCGGCCTGCCTGTGTGCTGTCATCGCTCGCCTGACCGGCCAGCCAACCAAGATGCGCCTGCCGCGGGTCGAAGACATGCTGATGACCGGCAAGCGTCACCCTTTTTACATCGAGTACGACGTCGGCTTTGACGACAGCGGTCGCCTGCATGGGATCAACTTCGACCTGGCCGGTAACTGCGGTTGCTCGCCTGACCTGTCGGCCTCGATCGTCGACCGCGCCATGTTCCATTCCGACAACGCCTACTATCTCGGCGATGCCACTATCCATGGCCACCGCTGCAAGACCAATACTGCCTCCAACACGGCCTATCGCGGCTTTGGCGGTCCGCAAGGCATGGTCGCCATCGAAGAGGTGATGGATCATATCGCTCGCCATCTTGCCGTTGATCCGCTGGCTGTGCGCAAGGCCAACTACTACGGCAAGACCGATCGCAACGTCACCCACTACTACCAGACCGTCGAGCACAACATGCTCGAGGAAATCACCGCGGAGCTGGAAGCCAGCAGCGACTACCAGCAGCGCCGCGAGTCCATCCGCCGCTTCAATGCCAACAGCCCAATCCTGAAAAAAGGCCTGGCGCTGACACCGGTAAAATTCGGCATCTCGTTCACCGCCAGCTTTCTCAACCAGGCCGGCGCACTGGTGCACATCTACACCGACGGCAGCATTCACTTGAACCACGGCGGCACCGAGATGGGCCAAGGCCTCAATACCAAGGTTGCCCAGGTGGTTGCCGAAGTATTTCAGGTCGACTTCGAGCGCATCCAGATTACCGCGACCAACACTGACAAAGTGCCCAACACCTCCCCCACCGCGGCCTCCAGCGGCGCTGACCTGAACGGCAAGGCGGCGCAGAACGCTGCCGAAATCCTCAAGAAGCGCTTGACTGAATTTGCCGCTCGTCACTACAAGGTCAGCGAAGAGGACGTCGAGTTTCGCAATGGCCATGTCCGCGTGCGTGACGAAATTCTCAGCTTCGAAGCACTGGTACAGCAGGCCTATTTCGCTCAGGTATCGTTGTCCAGCACAGGTTTTTACAAGACCCCGAAGATTTTCTACGACCGCAGCCAGGCCCGCGGCCGCCCATTCTATTACTTCGCGTTCGGCGCCGCGTGTGCCGAAGTGATCGTCGACACCCTGACTGGCGAATACAAGATGCTGCGCACCGACATCCTCCACGATGTCGGCGCCTCGCTTAACCCGGCCATCGACATTGGCCAGGTCGAAGGTGGCTTTATTCAGGGCATGGGCTGGCTGACCACCGAAGAACTGGTATGGAACGCCAAGGGCAAGTTGATGACCAACGGCCCGGCCAGCTACAAGATCCCGGCGGTGGCCGACATGCCAATAGACCTGCGGGTCAAGCTGGTGGAGAACCGCAAAAACCCGGAAGACACCGTTTTCCATTCCAAGGCTGTCGGCGAACCGCCGTTCATGCTGGGGATCGCTGCCTGGTGCGCGATCAAGGACGCCGTGGCCAGCCTTGCCGACTACCGTGTGCAGCCGAAGGTCGACGCCCCGGCTACACCTGAGCGGGTGCTGTGGGGTTGCGAGCAGATGCGCAAGGTGGTGGCGGCGCAGCAGCCGGCTACCGAGGTCGAGACCGTCACACCGTAAGGTGATATCACGGGCAATTGAGCTCCCACCTTGTGGGAGCTCAATTGCCCCGCGATCAACGAGGCAAATCAGCTATGCACATTTGGATCAATGCCCTCGCCGACCTGCAAGCCCGTGGCGAAGCCTGCGTGCTGGTGACCATCATCGAAGAGCGCGGTTCTACACCGCGCAATGCCGGTTCGAAGATGGTGGTCAGCGCCGAGCAACTGTTCGATACCATTGGCGGCGGACACCTTGAGTACAAGGCGATGAAGATCGCCCGCGAAATGCTCGCCGAGCGTCGCGAATCGCCACATCTTGAACGTTTCAGCCTCGGTGCCAGCCTGGGCCAGTGCTGCGGCGGCGCCACCGTGTTGCTGTTTGAACCGATGGGCCAGGTGCAGGCACAAATCGCCGTGTTCGGTGCAGGTCATGTCGGCCGCGCTCTGGTACCCTTGCTCGCCGCGCTGCCCTGCCGGGTGCGCTGGATCGATTCGCGCGAGCAGGAATTTCCCGAAAATATTCCAGCCGGGGTCAGCAAGATTGTCAGCGAAGAGCCGGTCGATGAAGTCGACGACCTGCCCGCGGGCAGTTATTGCATCGTCATGACCCACAACCACCAACTGGACCTGGAACTGACCGCTGCAATCCTCAAGCGCAATGATTTCAGTTGGTTCGGTTTGATTGGCTCGAAAACCAAACGGGTCAAGTTCGAACACCGCCTGCGAGACCGCGGCTTTACCGAGGAGCGCATGCAACGCATGCGCTGCCCGATGGGCTTGGCCGAGGTCAAAGGTAAGCTACCGATCGAGATCGCTGTCTCCATCGCCGCGGAAATCATCGCCACCTACAACGCCAGCTTTGGCCAGCACGATACTGCTGTCAACGCCGGCCCCATTGCCCAATTGCTGCCGCCCTCTCGGCGCAGCCAAGCCATATGACGAGAGCCCTATGAGCGCAACCCGCAAAGCTTACCGTGCCGCCATTTTGCACAGTGTCGCCGACCCTGCCGAGGTAGGCATCGAAGCGTCTTACGAGTATTTCGAAGATGGCCTGCTGTTGGTCGACAACGGCAAGGTCAGCGCCCTAGGCCACGCCAGCGATTTGCTGCCGACCCTGCCAGCCGACATCGAAGTGCAGCATTATCAGGATGCGCTGATCACCCCTGGCTTTATCGACACCCATATTCACTTTCCGCAGACCGGCATGATCGGCTCCTACGGCGAGCAACTGCTGGATTGGCTCAACACCTACACCTTCCCCTGCGAAAAGCAGTTTGCCGACAAGGCGCATGCCGATAAGGTGGCGAAAATCTTCGTCGAAGAACTGCTGCGCAACGGCACCACCACTGCCCTGGTGTTTGGCAGCGTGCACCCTGAATCGGTCAACGCCTTCTTTGAAGAAGCCGAGCGCCTGGATCTACGCATGATCGCCGGCAAGGTGATGATGGATCGCAATGCCCCGGACTACCTGACCGACACCGCCGAATCGGGCTATACCCAAAGCAAGGCATTGATCGAACGTTGGCACGGCAAGGCTCGCCTGCATTATGCGGTCACGCCACGTTTCGCACCGACCAGCACCCCGGAGCAACTGGCCCTGGCCGGCCAACTGCTGAGTGAATTTCCAGACCTGTATATGCACACCCACTTGAGCGAAAACCTCAAGGAAATCGACTGGGTAAAAGCATTGTTTCCAGAGCGCAAGGGCTACCTGGACGTCTACGATCACTTCAAACTGCTCGGCAAACGCTCCGTGTTCGCCCACGGTGTGCACCTGTGCGACGAGGAATGCCAGCGTCTGGCCGAAACCGGTTCGGCGGTCGCCTTCTGCCCCACCTCCAACCTGTTTCTCGGCAGCGGCCTGTTCAACCTGCCGCAAGCCGAGAAGTTCAAAGTCAAGGTGGGCCTGGGTACCGACGTGGGGGCAGGCACCAGCTTCTCGCTGCTCAATACGCTCAACGAAGCGTACAAGGTCATGCAGCTACAAGGCGCACGACTGAGTCCGTTCAAGTCGCTGTACCTCGCCACCCTGGGCGGCGCCCAGGCACTGTATCTCGACGATCGTATCGGCAACCTCAAGCCCGGCAATGACGCCGACTTCGTGGTGCTGGACTACAAGGCCACACCACTGATGGACTACCGCATCCAGCAGTCGAACAGCATCGACGAGACGCTGTTCGTGCTGATGACCCTGGGCGATGACCGGACCGTCAAGCAGACCTTTGCTGCCGGCCGCTGCGTTCATCAGCGCTAAGCCCCTCGAAAAGCCCCTTGTACAACGCGCCGCCGATCACTGCTCCGATCAGCGGCGCCACCCAAAACAGCCACAACTGCTGCAACGCCCAACCACCGACAAACAGCGCCGGGCCTGTACTGCGCGCGGGGTTGACCGAGGTATTGGTCACCGGAATCGAAATCAGGTGAATAAGGGTCAGAGCCAGGCCGATGGCAATCGGGGCAAAACCAGCAGGTGCACGACGGTCGGTAGCGCCCATGATGATCAGGATGAACATCGCGGTCATCACGACTTCACTGGCAAAGCCTGCCGCCAGCGAATAACCCGCCGGGGAATGCTCGGCATAGCCATTGGAGGCCAGCCCGGAAGCAATATCGAACCCGGCCTTGCCACTGGCGATGAAATAGATCACGCCTGCGGCAATGATCGCCCCAGCCACCTGTGCGACAACGTAAGGCAGCAGCTCCTTGGCCGGGAATCGCCCACCCACTACCAGACCGAGCGACACGGCCGGATTGAGATGACATCCGGAGATATGACCAATAGCGAACGCCATGGTCAGAACGGTGAGACCAAAGGCCATGGCCACACCGACAAGCCCGATTCCGGCGGGTAAAGACGCCGCCAGCACCGCACTCCCACAACCGCCCAACACCAACCAGAACGTGCCGACCAACTCAGCACCCATACGTGTACCCAGAGGTGATGACATGTGCCTATCCTCAAGTCGTTGACGTTTCACGCAATGCGCGCAAGCCCAACTGCTTGATGAAGGTTTGCGGGGTGGATCAGCTGAGAATCTAGCAGAGGTTGGATGAAGTGCCAGTATCCAATGGGGCTGCGTTGCAGCCCCAAGAAATGTCTCAGCCCTTCACTGGTGCAGGACTACCGCGCTTCTTGGTCTGCAGCAAATGCGAGAACACCGCATGCAGGTCATCCGAGGCACTGTCTTCGTCGAGGTTGAGCTTGCTGTCGATGTGATCCATGTGGTGCATCATCAGGCTAACCGCCTGGTTGACATCACGGGCTTCGATAGCATCGATCAGTTGCATGTGTTCATCGTAGGAGCAGTGCGAGCGGTTGCCGCTTTCGTACTGGGCGATGATCAGGGAAGTTTGCGACACCAGGCTGCGCTGGAAGCTGATCAAGGGTGCATTGCCAGCGGCTTCGGCGAGTTTCAGGTGGAACTCGCCAGACAGGCGAATGCCGGCGCCACGGTCGCCACGGGAAAAACTGTCGCGCTCATCGCGCACCATCTGGCGCAATTCGTTCAATTGCTCGCCAGTGGCATGCTCGACCGCAAGCTCGGTGATCGCCCGCTCGACCATACGCCGAGAGAAGAACACCTGGCGCGCCTCTTCAACTGTAGGGCTGGCCACCACCGCGCCGCGGTTAGGTCGCAGCAGCACCACGCTTTCGTGAGCCAGACGCGACAGCGCACGACGAATGATAGTGCGACTGACGCCAAAGATCTCGCCCAGCGCTTCCTCGCTCAACTTGGTACCCGGCGCCAATCGCTGCTCGAGAATGGCCTCGAAAATATGCGCGTAGACGATGTCGTCCTGGGTTCCGCTGCGTCCAGCCTTGCCGGTACGCACTGGTTTCTTGAGAGGTTGCAGCTGTTCGTTCATGGGCACTCGAGCACAGGGATCGGCCGGTCGGACCCTGACTGTAATACCAGCCAGTGGGGCGAAGGCAAGTCTTGATAAGAAAATTAAACGATTAAGGTATGGGCACATTGTACACAGCCGCAGCGATTTCTGCAGGGGGGATGGGCTTTATAGCTACGCACGCAAATTATTTGCGCACAGCAACGAAAACATTATTTGCATTCTTTGTATACAAACGCATAATCCATGCGTGCAACTTCCTGACCCAGAAGTCAACAAAAGTCCGGTAGCCTGCCATCCCATCCGCCTCACAGAGCTCCCCAGTGCGTGCGCAGGACTGGCTCTGAAAAACAAGAAAAGACTTGAGGAGTACATGCTGTGGAAAGCCGCAAATCCGAAGCCCCTACGCTGGATCTTGCCCCACCACTCGAAACGAGTTGGCTGGAGCGGATTTTCAAACTCAAGCTACACGGCACTACCGTCAAAACCGAAATGATCGCCGGGTTGACCACCTTCATCACCATGGCCTACATCATTTTCGTCAACCCCAACATCATGGCCGACGCCGGCATAGATCATGGAGCTGCATTCGTCGCAACTTGTATTGCCGCCGCCCTCGGCTGCCTGTTGATGGGCCTTTATGCCAACTGGCCGGTGGGTCTGGCGCCAGGCATGGGGCTCAACGCCTTCTTTACCTATACCGTGGTTGGCACCATGGGCTACACCTGGGAAGCCGCGCTGGGCGCAGTGTTTGTCTCCGGGGTGCTGTTCATGCTGCTGACGCTGTCGCGCGTACGTGAGTGGCTGCTCAACAGCATTCCCGTCAGTTTGCGTCATGCAATGGGTGCCGGCGTCGGATTGTTCCTCGGACTGATCGGTCTTAAAACTGCCGGGATTGTCGTCGACAGCCCTGCCACCCTGATCAAGCTTGGCTCCCTGCATGAACCTGGCCCGCTGCTGGCGGCAATCTGCTTTCTGATGATCGCGGTGCTTAGCTACCACCGCGTGTTCGGTGCGATCCTGATCAGCATCATCAGCGTCACCCTGGCGGGCTGGGGCCTGGGCCTGGTCGAATATGGCGGTGTGTTCTCACTGCCACCGAGCCTGGCGCCGACCTGGATGGCAATGGATGTGGCAGGCGTATTCAACGTCAGCATGATTGCCGTAGTGTTCGCGTTTCTCTTCGTGCACATGTTCGATACCGCCGGCACTCTGATGGGTGTAGCGCAACGGGCCAATCTGGTGAAAGCTGACGGGCGCATCGAAAACCTTTCGCGGGCCTTGAAGGCTGATAGTGCTTCGAGCGTATTCGGCGCCGTGGTGGGTGTACCGCCCGTCACCAGCTATGTGGAAAGTGCTGCCGGTGTAGCCGCAGGTGGACGAACCGGTCTCACTGCAGTTGTAGTTGGCTTGTTCTTCATTGCCGCAATGTTCTTCGCGCCGCTGGCCGGCATGATCCCCGCTTACGCTACTGCAGGTGCCCTCATCTATGTGGCCATGCTGATGATGGGCAGCATGGCCCACATCAATTGGGATGAAGCCACCGACAGCATCCCGGCGATCGTCACCGCGATCATGATGCCGCTGACCTTCTCGGTTGCCGACGGTATTGCTCTGGGCTTCATCACCTACGTGGTGCTCAAGGCAGGTACAGGTCGCTTCAGCGAAATCTCGGCGAGCCTGTGGGTGTTGACCGCGATCTTCATTGCCAAGTTTGTATTCCTGTAAGTAGCGCAATTGCCACACAGAGCCTCACCTTCGGGTGGGGCTTTTTATTGGTTCTTCACGGAGTCCCGGGGGCATGATCTTGGGGCTGGTCTAGGCTGGGCTGGGATTTGAGTCTGCGAGCTTATCCATTCAATGCGGCGCCGCTGTTGGCCCCTTCCGCCCTTACGGCGGGTCCCTTTTGTCTTGGCAAAAGGAACCAAAACCGTGTGTCCCTGCATTCGGCCCTACGCTGCGCTCCGGGTCCCTTCGCTCCGGCATTGCTCCCGTCGGGACCGCACCGAAGGGCCGTCCTGGCCCTACGGTGCTCGCAGGCCATCCATGGCCTGCACCCGACTACGCAATACCTACGCTCAGCCTACTGAAGGGACGATCCAGGGTGTCTGGGCTGGCGATGTACGAAGAGCCAGATCAAAAGCAAAAGCTGCACACCAGCACCTCGCTGTTGTTGGTGTTGCTGTTGCCGCTGCTGTGCTTCTACCTACACAAATCGTGCAGACGCCACAAATCGTCCCTTCAGCAGGCCGAATGGAACCCTTGCGGAGTGGGGCGACGGCCATGGATGGCCCTTCGGCGCGGTCCCCGCGGGAGCAAGGGTGGAATGAGGGAACCCGGAGCGCAGCGTAGGGCCGAATGCAGGGACAGGGGGTTTTGCCCACTTTACACCCCGACAAAAGTGGGTCGCCGTAAAGGCGAAACCAGCCAGTGGTGCCACCACATCAAACGGATATGCCCATCGACACACGAGCCATACTCCGGTGCTCGCCCGCCAGCAGGCCCCGGTGCGTAGTTCCCGGAATTCCGTGAACAACCAAAAAAAAGCCCGCAGTGTGAGCGGGCAAGGACCTACGAAGATTCTTCTAGCGACCAACTAGCTTCCACGATAGGTCGAGTAACTGTACGGCGAGATCAACAGCGGAACGTGGTAGTGATCCTGCTCGGCGCTGATGCCAAAGCGCAGTACCACTACGTCCAGGAAGGCATGCTCCGGCAGTTGTACGCCACGGGCGCGGTAGTAGTCGCCGGCATTGAACTGCAGTTGGTAAACGCCACTGCGATAATCATCACCCTGCAGCAGAGGCGCGTCGCAACGGCCATCGCTGTTGGTCAGGGTGGTGTGCACCAACTCAAGCTGCTGGCCTTCAACCCGGTACAGCTCGACCTTGATCGAGCTGCCAGGGCAGCCATGAGCGGCATCCAGTACATGCGTGGTCAAACGTCCCATTGCTTGCGCGCCTCTGTTCTATCTATGGGCAAAAAAACCCGAACGGCACCGGCAGAAGGCTCGGCAGCGTACGGCTGTCGGATTATTAAGACATTTTAATGTAAAATTGTACACAATAATTCGGTATTCTTTCCTGACACGCTCTCCACCCCCTGTAAATACGCCATCAGTCGCAAAACCACGCTACTGGCCGACGTCCGCGTCATTAACTGACCAAACAGGCAGGTTTCTTGCAAAGCCGTTGTGGGTCGAAAAGAGTGAGAAATTGAAAAAAACAGGCTTACAAACCGCAAACAAAGTTGTATACAATCAATCCATCGTCGTGGGCATTACCCTTTACGGGCGCCACGCCATCCGTTTACACGTATAAGAAGGAAGACTGCAGTGAGCGCTGATTATCCTCGCGACCTGATCGGTTACGGCAACACCCCACCACATCCGCGCTGGCCGGGGAATGCCCGCATCGCTTTGTCTTTCGTGCTCAATTACGAAGAAGGCGGTGAACGCAACATTCTTCACGGGGACAAGGAATCGGAGGCCTTCCTCTCGGAAATGGTCGCCGCCCAGCCTCTGCAGGGTGCTCGCAACATGAGCATGGAATCGCTGTACGAGTATGGCAGCCGTGCTGGCGTATGGCGCCTGCTCAAGCTGTTCAAGGACACCGGCGTTCCGCTGACCATCTTCGCCGTGGCCATGGCCGCCCAGCGTCACCCGGATGTAATCCGCGCCATGGTCGAAGCCGGCCATGAGATCTGCAGCCACGGCTACCGCTGGATCGACTACCAGAACATGGACGAGGCGCAGGAGCGCGAGCATATGCTCGAAGCCATCCGCATCCTCACCGAGCTGACGGGCGAACGTCCACTGGGCTGGTACACCGGCCGTACCGGGCTGAACACTCGCCGCCTGGTGATGGAAGAAGGCGGTTTCCTCTACGACAGCGATACCTACGACGACGACCTGCCTTACTGGGAACCCAACAACCCGACCGGCAAGGCGCACCTGGTGATCCCGTACACCCTCGACACCAATGACATGCGCTTTACCCAGGTACAGGGCTTCAATTGTGGCGAACAGTTCTTCCAGTACCTCAAGGATGCATTCGACGTGCTGTACGAAGAAGGCGCCGAAGCACCGAAGATGCTTTCCATCGGCCTGCATTGCCGCCTGATCGGTCGTCCTGCCCGTCTGGCTGCACTCAAGCGCTTCATCGAATACGCCAAGAGCCATGAGCAAGTATGGTTCACCCGGCGCGTGGACATCGCCCGTCACTGGCATGCCACCCACCCCTACAAAGCCGAGAACGCCTAATGACCGCTTTTAAAACCCTCAAGCCTTCATCCCTTGAGCGCAGTGCGTTCGTTGAAGCCTTTGCCGATATTTACGAGCACTCGCCGTGGGTAGCCGAGAAAGCCTACGACTTGGGCCAATTGCAGGAAATCGATCAGATCGAAGCGCTGCACCAGCGCATGAGCGACATCCTCTTGAGCGCCGACCACGCCGCTCAACTGGCACTGATCAACGCTCACCCGGACCTCGCCGGCAAAGCCGCAATCCAGGGTGAACTGACCGAGTCGAGCACCAACGAGCAAGCCGGCGCCGGTATCCATCAGTGCAACGCCGAAGAATTCGAGCGTTTCACCACGCTCAACGATGCCTACAAAGAGAAATTCAAGTTTCCGTTCATCATGGCGGTAAAAGGCAGCAATCGGCACCAGATCCTCGCCTCTTTCGAGAAACGCATCCACAACTCGGTCGAGGCCGAGTTCAAGGAAGCCCTGGCGCAGATCAACCTGATTGCCTTGTTCCGCCTGCTGCAACTTTAAGGGAAGGCCCGGCCTTACCCTCCACAACACAGAATAAAGAGAATCCGCATGCGCACTTTAGTGATTGAGCCATTGACCAAAGAAGCCTTCGCCCCTTTCGGTGACGTGATCGAAACCGACGGCAGCGACCACTTCATGATCAACAACGGTTCGACCATGCGCTTCCACAAGCTGGCAACGGTTGAAACCGCCCAGCCCGAGGACAACGCGATCATCAGCATCTTCCGCGCCGACGCGCAGGACATGCCGCTGACCGTTCGCATGCTGGAGCGCCATCCGCTGGGCAGCCAGGCATTTATTCCGCTGCTCGGCAACCCCTTTCTGATCGTGGTCGCGCCCGTTGGCGATGCACCTGTATCAGGTCTTGTCCGCGCCTTCATCAGCAATGGAAGGCAGGGCATCAATTACCATCGCGGCGTCTGGCACCATCCGGTGCTGACGATCGAAAAGCGGGATGACTTCCTGGTGGTTGATCGCAGTGGCACTGGCAATAACTGCGATGAGCATTTCTTCAATGAGGATGAGCAACTGATCCTCGCCCCCCACCAATAAGAGAAGGCCCGAGCACCCGGCTACAGGGTGCCAGGGTAGAGGTAAAGACTGTGGAAGCACATCTGTTGGAATGGCTGAACCTGAGCGTGCGTTGGGTTCACATGATCACTGGCGTGGCATGGATTGGCGCGTCGTTCTATTTCGTATGGCTGGAAAACAACCTCAACCGCGCCAACCCGCGCGATGGTCTATCTGGCGATCTCTGGGCGATTCACGGTGGCGGGATCTACCACCTGGAGAAATACAAGCTGGCTCCGCCGAAAATGCCGGAGAACCTGCACTGGTTCAAATGGGAAGCCTACTTCACCTGGATGTCGGGTATTGCCCTGCTGTGCCTGGTGTTCTACTGGAACCCAACTCTGTACCTGCTGGCCCCAGGTAGCTCTCTGAGCGGTGCTGAAGGTATCGCTATTGGTGTTGGCTCGCTGATCGCAGGCTGGTTCATCTACGACTTCCTGTGCGACTCGCCACTGGGCAAGCGTCCTGGCCTTCTCGGCCTGGTGCTGTTCGTGCTGGTTATCGCTGCCTGCTACGGTTTCAGCCAAGTGTTCAGCGGCCGCGGTGCTTACCTGCACACCGGCGCGATCATCGGCACCATCATGGTCGGTAACGTGTTCCGCATCATCATGCCGGCCCAGCGCCAACTGGTAGCCGCTATCGAAGCCAACCAGACGCCTGACCCGCTGCTTCCAGCCAAGGGCCTGTTGCGTTCGCGCCACAACAACTACTTCACCCTGCCGGTGCTGTTCATCATGATCAGCAACCACTTTCCGAGCACCTACGGCAGCCAGTACAACTGGTTGATCCTCGCTGGTATCGCAGTGGCTGCAGTCTTGGTTCGTCATTACTTCAACACCCGTCACGACAGCAACAAGTATGCATGGACCCTGCCGGTCGGTGCCCTGTCGATGATCTGCCTGGCTTACGTCACTGGCCCTGCGCCAATGCCAACCGCACCTGAGCAGGCCGCCGCCAAAGTCGAGTACCAACCACTGCCGGAAACCGCATTGGGTGGCAAGACCGCTGCCGAAAAAGCTGCTGAGAAAGCCGCCGAGCCTGCCCAGGCTGCTGCGCCTGTCGAAGCCCCCGCTGCTAACGTTGCCAAACTCGACGATGCCGGGTTCAACAAGATCCACAGCGTGATCCAGGAACGTTGCGCCGTGTGCCATTCGGCCAAGCCGACCAGCCCACTGTTCAGCGCTGCGCCTGCCGGGGTAATGCTCGACACCCCGCAGCAGATCCAGCAACAAGCTGCGCGCATTCAGGCACAGGCTGTCGCCACCCAGATCATGCCCCTGGGCAACATCACACAGATGACCCAGCAGGAACGTGAACTGATTGGCGCGTGGATCGCCAAGGGTGCACCAACGAACTAAGCAACAGGTTCCAAGCAACAAGCTACAAACTGCAAGCCAGGCGCGTATTCCTGCTTCTACTCGAAGCCTGGCGCTTGAGCTTGCAGCTCTAAAGAATAAAAACAAAACCGAGGTGTTGCATGTCCGAGTCACGCAAGGCGTACATTCCTGTTGCGCCCCCACGACAGCCACTACCAATGTTCCAACTGTTCCTGGTGGGTCTACAACATGTCTTGCTGATGTACGGGGGTGCGATTGCCGTACCGCTGATCATCGGCCAGGCCGCCGGCCTTTCTCGTGAAGAAGTCGCTTTCCTGATCAATGCCGACCTGCTGGTCGCTGGTGTCGCCACCATCGTCCAGTCGTTCGGCATTGGCGCAGTCGGCATTCGTATGCCGGTGATGATGGGCGCAAGTTTTGCTGCAGTCGGCAGCATGGTAGCCATGGCCGGTATGCCCGGTGTCGGCCTGCAAGGCATCTTTGGTGCAACCATTGCCGCCGGCTTCTTCGGCATGCTGATCGCCCCGTTCATGTCCAAAGTGGTGCGCTTCTTCCCGCCGCTGGTGACCGGCACGGTCATCACCTCGATTGGTCTTTCGCTGTTTCCGGTAGCGGTCAATTGGGCCGGTGGCGGCGCTGAAGCGGAAACCTTCGGCTCCCCTATCTACTTGCTCGTGGCCGCGCTGGTGTTGATCACCATCCTTCTGGTCAATCGTTTCATGCGCGGCTTCTGGGTCAATGTCTCGGTGCTCATCGGCATGGGCCTGGGCTACATACTGGCTGGATCGATCGGCATGGTCGATCTCTCCGGTCTCAACGAAGCACCTTGGGTACAAGTCGTGACGCCGCTGCACTTCGGCATGCCGACCTTCAGCCTCGCGCCGATTCTGTCCATGTGTCTTGTCGTGGTCATCATCTTCGTCGAGTCCACCGGCATGTTCCTGGCACTGGGCAAGGTTACCGACCGTGAGGTCACCCCTGGCATGTTGCGCCGCGGCCTGATGTGCGATGCCGGTGCCTCCTTCGTCGCTGGCTTTTTCAACACCTTTACCCACTCCTCCTTCGCCCAGAACATCGGTCTGGTGCAAATGACCGGCGTGCGTTGCCGTTACGTCACCGTCGTTGCCGGGGGCTTCCTGATTCTGCTCAGCCTGCTGCCTAAGGCTGCCTTCCTGATCGCATCAATTCCGCCTGCAGTGCTGGGCGGGGCGTCGATTGCCATGTTCGGCATGGTCGCAGCCACCGGGATCAAGATCCTCCAGGAAGCGGACATCGCCGATCGCCGTAACCAGTTGCTGGTCGCCGTCAGCGTAGGCATGGGCCTGATTCCGGTGGTCCGTCCGGAGTTCTTCGCGCAAATGCCACAGTGGATGGAGCCGATCACCCATAGCGGCATCGCCATGGCGACGGTCAGCGCGCTGATCCTCAATCTTTTGTTCAACATCCTCGGCGGCGCCGAGCGTGCGGCGCATAACGACGCCGTCCACCAGCACTAAGCCTTTGGGCGGCGCTTGCCGCCCGGTTTTACCCGAGCAACACGCAGGACCGTCGGCTCGTGGGAGCGAGCCGACCGGGGCGCTTCGCGCCGAAACAACCCAAAACCAACAATAACAATGCCGGGAATCACAACATGAAAGGCATCACCACTTCCCTCCTGTTGGGTAGCAGTCTGCTGGCCGCTTTGCCAGCCACCGCAGGAGACCTGCTGCTCTGGCACACCGAAAGTCTGACGTATCTCTACGGCAAAGACTTCAAGGTCAACCCTGCCATCCAGCAGACCGTGACCTTCGAGCACGCCAACAAGTGGAAATACGGCGACACCTTCCTGTTCATCGACAAGATCTTCTACAACGGCGGTACCGACCGCAACAAGGGCAGTAACACCTACTACGGTGAGTTCAGCCCACGTTTGTCGCTCGGTAAGATCTTCGATCGCAAATTCGAGTTCGGCCCGATCAAGGACGTGTTGATTGCCATGACCTACGAGTCTGGCGAAGGCGACAACGAGGCCTACCTGATCGGCCCCGGCTTTGATCTGGCGATTCCCGGCTTCAACTACTTCACCCTCAACATCATGCAACGCAACACCGAGGGCAGCCGCCCAGGTGACGGCGTTTGGCAGATTACTCCGACTTTTTCCTACACCATTCCAATGGGCAAATCCGACATCCTGTTCGATGGCTACATTGATTGGGTAGTGGACAACGACGAGAGCCGACGGGGCACCTACCACGCCAACCTGCACTTCAACCCTCAGGTCAAATACGACCTGGGCAAGGCCTTGGACTTCGGTGCCAAGCAGTTGTACGTCGGTATCGAGTACAGCTATTGGAAAGATAAATACGGCATTGAAAACAATGGGCGCCTCGACACCAATCAGAACGTGACCAGCGCCCTGGTTAAGTTTCATTTCTAAAACCTGACCAAACGCACAGTTTTAGCTATACCTGCTCCATGACGGAGCACTTGAGGACCAGCGCGCAAGCCAGTAATCTGCGCGCCCTCTCGATCAGGGCAAGAGGGATCTTGCCTGCGTTTGCTGACCGCTCAGTCAATGAATTCGGGCGGTTGGCAAGCGTTACGCCAGCCTGAAACACCCTTTTCATCTGTTCAGAACGATGTCGAGCAGGATTGTTGCGCCGTACGCGGAAAGTTGGCGCAGCTCTTGCCAAATAGCTGTGGGTAATCGAAAAAAACTGACTCAAAAGACAAGTATTTGGACCCAACGGTGCCACTCAGAGTACCGACCAACAGATTCAATCAAGGGAGCAACTCAGCGATGCGCATGACCAATAGCCTGATTCTTGCCGGCAGCTTGCTGGCGGCCAGCACGGCCGCCACCGCCGGTGATCTGCTGCAATGGCAGAACAACAGCCTGACCTATCTGTGGGGCAAGAACTTTGCCGTCAACCCGGAAGTTCAGCAGACCGTGACCTTCGAGCACGCCGATGGCTGGAAATACGGTGACAACTTCTTCTTCGTCGACAAGATCTTCTACAACGGTGACAAGGACTTCAACAACGGTCCCAACACCTACTACGGCGAGTTCAGCCCACGCCTGTCGTTCGGCAAGATCTTCGATCAGAAACTCGAGTTTGGTCCGATCAAGGACGTGCTGCTGGCCATGACCTACGAGTTTGGCGAAGGCGATACCGAGTCCTATCTGATCGGCCCTGGTTTCGACCTGGCAATCCCGGGCTTCGATTACTTCCAGCTGAACTTCTACCAGCGCAATACCGAAGGCAGCCGTGCCGGTGACAATGTCTGGCAGATCACCCCGGTATGGTCCTACACCATTCCTGTGGGCAAATCCGACATTCTCATCGATGGTTTCATGGACTGGGTCGTCGACAACGATGCCACCAGCCGCCGTGGCACCTACCACGCCAACCTGCACTTCAACCCACAGGTCAAGTATGACCTGGGTAAAGCGCTGAACTGGGGTGAGAAGCAACTGTACGTCGGTTTTGAATACGACTACTGGAAGAACAAGTACGGGATCAAAGACAGCGACGCCTTCGATACCGATCAGAACACCGCCAGCTTCCTGGTCAAAGTGCATTTCTGATAGTTGTAATCGCGGGGCTAGCCCCGCTCCCACACTAAACCAACCGTTCTGTGTGAGAGCGGGCTTGCCCCGCGATAGGCGATCAGCCCTTCAGCGCTCGCCAGATCTTGCCGACAACAGCGACCACCGCCAGCACCGCGGCACCCGCGACGATCCCTATGCCGGCATTGAGCAAGGCCCCGGTCAACGCCCCGCCCCGCCCTTCACTGAATGCTTCGATGGCATGATGCAAGGGTGCAACGCCGTGCACCAGAATCCCACCGCCGACCAGAAACATCGCTGCAGTACCAATCACTGACAGACTTTTCATCATGTACGGTGCCGCGCGCAGGATGCCGTTGCCCAATGCCTTGGCCGCAACGGAAGTTTTCCGGGTCAGCCACAAGCCCAGGTCATCGAGCTTGACGATACCGGCGACCAGGCCATAGACACCTATGGTCATGACTATGGCAATGCCCGACAGCACGATGATCTGCTGTGTCAACGGCGCGTCAGCCACGGTTCCCAGAGTAATTGCGATGATTTCTGCCGAGAGGATGAAATCGGTGCGAATGGCGCCTTTGATCTTGCTCTGCTCGAACGCCACAAGATCGACCGTAGGATCAGCCACTGCCTCGACCAAAGCGGTGTGTTCGGCCTGATCCTGTTCCTTGCTGTGAAGAAACTTGTGCGCCAGTTTTTCAAAGCCTTCAAAACACAGGAAGGCGCCACCGACCATCAACAGCGGCGTGACCGCCCAGGGAATGAAGGCACTGATCAGCAGCGCTGCCGGCACCAGAATCAGCTTGTTCAGGAATGATCCCTTGGCCACCGCCCAGACCACCGGAATTTCCCGCTCGGCGCGCACCCCGGTCACTTGCTGGGCGTTCAGGGCCAGGTCGTCGCCCAGTACACCTGCGGTCTTTTTCGCTGCGACCTTGGTCATCACCGAAACATCATCGAGTACCGTGGCGATGTCATCGATCAACACCAAAAGACTGCTTCCTGCCATGTTTGCTTGATTCCAGCGGGTTGAGAAGGGGTCAGTCTAGCTCAAAGTCGCCACCTTGAGCCCTTCACAAACGCGGTGCTACCATGCGCAACCGCCTTACAGGCCCGGCGCCGCCTACGGCCCGACACGAGGAACAGCGTCAACCATGAGCAGCATTCGCGAGCGCAATAAAGAACTGATCCTGCGTGCGGCCAGTGAAGAGTTCGCCGACAAGGGCTTCGCCGCCACCAAGACCAGCGATATCGCGGCCAAGGCCGGGCTGCCCAAGCCAAACGTGTACTACTACTTCAAATCCAAGGAAAACCTCTATCGCGAGGTGCTCGAGAGCATCATCGAACCGATCATGCAGGCGTCCACGCCGTTCAATGCCGCCGGCGATCCGAAAGAAGTCTTGAGTTCCTACATCCGCTCGAAAGTGCGTATCTCCCGCGACTTGCCCTTCGCCTCGAAAGTGTTCGCCAGCGAGATCATGCACGGCGCCCCGCACCTGAGCCCTAGTCAGGTGGAACAGCTCAACGTGCAGGCTCGGCACAACATCGACTGTATCCAGGCCTGGATCGACCGTGGACAGATTGCCTCAGTCGACCCGCACCACCTGATGTTCAGCATCTGGGCGGCGACCCAGACCTACGCTGATTTCGATTGGCAGATATCGGTGGTCACGGGCAAGGCCAAGCTTGAGGACAGCGACTATGAGGCTGCTACGCAGACCATTATTCGTCTGGTGCTCAAGGGGTGTGAGCCGGATTTGTAGTGTTTTATCGCGAGGCAAACCCACTCCCATGCTGGCGGTGGGCTTGCCTGGTGATGGGTTTTAAGCCGCTACACCGGCATCCGCCGTCAACCCCGCCTCTTCGATCGCACTGATCGCGCACTGCTCATCGATATCCGATGTGTCGCCACTGATACCAATCGCCCCCAACACCACGCCCTGTTGATTGCGAATCAGCACGCCACCGGGCGCCGGCACTACCGGGCTCTGACCCAGGCCATTGAGCGCAGCGAAAAACGCTGGGCGCTGCTGTGCGTCCAGCGCCAGCAGGCGTGAGCCCTTGCCCAGGGCGATAGCACCCCAGGCTTTGCCCATTGCCACTTGCGGACGCAATAGGCTGGCGCCGTCTTCGCGTTGCAGCGCCAACAGGTGGCCACCGTTGTCGAGCACCGCCACCGTCAACGGTGCGGCGGAGATCTTGCGACCCGCTGCCAGCGCGGTGTTCACCAGGCTGACAGCAACTTTCAGGGTCAATGCGTTCATGGAAAGGTCCTCTTATTGTTAGAAGCCCTGAGGGCAGGTGTGAAAGCAATAGAACAAATAGAACACAATGGCGAATATTTTTGTATACAATATTTACATCGCGACAAACCAATTCTGACGAAATGCCTTTTTTAAGGCGTTCCCGACGAAAGCACCTGCCGCTGATGAAAATGGATTGACCAGAGTCGCTTGGCGTGAATACACTCTGACGAAAAGCCACTTGTATACAATTACAAAATCAATGAGGCACAAAACCATGAGCAAAATGAGAGCAATTGATGCAGCCGTTCTGGTGATGCGCCGCGAAGGTGTTGAAACCGCGTTTGGTATTCCGGGTGCTGCAATCAACCCGCTGTACTCGGCACTGAAGAAAGTCGGCGGTATCGATCACGTCCTCGCTCGTCACGTTGAAGGCGCCTCGCACATGGCCGAGGGCTACACCCGCACCAAGGCCGGCAACATCGGCGTGTGCATCGGCACTTCCGGCCCTGCCGGCACTGACATGGTCACCGGCCTGTACAGTGCTAGCGCCGACTCCATCCCAATCCTGTGCATCACCGGCCAAGCGCCGCGTGCCCGTATGCACAAGGAAGATTTCCAGGCCGTCGACATCACCAGCATTGTCAAGCCGGTGACCAAGTGGGCGACCACCGTTCTGGAACCAGGCCAAGTGCCTTACGCCTTCCAGAAAGCGTTCTATGAAATGCGCTCCGGTCGTCCAGGCCCTGTATTGATCGACCTGCCGTTCGACGTACAGATGGCCGAGATCGAATTCGACATCGATGCCTACCAGCCGCTGCCCGTGCAAAAGCCTGCGGCCAACCGTGTGCAGGTCGAGAAGGCCCTGGCCATGCTCGACACCGCCGAGCGTCCACTGCTGGTCGCCGGTGGCGGCATCATCAACGCCGACGCTTGCGACAAGCTGGTCGAGTTCGCCGAACTGACCGGTATTCCAGTCATCCCTACCCTGATGGGCTGGGGCATCATTCCTGACGATCACCCCCTGATGGTCGGTATGGTCGGTCTGCAGACTTCGCACCGCTACGGCAACGCCACCATGCTCAAGTCGGACGTGGTCCTGGGTATCGGTAACCGTTGGGCCAACCGCCACACCGGTTCTGTCGATGTCTACACCGAAGGCCGTCGCTTCATTCACGTCGACATCGAACCAACCCAGATCGGCCGGGTATTCACCCCTGACCTGGGTATCGTTTCCGATGCCGGTGCGGCGCTGGATGTGTTCCTGGAAGTGGCGCGCGAGTGGAAAGCCGCTGGCAAGCTCAAGGATCGCGGCGCCTGGTTGGAAGATTGCCAACAGCGCAAGTCCAGCCTGCAACGTAAGACCCACTTCGACAACGTGCCAGTCAAGCCACAGCGCGTTTACGAAGAAATGAACCAGGTATTCGGCAAGGACACCTGCTACGTCAGCACCATCGGTCTGTCGCAGATTGCCGGCGCCCAGTTCCTGCACGTGTACAAGCCGCGCCACTGGATCAACTGTGGCCAGGCTGGCCCGCTGGGCTGGACCATCCCTGCTGCCCTGGGCGTGGTCAAGGCCGACCCAAGCCGCAAAGTCGTGGCGCTGTCGGGCGACTATGACTTCCAGTTCATGATCGAAGAGCTGGCCGTAGGCGCGCAGTTCAATCTGCCGTACATCCACGTACTGGTGAACAACTCGTACCTGGGGCTGATCCGCCAGGCTCAACGTGGCTTCGAGATGGACTACTGTGTGCAACTGGCGTTCGAGAACGTCAACGCACCGGAACTCAACGGTTATGGTGTCGACCACGTTGCTGTCGTCGAAGGCCTGGGTTGCAAGGCCCTGCGCGTGACCGAACCAAGCGAAATCGCCCCCGCCCTGCTCAAGGCGCAGAAGCTGGCCGAAGAGTTCAAGGTTCCGGTGGTGGTCGAGGTTATCCTCGAGCGCGTGACCAACATTTCCATGGGCACTGAAATCAACGCGGTCAATGAATTCGAAGACCTCGCTCTGGTCGGCAATGACGCGCCAACCGCAATTTCCATGCTCGACTGATCGCAGCAAAGGCCCTGTCGCGACATGCACAGGGCCCACTTTTGCAAGGAGACAACCATGCCACGTTTCGCCGCTAACCTGTCCATGCTGTTCACCGAGCAGGACTTTCTCGCCCGTTTCAAGGCTGCAGCCGACGCCGGCTTCAGCGGTGTCGAATACCTGTTCCCGTACGACTTCAGCTCGGCTGAAATCAAGCAGCAGCTCGATGCCCACGGCCTGACCCAGGTGCTGTTCAACCTGCCTGCCGGTGACTGGGCCAACGGTGATCGCGGCATCGCGTGCGATCCGGCTCGCGTCGAGCAGTTCCGTGCTGGCGTCGACCTGGCCATTGCCTACGCCCAGGTGCTGGGCAACACCCAGGTCAACTGCCTGGCGGGTATTCGTCCTCAAGGCCCGGATTGCGCCACCGTACGCAAGACCTTCGTCGACAACCTCAAGTACGCTGCCGACAAACTGCAAGCCGCCGGGATCAAGCTGGTCATGGAAATGATCAACACCCGTGACATCCCAGGCTTCTACCTGAACACCACCAAGCAGGCCCTGGAGATCCAGGCCGAAGTTGGCAGCAGCAACCTGTTCCTGCAGTACGACATCTACCACATGCAAATCATGGAAGGGGATCTGGCTCGCACCATGGAAGGCAACCTGGCCAAGATCAACCACATCCAGCTTGCTGACAACCCAGGCCGTAACGAGCCGGGTACTGGCGAAATCAACTACCGCTTCCTCTTCGAACACCTGGACCGCATTGGCTACCAGGGCTGGGTGGGCTGTGAATACAAGCCGCTGACCACCACCGAAGCAGGCCTGGGCTGGTTGAAAACGCACAACGCGATCTAAGTACCCGCTCGCATCGGGTCACCCTATCGAACAATTACAAGAGGCATCTCTCATGGCTAAAATCGGATTTATCGGCACCGGCATCATGGGCCGCCCAATGGCGCAGAACCTGCAGAAAGCCGGTCACAGCCTGTTCCTGTCCACCCATCACGATGCAGCCCCGGCTGACCTGGTCGCCGCAGGCGCCGTCGCCCTGGCCAACCCGAAGGAAGTGGCTCAGGAAGCCGAATTCATCATCGTCATGGTGCCCGATACCCCACAGGTTGAAGCGGTACTGTTTGGTGACAACGGTGTTGCCCAGGGCGTGGGCCCGAACAAGGTCGTGATCGACATGAGCTCGATCTCCCCTACCGCCACCAAAGCCTTTGCCGAGAAGATCAAGGCTACCGGCGCTACCTACCTGGACGCCCCTGTTTCCGGTGGTGAAGTCGGTGCCAAAGCCGCGACCCTGAGCATCATGGTCGGTGGTTGCCCGAATGCCTTCGAGCGCGCACTGCCGCTGTTCCAGGTCATGGGCAAGAACATCACCCGCGTGGGTGGTAGCGGCGACGGCCAGACCGCCAAGGTTGCCAACCAGATCATCGTCGCCCTTAACATTCAGGCCGTAGCCGAAGCTCTGCTGTTTGCCGCCAAGAACGGCGCAGACCCTGCCAAGGTTCGTGAAGCACTGATGGGTGGCTTCGCTTCTTCGAAGATCCTCGAAGTACACGGCGAGCGCATGATCAAGGGCACCTTCGATCCAGGTTTCCGCATCAGCCTGCACCAGAAGGACCTGAACCTGGCCCTGCAAGGCGCCAAAGAGCTGAACATCAACCTGCCCAACACCGCCAACGCCCAGCAAGTGTTCAGCACCTGCGCAGCTATCGGTGGCGCCAACTGGGACCACTCGGCGCTGATCAAAGGCCTCGAGCACATGGCGAACTTCTCCATTCGCGGCGAAGAGTAAGTAAAAGCAGTAAGTAGCAAGCTTCAAGCGGCAAGAAGAGGCAGGCCGCGCATCGATCTGCCGCTCTTGCAGCTTGGAACTTGACGCTAAAGCGCACCACCGCCCCTGGGTATGCCTGCACGGAGGTCTGCCCAGGGGCGTTTTCGGTTTTGAAGAATAATAAGATTGGAGCCTGCCATGTCGGTCGATCCGCAACACTTTCTGCGCGAGTTGTTCGCCACGGCCATCGATGCCGCACACCCTCGCCAGGTGCTTGAAGCACACCTGCCCAGCGACCGCAGTGGTCGCGTCATAGTCATCGGCGCCGGCAAGGCCGCAGCGGCCATGGCTGAAGTGGTCGAACGCAATTGGCAAGGCCCGGTTTCCGGCCTGGTTGTGACCCGCTACGGGCACGGCGCCAGTTGCTCGAAGATCGAAGTAGTCGAAGCGGCGCACCCGGTTCCCGATGCCGCAGGCCTGGCGGTCGCCAAGCGTGTGCTGGAGATGGTCAGCAACCTCAGCGCTGACGACCGGGTCATTTTCCTGCTCTCCGGTGGTGGCTCTGCGCTGCTGGCACTGCCCGCCGAAGGCCTGACCCTGGCCGATAAGCAGCAGATCAACAAAGCGCTACTCAAGTCCGGCGCCACCATCGGCGAGATGAACTGTGTGCGCAAGCACCTCTCGGCGATCAAGGGCGGCCGCCTGGCCAAGGCCTGCTGGCCTGCCACGGTCTACACCTATGCAATTTCCGATGTACCTGGCGACCTGGCCACGGTCATCGCCTCCGGCCCTACCGTGGCCGACCCGAGCACTTCAGCCGAAGCGTTGGCAATCCTCAAGCGCTACAACATTGAAGCTCCCGCTGCAGTCACCGCCTGGTTGAACAACCCAGCCTCGGAAACCGTCAAGGCGGATGACCCTGCATTGGCGCGCAGCCACTTCCAACTCATCGCCCGCCCCCAGCAGTCGCTGGAAGCTGCAGCGGTCAAAGCCCGCCAGGCAGGCTTCAGCCCACTGATTCTCGGCGACCTGGAAGGCGAATCACGGGAAGTCGCCAAGGTTCATGCCGGCATTGCCCGTCAGATCGTGCTGCACGGCCAACCGTTGTCGCCACCCTGCGTGATCCTTTCCGGTGGTGAGACAACTGTCACCGTACGCGGCAATGGCCGTGGCGGACGCAACGCCGAGTTCCTCCTGAGCCTGACCGAAAGCCTGAAGGGATTGCCCGGTGTCTACGCCCTGGCCGGCGACACCGATGGTATCGATGGCTCGGAAGACAACGCCGGTGCCCTGATGACCCCGCAAAGCTATGCACGCGCGGCAGCCTTGGGGCTGTCGGCCAGCGATGAACTGGACAACAACAATGGCTATGGCTACTTCGCCGCGCTCGACGCCTTGATCGTCACCGAGCCGACGCGGACCAACGTCAACGATTTTCGCGCCATTCTGATCCTTGAGAGTGCCAAACCATGACGCCTGACAAAAAAGTCAAAATCCTCGCTACCCTGGGCCCTGCCATCAAGGGTATCGATGACATTCGCCAACTGGTCGAGTCGGGAGTGAACATCTTCCGCCTCAACTTCAGCCACGGCGAACACGAAGACCACGCCCTGCGCTTCCAGTGGATTCGCGAAGTAGAGAGCCAGCTCAACTACCCGCTGGGGATTCTCATGGACCTGCAGGGGCCGAAGCTGCGCGTCGGCCGCTTCGCCGAGGGCAAGGTCCAGTTGCAACGTGGCCAGGCCCTGCGCCTGGACCTGGACAGCACCCCCGGGACCCTCGAGCGGGTCAACCTGCCGCATCCGGAAATCATCGCGGCCCTGGAACCTGGCATGGACCTGCTGCTCGATGACGGCAAACTGCGTCTGCGGGTTACCGCCAAGCACGATGACGCCATCGAGACCGAAGTACTCAATGGCGGCGAGCTGTCCGACCGTAAAGGCGTCAACGTACCGCAAGCCGTGCTGGACCTCAGCCCCCTGACCGCCAAGGACCGCCGCGACCTGACCTTCGGTCTTGAGCTGGGTGTGGACTGGGTGGCATTGTCGTTCGTGCAGCGCCCGGAAGACATCGTTGAAGCACGTCAGTTGATTGGCGATCGCGCCTACCTGATGGCCAAGATCGAGAAGCCGTCGGCCGTCACTCAATTGCGTGCCATTGCCGAGCTCAGCGACGCAATCATGGTCGCCCGTGGTGACCTGGGTGTGGAAGTGCCGGCCGAAAGCGTGCCGCAGATCCAGAAAAGCATCATCAACACGTGCCGCGAGCTGGGCAAACCCGTAGTGGTTGCCACGCAGATGCTCGAATCGATGCGTTTTTCCCCAGCCCCGACCCGCGCTGAAGTTACCGACGTGGCCAATGCCGTGGCGGAAGGTGCCGATGCGGTGATGCTTTCGGCTGAGACGGCCTCCGGCGATTACCCGCTTGAAGCCGTGCAGATGATGAGCAAGATCATCCGTCAGGTCGAGAACGGTCCGGATTATCAGGCCCAACTGGATGTGGGGCGGCCCAAGGCAGAAGCAACGGTTTCCGATGCCATCAGCTGTGCGATCCGTCGCATTAGCGGCATCTTGCCTGTGGCGGTGCTGGTCAACTACAGCGAGTCGGGCGCATCGACCCTGCGTGCCGCTCGCGAGCGGCCACGGGCACCGATCCTCAACTTGACGCCGAACCTGGCCACCGCCCGACGCTTGAGCGTGGCTTGGGGTGTGCACTCAGTGGTCAATGATCGCCTGCGCCAGGTCGATGAAATCTGCTCCACCGCACTGGAAATCGCCCAGGCCCAAGGCATGGCGAGCCGTGGCGACACCCTGTTGATTACTGCAGGTGTGCCTTTTGGCAAACCTGGATCGACTAACACGCTGCGGATCGAAACCTTGGTCTGACGTAATAATCATCGCGGGGCAAGCCCGCTCCCACAGGCACATGATGCCTTGCCGGGAACGAGCTAGCCCCGCGATGGCTACGACACACTATCCACGTGGGAAAACCCAGCCCGATAGAGGCTGCCCCACTCCACATCAACCCAGACTGCCCCCATGTACACCAAGAATTTCGTCAATCCGTGCCCCGACTGGGCCACGGCCTTGCTCAATGGCTTCAGCCAGGTGCTGCTGCAGCGCAACCCGCTGTGCGGCCTGTCATGCCTGCTGGCTATCACCCTGACTGCCCCCGACCTGATCGGCGGTGCCTTGCTCGGCGCCCTCGCCGGCCTGCTCACCGCCCAACGTCGTGGCTACAATCGTACGGATCGCCAAGCCGGCCTGTATAGCTACAACGGCGTACTGATCGGCCTTCTGCTCAGCTACGCACTCCCCTGGTCGGCCATCCTGCCACCGCTGATCATCGCCGCTGGCGGCCTGAGCAGCATGATCGTGCATCAGTGGCTCAAGCGCGCCAGCTCCAACCTACTGCTGCCCGCCTACACGGCACCGTTCGTGTTGATCGGCTGGGCAGTGCTGCTGGTCAGTGAACCGAGCGCCGCCGCTTCCAGCCCGATCGAGCACAACGCGCTTTATGCCCTGGCATGCGGTCTCGGTCAGGTCTTCTTGCTGGACAGCCCTTTCGCCGGCCTGTTGATCGCCATCGGCTTGTTCATCTCCAACCGCTACGCCGCTGCCTGGGCATTACTCGGCGCAGCGCTGGGTGGAAGTGTCGCCCTGCTCGGCGGTGAAGCCAACGCAGCCTATGCCGGTCTGTACGGTTTCAATGCCGCCCTCGCCGCCCTCGCCTTCAGTCAGACGCGCAAACAGCCGTGGCTGCCGCTGCTGGCAATTATCCTGGCAATCATTCTGCAACCGCTGGTTGCGCAACTGCCGGTGCCAGGTCTGACCGCCCCCTTCATTCTTGCCTGTTGGCTGGTACTAATCGGCCAGCGCCTGACACGTCAGCCGCTCACCCGCAGGACCGGCCGCTTGCATAGCTGAAGCGCTGCCCCTAGGCTCAGCTGCATTGTGCAATGGAGCTGAGCATGGACACCCCTTCGAGCTGGCGCGAGCGGCTCTTCGTTATCGTTTTTCAAACCGACACCGTGGCCGGCCGACGTTTTGACAGCATCTTGTTGCTGATCATCCTGGCCAGCCTGATCACTGTAATCCTCGACAGCATTGATGACGTCCACCAGAACTACGCCGGACTTCTGGCCTCGATCGAGTGGGGTTTCACCGCCATCTTTCTGGCTGAGTATCTGGTGCGCTTGTACTGCTCACCCAAGCCGCTGCGCTACGCCTTCAGCTTTTACGGGCTGGTTGACCTGTTGGCCATTGTCCCGGGGATCATTGCCCTGTACTACAGCGACGCACAGTATCTGCTGATCATTCGGGTCATTCGAATGCTGCGGATCTTTCGCGTGCTCAAGCTCAGTCCTTACCTCAAGCAAGCGCATTACCTGCTTTCAGCCCTGCAAGGCAGCAAACAGAAAATCATCGTGTTTCTGGTCAGCGTCTCTACCCTGGTGACCGTATTCGGCACCCTTATGTATGTGGTCGAAGGACCTGAACATGGCTTCAGCAGCATCCCCAAGGGTATTTACTGGGCGATCGTGACCCTGACCACGGTCGGCTTTGGCGACATCGTCCCGAAGACGCCACTGGGCCAGGTGATTTCCTCGATGGTGATGATCACCGGTTACTCGATCATTGCCGTACCCACGGGCATTTTTACCGCTGAACTGGCCAATGCCATGCGCGGTGAGCAACTCAAGCACGATTGTCCGGTCTGTCACAAAGGCCACCATGAACATGGCGCGGCCTTCTGCTCGCGCTGTGGCAATGCACTGTTCAAGAAAATGGAATAAGCAAAGCACTTTTTAATCTTTTAGCGCCTAAGCTTCACCCGCTATAGTCGCTGGCATAATGCCTTTAACGCTAATTCGAACAAGGAATGCGCAGTGAAAAAACTCTTTAGTGCCTCGCTCCTGGCTGCCGGTCTTGCTGTCAGCGCCCTGGCTCAGGCCGCGCCGCCCCTGCTGAACGTTTCTTATGACGTAATGCGCGACTTCTACAAGGACTACAACGTCGCCTTCCAGAAGCACTGGGAAGCCGAGCACAAAGAGAAGCTCACCGTACAGATGTCCTTTGGTGGTTCGAGCAAACAAGCGCGCTCGGTGATCGATGGCCTGCCAGCTGACGTCATCACCATGAATATGGCCACCGACATCAATGCCCTGGCTGACAACGGCAAACTGGTCCCGGAGAACTGGGTAACCCGCCTGCCGAACAACAGCGCGCCGTTCACTTCGGCCACCGTGTTTATCGTGCGCAAAGGCAACCCCAAGGCCCTCAAAGACTGGCCTGACCTGCTCAAGGACGGGGTTCAGGTCATCGTGCCGAACCCGAAAACCTCCGGCAACGGCCGTTACACCTACCTCTCTGCCTGGGGCTATGTCCTGAAGAACGGCGGTGACGAGAACAAGGCCAAGGACTTTGTCGGCAAGCTGTTCAAGCAGGCCCCTGTACTCGACACAGGCGGTCGCGCGGCGACCACCACGTTCATGACCAACCAGATCGGCGATGTGCTGGTGACCTTCGAGAACGAGGCCGAGATGATCGCCCGCGAGTTCGGTCGTGATCAGTTCGAGGTTATCTATCCAAGCGTTTCCGCCGAAGCAGAGCCACCCGTGACGGTAGTCGACAAGGTCGTGGACAAGAAAGGCACCCGTGCCACTGCCGAGGAATACCTCAAGTACCTGTGGTCGCCAGAAGCCCAGGAAATTGCCGCCAACAACTACCTGCGTCCGCGTGATGCAACCGTGCTGGCCAAGTACACCGACCGTTTCCCGAAAGTCGACTTTTTGTCGGTGGAGAAAACCTTTGGTGACTGGCGCACTGTGCAGAAAACCCACTTCAACGATGGTGGCGTGTTCGACCAGATTTACACCGGGCAGTAATGCCTGAACAGCACCGGCAGGGGCAGGCCGCCCCTGTCGGTTGCGTCTTTAGCTGCATTGAAAATGCCTTCAGTTCTGCGCTATTTCCAACCTGCCAGCGTTCATTGACTACCCTTTCCGTGGTCCACGGTTTAAGGAGTACCCAGTGATCCGATCATTCCTCGCCTTTGTGCTTGGCTGCCTGCTGAGCCTCCAGTTGGCGACCGCCGCCCCTCTGCTACCCACCGCGGATAAAACCGCAAAGCCCGCTGAGCCTGTGGTTCAAGGGGGCCTGCTGGGGGCCATTGCCGATGGTTTGGATGATGTCAGTCAGGAACTGGATGTCGACAACCACCTGGTCGACAACTGGCGCCTGCGTGCCGATCGTGCCGCCGATGAAGTCGATCAATTGGTCAGTCAACCTTCAGGGCTCAGTTCACTGGAGCTGTGGCGCGATTTTGCCACCCTCACGGTCACCTGGCTGATCGCTTTTGTGGTGCTTACCAACCTGGGCCGAATGCTCGCCCGTCTCTGCAGCCGCTCCCGCCTGCTTCGGACCCGACCGCGCCCCAGCCGCGTCTGCAAGGACTTGCTGGCCTACACCTTGCCCGCCCTGGCGAGCCTGGTGATAACCCTCTATGTCAGCCACTTTCTGGCCATATCGCCTGGACGTGCCTTGGGCATGAGCCTGGCCTACGCGACCAGCAGCGGGATTTTCTCGACCTCGATCATCCTTTGCCTGATCACCCTGTTCGACACCGGCCACAAACGCACAGCCGTGCGCATCATTCGTCGCTTGGGGCCACGGCCGTTGTTCCTGATCGGCTTTCTCGCCGCCTGGAGCGATGCCCTGACCAGCCCGCAGATCGCACGCCAACTGGGCGGCAACATCACCAGCAGCATCGCCGCCTTTACCGGTTTGCTGGCAACCCTGGCCTTCGCTGTACTGATACTCAAACTGCGTCGACCGGTGGCTCATCTGATTCGCAACCGGGCACTGCCCGACCGCCTGCAACACCGTGCCGTGCAAGAGACACTGAGGATATTCTCGGCGCTGTGGTTCCTGCCGATCCTGATGATGATCCTGGTGTCGGCGATTCACTTGATCGGTGCCGGCGAAGAGAGCCAGCGCGCCCTGCAAAAAGCCCTGCTGACCTCGATCCTGCTGATCGGCACGGTGTTTCTCAGCACTGTCCTGCAACGTATGTTCAAACCGGAGGAGCACGGAGATAACCGGCAACGCTTACGCCCCTACAAGGAACTGCTGCGCAACCTGGTCCATGCGCTGTTGCGTATTGCCATGGCGATAGCGTTCATCGAACTGTTGGGACGTATCTGGGGCTTTTCGGTGCTCGACTTCGCCCTGCGCAACACCCTGGGACGCGCTATCAGCGATTCTCTGAGCAGCATCGGTCTGATTTTGCTGGTCACCTGGCTGCTCTGGGTGGTAATCGACACCGCAATCCAGGATGCACTCAAACCCACACCCGGGCGGCGCACCTCGCGCCAACCCAGCACCCGGGTGCGGACCATTCTGCCGATGCTGCGCAATGCGATAAAAATTATTCTGGTGGTCATCTGCACCATCACCACCATGGCCAACCTGGGGATCAACGTTTCGCCGTTCCTAGCAGGCGCCGGGGTGGTCGGCCTGGCCATCGGCTTTGGCTCCCAGCAACTGGTACAGGACGTGATCACCGGCTTGTTCATCCTCATCGAAGACACCATCGCCATCGGCGATTGGGTGGTGCTCGATTCCGGCCATGCCGGTACGGTCGAGAGCCTGACTATCCGCACCCTGCGCCTGCGCGATGGCAAGGGCTTCGTGCACTCGGTGCCGTTCGGTCAAATCAAGGCGGTAACCAACCAGTCCAGACAATTCGCCTACGCGTTTTTCTCGGTGCAGTTCAGTTACGAGACCGACATCGACAGCGCCTTGAAATTGATTCGTGAAGTCGGTCACTCCATCAGCGAAGACCCGATGCTGCGCCACAGTCTGCAAGGCCCTCTGCAGGTGTTCGGGGTCGATAGCATGAACCTCAATGGCATTACCCTCACCGCACAGTTTCGCACCACATCCGGCGGGCAGTACGCCGTCAACCGTGCGTTCAACGAGCGTCTGAAAAAACGGGTGGACCAGACTGACGATGTCAGCTTTGCACAATACAACCCACCCCCTGCGCGAGGCGCCGATGGCCCAGCCTGATTCGGCTTTCTTGTGCGCAAATATCAGTGCTAAAGTCGCGCCCATGAACGCCTCGCCCGCCAACCGCCCACTGATTGCCTGGACCCTGTATTTCTGTGTCCTGTTCAATCTGTTCGCCTGCGGTATCGGCCACGGGCAAATGATGGGTTTGAAACTCAACGGCATTGGTGGCGCGTACTGCTCGGCCATGGGCAGCGCAGGGCCCACCCTGAAAAGTGATTTCAGTGACCAGTCGGTTGCGGGCTGGGACAGCATGCAAAGCTGTCCAGTGTGCGCCGCCGCGGTGGTCTGCCTAGGGCTGGTACTGGTCATTGGCTGGCTCCTGGCGGCTGCACGCACCCGCCGCTATCACCGTGAACTGCGTAGCAAAGCACCGCCGCGCTACTGCTGGCCTGCCGCCAATCCGCGTGCCTCTCCGTTTCTGGCTTGATCCATACAGCTGTCTGTAATCGGCCTGTTTGCCGTGCCTGACTGACACGCACGGCTGGCCGTTGGCTCAAATTCCAGAGTTCGACTCATGCCCCACACCTATCGCCTTTGCGGTTGCGCGACACTGCTGTTTGCGCTGTCCTTCAATACCTCGGCACAAGTTCCGTTGACCCTGCCCGACCTGCGCATCGACGGCCGCGCCGAAAACGACGAGGGCGTGCTCCTCGACACCCCCTCGCAAACCGGCTCGCGCCTGGGCTTGACCCCACGGGAAACACCCGCGTCGGTGAGCATCGTCAATCGCCAGCAAATCGAACAGCGTGGCGCCCAGACCACCCAGGACATGCTTGCCGGAGTGCCAGGTATGACCGCTGCCTCACCCCCTGGTTCGGCCGGCTCGGTTGCCTATCGCGGCTTTTCCGGGGCACAGATCACCCAGCTGTTCAACGGCATCAGCGTGCAGTACGACGCTATTGCCGCACGTCCGGTGGACAGCTGGATCTACGACCGTGTCGAAGCCATCGGCGGGCCTTCGAGCTTTCTCTTCGGTGCCGGCGCCGTGGGCGGCTCGATCAACTACATCACCAAGCTGGCCAACCGCGACGAAGACTTCAACGAAGGACGTATCAAGTACGGCTCCTACGACAGCAGCGAAACCTCGTTTGGTTTCAACCATGCCCTCGATGAGGGTGACGGCATGCGCAATTACGCACGCCTGGACTTCAGCCATACCCACAGCAATGGCTACGTCGACCGTGAGGAACGGGACGCCTGGAGCGTAGCCTTCTCGCTGCTGACCGACATCAACGATCAGCTCTCCCATACCCTGGCGCTGGAGTATCAGAACGAAAGCGTCGACAGCCCCTACTGGGGCAGCCCGGTGCTCAACCCGCTTGGCGGGGAGATGAAGGTCGACGAGAGCCGACGCTTCGAAAACTACAATGTCGAGGACGGCCGCTACGAGCAACGCGTGCGCTGGCTGCGCTCGATCACTGAATACCGCTTCAACTCGGACACCTCGTTGCGCAACACCCTTTATCACTACAACACCGAGCGCAACTTCCGAAACCTCGAGGCCTACGCCTACAACGCCGACAACAGCAAGGTGAACCGTTCCAACGCGTTGCTGCAGCGTCATGACCAGGAACTTAACGGCAATCGCATCGAACTGCTGCACCAGAACCAACTGTTTGGCATGAACAGCCAATGGTCGAGCGGCATTGACTACAGCCACAACGTACAAACCAACTATCCGCGTTCGGTAACCGGCGTGTTCGACAGCGTTGATCCGGACAACTTCGACCCCGGGCATTTCTATGATCTGAAGGGTATGGTCCCGGGCTATCAGAAAAACCGCCAGAACACCGTCGACACCTGGGCAGCATTTGTCGAAAACCGCCTGCAACTCACTGACCGACTGTCACTGCTGACGGGCCTGCGCTACGACCATATTGACCTTCAGGTACACAACTATCGAGTCGTTGATGCCAATAATCCGCGCGATTTCAAACGCATCTATGAACCCACTACCGGACGCGTCGGCGTGGTCTATGAACTGACGCCTGCAGCCAACGTCTACGTGCAGTACAGCACCGCAGCCGACCCACCTGCCGGCATACTCACGACCGCCAGCTTCGCCCAGGTACGCGACTTCGACCTGAGTACCGGCAAGCAGGTCGAGGTAGGCAGCAAATTCAGTTTTCTCGAAGGACGCGGGGCTGCCACGGTTGCCGCTTATCACATCGAGCGCAAGAACCTGGCCACTGCCGACCCTGCCAACCCTGGAACCACCCAGCCAGTGGGCAAGCAATCGTCACGCGGTATCGAACTGGCGGCGTCGCTGCGCGTCACACCGAAGCTACTGGCAGAGGGCAACTTCGCCTATGTCGATGCCCAGTACGATGAATTCAACGAGAACGTCGGTGGCACCAGCGTTTCGCGCAAGGGCAATACACCGACCAACATCCCCGAGCGCGTGGCGAACCTGTGGCTGACCTACGACATCGCCCCCCGTTGGCAAGTAGGCGCCGACAGCCGCTACGTGTCGTCGGTATATGCCGATGCCGCCAATACTCGCCACGCACCTGCCTACACCGTGTTTGGCGCCTTTGTCGGCTACAAGGTCGACGAAGACACGCGTGTCACCGCACGAGTGCGTAACCTCACCGATGAGGTCTACGCCCGCTGGACCAGTTCGAGCATGCTTTACCTGGGGGCGCCACGCACCCTGGAAGTAGCCTTGCAGACTCGTTTCTAGGACACGATCGATGAAACGCTACCTGTATCTCTGGCATCGCTGGCTTGGCATCGGCCTGTGTCTGTTTATGGCCATGTGGTTTTTCTCGGGCATGGTCATGCTCTATGTCGGCTATCCCAAACTGACGCAAAAGGAGCACCTGGCGCATTTACCCGTCCTGCGCCAGACCGATTGCTGCGTAGACCTGGCCACTGCTTTGCGCGCAGCCGACCCACAGCGCAACCCGGCAAGCATTCGCCTGAGTACGGTAGCGGGAGAACCGCGCTACCTGTTCAGTTACTCAGGACGCAGCAATGTCGCGGTGGATGCCCGCACCGGCGTGCGAGTTGGCTTTACCGGGCGCACGCAGGCCTTGGTCGCCGCCTACCAGTATGACCCACTGGCATTGCCCAGCTATCAGGGGCCGGTACAGGAAGACCTGTGGAGCCATTCGCGTGCCCTGGACGCAGACCGACCGTTGCAACGGGTGCAGCTTGATGATGCCGAAGGCACCCTGTTGTATATCTCGGGGCAAACCGGCGAAGTGGTCCGCGATGCCAGCTCGCTGGAGCGTGGCTGGAACCTGGTAGGGGCCTGGCTGCACTGGCTGTATCCACTGCGCGGCATCGGCCTGGACGGTTTGTGGGGCAACCTGGTGATCTACCTGTCGCTGGCCGCCACGCTGATGGCCGTCCTCGGCGCGGTGATCGGGGTGCTGCGCTGGCGTATAAGAAAACCTTACCGCAGCGGTTCGCGCACACCTTATCGTGGGTTTGCTCGCTGGCACCATATTGGCGGCTTGCTGTTCGGTGTGCTGGCTATTACCTGGATTTTCAGTGGTCTGATGTCGATGAACCCTTGGCGAATCTTCAGCAGTTCAACGCCTCTGGACACAGCGGCGTACCAGGGTGGCCCGTTGCAAGCTCAGGCCTTTGCAATTTCCGCCCCCCAGGCACTTTCGCGCTTTGCCGATGAAGGACTGCTCGCGCGGGAATTGGAGTGGCGCTTGATTGGCGGCCAAGGCTACCTCATTGCACACGGCCGCAGTGGTCGCACCCGCGTACTTTCCATGGCCGATGGGCAAGTGCTTGAACGCTTGCCTGTAGAGGTACTGCAACACGCAGCGCAAGCAATCCGGCCACAGGAAGCAGTGCACAGCGAACAGCTGCAAGCCTATGACTTTTACTACTACGCCCGAGCTGAACACAGCATGCTGGGGCACCTGGAAAAACGCCTGCCGATGCTGCGGGTGCGCTTTGATGATCCGCAACGGACCTGGCTGCACCTGGACCCCTACACCGGCGAAATAGTGGCGGTACTGGATCAACCCAAACGGGCGTCGCGCTGGCTTTTCGCCTTGTTGCACAGCTGGGACTGGCTACCGTTGCTGCAACGACGCCCGATCTGGGATATATGGATGATCGCTTTCAGCCTCGGTGGCATGGTACTGAGCGTCAGCGGCGTAGTGCTGGGCTGGCGGCGACTGAGCTCGAAAGCATTGAACAACACGCGACTTCGCCGGTAGGAACGGGCTTGCCCGCGCCCTAGCAGTTGTCCGCCGGGACATCCCCCTACTGACGGAACACCAACGCCTTGAGCCCACCTGCCGGATCGTTATCGGGAAACTCCGGCGGGTTGGCCAGGCGCTCGACAAACTTCAGCGCCGGGGCTTCCTCGGCCATACCTTCGATGAGAAATTGCGGTCCGATGGCGGGGTCGTTCACGCAGGCCAGTACCGTCCCACCTTCATTCAACAGCTCAGGCAGGCGGCGCAGAATCTTGCGGTAGTCCTGGGTCAACACAAAGCTGCCTTTCTGGAAGGTCGGCGGGTCGATGATGATCAGGTCGTACGGGCCGGACTTACGCACCTTGCCCCACGACTTGAACAACTCATGCCCAAGGAAACTCACCCGTCCCACGTCGTGACCATTGAGCCTATGGTTGTCGCGCCCACGACTCAGGGCCGAACGCGCCATGTCGAGGTTGACGACCTGCTCGGCGCCACCAGCAATCGCTGCTACGGAAAAGCCGCAGGTATAGGCGAACAGATTCAATACGCGCTTGCCCGCGGCCTGCTCGCGTACCCAGCGCCGCCCATAGCGCATGTCGAGGAACAAGCCTGTGTTCTGCTTCAAGCCAAGGTCGAGTTGATAGCGCAAGCCGTCCTCATCGATTAGCCAATGCTCGCTGGACTCGCCCAGCAACCACTGACCCGGGCTGTCTGGCAGGTAGCGATGCTGAATCAAAATGGCCTGCCCGCTCCAGCATGGCGCCTTGGACAAACCCGCCAACATCTGTTCCAACGCCGGTAACTGGCCTGCGGGTGGCTCGCGAAACAGGGACACCAACAGCACACCTTGCAACCAGTCCACAGTGATTTGCTCAAGCCCCGGCCAGCAACGGCCACGGCCATGGAACAAGCGACGGGTTTCGGTCGGCGCCGGGTCAAGCGCCAGTAGCAAATGTTGCGCGAGGGTGTCGATCACAGAAGTCATGGGCAGATTCAATACGGGAAAGCGCCCTATTCTACCCTGACCACACGCCGTCGGTGACTCATCTCGAAGGTCGGCAGGCTGGTCTACACTGGCACTCCCTACTTCCATTGCGGGACGACCATCATGAGCGAACTGCCGAAGTGGCAGCGCTGATCGATCGCGCAGCCGTCAGTCTGGCTTGACCGCAGCCACCTTCGTCCCAGGCTTGAACCACCAGCCTTGTTGCATGCCGGCGGCGGCCAACAGGATCGCCGCCACGCCCAACCACTGCAGGGGGTCCAGGCGATGGCCGAAGGCGAACCAGTCAACCAGGATGGCTGCAATCGGGTAAATGAACGACAAGGCCCCGGTCAAGGCGGTTGGCAGTTTCTGGATTGCGCCATACAGCAACACGTACATCACCCCGGTGTGAACGACCCCAAGGGTGATCAGCGAGGCCAGCGCGCCAGCGTCGCTCGGCAAGCCCGAGGTATTGGCCCAAGGCGCCAGCAGCAGGATGCCGGTGCACACCTGGATCAAGGCAATCAGATGAGGTGGTGTGCCGCTGAGGCGCTTGATGATCAACGCCGCTATTGCGTAGAGCAGCGCTGCCCCCAAGGCCAGGCCGATGCCCAGCAGGTAGTCACTGCCGCTGCCACTCTGACTACCGTGGGCACTGACAATTGCCAGCATTCCGATAAAAGACAGGGCAAGCCAGAACACCTTCTGCAGGGTGATTTTTTCGCCGAGAAACACCGCAGCCAGCCCTACCAGCATGAAGGGTTGCACGTTGTATACCGCGGTACCAATGGCAATCGACGCCCGCGAATAGGAGGCAAACAACAACACCCAGTTACCGACGATTGCAACGCCACTGAGCACCGCCAGGACAAAGGTCGCCAGCGTCAAAATCCCGGGTTTGAGAAAACCCAGGGCCAAGCAAATAAGCAACAACGTTGCGGCGCCGAACACGCAGCGCCAGAACACCACATCCAGCACCGCCTGCCCGGACACCAGGACGAACCAGCCGATGGTCCCCGAAATCAACATGGCGGCGACCATTTCCAGCGAACCACGACGCATTGAACTGTCCATCACTCACCTCCTCGACAATGGCTAAATTATGCGAGTCAGATGAGCGCCGCTCCAGGGTATAAATCAGGCTAAACTACCAATGTACCTTTACTATCAAGGCAAATCGTAACTATCGCCTAACGAGGCCAGCATGACCGACGATATCGACCAGTTGCTGATCAAGGCGTTGATGGAAGACTCGCGCCGCTCGCTCAAAGCGTTGGCGCAATTGAGCGGCCTGTCCTCGCCCAGTGTCAGCGAGCGCTTGCGCCGCCTTGAAGAGCGCGGCGTGCTCAAAGGCTACACCGTGGAGATAGATCCACGCTGTTTTGGCTATCAGCTTCAGGCCATCGTCCGGGTGCGGCCATTGCCGGGGCAATTGCAGGTGGTCGAACGCCAGATCATGGCCATTGCCGAATTCACCGAGTGCGACAAAGTCACCGGTGACGACTGCTTTATCGCCCGCCTGCATGTGCGCTCGATGGAGCAATTGGACACGCTGCTGGACAAGCTCAACAGTCATGCCGAGACCAACACCGCTATCGTGAAAAAGACGCCGGTTAAGCGGCGCCTGCCGCCCATGGCCTAGGTGTTGGCGAGTCAGCTCGGGCAGCTGTGCTCGCCGTTGTTCAGGCCTTGCTTGTAGTTGCGACTGAGCAGGCTGGCTTTGCCATCGTGCCAGGTCAGGGTGAGGACATACATGGAGTCGAAATCACCGCCATCCCAATCCTCGGTGATCACCTGCTTTTCACCCACAGCCTTGCCAGCCACGGTATTGATCAATTCAGGCAGGTAGCCATGGGACCAGGCGGTGTACACCGTAGCGTTGCGGTATTTGTCTTGAAGCAGTTCCTCAGCCAGTTCGCCCGTGTCATTGGCACCGAAGTCGATGTTCACCGGCAAGCCCAGTTTGATTGCGCTGGGACTGATCGTCATCAGTGGACGAATGTAACTGTAGGCGTCGTCCTTGCTACCCTCTTCAACATGACGAGAGGGGTTGGCAGCAAAGACGTAATCGGCTTTTCCGAACTTTTCCGGCAATAAGGAGGCCAAGTCCAACGCGCGGTTCAAGCCTTGGCAATTGAGCTGCCCGAGACCTTCGCCGGGTTTCTCGGCATGACGTAGAAACACCAAGGTCTGGGTGCCATCCACCGGTTCGGCACGGCTTTCGACGGCCTCCAGGGCCAGCAGGGTTACGCCACCGAGCAGGGCCAGCGAACACACGGCGCGGCGATGGCGTTTGAACAGGGTCAACAACTTCATGGAGCGGGCTCTTCACGGCAAAAAGGAGATCAGGCTGACCCGCCTGTGACACGCCGCGGCCGAAGCCGCGGGTGATCCCTGTCTGTTGTTCCATCCGTGGAGCGGGGCTAACTAAGAGTGCGTCAATCCCGTTTGGTTCGATCCCTGAATGCTCTACCCTGAGCAAGAACCACTTTAAAGTCGTGTTGTTACCGAATAAAGACAAGTGCGGGTCAATCGTCGCGGGTAAGTACTTCCAGCAATTCGATTTCAAACGTCAGGTGCGAATGCGGCGTTATCGCCCCCATGCTGCGCTCGCCGTAGGCCAAGTGCGACGGCACCTCCAGCTTGCGCTTGCCGCCTACTCTCATGCCCATGAGGCCCAAATCCCAACCCTTGATTACCCGTCCGGTGCCAATCACACATTGGAACGGTTTGCCGCGATCGTAGGAAGAATCGAATTTGCTGCCGTCCTCCAGCCAACCGGTGTACTGGGTGGTAATCAGGGCCCCCTTGACCGCCTCCTTGCCTTCACCCAGTTGGATGTCGGTGATTTGCAACTCGCTGCTCATGCTTGACCTCATTGACGCGTGGACGCTGTTTCGTGGCAGCCTTTTCTCAAGAATGAACCGGTTTGGCAAGCGTCGCCGGGCTGCCATGCTGGCGCATCGACCAACACACGCCGCCAATAACCAGGATAATCGCCAGAGCCTCCAGTAGTGTCGGTCCGCTTTGCCGCCAAATAAAGGCATAAAGCAAGGCGAACAAGGTTTCGAAGACGATCAGTTGGCCACTCAAGGTCAATGGCATGCGCTTGGAGGCCGCGTTCCAAAGCAATGCGGCCAACCACGAACCGAATATTGCGCAACCCAGGCTATACGCCCAGAACAGCCACCAGCGCTCAGCGGGCACTTCGACCTGCAGTTGCGCAGGCTGCCACAGGGCGAGAATTACCACCAACATCAGACTGAACACCCCCGTCATCACCCCACACAATACGGACCACTGGTGGCTGTCAAAATGGCCGCACTGCTTGAGATAGCGGCTGTTATTAACCGCGTACCAGGTCCAACACACGAGTGCCGCCAGGGCATAGAGGACGCCGACGAATTTGTCGCCTGTCTCCCCCGGTTCAACCGCAAAGGTCTGCAGATTGATACACAGCATGCCGGCCAGAATCAGCAGTAATGGCCCAACCAGCTGCTTGAGCGCAACGCCGCCGCTGTCATGGCGACCATACAGGGTGATGGTCAGCGGCAGGACACCGACAATCAATGAGGCCGGTGCCACCCCGAGCCGTTGGATTGCGGCTACCAGGCAAATGAAATACAACACGTTACCGATCAGCGCCAAGCGTCCAAGCATCCACAGGTCGGCGAAAGTCAGTCGACCCACCGCTTTGCGCATTGGCACCGCCAATACCAGTGTCACCAGACCAAACAGCACAAAACGCGCGCAAGTGAGCAGCACCGGACTAAATTCTGGCAACCACTGCGGCACCATCAGCACCAGTCCCCACATCGCTCCGGCTATCCCGGCATAGGCCACACCCTGTTTCACTTGCCTGCTCCTGTTCGAATATGAGCGCAGGCTATCCTTAGGTACACGCCGAAACAAAAGATCATTGGGCATGCAGACATTCCCAGGGGGAATACCTTTAAGCTTCAAGGCTTCGACTCTATGATGTAGCCATTCCTCAAGTCGGACCATCAGCATGAGTCGATTCAGTCGTCACCTACCTCCACTGGATACTTTGATAGCCTTTGAAGCCGTGGTGCGCACCGGCAGTTTTACCCGCGCCGCCGGTGAGCTTTACTTGACCCAAAGCGCTGTCAGCAAGCAGATCAAACTGCTGGAGGAGCATCTTGGCGCAGTCCTGTTCGACCGTCGCGCCCGCGGTATCGCCCTGACGTCGGCTGGGGAAGGTTTCAGCGCGATCGTCGAACCGATGCTGGAGAGCCTGCTGAACAATGTGCTGCGCCTTAAAGCCGGTCACAGCAGCCGCAACGTCAGTGTCATCTGTACGCACGCTGTGGCCCAGTACTGGCTGTTCCCGCTATTGCTGCGTTTCAACGAGCAGCACCCTGAATTGACTGTGAATATCCATGCCAGTAATGAAATCAGTGAGCGTGATATTGCCGACTACGACTTCGGCATTCTGTATGGCCATGGCCACTGGAGTTCACTCAAGGCCGACAAGCTATTCGATGAGGTCATCTACCCGATCGCCAGCGTCAAACGTAGCCTTCCTGACGTCGATTCGCTCGAACAACTGCGAACCCTGCCGCTCATTCAACTGGATGCCTCAGCCTGGAATTGCCTGGACTGGCAGGACTGGTTCAGCCACCAGGGCCTGCGTTACCAAGCACCTGCAGAGGCGGTGACGTTCAATCAGGTCAACCTGGTCTTCGAAGCCGTGTTGCAAGGCATGGGAGTAGGTTTGGGCTGGGAGTTCATGGCGCGTGAGCGAATTGAACAAGGGGCGATCCGCCAGGTTTCGGCCTTTGTCGTACACACCGGGCAGGCCGACTATCTGGTGCACGACAAACAGGTGTCCCGCTCGGCCGCCGCACAGGTGTTCGCTGACTGGCTGCTGGCACTCAGTTGAACAGTGCCTCTACTTCGGCGCGGGTCATGGTCGGTGTGTCGTTGGCGAAGCAGTAATAGTTCGGCTTCTCATCGATGTACACCTGCAAGTCAAAGACCCAATCAGTGCCACCTTGCAGAACACCGACCGAGACAGAATCGAACTGGCCGTTTTTCAGTCGATACAAAAGATGTGTGCCGCACCGGCCACAGAAGCAGCGCTCTGCCCATTCGGAAGAGTCATAGACCACCGGCTGACCGGCAGTGAACGTTACCGGCTGCGAACAGTGCACGGAAAACAACGGCCCACCTCCCCACGTGCGGCACATGCTGCAATGGCAAGTACTGACGCTGGCCTTCTCCAGGTTGGCACTCAGTTTGACTGCGCCACACAGACAACTGCCGTTTTTTATCAGGGACATGGTCAAGGTTCCTTGCAGAGGTGAGTTGGACCTGAAGTCTAGCAGCAGCACAGCCCAGCCTCTTCCTGCTCGAAAGCGCCCGAACGAATCACATGGGCACTGGCGTCAACACCGTTTCTCCAGCAAAGAATGCATTCAGGTTGCGCAGCACCAACGCTACCGTGTCACGCGCAGCTTCCGGGGATTGACCCGCAACATGAGGGGTCAGCACAGTGTTGCCCAGTGCTTTCAGTGCCTCTGGCACATCGGGTTCGTCATCGAAAACGTCCAACCCCGCACCGGCAATAATGCCTTGCTGCAAGGCCTGCACCAGGGCATTGGAATCGACCACACTGGCGCGAGCGATATTGAGCAGATAGCCCTCGCGGCCCAATGCAGCGAGCACCTGAGCATCCACCAGGTGCTCAGTGCCCGCTCCGCCCGGCGTTGCCACCACCAGGATATCCACGGCTTGCGCCAGCCTCAGCGGACTGTCGTAAAAGCTGTAGGGCGCAGTCTCACGCGGGCGGCGGTTGTGATAGCTGACAGTCATGTCAAAGCCTAGCGCCGCACGCTTGGCAATGGCCAAACCCACCGCGCCAAGACCGATAATGCCCATACGCTTGCCCGATACCGAAGGACTGATCACCCGATTCCATTCGCCTCGTCGGGTACTGGCATCCGCGCGAGGAATGTCTCGCAGCAGCGCAAGCAGCATGGCCATGGCATGGTCGGCCACTGCCGTGGCGTTGGCGCCCGCACCATTGGTAACGGTAATGCCACGGGCTGCGGCAGCGGCAAGATCCACCTGTTCATAGCCGGCACCGATCACGCAGATGATTTGCAGCCCCGACAACGCGCCGATTTCCGCGGCGGTCAGCCCCAATGGACCACGGGTCAGTACCGCGTCGATTTCGTCGGCATGACGGATAACAGCTTCGGCACGCGACAGGGGGGTCTGGGCTCGAATCAGACGATACCCTGCCTGCTCCAGCAACGGCAGGTAATCGTCAACGGTTTCTACCAGTACCAGGACTGTCTTACTCATGCCACCCTCCGGATCAATGCGAAGGGGCATTATGCGGGCTTGTGCTTACTGGGCGAAAGCCCGTCCCAAACCACCCGGAACACCACTGCTGTCGGTTTCCTGCCAAGGGCCGTTGAGGTTGGTCGACCAGCTCCAGCCGTTGTTCCAGCGATAATAGGTGCGCTGGCGGTAGAACGTGTTGGTCTGGCCTTCAAGCACGTAGACGCCCATGCGCGGATCCCAGTGGCTGGCACCACCTGGGGGTGGCGCAAAGCTTGCCGAGGTTCGCGGCATGGGCTTGGGCGCCGGGGTAACGACCGGTGGTTTGCTCGGCACCGTGCTTGGGCGCGGAGTTGGTTGGGTACCTGGTCCCGACGGCAACCGCTCGATCGGCGGTGTCGTCGGCTCCGAGGGCTGATGAACAGTACACGCACTCAGGCCTACGGCCAGTGAAATAAGGGCAAGGCGAGCGATACTGTTCATAGTGGTTCTCTTACTGGTCCGGGCTGTCGATGGTCAGGTGCTGCGCCGCGGTAGTGCTGCTGGCCAGCGGGCTGCTTTGACCGATCCATTCACCCTGGGTCGGCTGGCCAGCGCGAGATACGCGCGCAACCAGTTGGACTTCAGGGAAGCTCGACAGTTTCATGCTCGGCATCATTGCGTCACTGTCACCCAGTTCCACCTCGATGGGCAGTTGGGCAACGGTCACACGCTTGGCCGCCAGTGGCATGGGTGGGCCGGAGCTGGCGCGGGCAAAGATAAACACCGTATCGTCAGGCTTGACCTTGTCCTTTAGCGCAGCGGCAAGCTCCACACGCACCTTGAGCCGGGCCCCAGTAGACGCTACTGCCGGAGTCGTTGCCGGTGCTTGGGCAACTTTGCCTTCACCCGCCTTGAGCTTGTCCTGGGCGCGTTCTATACCGCCTTGCAAGGCGGCACGTGATGCATCGCCTTCGGGCAACTGCGCCAGCAACCGGTTCCAGTAATCGATAGCCTGCTGGAAGTGCTCACTCTCGAATGCTGCGATACCGAGCAGGCCAAGGCTGGTGACCTCGTTTGGATCGGCCTTCAGTGCCTCATCGGTAAGCGCTTGCAGTTGCTCGTTCCACTGTTTGCCGTTGGCGAAGTACAACGCCTGGGCCCACTGCCCGAGCAACTCCGGCTGGCGACCTGCAAGGTTGGCAGCACGCTCGAAGACTTTCGCGGCATCGGCGGGACGCTCCTGGGCCATATAGGCACGACCGAGGAAGTACAGACCTTCAGCCGAATCGGGTTGCATCTCGACCGCCCGCTCAAGACGTGCGGTGATTTCTTCCATCGACTGCGGCGCTTTGGCAAATTGCTGGGTCAGTTCGACCTGCTCGCTGGCGCCAAAATGCAGGTACAGGCCCAGGCCCATCAAGGGCACCAGCACTGCGGCCAGCAAGGGCAGCGGTTTGCCTAACCGCCCAAGACGCTGAGGCTCGGCATTTTCGGTATCGCTCAACAGCTCCCGAGCAGCTTCGTCGCGCCCTTTGGCCAACTGTGCGTCATCAAGCACGCCGGCGGCCTGTTGCGCGGTCAGTTCAGCGACCCGCTCCTGGTACAGCGCAACGTTGAGTGCGGTGCGGTCTTCTTCCAGTTGCGCACGACGGCCACGCAACACCGGGATCAGCAAAAAGCTCAGGGCCACCAGCAACAGCAGGCCTGCAGCAAGCCAGAAATCAGTCATGGGTCTGTTCTTTGTCCAGCAATTTGGCGAGGCGCTCACGCTCCTCGGGGGAAAGGTCGACAGGGCCACCAGCGCTCTGCGCCCGACGCTTGCGCACGATCAGTGCCAGCAAACCAAAGCCGCCAATCAGCAATACGCCGGGGCCAAACCAGAGCAGCCAGGTACGCGCGGTCAACTCGGGCTTGTAGCGTACGAAATCACCATAGCGATCGACCATGAAGTCGATGATCTGCTGATTGCTCTTGCCCTCGCCCAGCATGCGGAAAATCTCCCGGCGCAAGTCGGCGGCAATCGGTGCATTGGAGTCAGCGATGTCCTGGTTCTGACACTTGGGGCAACGTAACTCCTTGGTCAGGTCGTGATAACGCGCGCGCTCGGCATCATCGGCGAACTGATAGGTGTCGATGGCAGCCTGGGTCACTCCAGCCAGGCTCAGGCCCAGCACTGCTGTGGCTAGCCAGCGCTTCATGGTTTGGCCTCATCGACCAGGCCCTGGTACATAGGCGCCAGTTGCTCGCGCCAGACCGTCGCGTCGACAACACCGACGTGTTTGTAACGGATGATGCCCTTGGCGTCGATCAGAAAGGTTTCCGGCGCACCGTACACGCCCAGGTTCAAGCCCAGCGAACCTTGATCATCCTCGATATTGAGCTGATAAGGGTTGTGGAACTCGGCCAGCCACTTGATCGCAGCGGCATTGTCGTCCTTGTAGTTGACCCCATGGATCACCACGCCCTGCTCGGCCAGTTTATTCAGGTACGGATGCTCGACCTTGCACGATGGGCACCAGGTAGCCCAGACGTTGACCAGTGCCGGCTTGCCGATCAGGTCTGCCTGGGTAAGCGCCTTACCGTCCTGCACTGACTTGAGCGCAAAGGCCGGGAATGGCTTGCCGATCATTGCCGATGGCAGCTCGGTGGGGTCGAGGAACAAGCCCCGGTAGAGGAACACCGCCACCAGCAGAAACACTGCCAGCGGCAGCACCATGATCCAACGCTTCATGCAGTTGCTCCAGACATGCCCAGTACTTCACGTACGCGGGCTTTGACCTTGACTCGATAACGTCCGTCCATGGCCGCCAGCAGGCCACCGAGGCCGGTCAGCAGACCGCCCAGCCAGATCCAGCGCACGAATGGCTTGACGTGTACACGCACCGCCCACGCACCGTTGTCCAGCGGCTCGCCAAGGGCCACATAAAGGTCACGAGTGAAGCCGGCGTCGATGCCCGCTTCAGTCATCATCGATTGCTGCACGGTATACAGGCGTTTTTCCGGATGCAGCACGCTGATCTCGCGGCCATCCTCGATCACCCGCACGGTGCCCTTGTCGGAGGTGAAGTTCGGCCCTTCAAAGTGCTTGGCGCCCTCGAAGACGAACTGATAACCCGCCAACTCAACCGACTCGCCCGGCGCCAGGCGCAGGTCGCGCTCGGCACTGTTGTTGCTCGACAACACCACACCCAGCGCACAAACCGCCAGGCCCAGATGCGCAACGTGCATGCCCCAATAGCTGCGATTGAGACCCCGCAGTCCCTTGAACAACCCTTTGTGACGGGTCTTGTCGAGGATGTCCCGAGCACCTGCGAGCACGATCCACGCCGCCAGGGCGAAGGTGGTCAGTACTTGCCAATCAAAGTCATCGACCAGCAGGCCACCAACCGGCGCCAGTACGGCGCTGCCAATCAGCACGGGGGTCAGCATGCCCAGCAGCCATTTGCTCGGGGTGTCTTTCCAGCGCACCAGCACACCGATTGCCATGACCACCATGAGCAACGCCATGAGCGGAATGAACAACGCATCGAAGTACGGCGGGCCGACGGAGAGCTTGGCGCCGGTGAGCGCATCAAGAATCAACGGATACAGCGTGCCAAGCAGAATCATCGACGCCGCGACAACCAACACAATGTTGTTGGCCAGCAGCAATGTTTCTCGCGACCACAAGGCAAAGCCAACCTGGCTCTTGACCACCGGCGCGCGCATGGCGAACAGCGTCAGCGAACCGCCGACGACAAACAGCAGGAAGATCAAGATGAACACGCCGCGCTCCGGGTCGGAGGCGAAAGCATGCACCGAGGTCAGAACACCGGAACGAACCAGGAAGGTGCCAAGCAGGCTCAACGAGAACGCCGCGATGGCCAGCAACACAGTCCAGCTTTTGAACACCCCACGCTTTTCAGTGACGGCCAGGGAATGAATCAGTGCCGTGCCCACCAGCCAGGGCATGAACGAGGCGTTTTCCACCGGGTCCCAGAACCACCAGCCGCCCCAGCCCAGCTCGTAATAGGCCCACCACGAGCCCAGGGTGATACCAATACCCAGGAAGGCCCAGGCGACCAGCGTCCACGGTCGTGACCAGCGGGCCCAGGCGGCGTCCAGACGGCCGCCGAGCAAGGCGGCGATGGCAAAGGCGAAGGCGACTGAGAAACCTACATAGCCCATGTACAGCATCGGCGGGTGAACGATCAGGCCAATGTCCTGCAGCAGTGGGTTGAGGTCGGCACCGTCTGTCGGCACCTGCGGCAGCAGGCGCTGAAACGGGTTGGAGGTGACAATCAGAAACGACAGGAAGCCGACGCTGATCATGCCCATTACCGCCAGCACCCGTGCCAGCATGACCTGTGGCAACTGCCGGGAAAAGATCGACACGGCGAACGTCCAGCCACCGAGGATCATTGCCCAGAGCAGCAGCGAACCTTCATGAGCCCCCCATACCGCGCTGAACTTGAAATACCACGGCAAGGCGCTGTTGGAGTTATTGGCAACATAGGCAACCGAGAAGTTGTCGGTCATGAACGCATGAGTCAAACAGCCAAAGGCAAACGCCAGGAAAGCGAATTGCCCCCAGGCCGCCGGCCGTCCCAGGCTCATCCACAAGCTGTCGCCACGCCAGGCGCCGAGCAGCGGCACGGTGGCTTGCACACACGCAAAGCAGATGGCCAGAATCATCGCCAGTTGGCCGAGTTCGGGAATGATCAGCGCCGCGTTCATGGTTTGGCTCCGGCATCGTTGGCAACCTGGCCGCTTTCCTGCAGCGCCTTGGTCACTTCCGGTGGCATGTACTTTTCATCGTGCTTGGCCAGCACTTCGTCGGCCACCACTACGCCTTCGGCATTGAGTTTGCCCAAGGCAACAATGCCCTGCCCTTCACGGAACAAGTCCGGAAGAATGCCGCGGTAGGTAATCGGTACCGACTTGCTGAAGTCGGTCACTACAAAGCGTACGTCGAGCGAGTCGCCCGAACGTTGCAGCGAGCCTTTCTCGACCATACCGCCCGCCCGAATGCGGGTATCGAGCGGCGCCTCGCCATTGGCGATCTGGGTCGGGGTGTAGAACAGGTTGATGTTCTGCTGCAGGGCGCTCAAGGCCAGGCCTACAGCGATGCCTACCCCGGCCAGCAGGCCGAGGATGATGAACAGGCGCTTCTTGCGTTGCGGATTCACTGTTTGTTCTCCCGGCGCAAGCGACGCGCCTCTTCTTGCAGGTAACGGCGCCGGGCCTGCAAAGGCATGGCAACGTTCAAGGCCAGTACCAGCAGGCAAATGCCGTAGGCCGACCAGACGTACAGGCCGTGATGGCCCATGGCGAGAAAATCACTGAAAGAGGCAAAACTCATCGTGCCATCTCCCGACCCAGGCTGTTCAATACCTCCTCCCTGACCCAACTGGTGCGCGCCTCGCGCTTGAGTACTTCAAGGCGCATGCGCAGCAACAGCACCGCGCCAAAGAAACAGTAGAAACCCACCACCGTCAGCAACAATGGCAGCCACATCTCGGCTGGCATGGCCGGTTTCTCGGTAAGGGTGAAGGTGGCCCCCTGGTGCAAGGTGTTCCACCACTCCACCGAGTACTTGATGATCGGGATATTGATCACCCCGACAATCGCCAAGACCGCACAGGCCTTGGCCGCGCTTTCACGATTGGTGATGGCATGCCCCAGGGCGATGAGACCGAAGTACAGGAACAGCAAAATCAGCATAGAGGTCAGTCGGGCATCCCAAACCCACCAACTGCCCCAGGTCGGCTTGCCCCAGATGGCACCGGTAACCAGCGCCACCGCAGTCATCCAAGCGCCAATCGGCGCTGCACACTGCAAGGCAACGTCGGCAATCTTCATCTTCCATACCAGCCCGACCACACCGGCCACCGCAAGCATCACGTAGCAGGACTGCGCCAGCATGGCAGCCGGTACGTGAATGTAGATGATGCGAAAGCTGTTGCCCTGCTGATAATCCTGAGGGGCAAAAGCCAATCCCCAGATGGCGCCAATGCCGATCAACAGGATCGCGGCGACCGCCAGCCAGGGCAGCATGCGGCCGCTGATGGAATAGAACCACTTGGGCGAACCCAGTTTATGAAACCACGTCCAGCTGATTACGCTGCTTTTCATCACGGTACATCCAGGGTCTTTGCTGGGCGGGGCCCAGACCTCATTATTCGCCGACGCTGATCTTCAGGCCAGCGGCTATTGCAAAGGGTGCCAGAGTTACTGCCAAGGCGGTCAGGCTGCCAAGCCAGAGCAGATAACCGGTCGCCGGCATAGCTTGCAGTGCCGCCTGCAAAGCGCCACTGCCCAGGATCAATACCGGGATGTATAGCGGCAAAATCAGCAGCGCCAGGAGCAAACCGCCACGTTTCAAACCGACTGTCAGGGCCGCACCTACAGCGCCCAACAGGCTCAGCACCGGAGTACCGAGCAACAACGATGCCAACAGGACCGGCAGGCACGCCGAAGGCAAACCTAGCATCAGCGCCAGCAAGGGTGCCAACAATACCAGTGCCAGCCCGGAAAAGGCCCAGTGTGCCAGTACTTTCGCCAGTACCAGAAGAGGGAGGGGGTGCGACGAAAGGACCCACTGCTCCAGTGATCCATCCTCGAAATCACTGCGAAAAAGCCCGTCCAGCGAGAGTAAAACCGACAAAAGTGCCGCTACCCAGACCAGTCCTGGAGACAAGGTTTGCAACAATTGAGTCTCAGGACCGACCGCCAATGGAAACAATGCGACAACAATTGAGAAAAATACCAAGGGGTTGGCAAGTTCTGCCGGACGCCGGAACAACAGTCGCGCTTCACGGCGCAACAACAAGACGAAGACACTCATGCGGCCCACTGCCCCAAATTGAGTTCACGGTAACCGGACGGCTTGCGCGCCAGGGTGTGGTGGGTGGTCAGCACGACCATTCCGCCCTGCTCGCAATGGGCGGCCAGGTGTGCCTCGAGCTGGGCCACGCCCTGCTTGTCGAGGGCAGTGAAAGGTTCATCGAGAATCCACAAAGGCGGACTGTTCAGGTACAGACGCGCCAAGGCCACACGACGCTGCTGACCCGCCGACAAGGTATGGCACGGCACGTCTTCAAAGCCGCGCAGGCCGACGGTCTCAAGCGCCTTCCAGATGGCCGCAGGCTCGGCAGGCGTGTGCAGGGCGCAGAGCCAGGCAAGATTTTCTTCCGGGCTGAGCAGATCCTTGATCCCTGCTGCGTGACCAATCCAGATCAGAATCCGCGCCAGTTCGCTGCGTTGTTCGGCCAGAGGCTTGCCGTCGAGGCGAATCTCTCCGGCAGTGGGGCTCATGAGCCCGGCCAGCAGGCGCAACAGGCTGGTTTTGCCGCTGCCATTAGGGCCGCTGATCTGCAGCATGTCGCCTGCGCTCAGGTGCACTTCGAGGTTTTCGAACAGCATTCGCCAGTCGCGCTCGCAGGCCAGGCCCACGGCTTGGAGATGAGGGGTCACAGTTTCGCCTTATGCTAGGGATGCCTGTCTCAAGTCGGTCCCGGCCCTGCCGTTATACTGGCAGTGGAGATACAGCCCGGCCGCTCGGATCGCGAAAGATCGGGCGGCATTATACATGCGATGTCCTACTGCAAAGAGGGCTATTTCAATAGGTTGCGAGCTGATGACAGGCGAAATCAACAACCTTGGCACGCAGATTCCAGCGTCCACCCAGTTGCGCCCGGCAATGACCGGCGAACTACTACGCCTGTTGCAACCGCAACAAGCCCTGCTTGCCCCGGGCGAAACCGCCAAGGCCGAAGTACTGGCGTTGCGTCAGGTCGGCCAGGACTTCCAGATGTTGCTCAAGTTGACTCAAGACAACGGCAAGCAAATCAACGTCCAGACCAGCAGCAATCAACCACTGGCCCAAGGCAGCCTGTTGGCGGTAAGCCAAAGCAGCGCATCGAACCTGACCATTACCGTGCAGCAAGCGCTCGCCAACAGCATCGCCAGCCTGACCCGCATCGACACCCGGGAACTGCCTGTTGGCACGCTGCTTCAAGGCAAAGTCCTGACCAGTCAGGCGCTTCCCACGGCCAACGGGCAACTGACGCAGTTCCGCTCGTTGGTAACCTTGCTCAGCGGCCCCCAGGCCGGCGCCACCTTGACCATCGACAGCCCTCGTCCATTGGCGGTAGGCAGCCTGCTCAGTGCTAGGGTCGATGGCAACCAATCGTTGAGTTTCATCCCGTTGAGCGGGCGCAAGGACCAACTGGCAATCTCGCAGCAGCTAAGTACCCAGCAAACGCGCCAGGCGTCGCTGCAAGGTTTGCTTGGCGCGCTGCAGCAGCTACGCCAAAGCACTGAAGCGCCCGAAGAACTGCGCGCCACGGTGGACAAGCTGCTGGCCAGCCTGCCTGACGTACGCCAACTTAGCGACCCCAAAGGCGTGGCGCAGGCCATAAACAACAGCGGCGTTTTCCTCGAGGCCAAGTTGCTGGCTGGCCTGCCTTCCAACCTTGCCCCCGATCTCAAGGCTCAGGTGGTACGCCTGGTAGCCCAATTGCTGCCGGGTTCGCCGGGGAACATGCCGTTCAACCCAGGCGTTGCAGCCAGCACCCTTGCCCAGGTAATGCCTGGCATGGTGCGTACTGCCCTCGGCATGCTCGGTCAGGTCAGCCCCCGCCCACATCCTGGCGGCTTTCCCCTACCCTCGCGATTACTCAAGAGCCAGGAGGGTGAAGCAGACCTGGAACATTTGTTGCGCCTGGCAGCCTCCGCCATCTCCAGGCTGCAGAGTCATCAGTTGACAAGCCTGGAGCAGACCGGCACCACCGCCGATGGCAACCTGCAAACCACTTGGCAGTTAGAGATTCCGCTACGCACCGGGCAAGACTTCATGCCCGTGCAAATGAAATTACAGCGCGAAGAAACCCCCGAGCAGCAAAGCGATCCGGAGCGTGAACTCCGCGATCCGCTGGAAATGCTCTGGCGCGTGGAATTGTCATTCGATTTACATCCGCTGGGCCCCTTGCAGGTTCAAGCGCAGATAAGCCAAGGCAGCCTTTCAAGCCAGCTGTGGGCAGAACTGCCAAATACCGCTCGACTGATTGAGAGTCAGCTTGGCAGCCTGCGCGAACGCTTGCTTGCGCGCGGCCTGAGCGTCGGCGAGCTGCATTGCCATCAGGGAACACCACCACAGGGACCGCGTACGCGCCTGGAGCAACGCTGGGTAGACGAAACAGCATGAATAATCAGAATCCGCGCCAGGCCATTGCCCTGAACTACGACGGCCAACAAGCGCCGACATTGACCGCCAAAGGCGATGACGAACTGGCCGAGGCGATTCTGGCAATCGCGCGCAAGCACGAGGTTCCCATCTATGAAAATGCCGAGTTGGTGCGCTTGCTCGCGCGCATGGAATTAGGTGAGCAAATTCCGGAAGCACTGTATCTGACCATCGCCGAAATCATCGCCTTTGCCTGGCAGCTTCGCGGCAAAGTGCCGGAGGGCTTCAACGCCAGCCCCGCGTCGGAACGGGATATCTCCCAGCCGCGATTGAGCCCGCCAGAGCAATAGCACTATTTAACACCTTGAGCCCCATACCGGGGGTGAGGCTGTAGGTCCCGCACATGAAGGTGACCGACATGCCCACAACCTGCATCAACTCCGCTGGCGTTCAATACATCCGCGACCACCTGGCACACGTTCCTCGGCCGGACCGCGAAGCCGCGCGCGCCATTCAGCGCTGGCTGGTTGGCAATAACCTGACGCTCGACGCCGATCAGGTCGATATCGTAACTCTGCACTACCAACCTGATGGCCCAAACGGATATCGAGCCGTCATCACCCAGCGCATGAGCCTGACTCAAGCAGTGCTGTCCAACTGGCAAGGTGAATCCAATAACGACGTGTTCGGCACGCTGTTTTCAACACCCTGGGCAGGCGCATTTCCGAATGGTTCGGCCAGGATCGTCGAGCGTCTGTCCGACCCGGGACTGAATCACTACGGCGCCTCTTTCCAAGTGTTCAATGGGCTGTTCAGGCGTACTGAACCCGCGCGCTATGACGCTTCGACACACGTGCAGTTTCCGGCCGAAGGTTTCCAGCTGTTCATCGAAACGCTGGACTTTCAAAAACATTACAAAGCCACCTTGGATAGCTATTGGCGCGATCATCTGGAAGGCCATCGTGTGTCGGCCAAACTCAACTTTGTGGCCGCCTGCAACAAGCAGGTTGTCGAGGGCACATTGAGTGACGCGGCCAGGAAGCTTGTCTGGCGCACGGCAGGACTGGCCCCGCGCGATCGCAAGCTGCGTCTGAGCACCCTGAGCGTCTATGGCTATGCAGCCACGGACCTGTTGTACATCAACGACGCCAGTAGCGATCTGACCGTGCTGTACATGCCTGGCAACAGCTCGCCCTTGCTCGAATTCGCCAGCCAAGCGCAGCTCAAAGATTGGTTTGGACAGCAATGCCAGGACCCCCGCAAACGCCAGGCACTGAAACAACACTTCAACATGGCCGATGGCCCTGACGGGTTGGATTTCAGCGGCCTTGATACCGCCCTGGCAGGGCTGGGCGAATACCCTGCTGTGCACCGCCTGCCACCTGAACGCCCTGGCTTCACCACCGATGGGCGCTGGGCGCCGCGCGACTATGTCAATTACCGGCCCAGGAAATACAACCCGAAACTCACCGGCGATGTATTCCAGGCCCTGGCAGAGCGCCAGCGTGCGCGGAGCTATGCCGATGCCGATTTCATCATCACCAGCAACAGCGAAGTGACCAAGGCCAGATGGCGCGGATACCTCACCTCGACGCTCAACCTGCTGACGCCGCTGGCCTTCGTAATGCCAGAACTGGGGGTACTGCTTGCGCTAGGCGGTATTGCGCAAATGGGCCTGGGTCTGGACCAGACGATCAATGGCAAAAACGCAGACGAACAGACCGATGGCGTTGGCAATGTCATCTACGGCCTGTTCAACGCTACGCCTCTGGCCGTGGAAGGACTGGCCAAACGTGGAGCATTGTTCCACGTTCAAAGCGAAGGCTTCGTTCCACCGCTGCGCATCAACGAACAATGGGGCTATCCGCTAGGCCCCATTGATCCACCGCGCCTGCCACAATTGGATATCGCTCCTTACTTCCATTCCCCCAACCGCATCCTGCCGTTGGAAAATAGTGATATCGCGGTCGCCAATGCAGTGAAAAGGCGCCCCCGATACAGCCGTAGCCTCGACAGGCTAAGCGGGGTTTACGAGCCACAACCCGGGTATGGAATAAATCTGGAGCTAGTTTATGACATGGAGTTCGACTTGTTTCTCGATGCAACAACCGAGAATGAGGTGCAACCGTCCTACTTCACCGTCAATACCGAAAGCCACACGTTGCAATGTGCGAATCCGCAAACACGTGCAGTGACCAATCAGATGCGCACCGCCACCCTCCGCGCCCTGGGCATTGATATGCCATTACCGGCGCAACTTCCGGTACTTACACAAGACATCCGTCCGATTCCAAAAACCATCACCTCGCTGTGGGTGGGTGACAAAGTGATCAATTCCGAGCTGCTGGCCAATCTTGCGCAAAACGTGGATCGGTTGAAAAACAGCGCATATCAATACCGTCTATACCTGTCCAAGTTAAACCCGAGCGCCTACGCCGAAAATGTACGTCAGCTAAGCGCCCAGGTACCAGGCCTGACCGTGCTGCCGTTGGAGGAGCAGCCGTTTTTCAGTGCTTTCGAACAAAGTAAGAATTTCGACCAGTATCAGGCGGCGCTCGATGGCAATGGTGGGGTAGCCAGCAACTACGCCTCTGCTTCAGACGTCCTGCGTTTTTCGATGTTGCATCACGAGGGTGGCCTGTACATGGACGTCGACGACCTGTTGCTCGAAGCTGGCGCAGCCGATCCGGCTTGTGCAGGTTCGCAGCCCGCTTGCTTGACCGAGGCCATAGACGAGGTGGCGCTGACCACAACCAAGACGGGATTACTGTTACACCCACCCATGTCCAATGAACGACTTGGCATGAACCAACTGTTCAACAACAGCATGATCGGCAGCCATCCCGGCAACCCCACGTTACTCGCCATCTGCGATGAAATGCATGGGCGCTACCAGAGCAAAATGGATTTCTACCACCATAAACCGAACCCGGTTGACGACCCGAAGGGCTTTGCCGAATACGCCCATCGTTTGAGCTGGCTGACCGGCCCGGGCATGCTGACCGACATGGTCGATCGCCTGCTGCCGGACCTGGGTCGACTACGCCAGTTTCGGAATCTGTACATGATACCGCGCACCAAAAGCTGGTTGTACATGGACCTGGAGGCCTGGAAACTGGCCGAAAATCAACTACTGCCTCTGGACCGTTTCGCCAAAGTGGGTGGCCAGCATTCGTGGGCACATACCTGAGCGATAAAAAAGGCGACCTGTGTAGGTCGCCTTTTTCCTCACTCGCTGCGATGCACCTTGCTCATCAACTCCGCCTCGGCCTGAGTCAAGCCGCAGGACTGCGTCAGCTCATCGACACTGGCCCCCATTCCCACCAAGCGCGCAGCTTGCGCGAAGGACAGGCTATTGGGGTCACGCTGCTCCAGTTGCAGAAGTTTGTCTGGCAAGGGCGCGACGGTTGCGCGCAGCTCATGCAACGCTTCACCCATGCGCACGCTGCCGTTCTGGTAATCGTCCAGGCGCTTGGCCAGGTCCTTGATGCGCTGGTCACGCAACGCATCACCCTGTGCCTGCTGGGCTGCCAGCTCACGCTGGCGCTTGCTGTAGCTCAGGAAGAACCACAGGCTGAGCGCCCAGAGTAGCGCCAGAAATATGACTGCAGCCTCAAGGATCAACTCAGATGTTCTCCAGCTCGGACCACTCTTCCTCGGTCATCATCTTGTCCAGCTCGACCAGGATCAGCAGTTCGTTGTTCTTGTTGCACACACCCTGAATGAACTTGGCCGATTCCTCGTTACCAACATTCGGCGCGGTTTCGATTTCCGACTGACGCAGGTAAACCACTTCGGCAACGCTGTCGACCAGAATACCGACCACTTGCTTGTCGGCCTCGATGATCACGATGCGGCTATTGTCGGTGATCTCGCTCGACATCAGGCCGAAGCGCTGACGGGTATCGATCACCGTGACCACGTTGCCGCGCAGGTTGATAATGCCCAGCACATAACTTGGAGCGCCCGGGACCGGGGCGATCTCGGTGTAGCGCAGAACCTCCTGCACCTGCATGACATTGATGCCGTAGGACTCGTTGTCCAGCTTGAAGGTCACCCACTGCAGGATCGGATCTTCGGAACCTTGTGCAGACGATTTTTTCATTCCCCTATCCCTCAAAATCCGCCATCGACGGTGTGCTCAGTGCGGTCGCAGGCGCGACCAATTATTTATGCGCGGCGTGCATCTGCTTGACGGCGCCACTGGCGATCAGCTCGGCCAGTTCAGCAACATCCAGCAGTGCACACATATGTTCGATTACGGTTCCAGCCAACCAGGGTCGCTGGCCGCGCTGGCTTCGCCATTTGATCTCGTTGGGGTCAAGGCGCAGCGAGCGGCTGACCTGATGCACAGCCAATCCCCACTCATAGCCCTGGACCGAAATCACATACTGCAGGCCCTGACGAAAGTCCTCGCGGTAGCGATCCGGCATGACCCAGCGAGCGGTGTCCAGCACTTTGAGGTTGCCACTCTGGCTCGGCAGAATGCCGAGAAACCAGTCGGGCTGGCCAAACAACGGCGTCAGCTCATGACCGGCCAGCGAATAGATCGAGCCCAGGCACACCAATGGCACTGCAAGGGTCAACCCGGCCACGTCGAATAACAGGCATTCGAACGGCTCGGCTGCCCACGCCGGACGCCCGTCAACGCTTGCTGGCGGCACGGGTTGATCAGACGCTGGAGGCAGATGGACCTCAACCAGCGGCTCGACCGGGGCAAGCTGCTCACACGCAGCTTCCAGCGGTTCAGGTTTGATCACAGGTGCTGGTGCTACTGCTGGCATCACCGTCGGCAGGAGCACGTCAGCAGGATCGGCGTATGGCAACGGCGCCAATTGCACCGCTACCGGCTTGGGCCGCTGCGCGACCAGTGCGTCACGTGCCTGCTCTTCACGCACGGCCAGCTCGAAATCATCGTTCGCCACCGAAGGTTCCAATGACTCGAGCACTTCGGTGGCTTCGTGGAGCAAGCCATCGAGGTAGGACTGCAGCGCCAGTTGTGGGCCAGTAGCAAGTTTTTGCGGACGATTCATCAGGCCACCTGCTGGGCGACGTTATGCGTCAACAAATGTTTGAGCAGGGCGCGGTAAGCCACCACGCCGCGGCTCTTGCCATCGAACTGCGACGGCGTGAGCCCTGCCCGGCTGGCATCACGCAGGCGCGTATCGACCGGGATATACCCTTGCCAGATGTTCTGTGGATAGGCATCGCGCAGCACACGCAAGGTGCCCATCGAGGCCTGGGTGCGCCGGTCGAACAGCGTTGGAATGATGTGATAGGGCAAGGCCTGCTTGCGTGAGCGATTGACCATGGCCAGGGTACTGACCATACGCTCCAGGCCCTTGACCGCCAGGTACTCGGTTTGAACCGGGATCACCAACTGCTGGCTGGCTGCCAGCGCGTTGACCATCAGCACCCCGAGCAGCGGTGGGCTGTCGATGATGGCGTAGTCGAAATCCTGCCATAACTGCGCCAGAGACTTGGCGATCACTAGGCCCAGGCCGCTCTGCCCTGGCGACTGACGCTCAAGTACAGCCAGCGCAGTGCTCGAAGGCAGCAGCGATATTTTCTCGTCACTGGTCGGCAGCAGCAATTGACCTGGCAGGCCCTCCGGGACCGTGCCCTTGTGCAGGAACAGGTCGTAGCAACTGTGCTCCAGCAGGTCCGGGTTGTGTCCGAAGTAGCTGGTCATGGACCCGTGTGGATCAAGGTCGACTACAACCACGCGCTTGCCCGCCTCGGCCAGCAAGCCGGCAAGGGCGATGGACGTGGTGGTCTTACCGACGCCACCTTTTTGATTGGCTACTGCCCAGACTCTCATTGCGTTGCTTCCTCCCGACCGGCAAAAGGCCTGACCGGGAATGGTTATAGGGTCGGTGACGGTGGATTGACGCGATTGCCCCCCGCCGTCGGTGATACCGCTGGCGGTGCAGTTTGTGTGCCAGCCCGCTTCATTGCTGCATCCGGTGTTGCATTGGCGCTGCCAGTGCCGGTCAGGCTGCGGCGCACTTCAAGGTTGCGCGAAATAACCAACACCACCCGACGATTACGCGCGCGCCCCTCGGCGGTGTCGTTGCCTGCTATAGGCTGGAACTCGCCATAACCCACCGAGGCCATGCGCGCAGGGTTGACCCCTTCCATCGCCAGCAAGCGGACAATGCTGGCAGCACGTGCCGACGACAGCTCCCAGTTGGTGGGGTACTGTGCGGTGCGGATCGGCAGATCATCGGTGAAGCCTTCGACATGCACCGGGTTGGCGAACGGCTTGAGGATGTTCGCCACCTTCTCGATGATGCTGAAGGCAACGTCGCTGGGCATGGCATCGCCGCTGCCGAACAGCAAGGCGGAGTTGAGTTCGATCTCGACCCAAAGCTCATTGCCGCGCACCGTCATCTGGTCGGACTTGATCAGATCGCCAAAGGCATCGCGCACATCATCGGTGATGGTTTTCAGCGGATCGCTACTGGCTTGGGCAAGCCCGGCATCGACCTGCTCACTGTCCTTGATCAAGGGCTCTGCGGGCCTCACCGACAGCGGCCGCTCCTCGCCGATGGGGATCGGCCGCATGCTTTTGTCCGGGTCGTTGAACACCCCGATCAGCGCCTGGGAGAGGATCTTGTACTTACCCTCGTTGATCGAGGAAATTGAATACATGACCACGAAAAACGCGAACAGCAAGGTAATGAAATCGGCGTAGGACACCAGCCAGCGTTCGTGATTTTCATGTTCCTCAGTTTGTCGACGGCGCGCCATGTATTACTCCATGAAGCCCTGAAGCTTCAGCTCGATCGAGCGTGGGTTTTCACCTTCGGCAATCGACAGCAAACCTTCGAGGAGCATTTCCCGGTAGCGCGACTGGCGCAGGGCCAAAGCCTTGAGCTTGTTGGCAATCGGCAACAGAATCAGGTTGGCGCTCGCCACACCGTAGATGGTGGCAACGAACGCCACGGCAATCCCGTTGCCCAACTGCGAAGGATCGGCCAGATTGCCCATGACATGAATCAGCCCCATCACCGCACCGATGATACCGATGGTTGGCGCATAGCCGCCCATGCACTCGAATACCTTCGCCGCCTGGATATCACGGCTCTCCTGGGTATAGAAATCCACCTCCAGGACGCTGCGAATAGCTTCGGGCTCGGCGCCATCGACGAGCAATTGCAAGCCTTTGCGCGCATAGGGGTCGGGCTCCGCGTCGGCCACGCCTTCCAGGCCCAGCAGCCCCTCCTTGCGCGCAGTCAGGCTCCAGTTGACGACCCGGTCAATGCCACCGGCCAGGTCCACGCGCGGCGGGAAGAGAATCCAGCGCACAATCTGTAACGCACGTTTGAACGCGCTCATGGGCGATTGCAGCAATGCCGCAGCCAACGTACCGCCAAGCACGATCAGGGCCGCAGGACCGTTGATCAGTGCCGACAGATGACCGCCTTCCAGGTAGTTGCCACCAATGATCGCAACGAATGCCAGAATGATCCCGATCAGGCTCAAGACATCCATCAGACGCAGGCCTCGACCAGGTGCCTGCCAATCTCGTCCAGGCTGTAGACGGCATCAGCCAGGTTGGCCTTGACGATGGCCATGGGCATACCATAAATCACGCAACTGGCTTCATCCTGAGCCCACACGGTGCTGCCGCATTGCTTGAGTAAGCGTGCCCCCTCACGGCCATCGGCGCCCATGCCAGTAAGCACGACCGACAGCACTTTGTCGCCATACGACTTGGCTGCTGAACCGAAGGTGATATCGACACAGGGTTTGTAGTTGAGGCGCTCATCGCCCGGCAGGATTTTCACTGCGCCGCGAGCATCGACCATCATCTGCTTGCCACCCGGCGCCAGCAGCGCCAGGCCAGGGCGCAGGATGTCGCCATCTTCTGCTTCCTTGACACTGATCTTGCACAGTTTGTCCAGGCGTTCGGCAAACGCCTTGGTAAAGGCTGCAGGCATGTGTTGCACCAGCACGATCGGTGCCGGGAAGTTGCCGGGCAACTGCGTCAGCACCCGCTGCAACGCCACCGGCCCACCCGTGGAGGTACCAATGGCAACCAATTTGTACGGCTTGCGCTTTGGCGCAGGCGCAGCAGGCGCTGCCGGCGCGCGGGCCGCTGGCGCAGGACGCGATGCCGGGCTTGCCCCCAGGCTGCTGACAGGCTGGCTGTGAGCGGCTGGCAGCGGGGCTGGCGCAGGACTGGCGTAGCTGCCCAGCCTGCGATTGCTGCGAGAAAGGGTATGGACCTTTTCGCACAGCATTTGCTTGACCTTCTCCGGGTTGCGCGAGATGTCTTCGAAGTTCTTCGGTAGATAATCGACCGCACCGGCATCCAGGGCGTCGAGGGTCACTCGCGCGCCTTCGTGGGTCAGGGAAGAGAACATCAATACCGGAGTTGGGCAACGCTGCATGATGTGACGCACAGCGGTGATGCCATCCATCATGGGCATTTCGTAGTCCATGGTGATGACATCGGGCTTGAGCGACAGCGCCTGGTCGATCGCTTCTTTGCCGTTGGTCGCGGTACCGACGACCTGGATAGTCGGGTCCGCTGAAAGAATTTCCGAGACTCGGCGGCGGAAGAAACCGGAATCATCCACCACCAGGACCTTGACTGCCATAAACACTCCATTAGGTGGCGCGGCGTGCAGGCCGCGCCACCAGAATCAAATACGCCGGGCGGCGTAACGCTTGAGCATGCTCGGAACGTCGAGGATCAGCGCAATGCGCCCGTCACCGGTAATGGTGGCGCCCGACATGCCTGGCGTACCCTGGAGCATCTTGCCCAGCGGTTTGATGACCACTTCTTCCTGGCCCACGAGCTGATCGACGACAAAGCCGATTCGCTGAGTGCCTACCGAAAGGATCACCACGTGCCCTTCGCGTTGCTCTTCATGAGCGGCGGAACTGACCAGCCAGCGCTTGAGGTAGAACAGCGGCAAGGCTTTGTCACGAACAATGACCACTTCCTGTCCATCGACCACGTTGGTGCGTGACAAGTCGAGGTGGAAAATCTCGTTGACGTTGACCAGCGGGAAGGCAAACGCCTGATTGCCGAGCATGACCATCAGGGTCGGCATGATCGCCAGGGTCAGCGGCACCTTGATGACGATCTTCGAGCCCAGGCCCTTGGTCGAGTAGATGTTGATCGAGCCATTGAGCTGAGCGATCTTGGTTTTCACCACGTCCATGCCCACGCCGCGCCCCGACACGTCGGAGATCTCGGTCTTGGTCGAGAAGCCCGGGGCGAAAATCAGGTTGTAGCATTCGGTGTCGCTCAGGCGGTCGGCGGCATCCTTGTCCATCACGCCGCGTTTTACCGCAATGGCGCGCAGGACATTGGCATCCATACCCTTGCCATCATCGGAGATCGACAGCAGGATGTGATCGCCTTCCTGCTCGGCCGAGAGCACCACCTTGCCACCGCGGGACTTGCCCGCCGCTTCGCGTTCTTCGGGCGTTTCGACGCCGTGGTCCACGGCGTTGCGCACCAAGTGCACCAACGGGTCGGCCAGGGCCTCGACAAGGTTCTTGTCGAGGTCGGTTTCTTCGCCAACCAACTCCAGGTTGATTTCTTTCTTCAACTGCCGGGCAAGGTCGCGAACCAGGCGTGGGAAACGCCCGAAGACTTTCTTGATCGGCTGCATGCGCGTCTTCATGACGGCGGTCTGCAGGTCGGCCGTCACCACGTCCAGGTTCGACACCGCCTTGGACATGGCTTCATCACCACTGTTCAGGCCCAGGCGTACCAGCCGATTACGTACCAGCACCAGTTCGCCGACCATGTTCATGATCTCGTCCAGGCGTGCGGTATCGACGCGTACGGTTGTTTCCGTCTCGCTGGCGGGGTGTTTCTCTGCAGCCGGTGCAGCTTGACGTGCAGACGCAGGTGCCGCGGCCTTGGCCGGTGCGGCAGCAGCTTTGGCTACCGGTGCCGGCGCAGGCGCCTGGGCTGGAGCGGTTGCAGGTTTGGCGGCCACGGCGGCAGCGGGAGCAGCGGCGGTCGCAACGCTGTCGGGTGCAAACTTGCCTTTGCCATGCAACTCATCGAGCAGGGCTTCGAACTCATGCTCGGAAATATGATCGCCGGCTGCTGCCGCATCTGCTTGCGGTGCCGGTGCAGACGTGGCGGTCAGGGCCTCGACGGCAAAGCTGCCCTTGCCATGCAACTGGTCAAGCAGCGCTTCGAACTCGTCATCGGTGATTTCATCGCTTGCACCCTGGGCCGATGGCTCCACAGGTGCAGACGTGCTGACGCTGTCGGGTGCGAACTGCCCCTTGCCATGCAACTGGTCGAGCAGCGATTCGAACTCGGCGTCGGTAATCTCGTCGCTGGCTGCGACAGGTGCCTGTTCTTGCGCTTGTGCCTCAGCCTTGACGGCATTAAGCGAATCAAGCAGTTGCTCGAATTCGGTATCGGTGATGTCTGCTTCGGCCACGGGCTCAGGCGCTTGCTCAAGCACCGGTGCCGGCTCGGGCTCCGCTACCGGCTCGGCCCCTGCAGGCTCGGCCAGGCGAGCCAGTGCCGCCAACAACTCAGGTGTAGCGGCAGTGACATCACTGCGTTCACGCACCTGGCCGAACATGCGGTTGACCGTATCCAGCGCTTCCAGGACCACGTCCATCAGCTCGGAATCGACGCGTCGCTCACCCTTGCGCAGGATGTCGAAGACGTTTTCGGCGATGTGGCAGCACTCCACCAGCTCGTTGAGCTGGAGGAAGCCGGCGCCCCCTTTTACAGTGTGAAAACCGCGAAAGATTGCATTGAGCAGGTCGGCATCATCGGGACGGCTTTCCAGCTCGACCAATTGCTCGGACAGTTGCTCAAGAATCTCGCCGGCTTCTACCAGAAAATCCTGGAGGATTTCTTCATCGGCGCCGAAGCTCATTAAACGTGCTCCCTAAAAACCCAGACTGGACAGCAGATCGTCGACATCGTCCTGACCGGACACAACGTCTTCACGCTTATCGGCATGAATCTGCGGACCTTCACCCCGAGTCGGATGTTTTTCTTGATCTTTTTCAGCACGCAACTGCTGGTGGTCATGTTCGATACCGGCAAAACGGTCGACCTGACTGGCCATCAGCACGAGCTTGAGCAGATTGCTTTCTACTTCGGTGACCAGTGCCGTAACACGTTTGATCACCTGACCGGTCAGGTCCTGATAGTCCTGAGCCAGCAAAATATCGTTGAGGTGGCCGGCGACCTTGCGACTGCCTTCCTCGCTGCGCTCCAGAAACCGATCGACGCGGTGCATCAGCTCGCGAAACTCCGGCGCAGCCACTTCGCGGCGCAAGAAGCGCTGCCAATCGGCACGCAGGTCACGTGCTTCATCACTGAGTTCGTGCAGTACCGGGGTGCTCTCCTCGACCAGGTCCATGGTGCGATTCGCGGCACCCTCGGTCAGCTTGACCACATAGGACAAGCGCTCGGTGGCATCGGTAATCTGCGAAACTTCCTCGGCCTGAGGCATGTGCGGATCGATCTGGAAACTGACGATCGCGCTGTGCAACTCACGAGTGAGCTTGCCCACTTCCTGGTACAAGCCGAGGTCACGGGTCTGGTTCAGCTGATGGATGAGTTGCACCGCGTCGCCAAATTTCCCTCGTTCGAGGCTGTCGACCAGTTCGTGGGCGTGCTTTTTGAGTGTCGACTCAAAGCCGTCCAACGATGATTGTGTTTGCTCCATAGCGCCCCCGTGGCGTGTCTCAGCTATTGACGCGCTCGAAGATCTTCTCGATCTTTTCTTTCAGCACCTGGGCAGTGAACGGCTTGACCACATAACCGTTGACGCCGGCCTGTGCCGCTTCGATGATCTGCTCGCGCTTGGCTTCGGCGGTGACCATCAGCACCGGCAGGTGCTTGAGACGCTCATCGGCGCGCACTTTGCGCAGCAGGTCGATGCCGGACATGCCAGGCATGTTCCAGTCGGTTACGAGAAAATCGAAGTGACCGCTTTCGAGCATCGGCAGCGCCGTGTTGCCGTCGTCGGCTTCCTGGGTGTTGGTAAAGCCCAGGTCACGCAACAGGTTCTTGATGATCCGCCGCATCGTCGAAAAGTCGTCGACGATGAGGATTTTCATGTCTTTGTTCAATTAGACCTCCAAGCAGTCTTTAACGCGCTCAGCGCTGAACGCGCATTCAATCAATTCGGGTACTTCGTTTCACGACTGCATTGAACCTGCGTTCAACGCGCCCGCCATTCTCCCAGGCGACTACGCAAACGCGCCGCACACTGGCTGTGCAACTGGCTGACGCGCGACTCACTGACACCCAGGACCTCACCGATTTCCTTGAGGTTCAGTTCCTCGTCGTAGTACAGCGCCAGCACCAGACGCTCGCGTTCCGGCAGATTGGCGATCGCGTCGGCCAAGGCTGCCTGGAAGCGCTCGTCTTCCAGATCGCGCGAAGGCTCGAGCTGGGCGGTGGCGCCGTCCTCGTGCAGGCCTTCATGTTCGCCGTCCTGCAACAGGTCGTCGAAACTGAACAGGCGACTGCCCAGGGTGTCATTCAAAATCCCGTAATAATCATCGAGACTCAATTGAAGTTCGGCAGCAACCTCGTGATCTTTAGCGTCACGGCCGGTTTTTGCTTCAATTGCACGTATCGCGTCACTGACCATGCGGGTATTGCGGTGGACCGAGCGCGGCGCCCAATCACCTTTACGTACTTCGTCAAGCATTGCCCCGCGGATACGGATACCGGCGTAGGTCTCGAAACTGGCACCCTTGCTCGCGTCGTACTTGTTGGAGACTTCAAGCAGGCCGATCATGCCGGCCTGGATCAAATCCTCCACCTGCACACTGGCTGGCAAACGTGCCAGCAAGTGATAGGCGATACGCTTGACCAGCGGCGCATAGCGCTCGATCAACTCGTACTGTCCATCGCGAGAAGCCTTGCTGTACATCCGATAACCGCTGGCGTTCATAGCACAGGTCCCGCACTCGTCGGTTGCACCAGGCGCTCGACAAAAAACTCCAGGTGTCCACGCGGGTTTGCCGGCAGCGGCCAGGTATCGACCTTCTGAGCAATGGCCTTGAATGCCAGCGCGCACTTGGAACGCGGGAAGGCTTCATAGACCGCTCGCTGCTTCTGCACAGCCTTGCGCACGCACTCGTCGTAAGGCACCGCGCCGACGTATTGTAGGGCTACGTCAAGGAAGCGATCTGTGACCTTGGTCAACTTGGCGAACAGGTTGCGGCCCTCTTGAGGGCTTTGTGCCATGTTGGCCAGGACGCGGAAGCGATTCATGCCGTAATCGCGGTTGAGCAATTTGATCAAGGCATAGGCGTCGGTGATGGAAGTGGGCTCGTCGCACACCACCAGCAACACTTCTTGCGCCGCGCGCACGAAACTGACTACCGAGTCACCAATACCCGCAGCGGTATCGATCACCAGTACATCGAGATTGTCGCCGATCTCGCTGAATGCCTGGATCAGGCCTGCGTGCTGGGCAGGCGCCAGGTGCACCATGCTCTGCGTGCCGGAAGCGGCCGGCACAATGCGCACGCCCCCCGGCCCTTGCAACAGCACATCGCGCAGCTCACAACGACCTTCGATCACATCGGCCAAAGTGCGCTTGGGCGCAAGGCCGAGCAATACGTCGACGTTGGCCAGGCCGAGGTCGGCATCGAGCAGCATGACCCGACGGCCAAGCTCTGCCAATGCCAATGAAAGGTTCACTGACACGTTAGTCTTGCCGACGCCACCTTTGCCGCCAGTTACGGCGATCACCTGTACGGGATGCATGCTACCCATGTTTGTTCATTACCTTGTCTTGCTTAGACTGAGGCCACATGACCGGCTGCGCTTTCAACACCTGAAAAATGCCTGGCAGTCCATCAATGCAGATACTTTGCAACGTCTTCACAATCACCTCAGCCAACACGCTTGCCGGGGCTGTGGTAGAGATCAGCGAACATATCGGCCATCGCCTCTTCGCTGGGCTCCTCCTGCATCTGCACACTCACCGCGCGGCTGACCAACTGGTGTCTGCGCGGCAGGTGCAGATCGTCAGGAATGCGTGGACCATCGGTTAGATAGGCCACTGGCAATTCATGACTGATGGCCAGGCTCAGAACTTCCCCGAGGCTGGCTGTTTCATCAAGCTTGGTCAGGATGCAGCCTGCCAGCCCACAGCGCTTGTAGCTGTGATAAGCGGCAGTCAGCACCTGCTTCTGGCTGGTCGTTGCCAACACCAGATAATTTTTTGACGCAATACCGCGCCCGGCAAGCGTTTCCAGTTGCATGCGCAAGGCAGGATCACTGGCTTGCAGGCCTGCGGTATCGATCAGCACCACGCGCTTGCGCAGCAGTGGCTCAAGCGCCTGGGCCAGGGACTGCCCCGGATCGACGTGGGTCACTGACACGTTGAGGATGCGACCCAATGTCTTGAGCTGCTCCTGGGCGCCAATTCGAAAACTGTCCATGCTCACCAGGGCCAGGTTCTGCGCGCCGTACTTGAGCACATAGCGCGCTGCCAATTTGGCCAGTGTAGTGGTCTTGCCCATTCCGGCCGGCCCGACCATGGCAATCACACCACCTTCTTCGATCGGTTCGATTTCGGGCACATCGATACGGCGTGCCAGGTGCGCCAGCAACATGCGCCAGGCGCGGCGCGGCTCATCGATGCTGCTGATCTGATCCAGCAGCTCACGCGCCAGCGGCCCGGACAGACCGATACGCTGCAGGCGACGCCAGAGATTGGCCTGTTGTGGTTGGTTGCCCTGCAACTGGCTCCAGGCCAGCGAGCCGAGCTGAACTTCAAGCAGCTCACGCAGGCCAGTGAGCTCCGAACGCATGGCGTCGAACAGGCGTGGGTCAACCGGCGCAGCAGCGGCTGCAACCGGCGCGACTGGCTCATCGACCTGCGGTTCGACCAACGGCTCGGACGCGGTCAGCGGCAAGCCGGCAAACAACTGGCGGTTACCCTCTTCGCTTTCGCTACGGCTACTAAGCTCGGCCTGGGCAGTGACGATGCGCGACTGGGTCTTGCGCAGTTCATCTTCGAGCTCCACATTCGGAACCCGCGGCGCCAGGGCGGACAGCTTGTAGTCCAGCGCAGCCGTCAGCTCGACACCGCCAGCAATCCGTCGGTTGCCGATGATGGCGGCTTCAGCCCCCAGCTCATCTCGAACCAGCTTCATGGCCTGACGCATATCGGCGGCGAAAAAACGCTTAACTTGCATAACCCACTACCTCAGCCGTTGGGGCCTACTGTGGCAACGATGGTAACTTGCTTGTTGTCAGGTATTTCCTGATACGCCAAAACATGCAAATTCGGTACAGCCAGACGGCCAAATCGCGACAGCATCGCTCGTACCGGTCCTGCGACCAGCAGGATCGCCGGTTGCCCCTGCATCTCTTGACGCTGGGCAGCCTCGATCAACGAACGCTGAAGCTTTTCAGCCATGCTCGGTTCAAGAAGAACACCGTCTTCCTGACCTTGCCCGGCCCTTTGCAGACTATTCAGCAAAATCTGTTCCAACCTTGGTTCCAAGGTAATCACAGGCAGCTCGGACTCAACGCCGACAATGCTTTGGACGATGGCGCGACACAATCCGACGCGGACCACAGCCACCAGCGCGGCGGTATCTTGACTCTTGGCCGGGTTGTTGGCGATAGCCTCGGCAATACTACGAATATCACGCACCGGCACTTGCTCGGCAAGCAGTGCCTGCAGGACTTTGAGCAACCCCGACAAAGTAATGACACCCGGTACCAGCTCTTCAGCAAGCTTGGGCGATGCCTTGGCCAGCACTTGCAGCAACTGCTGGACTTCTTCGTGGCCGATCAGTTCGTGGCAATGCTTGTGCAGAATCTGATTCAAATGCGTGGCAACTACGGTGCTGGCGTCCACCACCGTGTAGCCCAGCGACTGCGCCTGGCTGCGCTGACTGACGTCGATCCACACCGCTTCCAGGCCAAACGCCGGATCGCGGGCGGCAATCCCGTTGAGGGTACCGAATACTTGCCCGGGGTTGATGGCCAGCTCGCGATCCGGATAGATCTCGGCTTCGGCCAGGATCACCCCCATCAGGGTCAGGCGGTAGGCGCTGGGCGCCAGATCGAGGTTGTCGCGAATATGCACCGTGGGCATGAGAAAGCCCAGGTCCTGGGAGAGCTTCTTGCGCACACCCTTGATCCGCGCCAGCAACTGCCCACCCTGGTTACGGTCCACCAGGGGAATCAGCCGGTAACCCACTTCGAGGCCAATCATATCGATAGGCGTCACATCGTCCCAACCCAGCTCCTTGGTGTCGATGGCGCGTTGCGGCGATGGCAGCAGGTCCTGCTGGCGCTGAACTTCCTCCAGGGCCTTTACCTTGGCCTGGTTCTGCTTGCGCCACAGCCAATAGGCACCACCGGCGGCCACAAGCCCCAAACTGAGAAAGGCGAAATGCGGCATGCCGGGCACCAGGCCCATGACGATCATGATGCCTGCCGATACGCCCAGCGCCTTGGGCGACGTGAACATCTGCCGGTTGATCTGCTGCCCCATTTCCTCGGAACCGGAAGCTCGCGTCACCATGATCGCCGCAGCCGTGGACAACAACAGTGATGGCAATTGCGCCACCAAACCGTCACCGATGGTCAGCAAGGCGTAGACCTTACCGGCATCGCCGAAGGTCATGCCGTGCTGGAACATACCGACCAGCATGCCGCCGATCAGGTTGATGAAGAGGATCAGCAACCCGGCGATGGCGTCACCGCGAACGAACTTGCTGGCGCCATCCATGGAACCGTAGAACTCGGCCTCCTGGGCCACCTCGGAGCGTCGCGCCTTGGCCTGCGCCTGATCGATCAGGCCGGCATTGAGGTCGGCATCGATGGCCATCTGCTTGCCCGGCATGGCATCGAGGGTGAAACGTGCGCTCACCTCGGAAATCCGCCCGGCACCTTTGGTTACCACCACAAAGTTGATGATCATCAGAATCGCGAACACCACGATACCGACCACGTAGTTACCGCCGATCACCACCTCACCGAAGGCCTGGATCACCTTACCGGCGGCGGCATGACCATCTTGACCATGAAGCATGACCACCCGCGTGGACGCCACGTTCAGGGCCAGGCGCAGCAACGTCGCTACCAGCAGAATGGTCGGAAAGGCTGCAAAATCGAGCGGGCGCAGGGCGTAGACACAGACCAGCAGGACCACGATCGACAAGGCGATGTTGAAGGTGAAGAACACGTCGAGCAAGAACGGCGGAATCGGCAACATCATCATTGCCAGCATCACCAGCAGCAACAGCGGCACACCCAGATTCCCCCGGCCTAACCCGGCCAGGTTGTTACGGGCATTGCTGATTAACTGAGAGCGGTCCACCTGTATTCCTCGTCTAGCTCAAGCAAAACTTTGACGCGAATGTCGCGCGCAGCGCTGCCTTTGCAAGAAGCCTTCCAACTTTGAGGTGTCAGGGGGCTTTGTGAGCGCCGAGCATGCTCGGCAAAGCGTGGCGGTCAGATGCGTCGCACCCCCGGGGCATGCCCGAACCGACCGAAAGCGACCGGATTTTCGGCCTGTGCAGACACTTAGTCGTGCTGCAGGTCCGGTGGAATAGGCAGGTCCTTGAGCGGCTCCGGCGGTTTGCCTTTGCCGGCGCGGTACTGACGAATCTGAAACACATAGGCCAGTACCTGAGCCACAGCAAGGTACAAGCCCGCCGGGATTTCCTGCTCAAGCTCGGTGGAGTAGTAGATCGAACGCGCCAGGGCCGGAGACTCGAGCACCTGGATTTTGTGTTCGTTGGCGATTTCGCGAATTTTCAAGGCAATGAAGTCAGCACCCTTGGCCAGCAACACTGGCGCGGCGCCCTGCTCGGGGTCGTACTTGAGTGCCACGGCATAGTGCGTCGGGTTGGTGATGATGACATCGGCATCGGGAACTGCAGCCATCATCCGCCGCTGCGATGCATCGCGCTGGAGCTGGCGTATACGCTGCTTGACCTCGGGTTTACCTTCGCTGTCCTTGTATTCGTCGCGAATCTCTTGCTTGGTCATGAGCATTTTCTTGTGCGTCTGCCAAAGCTGAATCGGAACGTCCGCCGCAGCAATCAGCAGCAACCCCGCAGCCATCCATAACGCACTCCACCCCACAACCTGCACACCATGAATGATCGCCTGTTCCAACGGCTCATTGGCAATCGCCAGCAGGTCGTCACGGTCTGCCGATAGCACTACCAACGCGACGATCAGAATCATGAAGAATTTGGCCAGTGCCTTGAGCAGCTCGGACAAGGCGTTGACCGAGAACATCCGCTTGATACCGGCGAGCGGATTCATCCGGCTGAATTTGGGCTGCAGCAGACTGCCGGAGAACAGGAACCCACCCAACGCTACCGGACCAATGATCGATGCCACCAGCAACACCAGCAGCACGGGCTGGATGGTGAGCAAGGCGGTCTTGCCAGCAGCCATGAGGAAAATCCCCATGAATCGTTCATCGGTAATTACCTCGCGAGGCAGGATGAAGTTGCTACGCATCAGCTCCATCAAGGCCTGCGCCATGCCTCCACCGAAAGCCAGCAACGCCCCGGCACCAGCAAGGGTTACCGCTACCGTATTGAGCTCCTTGGAACGCGCGATCTCACCCTTTTCTCGTGCGTCTTTTTTGCGCTTGTCGGTGGGGTCTTCTGTTTTATCTTGCCCGCTTTCACTTTCTGCCATGCTCAGCGCGCCCTTGCCAGTTCACGCATCCACTGCAAGGCCTCGGAAGCCAGTGCCTGATAATGCGGAAGAATGTCAGCCAGGGTGACCCAGAAGATGCCCAATCCAAGCACCAGCGTCAGGGGGAAACCGATCGAGAAGATGTTCAGCTGTGGGGCTGCCCGAGTCATCACGCCAAAAGCAATGTTGACCACCAGCAACGCGGTGATCGCCGGCAGCACCAGCAGCAACGCAGCCCCCAGCACCCAACTCAGGCGCAGGGCCAGGTCCCAGAAGTGGTTGACCAGCAATCCGCCGCCCACCGGCAAGGTGGTGAAGCTTTCGGTCAGCACCTCGAACACCACCAGGTGGCCATTGATACCCAGGAACAGCAAGGTCACCAACATGGTCAGGAACTGGCTGATGACCGCGACGTTGACCCCGTTGGCGGGGTCGACCATGGAAGCGAACGCCATGCCCATCTGAATTGCGACGATCTGTCCGGCAATAACGAATATCTGGAAAAACAGCTGCAGCGACATGCCAAATAGCGCGCCAATGATGATCTGCTCGGCGATCAGCAGCAGCGCACTCAGATCCAGCGCGTGCACTTCAGGCATAGGCGGCAAGCCCGGTACGATCACCACGGTGATGGCCACAGCCATGTACAGACGAATACGCGTTGATACCAGGGTGGTACCGATCACCGGCATCGTCATCAGCACCGCCGCCACACGAAACAGCGGCAGGATGAAACTGGCGACCCAGGTGCCTATCTGCGTATCGGTCAGCTCGAGCATCGACACGTCAGCCGATGAGCTGCGGGATACTGCCGTACAGCGACAGCATGTATTCCATGAATTTCTGCACCAGCCAAGGCCCGACCACGATCAGCGTTACCAACATCACCAATAGGCGCGGCAGGAAGCTCAATGTTTGTTCGTTGATCTGCGTAGCAGCCTGGAACATCGCCACCATCAACCCCACCAGCAGGCTTGGCACCACCAGCACCGCAACCATCAGCGTGGTCAGCCACAGCGCATCACGAAACAGATCGACGGCAACTTCAGGGGTCATGATCTTCTCCTCGCGGCTTCAAACGCCGCCGAAACTGCCAGCCAGGGTGCCCATGATCAGCGCCCAGCCATCGACCAACACGAACAGCATGATCTTGAACGGCAGCGAGATGATCAGCGGCGAGAGCATCATCATACCCATGGCCATCAACACACTGGCCACTACCAGGTCGATGATCAGGAACGGGATGAATATCATGAAGCCGATCTGGAACGCGGTTTTCAGCTCGGAGGTCACAAACGCCGGCACCAGAATGGTCAACGGCGCCTGATCGGGGCTGGCGATATCAGTCCGCTTGGATAGACGCATGAACAGGTCCAGGTCACTCTGGCGGGTCTGCGCCAGCATGAAGTCCTTGAGCGGCACCTGGGCCTTGGCAATTGCTTCCTGCGCCACCATCTGCTCGTTCAGGTACGGCTGCAGGGCATCTTTGTTCACCCGATCAAACACCGGCGCCATGATGAACATGGTCAGAAACAGCGCCATGCCGGTGAGGATCTGGTTCGACGGCGTCTGCTGCAGGCCAAGGGCCTGACGCAGAATGGAGAAGACAATGATGATGCGGGTGAAACTGGTCATCAGAATGACGAACGCCGGGATGAAACTCAGCGCCGTCATGATCAGCAGGATCTGCAGACTGACCGAATACTCCTGCTGCCCGTCCGCCCCACTGGACAAGGTGATGGCCGGGATCGACAACGGATCGGCGGCCAGGGCCAGTGGCGCTGCCAACAGCAACAGCAGCGTCAACATCATGCGCAATGCGCCCATTACGACTTACCCTTCTGATCCTTGCCCATCAACTCCAACAGGCGCTGGGCGAATTCTGGTGTTGCCTGACGTGCACTGGCAGGCACTTCGACTGGTTCGGCCATGACATGTAACGCCTCGATGCTGCCGGGTGAGTGCCCAATCAGGATCTGCTCCTTGCCCACCTGAATGAGCAACAGCCGGTCCCGAGGACCCAAGGTACGACTACCGAGAATCTCGATGACCTGGCCGCCCGTTGGCGCGGCGTTCTGCACCCGGCGCAGCAGCCAGGCCAGCAGGAAAATCAGCCCCAGTACCAGCAACAACCCCAACACCAACTGGGTCAATTGCCCTACAGCGCTGCCACCACTGCTTGGCGCGGGCGCCGCAACGCCAACCGGCTGCACCGTAGCCGCGGCCAGCGCCACGTCCATGTACAGCGCACCAGCCAACGCCAGGGCGCAATGCCAGAGCCGACTCACTCAGCGCAGCTTCTTGATGCGTTCGCTTGGACTGATCACGTCCGTCAGGCGAATGCCGAACTTTTCGTTGACCACCACCACTTCACCGTGGGCAATCAGGGTGCCGTTGACCAGCACATCGAGCGGCTCACCGGCCAGGCGATCAAGCTCGATCACCGAGCCCTGGTTGAGTTGCAGCAGGTTGCGAATGTTGATCTCGGTGCTGCCCACTTCCATGGAAATGCTCACCGGAATATCCAGGATCACGTCCAGGTTCGGACCTTCCAGACTTACCGGTTCGTTGCTGCGCGGCGAACTGCCGAATTCTTCCATTGGCAGGCGATTGGAAGAGGAGCCGCCGCCAACGTCAGCGGCCAGCAGTGCATCGATATCGGCCTGGCCGGCATCGCCGGTTTCTTCCAGGGCAGCAGCCCACTCATCAGCCAGAGCCTGCTCCTCTGGAGAGGTGATGTCGTTTTCGTTAGCCATTTTGTCCTCGACGGGCAATCAATTCGGAGTTGGAACAACCGGCGCCGCTCAACGGCGCTCGATCGGATCAATAATCTGCAGGGCCAAAGTCCCCTTGTGCGAACCCAGCTTGGCCTTGAACGACGGCACGCCATTGGCTCGCAAAACCAGTTCATCAGGTAATTCGACCGGAATCACATCACCCGGCTGCATGTGCAGGATGTCGCGCAATTTCAGCTGGCGCCGGGCCACGGTGGCACTTAGCGGCACACTGACATCCAGGACGTCTTCACGCAGGGCCTTGATCCAGCGCTCATCCTGATCGTCCAGGTCTGACTGGAAACCGGCATCGAGCATTTCGCGCACAGGCTCGATCATCGAGTACGGCATGGTCACGTGCAGATCGCCGCCGCCACCATCGAGCTCGATGTGGAAGGTGGAGACCACCACCGCCTCACTCGGCCCGACAATGTTGGCCATGGCCGGGTTGACCTCCGAGTTGATGTACTCGAAGTTGACCGGCATGATCGCCTGCCAGGCTTCCTTGAGATCGACGAAGGCCTGGTCCAGCACCATGCGCACCACACGCAGCTCGGTGGGGGTGAACTCCCGGCCTTCGATCTTGGCGTGCCGTCCGTCGCCACCAAAGAAGTTGTCCACAAGCTTGAACACCAGTTTGGCGTCGAGAATGAACAGCGAAGTACCGCGCAGCGGCTTGATTTTCACCAGGTTCAAGCTGGTTGGCACATACAGCGAATGCACGTACTCACCGAACTTCATCACCTGCACACCCCCCACCGCAACGTCGGCGGAGCGACGCAACAGGTTGAACATGCTGATTCGGGTGTAACGCGCAAAGCGCTCGTTGATCATTTCCAGGGTCGGCATGCGTCCACGAACGATGCGATCCTGACTGGTCAGGTCATAGCTCTTGACGCTGCCAGGTTCGGCATTGGTCTCGGTTTGCACCAGCCCATCGTCGACGCCATGCAACAAGGCATCGATTTCATCCTGGGACAGCAGGTCCTGCACGGCCATCGGTGGCTCCTACTGCAATACGAAATTGGTGAACAGCAATTGGTCTACGACCGGTTTGCCGACTTCCTTCTGGGCAACTTCCTGCACGCTGGCGGTTGCCTTCTGGCGCAACATTTCCTGACCGACAGGACTTGCCAGGGTGTCGAAGCCTTGCCCGGAGAACATCATCACCAGATTGTTGCGGATAACCGGCATATGCACCTTCAACGCATCAAGCGCAGCCTGGTCTCGCCCCTGCAGGGTGATACTTACCTGCATATAGCGCTGGCGACCGTTCTGGTTGAAATTGACCACAAACGCTGGGGTCAACGGCTCGTAAATGGCCGCTGGCTTGAGGCTGCCAACCTGCGCCGTATCGGCCGCTGGCTTGTCTTCAGACTTGTGCAAGACGAACCAGGTAGCGCCAACCGACAGGCCGATGGCCAGCAGCAACGCCAGCACCAGCAGCAGGATCATCTTGAGTTTGCCTTTAGCGGCGGGGTCTTTCACTGCGTCGCTCTTCGCCATGCCAATATTCCGTCATTCATCGGAGAATTCAGTCACATGGCGTGGGTTGAGCAAGTGTTATGCCAACCTGGTGCAACGATTGGCAGTAGGAACCGGCTTGCCCCGCGATAGCGAATGCTCTTCACGATCGCATCGCGGCTCAAGCCCGCCCCCACCCGGGGAAAGTCAGGCGTAATAGTCGACCGCGCTGGAGCCGACCACGGCCTGCTGCTCGACAGGGGCAGTACTGGCAGCAACCTCAGCGCTTTCGCCCGCCGCATTGCGCCGCGCCGCCACACCACTGAGGCGTGGCGAATCAGGCTGGCCTTGTTGTTGCTGACCGCGCGACTGGTCGGCGACATTCACATCCGGCTGGCCAAGACCCTGCTGGGCAAACATCTCCTTGAGCCGGTGCACTTGGTTTTCCAGTGCTTCACGGACACCGACATGGCCACTGGTGAATGTGATCTGCGCCTGCTGCTCAGGCGCGAGGTTAACGCGAATGTCCAGGCGCCCCAACTCTGCCGGCTCCAACTGAATGTCCGCAGACTTGAGGTTCTGACTCGACAAGTACATCACGCGGTTGACCAAGCCTTCAGCCCAACCACCCTGGTTCATCGCCAATGGCTGATGTAGAGGCGCGGGCGCCGCCGGCACAACATTAGCGGTTTTCGCTGTTGCCGCTTGCGTCAGTGCACTCAGGCGCTCGGCAAAATTGTCTACGCGCGTGTCACTGGAAGCACTCTTGAGGTCTTTGAGGCCGTCATCGAGAAGCCCGGAAAATGCCTTGTCACCCGCCTCGCCCTGCTCACCTCCTGCCCCAGCCTTGTCGAGCATTCCCGCCATGGTATTGACGACCGCCTGCCCTGTGGTCGCTTCTGGCTGTGCAGTCGCCGTTTTACTGGCGCTGTGCGCCGAGGTGGTCCCCTGTGAGTGGGCGCTTTGCTCCAACGCCATGCGCAAGGCAGGCATATCATCCAGTGGATCGGCTTGCGGGTCGAATTCTGGCTCTTCTGTCACAACTGGCGCCGCAACCTGGGCCTGCAACTGAGCAGCCTGAACAACCGGCGCCACTGTCTCGGCCTGGGCCTGAATCAACTGGGCACCGGGTTGCGCGTCGGTGACCTGGCCGGCAACCAGATTGGGATCGATCAGCGTAGGATCCGGCGTCTCACTGCCTGCTGCGGGCGCGCCGTCCTGGTCTTCAGGCAAGGTTTTGCCGCTGTCGGCAACTTTCTTCTGCTCGGTGGCGGTGCCCTTGCCGCTTGCAACATCCTTGCTAGCGGGCTCGGTCTTGCCGCGGCTTTGCACATCAGCTGGGTTCGACGGTTTGTCCCGTGACTGCTGGGCATACACGTTGGAAAAGCCCGAGGCCTTGTCGTTCGTCGCCTGCAGCGCCTTGTCCGGCTGGTTGCCGGCAGCGCGCGAAGCCTTTGTTGCGGTACCGACCTGCAGCAATGGGTTGGAAGCGACCGGCATGTGGGAGTCTCCGCGACAGAGGGGATCAATGTTAATTAGCAGAGACTCTGCAAGACTCGCGCCAAGCCCATCGATATCAGGTCAACCGGAAACTCGCTCGCACTCTTCGATATACAGGACCCGGACCACGTCATACTCGCGATGAATCTGATTGATCAGGTTTTCAATATCGGTGAGCGGAGGCTGTTTGACGCGCTCCTCCAATTGCTGACACAACGCCGCCAGGGCTGTGGCGCCCATGTTGCTGCTGCTGCCCTTGAAGCTGTGCGCAGCATGGCCAAGCTGTTGTGCAGTTGTGGCCTGGTGCAACAGGTTAAGACGGACTTCGGAGTCCAGGAGAAAGGTTCTGATCAACTGCGCATAATCATGCTCCATGACTTCCTGGAGACCGCTCAACACCTCGTGATCTATATGAATATCGGACACTTGCTCACTCCTTGATCAAGTTGGATTATGCCAGAGCCTCCCAAGCGAACTCCACGCATACTCGGCGCCCCTGGTCACCCCATTCGGCACGTCGACTGAGTCGGCGTACAAGATTCAACCCGCGCCCGTGCAACCCTTGCTCAACCAGCGGACGCGCCAGTACGTTGCTCACATCGAAACCTTTGCCACTGTCTTCAACCTCAATGATCAGACGGCCATCCTGGCCTTGAGGTTCAATACGCAACCCTACCCGGATATAGCCACTGCACAACGCTTGCAAGCGCTCGTTGCGCTGGCGGTAGTATTCGGCAAAACCCTGGGCATCGCGCTTGAGACCGGAATCCAGTCCCAGCACCCCATGTTCCAGGGCGTTGGAGTACAGCTCGTTCAACACGCAATGCAATGCGCCACTCTGGGCCCGCAAGCCATGGATTTCCTGCAACAGCTGCAACAGAAACGGCAATGGATTGAAGCGCTTGAGCGTTTCGGCGCGAAATTCGAACTGCGACGACCAGTCCAGCGGCGCGGATTGCCCACTGTCAGAATAGATCAGCGGACGCGGCAACAAGGCATCCGCTTCGACCACCGTAATTTCCAGCAGGCTCACATCATCACGGGAGCGCCCACGAAAGGCATCCAGCGCCTGCTGCACCTCTGCAAACAGTAGCTCGGGTTGGTGGTTATTGCCCAGTACCTGCAGCAGCCGCTCGACACCGAACAATTGATCGTTGTCGTCACTGGTATCGACCACCCCATCCGACAACAGCAACAGGCGCTCGCCCAGCGCTAGCGGCAGCACCTGAGTCGAGTCATCGAAGCGTTCCGCCGCCAGCACCCCCAACGGCAAATGGCGTGACACCATGGGCAACGGATCAGCGTCGCCAGTAGCGGACAGCAGATAGGCGTCCGGCATGCCACCGTTCCAGAATTCGACCATGCGGCGCTGCAAACTCAGGTTAAGCATCAGCGCGCAACAGAACATATCCACAGGCAGGATGCGTTTGAGCTTGGCGTTCATCTCGCGCAACGTCTGCGCCAGGCCATAGCCTTTGGCAGTCATGCCATAGAATATTTCTGCCAACGGCATCGCCCCCACCGCCGCCGGCAGGCCATGCCCGGTGAAGTCGCCGAGCAACACATGCATGTCACCGCAGGGGGTGTACGCAGCCAACAACAGGTCACCATTGAACAGCGCGTAGGGTGATTGCAGGTAGCGGATGTTCGGGGCACTCAGGCAGCCCGCGTGCGCCACTTTGTCGAACACAGCCTTGGCCACCCGCTGCTCATTGAGCAAATGGTGATGATGGCGGGCGATCTGGTCGCGCTGCTCGAGCACCGTAGCCTGCAACCTGCGCAGACGGTCCATGGCCTTGATCTTGGCCGCCAGGATTACCGGCCGGTACGGCTTTGCCAGAAAGTCGTCACCGCCGGCCTCCAGACACTGCACCAGGGCTTCTTCCTCACTCAGCGACGTCAGGAAAATAATCGGCACCAACGCCTCGCCTGCCAGCGCCTTTATTTGCCGCGCCGCTTCAAAGCCATCCATTACCGGCATCAGCGCATCGAGCAGGACCAACTGCGGGCGCTGCTGAGCAAATAACGCCACCGCCTGCTCACCGTTTTCAGCAGTCAGCACATCGTGGCCTTGCTTACTGACGATGCGCGCAAGCAACAGGCGATCCGCCGCGCCATCTTCGGCGATGAGCACGGTCAGGCGCGACTCGGGCATGGGCTGGATCAACTGATATCGAACAGTTTGTCGAAGTTGGCGATGGCGAGAATCTTGCGCACATCCGGGTTGGTATTGATCACCCGCACATCCGCCTCGTCGCCACCGACGTGATCACGCAACATCAACAGCATCCCCAACGCGGAGCTGTCCAGGTAGGTCGCTTCGCGCAGATCAACCACCACCGATGAGGCACAGCGCTGGTGTTCATAGGCGTTGCGAAATTCCAGATGCTTGCCAAAGTCAAAGCGCCCTTTAACCTTGATCGTCAATTTTTCCCCATCCTGGGAAACCTCAGTATCAACTGCCATGTTGGCGATTCCTTCGATAACGACGATTGCAGACACCGTGAAGGTTTAGCAGCCTTGGCGCCCAACAACAACTAAAACCGCTCTCAATAGCGCTCGTGACGCGGTAGGCGCTGGGACAATTCATCGAGCAGTTTCTGCTCGCGCTTGTCTTCGATCATGCGCGCCTCCTCGACGTACCGCTGCACCAACTTGCGCAACCCTTCGACCCGCGCATAAGCCTGTTGCCAGGTGCCCCGGGCATTGTTGAGGTTGTTCTGGTGCCAGGTCAGGCTCTGGCGCTGCTGGGTCATGGCGCTTTCCAACTGTCCGAGAAAGCGCTGGTAATTGACCAGCCAACTGCCAGACACGCCCTGCCCACCACGGTTGATCCACTGCAGTTGATAGTCTTCGCGAAAGCGGTCGAGCTCGGCAAGCTTGGCCTGGGCCAGGTTCACCTGCTGCTGGAATTGCCCCAAACGCTGGGCGGCCTGGCGCTCGGCGTTCTCGGCCATTTCCACGACCGGTGCCAGGCGCGACGCACGACTGGTTCGAGACATGGCCTACTAGCCGCCCGCGCCGGGGTTGGGCTGGGCAAATACGCTTTCCAGGTGTTCGCGACTCTGTTGCATGCTGACGTTGTCGTTGAGGCCCTGGCGCAGGTAGTGCACCAGTTTTGGCTGCAAGGCAATGGCCAGGTCGGTTTCGGCATCACCGCCGGCCACATAAGCGCCGACACTGATCAGATCGCGGCTCTGCGACAGACGCGACCACAGCTGCTTGAACTGCTGGGCTTCGCGCAGATGGTCGGGGCTGACCACTTGCGGCATCACCCGACTGATCGACGCTTCGATGTCGATGGCCGGGTAGTGCCCTTCTTCAGCCAGCCGTCGCGACAGCACGATATGCCCGTCGAGCACACCCCGCGCCGAGTCGGCAATCGGGTCCTGCTGGTCGTCGCCCTCGGACAACACGGTGTAGAACGCGGTGATCGAACCACCGCCCGCCTCACCGTTACCGGCACGTTCCACCAGCTTGGGCAACTTGGCGAACACTGACGGCGGATAACCCTTGGTCGCTGGCGGCTCACCGATTGCCAGGGCAATTTCCCGCTGGGCCTGGGCGAAACGTGTCAGCGAGTCCATCAGCAACAGGACGTTCTTGCCCTTGTCGCGAAAATATTCGGCGATACGCGTGCAGTACATGGCCGCGCGCAAGCGCATCAGCGGCGCATCGTCGGCCGGGGATGCCACGACCACCGAACGCTTGATGCCTTCGACACCCAGAATATGCTCGATGAATTCCTTGACCTCCCGCCCCCGCTCACCGATCAGGCCGACCACAATGATGTCAGCCTCGGTAAAGCGGGTCATCATGCCCAGCAGCACACTCTTACCGACCCCGGTACCGGCAAACAGACCCAGACGCTGGCCACGGCCGACGGTCAACAAGCCGTTGATGCTGCGAATACCGACGTCCAGCGGCACACTGATCGGGTCACGATTGAGCGGGTTGATGGTCGGGCCGTCCATCGGCACCCAGTCTTCGGCCTTCATGCCGCCCTTGCCATCGAGCGCACGGCCGGCACCGTCGAGCACCCGCCCAAGCATGCTCATGCCCATGGGCAGGCGGCCATTGTCGGCCAGCGGAACCACCCGCGCGCCCGGGGCGATTCCGACCACGCTGCCAACTGGCATGAGGAACACCTTGCTCCCGGAAAAGCCCATGACCTCGGCCTCGACCTGCACCGGATGGTGGCTGTCGTCGTTGATCACCACACAGCGACTTCCAATCGATGCACGCAAGCCTTCGGCTTCGAGGGTCAAACCGACCATGCGCAGCAGGCGTCCCTCGACGATAGGTTGGGCGGGCAGCTTGACCGTGTCGGCATAACCTTGCAGGCGCTTGCCGAAGCTGGTGCGATCAAGGCGCATCGGCAACGTCCAGATCGATGCTCAAGTCTGGCGCCGCAGGATGCAGGCCCTGGTCGTGCAACTGATCGAACAACTGCGCCAGGGCTTTTTCGATGCGCGTTTCCATGCTCGCGTCGATTCGGCTGTAATCGGTCTCGATGCGGCAACCACCGGGCAGCAGGGTCTCGTCTTCCAGTAGCTTCCAGCGTTCTTCGTGGCGCTCACGCAAGGCCTTGGCTTGCTCGAAGTCCTGGGGATTGATGTGAATACGGATATTTTCCGCACCCATGGGCAGCAACTTCAGGGCTTCGCGCAATACCTGAGCGATCTGGCTGGAGTCGCTGCGCAACTCACGACCAATAACTTCTCGGGCCGTGTGCGCAACCAGGCTCACCAGCGCTTTCTCGATCTGGCTGTCCTGTTCGGCGATAGGCTCGAGCAAATTGCTCATCAGCCGTTCGAGGCTGGCAAGCTTGGCCTTGAGAGCGGTTTCAGCTTCTTGGCGTACCTTGAGCTGGGTGCTATGGAACCCTTCGCGCTCACCGGTGGCGAAGCCTTCGTTGTAGGCTTCCTGACGAATGCTTTCGAGCTCTTCGAGGGTCAGCGGCTGGACTTCTTCCAGCGGCACTTCCTCGACTTCGTCCTGAACCACTTCAGGCTCAGGTTCCGGCTCGGGCTCAGGTTCCGGTTCCGGGTCGAAACTGGGCAACGCCCAGCGATCGAAGCCCTCGACCTCATTGGCGCGAATCAGCTCACTCAGGTGCTCGTTGGTTGACATGATTGCACGCACTCAAAAAAATCGCGGGACAGGCTTTAGATCATCTCTTCGCCGCCCTTGCCACCGAGTACGATTTCTCCGGCTTCGGCCATACGGCGGGCGATGGTGAGGATTTCCTTTTGTGCCGTCTCGACGTCGCTGACCCGCACCGGCCCTTTGGCCTCCAGGTCGTCGCGCAGCAATTCCGAGGCACGCTTGGACATGTTCTTGAAAATCTTGTCCTTGACCTTCTCGTCGGCGCCCTTGAGCGACACCACCAGCACATCGGAGGACACTTCGCGCAACAGCGCCTGGATGCCACGGTCATCAACATCGGCAAGGTTGTTGAAGACGAACATCAGGTCTTCGATCTGCTCGGAGAGGTCGCCGTCGATGTCGCGAATCGCATCCATCAACTGGCCTTCCACCGAGCTGTCGAGGAAGTTCATGATATCGGCAGCACGCTTGATACCACCCAGGGTGGTACGCGCCGCGTTGGAGTTCCCGGAGAACTGTTTCTCGAGGATCTGGTTGAGTTCCTTGAGCGCCGCCGGCTGCACGGTGTTGAGCGAAGAGACACGCAGGATGATGTCCAGGCGCACCTTGTGGTCGAAGTTGCCCAGCACTTCACCAGCCTGATCGGGGTCCAGGTAAGCCACGACAATGGCCTGGATCTGCGGGTGCTCGTAGCGAATGACGTCGGCTACGGCTCGTGGTTCCATCCACTTGAGGCTGTCCAGGCCGCTGGTGTTACCACCGAGCAGGATGCGGTCGATAAGGCCGTTGGCCTTGTCTTCACCCAAGGCCTGGGTAAGCATCTTGCGAATGTAGCCGTCGGAGCCGACACCCAGGCTGGTCTGGTCGCCGACAATCTCGACGAACTCGCTCATGACCTGCTCGACCTGCTCGCGATGGACGTTGCCCATCTGCGCCATGGCAACGCCGACCCGCTGTACTTCCTTGGGCCCCATGTGCCGCAACACTTGGGCAGCATCGGTTTCACCCAAGGACAAGAGCAGGATTGCCGCCTTGTCGACCCGGGTCAGTTTCGCGGTTAGGGCTCGGTTATCACTCATCGGCGTTGATCCACTCTTTCACGACCTGGGCCACACGACCCGGGTCTTCGGCCACCAGGCTCTTGATTGCATTGAGCTGTGCGTCGTAGCCCTCGCTCGGGCTCGGCAGCAGAATGCTTTGCGGACCACCCAGGCTTACGCGGTCGTTGGCCAATTCGCCATCCAGACCGAGCATACCGCCCAGTTCCATGTCGCCATCGGCACCGGCGCTTTGCTTCCCATTGCCAGTGATGTTGTTAAGTACCGGACGCAGCACGCCGAACACCAGCACGAGGATGAACAGCACACCCATGACCTGCTTGATGATGTCCCAGAACCACGGCTGCGAGTAGAACGGAATTTCGCTGATCACTTCACCGCGGTCAGCAGCGAATGGCACGTTGATTACGCTGACGCTGTCGCCGCGGCTGGCGTCGAAGCCCACCGCATCCTGGACCAGGCGAGTAAAGCGCGCCAGGTCTTCAGCAGCCCATGGCGCACGGGTGGTGTCGCCGGTTGCCGGGTCGACCTTGACCTGGTCATCGACCACCACCGCGACCGACAGCCGATTCAAACGGCCCTGCTGCTGGCGGGTATGGCTGATGGAACGATCAAGTTCGAAGTTCTTGGTCGATTGCTGGCGTTTGTCCGCAGGGTACGGCGCGAGCATTGGTTGGCCAGTGGCCGGGTCCATGATCTGCTGGCCGTTGGCATCGAGCAGCGGCTGGCCTGGCTGGATGGCAGCAGTCGCTCCGGGCGCTCCACCGGTTGTTTGCGGCGCCGATGCCGGGCCTGGAGGCTGGTTGCTCAACGCACCCGGCACACCTTGAGGCCCCATGCTACTGGAGCGCTGTTCATTGACCGACTGTTCGCTGCGCAGCGCCGGCTGGTCCGGATTGAACTGCTCGGAAGTCGATTCAACGGCGCTGAAGTCGACATCGGCCGACACTTCGGCCTTGTAGCGATCGTTGCCCAGCACCGGCTGCAGTATGTTATGCACACGCTGGGTGAGCATGCCTTCCATGCGGCGACTGTAGTCGAACTGCTTGCCTGCCATGGTCAGCTCGGAGTTGCCGAGCTGCTCGGACAGCAGATTGCCCTTCTGGTCGACGACAGTGACCTGGGACTTGTCCAGTTCCGGCACGCTGGTTGCCACCAGGTTGACGATGGCCATCACCTGACCGGCTTCCAACCCTCGACCGGGGTAGAGCTCAACCAGTACCGAAGCACTCGGACGGCGTTCGTCGCGTACAAATACCGAGCTTTTCGGAATCGCCAGGTGCACGCGTGCGGCCTTGACGTTGTTCAGGCTTGAAACCGTACGCGCCAGCTCGCCCTCGAGGCCACGACGATAACGGGTGGCCTCCATGAACTGGCTGGTGCCCAGGCCTTGTTCCTTGTCGAGAATCTCGAATCCGACATTGCCATCCCCCGGCGCTACGCCGGCCGCGGCCAACTTCAGGCGCGCACGGGAAAGGTCATCGGCCTTGACCAGCAAGGCACCGGAGTTGGGTTCGACGTTGTAAGGGATATCCGCAGCGGCCAGGGTGTCCATGACCTGCTTGGTATCCATGCCGGCAAGGCTGCCGTACAGCGGCCGGTAGTCCGGTTGCTGCGACCAGAGCACCACGGCAAAACCGATGGCCACGCTGGCAGCCAGACCGACCAGCAGGCCAACCTGACGCAGCATTGGCATCTGCGAGATATTTTCCAGAAACGACATGCCGAACAACGGCGGCTTGGGCGCTGTTGCGCCGCTTTTCGCGGGCACGTTATCGACGACTGATTCGGCCATGACTCAATTTCGCCCTTATACCGGCATCTGCATGATGTCTTGATAGGCCTGGACCAGCTTGTTACGCACTTGGGTCAAGGCTTGAAACGATACGGAGGCCTTCTGCGAGGCAATCATCACGTCGGTCAGATCAACACCGCTCTTACCAATTTCAAATGCATTGGCGAGCTGCGTGGAAGCCTGCTGGGTGTCGCTGACCTTATTGATGGCCTGCCCCAGCATATCGGCAAAATTACTCGAGCCGAGCTCGGGCGCTGCTGCCGCCTTGGGCATCGACATGGCGTCCATCTGCATGGCCCGCATGTCCAACATCAATCGATTAAATTCAACACCTTGACTCATGGACTTCTCTCTCCGACGGCCCGCATTTTTTTGACACTCACGCAGCGGATAGGCAGGACTTAGCAACAAGAGTGCCAGCTCTACCTGCAGACCTTACAAAACCGCGAATAATCACGCCTTCAGGTGGCGTACAGACTGGCCTCGACATCCATCCCGGCGTCACGCATTTGCGCCAGCTTGTAGCGCAGGGTGCGCGGGCTGATGCCCAGACGCTCTGCGGCCTCTTTGCGCCGTCCACGCTCGGAGCGCAGGGTGTCGATGATCATCTGGAATTCGTGACGACGCATATCGTCGCCCAAAGCGTTTGCCGCCTCGCCCATAGCAGGCGCCTGCGGCGCTACAACCGGTGGCGCGGGCGCAAACATCGGCATGGCACCCGCCAGACAGAAATCCGCCGCCTCGATCACACCGCCCTGCTGCAGGATCAGCGCCCGTTGCAAGGCGTTGTCCAGCTCACGCACGTTACCTGGCCAAGCGTATTGCTGCAGACAGGTCTTGGCCTCAGACGACAGGCGAACCGGGGCATGCTTCATTTTATTGACGTGTCGCGCCAGCAATCGCTCAGCCAGCGGCAGAATATCGGCGCTACGCTCGCGCAAGGGTCGCCAAGCCAGCGGAAACACTGACAGGCGATAGAACAAGTCCTCACGGAAACGTCCTGCAGCCACTTCCCCCGCCAGGTCACGGTTGGTGGTGGCCACGACACGGATATCCAGGGCGATCGGCTTGCGCCCGCCCACCCGCTCCACTTCCCGCTCTTGCAGCACACGCAGCAGTTTGGCTTGCAGCCCGAGCGGCATTTCCGAAATTTCGTCGAGCAACAAGGTGCCGCCATCGGCCTGCTCGAACTTGCCAGGCTGAGCGGCAATAGCGCCGGTAAAAGAACCTTTCTCGTGACCGAACAGCGTGGCCTCGAGCATGTTGTCGGGAATCGCTGCACAGTTGATCGCCACGAACGGCTGGCCGTTACGCGTGGACTGCTGATGGATAAAACGCGCAAGGACTTCCTTGCCGGTACCCGACTCACCAGAAATCAATACCGTCGATTCGCTGCGCGCCACTCGCGCCGCCAACTCCAGCAATTGGGCACTGGCCGGCTCGCAGGCGACCGGCCCGTCATCAGCCCCACCGGCGACCACGCCAAGTGCATGACGCGCAACCAGATCGAGCAAGGCACGGGGCTCGAAGGGCTTGACCAGGTAGTCCACCGCCCCTTGGCGCATGGCGTCGACCGCACGTTCCACTGCAGCATGGGCAGTCATCAACAATACGGGTAATTGCGGCTGCCGCGAGCGCAAGAAGGTGAGCAATTGATGCCCATCCATGCCGGGCATATTGACGTCGCTGACCACCAGGCTGAAGGCTTCTGCCGCCACCGCCTCCAGCGCATCTTCGGCCGAGCCGACGGCACGATAATCAAAGCCGCCCAATTCCAGGGTATCGCCCAAGGCCTGACGCAGTGCCCGATCATCTTCGACCAAAAGCACCTTGATTGCCTTCATTGCTTGTTCTCCCTATTCAGCGCATCGATCAACGGCAACGTCACCAGCGCACAGGTGCCGCGCCCCGGCCGCGAACGCAACTGCAAACTGCCCTGGTGCGCGCGCGCCACAGCCTTGACCACCGCCAGCCCGAGCCCCGTACCAGTGGCTTTGGTGGTAAGGAATGGCTCCCCAAGACGCTCGAGCAACGCGCTGTCGATGCCGGCACCGGCATCACTGACGCACAGGCGCAGCAATTGCCCGCGGCGGTACAAGTGAACTTTCAGGCGGGCAGGCTCGCTACCCGCCTGTAGAGCGTTTTCAATCAAGTTGAGCAACGCGCCGACCAGGGTGTCACGATTGCACAGCAACTCCCCCAGGTGGCTGTCGCACTGCCAGCGTACTGCGTGCCCCTGGACATGAGGCTGAGCTGCCTGCTGCAAGGCCTGAAACAATGCCTTGGGGGTCAACCGGTCAGTCAGTGGCAGCTCGCCACGGGCGAACACCAGCATGTCGCGCACCTGGTGCTCCAGCTCGTGCAGGCGCTCCTTGAGGTTGCCGGCAAAGCGTTGACGGGTCTGCAGCGGCAGGTCGTGTTCGGCCAGATGGCTGGCGTAGAGCAACGCCGCCGATAACGGCGTACGAATCTGGTGCGCCAGCGAGGCGACCATCCGCCCCAGGGACGACAAGCGCTCATGACGCGCCAGCTCGCCCTGCAGATGACGGGTTTCGGTCAGGTCATTGAGCAGCACCAACTGCCCAGGCTCGGCATCCAGCGAACGAGTGGCAATCGACAGGCGCCGACCATCTCGCAATGAGACCTCGTGCCCGTCGTCTTCTCGCGGCGCAAAGCTGCGAGCAATGACCACGCGCCACAACTCCCCCACCAGCGGCTCGCCAAGCAAATCGCAGGCGGCCGGGTTGGCTTCGCGCACACGCCCCTGGGCGTCGATGACAATGACCCCACCCGGCAGCAGGTCGAGCAAGTTCTGCAGGCGATTGGCCAAACGTTCTTTTTCAGCCAGCTCGGCCATGCGCTGATCACTGACGACCGCCAGCTCACCCTTGAGCTCGGTTACCCGCGCCTCGAGCAGGTTGAAGGACGCGCTCAACTGACTGGAAACCTGGTCGAACAGGCCTAGGCGACTTTCCTGCTCGGCGTTGCGGCCCTTCGAAGTGGGGGCACAGGAGATGGGGGCAGCCTGGGGCATCGTGCTCTCTCGCGTGACTGACCGTCATAAAACGGTATGTTGCCAGCGATATAGCAATAGACGTGCCGGATATCGGCCAGGGAGGTGCAACCGCAGCCGTGGCAACCCGGTAAAGGCCGACGAGACGGGGGCTACAGCCTTGCAAATGGTAGGGATATAAAAGACAACGGGGCGCCAAGGCGCCCCGTTATGATCAAGCAAGCGTCAATCCTCCGCCTGCTCTTCTCCGTCTCGACGGCTCATGCCGTACTTGCGCATCTTTTCCACCAGGGTAGTGCGACGAATGCGCAGGCGTTCGGCAGCGCGAGCAACGATACCATTGGCGTCGTCCAGCGCCTGCTGGATCAGACCCTGCTCCAGGCCACCCAGATAGTCTTTCAGGTCCAGCCCTTCCGGCGGCAACATGGCATGACTGGTGTAACCCGGCACGCTGCCATTGATGGCCACCCGCTCTTCCAGGTCCGAACGCATGCTATCGACCAGTTGCTCGTCTTCATCATCGACGTAGCGGAATTTCTTCGGCAGTTCCGAAACCCCAATCACGCCATAGGGATGCATGATCGCCATGCGCTCGACCAGGTTGGCAAGTTCGCGAACGTTGCCCGGCCAGCCGTGGCGGCACAGGGACATGATCGCTGCCGAATTGAAGCGAATCGAGCCACGCTTTTCGTGCTCCATGCGCGAAATCAACTCGTTCATCAGCAGCGGGATATCCTCGACGCGCTCACGCAACGGAGCCATCTCGATGGGGAATACGTTAAGGCGATAATACAGGTCTTCGCGGAAGGTGCCCGCTTCGATCATGCTTTCGAGGTTCTTGTGGGTCGCGGCGATAATGCGCACGTCGATACCCTGGGTCTTGTTGCTGCCCACCCGCTCGAATGTCCGCTCTTGCAGCACGCGCAACAACTTGACCTGCATGGGCAGCGGCATGTCGCCGATTTCATCAAGAAACAGGGTGCCGCCGTTGGCCAGCTCGAAGCGACCGGCGCGACTGGTAATGGCACCGGTAAACGCGCCCTTCTCATGTCCGAACAACTCGCTCTCGAGCAATTCGGCAGGGATTGCGCCACAGTTGACCGGTACGAATGGGGCTTCCCGGCGTTTGGAATGGTAATGCAGGTTACGCGCAACCACTTCCTTGCCTGTACCCGACTCGCCGAGGATCAGCACGCTAGCGTCAGTGTCGGCTACCTGCTGCATCATCTGGCGCACATGCTGGATGGCGCGACTGGTACCGACCAGGCTGCGGAACAGATTCGGCTCACGCTGGCGACCACGCTCGCGGGCCTGGTCGTACATCTCGCGATAGACCTGGGCACGGTGCAGCGAATCGAGCAGCTTGCTATAGCTCGGCGGTACTTCAAGGTTGGAAAGAACACGGCGACGCAGCTCTTCCGGCAGATCAGCCGAAGAAATTTCACCTAAAAGCATCACCGGAAGGAACTCATCCCACCCAGCCACGGTCTTAAGCAAACTCATCAGACTTGCCGGAGCACTAACAGCGCCAATCAGCACACAAAGCACTTCGCGACTCGATGACAGCGACTCAACCGCCTGCTGCCAGTCTTGGCTCGAGCAGGTGAGATTTTCTTCGCCCAGAAAATTCAGAACCACCGCCAAATCGCGGCGGCGAACGCTATCGTCATCGATCAGCAGAATTTTGGTTTCACGCCACATGCAATAGCAACTTCCCTAGTCATCTCGGCGCCCTATTGAGGGCAAGCTCGACATCATTCCGACTGAACGGTCAGTGTTCGGACGTCTGAAATTTGAAAACAGCTACTAGTTAAGTCAAAAAACCGCACAGAGTCAAATTTATGGCGCCCTGTTTATGGTTTTGCCCAGCTTCAGCTGAACAAATGGTATACCTTTGCCGCGTTCTTGGCATGCCGGATCTGCGTCATCTCATCGACTATTGATTGACGCTCGTCACTTGCAACCTCAATTAGTTGTCGGTAGACACCGAGCAACTCCTCCAGACTGCTGCGCAACACATCTTCGTTGACCGAGGCTTCGGCCAGCACTTCATCGACACACGACCGGCAACTGACATCGAGTTCGCTGATCGCCTCCCAGTCACGACTGTTCAAGGCGCCCAACAAAGCTTCGCGGGTTTCCTCGATCCGTTGCAGTGCTTGGCTCATGATAAGTACCTCAAGGCCGATGGCCTTATTGTGGAGCGATGGCATCCCAGCCGGATTTCACAGTGATCAGCAGACGCGCAACTTCGTCGATCATGTCGGTATCATTGGCACTGTTGGCTTCGACCAGACGGTTGGCCATGTAGGCATACAGGGCGTCCAGCTGATGCACCGCTGCCGGGTCTTCAGCCTTTTCCGCATCCAAGCCATCACGCAGGCCGGTGATGATGTCGATTGCCTTGCCCAGCATCAGGCCTTTTTGCGCGATGTCGCCACGGGCCAATGCGCCCTTGGCCTGAGCCATGCGATCCAGCCCCCCTTCCATCAGCATCTGCACCAGACGGTGCGGGCTGGCTTCAGAGATCTGCGCGTGGGAATTGACCTTCTGGTATTGGCGAAGGGCTCTCATAGGGTTCATGTTGCTACCTCGTTACAGGCCACAGTCAAATAGGTTGCTCTAACCAGCATTTCGACTGTTTCGATCAAAACTTTAATCCAGCGCCTGCGCCCCTCAAGGAAGCGCGGGCGCGCCGTCCATCAATTCGACTTCGGATTGTTCAGCGAATTGAGGGTGGTCATCATGCTTGAGCTGCTGGCGTTGAGCTGCGCAATCATGGTGTCCATCGCCGTGTACTTCTTGGTCAGCGAGTCCTGCAGGGCTTCCATCCGCCGATCCAGATCTGCCTGTTCCGTGGTCAGGTCGGTCAGCTTGTTGTTGAGGTCAGTGGCCCGGGTCGCCAGCGAACCGGTGGTACCGACATAACTGGAGGTGGCCTTGTTCATGCGCGTGATCAGGCCGGTGTCGCCGGTGAACAGTTTGGCGATATCGCCAGCACCCTTGACCACTGCCTTGTCCCACGCCTTGTCATCCAGGCTCAGCAGGCCGGTTTTCTGGTCGGTGGTGATGCCCATCTGCGCCAGGCTGCTGATGCTGCCCGCGCCCTTGCCGTTGACCAGCTCACCGCGCAGGCTCGACACCAACTGACGCATCGACGCATCACCGGTCAAGGCACCTGCGGTGGTGGTCGCAGCGTCGCCGGTGGCAGTGACCTTGGTTTGCGCGTTGATGGAAGTCATCAGCGCGTTGTAGGCGGTGATGAACGACTGTACCGAGGTTTTCAGCGTGTCGGTGTTGCTGGCCACGGTGATGGTGATCGGCTTTTTATCGTCAGCGGCGATCAGATCAAGGGTCACACCACTGATAGCGGAGTCAATCTTGTTGGTGGTGGACTCCATGGCGATACCGTCGATGGAGTACTTGGCATTTTTCGCCGCCTCACCAGCGGTATATCCGCTGGCCAAGTCCGAATCACCACTGAGGGTAATGTCGGTGCCTTCACCGGTGGTGGTCGAACCAATAACCAGACGCGCACCGCTGGCGTCCGTCAGGACGTTAGCACTGATGCCTTGCGCTGAAAGCTGGGTATTGATCTGCTCACGGGTCTCTTTCAGGGTCGCGCCACCCGGAATGATCACATCGTAGCTTTTGCCCGACTGGGTAATGGTCAGCGTCTGCGGTTCGTCACTGCTGTTGGCCTTGCCGGAAGCGCCATCAGCAAAGACCTTGCTGGTGACCTTCGAGGAAGTCGCCAATTCGTCAACCTGAACCGTGTACTTGCCGCTGGACGCCCCCTCACCCAGGGTAACCTTGACGTTTTTTTCTTCAGAAGTAGTAGCAGCCAGACCGTTGAACGCGGCGGCATTGTTCAACTTGGTGATCGCCGCCTGGAACGCTTCGAGCGCCGTCTTCACCGAGCCGACGGCCGACAACTTGATCGTCGCGTCTTTTTGCTGGGCGGTGATTTGCGCCTGCTTGGGTGCCTTTTCAGCCCCTACCAGCGCCTTGACGATACCTTGCGTGTCATAGCCCGAACCTGGGCCGGAAATCGTTGAACTAGCCATTTGCTACTCTCCTTGCGGCTGCCGCTTTATTGGCGCAAAACGCCTAGGCGGCAATCTGAAACAGGTTTCGTGCCAACTCAAGCCTTGGTGTTGAACAACAGGCTGCTGGCATCGCTCAGATTCTGCGCCAACTTCAGCGCGGTCTCTGATGGAAGCTGGCGAATCACTTCACCGCTGTCGGTGGCGATCACCTTGACCACCACAATGCCGGTGGCTTCATCGATGGAAAAGTCCAGGTTACGGTGGGTAGCCTGCACAAAGTCGCGAATATCGGTTACCGCTTTTTCCAGCGCTGCGCGCTGCGGCTCTTCGGTCGAGGCCGGTTCAGTCTTCTGCGCCAGATTGGCCTGGGCACCAGACGCGCCGGCGGCCTGGGTTGCAGCAGCCGGGTAAGTCGCGCTCAGCTTGACACTCATGTCCATGTCATCACCTCAAAACTGAAAAAAACGAAAGGGCACGTATACGCGCCCTTCCGTTAACTAACCGCTAAAGGCTATTACTGAAGCAGCTTCAGAACAGACGATGGCAGTTGGTTGGCCTGGGACAGGATCGCAGTGGAAGCCTGTTGCAGGGTTTGTTGCTTGGTCAGCTCGGCCGCTTCAGAAGCGAAGTCAGCGTCTTCTACACGGCCTTTGGCGGCCGAGGAGTTCTGCGAAATGCTCTGCAGGTTGGCCACGGTGCTGGCGAAACGGTTTTGCACCGCACCCAGCTGCGAACGCTGGCTGTCGATCTGCTGCATGGCGTCGTCCAGCGCCTGAATGGCCTGCTGCGAAGCGGCAGCCGACAGGATGTTCAGGTCGGAAACGCTGGTTTCCATAGTGGTGGCAGCTTTGGTGCCAGCAGCGGCGACAGCAGTCAGACCCAGAGCAGCCAAGCCGGTGCCAGCGCTGCCGTCTTTGACAGTGATGTCTTTGTCGGCGAACAGGTTCAGGGTGCCGTCAGTGTTCTTGCTGGCCATGACGCCGGTGCTGGCGCTGTTGATCGAACCAACAACAGCATCAATGGTGTCGCCTTTCTTGAACTTGACTTCAACGCCATTCAGGTCGATGGAAGTGTCAGCAGTCATTTTGGCCTGGGTGGTACCAGCCGACAGGCCCAGTTGCGACAGCGAGCCATTGGAAGCGTTGGCCAGCTTGATGTCAGCACCGTTGCCCGAGGTCAGCTTGACACGACCATCGACGAACTCAGCCTTGGCACCGTTAGCTGCGCCGCCAACGGCGTTTTCCATGGCGGTCAGCACGGTAGCCATGGTGCTGGTTGCAGTCCAGGAAACAGCGGTGCCATTGACAGAAATGGAACCAGTAGTGTCCATGGTGCTGGCAGTGGTTCGAGCTACGGCTGCGGTAGTACCAGCGGCACCCAGACCGAGCGATGCCAAACCGTTGGTTGCAGGACCAGGGTTGGTGCCAAGGGTGATATCGTTGCTCGACGTCAAAGTCACGATACCGGCGCCATCGGCGCTCGCCGTAACGCCAGTTTCAGCAGTCTTTTTGTTGATTTCAGTTACAGCAGAGTTAGCAGCGGCAGTACCAGCGGCAGCAGCGGCCAGCTTGACCGTCACACCGTTGATAACCAGTTCATCGGTAGCAAGAGTAGCGCCGGCAGCTGCACCGCCGACCTTCTTAGCGACGTCACCCAACACTGCACCGGTGGTGGTAGCAGCCAGACCTTTAGGTGCAGTGCCGTCAACCGAAGCTTCGCTGTAAGTACCCTTCAGCGCAGTCGAGCTGATGTCGGTCATGCCGAACGAGATGGTTTCGTTGGCGTTGGCGCCGATCTGGAAAGCAACGTTGCTGAACGAGCCGTCCAGCAGGTTACGACCACCGAAGGTGGTGGTGCTGGCGATACGGTTCAGTTCGCCGACTTTAGCGGTGAATTCTTGTTGCAGGGAAACACGGTCAGCGTCGGATTTATCACCGTTCGCCGCTTGCAGGGCGAGTTCACGCAGACGCTGCAGGGTGTTGGTGGATTCCTGCATGGCGCCTTCAGCGGTCTGGGCGATCGAAACACCGTTGTTGGCGTTAGCGATGGCAACGTTCAGGCCTTTGACCTGGTTGTTCAGACGGTTGGCGATCTGCATGCCGGCAGCGTCGTCTTTGGCGCTGTTGATTTTCAGGCCGGAGGACAGACGGTTCATCGACTGGCTCAGAGCGTCGGAAGCTTTGTTCAGGTTCTTCTGGACACCCAGGGAAGTGATGTTGGTGTTTACTGATAATGCCATTACGAAATCCTCGTTGGATGGATACTGCGGCTTCCGGCCCTGGCAACCGCCGGGTGTGGCCTAGAGAACCTTCGTAATAGTTATCGTCGTGAAAGCAGGTTGCTTGAGCGGTTTTTTGATTTTTTTTACTAGCACCGTGCCACCCCTTGCAATTCAAGGCTTTAGCCGCCGCCCACAACAGCCCGGCGCGCAAAAAATGGCGCCAATAAAAAACGCCCATGACCTTCACGGCCATGGGCGTTTTACGTGCAGCTGCAGCCTGGGCTTATGGGCGATGGATAATCGCCGACCCCCAGGACAGACCCACGCCAAAACCACTGATAGCGACACGCTTCCACTTGCCGTCGAGCATGTGCTTTTCCAGCAGCAGCGGAATGCTGGACGAAACGGTATTGCCGGTTTCGAGCATGTCCTTGACGAACTTGTCCTTCACCGTCGAATCGGGATCTTCATCAAAACGCCGGGCGACGGCATCAACAATTGCCGCGCTGCCCTGGTGAATGCAGAACGCGTCGATATCCGCCGCCGTCAGCCCGGAAGCATCGAGCAACTCGTTCAGGTGCGCAGGCACCTTGATCAAGGCGAAGTTGAACACCTGACGGCCATTCATGAAGAAATTGCCATCGGTGACCTTCAGGTGCGCGGCACCGGAACCGTCGGTGCCAAAACGCGCCTGCCCCAGTTGCCAGGTGGCGTCCTCACCCATCCAGGTGGCGGTAGCGGCATCACCGAACAACATCGTGGTGTTGCGATCTTCCGGGTCGACAATCTTCGAGTAAGGGTCGGCCGTGATCAGCAGGCCATTCTTCAGCCCCGCAGCCTCCATGAAGCCTTTGATCGCATACAAGCCATAAACATAACCCGAGCACCCCAGCGACACGTCGAACGCCGCCACACGGGTCGACAGGCCGAGCTTGTCCTGGACGATGGCTGCGGTGTGCGGCAAGCCCTCTTCGTCACCGTTCTGAGTGACCACGATCAGGGCGTCGATTGCTTGCGGATCAAGATCCGGATTGTTGGCAAACAGCGCCTTGGCCGCTTCGACGCAGAGGTCGGAGGTTTCTTGCTCGTCAGCCTTGCGCGGCAGAAAGGTCGAACCGATCTTGCCGAAGATGAATGTTTCATCCTTGCCGAATTTCGCACCCTGGGCATAGTTGTCCAGGCCAGCGGTGGGCACGTAACTCGCGATACTTTTTATGCCAATCATTCTGGCTTCCCAATCAAAACAGCCAAAGACCGCCGCTCGCAAAAATGAGGGCGCCAAAAACCGGGCCTGCACCACCCTCGGGCGGCACACGGCAGCGATGTTGCCTGAACCTGCAAAATAATAACCGGCAACAAATTCGTGCAAACGCCACCGATAGGATACAGGGAAGATGCCCGATTTGACTCATTGGTCACACTCAATTACCGCAAGTCGAGGATCGCCAGCATCCATACAGGCATAAAAAAACCCCGGCAGGCACAACGCCAACCGGGGTTCTTGTGTCGATTGACTCAGAGCTTGTTGAACAGGCTCAACTGCGACAAACGCGCAAAGGCCAACTGCGAGGCCTCTAGCATGGCTTGTTGCAGGGTCAGAGCGATGGCAGCAGTGGACATGTCGGTGTTGCCGATGGCGTTCTGCGTGCTCTTGTTCGCCAGGTCCAGGCTGATGTTTTCCTGCTTCTGGATTTCCAGAGAATTTCCCCGCGCACCAATCGAACCGCGCGTGATGTCAATTCGCTCACGAGCACTGGCGATGTTCGAGATCGCCGAGTCCACGGCTTGCTTGAGGGCAATCGATGACTCGCCATCGGTGACCGGTTTGTCCAGCGCAGCGCGCAGCTGGCTCAAGGTATCGAGCACGTTCTGGGTCTTGTGGGTGTTGGCCGTGGCACCAAACTGATCGCCGGCTTTAGGCGGACCGTCGAATTTGTAGGTAACACCGGCCACGGTAAGCTCATTGCCCGCACCGATAACACCGCTTGCAACCGGCCTGCTGTCGGCGGTGTACGGCTGAGCGTAAAGCTCGTAGTCGGTGTCGCTGGTGAACTTGAGTACTGCCCCACCACTTGGGAAGGTGCTGCGATAGGCATCGTTGTCCGTGACGCTGCTGCTGGTTACCTGAGCCATCGACGGGTTGCCGGCACTGCGGCTAACGTTCACGGTATCCGGGCGCGCACCCACGGTGAACGCATGCCCGGCCACCGCCGCGTCAGGGTCATCGCCGTCTTTCAGGGCGATATTGATCTCGAACTCGACCCCACGCAGGGAAATCATATTGCCACCTTCAGCATTACGATCGAACGCACCATTGGTAGGCGTCTCGCTGGTAATGTCGTTGCCGTTGGCATCGGTGACGCTGTACTGCGTGGCACTGGTGAAGGTGATGGTATACGGCTGGCCTTTGCCAAAGTCGCTGTTGTAGGTGTTGACCGAAGTCAGCAAACCCTGGGACAGGTTTACCCGACCATCATTGGGCAGCGGCGCCTGCAGACTGGTCTGCGTGCGACTGTTGTTGATGGCCTGGTCAAAAACGCTGTAGCCGCTGTCGTTGGTCGCCAGGTGCAAGGTATCGGACACCTGCAGGCTGAGCTGAGTCTGGTCACCTTGATAGCTGTAGGTGCCATCGCTGTTGCGGATGTACGGTGGCTCCGAGGTCTTGGAGCCACCAAACAGGTAGTTGCCATTGGCATCGCGGGAGTTGAGCAGACCGAAGACGTTGGCTTCGATCTCCTTGATCTCACTGCTGATCGAGGCGCGGTCGGAGTTGCTCAAACCACCATCACCGGCCTTGAGGGTCAGCTCGACAGCGCGCTGCAGGGCATCGTTGATGGTCGAGAGCACACTCTCTTCCTGCAACAGGGCATTATTCACGGTGGTCAGGTTGGCATCGTACTGACCGAGCAAGGCGCTCTGCTGTTGCAACAGCAACAGGCGCGCGGCACCGACTGGATCGTCCGCTGCTGTCTGGATACGAATTCCGGACGACACTTGCTGCGAGGTCTTGGCCGTGTCGGAGAAATTCTTCGAGTAGCTGCTGGCGCTGGTCTCATAGAACTGAGCGGTGGAAATACGCACGTTCGGCTCCTCCTTACAGGGCGTTGATCAAGGTGCTGAAGGTTTCTTGCGCGGTCTTGATGATCTGAGACGACGCCGTGTAGTAATGCTGGAACTTGACCAGGCCGGCGGCCTCGTCATCCAGGTTGACCCCGGACACCGCGGCGCGACCGGCTTTGGCCGAGTCGAGCACGGCGCCGCTGGCGGTGGTGTCGATCTTGGCCTGGGCAGCCTTGGCACCGACGCGCTCGACCAGCGAGGCGTATGCCGAGGTAAAGCTGGTGCCGGCGCCAGCGCCGGTGCCGACGGTAGACTGGGTCTGCAAATCAAGCAGCGACTTGGCGTTGCGGTTATCGGACTTGCCTTCGGCGTTGAACGACAGGCTGAAACTGTCATTGGCCGCCGGGGTGCCACCGATGGATGTTTCAACGCTGAAGGTACGCGGATTACCACTGCCATCGAGAATCGGTGCACCTGACGCATCGCGCATCGGCACATTGATCTGCAGCTTGTTGTCCTGGCCCGGAATGATGCTGCCGGAGCCGATGTCTTTGCCGTTGGCGTCAAACAGCTTGTAGCCTTGAGTACCGCCAGACGCTTCATCAAATACCACACGCACCGGCATGGAGTGCTTGATCGAGTCCTGCATCAGGGCAAGATCGGCGCCACCGTAGATATCCAGGCGCTCACTCAGGCTTGGCTGGGTGATGGTGCCCGTGCCGCCATTGCCGCTACCGGCGGTGGCGCTGATCGGACCGGCGAAAGCCAGCTTGTTGGCATCGGTCAGTACGGTGTTGATACTGCCCGCTGCAGCGCGCGTCGGAATAACCTTGAAGCTGTCGCCTGCCGCCAGGCCACCGCCTTTGAGCGAGAGGGTGAAGCCATCGATGACCGGTGCCGGGTCCTGGTCCAGGGCAAAGGTGCCCATCTCGGTACCATCGGAGCGGCGGACGGTGTAGTTCTTGTCGCTGGTGAACTTCACTTCATAGTCATAGGTGGTCAACGCGCCACTGTCAGTGATGGTCACGTCGAGATTACCCGAACCAGCACTGTTGCCCGACGCTGCCAGGCTGCGCTGACTGATCGCGGTAGCGCTGTTGATGCTGGAGAACAACGCACTGCCGAACTGCGCATTGGCATCCAGGCCCTGCCCCAGCTGGCTGTTGATGCTGTCGGAAACCACCAGCGCAACACGACCCAACTCATTGATCGACGGGTTAAGCACCTCATCGCGATAACGCAGCAGCCCGCCAATCTGGCCACCGGTAACGACCGAGGTAACGTCGGAGCTGAAAGTCTGGTAGTTGATGCTCAGGCTGTACTGACTCTTGTCGTTGGCGCTTGGCCCCACCGACAGGGTATTGGCGTGGTTACCGGTAACCAGCGACTGCCCGGTACCCAGGTATACATCAAGACTGCCATCGCGCTCCTGCACGGTGACACCCACCAATTCATTGAGCGAGCGCACGGCATCGTTGCGTGCATCAATGAGGTTGTTCGGGGTGTTGCCCGAGGCCGATAGCTGGGTGATCTGCTTGTTGTACTCAGCGATACTGGCGGACAGTTTGTTGACCTGGCCACTCAAGGTATCAAGCTGGGAATTGATGTTGTCGTTCTGCTGGCTCATCTGCGATGAGATGGCGTTGAAGCGGTTGCTCAAGGTTTGCGCCTGGGTCAGCAGCAACTGCCGCGAAGCCACATCCGAAGGCGACGCCGAGGCTGTCTGCAGGGCGGAGAAAAAGGCGGTGAGCACCGAACTGATACCGGTGTCACGGTCAGCCAGCAGCTTGTCGACGCTGGTGATCTGATCCTGAAACGCCACCGCATCGGAGTTGAGCGAAGTGGCCGTTTGCAGTTGATTGTCCAGGTAGCTGTTATAGATGCGGCGAACATCCGACAGCGTGGTACCGGTGCCGATAAAGCCAACCCCGATATTCTGCATGCTACCCGCGCTCTGCACGGTCTGCTGACGCGAATACCCAGAGGTTGCGGCGTTGGCGATGTTATTGGAGGTAACCGCTAACGCTGCCTGGCTGGCATTCAGGCCACTCAGCCCGATCGAGATCAGATTCGACATACTTCAGTCCTTATAGATTCGTGGTACCGCCAGCCAAGGCGTATTGCGGGGTTGGCTGCAACTGCCGGGCAATGCTGATGATCTTGCGCGCGTAGTCAGGGTCGGTGGCATAGCCGGCCTTTTGCAGCTCTTTGGCAAACTGTTCCGGGTTATCGGCAGCACCGACCGCATCTTTATAGCGAGAGTTGTTCTGCAGCAGACTCACCAGGTCATGGAAGCTGTCCTGGTAGGAGTCGTAGGAACGGAACGCCGCCGTTTCCTTGACGAACTGGCCATCGCGAAACTCGCTGGTGATCGCCCGTGCCTCGCCACCCTGCCAATTGCCGGTGGCCTTGATGCCGAACAAGTTGTGACTGCTGCTGCCATCGCTCTGGCGCATGACCGACTTGCCCCAGCCGGTTTCCAATGCGGCCTGGGCCACCAGGTAGCGCGGATCGATGCCGATACGCTTGGCGGCCTGCTCGGCCATCGGCAGCATGGTGGCGACAAAATCGTCGGAAGAACTGAAGGCGCGCTTGGCCGGCGCCAATGGCGGCTGAGCCACAACACGACCGTAAATTCGCAACTCGCTCGGCGCAGCAAAAGCTCGGGCCGGCTGCCAGTCGCCCTTGACCAGCGCATCGCCGACCACAGCGCTGCGCCCAGGAATAGGTGCGGTATTGGTCGTCGCTGGCGCAGCCCCTACCGACGGCACCAACCCGGCCAGCAAGCGATCCGTGAGCTTGCCCGGCAATGCCAGGCGCCGGGAGTTCAGCGCGGCGACATCATTGCGCGTGCCGGCTTCAGCGCTGCGCTCGGCCACCCCCACTGCAGTAGCACCGAGGGCGCGCGGCTGAACATCAAAGCGCGGGAACGGACTGTTGTTTACCGATGCCACCTTCTGCTTGGCCAGCTGCCGCATCAGCACATCCTGCAAACCAATACCGCCACCTTCGCGAGACATACTCACCGCCAACTGCTGGTCGTACATCTGCTGGTACTGCTTGGTGGTTTCGGTGTTGAGCGGGTTGTCCTTGGCGATCACATCGCTGGCCGAGCGCATCGACTTGAGCATTTCGTTGAGAAACAGCGACTCGAACTCCTGCGCCACCTTGCGTAGGTTGGCCTCACTGTCGCGGTCGCCGACCTTCAGCGAGTTGAGGCGGTTGAGGTCGGTATAGGCACCGCTGTCAGACATCGAGGCCAGTGCGCTTTTCGGCATATCCATGCGCCAGTCCTCAGATCACGATCAGGTCGGCTTGTAGCGCGCCGGCCTGCTTCAAGGCTTCGAGAATCGCCATCAAATCACTGGGCGCTGCGCCCACCTGATTCACGGCGCGGACAATTTCATCCAGGGTGGTGCCCGGGCCGAACTTGAACATCGGCTTGGCTTCCTGCTCGGCGTTCACCCGCGAGCGAGGCACCACTGCAGTCTGGCCATTGGAGAACGGGCCAGGCTGGCTGACAATCGGGTCTTCGGTGATGGTCACGGTCAGGCTGCCGTGGGTGACCGCCGCTGGCGATACCTTGACGTTCTGGCCAATGACAATGGTACCGGTGCGCGAGTTGATAATGACCTTGGCCACTGCCTGCCCCGGATCGATCTCTAGGTTTTCCAGAATCGACAGGTAGTCGACTCGCTGGCTTGGATCGAGCGGTGCGGTGACCCGTACCGAACCCCCATCCAGGGCCTGGGCCACACCCGGACCGAGCAGTTCGTTGACCTTGTCGACGATGCGCTTGGCGGTCGTGAAGTCCGGGCGATTGAGGTTCAAGGTCAGGCTGTTGCCCTGATTGAAACCACTTGGCACTGCCCGCTCAACCGATGCGCCCCCTGGAATACGTCCAGCCGACGGCACGTTGACAGTGATCTTCGAACCATCACGACCCTCGGCGTCAAAGCCGCCCACCACCAGGTTGCCCTGGGCAATGGCGTAGACATTGCCATCGATACCCTTGAGCGGCGTCATCAACAAACTGCCGCCGCGCAGACTCTTGGAGTTACCAATCGATGACACCGTGATATCCACCACCTGCCCCGGCTTGGCGAATGCCGGCAGATCAGCATGCACGGAAACGGCGGCAACGTTCTTGAGCTGCACGTTGCCCGAGCCTGCCGGCACCTTGATACCGAACTGCGAAAGCATGTTGTTGAAGGTCTGCAGGGTGAACGGTGTCTGGGTGGTCTGATCACCCGTACCGTTAAGACCGACGACCAGGCCGTAACCGATCAACTGGTTGGAACGCACGCCGGAAATGCTGGCGATGTCTTTCAGGCGCTCCGCCTGTGCGGCGAACGCAACGAACAGCAAAAGCGCGGAGCAGATCAGCTGCTTGAAGTTGAACATGGTCATCCGAACCTAGAAAGGCCAAAGCGGGCTGATAAAGAAACGGTCGAGCCACCCCGGTTGGCTGGCATCGGCAAACGAACCGGTACCGGAGTAGGTAATGCGCGCATCGGCTACACGAGTCGAGGGTACGGTGTTGTCGGTGGCGATATCATCGGCACGCACCATGCCGGCGATCCGCACCAGTTCGTCACCGGTATTGAGGGTCAGCCACTTTTCACCGCGCACTGAAATAATGCCGTTGGGCAGCACATCGGCAACGGTGACCGTGATCGAACCGGTCAGGCTGTTGCCCTGCCCGGCCTTACTGTCGCCCTTGGTTGCACGGTCGCCACTGTAGCCGGCGCTCAGGCTCAGGTCGCCATCACTGAACGGGTTGTTGGTGGTCATCGAGGAGCCGAACAACGACGTCAGGCCGATATCGGCCTTGCTGTTCTTGGCGATCTGCGAGTTGGCGTTCTTGCTGGCCTGGGTCCGCTCGTTGAGCGTGATGGTGATGATGTCACCGACCCTGAAGGCCTTGCGATCGCTGTACAGGTTCTGGTCGAAACCGGCCTGGTAGATAGAGCCGTTGTTGGCCGCTGCCGGCAAAGGCGTACGCGGCAGTACCGGCGCGTAGTACGGATCATTGGGCTTGGGCGTCGGCGCAACGCAGCCGGCCAGCACGCTGATCCCACTTAGGGCAAGTACGTAGAACAAACGACTCATGACTCTGACCTCACGGTGTAACAGGCGCTGTTGAAGCGACCTCGAAGACTTTACTTACAGGTTCTGGGTAACGAACGAGAGCATCTGGTCGGCGGTGGAAATGACTTTGGAGTTCATTTCGTAGGCGCGCTGGGTGGTGATCATGTTGACCAGTTCTTCCACCGTGCTGACGTTGGAGTTTTCCAGGGTCTGCTGCTGGACCACGCCAAAACCGTTCAGACCTGGGGTACCCACCTGTGGCGCGCCGCTGGCCGCGGTTTCCAGGAACAGGTTGCCGCCCACCGCTTGCAAGCCGGCCGGGTTGATGAAGTCGGCAGTCTGGATGTTGCCGATGACCTGGGCTGCCGGGTTGCCGGCAGTGGTGATCGAAACTGTGCCATCACGACCCACGGTGAACGTCTGCGCCTCAGGCGGTACAACTACCGCAGGCTCCAGGGCAAAGCCGCTGGCGGTAACGATCTGGCCGTCGGAGTTCAGGTGAAAGGTACCGTCACGGGTATAGGAAACGGTGCCATCTGGCTGCAGGATCTGGAAGAAACCACGGCCATCGACCGCCATGTCCAACGGGTTTTCGGTGGTCTGCAGGCTACCGGCGGTGAAGCTTTTCTGCGTGCCGACAATGCGCACACCCGTACCCAATTGCAGGCCCGAAGGCAGCTCGCTGTCCTGGGTCGATTGCGCGCCTGGCTGGCGACGGGTCTGGTACAACAGGTCCTGGAATTCGGCACGATCACGCTTGAAGCCGGTGGTCGAGACGTTGGCCAGGTTGTTGGAAATGGTGGTCAAATTCATGTCCTGGGCGGACAGACCGGTTTTACTGACCCAAAGAGCCGGAAGCATGCTGTTCTCCTCGCGCGCCTGTTTTACGGCGCTACGTCTGTGTAATTAGCCGATCTGCAAAACCCGAGCCATGGCTTCATCGCCTTCTTTGGCTGTGGTCATCATCTTGATGTGCAGTTCAAATTGACGGGACAGCGCCAGCACCGAAGTCATTTCCTCGACCGCGTTGACGTTGCTGTTTTCAAGGAAACCCGACACCAGCTTGACGTTGGCATCTGCCACGGCAGGTTGTCCGGTGGTGGTGTGAATCAAACCGTCCGGGCCCTTGGTCATGGTCTTGAGGTCAGGGTTGACCATCTTGATCCGGTCGACCTCAGCCATTACGCGCGGCCCTTCACCCATGGCACGGATGGAGATGGTGCCGTCTTCGCCCACCTCGATCTTCTGCTCCGGCGGCACGGCGATGGGTCCACCGTTGCCCATTACCGGCATGCCGTTACCGGCACGCAACACACCCAGGGCATCGATGTTCATCGATGCGGTGCGCACATATGCTTCGCTACCATCAGGCGCTTGCACGGCAATGAAACCATCGCCACCAATGGCCACATCGAGATCACGGCCAGTCTCCAGCAACGAGCCTGGAGTGAAGTCGGTCGCAGGGCGTTCGGTCATCGCATAGGCGCGCGCCGGAAAGCTGTCACCGAATACCGGCATCGAGCGCGCCTGCTCCAGGTCACGCTGAAAACCGTTGGTAGAAATGTTCGCCAGGTTGTTGGCATGGGCCTTCTGCGCCAGCGCGTTCTGGCTGGCGCCGGTCATGGCCACGTAAAGCATCTTGTCCACAGGATCTCCTCTGCGCGAACCGTCGTCGCGCTGCCACCTTGGCTAGCTTTAAGCAATTATCGAACCAGACTAACGAAAGCCCCGTATTACGGGGCTTCAAGAGTAAGTGCAGGCAAAGCGCCGTCAGTTTGTCGGCGAACTCTTGCCGCCTGCGGCAAGGGTAATTTCAGTAGGTGCGGCAACCGGCATTGTTATAAGGCCCCGAATGCCGCACCCAACCCTCACCCGGGTTGACCTGCGAGCACATGTAGCGCCCGGTAGCCAGGCTCTGCCATTGATACCAGGGCGCCGGCGCCGCCATGACCGAATACTGCATGGCCCCCATCAGCAACACCCCGACCATCAACACCCGCTTCCTCACCCCAACCCCCTCTTCGCTGAACGTGCGACGAAAAAAAGCCCCTGCGAGCAGGGGCTGAGCACAACGCTAACTATCAAGTCATTTGAATGATGGTTTGCATGATGGTGCTTTCGGTGGAGATGGTCTTGGCGTTCGCCTGATAGTTGCTCTGCGCCTTGATCAGGTTGACCAACTCGCCGGTCAGGTCGACGTTGGAGTCTTCCAGCGAGCCGCCAACGATCTTGCCCAGGGTGCCGCTATCAGGCTCACCGACGATAGGCACGCCCGAAGCATAGGACTCTTTCCAGCTGGTCCCGCCGACCGGAGTCAAGCCCTGGACGTTGGCAAAGTTGGCAATTGCCACCTGACCGATCACTTTGTCCTGGCCATTGGTGAAGTTGGCGAACAGGTTACCGCTCTGGTCGACCGTCAAGCCGCTGAGCTCGCCGGTGGCGTAGCCATCCTGGTTCTTGGCAGTCGTGGCCGAGGCCGCGTTGTACTGGGTGGTGGCCAACATATCCAGGGAGATACCACCAACCTTGGCAGTGGCGCCGTTCTCTACCCAGTTGCCTGCCGCGTTTTTCTCGGCTGGCTTCCAGCCCGAGAGCTGGAAGGTCTTGGTGTCGGTAATGGTCAAGCCACCAGCTACTGCGCCTGGCGTCATGGCTGCAGTATCCAGGCTGCCATCGGACTTGAACGGCAGTTTGTTCACCAGCGGCGTGGTCAGTGTCGGGTCGGCCGGATTGCGACCATCGACAGTGGTGTACATGGTCCAGGAGTTGGTACCCGCATCCTTGACGAAATACTGGTTCATCTGGTGGGCATTACCCTGACTGTCGTAGACGTCAGTGTTGAAGGTGTAGTTGTAGCTACCCACTTCGGTAGGATCGAACGGAGCGATCTTCGGTGCCGTGGCACTGGAGTTCAGGTTGAGGGTTTCAGTGATGCGTCCGGTAGGGTTCGGCGCAAGGTTGGACGTATCGATCTTCAGATCGGTGAGCACACCTTTGATCACTTTACCGTCGCCGTCGACGGCATAACCCTGCAGGTTGGAACCCTGGGCATTGACGATGTAGCCAGCCTTGTCGCTGTAGAACGCACCGGCACGGGTGTAGATCTTCGAGCCGTTGTCGCTCATGGCGAAAAAGCCGTTGCCGTCGATCGCCAGGTCCAGGCTTTGACCGGTGCCACTGAAGTTACCTTGGGTGAACATTTGCGATACCGCGGCTGTGGTCACACCACTGCCCACGGCGGTACGGCTACTGGTGCCACGAATCGACGAGGAATACTGGTCGGCGAATTCGGCACGCGACGATTTGAAGCCAGTGGTGGCAACGTTGGCAATGTTGTTGCCGGTTACGCCGAGGGCCTTGTTTGCTGCATAAAGACCGCTAAGGCCGATATTGAAAGACATGTGCTCACTCCTGCCGCGTTATCGGCCCTAGATTCCAATAGATTGAATTTTCGACAGCGCGATGCTGCCCAGCCCCGCCAGATTCAGCATCATCTCCGAACCATTGCCACCCATGGTCACGCTGCTGACCGAGGCCGGCAGATTGGTCGTCATGGCTTTGGCGGTTCCATCGATGGTGCCCGAGGCTTTGAAGGTGTAGGTACCAGCAGGAGCAATCTCACCGTCGCTATCCTTGCCGTCCCAGGTGAAGTCCACTTTGCCACCCTTCTGGCTGCCCAGATCCAGGGTGCGCACCAGCTCGCCCTCGCTGTCGTAGATACCGACAGTGGTGAGCGTGCTGGATGAGGTCAGGTTGATCGAACCCTTCATCTCTTTGCTGGTATCGACGACCGACTTGTCGGTTTCAACCACAACATTGCGACCCACCAGCGAAGACGCCTGCAGGGCAATGGAGGAGAGAAAGGCGCCGCCGATGGTGGCGACCGAATCGTTGAGCGTCTGCATGCCTTCCAGGCTGCTGAACTGCGCCAACTGCGCAACGAACTCGCCGTTCTCTTGAGGATCGAGCGGGTTCTGGTGCTTCATCTGGGTAACCAGCAACTGCAGGAACGCATCTTTGCCCAGCGCGCTGCCAGCATTGCCGGTCTTGGCATTGCTGTTGGCTTCAGGCTTTTGCAGCGACTGCAGTACCGCGTTGCTGACACCGGCGGTGGAATTGGTGGTGGTCATACGGCTACTCCTGTCACTGACCCAGGGTCAGGACCTTCTGCATCATGGACTTGGCCGTATTCATCAGCTCGGCATTGGTCTGGAACGAGCGACTGGCAGAGATCATGTCCGCCATTTCCTCGACCACGTTGACGTTCGGGTAGTACACGTAACCGTCCTTGTTCGCCGCCGGATGGTTCGGCTCGTAGCGCGCTTCAAGGTTGCTTTGATCCTCCACCACGCCGAGCACCTGAACACCTTGACCGGCCTCGCCCTGATCCTGGAACAGCGACTGACCCACACCGCCCTGCGCTTGCTGGAAGGTGGTGGCAAAAACCGGATGACGGGCACGGTAGGTCTGATCGATGCTCGAAGAGACCGTCTCGGCGTTGGCAATGTTCGAAGCGACGGTATTCAGACGCGTGGTCTGGGCACTCATGCCGCTACCGGCAATGTTGAATACACTGGCGAGGGACATGACTTACTCTCCGCGCAGGGCTGATACCAGCCCTTTGAATTTACTGTTGAGCAGCGTGAAGCTGGCCTGGAAACCCACGGCATTTTCCGCATAGCTCGACTGCTCGAGCTGGGCATCGACGGTGTTCTGATCGATCGAGGGCTGCATCGGCGTGCGGTACTGCAGCGTCTCGTCACCCATGCTCAGGCCTTCAGCCTCGATATGACGGGTGTTGGTACGATCCAGTGCGAAGTGGCCTTTGCTGGTCTTCTCGGCCTGGGCGGCGAGGACCGATGCGAAGTCCAGGTCGCGCGCCTTGTAGTTTGGCGTGTCGGCGTTGGCGATATTGTTGGCCAGCACTTCGGCACGCTGGGCGCGAAAGCCCAATGCCTTTTCGTGAATGCCGAGCGCTTTATCGAAACTGATGCTCATGTCGGGGAAACCTTCGAAGGTTTTTCGTTGACTGAGCTAGAGCAAGAGCCATGCCAAAAAACAAAACCCCGTAAATACGGGGCTTTTAGCGCTTTGCCGCTGGCGGCAATGCCAGAAAAGCGGCAAAGGATTACCGCCGGGCGCCAGCAAAGCGGCAATGCCTACCTCCGCAGGGGAGGTGTTTATTTGGCTTGGTAAATGATGCCAGGACTGCACTGGACCATCTGATAGTGATCCGGCAAGCCGTTGAGTGCTTCCGAGGCGCCAAGGAACAAGTAGCCGCCCGGCTTGAGCGTGCTGTGGATACGCAGCAGGATGTCTTTTTTGACCTGTGCCGAGAAATAGATCAACACGTTGCGGCAGAACACGATGTCGAACTTGCCCAGGCTCGCGTAGCTGTCGAGCAAGTTGAACGAACGGAACTCCACGCGACTACGAATCGGCGCCTTCACCGCCCAGCGACCGGGTGCCTTGACGTCGAAGTAGCGCTGCAGGCGCTCCTGGGACAAACCGCGGGCAATGGCCAGGCTGTCGTACTCACCTGACTTGCAGTTGGTGAGCATGGTTCCGGACAGGTCGGTGGCAACGATTTGCGCGCCCATCTTCAACTGACCAATGTTGCTGCGCTCGAACTCATCGATCGCCATCGAAATGGAATACGGCTCCTGGCCCGAGGAACAGGCAGCCGACCAGATGCGCAGACGCTGCCCGGGGTTGGCCTTGATCTGCTCAGGCAGCACCTTGTTCTTCAGCACTTCGAAGGGATAGGTGTCGCGAAACCACAGGGTCTCGTTGGTGGTCATGGCATCTACCACCTGCTCGCGCAAACCACTGCGCGGCTGGCTCTGAATACGCTGTACCAGCTCGGTCAGGGACTTGATGCCCTGCTGCTCCATCAGCTTGTTGAGACGGCTGGAGACCAGGTACTGCTTATTTTCGCCCAGCAGGATGCCACAGGCTTTTTCCAGGAAGACCCGGAACTGTTCGAAATCCAAATTACCCGTAGACAATGGTACAGCCTCTTAAATCGTGTGAACCGCCAGGGGCTGAACCCCCGACCGTTAGTGCGTGGCCTTGATGCGATCGACGACGCGCTGGGCGAGGTCGTCCGGCTTGAACTTGGCCAGGAAATCATCGGCCCCGACCTTCTTGACCATCGCCTGGTTGAACACGCCGGAAAGCGAAGTATGCAGGATGATGTGCAGTTTTTGCATGCGCGGGTCGCTGCGAATCTCGGCTGTCAGGGTGTAACCGTCCATCTCCGGCATCTCGATATCGGAAATCATCATCAAGAATTCTTCTTCCGGACGCTTGCCCTCCTCCACCAGATTGCGCAGGTACTGCAGCGCCTGGCGACCATCGTTGAGCGCTACCACTTCCACGCCGACCGTCTGCAGGCAGCGACTGACCTGCTTGCGCGCAACCGACGAATCGTCGACCGTCAACACGCGCAGCAATACGGCCTTGTCCTGCACCTCGGCATCGACCACGCCAGCCGAGATGGACTCGGAGGTCGGCGCCACTTCGGCGAGGATTTTCTCCACGTCGATGATCTCGACCATTTTGTTGTCGACCCGTGTCACCGCGGTCAGGTAATGGTCGCGACCGGTGCCCTTGGGTGGCGGATGAATCTCTTCCCAGTTCATATTGACGATGCGCTCCACCGAGTGCACCAGGAAACCCTGGGTCTTGGTGTTGTACTCCGTGATGATAACGAAGCTCTTGCTGACATCTTCACTCAGACCGGGCATACCGGTCGCCATCGCCAGATCGAGGATCGGGATGGTTGCCCCGCGAATATTCGCTACACCGCGCACCACCGGATTGGACTTGGGCATCACCGTCAGGGGTGGGCATTGCAACACCTCCCGCACCTTGAACACGTTGATCCCGTAGAGCTGCTCGCCATTGAGGCGAAACAACAGCAGCTCCAGGCGATTCTGCCCCACCAGTTGCGTGCGCTGGTTCACCGAATCCATTACACCAGCCATGCCAGACTCCTTCACCAAACGCTTCGAACTTCGTACCCAGTCTCGGCACGCGCTTTGCTATTTCAATCGTATGAATATGAAAACGCCATTTTCCCGACGCCTGACTCGCCTGCTGCCAAGCTATTTGGCTGCGCTGTGCCTGCTGGCACCTGGCGGTCGACTCCTGGCTGACACTTTCACCCTGCCTGAACAACTTATCGGCGTCACCCAAGGGTTTCTTGAATTCACCGTGGAAGACTACCTGGCCAGCAGCCAGACCGAAGGACGCTACGAGATCCAGGTCAACAACCTCGACCCGCGCCTGCGCATGCCGCTGTGCGACCGCCAGCTGGATGCCAGCCTGGAAAGCCCGGCGCAGCCCATAGGTCGCGTGACGATCAGGGTTCGTTGCGAAGGTAGCTCACCTTGGACGGTGTTCGTGCCCGCCCAGGTACGTCTTTTTCGTCATGTAGTGACGGTAGTGCGACCGCTGAAGCGCGAAAGCATCGTCAGTGAGCAGGACGTCAACCTGCGCGAACGCGACGTAGGGCTGCTCAACCAGGGTTTCTTGAGCAGTCTGGATCAGGCCATCGGTCTCAAGGTAATCCGACCAACGGTCATGGATCAGGTGCTGACGCCTCAACATCTGGAACAGGCAGAAGTGGTTCGCAAAGGTGACCAAGTGGTTATTACCGCGCGCAGTGGTACCTTGAGTGTACGTATGCCGGGCGAAGCCCTGAGCAAGGGCGGGCAGAGCGAACAGATCCGAGTACGCAATCTGAATTCCAAACGGGTGGTCAAGGCCAGGGTTACCGGGCCGGGCCAGGTCGAAGTAGCGATGTAAGCGAGCAAACAACGACTAACGCTGGCGATCAGGAACTGCTTTTCCTAAACTGTGTCCCATTGGGTGCCCAAAATGCATTGCGCATGATGTGGAACAATTGCGCCTAAAGTTTTTTCCGGGTCGGCCGAAAACAAGGCAAGCGTCCATATACCCAGAGGTTTTCTGATCATGGTCATCGACTTCAGTCGTTTGAATAATTCCCCGTCGGTTACCGGCGCGCGTCCTGGCAACAGCCAGGAAAGCACCGGCGCCGCAGCAGCCAAGGCCGACCCTGTCGCCACCAGCAGCACCAGCGGGGAAACCGTACACCTGAGCCATGAGGCCCAGCAGTTGCAGAAGGTCAGCGACAAGCTGCGCGACCAGCCGGTTGTCAACAGCGCCCGCGTGGCGGAGTTGAAGCAGGCTATCGCCGACGGCAGCTACCAGGTCGACAGCAACCGCGTCGCCAGCAAACTGCTTAATTTCGAAGCCCAGCGCTAGCCTCTGGCGCGCTGACTTCAGGACGCTTGAACCAAAGAGCCAGCCATGCACGACACTACCTTGCTGCAATTGATCGAAGACGACCTTGCTCCAGCGCAACAACTGCTGGAGTTGCTGGAGACAGAAGCAATTGCCCTGCTCGGCCGCGATATGCCGCTGCTGGAAAACCTTCTGGCACGCAAGCAATCGTTGGTGATCCTTCTCGATCAGCAAGGTCGACGCCGCAGTGAGCTGCTTGCCAGCCTTGGCTTGAGTCAGGACCGCGAAGGTGTTGCGCAACTGGCCAGCCAGTCCCACCTTGGCGAACGCCTGTTGCAGCAACTGGATACACTGGGCAAGCTGCTTGCCGACTGTCAGGCAGTCAACGAGCGCAACGGCCGCTCGATCCAGCTTCAGCAGAGCAGCACAGCCAATCAGATCAGAATCCTCATGGGCGGCGAATCACCTTCGCTGTACAACGCCCGTGGGTCGACCTCGCCCCTCGCCAAGCCGCGGGCGCTCAGCCAGGTTTAATTCCCTGTATCAAGGTACAGAACATACTGGCAAAATGCTGTTACTTGCGTGTGCCGTCTTGCCTGGAGATTGATTACCCGTGTTCAATGAAGCAGAAGCTCCGCAGCCTCCAAAGGTACTTCGCACGCCTTTGGAAATTGCCGCCAACTTGCGGTCGCTGCAAGAGAGCCATGACCCGCTGATCATCACCTTCCACGAACGTAGCCAGCGTTTCCAGAGCTATGTCGTCGAAGTCGACCGCGAAAACAACCGTCTGGGACTCGATGAGATGGTCCCCCGCGACGGTGAGCGCTACCTTGAAAACGGCGAACCGTTCCGGATCGAGGGTTTTCATGAAGGCGTGCGCATTGCCTGGGAATGCAACACCCCATTGAGCATCAGCGAAGCCAACGGTCATCGTTGCTACCACGGTGAACTGCCCACCGAAGTGGCCTATCACCAACGTCGCAATGCCTTCCGTGCCGCCTTGAAGCTGTCGCAACTGGTCGACATCAAGCTCGATGGTGACAAGCTCAAGGGCAATGGCGAGTTGCGTGGCAAACTGCTGGATATTTCCGCCACAGGTTGCAAGCTGCGCTTTGAAGGCAATGTCGAAGAACGCCTGCAACTGGGTCAGGTGTACGAAAAATTCGCTTCCGGCGCTCCGCTGGGCTTGTCCCAGGTGGAAGTCGAACTGCGCCACCTGCATTTTGAAGAGCGTTTCAACACCACGTTCGCCGGTGTGCGCTTTCACAACCTGAACGGGCAGATGCAGCGCAAGATCGAAACCTTCGTCTACCAGCTACAGCGCGAAGCGCGTCGGTTCGATAAAGACGATTACTGAGTGTATCGCGGGGCAAGTCCGCGCCTACCGGATCCGGTAGAGACGGCTTGTCCCACGCAAGACTTCATAGCGACGCCGGCTTCCCCACTCCCCCGCCTGCGACATCGTCTGCCTCGACGCTGGCGTCTTCCTGTTCAGTATCTTCAGCCGCCACCGGCGCCTGCATCTGATCCTGCACCACTTGCTCATCGACCCGCGGGTCGAGCGCCGCCGATAGCGGCGAGCCGGCTGCCGGCATGGCCACGTGATTGAGCGGTGCATCGTCGACCTGATGCAAACCTGTAACCGCCTTAGGCCGGATCCGCCATACCAGCACCAGGGCAAAAAAGACAAAGAAGGCATAGAGCATCTGGGTGCCGAACATCTTCATCATCACCCCCGCTGCCAGCGGCCCAATACTGGCGCCAACGCCATAGGTCACCAAGAGCATGGCGGTCAGCGAAACGCGCCGCTCGCTTTCCACATGGTCGTTGGAAAAAGCCACCGCCAGGGGATACAGGCAAAACTGCAGCAACGACACGATAAAGCCGGCAGCAAACAGCACCACGATTGGCACGGTCGGCATGATCGCCAGGGGCAATGCCGCAATCGCCAGGCCCACCGCCACGCTGCGGATCAATACGGCACGGTCATAGCGATCGGACAACCAACCCAAAGGCCACTGCACCAGCAGACCGGCGAAAATACAGCAGCCCATAAACAGACCGATGTATTCAGTGCTCAACCCCTGCTTGGCCGCGTACAACGGTGCAAGACCGTAGAACGAACCGACGATCAGGCCCGAGCCGAGCACCGTACTCAAGGATTGAGGCACCCGTTTGATAAAGAAGCGCGGCTCCATTGGCGCAGGGCGCAAAGGTGCCGGGTGAATGCGGCGAGTCATCGCCACCGGCACCAGGCACAAGGCAAAGCACATCGCTACCAGCATCAACAGCTCTGGTCCCAGTTGCGGGTGGGCAACCAGTATCAGTTGGCCGAGCACCAGCCCCAGGTACGAAGCAATCATGTAGCCACTGAACACTGCGCCCCGCTGCTTGGCATCGGCCTGCTCGTTAAGCCAGCTTTCGATGACCATGTACTGGCACATCATACCGAGGCCGACGATAACCCGCAGGAACAGCCATGCCGGCAACCAACTGACCAGGCCATGGCCAAGCACTGCCGCGCCGACGATACCGGCACAGGTAGCGTACGCGCGTATATGCCCGACCCGGGCAATCAGGCGGTGACCGATCTTGCCACCCAGGGCCAGGCCAAAATAGTTGGCCGCCATTAACGCACCCACCCAAAGACTGTCGACATGGTCGGCAGCCAGGCGCAGGGCCAGGTAGGTACTCAACAAGCCGGAACCAATCAACATCATCAGCGCAGCGAAATACAGCGCGCGAAAAGACTTCCAGATCTGTCGCATCAGCGTCCCGAACGGCCCCTTGAGCAGGTGGAAAAACTGCATGAAAGCATAAGTGAAAATAGCGGTACTGCAGGCCCCGGGAACGAAAAAAACCTACGCCTGTGCCGCCAGCACTCGACGCTCCCACGGGGTAATTTCATCAAAGAAACTGGTCAGCTCCATGCTCTTGGTAGCGATGTAGCCGTCGATGAATTCGTTGCCGAACATTTCCCGAGCGAGCTCACTGCGCTTCAGACGCTCAAGGGCCGCATGTAAGGTACATGGCAGGCTCAAATGATCCGGCACCTCGAACTCACCCTGGATCGCCGCAGTAGGTTCAAGCTGCTGTTCGATGCCATGCAGGCCGGCAGCAAGACTGGCAGCAATGGCCAGGTAAGGGTTGGTGTCGGCACCGGGCAAGCGGTTTTCCACCCGTCGCGCCACCGGCGAGCTGGCCGGGATACGCAAACCGGCAGCGCGATTGTCCTCTGACCAGCAGGCATTGTTGGGTGAGGCGTAGGGATGGCAGAGGCGCTGATAGGAATTGACGTTGGGCGCGAACAACGCGGTGAAGTCCGCCATACAGGCCTGCAAACCACCGATGAAATGTCGGAAGGTGGCGGTCGGCGCACCGTCGGCATCGCTGAACACATTATGACCATCGCTGATCTGCACCAGACTCTGGTGAATATGCATGGAGCTTCCCGGCGTATGCGCCAGGGGTTTGGCCATGCACACCACGATCAGGCCATGCTTGAGCGCAACCTCCTTGAGCAGATGCTTGAACAGCAGCGTCTGGTCGGCCAGCAGCAGGGGATCACCGTGCAACAGGTTGATCTCGAACTGACTGACGCCCATTTCATGCATGAAAGTATCGCGCGGCAGGCCCAGCGCTTCCATGCAGCGATACACCTCATTGAAGAACGGACGCAGGCCATTGTTGGAACTGACACTGAAGGCCGACTGCCCTTCTTCGCGACGACCGTCCTTGCCCAGCGGCGGGAGAAACGCCTGGTCAGGATCACTGTTGGGGGCGAAAACAAAGAATTCGAGCTCAGTCGCTACCACCGGTGCCAGCCCAAGGGCAGCATAACGGGCGATCACCGCCTTGAGCAGACCCCGTGTAGACAACCCGGAACTGGCGCCGGTCAGCTCCACCGCATCACAGATCGCCAAGGCGCGGGGCTCGTCACTCCAGGGCAAGCGATGAATGTGGCGATCATCGGCAACCAGCGCCAGGTCACCATCGTCGCTGCCGTAGAAACGTGCCGGCGGGTAGCCACCCATGATGCACTGCAGCAGCACGCCACGGGCCATCTGCAATCGGCGTCCCTCGAGAAAACCTTCAGCCGTCATTACCTTGCCGCGGGGCACACCGTTGAGATCCGGCGTGATGCACTCGATTTCATCAATGCCCGTCAATCGTTCGGCGAGGGAGCACTGGCCACTGGTCGTCATGACACTATCCTTAATGTTGTCGCATGCCGGTAAAGGCGATGACTACAACATAGGCGCGCTGCGTTCGGAATTTCAAGCACTCAGAACGGGGCTGATCGAAATTTCCTACAGGCACAGCAGCACCAGCAGCAGCGCGCTTGCCCGGCGATAGCCTTTGCAATCACCCCGGCAAGGTCAGGCCATTGGCCGGCAATGGCAGCGCGGTTTTGTAGCGCACCTGCTTCAAGGCAAAGCTGGAGCGAATATTGGCTACCCCAGGCAAGCGCGTCAGGTAATCCAGAAAGCGCTCCAGGGCCTGAATACTCGGCAGCAGCACCCGCAACAGGTAATCCGGATCACCTGTCATCAGATAGCACTCCATGACCTCCGGACGCTCGGCAATTTCTTCTTCAAAGCGATGCAGTGATTGCTCCACCTGCTTTTCGAGGCTGACATGAATAAACACATTAACGTCCAGACCCAACACTTCCGGCGCCAGCAGGGTCACTTGCTGACGAATGACACCCAGTTCTTCCATGGCCTTTACCCGGTTGAAGCACGGGGTGGGCGACAGGTTTACCGAGCGCGCGAGTTCGGCGTTAGTGATCCGGGCATTTTCCTGAAGACTGTTGAGAATACCGATATCAGTGCGATCCAGTTTACGCATGAGACAATTTCACCTGTTTTTTGTCTTTATAAGGAATGTTTATCCGCAAGCTGGAACAAAGGCAATGAACTTGAGAGAAATATTCTTCAGGCGCCCGAATATGATGTAGGACAAGACTGACTCCCTAGTCACAAGCCGGGGTTTCAGTAGCGACCGCTTCAAAGCTCAACAAAAACACAAGACAGAGCGAGCGTAAAAAAGCATGAACGAGTACGCCCCCCTGCGTCTGCATGTGCCCGAGCCTACCGGCCGGCCAGGCTGCCAGACTGATTTCTCCTACCTGCGTCTGAACGATGCCGGCAAGGTCCGTAAACCTCCCGTCGATGTAGACGCGGCCGAAACCGCGGATATCGCCTATAGCCTGATCCGGGTACTGGACGACAAAGGCAATGCCCTGGGCCCGTGGGCCGAGGACATCAGCCCGCAAATCCTGCGTCAGGGCATGCGCAACATGCTCAAGACCCGGCTGTTCGACAGCCGCATGGTGGTTGCCCAGCGCCAGAAGAAAATGTCCTTCTACATGCAGAGCCTGGGTGAGGAAGCCATCGGCAGCGGTCAGGCCATGGCCCTCAACCGTACGGACATGTGCTTCCCCACCTACCGTCAACAAAGCATTCTCATGGCCCGCGATGTGTCGCTGGTCGAGATGATCTGCCAATTGCTGTCCAACGAGCGTGATCCGCTCAAGGGCCGTCAATTGCCGATCATGTATTCGGTCCGCGAAGCTGGTTTCTTCAGCATCAGCGGCAACCTGGCCACCCAGTTCGTACAAGCTGTGGGTTGGGCCATGGCCTCGGCGATCAAAGGTGACACCAAGATTGCCTCGGCCTGGATCGGTGACGGCGCAACCGCCGAATCCGACTTCCACACTGCCTTGACGTTCGCCCACGTCTACCGCGCGCCGGTGATCCTCAACGTGGTCAACAACCAGTGGGCAATCTCCACCTTCCAGGCCATCGCCGGTGGCGAATCGACCACTTTCGCCGGTCGTGGCGTCGGTTGTGGCATTGCTTCGCTACGGGTCGACGGCAACGACTTCATCGCCGTCTACGCCGCTTCGCGCTGGGCTGCCGAACGCGCCCGACGCGGCCTGGGCCCAAGCCTGATCGAGTGGGTCACCTACCGTGCCGGTCCACACTCGACCTCGGACGATCCGTCCAAGTATCGCCCGGCAGACGACTGGAACCACTTCCCGCTGGGCGACCCGATTGTCCGGCTCAAACAGCACCTGATCGCCATCGGCCACTGGTCCGAGGAAGAGCACCAGGCGGTTACCGCCGAGCTCGAGGCCGAGATCATCAAGGCGCAGAAAGAAGCCGAGCAATACGGCACCCTGGCCGGCGGCCAGATGCCAAGCCCTGCCTCCATGTTCGAAGACGTCTACAAGGAGATGCCGGAGCACCTGCGCCGGCAGCGCCAGGAACTGGGGATCTGACATGAACGATCACAACACCACCATCCAGTTGGAAACCGCCATGGCGACGACTACCATGACCATGATCCAGGCCCTGCGCTCGGCCATGGACATCATGCTTGAGCGCGATGACAACGTGGTCGTCTACGGCCAGGACGTAGGCTACTTTGGCGGCGTGTTCCGCTGCACCGAAGGCCTGCAGAGCAAATATGGCAAGTCGCGGGTGTTCGACGCACCGATCTCCGAGAGCGGCATCGTCGGCACCGCCGTGGGCATGGGTGCCTATGGCCTGCGCCCGGTGGTCGAGATTCAATTCGCCGACTACTTCTACCCCGCCTCCGACCAGATCGTCTCGGAAATGGCGCGCCTGCGTTATCGCTCGGCTGGCGAGTTCATCGCCCCGCTGACGTTGCGCATGCCTTGCGGCGGCGGTATTTATGGCGGCCAGACCCACAGCCAGAGTCCCGAGGCAATGTTCACCCAGGTCTGCGGCCTGCGCACAGTGATGCCTTCGAATCCCTACGACGCCAAAGGTCTGTTGATCGCCTCGATCGAGAATGACGATCCGGTGATTTTCCTGGAGCCCAAGCGCCTGTACAACGGCCCTTTCGACGGCCACCACGACCGCCCGGTAACGCCATGGTCAAAACACCCTGCCGCCGCCGTTCCTGATGGCTATTACACCGTTCCGCTGGACAAGGCGGCCATCACTCGCCCCGGCAACGATGTAACTGTCCTGACCTATGGCACCACCGTGTACGTCTCACAAGTGGCTGCCGAAGAAAGCGGCGTCGACGCTGAAGTCATCGATCTGCGCAGCCTGTGGCCGCTGGATCTGGAGACCATCGTTGCCTCGGTGAAAAAGACCGGTCGCTGCGTAGTCGTGCACGAAGCCACCCGCACCTGCGGTTTTGGCGCCGAGTTGATCTCGCTGGTCCAGGAACACTGCTTCCATCATCTAGAAGCCCCGATCGAACGCGTGACCGGTTGGGACACCCCCTACCCGCACGCGCAGGAATGGGCGTATTTCCCAGGCCCTTCACGGGTAGGCGCGGCATTGAAACGGGTAATGGAGGTCTGAATGGGCACACACGTCATCAAGATGCCGGATATCGGTGAAGGCATCGCACAGGTCGAGCTGGTGGAATGGTTCGTCAAGGTCGGTGATACCGTCACCGAAGATCAGGTCGTGGCCGATGTCATGACCGACAAAGCCACGGTGGAAATTCCCTCGCCGGTAAGCGGTAAGGTACTGGCCCTGGGCGGTCAGCCCGGCGAGGTCATGGCCGTCGGCAGCGAGCTGATCCGCATCGAGGTAGAAGGCGCCGGCAATCACCAGGAAGGCGCCAGCAAAGCTGCTGAACCCACACCTGCACCACCTGTTGCAGAACCTGTGGGCGCAAGCTTGCCCCGCGAAGAAGCCAGCAAGCCCACACCACCCGCCCCTTCGGCACATCAGCCCAGCCCGATCGTCCCGCGCGCGGCCGGCGAGCGCCCATTGGCCTCCCCCGCCATCCGCAAGCGTGCCTTGGATGCCGGTATCGAACTGCGCTTCGTCCACGGCAGCGGCCCGGCCGGACGTATCCTGCATGAAGACCTCGACGCGTTCCTGACCAAGCCGACCCAGAGTACCCAAGGTGCATCTGCCGGCTACAGCAAACGCACCGACAGCGAACAGATCCCGGTCATCGGCCTGCGCCGCAAAATCGCCCAGCGCATGCAGGATGCCAAGCGCCGCGTTGCGCATTTCAGTTATGTCGAAGAGATCGACGTCACCGCACTCGAAGAGCTGCGTGTACACCTGAACAAGAAATGGGGCGACAGCCGCGGCAAACTGACCCTGCTGCCGTTCCTGGTGCGCGCGATGGTCGTGGCCTTGCGTGAATTCCCGCAGATCAACGCCACCTACGACGACGAAGCCCAGGTCATCACCCGCCACGGCGCGGTGCATGTCGGTATTGCCACTCAGGGCGACAACGGCCTGATGGTGCCGGTGCTACGCAATGCCGAGGCCGGCAGCCTGTGGAACAACGCAGGTGAAATCGTGCGCCTGGCCAACGCGGCTCGCGGCAACAAGGCCAGCCGAGAAGAGCTGTCGGGTTCGACCATTACCCTGACCAGCCTGGGTGCCTTGGGCGGTATTGTTTCCACCCCCGTGGTCAACACCCCCGAGGTCGCCATTGTCGGCGTCAACCGCATGGTCGAGCGGCCAATGGTGATTAACGGCCAGATCGTTATTCGCAAGATGATGAACCTCTCCAGTTCGTTCGATCACCGCGTGGTCGATGGCATGGACGCGGCACTCTTCATCCAGGCCATTCGCGGCCTGCTCGAACAACCTGCCAGCCTGTTTGTGGAGTAACCATGCAACAGACTCAAAACACCACGTTGCTGATCATCGGTGGCGGTCCCGGCGGCTACGTCGCAGCCATCCGCGCAGGCCAACTGGGCATTCCGACCATTCTGGTCGAGGGTCAGGCCCTTGGCGGTACTTGCCTGAACGTGGGCTGCATTCCCTCCAAGGCGCTGATCCACGTTGCCGAGCAGTTCCACCAGACTCGCCAGCACAGCCAGCATTCGAACCTGGGCATCAAGGTTGCGCCGCCTAGCCTGGACATCGCTCAGAGCGTGGCCTGGAAAGACGGCATTGTCGATCGTCTTACCAGCGGTGTTGCTGCCCTGCTGAAAAAGCACGGGGTCAAGGTGATCCACGGCTGGGCAAAAATCCTTGATGGCAAAAGTGTTGAGGTCGATGGCCAACGTATCCAGTGCGAGCACATGTTGCTGGCAACCGGCTCCAGCACGGTCGAATTGCCGATGCTGCCTTTGGGTGGCGCGGTTATCTCATCTACCGAAGCGCTGGCTCCCAACGCCTTGCCCCAACGCCTGACGGTGGTTGGCGGCGGCTACATTGGCCTGGAACTGGGAATCGCCTACAGCAAACTCGGCGTGGACGTCAGTGTGGTCGAAGCCCGCGAGCGTATTTTGCCAACCTACGACAGCGAGCTGACGGCGCCGGTCGCCGAGTCGATCAAGAAACTCGGCATCACCCTTTACCTCAAGCACAGTGTTGAAGGCTTCGACGCCGACAACAAGCTGCTGCAAGTGCGTGATCCAGCGGGGGCGATGCTGCAGATTGCAACCGATCAGGTGTTGGTCGCCGTGGGTCGCAAGCCTCGTACCCAAGGTTTCAATTTGGAAAACCTGGGGCTGAAAATGAACGGTGCAGCGGTCGCCGTCGATGAACGTTGCCAGACCAGCATGCGTAACGTCTGGGCCATCGGTGACCTGAGCGGTGAACCGATGCTTGCTCATCGCGCCATGGCCCAGGGCGAAATGGTTGCCGAGATCATCGCCGGAAAAGCCCGTCGCTTCGAACCCACTGCGATTGCCGCCGTGTGCTTCACCGACCCAGAACTGGTGGTGGTCGGCAAGACCCCGAACGCTGTCGAAGAGGAAGGCCTGGACTGCATCGTCGCGCAATTCCCCTTTGCCGCCAACGGCCGAGCCATGACCCTGGAATCGAAAAGTGGCTTCGTCCGTGTCGTCGCCCGTCGTGACAATCATTTGATCCTGGGCTGGCAAGCTGTCGGTGTCGGCGTCTCGGAGTTGTCGACGGCCTTTGCGCAATCACTGGAAATGGGCGCACGCCTGGAAGACGTGGCGGGCACTATCCATGCCCACCCAACCCTGGGCGAAGCCGTCCAGGAAGCGGCATTGCGGGCGCTTGGTCACGCCCTGCATCTGTAACCTGTAACACACTGAAGCGGCCAAGGCCGATTTGACCCGCTGTGCGAGCGCGCAGCGGGTATTTTTTTGCCGTTACCCGCCACTACCGTGGTTCAACGCACCGGCAGACGTTGCGCTTCAGCCTTGATCCAGTTGATGAATGCCTGCACTTCAGGGCGCTGCATAATGTCGGGACGACTGACCAGGTAGTAGGCGAAGCGCGAGGGCCAGGGCTTGTCCAGGGCGACGATCAACCTGCCGGAGTCGATATCGTCCTGAGCATGCGTATCCTGGACCAGCGCAATGCCCTGGCCGGCCGCCGCCGCGCGCAACAGCAGCAAGTCGTCTTCGAAGCTCATCCCGCGCTGCGCCTCGTCGCCTGCCTGCGCACCATGGGCCTGCAACCACAGCGGCCAATCGGCACGATCACTGTCTTGCAGTAGTGGGTAATCCAGACAATCAACCGGCTCCTTGATAGCCGGGCCCTGGGCCAGCAATTGTGGACTTGCCACCGGCAAGAGTACCGGCGCCATCAGCCGAATCGACTCAAGCCCTGCGTAGCTGCCAAGGCCGTGACGCAGAGCGATATCAACGCGGTCGCGATTGAAGTCCACAAGCTTGGCCGAAGCTTCGACACGCACCTCAATGTGCGGATGCTGGGTACTGAAAGCGCCGATCCTCGGCACCAGCCAGGACGCTGCAAACGAAGGCACTGTGCTGATGGTCAGCGTTTTTTCTAACGAGAAGTTTTCCAGCGTCGAGTAGGACTTCTCAATCAGATCAAAACCACGCAGCAGACTGGCGTGCACCCGCGCTCCTGCCTCGGTGAGATGGACGCCGTGATGGCCACGCACAAACAGCACAACCCCGACGCGTTCCTCCAGCAAACGTATCTGCTGGCTGATCGCTCCTGGGGTCACGCCCAAACGTTCGGCCGCCGCCTTCAGGCTGCCCAGCCGTCCGGTTTCGGTAAAGGCACGCAATGCCAACAACGGTAAAACGGCTCCCACAGGCCAACCTCAGGTTAGAAATTCTAAATCCACAGAAGAGAAATCATCGTTTTTCAAGCCTACCGCTGCTCACTAGGATAGAGGCCACGACATCAACTGAATAGCCCATGCAGCGCAGGAAGCGAACGATGAACGACCCCACACTGACGCTTTACACCGATAGCTCACCTAATGGCTTCAAAATCACCATCGCCCTTGAAGAACTCGGCTTGCCCTACGCACTCAAGCATGTCCACATCGATCAGGGCGAGCATCATGACCCTGCGTTTCTTCAACTCAATCCGCATGCGCGCATTCCCGTGCTGGTGGACCAGCACTCGGGCATCACCCTTTTCGAGTCCGCGGCGATCCTGCTGTACCTGGCAGAAAAAACCGGTCGACTGCTGCCAAGCGATCCGACCTCGCGCTGGGCGGCTATCAAATGGCTGATGTTCCACGCCTCGAGCATGGGGCCGATTCTCGGTCAACGCGTGCATTTCGAATTGTTCGAGCACCCTCCCCACCAGTCCGCTATCGAACGCTATCGACACCTCACGGAAGAGACCTTCGCCACCCTGAACGACCAGTTGGAGCACAACCGCTGGCTGGCCGGCCAGGAGTACAGCATCGCCGACATTGCCACCTTCGGATGGATGCACATCGCACACATCATCGACTTCGACTTCAGTCGTTTCAAACACCTGAACGCCTGGTATGAGCGCATGGAGCTACGGCCCGCCGTGCAGCGCGGCATCAGCTTGCCGCTACCGGCAACCGGTCCGTGACATTCATCTGGAGAGCATCGACATGAACCACACTGTAATTGGCAATACCCCGGCTACCAGCGGCGCCAGCGCTTCGGCATTTGTTGCGCACCCTGGCTACCAGCGAATGTTCGCTGCAGGTGAACTGACCCTGGGCATGTTTCTGCCATTACGCTTTTATCAGGGCGACCTGAGCGTACTTGCGGGCCAGGCCGATCTTGTCGGCGAAATCGACCGCCTTGGGTTCGCTGCCGTCTGGGTACGGGACGTTCCGCTGTACGATCCGTCCTTCGGCGATGCCGGGCAAGTTTTTGACCCCTTCACCTACCTGGCCTACCTGGCCGCGAAGACCAAACGAATCGCCCTGGCCACTGGCAGCGCGATCTTTTCCCTGCGCCACCCTATCGACCTGGCCAAGGCCGCGTCGACCATCGACCAACTCAGCGGTGGGCGCCTGGTCATGGGCATCGCCTCGGGCGACCGTCCCGTGGAGTTTCCCGCGTATGGTTTGGAGCACAGCGAGCGCGGCGAACGTTTCGCCGACGCGGTGGATTACTTTCGGCAACTGCTGCAAGGCACCCAAACGAACATCGCCTCATCACTGGGCAACCTCAGCGCCGCGCAGCTACTACCCAGGCCTGCTACTGGCAACATTCCCTTGCTTGTCACCGGCTCATCCCGTCAATCAATGCCGTGGCTGGCCGAGCATGCCGACGGTTGGCTGACCTACCCCCAAGCCACCCACTCAGCTTCGGGTCCACGGCAACTTGCAGAAAAAATTCAGGCCTGGCGCAGCCAGATTCCGGACCAGGGCTTTCGCCCTCACGTTACCAATGAATGGATCGATCTGGATGAAGACGCGAACTTCCCACGTACACCACTACGCGGTGGATATGTGCTGCGCACCGGACGCAAGGGCTTGATTGAATTGCTCGGTGAATGGCGCGATGCCGGTGTGAACCATGCAGCGCTAGGCATTCACCTGGCCCAGCGTCCCGCGCAAGAAATAATCCAGGAGCTGGGCGAAGAAGTGCTGCCGTTGTTTCCCGCGCACACCGGACCTTTACCTCTGAACCAGAACTGGTAGGCACAGCCTGGAATCCTGTGCACATCGCGGTGAAACTACTCACACACCCTGTTTTTGCCGGCCGCTTTTGCCCGGTACAAGGCTTGGTCCGCGCGTGTCAGTATTTGCGCGTGGTCTTCCCCCTCCTGAAGCTGTACCACGCCATAGCTCATGGTCAATGGGTACTCGCCCACGGAGGGCGCCTGTTCCAATGCCTGACGAATGGTGGCGGCCAATCGCCGGGCCTGCTCGAGCGAGGAGTCGACCATCACCACAACAAACTCATCCCCTCCCCAACGGGCCAACAGGTCGGTGCTGTGCAGGCATTCTCGAACTCGCCCGACGATATCGATCAACGCACTGTCGCCACGGCCATGGCCGTAACGGTCGTTGATTGGCTTGAAATCATCCACATCCATCACAATCAGCGACAACGGCTGGCGAAAACGCCGCGCGCGTTCACATTCCTGCTGCAGGACTTTCTCCAGGCGATAGCGGTTGGCGATCAAGGTCAGCGCATCACGCTCAGCCAGGTCACGATTCTCGTCCAGCTGACGCTGCAATTGTTGATTGACCCAGGACAACTCGCGCGTGCGCTCCGCCACCAATGCCTCTAGCGAGGAGTTCTGATGCTCCAACTGCTGAACCAGGCGCTTGCTGGCATCAATGTTGCGATGAGCCCCGAGCATCCGCGCAACTGAACCGTCGGCATTGCGCGCAATAATATGACCGCTGTCTTCGATCCATAGGTAACTGCCATCCCGGCATTTACAGCGGTATTGCACCTTGTACTGCTCAGCGCGCTGCGTGATATAAGCCTCGAAATGCTCCATCACCCGTGGGTAGTCTTCAGGATGAATCACACTCTCCCAGGTGAACACCGAGTTATCCAAGGAGTGGCTGGAATACCCAAGCATCTTGTACCAACCAGGGTTGCGATAGACATAGCCCGTATTGGCATTCCAATCCCAGATACCGTCACTGATCAAATCCAGCAAGGTTTGCAGTTGAGCGCCTTCAAACGCAACGGATGGAACATTCGGTACTGCCGATTCAGGTGCTTGACTCATGGACCCTCTCCCTTGTCCTGGACGACTTCGCCCCAGTCCGCCCGCGCAACGTTCACCGGGCACTGTTCAACAGTTCAAAATCAAATTTGGGCACATAGACGCCAGCGAGTAAGTGCGGACAACTCGAGGTGACAAAATCATCACTCAACAGATCATGTGAGCTTTTGTACTTATCGGTCAGAACCCCGGTAGCGCCGAGCAGCGTATGAGACAACGACGATATGCTGATTTTCTGATGTTCTCTATCCTTCAGCTTCATAAGGTTAAGTGACGGCTGACTCCTGACATTGTCCGATGCCCAAATGAATGCCGAGACCAGCAGATCATACTCATTACCCATGCCGTGGCCTAACAACTCGCGGTTATCGTCCAACAAGTTTTCGCCATGATCCGAGGAATAGAACAATAGTGAGGGCTTCTCGCTACGTTTGAGCCTGTCGATAATTGTCCCTAGCAGCCAATCGGTGTACAGCACCGTATTGTCATACTCTGCGGTAATTTTTTCCTTGGCACTATTGGAGGATGGCGTGAACAGCTTGAAGTCATCCGGGTATCGGCGCGAGTAGTCGAAATGACTGCCTTTCACGTGAATGAATATGGCCTGCTTCTCTCCCGCCCCGTTGCTCAGGATTTTCTCGTACGCAGGAATCAATGCACCATCGAAGCTTCTTTCAAAGTATTGACGGTGGTTGGCCTCTGCAGCTATTTGCGGAATGATACCGCCGAAGCTATCGACCTCCTGTACCGACAACCAATAGGTTTTGTACCCGGCTGCACGATAGATACCCACCAGCGATTTGGTCGAGGCAATCGAATCCCAATCCGAGATGGGCTCCAGGCTGAGCATCGAGGGTACCGCCACGGCTGTGTAGGGGGCGGTCGTACACATACGATTGAACTTGAAGATGCCTGTTTGCTTATCCAGGTTTGGTGTAGTTTTTTTGTCGTAGCCGTACAACGACCAATTATGCGGTCGCGACGATTCACCGATCACGAAGACCAGGGTTTCTATGGGTGGCTTGGTCGGCACAGTCATCAACTTTACTTCCGATGCCTGCCGTTGCTTGATCAGTTTTTTGGATTCACCGTATATATGCGCAGTCAGGCCTGCCTGGGACAAGTAACCTACCGGCGTGCTTTGATCCTTGGCAACCAGATCAAGCACCGCGTGTGCTCCCAGAGAGTTGACCTTCACGGTCTTGTAAAAGTACGCCCCATAGCCCAACACCAAGGCACAAAGGGTCAAAACAAAAATACCTTTATTTGTATACTGATCACGCTTGTACAGCCCTATCAGCCCGGCCCCGTAGCAAATTAAAAAGGTGACAAGCACGAAGCTGATGGGCTGCCAATAGGTCGGCAAGAAATCGTCCGCCTCCCGGTAGTTGGTCATACCGATAAAAAGATAGGCAGCCGTCAGTCTTGAATTGAAATTCAGCACCAGAAACAAATCGACGGCGGCCAGCAGGTAAAACGGCAGCAGAACAAGATGAAGTTTGAACTGACTGACCGGGGCGAACCTGATAGCCAACAACCAGAGCAATGAAATGCCCATGGTATAAAAAGCCAGCAAATCAATTTGTGAGTACTGATAATTTGTAATCAGCCTAATGATCAAGGGCGATAGCAAGTACGCCCATAACACTAAGTTTTGCCACTCTGCCTTGAATACTTTCACTGCAAAACCGAACACATTGGCTGAGGTTTTCATCTTTTAATTATTCTCATGGATTACCTGCTCGCTGCCCCAAGCGTAGCTTCAGTTTGCACGCGATGCCACGGGGGTTGGGGCGAGGTAAACGAGAAATGACCCGGTGCGTCCAGCACCGGGTACCTTGCAAACACTGTCTTTACATGTCGAAGGCAGAAGGCAGAACGATCATGTCGCGGATGGTCACATGACGGGGTCGGGTCAGGATATACATCACTGCGTCGGCCACTTCACAGGGGTTGATAATACTTCCACTCTCTTTTGCTTTTTTCAGGTTTTCTTCAGGCCAATCGGCGAGTAGCGCGCTGAGCACAGGCCCTGGCGACACCGCAGAAACGCGAATGCCATGTTTGTTGACCTGGCGCCGAACCGTCTGCACAAAACAATTGATAGCCCATTTGGAGGCAGCATATACAGGCTCCCAAGAGACGGGGAAGTGACCTGCCACTGAACCGGTGACGACGATGTCTCCAGTCCCTCGTTCGATCATGTGGGGGAGTACATCACGGATGTTTTTCATGACCGCGTTTATGTTGAGATTGAGCATACGATCTATGCCGACATCATCTGCCTCGATGAGATCACCGCCAATGTAGCTGCCGGCGTTGGCATAGAAAATATCAAGCTGACCTGCCTTATCCAAAACGCCGCTCAGAAGAGAAGCACAGCTCTGCGGATTCAACAGGTCAATCACCAGTGGAATAGCCGCTTTGCCGAGACGGTCACAAGCGCGCTGCAGTGCAGGCTCATCACGATCAATCAACACCACGCGAGCTCCGGCGGTAATCATGGCTTCGACAGTCGCCAAGCCAATACCCGATGCTGCCCCTGTAACGCCTGCGACTTTGCCAACGAGTTCGTTAGCCATCAGAAATCTCCTTTTGGCCCCCGCTTGGGCGAGGCACCGTTGTTGTTGTGGGAGTAATGTTGACGTTTACATTTTCAGACTGCAAAACGTCTGGAGGGAGAATGTAGGGGGCAGTATTCCGCGATGTCAACGTTAACATTGTAGCGATTAGCCACAGGAAACATCTTTCAGCAAAATCGCTAAAGAGCGCTAGGGCTGCAGTTGCCCCTTCACGACCGCATCTGCCGGAACGTGTTGAGGGTCGTCGATTTTTTTCAGCAGCATGTTTATCGCGCTCAATCCAAGCGCGTAGGTGTCATGACTGATGCAAGGGATCGGCTCTCCGTAGAGATGGGCGTAAGGCACCTGATCAATGCTGAATAGCTGAATGTCATTCCGGGATACCCCGTGCTGGCGCATGGCTTCGAGTGAACCCAGGGTGATCAAAAGATTCAGGCCAAAAATGGCATCCGGGCGCTTGCCGCGTGCCAGGTATTCACTCACCGCTTCACGGGCAGGCCCCTGGGTGTAATCGCCGTGCAGAACATCCAATGACGTGTGCTCTGGATACTGATCCAGTGCTCGGCGAATACCTGCCAGGCGAGACAAGGTGATATTTGATCGCTCGGGGCCGCCCACCACCAGGAAGTGACGATGCCCCTGTTCGAGCAATGCGCTGATCCCCCGGTATCCGCTCTCCTGATTGTCCAGATAAACGCCAGCAAAAGGCGCATCCGCGAGTTTTCGGTCAATTTGAACGACGGGGATGCCAGCCATTTCAAGCTTGGGCAGGTAGCTTGGATGGTAGTCATCCTCGTCCGAGACCACTGACAGAATGATTCCGGCGACCTGATAACTCAGCAAGGTATCGATCGCTCTGGCCTCAAGCTCTGCCGAGCCGTCTGTGTCAAAGAGCATCAGGGAAAAGTCTCTCCTTTTCGCCTCACGGGTGATCGCTTTGATGACCTCCCCGTAAAAGGGGTTGTCCAGGCTTGCAGTCACCAACCCGAACAGTCGGCTCTCCCGGCTTTTGAGGTTTCGGGCAAAAGCGTTAGGTACGTAGTTGAGTTCACGCGCCACTTCCAAAATTTGCGCAAGGGTCTCCTTCTTAACCTTCTCGGGCCTGTTCAATGCACGGGAGACAGTGACAGTCGTCATATTGACCCGTTTTGCGATGTCAGTGATTGTAGCTTTGCTCGGTTTTTTCATGAAATTACTGTCCACACTCACGTTCATTGACGACCTTTTTCAGTGCTTTGCCATGGTACCGGAAGCGGAAGGTAGAACTATTGTAAAGCCAAAATGCCTATGCTAGCTTGAAACCAATGTACACGTTAACATTTCACTCCCGTGCGGGATCAACATGCCTTTCAACACGGTTCGAACTTTAACTGGCGTTTTTTTAAGTCAAAAAATGTAAACGTCTACATTAGTCATTAGCAAATACCCTTCCTCTCATCATTCCTGCCTTTTGAAAAAGCGCAGTAAAGATGAGTCCCGCCCGACGTAAAGGTCACCATGCGATGAAGCGGATTATGAGTTACGTGATTGGAGTTGATATAGGTACTCAGAGCACCAAAGCGCTGCTGATGTCTACCGAAGGCGCAATCATTTCCCAAGCGTCAGTTGCCTACAAAATTGAGCAACCGCGACCTCTCTGGGCTCAGCAGTGGCCGGAGGTATGGCTCGCTGCGGTGTATGAGTCGGTAGCGAGCGCTGTATCCAGGAGCTCGGTGCCTGTCAGTGAGATTAAAGCCATCTGCGTGAGCAGCTTGTACGGCGGGTCAGGGATTGCAGTAGATGAGAACATCAGGGCGCTACATCCGTGTCTGATATGGATGGATAGACGAGCTCAGGCAGAAGTGGAATGGGTTCGCCAGAACATCAATGAGCAACAGCTCAAGCAAATAAGCGGGAATGGCATCGACAGCTATTACGGTTTTACCAAGATCCTTTGGCTCAAACGCCACAAACCGGAGGTTTGGGCTAGAACGCGATATCTGCTTCCGCCCAACAGCTATGTGCAATACCACCTCACCGGAGCGCTGAGCGTCGATCACAGCTCCGCCGGAAACATTGGCGGCGTCTACGACATCAAGGCGAGAACCTGGTCAGTACCCATGCTCGAAGCGCTCGGCATTGACGTGAAATTCATGCCGCAACGGCTCGTGGAATCCAGCGATATCGTAGGTCATCTGCTTCCCGAGGCCGCAACCAAGCTAGGACTCGCCGCAGGAACGCCCGTGGTCGCAGGCGGGGTCGATGCAGCGATGGCGACATTAGCTGCCGGGGTCGTCCAACCTGGCAACCACGTGGCGATGATGGGTACCAGCATGTGCTGGGGCTTTATCAATCAGAATACCGACGCTGACTTCGGCCTGATCAGCATGCCCTCGGTACACAATCCAGCCGGAGACCTCTACATTTTTGGCGGCGCTATTGCTGCCGGCGCATCGGTCAGTTGGTTCAGGGATCAGTTTTGCGCCCAGGAAAAACAAGCGGCGGCCCTACTGCCCAATGTCGATGTGCACGATCTGATGGAACTAGAAGCAATCGGAACGCCAGCGGGCTCAAACGGCCTGATCTTCCTTCCCTACCTGATGGGCGAACGCAGTCCGGTCTGGGATGCGCAAGCCTCCGGATCGTACGTTGGGCTTTCGCTGTTCCATACCAAGGCACATATGTATCGGGCTGTTCTTGAAGGACTGGCCTTTGCCCTTCGTCACAACATGGAGTGCGGGCAACGAGGATCTGGGCGATTGGACCCCGAACTGATCGTGGTAGGTGGCGCATCTGGATCCGACCTCTGGATGCAAATCATTGCCGACGTCACGGGTTATCCCGTTATAACCATTGAAGAGGAAGTTGAAGCACCCTTGGGTGGTGCCATGCTGGCGGCCTTGGCGATCGGTGCCATCGACACGCTGGCGCAGGTTCGGGACTGGCGAACGCTTCGCCCGCGCGCTCAGCCCAACCCTGAAAACAAGCGCATGTATGACCTTATGTTCGAGCAATATTGCAACATCTACCTGGCCCTGAAACCAAGCATGCATGCCTTGGCGCTGTTGAGCGAATGACATAGAAGTCCTGGCACTGGCCTGCTTGTGATCGCTTGAAACCATCAACCCCTCACTCTCGAAGAGCTAGAGGGGAAAAAGACGGCACTGTGGTACAGGCCATGAGCGCAGATCGAAGATCGAGCGGGCTTGCCCTTCGTGTATCACTGAGGCCGCTAGGCGGTGGCGTTGGAATAGGAAAAATATGGTGTCCCAGGGCAGGTTCGAACTGCCAACCTTCCCCTTAGGAGGGGGATGCTCTATCCAATTGAGCTACTGAGACATAGAGCCGGCAACGAGCGCTGCGCGACAAAGGACGGCGTGCATGTTAACCAGCAGGCCGGCGTTTGTCATGTCATCCGTGGGGCTTTTTGCCAATGGTCTTTGCTCTCTTCGTGGAAAGAATCGGGCATTTTGCAACAAGGCAGTAGGCCCTTATTGCAGATTGCATGAAAGCGCCAAACAAAAACATATGTAAGACATTGAATTTTAAGGAAAATAATCCAAAACAACACTGGCATGTGGTGTGCAGTTTCTTCTCTATAAAAAATAGGCCCGGCAACCGCCTCTCACCCCAGTGGAGTCTGCCAGATGAACCGCACACTGCTTCTGCTCAACGCCCTGGCATTGGTCGCCTTGATAGGTTTGGTCCTGCAACCGCAGGCCTCGACGGTTTCGTCCATGCCTCGGGCCCCGGCGATGGCTGCAAAATTGGCAGTCTTCGGTGACCCTGCAACTACCGCCACCGTTTCACAGCAGAAAAACGGCCTGCCTGTCATGGCTGTCGGCGAACGACTGAGTTTTTGACCTTTATCGCCCGCTGAGCACTCCGCGCTCACGCAACAACGCCATTAACTGCGCGACGGTGTCCTCAAGCTGGCCAGAATTGTCCAGTACGCATACAGTTTGATCGGCCAATTGCAGCTGCTGGCTGCGCGCCAAGCGCTGTTCGATATCTTCCACGCTCTCCCGTCCGCGGCCCAACAAGCGTTGGCGCAGCACTTGGGGATTAACGGTCAGCAGTATCGCGAGCAAACCAGGGTAACGCTTGCGCGCCTCGCCCAGGTGCGCGCGTGAACCGTTTACCAGCACTGTACGCCCCTGCTGCAACTCGCTATCGATGTCCTTGGAAATGCCATACGCAAGGCCGTTGGCTCGCCAGCTCAACGCAAACTCACCCGCCGCGCACATTTGCTCGAAGCGTTCGAGGGAAACACTGATGGCATCCTCGCCCTTGGCTTCAGGGGAACGGGTTATTACCCTGCGCGCGATGAAAACGTTGCGCTCGAGCAATTTTGCCCGGGCCGCATCGATCAAGGAGTCTTTGCCGACCCCCGAAGGCCCCATCAAATAAATCAAAGCCCCAGAGAAGGCTGTACGGGGTTCGGCGCTTGCGTCATGCTGCATAGCCACTATGCTCATTGGTAAGAAAGCTTGCGCATTTTAGACGCTTTCCACACGCTTTTTCGCCTGTTACCTACACGGTTTTGCTCTATCTACCGACGGGCTGCAATATGGAAAAATGTTAGCTTTTCAAACCAGTGCTCATTTCTGATAATTGGTACTGGCAAAAAGCCTTTATCCGGTTCAATATTTGTCACAGAATTGACGCCAAGGAACCGGCGACAATGAGGCATGATCCAACCCTCATTCACAATTCAGGTTGAACATTTTGTCACCGTGATGGTCGTACTGTGATCGTGCGGCCAATTTCGAGAACCGCTTCCCCTGAACTAAAACCGGTCAATTATATGCGCCCAATGAAACAGGCTGTTTACTCAAGCCGCACCGCTGACAAGTTCGTCGTCCGCCTCCCCGACGGAATGCGTGAGCGCATTGCCGAGGTAGCGCGCCACCACCACCGCAGCATGAACTCTGAAATCATCGCCCGCCTGGAACAGAGCCTGATCCAGGAAGGAGCTTTGGGTGATGAACTGAGCATGCGCCTGGACAGCCCAGAACTGTCACTGCACGAGCGCGAGCTGCTGCAACGCTTCCGTCAACTTTCCCATCGCCAGCAGAACGCTCTGGTGGCGCTGATTGCCCACGATGTCGAGATGGCTGCAGACGCCTCCTGAAGATCGCCAACGCAATTGAAAAAGCCAGCGTAAGCTGGCTTTTTTGTGGCTGCGATTTGCCCTAACTAGAGCAGGAAGATAGTAGCCAGCCCCAGGAAGATGAAGAAGCCGCCACTGTCGGTCATTGCTGTGATCATCACGCTGGCCCCCATGGCCGGGTCACGACCAAGGCGCGCCAGGGTCATTGGAATCAAGACCCCCATCAATGCCGCAAGCAACAGGTTGAGTGTCATTGCTGCAGTCATCACGACACCCAGTGACCAACTGCCGTACAGCAGGTAAGCCACCACACCGATTACACCACCCCACACCAAGCCATTGATCAAGCCGACCGCAAGCTCTTTGCGCATCAGGCGCGTGGTATTGCCGGGGCTGACCTGGTCGAGCGCCATGGCCCGCACGATCATGGTGATGGTCTGGTTGCCGGAGTTGCCCCCAATGCCGGCAACGATGGGCATGAGTGCCGCCAAGGCCACCAGCTTCTCGATCGAACCTTCGAACAGGCCGATCACGCGCGATGCCACGAAAGCAGTGATCAGGTTGATCGCCAGCCACGCCCAACGGTTGCGCAACGAACGCCAGACCGAAGCGAAGATATCTTCTTCTTCGCGCAGACCGGCCATGTTCAGAACTTCGGTCTCACTTTCCTCACGGATCAGGTCGACCATCTCGTCGATGGTCAAACGGCCGATCAGGCGACCATTCTTGTCCACTACCGGTGCAGATACCAGGTCGTAACGCTCGAAGGCCTGAGCCGCGTCGTAGGCATCCTCCTCCGGGTGGAACACCACCGGGTCGTCGGCCATGACCTCGGCGACTTTCTTGTCCGGGTCGTTGACCAGTAGACGCTTGATCGGCAGCACACCCTTGAGAATGCCGTCGTAATCGACCACGAACAGTTTATCGGTATGCCCTGGCAGCTCCTTGAGCCGACGCAAATAACGCAACACCACTTCGAGACTGACATCTTCGCGGATGGTCACCATCTCGAAGTCCATCAGCGCACCGACCTGCTCCTCGTCGTAGCTCAGCGCAGAGCGGACGCGCTCACGCTGCTGGCCATCAAGGGTTTCCATCAGCTCATGGACGACGTCACGCGGCAACTCGGGCGCCAGGTCAGCCAGTTCGTCGGCGTCCATCTCCTTGGCGGCTGCGAGCAACTCATGATCGTCCATGTCGGCGATCAGTGTTTCTCGAACAGAGTCGGATACTTCCAGCAGAATGTCGCCGTCGCGCTCGGCCTTGACCAACTGCCAGACAGTCAGACGATCGTCCAGCGGCAGGGCTTCAAGAATATAAGCGACGTCAGCAGAGTGCAGGTCATCGAGCTTACGCTGCAGCTCGACGAGGTTCTGGCGGTGAACGAGGTTTTCTACCAGGTCGTGGTGATGACCTTCCTGCCGATGGGTCAGGTCTTCGACCACGCGTTGACGCTGCAGCAGTTCGACCACCTGGGCCAGGCGATCCTGCAAGCTCTCTTGCGTCTTTTTTGCTTCGATTTCAGTCATAGGCGAACTCCACTCCCAGCAGCGGAGCACGCCGGGAGAATCAATCAGTCAGATCTTGATTGGCAAAACTTGCTATTGAGTAACTACTGGGTAAGTCCATGGTGGTATTCCACAAGCCCCGGCGGGGCTGACGGGCGCAATCATACACCGCTTGACCTGTCAGGGGGCTGAAAAAATCGCGGTTAGAACAATCGTTTGCGAGACATAGCTCAGACAACCTGCGCATCTATCAGTGCGACGGTAACCAAGATAAAAAAAACACATGTCAGCAATAAAAAGATAGGACACGGAAAAGCAAAAAGCCCGCCTAAGAAGGCGGGCTTTCTGTTGTATGGTGCACTCAGGAGGATTCGAACCTCCGACCGCTCGGTTCGTAGCCGAGTACTCTATCCAGCTGAGCTATGAGTGCAGGGTTGGCGCTTGATAGACCAGATCACCTCTGGTTGCAGCTGAAGCAACTTTCTAGAAGAAAACTGCTTCGTCGTATGGTGCACTCAGGAGGATTCGAACCTCCGACCGCTCGGTTCGTAGCCGAGTACTCTATCCAGCTGAGCTATGAGTGCAGGGTTGGCGCTTGATGGACCAGATCACCTCTGGTTGCAGCTGAAGCAACTTTCTAGAAGAAACCGCTTCGTCGTATGGTGCACTCAGGAGGATTCGAACCTCCGACCGCTCGGTTCGTAGCCGAGTACTCTATCCAGCTGAGCTATGAGTGCATTTGTTACCGCGCATTATAGGCCGCTAAATCTTTTTGCCAACCACTTTTTCGTTTAATTTCAACGACTTACGCGATTCAGGCTGATTACAGCGTCCTACATGAATAATGGCGGAGAAGGGGGGATTCGAACCCCCGATACCCTTGTGAGGTATACTCCCTTAGCAGGGGAGCGCCTTCGGCCACTCGGCCACCTCTCCGCAACACGGGGCGTATAATAACCAGAGCCTTCCCCGTTTGCAAACTCTTTTTTGAAAAAAAATCGATAAAAATTAATGGCTTGGTTCTTCGTCCTTCTCTTTCTTGATCCGCAGGTAGATTTCCTCGCGGTGAACGGCCACTTCTTTAGGCGCATTCACACCGATTCGTACCTGGTTTCCTTTGACGCCGAGCACGGTCACGGTGATTTCGCCGTCGCCAATGATTAGGCTCTCGGCGCACCGACGAGTCAGAATCAGCATATCTTTCTCCTCACGAAGTTCAGTTCAGGGATAACAGTCTGCAAAAAAGGGCTTGAGCCTTTAGCCCGTGACGGCCAACGACCTACGCCTAAGTATTGACCAGTGCGAGCAAAACAACAGATTTCTCACACCCGCCAGAAACGCGAAGGGCGCGGCTAAGCCGCGCCCTTGAGGCATTGCCTTACTCACCCTGTCGGGCGGGGGCGTCCAGTTCGAATGCGGTGTGCAGCGCGCGCACCGCCAGTTCCAGGTACTTCTCTTCGATCACCACCGAGACTTTGATCTCCGAGGTAGAGATCATCTGGATGTTGATGCTTTCTTTAGCCAGTGCTTCGAACATACGGCTAGCGACACCTGCGTGGGAGCGCATGCCGACACCCACGATCGAAACCTTGGCAATGTTGGTATCACCTACAACTTCACGTGCGTTGAGCTCCTGGGCAGTAGTTGCCAGAACCTTGTGCGCCTTGTCGTAGTCATTGCGATGCACGGTGAAGGTGAAGTCGGTGGTGTTATCGTGCGAAACGTTCTGCACGATCATGTCGACTTCGATGTTCGCGGCACTGATTGGGCCGAGGATCTTGAAAGCAACGCCCGGGGTATCCGGTACGCCGCGAATGGTCAGCTTGGCCTCATCGCGATTGAAGGCGATGCCGGAAATGATCGGCTGTTCCATGGATTCCTCTTCATCAATAGTAATGAGGGTACCCGGACCCTCCTGGAAGCTGTGCAGTACGCGCAGCGGAACGCTGTACTTGCCGGCGAACTCGACGGCACGGATCTGCAGCACCTTGGAACCGAGGCTGGCCATCTCCAGCATCTCTTCGAAGGTAATCTTGTCCAGGCGCTGAGCCTGGGACACCACACGTGGATCAGTGGTGTAGACCCCATCTACATCGGTGTAGATCTGGCACTCGTCAGCCTTCAGTGCTGCCGCCAGGGCTACACCGGTGGTGTCGGAACCGCCGCGCCCGAGGGTGGTGATGTTGCCTTGCTCGTCGACGCCCTGGAATCCTGCAACCACAACCACCTTGCCGGCCTTGAGGTCACCACGGATTTTTTGATCGTCGATCTGCAGGATGCGCGCCTTGTTGTGCGCGCTATCGGTGAGAATGCGTACCTGGTTACCGGTGTATGACACCGCAGGAACCCCACGCTTCATCAATGCCATGGCCAGCAGGGCAATTGTTACCTGCTCGCCAGTGGAGACGATCACATCCAGTTCACGTGGAACTGGCTGATCGCTGATCTGCTTGGCCAAGTCGATCAGGCGATTGGTTTCGCCACTCATCGCCGACAACACGACCACCAGGTCATCGCCGGCCTCGCGGAATTTCTTGACCTTGTCGGCAACCTGTTCGATTCGCTCGACCGTGCCGACCGAAGTGCCGCCAAATTTCTGTACGATCAACGCCATTTCAAAGCCGCCTCAGCCCATGAAGGGCACCCAATAAACATTCAAACGACACAGCGGCCCGCCACTAGACGACGGGCCGAACAGTGCCTTAAACGCCCTGCTCCACGAATGGCACGGTCAGGGCCAGCGCGCTGTCCAGCGCTGCGGTGTCAACGCCACCGCCTTGCGCCATATCTGGACGACCGCCACCCTTGCCGCCCACGGCGGCAGCGGCTTGCTTCATCAAATCACCGGCTTTGAGTTGGCCAGTCAGGTCTTTGGTCACGCCTGCAACCAGTACAACCTTTTCCTCATGGACACTGCCGAGCAGGATCACTGCGCGGCCGAGTTTGTTCTTCAGTTGATCGACCAGCGCCAGCAGCGCCTTGCCGTCCTGACCATCCAGGCGCGCGGCCAGGACCTTGACGCCCTTGACATCGACAGCCGTATTGGACAGGTCGTCGCCCGCAGCACTGGCAGCCTTGGCCTGCAGTTGCTCCAGTTGTTTTTCCAACTGACGGTTGCGCTCCAGCACTGCCGAGAGCTTGTCGATCAAATTGTCGCGACTGCCCTTGACCAGTTGCGCAGCTTCCTTGAGTTGCTCTTCGGCAGCATTGAGGTAAGCCAGTGCGGCTTCGCCAGTGACCGCTTCGATACGGCGCACACCGGAAGCAACACCCCCTTCGCTGATGATCTTGAGCAGGCCGATATCGCCGGTGCGCTTGGCATGGATACCGCCACACAGCTCGACGGAGAAGTCGCCACCCATGCTCAGTACACGCACGCTATCGCCATACTTCTCACCGAACAGCGCCATGGCGCCCTTCTGTTTGGCGGTGTCGATATCGGTCTCTTCGGTTTGCACCTCGGAGTTCTTGCGCACTTCGCGGTTGACGATGTCTTCCAGGGCCTTGAGCTGCTCTGGCTTGACGGCCTCGAAGTGGCTGAAGTCAAAACGCAGGCGCTGGCTATCAACCAGCGAGCCTTTCTGCTGTACATGATCACCCAGCACCTGGCGCAGCGCCGCATGCAGCAAGTGAGTAGCGGAGTGGTTCAGCGAGGTGGCGTGCTGCACATCGGCATCGACCGTGGCCTGGACCCTGGAGCCGACCACCAGCGTACCGCTGGCTACCTGGCCATGATGCAGGAATGCACCACCCGTCTTGGTGGTGTCGCGCACATCGAAGCGCATGTTGCCAGCCTGCAGGTAGCCGGTGTCTCCCACCTGGCCGCCGGACTCGGCATAGAACGGCGTGCGATCGAGGATCACAACGCCCTGCTCGCCTTCACCCAGTTGCTCGACGACTTTGCCGTCCTTATAAATAGCAACGATGTTCGCCTCGCCTTCAGTGGCGCTATAGCCAATGAACTCGGTCGGTACGTCGACTTTGACCAGGGTGTTGTAGTCCAGGCCGAAGGCGCTGGCGGAACGCGCGCGCTCACGCTGCGCTTCCATTTCCCGCTCGAAACCTTCTTCGTCGATGGTCAGCTCGCGCTCACGCGCGATGTCGGCAGTCAGGTCCATCGGGAAACCGTAGGTGTCGTAGAGTTTGAACACCACATCACCCGGTACCACGTTGCCCTTGAGTTCGGCCAGGTCCTGCTCGAGGATTTTCAGGCCCTGCTCCAGGGTCTTGGCGAACTGCTCTTCTTCAGCCTTGAGCACACGCTCGATGTTGGCTTGCTGCTGCTTGAGCTCCGGGAAAGCTTCGCCCATTTCGGTCGCCAGGGCTGCAACGATCTTGTAGAAGAAGCTGCCGGTGGCACCCAGCTTGTTACCGTGACGGCAAGCGCGGCGAATGATGCGACGCAGCACGTAGCCACGTCCTTCGTTCGATGGCAGCACGCCATCGGCGATCAGGAAACCGCAGGAGCGAATGTGGTCGGAGACTACCTTGAGCGACGACTGTTCTTCGTTCTTGCAGCCAATGGCAGCAGCAGAAGCATCGAGCAGACTGCGGAACAAGTCGATTTCATAGTTCGAGTGCACGTGCTGCATCACCGCACTGATACGCTCCAGGCCCATACCGGTATCTACCGAAGGTGCTGGCAGCGGGTGCAGTACGCCATCGGCAGTACGGTTGAACTGCATGAATACGTTGTTCCAGATCTCGATGTAGCGGTCACCGTCTTCTTCCGGCGAGCCAGGCGGGCCACCCCAGATGTCCGCGCCGTGGTCGTAGAAGATCTCGGTGCAAGGACCGCACGGGCCGGTATCACCCATGGTCCAGAAGTTATCGGACGCGTACGGTGCGCCTTTGTTGTCGCCAATGCGCACCATGCGCTCGACTGGCACACCAATTTCCTTGGTCCAGATGTCGTATGCCTCATCGTCGCTGGCATACACGGTCACCCAGAGTTTTTCCTCTGGCAGGCCAAGCACCTTGGTCAGGAAGGTCCAGGCATAGGTGATTGCGTCTTTTTTGAAGTAGTCACCGAAGCTGAAGTTACCCAGCATTTCGAAGAACGTATGGTGACGCGCGGTGTAGCCGACGTTTTCCAGGTCGCTGTTCTTGCCGCCCGCGCGCACACACTTCTGGCTGCTGGTCGCGCGGGTATAGGCGCGCTTTTCCTGGCCAAGGAAGCAATCCTTGAACTGGTTCATCCCCGCGTTGGTGAACAGCAGGGTCGGGTCGTTGCCCGGAATCAAGGAGCTGGAGGCAACTCGGGTGTGTCCCTGCTCTTCGAAGAAGCGAAGGAAGGCTTCACGGATTTCTGCGCTTTTCATAGGTTCTTCCACGGAAACGGCGGCCTGCGTCAAATTGACGAAACGACGGCAAAGGGCCGCATTATATCGGGCCTTAGGCCTGGGTGCAGTGTGTTTATGCTATAGAAACCGTCAATTGGACTGCTTGCAACGGTTTCCTCGATGAAATGGCATTCATCCGACAAAAAAATCGTTAGCAGCCTATACGTTCAAGCGGCGAATGTGCTAATAATTCGCTGCCGCCGACGACCGGTGGCAACGTTCTCAGGGCGGGGTGCAATTCCCCACCGGCGGTAATTGCGCGCAATGCGCATAGCCCGCGAGCGCTTGCAGGTTTGCCTGCAAGGTCAGCAGACCCGGTGTGATTCCGGGGCCGACGGTCATAGTCCGGATGAAGAGAGAACGGGATAGGCACCGCCGTGCCTGTCGCTGCGCACCTGCGTGGCGAAGTCCCTTTCGATCCAGATGCCCTGTTTCTCATACAAACAGGAGTCCGTTTCAATGCAACCTACCGCAATTGATAGCAAAAACCCTTCCCACGAGCGGATCGCGTTTATCCAAGCCTGCTGGCACAAGGATATTGTCGATCAGGCACGCAAAGCGTTCGTCGAGGAAATGCTCGTTTTGGGCTATCAGGCCAGTGACATCGACTTTTTTGAAGTCGGTGGCGCCTTCGAAATTCCCCTGCACGCCAAACTGCTGGCGCGTACCGGCCGCTATGCCGGCATCGTTGCCGCTGGTCTGGTCGTCGATGGAGGTCTGTATCGCCATGAATTCGTGGCCCAGGCGGTGATCAGCGGCCTGATGCAGGTGCAACTGGAAACTGAAGTACCGGTGTTTTCCGCGGTACTCACCCCGCATCACTTTCACGCAGGCGATGAGCATCAGAACTTCTACTTCGAGCACTTCCTGGTCAAAGGCGCCGAGGCAGCGAAGACCTGCGCCGACACCCTGCAGAAGCTGCGCGCTGTACGTCGCATCGAAGCGCCGCAAAAACGCGTAGGTTGATTGGCAGTGGCCGAGGTGGGAGCAACGCTTCTACCTTGGCCAACTGAGAACCGACAGGGTTTTACTCAGGCCAACTGATCGGGCGTAGTCGGCACCACTAGAATCCCCGCGCGCAATCCATTCTTGACCTTGGGGTTGGGGAAGATGATGCGAGCGCCCTCCTCCTCCACAATCCAGCGCGTATTGGCCAAGTCTTCGGCCAGCAAGTAGCCCTTGGACAGTTCCGAGAAGTTCTCGATATCCGCCGGCAGGTGCAGGTGGAAGCTGTCACTGTGCTTGATGATTTCGCGCGCTACGCTGAACAATTGCAAGCCATCCAGTGCTTCTGGCGCTTCAGGCTCGTTGCCTTCGATGATTTGCTTGAGGCGAGTTTCCAGTCGGTCGAGGTTGACCTGCTCGTTCTGCCCAAAGGGACGCGCTTTGCCGAGTTCCAGGGTAAAGGCTTCTGCACCCAGCTGCTCATAGGTGTATGCGGTAAAGGTCACTGAAGCCTTGCTCTGCAACAGCACGGCCTCCATGCCGGCTGCACGCAAGCGTGCCAACTCGCGACGCGAATGCTGACGACCGTCCTTGTAGGGGTACAAAGCGAACTGCTCGATTTTCGAACCACGAATGGCTGTGTGCAGATCGTAGTGCAGCCGGACACGCTCGGGCACACCGAAAAAGACCGCCGCCAAACGCTCTAGCTCACAAGCGCGCAGCGCTTCCGAACCACTGGAAAGCTCGTGCCGACCATTGAACAGGCGATTGACGTCCTGCTCGATGTAACGCTCGCCTTTACGGATTGCCTCGGGGTTGCCAAACAGAAACAGAATTCTGGCCCGCGGCTTGATTTCACCGCCGGCAATGCCGTGGAGCAGATCGTCGAGCAGCTCGATCGGCGCAGTTTCATTGCCATGGATGCCCGCCGAGAGCAGCAGGTCCATACCATTGTCACGAGCCTCTGGGGGACGCACCTCAAGCGCGCCCTCTCCGAGCCAGCGCATACGCACGCCGTCGACAGTCAGCTGGGTCTTCTCTGCCGGTTCACGACCGGCAAGGGTCAGTTCGAGCAGTTTGCCGAGGGCGAGCATGGGCTATTCCTTAGTGATGGTGGCCGCAATCAGGACCATGGACGTGATCTTCATCGTCGCCGGCATCTGCCGGTTCCATTTCCAGCTGCAGGCTTACCAGGTTGGTAGCCAACGGACGCAGCAGCAGGTTGGCGTACTCTTCGTCGTCTTCTTCGACGTCGACGCCGATCAGCAACTGACCACGGCCATCCTGCTGGATCCATACCTCCTTGCCTTGCCAGACCACCGCAAAGCGGGTGCAGGAAGTTTCCAGCTGGGTGCCATCTTCATCTTCAAGGATCAGTCGCAGGGCGTCGGACATAGTCGAGTTCTCTATCAAGGTTGGAGTTGGAACGGATAAACCGAACCCAGCTTCAGGATCTGGGTCAGTTCGTCCAGCGCAGCTCGACACTCCAGCAACAACTGCGGATCCGCCAGGTCGGTTTCAACCAGGCGGTCGCGGTAGTGCTTGTCGACCCACTGGGTCAGGGTGTCGTACAACGAAGGCGTCATGATAACCCCTGGATTGACCGCTGCCAGTTCAGTTTCTTTCAGCGCTACGCGCAAACGCAGGCAAGCCGGACCTCCGCCGTTTTGCATGCTCTGCTTGAGGTCGAAAACCTTGACCTCGCCAACCGGACCAGCCTGGCTGGTCAAACTCGCCAGGTAAGCCCAGACCCGCTCATTGTTGCGGCATTCTTCAGGCACGATGAGCAGCATCGAACCGTCGGCGCGGGACAACAGCTGACTGTTGAACAGGTACGAACGCACTGCATCCTCTACCGTCACAGCCGAGCGTGGCACGCAGATCGCCTTGAAGTTGCCACCCCGTTTAGCCAGTTTAGCCTGCAGTTGGCCAAGCATCGCCTCGGTCTCGAGGAAGGCGTCTTCGTGGTAGAAAAGCACCTCACCGTTGCCCACCGCGATCACGTCATTATGGAACACGCCCTGATCGATAACCGCAGGATTCTGCTGGCCGAAAACCACACCGTCCTCACTCAGGCCATGCAAGCGGGCGACCGCCTGGGATGCTTCGAGGGTCTGGCGCGCCGGGTATTTCTGCGGTGCTGGATAGCGGTTGTCAAAAGCACTGCGACCGTAGACGAAGAACTCCACGCCGGCTTCGCCGTAGCTGCGGCAGAAACGAGTATGGTTGGCAGCACCTTCATCACCGAACTGAGCCACTGCAGGCAGCGCGGCATGGTGAGCGAAATGTTTGCTGTCAGCGAACATCGCCCCAAGTACACGACTGGTGGTCGGGTGTTCGATGCTGCGGTGATATTTGCAATTGAGGTTGGCAGCGGTGAAATGGACGCGACCATCGGCCGTATCGGCACTTGGACTTACAGTGGCGGCGTTGGCGACCCACATGCTCGAAGCCGAGCAACTGGCAACCAGCAACGGCATCGCTTCTTTCGCGGCGCGCTGGATGACTTCTGCATCACTACCAGAGAACCCCAGGCGACGCAGGGCAGCAACGTCCGGGCGCTCCTGCGGAGCAAGAACACCTTGCTGGAAGCCCATTTCCATCAGCGCCTTCATCTTCGCCAGGCCCTGGAGTGCAGCTTCGCGCGGGTTGGAGCCCTGCTGGCTGTTGCTTTGCGAGGCAACGTTACCGTAAGACAACCCGCCGTAGTTATGCGTCGGTCCCACCAGACCATCAAAGTTCACTTCAAACGATTTCATCGGCAAGGCTCCGTGGACCTTTTGTTATAGGGAGACGCCTGGCGTCAGCGTGGCAGGCAGGGTCAGGCTGGCGGTCTCCAGCGAGGCTACCGGGTATGCGCAGTAATCGGCCGCATAGTAAGCACTGGCGCGATGGTTGCCGCTGGCTCCCACGCCACCAAAAGGCGCGCTGCTGGCGGCGCCGGTCAGTTGTTTGTTCCAGTTGACGATGCCGGCACGGCTTTGCAGCCAGAAGTACTGGTAGCGCGCGTGAGAATCGGACAGCAGACCTGCAGCAAGGCCGTACTGGGTATTGTTGGCCTCGGCAATTGCCGCATCGAAGTCGCTGTAGCGGATCACCTGCAGCAGCGGCCCGAAAAACTCTTCGTCAGGGCGGTCTGCAACCGCGGTGACATCGACGATACCCGGTGTCAGCAAGGCCGCCGATGCTTGTGGCTGAGTCATCTCCAGCAGCGACACACCACCGTTGCCCAGCAACTGCGCCTGGGCGTCGAGCAGGGCCTTGGCTGCAGCGAGTGAGATCACCGAGCCCATGAACGGCGCTGGCTGTTGATCGAAAGCGCCAACAGTGATGTTTTTGCACACCTCGACCAGACGCCTGATCAGCGAGTCACCCCACGCACCTTGCGGCACCAGCAGACGGCGAGCACAGGTACAGCGCTGACCTGCCGAGATGAAGGCCGACTGGATAATGGTGTAGACCGCAGCATCCAGGTCTTTGACCTCGTCCACCACCAGCGGGTTGTTGCCGCCCATCTCCAGCGCCAGAATCTTGTCCGGGCGGCCGGCGAATTGTTGATGCAGCAGGTTGCCGGTGCGACTGGAGCCGGTGAAGAACAACCCGTCGATACCCGAATTGGCAGCTAGGGCGACACCCGTTTCCCGGGCACCCTGAACAAGGTTCAAGACCCCCGCTGGCAGGCCGGCTTCGATCCAGCACTTGACCGTCAACTCGGCGACTTTCGGGGTCAGCTCACTGGGCTTGAACACCACGGTATTACCGGCCAGCAGCGCCGGAACGATATGGCCGTTAGGCAAGTGACCGGGAAAGTTGTAGGGGCCGAACACCGCCACCACACCATGGGGCTTGTGCCGCAGCACGGCGGTAGCATCGGCCAGCGGCCCACTTTTTTCACCGGTACGTTCGCGGTAGCTCTGCACCGAGATCGCAACTTTGTTGACCATGCTGGTCACTTCGGTAGCGGACTCCCAGAGTGGCTTGCCGGTTTCTTCACCGATGCAGCGCGCCAACTCATCGGCACTGGCCTTGAGTGCTGCGGCAAACGCTTCCAGCACACTGATACGTGCCTCCAGCGACTGCAACGCCCAGCCGTTGAACGCCTTGCGAGCGGCTTTGACGGCGCTGTCGACTTGTTCGGCGCTGGCCCCCTGCCCTTCCCAGACGACCTTCTGGCTGACCGGATCCAGTGATTGCAGCGCTTCACCCTGCCCTGCCTGCCAGTTACCGGCGATAAAGTGAGTCGTCATTATTTGGCCTCCCGGGCAGCAGACAGTGGCACGGCACGCACCTGGTCACCGGCACTCAGGCGCAAGCGTTTCGCGGTCAATGGATCGACCACCAGAGTGCCGGCCGCGAGGCGCGCTGGCGCCGCAGTAATGCGGCACTCTTCGCGCTTACGGTTATGAATGAGGAAAGGGGTGGCATCGTCGCCCGGCGTCCCTACCGCCAGTACCAGCGCCTGACTGTCCTGCACCGCACGGATCTTGCTGGTTTCGCACTCCACGGCAGGGCCTGCGTCGAAGATGTCGACATACCCCTGATAACTGAAACCTTCGCTTTTGAGCATAGCCAGCGCCGGCTCAGTGTCAGTGTGCACACGACCGATCACGCCACGTGCGTCTTCGGAAAGAAAGCAGGTGTACAGCGGGAACTTGGGCATCAACTCGGCGATGAATGCCTTGTTACCAACACCGGTAAGGTAATCGGCCTGGCTGAATTCCATCTTGAAAAAGTGGCGCCCCAGGCTCTCCCAGAATGGTGAACGTCCCTGCGCATCGGACATACCGCGCATCTCGGCGATAATCTTGTTGCCAAACAACTCGGCAAACTCGGCGATAAACACCATGCGTGCCTTGGCCAGCAGGCGACCGTTGAGGCCCGTGCGATAGTCACTGCGCAAGAACAACGAGCACAGTTCGGAGTTGCCGGTCAGGTCGTTGGCCAGGAACAGCGTCGGGATTTCCCGATAAATGTTCAGTTCTTGAGAAGCGCTGACAGTCAGGCCGACCCGGTAGTTGTACCAAGGCTCCCGCAAGCCGACAGCACCGGCAATTGCGGAAATGCCGACAACCTCACCTTCGTCGTTTTCCAGTACGAACAGGTAGTCCGCATCGCCGCGCTCAGCCTCGCCACGGAAGGTCTTCTCAGCCCAACTGACCCGGTGCGCCAGGCGCTCCTCATTGGCCGGCAAGGTAGTCAGGCCAGTGCCTGTGCTGCGCGCCAATTCGATCAGCGCCGGTAAATCGCTGCTGCATACGGGACGAACGATCATGCTATCTCCTCGGGCGGCGACCTGTGGCCACCGCGAAACTCGATCTGGGGTGCTCGGCTATCAAGCCGCAGGGGTCAAACCGCAACCAGGCGCACACTGGCGCCTTCACCGACGCCCAGGGCTTCGGCTGCTTCAAGACTCAAGGTGACCGGCTTGCCGGGCACCCAATCGAGCTCCAGCAATACGGCGCGGTAGTCCTGCAGTTGGCCGTTGCAGACCAGATAGGGACGCCCGCCCTTGACCTCCGTGCTATCGAGCTTGACCGGCACAACCCGGCTCTGGGCTATCGAACGGATGCTCGAGACCCGCGCATGCAATGTCGGACCGCCATCGAAGATGTCGATGTAGTGATCCGTCTCGAAGCCTTCACGCATCAGGATGTCGAAGGTGATCTGCGCACGTGGATGCACCTGGCCCATGGCCTCTTGCGCGGCATCGGGCAGCAGCGGTACGTAAATCGGGTAATGCGGCATCAGCTCGGCCAGAAAGGTCCGGCTTTTCAGGCCGCACAAGCGCTCGGCCTCGGCATAGTTGAGGTCAAAGAAGTTACGCCCGATGGCATCCCAGAATGGCGAATCACCGTTTTCGTCGCTGTAGCCCACGATTTCGGTCACCACCGAATCGGCGAAGCGCTCCGGGTGCGCGGCCATGAACAGCAGGCGGCCACGGGAGTTGAGCTCCGACCAGCCCGTACCGACCAGTTCCGGCAATACATAAAAGCTGGTGAGCAGGCTATTGCCTGTCAGGTCGTGACATTGCGAGAGCACATGAATCTTGTTGTGGATCTTCAGCTCACGCGAGGCGTGTACAAAGGTTTCATTACGGAAGCTGTAGAACGGCTCGGAATAGCCCGCCGACGCCACAATCGCCGAGCAGCCGACCAGCTTACCGGTAATGCTGTCTTCAAGGACAAAGAAATAGCTCTCTTCGCCGTTGAAACTGACCTCGGCAGCGAAGGAGGTCTCTGAAGCGGCAATCTTGTCGCTCAAACGACCGGCATCATCTGGCAAGGACGTGACACCAATGGGGCTGTCCGCTGCCAGACGCTGTACTTCGCCTAGATCAGCCACTTGCGCGGGGCGCATCACCAGCATGGTGTCACTCCTTTCGGGAAAACAGGCCAGCCATCGCCAGCACAGAAAAAAACAGCAGGTACCCTTGGGCACGTGCTCTGGAATTCGGATTCACCGGCCCCGAAGGACCGATGAACATACCTGGGCGTCAATCAAGCCTGGGTCAGTTTTGCTGCAGCACGCTCGAAACGGTCCAGACCTTCGTCGATGTCGGCATCTTCGACCACCAGGCTTGGGGCGAAACGCACAACATCCGGGCCTGCCTGCAGGACCATCAAGCCTTCTTGCTCGGCAGCGTTGAAAATATCCTTGGCCTTGCCTTTCCAGGCATCGGACAGCACGCAGCCAATCAACAGCCCCATGCCACGAACCTGGGTGAACAGCCCGTACTTCTCACCAATCTGCTCCAGGCGAGCCTTGAATTTCTGGTGTTTGGCCTTGACCCCAGCCAGCACCTCAGGGGTGTTGACCACGTCCATCACCGCATTGGCTACTGCGCAGGCCAGCGGGTTGCCACCGTAGGTGGTGCCGTGGGTGCCGACGGTCAGGTGCTTGGCCAAAGCTTCGGTGGTCAGCATGGCGCCGATCGGGAAACCGCCGCCCAGGCTCTTGGCGCTGGACAGGATGTCTGGTGTGACCCCGTAGTGCATATAGGCGAACAATTCACCGGTACGGCCAACGCCGGTTTGCACTTCGTCGAAGATCAGCAGCGCGTTGTGCTTATCGCACAGCGCACGCGCGCCTTCCAGGTAGGCCTGGTCAGCAGGGACCACACCGCTCTCGCCCTGGATCGGCTCGATCACGACGGCGCAGGTCTTGTCGGAAATTTGTGCCTTGAGGGCTTCCAGATCGTTGTATGGCACATGGCTGATGCCGGTGATCTTCGGACCGAAACCGTCGGAATACTTCGGCTGGCCACCCACGCTCACGGTGAACAGGGTACGACCATGGAAACTGTTAACGGTCGCAATGATCTCGTGCTTGTCCGGACCGAAACGGTCATGGGCCACGCGACGGGCCAGCTTGAAGGCAGCCTCGTTGGCTTCAGCGCCGGAGTTGCAGAAGAACGCGCGCTCAGCGAACGTGGCATCGACCAGCTTATGGGCCAACTGCAAGGCCGGCTCATTGGTAAACACGTTGGACACATGCCACAGCTTATTAGCCTGCTCGGTCAGCGCGCTGACCAGCGCCGGATGAGCATGTCCCAGAACGTTAACGGCAATCCCGCCGGCGAAGTCGATCAGCTCGCGGCCCGACTGATCCCAGACTCGGGAGCCCGCACCACGAACGGGGATGAAAGCCGCCGGTGCATAATTGGGAACCATTACCTGGTCGAAATCGGCGCGTTGCACCGGAGCTTGCTCAACGGACATCGGAGTCTCCTGAAGAGGAACGCCTGCCTGGAACTGGCGAGCGATGGGGGGATTGTAAGGACAGATTGGCGCGCTACCTTGTCGCCAAGCGACAACTTCTTATAGCGCCAAACCCTGTTTTACCAAGGCTTTCGGCAATGCGACAAATAGGGTCGCAAAGGCGCAGTTTAAACGGTGCGAGGGACGGGTGGGAGATTCTGTTCGGATGGATCAATCGCAGGCCCCTACCCTGTCCGGCCAGACCGAAATCCGGGCCTGCACCGCGAGGCGATTAAAACGTTAACCGCGTTCGGCAGGCACCGAGGACAGCTCGAAAGGACTGCTGCTTCGTCGCTGGTTACGGTCTTCACGTGGCGTTGCGCCAAAGAAGTTGCGATAAGCACTGGAGAAATGCGGGCCTGAGGAAAAACCACAGGACAAACCAATCTGGATGATCGACTTACTGGTCTGCATCAACATCTGTCGCGCCTTGTTCAGGCGCAACTCCAGGTAATACTGGCTGGGTACGCGATTGAGGTATTGCTTGAAGATGCGCTCCAACTGACGCCGCGACACGCACACGTGCTGGGCAATTTCGTCCGTGGTCAACGGCTCTTCGATGTTGGCCTCCATCAGCAACACCGCCTGGGTCAGCTTCGGGTGACTCGAGCCCAGGCGATTCTGCAATGGAATGCGCTGGCGCTCACCGCCCTCGCGAATCCGCTCGACCACCAACTCTTCAGACACCGCACCCGCAAGTTCAGCACCATGGTCGCGAGCCAGCACTGCCAACAGCAAGTCGATAACCGACATCCCGCCACATGCCGTCAGGCGATCACGATCCCAATCGAACAGGTGACTGGTGGCAATGACCTTGGGAAAGCGCTCAGCAAAATCATCCTGCCACCGCCAGTGCACCGCTGCACGGTAGCCATCGAGCAAGCCCAATTGCGCCAACGGATAAACCCCGGCCGACAGCCCGCCGACAACACAACCGGCACGGGCCAACTGCTTGAGAGCGCTGGCCAGCCCAGAGGCCACCGCTGCAGGTGGCTCATCCGCCAGCAAAAACAGTTTCTGGCAACCTTCCAGGCGCCCGACCCAAGGCTCGCCAGGCAGACGCCAGGCACCTTCAACGGCGGGTTCGGCCTGCAGGAACGACAACTCGTAGACCACCTCTGGATGCACCCGCTGAGCAACCCGTAAAACCTCTTCGGCCAGCGCCAGGGTCAGGGCTTTGGTGCTTGGCCAGATGAGAAAACCGATTCGCTGGGTGGTCATTGGGTGCGGTCCGAAACCTGAGAAAGGTCAAGAAGATAAAGCCCGGTCAGGCTGCGATCAGTTCGCAGCATGACCCATTTTGGTGCAAAACAGCAATCTTACTTCAGGCTGCCTGACAGGAATTGCTGCAGGCGCTCTGATTGCGGATTGACCAGCACTTCGCGCGGGTTACCGGCTTCCTCCACCAGGCCTTTGTGCAGGAACACCAACTGGTTCGACACTTCGCGGGCAAAGCCCATTTCGTGGGTGACGACCACCATGGTCCGGCCTTCCTGGGCCAGAGACTGCATGACCTTGAGCACATCACCGACCAACTCGGGGTCGAGCGCCGACGTAGGTTCGTCGAACAGCATGACCTCCGGCTCCATCGCCAGCGCACGGGCAATGGCCACACGCTGCTGCTCGCCGCCGGACATATGCCCAGGGTAGGCATCCTTGCGATGCGACACACCGACCTTGGCCAGGTAATGCTCGGCTTTTTCCAAGGCATCCTTTTTCGACATGCCGAGCACGTGAACCGGTGCCTCGATGATGTTTTCCAAGGCGGTCATGTGCGACCACAGATTGAAGTGCTGAAACACCATCGACAGGCGCGAACGCATGCGCTGCAACTGCTTGGGATCGGCCGCCTTCAGTGCGCCGTCCTTGTTGGCCACCAACTTGAGCTCTTCGTTGTTGAGCAGGATCTTGCCCGCATGCGGCTGCTCGAGCAGGTTGATGCAACGCAAGAAAGTACTTTTGCCCGAACCACTGGAGCCGATGATGCTGATCACGTCGCCCGCCTTTGCGGCCAGGGACACGCCCTTGAGCACTTCGTGACTGCCATAGCGTTTATGTAGGTCTTGGACTTGAAGTTTGTACATGCTGTCGGTTCTCACAAAGCTGTCAGTCTTGAGCTAACGCCCAGGGCAAAAAAGTTACCGCAGGCCTTAGCCCTTGCGCGGTGCCAGGTAGCCAAGCCAGCGGCGCTCGGCCAACTTGAACAGGCGTACCAGAATGAACGTCAGGCACAGATAGAACACGCCGGCAGTGATGTAGGCTTCGAACGGCAGGTAATACTGGGCATTGACCGTGCGCGCTGCGCCAGTGATGTCAATCAGGGTAACGATCGACGCCAGACTGGTGGTTTGCAGCATCATGATCACTTCGTTGCTGTACTGCGGCAGAGCCCGGCGCAACGCCGACGGCAGCAGGATGCGGCGATACATCTTGACCCGCGACATGCCCATGGCCTTGGCCGCCTCGATCTCGCCATGCGGCGTAGCCCTGAGGCTGCCGGCAATGATTTCCGCGGTGTAGGCACTGGTATTGATGGCAAAGGCCAGGCAAGCACAGAAGGTAGCGCTGGACAGCCACGGCCACAGGAAGCTCTCACGCACCGCCTCGAATTGAGCCAGTCCGTAGTAGATTAGGAACAACTGCACCAGCATCGGCGTGCCGCGAATCACATAGGTGTAAAGCCAGGCAGTCAGGTTGACCAGCGGCTGCTTGGAAACGCGCATCAACCCCAGTGGGATGGCCGTCAGCAAACCGAAGAACAGCGACAGCGCCAGCAACTTGAGGGTAGTCAGCAAACCACCCAGATACAGGGGCATCGCTTCCCAGATGACGTTGTAGTCGAAAATCATAGATCAGCCGCCTTTACGCCAACCGAGTAGCGCTTCTCGAGGTAACGCAGGGCCAGCAGCGAGACACTGGTGATCACCAGGTAAAGGGCTGCGACCGCCAAGTAGAAGGTGAAAGGTTCACGCGTGGCATCCGCGGCCTGCTTGGCCTTGAACATCATATCCTGCAGACCGACGACGGAAATCAGAGCCGTAGCCTTGGTCAGAACCAGCCAATTGTTGGTGAAACCTGGAATGGCCAGGCGGATCATCTGCGGCACCATGACCCTGAAAAACACCTGCAGACTGCTCATGCCATACGCCACGCCGGCCTCGGCCTGCCCTTTGGGAATGGCCATGAAAGCGCCGCGAAATGTCTCTGAAAGGTAGGCACCAAAAATAAAGCCCAGGGTGCCGACACCCGCTACCAGCGGATTGAGATCAATGTAGTCGTCGTAACCGAACAACGGCGCAACGCGATTGAGCAGGTCCTGACCGCCGTAGAAAATCAGCAGAATCAGTACCAGGTCGGGAATCCCGCGAATTACCGTGGAATACAGGTCACCCAGCCAGGCCAGCCAGCGCACTGGCGACAGACGCAGGGATACACCGATAAGGCCGAGTACAATGGCAAGGGCCATAGACGACAAGGCAAGCTGCAGCGTAAGCCACACGCCGTCGAGGATAACTGCCCCGTAGCCTTTCAACATGATGAGGTCCTCGACCTTTGGGATGAAAAAATGGTGCAAACCTCAGAGTCTCTGCTGCTTGCACCATTACACAGGTGACACGTCGACGATTTACTTGGCTTCAGGGCCGTAGATGTCGAAGTTGAAGTACTTGTCCTGGATCTGCTTGTACTTGCCATTGGCGCGGATACCGGCGATGGCCGCATTGATACGATCCAGATTGGCCTTGTCGCCCTTGCGTACGGCAATGCCGACGCCGTCGCCGAAGTACTTCACGTCGGTGAAGGACGGACCAACGAAGGCATAGCCCTTGCCAGCGTCAGTCTTCAGGAAGCCATCTTCCAGCAGCGTAGCATCGGCCACGGTGCCATCCAGACGACCCGCCGCTACGTCCAGATAAATTTCGTTCTGAGTGCCGTATGGAACGATGGTCGCGCCTTGCGGAGCCAGGACTTCTTTGGCGAAGCGATCGTGGATCGAGCCACGCTGCACACCAATTTTCTTGCCCTTGAGCTCGGACAGATTGTCGCTGACGGTGGTGCCTTCCTTCATCACCAGGCGTGCCGGGGTCAGGTAGTACTTACCGGTGAAGTCCACGGACTTCTTGCGGTCTTCCGTGATCGACATGGACGAGAGAATGGCGTCGATCTTGCGCACTTTAAGTGCTGGGATCAGGCCGTCGAATTCTTGCTCGACCCAGGTACACTTGACCTTCATCTCTTCGCACAAGGCGTTGCCGATGTCGTAGTCGAAGCCAACGATGCTGCCATCAGGCGCTTTCGAGGCGAACGGTGGGTAAGCGGCCTCGATACCGATTTTCAGCGGTTTCTCATCAGCCAGCGATGCCAGGGAAAACACGGACAGCGCCAGTGCGCCAAGCAGTGCGAGTTTCTTCATCTGGAACTCCATCGGTAAAGGGCAACACCGGGCAGCGGTAACAACTGCCCAATTTGCGAATGGGTACAACGCGAGCTGCGCAGGGTCGACGAAACGTCTGACACACCACGAGCGAGTGATCGGCATTTTAGCGACAGCTCCGAAGCCGATGTTTCCTCAATGCGACAACTAGTTATAGAAGCGCAGGAACCAAGGGGCGGAGATATTGACAGCTTTCGCAGAATATGCAAAAGCAAAAGACAAATAACCAATCAATGAAGCAATAAGCGGGCCTATTATTGGCAAAGCCTTCTAATCCGGCAAGTGTAGCCTTTCAGTGGGCTCGATTCGTCGTCGTGATTGCACCGAAATGGGATTCCGATGTTTCCCTTCGCCCCGTTACCGGGCGGGACAGGTGACAGATTGGTTACCGATGATTGTCGGAGTAACAGAAAGCACAAAGCCCCGCAGGCACTGCCTGGCGGGGCTTTGTGGAGCATGGTCAGGCTCGGAAGAGAACCTGCACCGCGATACCTTTAGGCCGAGACCCTGCTCATATCCTTGTGGGTGTCGATCAGTTGCTGAACCACACCCGGGTCGGCCAGCGTAGAGATATCACCCAAGCCATCGTACTCCGCCGTGGCGATCTTGCGCAGAATACGGCGCATGATCTTGCCCGAGCGGGTCTTCGGCAGCCCAGGCGCCCACTGAATGACATCCGGCGAAGCAATCGGGCCAATTTCCTTGCGCACCCAATTCTTCAGCTCCAGGCGCAACGCCTCACTCGGCTCTTCGCCACCATTGAGGGTCACGTACACATAGATACCCTGCCCCTTGATGTCGTGCGGCACACCAACCACTGCAGCCTCAGCCACTTTCGAGTGGGCAACCATGGCACTTTCGATCTCGGCGGTACCCATGCGGTGGCCCGATACGTTGAGCACGTCATCGACACGGCCGGTGATCCAGTAGTAACCGTCTTCATCACGGCGAGCGCCGTCTCCCGTGAAATACATGCCACGGAATGTCTTGAAGTAGGTGTCGACGAAGCGATCGTGGTCACCGTACAGCGAACGCGACTGACCCGGCCAAGAGTCAAGAATCACCAGATTGCCTTCGGCAGCGCCATCGATCAGGTTACCGAGGTTGTCCACAAGGGCCGGGACCACACCAAAGAAGGGACGGGTCGCCGAACCGGGCTTGAGTGCGGTGGCACCCGGCAATGGGCTGATCAACACACCGCCAGTCTCGGTCTGCCACCAGGTATCAACAATCGGGCAACGCTCCTTGCCAACCGTCTGGTAGTACCAGTTCCAGGCTTCCGGGTTGATCGGCTCACCCACCGAACCGAGCAGACGCAGACTTGAACCATCGGCACCATCAACAGCAGCCTGACCTTCAGCCATCATTGCGCGGATAGCGGTTGGAGCGGTGTAGAGAATATTGACCTTGTGCTTGTCGATGATCTTCGACACACGGGTGATATCCGGATAATTCGGCACACCTTCGAACAGTACCGTGGTAGCACCATTGGCCAGTGGACCATAGACGATGTAGCTATGGCCGGTGACCCAACCGACGTCGGCGGTGCACCAGTAGACTTCACCCGGACGGTAGTCGAATACCCGCTCGTGCGTCAGTGCCGCGTAAACCATGTAGCCGCCAGTGGTGTGCAACACTCCTTTGGGCTTACCGGTAGAACCAGAGGTGTAAAGGATGAACAGCGCTTCTTCGGCGCCCATCTCTTTAGGCGCACAGTGGCTAGAGGCGACCTTCATCAGGTCTTCGTACCAGATATCACGATGCTGGTGCCAGGCAATGTCACCACCGGTGCGCTTGCACACGATGATCTTCTGCACGCTGGCGGTTTCCGGGTTGGTCAAGGCCAGGTCGACATTGGCCTTGAGCGGCGTACGACGACCACCACGCAGACCTTCGTCGGCGGTGATCACCACTTTGGATTTGCAGTCGATGATGCGACCGGCCAACGCTTCTGGCGAGAAGCCACCGAAAACCACCGAGTGAATGGCGCCGATGCGCGCGCACGCCAGCATCGCCACTACCGCCTCTGGAATCATCGGCATATAGATGGTGACCACGTCACCACGGTGCACATCCTGGCCACGCAGGGCGTTGGCGAACTTGCACACTTCTTCGTGCAGCTCACGGTAGGTGATGTTGCGATGCTCGGAAGGATCGTCACCTTCCCAGATTATTGCGAGCTGATCGCCACGCTCGGCAAGGTGGCGATCCAGACAGTTGTAGGAGACGTTGAGAGTGCCGTCGGCAAACCATTTGATATCGACATGGTGATCGTCGAAGGAAGTTTGCTTGACCTTGGTGAAGGGCTTGATCCAGTCCAGGCGCTGGGCCTGCTCACGCCAGAAGCCGTCCGGGTTGATAACCGACTGCTGGTACATGGCCTTGTAGGTCGCCTCATCAGTCAGGGTATTGGCCGCAACCTCGGGACGAACGGGATACAGGGGAGCCGCACTCATCTTTATCTACCTCGGTGTAATAGTTGTTTTTGTATGACCTCGTTGTAACTGTACCAGACCTGACTGGCCATTCGACGTTGGTAGTACCGCCAGGACCTTTTGCATCCACGCAATCGGCCGCAGGCTCAAGACCGGGCCTCGGCACATATAAAAATAATTCCAAAAGCTGTCAATGGCCTGATTGTTACAGTTTTCGCCAACAGTGTTTATCAAAACGCCATCTGTTTAACGGCCATTGCCCCACCTAAAATTCACCTCGCCAGCAACGGCATCGAGATTAACTTCTTGTTACAGCCCCCACGAAGGCCGTTAATCCCGAGATAACCCAGATAGTTGAACTTTAGTTGTACACGCGGCGCCACAAGCGTCGCGCACCCTCTTACGACCTTAGACAGGTAAAATGAAAATGAAAGCTTTACTGGCATTGGCACTCGGCAGTCTTTGCACCGCGGCAATCGCCGACGAAGTTGCAAACGGTGGCGCCGAGCAGATTCCGGTTGAACAGTACAGTTACTCGCAGCACCTGGACATCGCCAAAGTTATCTCAATGAGCGAAGTCCCCAACGTCTGCGAAGTGGTTCCAGCGCGTATGACCTATGAGGACTCGCAGGGCCAACGACATATTCTCGAGTACCGCGTAATGGGCAACGGCTGCTCGAATGGATAATAAGTAGTTACTGCTCGCCGCGCCTTGATCGCTTCGGACCGAGGCGCGCGGTTCAAATTAACGTGCTCTTAATAATTACCGCGTACTACCCCTTCCCAAACAACCTCGCAACTAATCGCGTTTAATCTACCGACTTGCCAACACCATGTTCGCGCAACTTGTTGGCTATCGTTGTATGAGAAACGCCGAGCCGCTTACCCAAAGCCCGACTGCTGGTGAACTCGCTCATCAACTGTTCGAGCACTGCCTTTTCAAACCGTCCGACAATATCCCCCAAACTTCCCTCCAGGGAAAACTCGCCCAACGGCTGGCGCGTACCATAGTCTGGCAAGCGGATGTGTTCGCTCTTGACCACCCCGCCGTCACACAACGACACCGCCTGAAACAGAACGTTTTCCAACTGGCGCACGTTACCCGGCCAGTGATACTGACTCAGACGCTCCATGGCTGCCGGCGCCAGGCGCGGCAACGAACACCCAATCTGCCGACTCGCCTGGTCGAGGAAATGCTCGACCAGAGGTGGCAAGCCATCAAGGCACTCACGCAACGGCGGAATATGCAGGGAGAGCACGTTCAATCGATGGTAAAGGTCCTGGCGAAACTCACCCCGTGCGCACAGCTCCGACAGATCGACCTGGGTTGCACAAATCACCCGCACATCCAGGTAAACCTCTTCGTCACTGCCAACCCGGCGAAAGCAGCCATCCTGCAGGAAACGCAGCAACTTGACCTGCAGCCGCGGGCTCATTTCACCTACGCCATCGAGGAACAGCGTGCCGCCTGCGGTCAGCTCCAGCAGGCCTAACTTGCCTTCGGCACGCGCCCCTTCGAATGCGCCTGGACCGTAACCGAACAGTTCGGTTTCGGCCATGGACTCAGGCAGGCCTGCACAATTGAGCGCCATCAATGGCGCCTGCCCCCGTGGACTGGCCAGGTGACAGGCGCGCGCCAGCAGCTCTTTGCCGGTGCCAGTTTCGCCTTCGATCAGCAGTGGCGCATCCAGCGGTGCCATGCGTCGCGCCTCACGCACCACAGCAGCCATCACCCGTGAACTTTGGAAAATGCTGTCGAAACCGCGCAACTCCTGCTTGCGAACATTGTAGATACGCTCACCGATGCGATCCGCCCGATGCAAGGTCAACACCGCTCCCGCCAGCGCCTCACTGTCATCGTGCTCGGACTGCAACGGTGCAATGTCTGCGAGGAACACGTCACCCTTGACCTTCACACGCAAACCGTTGATACGCGACTTGTTGGCACGCACCAACTCAGGGAGATCAAAATCCTCGGCGTAACGCGACAACGGAATGCCCGGGACTTCATCCACCCTCACCCCGAGCAACTGTGCCGCTGCACGGTTGGCGGCGACGATGGAGCCGCCCATATCGATCGACAGCACGGGGAAATCCAACGCACCGAGCAACGCATTGAGCTCCATGTGCCGCCGCTCGCTTGGCATCAGCCCTACGCGCTTGACCCCGAACACACCGGTAATCGACTCGAATTTGGGTCGCAGGGCCTGGAACTGCAGGTTGATCAGGTTCGGGCAATGCAGATAGATGGCATTGCCATGCTCGCCCCCTACCTCGCCACGAGCGACGTTGATTCCGTACTCCACCAGCAGGTTGAGAATGTTGCGCAGAATGCCGATGCGGTTCTGGCAATGCACTTTGATACGCATGAAATGTCCTAGAGATAAGTCCGGGGCGAGCCTGGCGCAGCTAGCCGGCCCACTTATTTACGCACCCAGAAGAATTTCCGTAAAGATTACGTGACAAAAATAGGCTTACCCAGGGAGAAGACCCCCCGATTTTTCAGACCTTTGTCATCTTTGTAAAATTATCGTTACAGAATAAGCTCGACTCCGCGACCTGAATAACCGCTTTGGCCGGTGCAAAGCCTTACGTCACGGGTTATCTCTTATGCAACGGCTTGATCACATAACAAAAAAGGCCCTCAGCAGGAGAGCAGTATGAAACAGACGCAATACGTGGCTCGCGAGCCCGATGCGCACGGGTTTATCGACTACCCGCAGCAGGAACATGCGGTGTGGAACACCTTGATTACCCGCCAACTGAAAGTGATCGAAGGCCGTGCGTGCCAGGAATACCTGGACGGCATCGAGCAGTTGGGCCTGCCCCACGACCGCATCCCGCAATTGGGTGAGATCAACAAAGTGCTGGGTGCCACCACTGGCTGGCAAGTCGCCCGTGTGCCTGCCCTTATCCCTTTTCAGACCTTTTTTGAACTGCTGGCCAGCAAACGCTTTCCAGTGGCGACCTTCATTCGTACTGAAGAAGAACTCGACTACCTGCAAGAGCCGGATATTTTTCACGAGATCTTCGGTCACTGCCCGCTGCTGACCAATCCCTGGTTTGCCGAATTCACCCACACCTACGGCAAGCTCGGCTTGAGCGCGACCAAGGAAGAGCGTGTGTACCTCGCGCGGCTCTACTGGATGACCATCGAATTTGGTCTGGTCGACACGCCGCAGGGCCGCAAGATTTATGGCGGCGGCATCCTCTCCTCGCCAAAAGAGACAGTCTATAGCCTGTCCGATGAGCCCGAGCACCAGCCCTTCAATCCGCTGGAAGCCATGCGTACGCCTTATCGTATCGACATCCTGCAGCCGCTGTATTTTGCCCTGCCAAACCTCAAGCGCCTGTTCGACCTGGCCCACGAAGACATCATGGCCATGGTCCACACCGCGATGAAGATGGGCCTGCACGCACCGAAATTTCCACCTAAGGTTGCTGCCTGAGCAACCTTGCAAACCAATAACAAACCACTTGCGGAAAACCTTATGAACGCCTTGAACCAAGCCCACTGCGAAGCCTGCCGCGCCGATGCACCACAGGTCAGCGACGAAGAACTGCCGGTACTGATCAAGCAGATCCCGGATTGGAACATCGAAGTCCGTGACGGCATCATGCAGCTGGAAAAAGTCTTCCTGTTCAAGAATTTCAAACACGCCCTGGCCTTTACCAACGCAGTCGGCGAAATCTCCGAAGCTGAAGGCCATCACCCAGGTCTGCTGACCGAATGGGGCAAAGTCACTGTTACCTGGTGGAGCCACTCGATCAAAGGCCTGCACCGCAACGACTTCATCATGGCCGCGCGCACCGACGAGGTCGCCCAAACCGCAGAAGGTCGCAAGTAATGCACTTCAGCGCGATTGAGCGCGTACCTGGCGATCCGATCCTGGGGCTGATGGAGGCATACGCCAACGACAGCAATCAGCATAAGTTCGACCTGGGAGTGGGTGTATTCAAGGACGCCCAAGGCCTTACGCCTATTCCTGCGGCAGTCAAACTCGCCGAACAGCGCTTGCTCGACACGCAACAGAGCAAAAGCTACGTCGGCGGTCACGGCGATCCCGACTTCGGGCGTCTGATCGCTGAGTTGGTCCTTGGAAGCGATTCTCCAGTGCTGGCCAGCAAGCGTGCTGGCGCCTCTCAGACTCCCGGTGGTACGGGCGCTTTGCGCCTTGCGGCAGAATTTATCGCGCATTGCCTGCCGGGTCGCGGCATTTGGCTGAGCGATCCGACCTGGCCCATCCACGAGACCATTTTCGCCGGCGCCGGCCTCAAGGTCAGTCATTATCCTTATGTGGGTATGGACAACCGCCTCAACGTAAGCGCGATGCTTGCCACACTTGAATCCGTACCCAAGGGTGATGTGGTGTTGCTGCATGCGTGCTGCCACAACCCGACCGGCTTCGACCTTACCCAGGACGACTGGCGCGCGGTACTGGAAGTGGTGCGCCGCCGCGAGCTGCTGCCACTGATCGACTTCGCCTATCAAGGTTTCGGTGACGGCCTGGAAGAAGATGCCTGGGCAGTACGGCTGTTTGCCAGCGAGCTGCCTGAGCTGCTGATCACCAGTTCCTGCTCGAAAAACTTCGGACTCTACCGCGATCGTACCGGCGCCCTGCTGGTGTGCAGCCATGAAGCCGAAAAACTGCAGGATGTTCGCAGTCAATTGGCGCTGCTGGCGCGCAACCTTTGGTCGACGCCACCGGATCACGGCGCTGCGGTAGTGGCGCAGATTCTGGGGGATGCTGCACTCAAGCAGCTGTGGGTTGAAGAAGTCGAGGCCATGCGCCAGCGAATCGCTCAACTGCGCGTGGGACTGGTCGAAGCCTTGGCCCCTCATGGCCTGAGCGACCGTTTTGCCCACATCGCCACGCAACGCGGAATGTTCTCCTACACCGGGCTGTCTTCAGAGCAGGTCAAGCAACTGCGTGAGCGGCACAGCGTGTACATGGTCGGCACCGGCCGGGCCAATATCGCAGGCGCCGATGCCACACGCCTCGGGGCACTGGCTGCGGCCATCGCCGACGTTTGTCGGTGAATTGATCACGGGGCAAGCTCGCTCCCCACAGGCGATCAGCCTGGAAGGACGAACTGCCCCGCGATTACCATCAGGCAGGAAAATTCATACTGTCACGCAGACTCCTGTATCCTGCACGAGCTATCAATAAGCCATGCGCGCCTTGCGCAGCCTTTCCACACACTTGCGAGGAACGACGAGATGCATGAGATCCCGAACTTTCCCTTCCCAAGCCTGAACCCAGAAGAGCAGACACCTGCCACTCACAGCGCCGAACCAGCCCAGGCTGATCACGACGGCGACGAAAACCCCAGCGCCGACCAGGAATAACAGCGCAACAATCAGACTGTGTGAAAACGGCCGTTCCAGGCGTTCTTTCTCAAGACGTTTTCACACTGTCAAGAAACGCCCCGCCCCCTCAATAATCGACCTTTCCACGCCCAGCCTTGATTGCGCCGCGCTTATTCTTGGTGTCCAGACGCCGAGTTTTCGAGCCCAGGGTCGGCCGCGTCGGTCGGCGCGCCTTTTCTATCTTCACTGCCGCCAGAATCAACTCGCGCAAGCGCTCCAGGGCATCCGTGCGGTTTTGCTCCTGGGTTCGATATTGCTGAGCCTTGATGATGATGACCCCATCACGGGTAATGCGGCTATCGCGCAAAGACAGCAAGCGCTCCTTGTAGAACGGGGGCAGAGAGGAAGCCTGGCTGTCGAAGCGCAGGTGCATGGCACTGGAAACCTTGTTGACGTTCTGCCCGCCAGCGCCTTGGGCACGAATGGCGGTCAGTTCGATTTCCTGGTCGGGAATATGCACGTTATTGGAAATGATCAACATATGTCACAAGCCTGAATAGGCCTTGAGGATACCGCAAAAACAAAAAGCCCGGCGCAAGGCCGGGCTCTTTCAACACAGACCGCTCTTACTTGGTAACAGCACCTGCGTCCGCTACAGCGCGGGTACGGCGATTGCTCTTGAGGCCGTAGCAGGCAAACATCACCACCAGCCACACCGGAATTGCATACACCGAAACCTGAATTCCCGGAATCTGCAGCATGATGCCCAAAATCAGCACCACGAAGGCCAGACAGATGTAGTTGCCATAGGGATACCAGAGTGCCTTGAACAGCGGCTTCTGGCCAGTCTTGTTCATGTGCTGGCGAAACTTCAGGTGCGAGTAGCTGATCATCGCCCAGTTGATCACCAGGGCAGCTACCACCAGCGACATCAACAGTTCCAGCGCATGCTGCGGAATGAAGTAGTTGAGCAGTACCGCCACCAGCGTGACTGCCGCCGACGCCAGGATCGAACGCACCGGCACACCGCGCTTGTCGATCTTCGCCAGGCCCGCCGGCGCATCACCCTGCTCAGCCATACCGTAGAGCATGCGGGCGTTGCAGTAGGTGCCGCTGTTGTACACCGACAGCGCTGCAGTCAGTACCACGAAGTTGAGGATATGCGCAGCGACATCACTACCCAGCAACGAGAACACCTGAACGAACGGGCTGGCGCCATAGGTGCCGCCGGAAGCGTCGAGGCTGGTCACCAGGCTGTCCCAAGGAGTCAGCGACAGCAGCACGATCAGGGCACCGATGTAGAAAATCAGGATGCGGTAGATCACCTGGTTGATTGCTTTGGGGATCACGGTTTTCGGCTTGTCGGCTTCAGCTGCGGTGAAACCGAGCATTTCCAGGCCACCAAAGGAGAACATGATGATCGCCAACGCCATGACCAGACCGCTCACCCCATTGGGGAAGAAGCCGCCATGCTCCCACAGGTTGCTGACCGATGCCTGTGGACCGCCACTGCCGCTGACCAGCATGTAGCTACCCAGGGCAATCATGCCGACAATGGCAATGACCTTGATGATCGCGAACCAGAACTCCGCCTCGCCAAACACTTTGACGTTGGCCAGGTTGATTGCGTTGATCAGAATGAAGAACGCCGCGGCCGATGCCCAGGTCGGAATCTCTGGCCACCAGTAATGAACGTACTTGCCAACGGCCGTGAGCTCAGACATCCCCACCAGGATATACAGCACCCAGCAGTTCCAGCCCGAGAGGAAGCCGGCGAAACCACCCCAGTACTTGTGCGCAAAGTGACTGAACGACCCGGCCACCGGCTCTTCAACGATCATCTCACCGAGCTGGCGCATGATCATGAACGCGATGAAGCCACAGATCGCATAGCCCAGAATCATCGACGGGCCCGCCGATTTCATCACCCCGGCCGATCCCAGGAACAGCCCTGTACCGATTGCACCGCCCAAGGCGATCAATTGGATGTGGCGATTTTTCAGGCCGCGTTTCAGCTCGCCTGAATGCGTGTTTGGTCCACTCATGAACGAAGTCACCTGCTTGTTTTTATCTGTGACGAAATCGGACCCACCGCGCTCGTGGCGCAGCGGAATTAACAAGGTGGTTACCTTGAGGATCTTGGACAACTGCTGCCTATCCAGGGCAAAAGCCGTGGGTAAATCAGCTGGATGTCAGCAAGAGTGCGCGGTACGCATTGGGGTCACAGGTAAAACGCGGCGCATTGTATACCCCTGCAGACGCGCAGGGGTCAACACGTTGCGTAAATGTCTGATGACAAAACGCACCGCTCCTGAGGTAGGAATGAAGCCTGGGGAAGTAATCGGCGTACATGGCGCCTCCATTTGTTCTTATTTTTGTGCCCGGCTCTGCGGCCCGGCTTTGCACACAGCAATGCCTCTATCTCACCGCCCCCACGGCCTCCAGGCAAGGCCTTGACGTACACGTAAAACGCCCGAGCACGAGGGTTTCGGCAAGTTCTGTTTACAGCTTCGTGATTTCGCACAAACCCCAACAACGATCAGCGCACTTTGTAACGATTTATTTACAAGCTGGTTGAAAAACTTTCCAACACTTGCGCATCGAGCGGTAACCCTAGGATTTTTCAGACAAAAAAAAGCCAACCCGAAGGTTGGCTTCCTCTGACAGCTCGGCCTTTACGGACGTGGCTTGTTCCGGGTGCTGCCTGGACGCTTGGGTGCCGGCTTGCCGCGCTTGTTCATATCACTCGGGCGCTCAGCCACGGTGCTACGACCCCGACCAGCGTCCTTGCGTGGGGCTTCGCCACGCGGCTGGCGAGCAGGGCGCTCGGCCTCAGCAACACGCGGCTGACGCGCTGGGCGCTCGGTTTCACCACCACGCGGTTGGCGTGCTGGACGCTCTGCCGATGCGCCATCCTGTGCAGGACGCAGTGTACGTACGCGCTCGCCACGTCCCATCGGACGGGTCGACTTGCGCTGCAGGCGCTCAAGTTTGTCTTTGCTCTTGTGGTTCAAGGCGGGCATTGCCACAGGGGTCAACCCCACTTCGGCGGCCAAAATGTCCACTTCCTGCTGGCTCATTTCACGCCAGCGGCCCATAGGCAGGTCGGAATTGAGGAACACCGGACCAAAACGCACGCGCTTCAGGCGGCTTACCACCAAGCCCTGGGACTCCCACAGGCGACGAACTTCACGGTTGCGGCCTTCCATCACCACGCAGTGGTACCAGTGGTTGAAACCTTCACCGCCAGGGGCTTCCTTGATGTCGGTAAAACGTGCCGGGCCGTCTTCAAGCACGACCCCCGCCTTCAAGCGAGCGATCATGTCTTCATCGACTTCACCGCGCACCCGTACCGCATACTCACGGTCCATCTCATAGGAGGGGTGCATCAAGCGATTGGCCAACTCACCATCGGTGGTGAACATCAACAAACCGGTGGTATTGATGTCCAGACGACCGATATTGATCCAGCGGCCTTCCTTCGGACGTGGCAAACGGTCAAACACGGTTGGGCGGCCTTCCGGGTCGTCGCGGGTGCAGATCTCGCCATCGGGTTTGTTGTACATGATCACCCGGCGCACAGTCTCGGCAGACTCTTCACGCTTGATCACGCGGCCGTCGACGGAAATCGCGTCATGCAGATCGACACGCTGACCCAAGGTGGCATTGACGCCGTTGACCTTGATACGGCCTTGGCCGATCCAGGCCTCGACGTCACGACGCGAGCCCACGCCGATGCGCGCGAGAACTTTTTGCAGTTTCTCGCCTGACGGCGGCAATGGTTGGGTTTCTTGCAGGTCTTTATCACTCATCTGGGCACCTCCCGGTGTAAGATTTGAAATCTGTTTAGGCGAACAAGCGCCAAAAAGGTCGCGAATCATACGCTGATCGCGCAACGAACGCACCTGAGACTAGCCGAAATTCTCGTGTACCCCGCTTAATTCCGCTCAAAGGCGAGGTTACTGCCTCGGCGTTTCAGCTTCCGGATCCCGCGCTGGAGCCTCTTCAGCCGCCGGCTCTTCCTCAAGCAGGTCGTCAAAGTCGGTCTTGAGCCCCTCCTCCATGGTGTCCAGTTCAACCAGCAGCGTGCGAAAACTGGTTTCCTCCTTGGCTGCGGGCGGCTCGGCGCTCTCATCGGCAAGGGCCTGCAAGTGGGCCGGCACTGGCGCATCATCGAGTTCCAGGACAGGCTCTGGCTCCATGTCGCGCAGGTCGGCCAAAGCCGGCAGGTCATCGAGGTTCTTCAGATTGAAGTGATCGAGAAAGGCCTTGGTGGTGGCGAACATCGCCGGCTTGCCGGGTACTTCACGGTAACCGACGACACGAATCCACTCGCGCTCAAGCAGAGTCTTGACGATATTGGTGTTGACCGCCACGCCCCGCACGTCTTCGATTTCGCCACGAGTAATGGGCTGTCGATAAGCAATCAACGCCATGGTTTCCAGTAACGCACGGGAATAGCGCTGCGGCCGCTCCTCCCACAGGCGCCCCACCCACGGGGCGTAATCTTCGCGAATTTGCAGGCGATAGCCCGAAGCCACCTCCTTGAGTTCGAAGGCCCGGCCGCTGCAGGACTTGCGGAGCACTTCCAAGGCCTTCTTGAATACAGAAGGCTCAGGGCGTTCAGCCTCTTCGAACAGCTCGAACAAGCGCTCCAGGGATTGCGGTTTTCCAGAGGCCAGCAAAAAGGCTTCGAGTAGAGGCGCCAGGTCGCGCGGATCGTTCAGGTTCATGGCGTTGTTCGTTGTCACTCGGCCCGGGCGCGGACGTGGATCGGCGCAAAAGGCTCATTTTGCACCAGTTCGATCAAGGATTCCTTCACCAACTCAAGAATTGCCATAAAAGTAACTACCACACCCAACTTACCTTCATCGGCAGTGAACAGTTCGACGAACGGTACAAAGCCCCCGCCTTTCAGGCGCTCCAGCACGTCGCTCATGCGTTCACGGGTGGACAATGCTTCACGACTCACCTGGTGGCTCTCGAACAAATCCCCCCTGCGCAGCACTTCAGCCATCGACAGCAGCAGTTCTTCCAGGCTGACCTCGGGCAGAAGCTTGCGAACCTTGGCCTGCGGTGCGTCCAGGCGCGGCACGATGATCTCGCGCCCGACTCGACTGAGGCCCTCGATACCCTCGGCTGCGGCCTTGAAGCGTTCGTACTCCTGCAAGCGGCGAATCAGCTCGGCACGCGGGTCACCCTCTTCTTCCTCTATGTCGGCAGATCGTGGCAACAGCATGCGCGACTTGATCTCGGCCAGCATCGCTGCCATCACCAGATATTCCGCAGCCAGTTCCAGGCGCACGGTTTTCATCAACTCGACATAGCCCATGTACTGGCGAGTGATTTCTGCCACCGGAATATCGAGAATATCGACGTTCTGTTTGCGAATCAGGTAGAGCAACAGGTCCAAGGGACCTTCGAACGCTTCGAGGAACACTTCCAGTGCGTCCGGCGGAATGTACAGATCCACCGGCATTTCGGTCATGGCTTCGCCATACACCAATACCAGTGGCAATTCCTGTTGGGCGCCCGCTTGTGGATCGATACTTGGCTCAGAGAGGGAGGACTGACTCACGCTTCGACCATAAAAGGGGTCGGATCGCCGCAACCGACTCGAATGACTTCAGGCTCATCACCGGCCAGGTTGATCACCGTGGACGCCTTGAGGTCACCAAAGCCGCCATCGATGATCAGGTCAACGTGATGCTCCAAGGCCTGGCGGATCTCATACGGATCGGTCATCGGCTCATCTTCGCCGGGCATGATCAGGCTCACGCTCATCAATGGCTCGCCCAGCTCTGCCAACAACGCCAGGGCAATCGGGTTGGATGGCACGCGCATACCGATGGTCCGGCGCTTTTCATGGAGCAGCAGGCGTGGCACTTCGCGAGTGGCGTTGAGAATGAAAGTATAGGGACCCGGCACATGAGCCTTGATCAGGCGGAAAATCGACGTGTCGATCTTGGCAAACACACCCATTTGCGAGAGGTCGCAGCAAATGAGTGTGAAATTGTGGTTCTTGTCCAGCTGTCGCAGGCGTCGAACGCGTTCTACCGCATTCTTGTCGCCAATCTGACAGCCCATGGCGTAGGAGGAGTCGGTCGGATAGATGACCACCCCGCCCTTGCGAATGATTTCGACGGCCTGTTTGATAAGGCGCGGTTGCGGGTTTTCCGCATGAATCTGGAAAAACTGACTCACATTCTCTTCCTGTTCAGACGGCCGCGATAGGCTGCTCATGTTTGAAACGACGCCACAAAGGTGGCAGGTCCTCTGGCAATGGCCGATAGACACCAATCTCGCCCCAGGTGCCAGGGCCATGGAAATCACTGCCAGCACTTGCCAGCAGACCGAACTCACGCGCCAGGATGGACATTGTGCCCACCTGTTCGGCCGGCATCATCCCATTGACCACTTCCAGTGCCTGCCCGCCTGCTTGAATATAGTCGGCAATTAGCCGGCGGCGCTTACTACGTGTCAATTCGTAGTGCATTGGATGCGCCAGGCTCACCCAGGCATCGGACTTGCGCAGGGTTTCGACGGTCTCATCCAGGGTTGGCCAGTGCAGTTTGACGTCGCCCAGCTTGCCCGCCCCCAACCACTTGCGAAACGCTTCGCCGCGGTCTTTGACGTAGCCTGCGCGCACCAGGTACTCGGCAAAGTGCGGGCGTGCAGGGGCATTTCCACTGTCGCCCATCTCCTGTTGAATAGCCCGTGCCCCCTCCAGCGCTCCGGGCATTCCCTTGGCCGCTAGCCGCCGGTCGATTTCTTCGGAACGTAGCCAGCGTCCGCGATGAAGCGACTCGACGGCGTCAAGCAACGGCGCGGCGTCCAGGTCAAAGTTGTAGCCCAGCACATGGATGGTTGCGCCGCCCCAGGTACACGACAACTCGATGCCGCTGACCCACTGCATACCCAGGGCCTGCATGGCGGCACGCGCCTCCAGTTGCCCCTCGAGGGTGTCATGGTCTGTCAACGAGAGCATCCGCACACCTTGCTCATGGGCCCGGGCAACCAGTGCCGTCGGCGACAAGGCGCCGTCAGAGGCCGTACTGTGGCAGTGCAGATCAACATTCATAGGTGGCGCTTTCGCTGTCATTGATGTTTGTTATTATGCCGTCACATCCTGCTTCTGGCTGCCACTGTGAAACAATTCATCGATTTCATCCCGTTGCTCCTGTTCTTCATCGTCTTCAAACTCGATCCACGTACCGTCGAATTTGCCGGTCACAGTGTCGAAATTGGAGGTATCTTCAGTGCCACGGCCATGCTGATTATCAGCTCGGTTGTGGTCTACGGCGCGCTGTTCCTTCGCCAGCGCAAGCTGGAAAAAGGCCAATGGCTGACCTTGCTCGCCTGCCTGGTGTTCGGCGGTCTGACCTTGGCGTTCCACAGCGAAACCTTCCTCAAGTGGAAGGCTCCGGTAGTCAACTGGCTGTTCGCCCTGGCATTTACCGGTAGCCACTTCATCGGTGACCGAGTGTTGATCAAGCGCATCATGGGCCACGCCATCAGCCTGCCGGAAAACGTCTGGTCGCGCCTGAACGTCGCCTGGATCGCGTTTTTCCTGTTCTGCGGCGCAGCCAACCTGTTCGTTGCCTTCACCTTCCAGGACATCTGGGTCGACTTCAAAGTGTTCGGCAGCCTGGGCATGACGGTACTGTTCCTGGTCGGCCAAGGCCTGTATCTGTCCCGCCACATACATGACAGCGACACCACCACTCCCCCAACTACTCCTAAGGACTGACATGCTCTACGCCATCATTGCCAGCGACGTTGCCGACTCTCTGGAAAAACGCCTGGCTGCGCGCCCTGCGCATATCGAACGTCTGCAGCAACTCAAGGAACAAGGTCGCGTGGTGCTGGCCGGCCCGCACCCTGCCATCGACAGTAACGACCCGGGTGCAGCGGGCTTTACGGGCAGTCTGATCGTTGCCGAGTTCGACTCCCTGAGCGCCGCCCAGGCCTGGGCCGATGCCGACCCATATATCGCCGCAGGCGTATATGCCAACGTCATCGTCAAACCGTTCAAGCAAGTGTTGCCGTAAGCCGCTTCAAGCGGTGCGCCACTGCGCGCACCGCCTTCCCGCCTTTTACTGATGCAGCTGCTCATTATTCTTATCTACCAGCCGACAACCTGCTGAATCGACAAGAATCAGGAGTTCCAATGCGTCAAGGTCCGTTGCCCCTGCTGCTGTGCCTGTTGTTGCTGACCCCGCTCGCCCAGGCCGAAGAGCCCAATGCGCCAAGTACCCCGCTGTCACTGAGTGCCGGCAGCCAGATAACCGAATTGCAACAGCGCCTGCAGGAAAGTGAACGCCTGCGCGAAACGCTGACCCAGCAGTTGCACAATGCCGACAGCGAACGCGAGAGCGCGCAGCTCACGCGACTGCGCCAGGAGAACCAGCGCCTCAAGCTGGCCCTCAAGGAACTCCAGGCCAAGGCCCCGGAACGCCTGATCACCGACCAGCAACAATGGTTCGTGATTGGTGGAGGAGTTGCCCTCTTGGCTGCGCTCTGCGGTATCTTTGCCAGTGGCGGACACAGAAAGCGTCGGCAATGGTTGAATTGAGTGAGTCATGAGCGAGCTGTTACTGATTGATGATGACCAGGAACTCTGCGAGCTGCTCGGCAGCTGGCTGACCCAGGAAGGTTTCTCCGTACGCGCCTGTCACGACGGCCAGAGCGCCCGTCGCGCCCTGGCTGAACAAGCGCCCGCAGCGGTGGTCTTGGACGTCATGCTGCCTGACGGCAGTGGCCTGGAACTGCTCAAGCAACTGCGTAGCGAGCACACCGAGCTTCCGGTGGTGATGCTTTCTGCACGGGGCGAACCCCTGGACCGTATTCTGGGCCTGGAACTGGGCGCCGATGATTATCTGGCCAAACCCTGCGACCCTCGCGAGCTAACCGCTCGCCTACGCGCAGTACTGCGCCGAAGCCATCCCAACGCCACGCCCAGCCAGATCGAAATTGGCGACCTGAGCTTCAGCCCGGCGCGTGGCGTGGTCAGCATCGATCAGCAGGACCTGACCCTGACGCTATCCGAAAGCCGCATTCTCGAAGCACTGCTACGCCAGCCAGGCGAGCCGCTGGACAAGCAGGAGCTGGCGCAGATCGCCTTGGGTCGCAAGCTGACCCTGTACGATCGCAGCCTGGACATGCACGTCAGCAACCTGCGCAAGAAAATCGGCCCACACCCAGACGGACGCCCACGCATCGTAGCGTTGCGCAGCCGCGGCTATTACTACAGCCTGTAATGTCAGGACGGCGCTCAATCATCTTTACTCAAGCTTTACCCTTGCCTGACCGCCGCTGACCTTGATCTCCCTAGACTGGGCACATCCGGTAACTACCGGCCTCAGATAGGAGAGACACCATGCGCAAGACCCTTATCGCCCTGATGTTCGCTGCTGCACTGCCGACCGTTGCCATGGCCATGCCAGAAGGCGGGCCGCGCCACGGCGACCACCATCGCGGCGAAGCGCCTTACGCCCAGCTGGACTTGAGCCGTGAACAACGCCAGCAGATCGGCAAGCTGATGGGCGAGCAAATGAAAAGCCGCCATGAAATCACCCAACGCTATTTGGAAAAACTTCCGGCCGCCGATCAGAAAGCGCTGAAAGATGAACTGCAAAGCAAAAAAGACAAGACTCAGGCTGAAATCCGCGCACTGCTCAAGCCTGATCAGCAGAAGAAATTCGATGAGCTGAAAAAAGACCAGGACCAACGTCGCGCCGAATGGAGCGAGTTCAAAGCCTGGAAAGCTGAAAAAGCCAACAAGGCCCAGTAAGCTGACAGCCACCCGCCCGGCTTGCCTCTGTGCAAGCCGGTTTTTTTGCCGTTGAAGGAGCCTCCCTTGCGTTCATTGTTCTGGCGCATCCTGGCCAGTTTCTGGCTGGCCATTGCCCTGGTCGCCGGCCTGTCGATTCTGCTCGGGCACATGTTGAACCAGGATGCCTGGATTCTCAGCCGTCACCCGGGTCTCAATACCCTGGCCAAGACCTGGACCCAACGCTACGAACAAAAGGGCCCCGAGAACGCCCAGCACTTTCTGGAGCATCGCAAGCGCCACTACAACATCGATGTGCAAGTACTCAACGACAGTGGCGATGCAGTGGTACCTGGCACCTTCCCACGGCGTGCCGCAGCTTTCGAGGCACGGCGACACAACGACGACCGGCGCTTGCCCTGGCGGCGCCTGACCGAGGAATACACCAGTCCCGAGACTGGCGAGACGTACTTGCTGATCTATCGCATTCCCCATCCCGAACTGGATGCCTGGCACCGTGACAGCCTGCTATGGCCATTGAGTGCATTGGGCATTGCCCTGGTGGTCTTGACCCTGTTCAGCCTGTTGGTAACGCTGTCCATTACCCGTCCGCTCAGCCGCTTGCGCGGAGCCGTACATGACCTGGGACAAACTACCTATCAACAGAACAGCCTGGCGCGCCTGGCCAGTCGCCGCGATGAATTCGGCGTGTTAGCCAATGACTTCAACCGTATGGGATCACGCCTGCAGAGCATGATCGGCAGCCAGCGCCAACTGCTGCGCGATGTGTCCCACGAGTTGCGCTCGCCGCTGGCGCGCCTGCGCATTGCCCTGGCTCTCGCCGAGCGGGCCGAACCGGAACAACGCGAAGCGTTATGGCCACGCCTGACGCGGGAATGCGACCGCCTGGAAGCACTGATCAGTGAAATTCTGGTGCTGGCACGAGTGGACGCCGAACAATCGCGCGCCGAACCGGTGGACCTCGATGCGCTGCTGCAGTCCCTGCACAAGGATGCCCAGCTCAGTGCGCCGGAACAGGACATCCAGTTGCAGCTTGAACCAGGGTTGAGCCTGCAGGGCTGGCCAACCCTGATCGAGCGTGCGGTAGATAACCTGCTGCGCAATGCCGTGCGCTTCAACCCGCAAGGGCAAGCGATTGAAATTTCAGCCTTGCGTGACAACGACCGCATCGTGATAAGTGTGCGCGATCACGGCCCGGGCGTGGCCGAAGAACACCTTGGGCAATTGGGCGAGCCGTTCTTCCGCGCCCCGGGCCAGAGCGCTGCAGGTCATGGCCTGGGTCTGGCCATTGCGCGCAAGGCAGCAGAGCGGCACGGTGGAAGCCTGACCCTGGGAAATCATCCAGAGGGTGGTTTTGTTGCCCGGCTGGAGCTCAGTGCCTGACCTGAAACCGCGCCCGCTCCTGCACAATTACCTTGCGCAATCTGCCTGCAGGCGCGGGCTTGGCCCGCGATGGCGCCAGTACTACTCCCAGGCCGAAACGAAATCCGCCGTTGCCAGCACTGGCGCGGTACGGGGCTCCGACTGCGGAGTGCCCAGGTACAAGAAGGCGATGATCTCTTCGTTGTCAGCCAGTCCCAGCCCCTTGGCTACATGCTTGCTGTACGACAGCTCGCCGGTTCGCCAGACAGCACCAATCCCTTGGGCATGAGCCGCCAATAGAATGCCGTGGGCTGCGCAGCCAGCGGCCAGACGTTGCTCCGAGGCCGGCACCTTGAAGTGATCCTGCAAGCGCGCGATAACCACCACCAGCAGCGGTGCGCGCATTGGCATGGCGCGGGCCTTGTCCAGCGCCGCTTCAGTGGCGTCACCCTCGGCCTGCACCGCTTCGGCCAGTAACGCCCCCAGTTTTTCACGCCCCTCGCCCTCGACCGTCAAGAAGCGCCACGGCCGCAATTGACCATGGTCCGGCGCCCGCAGGGCAGCCTGAAACAAGCCCTCGCGCTGAGCAGCATTAGGTGCGGGTTCCATCAGCCGTGGTACAGAAACACGGTTGAGCAATGCGTCGAGAGCCTCCATTGGCTACCCCCTAAAGAGAAATGTGCAGCTATTCTAGCGTTTACTTAAAAAGGGCCATAGGTAGAATGGCGCCCTTCCGTTTCAAGTCAGAGCAGATCACATGGCGTTGCCGACCTTAAGGATCATTGGATTTGTCATCGGCATCTTCCTGATCACCCTGGCGATCAGCATGGTTGTGCCCATGGCCACCCTGGTGATCTTTGATCGCACTGGTGACCTGCCGTCGTTCCTGTGGGCCAGCATGATCACCTTTATCGCCGGCCTTGCCCTGGTGATCCAGGGGCGCCCAGAGCATGTGCACTTGCGTCCGCGCGACATGTATCTGCTTACCGTCAGCAGTTGGCTGGTGGTGTGTATCTTCGCCGCGCTACCGTTCCTGCTCACTCAACACATCAGCTATACCGACGCATTCTTCGAGAGCATGTCCGGTATTACCGCGACCGGCGCCACGGTACTCAGCGGCCTGGACACCATGTCGCCAGGCATTCTGATGTGGCGTTCGCTTCTGCACTGGCTCGGCGGCATCGGTTTTATCGCCATGGCGGTAGCCATTTTGCCGCTGCTGCGCATCGGTGGTATGCGCCTGTTCCAGACCGAGTCTTCGGACCGTTCCGAAAAAGTCATGCCGCGGTCGCACATGGTTGCCAAATCCATCGTCGCGGTGTACATCGGCTTCACTGCCTTGGGGGGCCTTGCATTCTGGCTGGCCGGCATGAGCGTATTCGATGCCATCAACCACGCCATGTCGGCAATTTCCACTGGCGGTTTCTCTACCTCCGACCAATCTCTGGCCAAATGGCACCAGCCGGCGGTGCATTGGGTTGCCGTGGTCGTGATGATTTTCGGCAGTATGCCGTTCGCGCTTTACGTCGCTACCCTGCGCGGCAATCGCAAGGCGCTGATCAAGGACCAGCAGGTCCAGGGTCTTCTGGCCATGCTGCTGGTCACTTGGCTGGTATTGGGCACCTGGTACTGGGCGACCACTGACCTGCACTGGCTGGATGCATTGCGCCATGTGGCGCTGAACGTCACCTCGGTAGTGACCACCACCGGCTTTGCCCTGGGCGACTACAGCCTGTGGGGCAACTTCTCGCTGATGCTTTTCTTCTACCTTGGCTTCGTTGGTGGTTGCTCGGGCTCGACCGCTGGTGGTATCAAGATTTTCCGTTTTCAGGTTGCCTACATCCTGCTCAAGGCCAACCTCAATCAACTCATTCACCCTCGCGCCGTGATCAAGCAGAAGTACAACGGTCATCGTCTGGACGAAGAGATCGTGCGCTCGATCCTGACTTTCTCGTTCTTCTTTGCCATCACCATCTGCGTAATCGCCCTGCTCCTGTCATTGCTCGGCGTAGACTGGATGACCGCCTTGACCGGTGCTGCCAGTACCGTCTCCGGTGTAGGTCCGGGACTGGGTGAAACCATTGGCCCGGCCGGCAACTTTGCGACATTGCCGGATGCGGCCAAATGGATCCTGGCGTTCGGGATGCTGCTGGGACGTCTGGAAATCATTACGGTGTTGGTGCTGTGTATGCCGGCGTTCTGGCGTCACTGACCGCGACCTCCACCGCTTCGGTTTCTGGCGCAACAGCTGTGCCCAGCGCAATTCGAGCCCGATACTCGCCGGGAGTAACGTCGAACCACCGACGAAACGCCCGGAAGAAGTTGCTTGGATCGGCAAAGCCCAGCAAGTAGGCAGTTTCCAGCAGTGTCATGTCCGGCTGCGCCAGGTACTGCTCGGCCAACTCTCGGCGGGTGTCGTCAAGCAAGGTCTGAAAGCTGGTGCCTTCGTCCTGCAGGCGCCGTTGCAAGGTACGCTGGGACAAATGCAGAGCCTGCGCCACCGTCTCGCGCTTGGGCTCTCCTTGCGGCAACACTCGGCACAGCACCTGACGTGCACGATGGGTGACGCGGCTTTCGGAAAAACGGGCCAGATACTCACCGGCAAACCGGTCGTGCAACACGGCCATGGCTTCGTTAGCCGTCGGTAATGGCGCCTCCATGTCAGCCCGCTCGAATATCAATGCATCATGAGCCGCGCCAAATACCAGGGGTGCATGGAAAGCTGTCTTGTACGGCGTCAGGTCGACTGGCTGCGGCCCTTGGACCAATACCCGTCGCGGCTGAATTACCCGCCCGCTCAACCAGCCGCACAGCGACAAGGCACAGGCCAGGGACGCTTCAGCGCTGTGCCGGGTAGGCGGAAGATGATCACCGTGGACAGTGAGAATTAACGCGTAACCTTCTGGTTCCTGGCGAAAGCTCAAGTCGGAACTCTCGGCAATGATGCGCTGAAAGCGCACCAATCGCTCAAACCCTTCGGCCAAGGTACGGCTCGACATCAAGGCGTAGCCGACCACATGAAAGGAGGCCGGACGAACCACCCGGGCCATGTTCAGGCCGATGGCCTGATTGCCGGAAAGGTCGACCGCCATTTGCCATAAACGGGTCATGGAGTCTTGGGTAAAACGTGCGTCGGGGTCATCCAGGGCGGCGAAATCCAGGCCGAGTTGTTGGAACATTGCACGACAATCCAGCCCTTCGAGCTCGAGTGCCTTGACGATCCCTGATGCCCAGCTTGCTGACGTGGTTCTCTCGCTCATGGCTGGCTTCTTATGTTCGAACTGACCGCTCCTGCGGTGAACTCAAAGGATACTCAATTGGCGCCCATTGTCACTGCGCAATGGTTTTACTCACTCTAGACTCAGTTCAGGCTCCACGCCGTGTATCTTCACCGTATCGAGAGTTTCAGGAGCTACGACGTGAACAGTCCTCAGCAATTTCGCAGCTTTGCCGAGTTTTACCCGTATTACCTGGACGAGCACAGCAACCCCACCTGCCGGCGCCTGCACTTCGTTGGTACCAGCCTGGTCATCGCCCTGCTCGCCTACACGATTGCCAGTGGCAAATGGATCGTGTTGCTGGCGATTCCGTTCGCCGGCTACGGGTTCGCGTGGGTCGGACACTTCTTTTTCGAGGGCAATCGCCCGGCAACCTTCAGGCATCCGCTGTACAGCCTGATTGGCGATTTCGCCATGTACCGCGACATGCTGCGCGGCAAGGTCCCGTTCTGATTTCGGCCCACAAGGTCAGAAACGCGTCCTGCGCGGCCACTGCTCCGATAAACGGCCAAGGTAGAGTGAGGCCCTAGACCACTCTTTGGAACGTCAATGACCGAGCAGGCCCGCTTTACGCACATGCAGGATGGCACGCAGCAGGACTGGGCGATCATCGCCAGCGATTTCAGGGCTTACGCCAGCCAACTCGCCGACCGGATCCTCGCGCACCTGCGCCTGCTCGATGGTGATTTCGGCGGTTTCCCCATTGATCGCCTCAGTCACTGCGTGCAAACCGCTAGCCGTGCCTGGCGGGATGGACGCGACGAAGAGTATGTGATTTGCGCGCTGCTTCACGACATCGGCGACACCCTGGGTAGCTATAACCATCCTGATATCGCTGCAGCCATCCTCAAGCCTTTCGTCAGCCCGGAAAACCTCTGGATGGTAGAGAAGCATGGGGTATTCCAGGGCTATTACTTCTTCCATCACCTGGGGATGGACCGGCATCTGCGCGAGCAATTCGAGGATCACCCGCAGTACCAACAAACCATCGAGTTCTGCGCGCGCTACGACGCCGCCGCCTTTGACCCCCACTACGACAGCCTGCCGCTGAGCTTTTTCGAGCCGATGCTCAGGCGTCTGTTCGCCCAGCCGAGGCAATCGCTCTACAAAGCAGCGCTGCAATCGATGAATGCCGACGCATGAGCTTGTACACTGCCGTTACCGCGTAGAGGACACGGCAATGAACAGCGGCTCGATACTTTCCCTGCGTCACTACAGTGACGACCTGATCGCCCACAGCCATGAGCACCCCCAACTGGTGTTCGGCCTGAGTGGGCAACTGGACTTCGAACTCGATGGTCAAGGCGCCCGCATCCAACGCCACGGGCTGATCGTGGTGCCAGCAGGCACCCACCACACCTGCGGCAGTGTTGCCGGGAGCCACTGCCTGGTCCTTGATGTGCCTGGCGATGCCTGGATCAACAGCAGCATGGGCGAACAGGTCTCGGCAAGCCAGCGACTGCTGGAGCATCGTGGTACACGCGAACTGGACAACCACCAACAGCTACTGGTCGACTGGCTGGCGGCAGGCCAGGTAACCGATCCACTGATCGCCCAACAGGGTGCGATACTCTTGCTTGCCAGCCTGAACGGTGCCGCTCGACCGGCCATTGCACAAAAACAGCTTCCCTTCGCCCGCTTTGATGCGCATATCGAAAAGCACGCCGCATACCCGTTGCAGGTAGCCGATCTTGCCCGTCTCGCCGGGCTTTCCAATGCCCGACTGCATGCCCGCTTCATCGCCGAAGCGTCCATGACACCGATGGACTATATCCGCCAACGCCGCCTGCTCAAGGCGCGCAAACTGCTGCAAACCAGCACGCGACCGATCGGCGAGATTGCCGCGCAGGTGGGCTACGGCTCGCAAAGCGCCTTCTCCGCCGCCATCCTGAACGCCTTCGGCTGTTCACCCAGGGCCTTGCGCCAAGAGTCTGGCGACAATTGACGCGAGTTCGGCAACAGACACCGAGCGCTATGCCCTCGTAAACTGAGGTCCAATACTGGCAAGGCCAGCACCCAAACTTCAGCGCAACACCGCTGCCTTCAGCCAGGCGCATAGGAATCCCATGAACCACCGCACCGCCCTCGGCGCCTTGCACATCGGCGCACTGTTCTTCGGCTTGACTGGCGTATTTGGCAAACTGGCCCAGGCGGGTCCCTCGATAATTGTTTTTGGCCGCGCCGCGTTCGCAGTGCTGGCCCTCGCCTTTTTCGCCCGTTTTGCAAAAAAGGCCTGGCAACCACTGCAAAGCCAGGACTGGCGCCGCTTGCTGTTGGGGGGCGTGTTGCTCGCAGGTCACTGGGTAAGCTTCTTCATTGCCGTGAAGGTGGCGGGCGTTGCTATCGCCACCCTGGGTTTTGCCAGTTTCCCTGCGTTTACCGTGATTCTTGAAGGGCTGCTGTTCAGGGAGCGGGTACGCAGCAATGAAATCATCCTGGTGTTGCTGGTGAGCATCGGCCTGGTGTTGGTCACCCCGGAATTCGACCTCGCCAGTCAGGCTACCGGCGGGCTGCTCTGGTCCTTGCTGTCGGGCTTGCTGTTCTCATTGCTGTCGCTGACCAATCGCGCCGCCAGCGGACGTATTCCGGCCGTGCAGGCAGCGATGTGCCAGAATGCGGTGGTCGCGCTGTGCCTGCTGCCGGCAGCCGCCCCGGCGCTTGTCGACGTCTCGGCGATCGACTGGCTGTGGATCGCGTTGCTCGGGGTGTTCTGCACCGGCGTCGCCCACAGTTTATTCGTTGCCAGCCTGGCCGTCATCAAGGCCCGCACTGCCGCTGTAGTATTCGCTCTGGAGCCGGTTTACGGCATTGCCCTGGCTTGGTTGATTTTCGCCGAAGCACCCACCCCACGAATGCTGCTGGGCGGTGTGCTGATCATTCTTGCGATCGTGATATCCAGTCGCCTTGCAGGCAGCAACCAATCCAACAAGTCAGTTGCCGCTCAAGGTTGATCAGGGGCGATCATTGTGACCAAGGTCGCGCTGCGGATCGATCTGATCACGGACCCGCTGCTTGAGCACCTTGGCTTCAGGAAAACCACCATCGGCCTTACGCTCCCAGATCTGCACGCCGTCACAGGTAATGCGAAATGCGCCACCGCTGGCGGGTTCGAGCGCGACCCGGGCAAGGTCGTCACTGAACGTGCTGAGCAGTTCCTGGGCCAACCAGGCGGCACGCAACAGCCACTGGCACTGAGTGCAATAGGTGATTACGACTTCGGCTTTACGAGCATTCATGGGTAACAGTTTCCTGACAGGCGGTCGCGCTTATACTAGCGGTCTTTAGCCTTCGCTCCGAGAGCCATGATGCACCGCTTGCTGTTGAGTCTGTTGCTGATCGTTGTTTCCCTCCCGCTTGTGGCTGCCGAACCCCCACGTCCGAAAGTGGGCCTGGTATTGTCCGGTGGTGCCGCTCGTGGCCTTGCCCACATCGGTGTACTCAAAGCGCTTGAGGAGCAAGGGATCAAGGTCGATGCCATTGCCGGTACCAGCATGGGCGCGGTGGTGGGTGGGCTGTACGCCTCGGGGTACAAGGTCGACGAGCTGGAAAAGCTCGCCTTGAACATCGACTGGAAGCAGGCACTGTCTGATGCGCCGCCGCGTAAAGACGTACCGTTTCGGCGCAAGCAGGATGACCGCGACTTTTTGGTCAAACAGAAACTCAGTTTCCGCGACGATGGCAGCCTTGGCCTGCCACTGGGGGTGATCCAGGGACAGAACCTGGCACTGCTGCTGGAAAGCATGCTGGCGCACACCAGTGATACCCGCGATTTCGACAAGCTGCCTATTCCTTTTCGGGCAGTAGCCACCGACATCGCCAGCGGTGAAAAAGCGGTGTTCCGCCGCGGCCACCTACCTCAGGTCATTCGCGCCAGCATGTCGATTCCCGCTGTGTTCGCCCCAGTGGAACTGGACGGCCGACTGTTGGTCGATGGCGGCATGGTCGACAACATCCCGGTGGATGTCGCGCGCGAGATGGGCGTAGACATCGCGATTGTCGTCGATATCGGTACGCCTTTGCGCACGCGCAAGCAGTTGGCGACCGTAGTTGATGTACTCAACCAGTCGATCACCCTGATGACTCGGCGCAACTCCGAAGAGCAACTGGCAACCTTGCACCGTGACGACATTCTGATCGAGCCACCGCTGGCCAGTTTCGGCGTTACCGACTTCGGCCGCGCCGAGGAAATGATCGAAGCGGGCTATCGGGCCGCCCGCGCCCTGGATGCGCGCCTGGCGGTGCTCAAACGTCCTGATAACGATGAAGAACTGAAGGTCGCCCGCTCACCCAGCCAGCGCACACCGGTCATTACCTCGATCAAGATCGAAAACGACTCGAAAGTCAGCGATGACGTCATCCGTTTCTACATTCGCCAGCCCATTGGCCAGCCCCTTGAGCTAGGGCGCCTGCAGACCGACATGGGCACCCTCTATGGCCTGGACTACTTCGACCGTGTGCAGTATCGGGTTGTGCACAAAGGCAATGACAACACCCTGGTAATCAATGCCCGCGGGCGCCGTGGAGGTACTGACTATCTGCGATTGGGTTTGAACCTGTCCGATGACATGCGCGGCGACAGCGCCTTCAATATCGGCGCCAGCTACCGGGTGAACGGCATCAACCGCCTGGGTGCCGAGTGGCTTACCCGGGCGCAGATCGGCGACCAGCAGGAATTGTACAGCGAGTTCTACCAGCCCCTGGACGCCGGTTCGCGTTACTTCGTCGCCCCCTATATCGATCTGGGCTCGCAGAACATCGAAGCGACCCTGGAAGACGATCCGGTTGCCGAATACCGGCTGGAGCGTTACGGATTCGGCCTGAACCTGGGACGTCAGATCGGCACCAGCGGCGAAGTACGCTTCGGTGTAGGCCAGGCCTGGGGCAATGCTGATGTACGCATTGGTGACCAGGACCTGCCGCACTTCAGCTTCAACGAAGGGTTCTACGAACTGAAGTATTCATTCGACACGTTGGACAATGTCTACTTCCCTCACAGTGGTGAAGACATCAGCCTGACCCTGCGCCAGTTCGAGCCCGACCTTGGGTCTGACCAACGTTACCGGCAATGGACTTTCAAGTTGGACAAGGCCCTGAGCAGCGGCGCCAACACCTGGGTGCTGGGATCTCAGTATGGAAGGACTCTGGACGACGCCGAGGTGGTGACTTCAAGCTTTGTGCTCGGTGGCGCCAGGCAATTGTCGGGCTTTCGCCAGGATTCGGTGTCCGGGCAGAACATGAGTCTGATGCGCATGGTCTATTACCGCAGACTGACGCCCCGCGCGTACCTGCCACTGGACTTTCCGCTTTACATAGGAGGGTCGCTGGAGCGTGGCAAGGTGTGGAACAACGACAACGAATTCGACAGTGGTTACATAAACGCCGCCAGTATCTTTGTCGGCTTCGAAACGCCGTTGGGCCCGTTGAACTTCAGTTACGGGGCCAACAGCGAAAATCAGAAGGCGTTGTACCTCAACCTGGGCCACACCTTCTGAAGCCGTTCAGGTTTTTTCCAGGTTGGCGAGGATGCGCGCGTGGACCTTCATGCACACGCGCATGTCCTCTTCGTCGACACCAATGAATAACTCGGCGCGCAAAGCGTTGGCAATGGTTTCGATTTGATCGATCAACGGTTTGGCTGGCGGGCACAAATGGATTTTCTTCGCTCGACGGTCCTCCAGTACGGCCTGGCGACGGACCAGGCCCTGGGATTCCAGGCTGTCGAGCAGGCGCGCCAAAGTCGGGCCTTCTACGCCCACGCTTTGGGCCAGCTCACGCTGAGTAGGTGCTTCGTCGAAACGAGCCAGGTGGAGCAATACCAGCCAGCGAGCCTGGGACAGATTCAGTCCCGCCAGGCGTCGATCCAGCTCGGCGCGCCAACCTCTGGACATATGCGCCAACTGCATTCCGAAGCGGTGTTGATCGGTCAACGGCATAGAAAACTCATCATCAGTACTAATTATTAGTCAGCTAACCATGCTCCTGCGCAACAGGCAAGACTCCTCAAGGTTCAATCTGTCTGACAATCGTTATAAAAGATGACGAAACGCCGTTTACATCTCGAATTCTGCCGCCAATGCCGCTCGAACGCAGTACAAGACCCCTTCTGGCACACGACTGCCGAACTGTTCGGCAATGGCGGATACCGGCGGCAATTCGCCCTCGCCATCAAGGAAGGCATCCTGAACTTCGGCTAGCAGATCTTCGGGCAAGTCCAAGGCTTGCTCCAGCGACAATTGATGGCGGCCAATGGCCTCAGCCAGCATGCTGTAGACGTTCTTTTCGCTGCAATTGAGCTGCCCGGCGATTTGTGCAGGAGTCATACCTGCACGCGCCAGGCTGGTCAGCTCATGACGCAAGTCAGTGACCTGCGGTGGCGCTTCGGCTGCCCCTCCCAAGACTTCAAGGAAGGCTTCGCCGTAGCGCTCCAACTTGCGCGCACCCACGCCGCTGACCTGGGCCATTTCGCTAAGGCTTGAAGGTTGGCTGCGCAGCATTTCCAGCAAGGTGGAGTCCGGGAAGATGACATAAGGTGGCACACCGTGCTCCTCTGCCAGCTTGCGCCGCAATGCCCGCAGCGCCTCCCATTGCTCGCGCTCGTCACCACGCACCAGCTGACTGGCCGGGCTGCCGCCACTGCTACTGCCCTTGCTGCTGGTTTGCGGCTTGAGATCACGGCGCAACTCCAGGCTCACTTCGCCGCGCAGGAGCGGCCGGCAGCTGTCGGACAAGCGCAAGCCGCCATATCCTTCCAGGTCGATATCGGCCAAACCGCGAGCTACCAACTGACGAAACAATGAGCGCCATTCACTTTCGGAACGGGCCTTGCCAACACCATAAACGGCGAGTTTCTCATGGCCGAAGCTGCGGACTTTTTCGTTGTCCCGGCCCAACAACACATCAACCAGGTGACCTACACCATAACGCTGCCCCGTGCGATACACCGCCGAAAGGGCTTGGCGCGCAGGTTCGGTGGCATCCCAGGTCTGCACGCCGTCGATGCAGTTGTCGCAATGGCCGCAGGGTTGAGGCAATTCTTCGTCAAAGTAATTGAGCAGAATCTGCCGGCGACAACGCGTTTCCTCGCACAGTGCGAGCATGGCGTCGAGTTTGTGCTGCTCGATACGCTTGTGGCGCTCGTCACCCTCGGAGTTCTGCAACATCTGCTTGAGCATGACCATGTCTTGCAGACCATAGGCCATCCAGGCATCGGCAGGCAGACCGTCGCGTCCGGCGCGACCGGTTTCCTGATAGTAGGCTTCCAGCGACTTGGGCAGGTCCAGGTGGGCAACGAAGCGCACGTTGGGTTTGTCGATACCCATGCCGAAGGCAATCGTGGCAACCATGATCAGCCCTTCCTCATTGAGAAAGCGGCGCTGGTTGGAAGCTCGCGTTTCCGCCGGCAGACCAGCGTGGTAAGGCAGCGCTGGGAAGCCCTGGTCGCAAAGGTAGGCGGCAACATCGTCGACTTTTTTACGCGACAGGCAGTAAACGATACCGGCATTACCGCGACGCTCGCCGAGGAACGCCAGCAATTGCTTGCGCGGCTGCTCCTTGGGCACGATGCGGTAGAAAATATTGGGTCGGTCGAAGCTCGAGAGAAAGCGCTCGGCATTCTGCAAGTGCAGACGCGTGACAATTTCTTCGCGCGTACGCATGTCAGCAGTTGCGGTCAGGGCGATGCGCGGCACATGCGGAAACAGTTCTGCCAATTGCCCCAGTTGCAGATACTCGGGACGGAAGTCATGCCCCCATTGCGATACGCAGTGGGCTTCGTCAATCGCGAACAGCGCGATATCCAGCGTGCGCAGGAAGTCCAGCATGCGTTGTTGCACCAGACGCTCTGGTGCCAGGTAGAGCATTTTTACTTCGCCTCGACGAATACGCCCGGCAAGCTCACGCTGCTGCTCGGCACTCAAGGTGGAGTTGAGCGAAGCCGCCGCCACCCCCAGCTCATCGAGCGTGGCCACCTGATCTTCCATCAGTGCAATCAGCGGCGAAACCACCACCGCCAGCCCCGGACGCAGGAGTGCCGGCACCTGGAAGCACAGGGACTTGCCGCCCCCGGTAGGCATCAGTACCAGCGCATCGCCACCTTTGGCCACGCATTCGATGATCGCCCCCTGGCGCCCTCGAAAGCTGTCATAGCCGAAGATGTCCTTGAGGACGCGCTGAGCCTGTTCGAGCATAGAAACTCCATAAATCGCAGAACCATCCTGGCCACAGGCTGGATGAAAATCTTCCCCGCCACACCTGTAAATGCGTAAGCGGCTTTTACCTGACCCGCGCATCAGCCGGTGGCCAGATACAAAAGCCGCGCATTATACCCGAGCGTCGACCTGCACAGGGTGCTCTGCGATAGGCGTCATCCTTTGCCTCGTAACGGCCGCAAGATGCTAGAATTCGATCATCGTTTATTCCCAAGGTAGCCCTGTAATGTCCTTCGCCGAGCAATTGACCCGCCTGCAAGCCTTCCTCGACGCCGACGAGCTGCACGAAGAAGCACTGGACTACGTTGCCGCACACGGCTACTTGACTGCATTGTCGATTGGTACCGAAGCGGTTCCTGATCGCGAATGGATCGACGCCTTGTTCGCTGAAGAGCCTCGTTACAAAGACGATGCCCAGCGTGAAGAGATCGAATCCACACTGATCCAGCTCAAGGCGCACATCGCGCGCCAGCTGGCCAGCGACGAAGACTTCGAGCTGCCGTGCGACCTGGACCTTGGCGATGAGCCGGACGATTCCGACCTGCGTGGCTGGTGCATCGGCTTCATGGAAGGCGTATTCATGCGTGAAGAGGCCTGGTTCGAAACCGCCGAAGAAGAAGTCAGCGAAATGCTGCTGCCGATCATGGTCGGTTCGGGCTTGTTCGATGAGCAACCTGAATTCGCCGATATCGCCAGCGATGCCAATCTGATGGATGACATGATCGTGCAAATCCCAGAGGCCCTGACTGCCCTGTACCTGCTGCAGCATGCGCCAGACGAGAAGCCTGCACCTGCACTGCTCAAGCCTCGCCACCACTGAGTCGACGTAAATGCGCTACCTGCTGCTGGCCATCGGCTGGCTCAGCGTCGCGTTGGGAGTGATCGGCATTTTCCTGCCAGTGTTGCCGACCACTCCATTTCTACTGTTGGCTGCTGCATGCTTTGCGCGCAGCTCGCCGCGTTTTCACCATTGGCTGGTCAATCATCCGCGGCTGGGACCGTGGATACGCGATTACCTCAGTGGTGAAGGCATTCCCCTCAAAGGCAAAGTCTATGCAATTGGCCTGATGTGGCTGAGCATTGGCGTGTCCTGTTATCTGGTACCGTTGATCTGGGCACGCGGATTCATGCTGACCAGCGCCGTGCTGGTCAGTATTTATATCTTGCGCCAGAAGACACTGCGCCGCCCTTCCTGAGTTCCATACGTTCAGGAGCTGAGGCCAACCTGTGATTGGCTGCGCAGCTCCCAAAACGCACGCCTCAGACCGTATCCACCTTCAACGAATGATCATTGAGCATTCCGTTGATGATGGTCGCGGTGTCCTGCCCTGCAGCAATCACCCCACCCGCCCCCGCTGTCACCCCGTAATGCTCCGCCAGGTTGACCCCTGCCAGATCGATGGTCTGGGTCGGTGCAGCCCCCGCTACCGCGCTGACCTCAATGGTAGACACCACCCCGGAACCACTGCCGGTAACCTTGAAGTGCAAGTAGTCATCCAGTGAAGCCGAAGTGGCGTTCTCGCCTTGGAGCAATTGAGACAGATCAAGCCGATCGGAACCCGGAGTGAAGTCGGTCACCACATCTCGCCCGGTGTTACCCTGCTGCCACAGGAAGATGTCGTTGCCGCTGCCGCCGGTCAGGGTGTCGTTACCGGCCCCACCGATCAACACATCATTGCCGCCACCGCCAATCAACGTATCGTTGCCCAGGCCACCGATAAGCAAGTTGGAATTGCCGTCACCGGTGAGGTGATCGTTGTAATCTGAGCCGATCAGGTTTTCGATACCGGTCAAGGTATCGGTGCCTGCCCCTCCGGTATTCTGCGCGCCAGCGCTGGCCAGGCTGACAGTTACGCCACTGCCGGCACCAGCGTAACTGGCGGTATCGATTCCAGCGCCGCCGTTGAGCTGGTCATTGCCGGCACCGCCGATCAACAAGTCATTGCCATCGCCACCGTTGAGAATGTCGTTGCCATCGCCACCGATTAACACATCGTTGCCAGCGCCGGCATTGAGGGTGTCGTGGCCACTGCCGCCGAGCAAGGTGTCATCGCCAGCGGTGCCGGTCAATGTGCTACCACTCTGGTAGGAAATATCCACGTTACCCGTTGCACTGCCACCATGCCCGTCACTGACTGTGTAGGTGCCGTTATAGGTCTGGTTTTCAGCATTGGCGTAGTCGACCGTCATGGTCAGGCCATAGTTTTCCGAACCATTGGCATTACCTCCCAAAGGGTTGGACAGGTTGGTCACATGGATGCTGTACACCCCGTCGTGATCGGCAGTAAAACTGTGACCATCGGCAATGGTCTGATAGTTGCCGTTTTCATCCTTCCATTCCATCAGGATGTTGCCGAGCGGACGGTCGTGATCAAGTTTTAGCGACTCACCTTTCTTCAAAGAAACAGTCAGCACATCCTCAGCATTGGCACCACTGGAGAGCGATCCCAGCCACCCATTGACCAGTAATGCCGCTGTGGTGGTGTTCGCTGCCGTGCGGAACGAGCTGCGCGCTACATCCCTGAACTGGGCAGAGCTGCCGGTGAAGCTGAGCGTCGGCAGGCCGTTGCCCACTGTGAAGCCAGCCCCCTTGGCTGCCCAGTCGGTGTTGAAGGTGATCGGCGAGACCGTGAGTGTATCGTTGTTGGCGTCACTGTCATTGGCCAGCAGCGCCTCTGCCGGCAAGGTGATGGTACTGGAAAGAATGTTGGTGATGATGTGGTCGGCACCCGCCACCGGTGCGGCGTTGGAATAGACATTGACGACCAGGTTGGCGCTGCTCAGGTCGCCGTCTGTGTCACTGGCGGTGAAGCCGATGGTCTCGGTCACCGTCGCACCGGTGTCTTTTGGAGGGGTGTAAGTGAATTCGCCGGTATCCATATCGACCAGCAAGGTTCCGCCATGCACGGTCTTGATGTTGAAGGTGTTGGTTGCGGTATCGAAACTGCCGCGATCAACGCCACCGGCGGCGCTATAGCTACCGTTGCCACCATTGGCTTTCGGATCATAGGTGTAGGTCGTGCCATCGACCAGCAGGGCTTTGATAAAGCCGCCATCGGCACCAAAAATCCCACCACTCATCAAGCTGCCGGTAATAGGTGCACCCTGTACCGTTCCTGACAGTACCTGATTCAACACATTGAGGTCGGTGACCACCACCGCGTTGGTATCGGTGTGTGTGCTGCCGTCATAGGCCAGGGGGTTGAGGTTATCGACATCGACCCCAGAACCCAGGCCGATGGAGTACGACTTGATACCATGGCTGTCGAGGAAATTCTTCCAGGAAACCTCATCGGCCGGCCCGATGCCTTGTGAAGCTGTCGATGGGTTGCCGTCGGAGAAGAAATAACCGACGTTCTGCGCTCCGGTCAAACTGCCAGCGTTGGCGAATGCCGACTTCGCTACCGCTACTGCCTGGTCGTAGTTGGTGCCGCCCCCCGCGGTCAGCCCGGCAACCAGTTGCTTGGCCTCGGCGACCGACACCCATACACCGGATGGGTCCGATGCATTGGAACTGAACGTGACAATCTGGACTTTGACGTCCCCCATTTCGTCGTACTTGTCGAGCAAGGTGCTAATGGCATCCTTGGCCAGTTGCAGACGCGTCTTGCCGGGAACACCCGAGCGATCGTTCATGCTGCCCGATACGTCAATGATCAGCAGCAGGTTGGAGTCCACCTGCCCCGGCGTCACCGAACGATCGGCACCGACCACGGCGGGCACATCATCAACGATGTTTACATCGAGGGTCGCATGGGCAGTGCTGCCATCCTTGTCGGTTGCGCTGACGTCAATGGCTTCATTGAGGCTGTTGGTGCCATTGCCATTGGCATGGCTTTCGTTGTCCTGCAGGGTGTACGAGTAACTCACAACACCGGTTGTCGGATTGAAGCCGGTTATGGTCAGAGCGTTGCCCAGTGGCGTCGTTCCAGATTGCGGGAAACCAACGACGTTGCCGCCGGAAACGACAGTGATGCCGCCCACCGTAAGGGTCTGTAGGCCATCAGCAGCCGTCACGGTGAAGCTGCCAGTGTGTGTCAACGCAGCCTGATCCGGGCTGCTGCCATCAGTGAGGTTTTTTTCGTAGACCGTGAACTCACCACCATCGACATCCAGGCCACTGATGACAACCGGGTGATCCTGGCTGCTGACGTCAATCTTCAAGGTCGCGTTGCTGGTATCACCGTCGGCATCTTTGAGGGTGTAGGTGAAGGTATCCACACCGCTACCGCCACCGTGTAGCGCGATGAAGTCTGGGTCAGCGGTATTCAGCGTATAGGTGTAGGAGCCATCTGCGGCCAACACCAGTTTGCCGTAGATACCTTCTATGGTTTGCGGGGTAATCGGGCCACTGGTGACGCGGTCGGCGCCCTGAATATCGTTAGTCAACACGTTCCCGGTCAGGGTCAACTGCGCTTCGGTCGCCGTGACGGCGTTTGTATCGTTAACCGCATGGGGCACGTCATCGACGATATTGACATCGACGCTGGCCTGGGCGGTGCTGCCGTCGGTGTCGACTGCCACCACTTCCAGGCTTTCGAGGATGTTGTTGGCGCCGTTGCCGCTCTGATGCGTGCTGGTGTGGTCCAGCGTATAGCTTGCCGTTACGACACCCGTGCTTGGATCGTAGCTGTGGATGGTGAAGGCGTTACCCATCGGGGTCGTGCCATGCAGCGGGAAGCCGCTGACCACACCGCCACTGACGATGCTCACGCCAGCAATGGTCAGCGATTGCAGGCCATCCGGGGCGATGACCGTGAAGGTGCCGCCCTTGGTCAGCTCACCTGGGTTCGGGCTGCTGCCGTCGGTGAGGTTCTTCTCGTAGAAAGTCAGCTCGCCGCCACAGATATCCAGACCGTTGATCACCACCGGATCGTTGATGTTGGTGACGTTGAACACCAATTTGGCGCTGCTACTGTCGCCGTCGGCATCCTTCAAGGTGTAGGTGAAGGTCTCGATGCCGGTTCCACCACCGTGCAGGTTGATGAAATCTGGATCGGACGTGTTAAGGGTGTAGGTGTACGAGCCATCGGCAGCCAGCACCAGCTTGCCGTAGGTCCCTTCGATGGTTTGCGGGGTGATCGGGCCGGAGGCGATGCGGTCGGCGCCCTGGGTGTCGTTGGTGAGCACGTTGCCGGTCAGGGTCAATTGCGCCTCTGTCGCGGTGACGCTGTTGCTGTCATCAACCGCTTTCGGCGCGTCGTCGATGATGTTGACGTCGATGTTGCCGGTGGCACTGCTGCCATCCGTATCGGTGGCGACCACAGTGAAGCTTTCGTTCAGGGTGGTGCCATTGCCGGTAGTGTGCGCCTCGTTGTCGAGCAAGGTGTAGGTGTAGGTCACCACACCCGTGCTGGCGTTATAGCCGGTGATGGTCAGCGTGTTGCCTTCCGGCGTAACGGTGGACTGTGGGAAGCCTGCCGCAGCACCGTTGGTGACCACGGCAATCCCGCCCACGGTCAAGGTCTGCAGGCCATCCGGCGCGGTCACGGTGAAGCTGCCGCCCTGGGTCAGCGCAGTGCCATCGGGGCTGCTGCCATCGACAAGGTTTTTCTCGAAGACGGTCAGTTCGCCACCTTCGACATTCAGGCCGTTGAGGGTTACCGGGTCATTAATGTTGGTGACGTTAAGTACCAACTTAGCACTGCTACTGTCGCCATCGGCATCCTTCAGGGTGTAGGTGAAGGTCTCGATGCCGGTACCACCACCGTGCAAGTTGATGAAGTCCGGATCGGAAGAGTTCAGGGTGTAGGTGTATGAGCCGTCAGCAGCCAGCACCAGCTTGCCGTAGGTCCCTTCGATGGTCTGCGGGGTGATCGGGCCGGAGGCGATACGGTCGGCGCCCTGGGTGTCGTTGGTGAGCACGTTGCCGGTCAGGGTCAGGTGAGCTTCAGTAGCCGCCGTTGCGTTGGTATCGTTAACCGCAAGTGGAACATCGTCGACGATATTGACGTCGACGTTGGCCTTGGCGGTGCTGCCGTCGGTATCGACTGCCACCACCTCCAGGCTCTCGAGGATGTTGTTGGCGCCATTGCCGCTCTGATGTGTGCTGGTGTGGTCCAGCGTATAGCTTGCCGTTACGACACCCGTGCTTGGATCGTAGCTGTGAATGGTGATGGCGTTACCCATCGGTGTCGTGCCATGCAGCGGGAAGCCGCTGACCACACCGCCACTGACAATGCTCAAGCCAGCAATGGTCAGCGATTGCAGGCCATCCGGGGCGATAACCGTGAAGGTGCCGCCCTTGGTCAGCTCACCTGGGTTGGGACTGCTGCCCTCGGTGAGGTTCTTCTCGTAGAAGGTCAGCTCGCCGCCACAGATATCCAGACCGTTGATCACCACCAGATCGTTGATGTTGGTGACGTTCAGGACCAATTTGGCGCTGCTGCTGTCGCCGTCGGCATCCTTCAAGGTGTAGGTGAAGGTCTCGATGCCGGTGCCACCACCGTGCAGGTTGATGAAATCTGGATCGGCCGTGTTAAGGGTGTAGGTGTACGAGCCATCGGCAGCCAGCACCAGCTTGCCGTAGGTCCCTTCGATAGTTTGCGGGGTGATCGGGCCGGAGGCGATGCGGTCGGCGCCTTGGGTGTCGTTGGTGAGCACGTTGCCGGTCAGGGTCAGGTGAGCTTCGGTAGCCGCCGTCGCGTTGGTATCGTTAACCGCAAGTGGAACATCGTCGACGATATTGACATCGACGCTGGCCTTGGCGGTGCTGCCGTCGGTGTCGACTGCCACCACTTCCAGGCTTTCGAGGATGTTGTTGGCGCCGTTGCCGCTCTGATGCGTGTTGGTGTGATCCAGCGTATAGCTTGCCGTTACGACACCCGTGCTTGGATCATAGCTGTGGATGGTGAAGGCGTTACCCATCGGGGTCGTGCCATGCAGCGGGAAGCCGCTGACCACACCACCACTGACGATGCTCACGCCAGCAATGGTCAGCGATTGCAGGCCATCCGGGGCGATGACCGTGAAGGTGCCGCCCTTGGTCAGCTCACCTGGGTTCGGGCTGCTGCCCTCGGTGAGGTTCTTCTCGTAAAAGGTCAGCTCGCCGCCACAGATATCCAGACCGTTGATCACCACCGGATCGTTGATGTTGGTGACGTTGAACACCAATTTGGCGCTGCTACTGTCACCGTCGGCATCCTTCAAGGTGTAGGTGAAGGTCTCGACGCCGGTGCCACCACCGTGCAGGTTGATGAAATCTGGATCGGCCGTGTTAAGGGTGTAGGTGTACGAGCCATCGGCAGCCAGCACCAGCTTGCCGTAGGTCCCTTCGATAGTTTGCGGGGTGATCGGACCGCTGGCGATTCGGTCGGCGCCCTGGGTGTCGTTGGTGAGCACGTTGCCGGTCAGGGTCAATTGCGCTTCTGTCGCGGTGACGCTGTTGCTGTCATCGACCGCTTTCGGCGCGTCGTCGATGATGTTGACGTCGATGTTGCCGGTGGCACTGCTGCCATCCGTATCGGTGGCGACCACAGTGAAGCTTTCGTTCAGGGTGGTGCCATTGCCGGTAGTGTGCGCCTCGTTGTCGAGCAAGGTGTAGGTGTAGCTCACCACACCCGTGCTGGCGTTGTAGCCGGTGATGGTCAGCGTATTACCTTCCGGCGTAACCGCCGATTGTGGGAAGCCAGCTGCGGCACCGTTGGTGACCACAGCAATGCCACCCACGGTCAAGGTCTGCAAACCGTCCGGCGCGGTCACCGTGAAGCTGCCGCCCTGGGTCAGCGCGGTGCCATCGGGGCTGCTGCCATCGACAAGGTTTTTCTCGAAGACGGTCAGTTCGCCACCTTCGACATTCAGGCCGTTGAGGGTTACCGGATCGTTGATGTTGGTGACGTTAAGTACCAACTTAGCACTGCTACTGTCGCCATCGGCATCCTTCAGGGTGTAGGTGAAGGTCTCGATGCCGGTACCACCACCGTGCAAGTTGATGAAGTCCGGATCGGAAGAGTTCAGGGTGTAGGTGTATGAACCGTCAGCAGCCAGCACCAGCTTGCCGTAGGTCCCTTCGATGGTTTGCGGGGTGATCGGGCCACTGGCGATACGGTCGGCGCCCTGGGTGTCGTTGGTGAGCACGTTGCCGGTCAGGGTCAATTGCGCTTCGGTCGCGGTGACGCTGTTGCTGTCATCAACCGCTTTCGGCGCGTCGTCGATGATGTTGACGTCGATGTTGCCGGTGGCACTGCTGCCATCCGTATCGGTGGCGACCACAGTGAAGCTCTCACCTAGGCTGGTGCCATTGCCGGTGGTATGCGCCTCGTTGTCGAGCAAGGTGTAGGTGTAGCTCACCACACCCGTACTGGCGTTATAGCCGGTGATGGTCAGCGTGTTGCCTTCCGGCGTAACGGTGGACTGTGGGAAGCCTGCCGCAGCACCGTTGGTGACCACGGCAATCCCGCCTACAGTCAGGGTTTGCAAACCGTCTGGAGCGGTCACGGTGAAGCTACCGCCCTGGGTCAGCGCGGTGCCATCGGGGCTGCTGCCATCGACAAGGTTTTTCTCGAAGACAGTCAGCTCGCCGCCTTCGACATTCAGGCCGTTGAGGGTTACCGGATCGTTGATGTTGGTGACGTTCAGCACCAGGTTGGCGGTCGACGTGTCGCCGTCGGCGTCCTTCAAGGTGTAGGTAAAGGTCTCGACGCCGGTACCACCACCGTGCAAGTTGATGAAGTCCGGATCGGAAGAGTTCAGGGTGTAGGTGTATGAACCGTCAGCAGCCAGCACCAGCTTACCGTAGGTCCCTTCGATAGTTTGCGGGGTGATCGGGCCACTGGCGATACGGTCGGCGCCCTGGGTGTCGTTGGTGAGCACGTTGCCGGTCAAGGTCAATTGCGCTTCGGTCGCGGTGACGCTGTTGCTGTCATCAACTGCTTTCGGAGCGTCGTCGATGATGTTGACGTCGATATTGCCGGTGGCACTGCTGCCATCGGTGTCGGTGGCGACCACACTGAAGCTCTCACCCAGGCTGGTGCCATTGCCGGTGGTATGCGCCTCGTTGTCGAGCAAGGTGTAGGTGTAGGTCACCACACCCGTACTGGCGTTATAGCCGGTGATGGTCAGCGTGTTGCCTTCCGGCGTGACTGCCGACTGCGGGAAGCCAGCTGCGGCGCCGTTAGTGACCACGGCAATCCCGCCGACGGTCAGGGTTTGCAGGCCGTCCGGCGCGGTCACCGTGAAGCTGCCGCCTTGGGTCAGCGCGGCACCATCGGGGCTGCTGCCATCGACAAGGTTTTTCTCGAAGACGGTCAATTCACCGCCTTCGACATTCAGGCCGTTGAGGGTTACCGGGTCATTGAGGTTGGTGACATTCAGCACCAGGTTGGCGGTCGACGTGTCGCCGTCGGCGTCCTTCAAGGTGTAGGTAAAGGTCTCGATGCCGGTTCCACCACCGTGCAGGTTGATGAAGTCCGGATCGGAAGAGTTCAGGGTGTAGGTGTACGAGCCATCGGCAGCCAGTACCAGCTTGCCGTAGGTCCCTTCGATGGTTTGCGGGGTGATCGGGCCGGAGGCGATACGGTCGGCGCCCTGGGTGTCGTTGGTGAGCACGTTGCCGGTCAAGGTCAATTGCGCTTCGGTCGCGGTGACGCTGTTGCTGTCATCAACCGCTTTCGGCGCGTCGTCGATGATGTTGACGTCGATGTTGCCGGTAGCGCTGCTGCCATCCGTGTCGGTGGCTACCACGGTGAAGCTCTCACCTAGGTTGGTGCCATTGCCTGCGGTGTGCGCCTCATTGCCCACCAAGGTATAGGTGTAAGAAACCACACCCGTGCTGGCGTTATAGCCGGTGATGGTCAGCGTGTTGCCTTCCGGCGTAACGGTGGACTGTGGGAAGCCTGCCGCAGCACCGTTGGTGACCACGGCAATGCCACCTACAGTCAGGGTTTGCAAACCGTCTGGAGCGGTCACGGTGAAGCTACCGCCCTGGGTCAGCGCGGTGCCATCGGGGCTACTGCCATCGACAAGGTTTTTCTCGAAGACGGTCAGTTCGCCGCCTTCGACATTCAGGCCGTTGAGGGTTACCGGGTCATTGAGGTTGGTGACATTCAGCACCAGGTTGGCGGTCGACGTGTCGCCATCGGCATCCTTCAGGGTGTAGGTGAAGGTCTCGATGCCGGTACCACCACCGTGCAAGTTGATGAAGTCCGGATCGGAAGAGTTCAGGGTGTAGGTGTACGAACCGTCGGCGGCCAGCACCAGCTTGCCGTAGGTCCCTTCGATGGTTTGCGGAGTAATCGGGCCGCTGGCGATGCGGTCAGCACCCTGGGTGTCGTTGGTGAGCACGTTGCCGGTCAAGGTCAATTGCGCTTCGGTCGCAGTGACGCTGTTGCTGTCATCAACTGCTTTCGGCGCGTCGTCGATGATGTTGACGTCGATATTGCCGGTGGCACTGTTGCCATCGGTGTCGGTGGCGACCACGCTGAAGCCCTCACCCAGGCTGGTGCCATTGCCAGCGGTGTGCGCCTCGTTGTCGAGCAAGGTGTAGGTGTAGGTCACCACACCCGTACTGGCGTTATAGCCGGTGATGGTCAGCGTGTTGCCTTCCGGCGTGACTGCCGACTGCGGGAAGCCAGCTGCGGCGCCGTCAGTGACCACGGCAATCCCGCCTACGGTCAGGGTTTGCAGGCCGTCCGGCGCGGTCACCGTGAAGCTGCCGCCTTGGGTAAGCGCGGTGCCATCGGGGCTGCTGCCATCGACAAGGTTTTTCTCGAAGACAGTCAGTTCGCCGCCTTCGACATTCAGGCCGTTGAGGGTTACCGGGTCATTGAGGTTGGTGACATTCAGCACCAGGTTGGCGGTCGACGTGTCGCCGTCGGCGTCCTTCAAGGTGTAGGTAAAGGTCTCGATGCCGGTTCCACCACCGTGCAGGTTGATGAAGTCCGGGTCGGAAGAATTCAGCGTGTAGGTGTAGGAACCATCGGCGGCCAGCACCAGCTTGCCGTAGGTCCCTTCGATGGTTTGCGGGGTGATCGGGCCGGAGGCGATACGGTCGGCGCCCTGGGTGTCGTTATCCAGCACGTTGCCGGTGAGGCTCAGCTGATTTTCCGTGGCGGTCACCGCGTTGGTGTCTGCCATAGCCTTTGGCACATCATCGACGATGTTGATGTCCAGCGAGCCGCTGGCCACATCGCCATCGGTATCGCTGACAGATACGGTGATGCTCTCCCCCAGCCCATTGGTCCCAGCCCCATTGGCGTGGGACTCGGCGCCCGTCAGGGTGTAGCTGTAACTGACGACACCGGTCGCGGCGTCGTATCCGGTGATGGTTAGAACGTTCCCAAGCCCAGTGACAATGGATTGGCCCACGCCGGTCACCGCACCCGCAGTGACGACGTTGATGCCACCGACATTCAGATTGAACACCCCATCTGCAGCCACCACGGTAAAACTGCCGTTCTGGGTGAGCGCCGCTGGATCGCTGGCCGATCCTTGCGCCAAATTGGCTTCATTCAGCGACAATTCGCCGCCGCCAACGTCCAGGCCGTCAAGAATAACCGGATGGTCTACTTCAGGAACGAGCGGCGGCGGAGCGTCGTCGTTGCTGTCATTGAGCAAACCGACATCCAGATCCCGGAGTTCGGCAAAACCGTTGAAGCCCGCGGTAGGAAAGCCAATGATCGGATCAACTCGACCGGCCACCTCACTGAGCATGACAAAGGAGTGCCCGCCACCGACGGCGCCCGGAGCACCGCCACTACCAGGACCGGCGGCAGTTGGATCAGCTTCCTGGCTCGGGTCAGCACCCGCAGCGATGGCCTGCTGGAGTTTCTCCACGTCTGTCAGTTCAGCCTGGCTAGGTGCCAGCGCTTCTGGCGCATCGGCATGGGGGGCCTGATTGGCCAGCAGTTGAGGCGTAAGCTCAAGACTACTGTCACGGCCCAAGGTCAATTCGGCACCGTTTTGCAGATGAACGGCAATCGCTCCAGCGGCCCCCGTTTCCAACTGCTCGCCGGCAAACAGCCGGTCACCTTCGGCAAGTGCCCGACGAGTACCGTCGTTGGCGACTGCGAAGACCTCTCCGACTACTTTGCTGACAACACCGATTAGCTTGGCCATGAGCGCTCTCCTCTGCTGCAAAACGGTTTTTCGCAGGAAAGCACTCTGAATCGCGCGTGGTCGGCCTGCGGCGCCTGCCTGGAGTCGTTACTCGACAAGCGCTAAAGGCGAAGGCTGATTTTCAATGAAATCAACACCTTCGCGTGACCGACACACAGTGAACGTGGAATTGATCTGGCAAACCGGCAAATGCCAAAAAATTGTCGCCAAATCTGATTTTCCTCCATCCCCTCCGCTACATCCGTGCCCTTTGCTGCAAAAAAAATTGAACTAATTGCCGACGCCCGAAAAATGCACTCCAGCGGGGAATCCACGGGTCGCCCGATATGAACAATGTCGTGGATTCCTTAGAACGCATAAGTTTTTTTTCGCATAACCCTTATGAAAAATTCTTCTTAGCTATCCTTATAAATGTTCTTAGCTCTCATGTTACAAGTTTGAAACGGTTTGGACTTAAAATTCCGTCATTTTTTTGACGACAGCAATACATAAATTAGAAATCAGGGAGAAGTACCCCATGCGCGTTTTGACCCCCATCACCGGCGCGATTCTTTTGGCTATGGCCTCTGCCAATGCCCTGGCGATGTCGATTACGGAAGCTGTTCAAAGCGCCGTGGACCAACATCCTGAAATCAACGCGAGCCGTAACAGCCGGTTATCTGCAGACGAAGACGTCAACGTTGCCAAAGGTGGCTGGTACCCACGCGTTGATCTGGTTGCAGGCTATGGTCGGCAGAAATCCGACAACACCAACACCCGCGGTTCCAACATCGACGGCTCACGCGATCACAACAAGGAAACACTGAATTACACCCAATCGGATCTGCGCTTGCGGCAGATGTTGTTTGACGGCTTCAACACCCCGAACGAAGTCGGCCGCACTGAGGCTGTGGTGAACTCGCGCGCCTACTACACCCAGGCAACCGCCCAGAGTGTTGCCTTGCGCGCCATCGAGGTGTACCTAGAAGTGCTCAAGCGGCGCGAACTGGTGACCTTGGCCACCAACAACCTCCAGGCACACTTGCGCGTCAATGACCAGATTGGCTTGCGCAGTGAGCGTGGTGTGGGCAGTATCGCTGACCGCGATCAGTCCACCGCACGTCGCGCCCTGGCAGAAAACAACCTGTACACCGCCGAAGTCGACCTTGCCGATGCCGAAGCCAACTTCTACAGCGTTGTGGGACGCGTCCCCGATGAGCTCGAAACACCGGTTACCATCAAGGGCGAAATGCCAGCAACCCTGCCGGATGCACGCCAGGACATGCTGGAGCACAACCCCTACCTGAAGTCGGCCCAGGCCGACGTGCAAGCCGCCGAGCAGCAGTACGAAGTGGCCAAGTCGCCGTTTTATCCACGTCTGGACGCAGTGCTGGCCACCGGTGCGAACAACAACACCGCAGGCCAGGTCGGTCACGATAACAACGACTGGCAAGCCGGTGTCGAGCTCAGCTACAACCTGTTCCGTGGCGGCAGTGACAAAGCCCGCCTGCAGTCGGACGCACACAAGATCAACCAGGCGATGGACATTCGCAACAACGCCCTGCGAACCCTCAACGAGGACTTGGCGCTGTCGTGGAACGCCATGACCAACGCCCGCAAGCAAACACCAACCGCGCGCGAATACGCCGACACCACAACCCGAGTACGCGCCGCCTATCAGGACCAGTTCGGGCTCGGCCAGCGCACCCTGCTTGACCTGCTCGACAGTGAAAACGAGCTGTACAACGCCAACCGCCGGTATACCGAAGTACGCTATGTCGAGGAGTTCTCGATGTATCGGGTTCTGGCCAACATGGGTGAACTACTGAACAAACAGCGAATATCTCTGCCCCCTGAAGCCATTGCCGCGAGTGAAGTGAGGAGCGAAGCCCGTTTGCCTGATATGCGCTAATCCTCAAACCGCTGCAGGAGTAGGCCATTGTGACCAGCATGCAACCTGCGAGCTCGGCGGCGGATCCGCGCCAGAGTTTCGATGACCCGTTACTCGATGGATTGCTGATTCTCTGCAAGCTGCATGGTTGCACGCTCAGCCGTGCCGGCCTGAGCGCCGGGCTGCCGCTGGCGCAACAGCGGTTGATTCCTGACCTGCTGCCACGCGCTGCCGCGCGTGCCGGCTTACAGGCACGTGTGCTGCGCCGAGAGTTGAACGCGATTTCCGCGCTCAATCTACCGGTGCTGCTGCTGCTCAAGGAGGGTCGTTGCGCGGTGCTGCGACGCTGGGGCGAGAATGATCAGGCGTTGATCCTGCCCAGCGAGGCCGAAGGCGGTGAGCAATGGGTCAGCCGTGAGGAACTGGCCCAGGCCTATAGCGGCGAAGCTTTGTTTGCCCGCCCCCGCCATGAGCTCGAAGACCTGCGCACACCCTTGATGCCACGGGTCAATGCCTGGTTCCGCGACACCTTGAAACTGTCGCGCTGGCTTTACAGTGATGCGGTGTTGGCCAGCCTGCTGATCAACCTGCTGGGTCTCATGGTGCCGCTGTTTGTCATGCAGACCTATGATCGGGTGGTGCCCAACCAGGCTATCTCGACTTTGTGGGTGCTGGTGGCTGGCCTGCTGATCGGCACCCTGTTCGAGCTGATCCTGCGGGTGGTGCGCGCTCATCTTTTGGATCAGGCCGGGAAAAAGACCGATTTGATTCTTTCGGCGACCTTGTTCGAGCGCATCACTGGCATGTCGATGAAAGCACGCCCCGCCACTATTGGCGGCTTTGCTCAAAGCATCCACGACTTCCAGGGGCTGCGCGAATTTCTCACCGCAGTAACCCTTACCAGCGTCATCGACTTGCCGTTCGTGGTGTTGATGTTGGTGGTTATCGGCCTGCTGGGTGGCTGGTTGGTGGTAATTCCCCTGATCGCCTTTCCAGTGACCATTATCTTTGCCCTGCTCATCCAGGTACGGCTGCGCGATACCGTGGAAAAAAGCCTGGCCTTGGGCGCAGTGCGCCAGGCCCTGCTGATCGAAACCCTTGGCGGCCTGGAAACGCTCAAAGCCTGCAGTGCCGAGAGCGAGCGTCAGTTCCAATGGGAAAGCACCCACGGTGCCCTGACTCGACTCGACGCCCACGCCCGCAACCTGTCGGCACTGGCCACCAACGGCACATTGTTCATCCAGCAGTTTTGCGGCATGGCGACGATTGTCGCCGGTGTCTACAGCATCATCGCCGGGAATCTCAGCGTCGGCGCGCTGGTTGCAAGCTACATGCTCGGCAGCCGTGTGTTGGCGCCGCTGGGGCAGATTGCCGGGCTGATCACACGCTACCAGCAGGCGCAACTGACCATGCGCAGCACCGACGCCTTGATGGCCTTGCCGCAGGAACGCCAGACCGGCCAACAACCGCTGGAGCGCACCCAGTTGCACGGTGCGCTCGAAGTCAGCCATGTCAGCTTCCGCTATGCCGGTCAGAACGCCCCCGCCCTCAATGCGGTGAGTTTCACCGTAAAGCCGGGTGAACGCATCGGCATCATTGGCCGTAGCGGCTCGGGTAAAAGCACCCTGGCGCGCTTGATGATGGGCTTCTACGCCCCTGACGAAGGGCAAATTCTGCTCGACAATCTTGACCTGCGCCAACTGGACATCGCTGACCTGCGCACCCAGATCGGCTACGTTGCCCATGATTTACCATTGCTGGCCGGTAGCCTGCGCGACAACCTCACCCTCGGCGCGCGCTACATAAGCGATGCGCGCATGCTTGAAGTTGCCGAACTGACTGGCGTCAGCGACCTGGCACGTCAGCATCCGCAAGGTTTCGACCGCCCTGTGGGTGAGCGTGGCCAGTTGCTCTCCGGCGGGCAACGCCAAGCGGTGCTGCTGGCCCGGGCAATGCTACTGGAGCCACCCATCATGATTCTCGACGAGCCCACCAGCCATATGGATAACGCCAGCGAAGACCAACTGCGCCAGCGTCTGCATGGCTGGGTTCAGGGTAAGACGTTGCTGTTGGTTACCCACCGCACCTCGATGCTCAGTCTGGTTGACCGGCTGCTGGTGCTGGACAACGGCAAAGTCGTGGCCGATGGGCCCAAGGAAGCGGTTATCGATGCACTGCGCAAAGGCCGGGTGGGTTCGGCCATCTAGGGAGTTCAGTCATGTCTATCAGCCAAGGCTTGCGCAGTTACTTCCAGAGTTTCGGCAAGACTGCAGAGCGCGACTATATGCCCGATCTGGCCGGCGCCACATTGCAGGATTCGCCGCGTCTGTCGCGAATCACTGTATGGTTGGCTGCCGCCTTGTTGCTCACAGCCCTGACCTGGGCCTGGTTCGCAGTGCTCGACGAAGTCACCATGGGCGAAGGCAAAGCTATTCCATCGAGCAAGATCCAGGTCATCCAGAACCTTGAAGGCGGTATCGTCACTGAAATTTTTGTTCGCGAAGGCCAAGTGGTGAACAAGGGCGATACCTTGCTGCGCCTGGACGACACCCGTTTCAAATCCAACAAGGGTGAAAGCGAAGCAGACCGCTATGCCCTGACCGCCCAGGTCGAACGATTGTCTGCCGAAGCCGAGGGCCGCCCGTTCCAGGTGTCTGAGGAAGTACTCAAAAAGGCACCTCAGGTGGCCGAGGACGAATTGTCGCTGTACCAGTCCCGGCAACGGCGCCTGAACAGCGAGCAGCAGACACTCAGTGAACAGCTCCGGCAGAAAACCCAGGAACTGGCGGAGTTCCGTTCCAAGGCCGAGCAATACCGCTCGGCGCTGGCCCTGCTGCAACAGGAACTGAATATGTCCACACCCCTGGTGGGTACTGGCGCCATTTCCCCGGTGGAGATTCTTCGCCTTAAACGCAGCACCGTGGAAGCCCGTGGCTCGCTGAACGCGACCACGCTGGCCATTCCCCGGGCAGAGGCGGCGGTTGCGGAAATGAAAAGCAAGATTGAAGAATCGGAAGCAGGCTTTCGCTCGGAAGCGGCCAAGGAACTCAACGAAAAACGCACCGACCTGTCGAAAATTACCGCCTCAAGCATCGCCATTGATGACCGCGTCTCGCGCACTACTGTGGTCTCGCCAGTGCATGGCATCATCAAATTGCTCAAGATCAACACCATCGGTGGCGTCGTGCAGCCGGGCAGTGATCTGGTAGAGATCGTGCCCCTGGAGGACAACCTGCTGATCGAGGCGAAGGTACGCCCACAGGACGTTGCCTTCCTGCACCCCGGGCAACAGGCAATGGTCAAGTTCAGCGCCTATGACTACACCATCTATGGCGGGCTCAAGGCCAAGTTGGAGCTGATCAGCGCCGATACCGTAACTGACGACAAGGGCAACTCCTTCTACCTGATCCAGGTGCGCACCGACAAAAACCACCTGGGCGGAGACAAAAAGCCGTTGCTGATCATTCCTGGTATGACGGCCACTGTAGATATCATCACAGGACACAAAAGCGTGCTCGACTACCTGCTCAAACCCGTGCTCAAGGCACGCACCGAAGCCATGCGCGAGCGCTGATTTCCCGGCCCTGCGATCAGGCCAGTGCCGCCTGAATAGAAAAGGCCGCAACGCAACCCCCTCGCGGGGCAAGCCTGCTTTTACTGCTCGAGGTGATTGCGCTGATACGTCTCTGGGCCCATTGCTGCAATCTGCCCTTCGATCAGGGCCTCGAACGGCTTGAGCAACTCATCGAAACAGGCCGGCGCCTCGAGCACATTCAACGCCTGCACCACTGCCTCCACCGTCGACAGTGCCCCTGCTGCCGGTGCTTTGCGCAGGCGGTAGCGCGAAGGCTGGACCTCGGCCAATGTCACCCGTGGCAGCGCCGCCAATTGTGGATTGAGGTGCAAAAGCTTACTTGCCTTGCGCCATGTGCCATCGGGTACAACCAATAGCCACGGGCGTTGATCGGCGATATCGGTATAGGCCAGCAAAGGCTGCGCCTCGCCTCCCGGAAACAGCAACCCACTGCGGTACCCCGGCACGTCGATCAACTCGGCCAGGTCGTCAAAGACCTCCCCCACCCGCAAGTGCGCATTACGCAAACCAAGTGCCGCCAGTTTCGCGGTATTGAGGGCGTGACGCACTTCACTGGGATGCTGCAACACCAGCACACGCGTGCGGCTTTCGAGTGACGGAATCAACGCGCAAAGGCAATGGGCTTGGGGGCGCAGGCAGCGCTCGCAGTGAATTCTGGACATCGGGTTCTCCTGGGCCGACAAAGTGTGCCAGCAGTCCCGATAAAAACCCACTTCCCTGTAGGGAAACAAAGAACTTCAGCGGTTGAAGCGTTCGGTCATGCCGGGGTCAACTGTGCCTTGAGCAAATCGCGGAAGGTTTGAATCAAGGGTTCCCGGCTGCGGCCCCGCCGAATGATCATGGAAAACGGCGCCTGATAACCGAACGTCGCTGGTGACAACACGCGCAAATCCCCCTTGTCAGCCCACGCCTGGGCATAGTGCTCGGGTAAATAACCGATGTAGGCACCGGATAACACCAGGATCAGTTGCGCCTCCATACTTTCCACCGTTGCGGCGCTGTGCTTGAAGCCATGGCGAGCGAGTTCCGCCTGGCTCCAATAGCCGCGCCCGACCATACGCTGCTGGGTAATCACCTGTTCGGGAATGCGCCGTTCGTTGAACAGCGGGTGACGGTTGCTGCAGTACAACCAGTGTTGTTCGCGGTACAACGGTTGATAGACCAGCCCGCTCATGCGCGTGGAGAACGCGCCGATCGCCAGGTCCAGGCGGTTGTCCTGGACGCCCAGCTGCAACTCATAGGGGCTGGACACTGACAGGTGCAAATGCACCGCGGGATGTTCCTGGCTATAGGCACCGATGGCCTCAGCCAACGGCAAGGCCCGATCGCCTACCGTCGAGTCGATCACCCCCAAATTCAGCGTGCCACGCAGCTCACCCTTGAGGGCTGCAGCGTACTGCTCGAAACCATCGATTTCTGCCAGCAGGCGCAAGGTTTCCTGATGAAACAACTCACCTTTACTGGTCAGGCTGAATCCTCCGCGGCCGCGATGGCACAGGACAATCCCTAACGCTGCCTCCAGCTGACTCATATAGGTACTGATGGCTGACGTGGAAAGGTTGAGCTCGCGTTGAGCGTTGGCGAAGCCTTGATGGCGCACAACACTGACAAAAATGCGCAGAAGTTTCAGGTCAGGTACCGCAGAAGCCATGGTTGCTAGCACTCAGGAAGATGGCAGTAGGAAAAGTCTAACCAGCTTAACGGTATTAGTTTAGAAAAACCTGAACTAAGTATTTGTCTGTAGCGATTCTCTTTGCCCACTACCTTTTGCAGACTCTGCGGCAATGCACCTGCTTGCCAGCGTTCCAGGGTTTAAATCGCCCCGGCAAGACAGATTCAAACAACTAGAACAATCGAACCGATGAGGCCCGACCGTGGACAAAATTCTTCACCAACCACTGGGCGGCAACGAAATGCCGCGCTTCGGCGGCATCGCCACCATGCTCCGTCTCCCTCACCTGCAAAGCGCCGAAGGCCTTGATGCCGCGTTCATCGGCATTCCGCTGGACATTGGTACTTCGCTGCGCTCCGGCACCCGCTTCGGTCCACGGCAGATCCGTGCCGAGTCGGTGATGATTCGCCCCTACAACATGGCCACTGGCGCTGCCCCGTTCGATTCCCTGTCGGTTGCCGACATTGGCGACGTAGCGATCAACACCTTCAATCTGCTCGACGCTGTACGGATCATCGAAGAGGCCTACGACGAGATCCTCGAACACAACGTCATTCCCATGACCATGGGCGGCGATCACACCATCACCCTGCCGATCCTGCGGGCGATCCACAAGAAGCATGGCAAGGTTGGCCTGGTACACATCGATGCGCACGCCGACGTCAACGACCACATGTTCGGCGAGAAGATCGCCCATGGCACCACCTTCCGCCGCGCCGTCGAAGAAGGCCTGCTGGACTGTGACCGCGTAGTGCAGATAGGCTTGCGCGCCCAAGGCTATACCGCCGAAGACTTCAACTGGAGCCGCAAGCAGGGCTTCCGTGTCGTTCAGGCCGAAGAATGCTGGCATAAGTCCCTGGCCCCGCTGATGGCTGAGGTTCGCGAGAAAGTGGGCGATGGCCCGGTTTATCTGAGCTTCGACATCGACGGTATCGACCCGGCCTGGGCGCCTGGCACCGGCACCCCTGAAATCGGCGGCCTGACCACCATCCAGGCCATGGAAATCATCCGTGGCTGCCAGGGTCTCGACCTGATTGGTTGTGACCTTGTGGAAGTCTCCCCCCCCTACGACACCACCGGCAACACCTCCTTGCTCGGTGCCAACCTGCTGTACGAAATGCTCTGTGTCCTGCCGGGTGTCGCTCATCGCTGATCGACAGGCACAAGGAGCTACAACGAGGCAGGAGCCATGATCGCCGGGTCGCACAAGCGGCCTGCGCAGTAGACGAATGACCGGCGCCAGGCTTGCCTGGCGCCAGGATCGATCTCACCATAATAAAGATAATCGGAGACACCCATGGCCTTAGACTTATTCGTTGTCTTGATCTATGCGGCCGGCATGCTCGGGCTGGGCTGGTACGGCATGCGCAAAGCGAAAACCCATGAAGACTATCTGGTAGCGGGACGCAACCTGGGCCCAAACCTGTATATGGGCACCATGGCGGCTACCGTTTTGGGCGGCGCCTCGACCGTAGGCACAGTAAAACTGGGCTACGTCTACGGCATCTCGGGGTTCTGGCTGTGTGCAGCCCTAGGCCTGGGTATTATCGCGTTGAACCTATTCTTGGCCAAGCCGCTGCTGCGCTTGAAAATCTTTACCGTGACTCAGGTACTGGAGCAGCGCTACAACCCTATGGCTCGCCAAGCCAGCGCCGTGATCATGCTCGCCTATGCGCTGATGATCGCCGTGACCTCGACCCTGGCCATGGGTACCGTGCTGCAAGTGTTGTTCGAATTGCCGTTCTGGGCCGCGATTCTTCTGGGCGGCGGCGTGGTGGTGGTGTACTCCACTGTTGGCGGCATGTGGTCGCTGACCCTGACCGACATCGTCCAGTTCGTGATCAAGACTGTCGGTCTGATGTTTGTCCTGCTGCCGATCTGCTTGTACCGCGTGGGCGGCTGGGATGAACTGGTAGCCAAGCTGCCGGCTTCAAGTTTCAGCCTGACCACCATCGGCTGGGACACCATCATCACCTACTTCCTGATCTACTTCTTCGGCATTCTGATCGGCCAGGATATCTGGCAACGGGTGTTCACCGCGCGGGACGAAAAAGTCGCCAAGCGCGCTGGTACCACTGCTGGCATCTACTGTGTGATCTACGGTCTGGTGTGTGCAACCATCGGCATGGCAGCCCATGTCCTGCTGCCGGACCTGAGCAACGCCAACAACGCCTTTGCCGCCATCGTCAAATCCGCACTGCCTGACGGCATCCGCGGCCTGGTAATTGCTGCTGCCCTGGCGGCCATGATGTCCACTGCCAGTGCTGGCCTGTTGGCAGCTTCGACTGTACTGACCGAAGACCTGTTGCCCAAACTGCGCGGTGGCAAGCAGTCGAGCCTGGCGATCAACCGCCTGTTCACCTGCCTCACCGGTATTGCCGTGCTGGGTATCGCCCTGGTTGTCGAAGACGTGATCAGTGCCCTGACCCTGGCCTATAACCTGTTGGTCGGCGGCATGTTGGTACCACTGATCGGAGCGATCTACTGGAAGCGTGCGACCACTGCCGGTGCAATCACCAGCATGACCCTGGGCTTTGTCACTGCCCTGGCCTTCATGATCAAGGATGGGATGGATGCTAACACGCCGATCTACTACAGCCTGTCGGTGGCATTGATCAGCTTTGTGGTTGTAAGCGTGATGTCTCGCCGCCCGGCGGGTGCAGTCAACTTGGCCTGAGCCTGACCAACGGTGGCCGTCGCATCACCCTGATGCGGCGGCCCAAGCCTGACGCTAGCGACGAGGCTGGCGTTTGCGCTGCTCTTCATCGGTAGGGATCGGCACCGGCTGCAATGGCGGTGGAATCAAACCCAGAGCCGCTGCCAGGTCGTGAAGCCAGTTGAACAGATTATTTCTCATAAATCCCCCTCACGGGTCAGCCTGCACGGCGTTTCAATCCTGCGATGCTTCATACAGATCATAGCCCTATGTCTTACATTACGCATTCTCTTGGACTACAACTTGGGTCGATGTTGACCTTAATCAAGCCCTAACCGCGCACTCCGTCGCCGTCGCAACTGTTTCGCCTTGTTGCAGATCGATCCACGCACTCAAATTTGCGCCGCACATACCCTTGCGCCACATCAACCAGGTGGTTGCCTGATCGAACGGCGTCTGCAAGCGGTGCGCCGTCACACGCTCACGTCCGGGCAAGCTATCGAGCATCGACTGAGCCATCAACGCCACCCCTGCCCCAGCAATCACGCATGCCAACATACTGGGATATGACTCAATCTCCATGACTCGGCCCATGGCAGCATGGTCGTGGGCGTACCAGGCCTCCAGGCGCATCCGGTAGGAACAGCCCTGGCGAAAGGTGAATACGGCCTGCCCAGCCACATCCTGAGCACTGAGTACCGGCGGATGATCAGGGTCGGTAATCAGCACCAGGGTTTCATCGCACAGCGGCACGCCATCCAGCCCGGCCAAGGCCAGTGGGCCATCCACCAAGGCAGCATCCAGTCGACCACTGACCAGCCCCTCGAGCAGTTCGCCACTGGGAGCGGCCTGGACTTGCAGGTTCACCGCAGGATAAGCCTTGTGATAGCGCGCCAGCAGTGCCGGAAGCTGTATCGCCGCCGTGCTGTACATGGTGCCAAGGGCAAAATTGCCCGCTGGTTGACCGCCCTGCACCGCCGCAACCGCCTCATCTCGCAGCGCCAGCATGCGCCCGGTGTAATCGAGCAGCACTTTGCCGGCCGGTGACAGTTGCAGGCGTTGGCGTTCACGACGGAACAACTCGACCCCCAATTGCTCTTCCAGTTGCCGCAGGCGCGTGGAAAGGTTCGACGGCACGCGGTGCAAGCGCTCCGCAGCGCGGGTTATCGACCCCTCTTCGGCGACCGCCTGGAAGATACGCAACTGACTGAGCTCCACAAGTTATTCTCCAGAACAGAACAAGTTAATCATGATTATTCAATTTTACTGAAAGTCAATCACCCTTAGCCTGACGGTCATTGCAGCCCCTTTGAGGAACTCGACCATGTCTGCACATAGCCGCCTGCTCGCCAGTGCCGTGGCCCTGATGATGGCCATGGGTATCGGCCGCTTCGCCCTCACCCCGCAATTACCGCACTTGATTGGCGAAGGCCAGATCACCCTGACCGCCGCCGGCCTGATTGCCGCCGCCAATTACCTGGGCTACTTCTTAGGTGCACTGGATGCAATGTTCGCCCGCCGCCCCCGTCAAGTGAGTGCTCGCCTTCAGGGTGGCTTGTGGCTGTGTGTGCTGTTGACCCTGGCCTCGTTCTGGGCCAACGGTTTCTGCAGCCATTTGGTGCTGCGTTTCGGCACGGGCGTGGCCAGTGCCTGGGTACTGGTGATGCTCACCACACTCAGCCAGCAAGTGGCCGCCGCCAGTAATCGGCCCAGGCTCGGTGCCTTGGTGTTTGCCGGGCCGGGGCTGGGCATCGCGCTCACCGGCCTGCTGGCGCTGCTTGCCAACCGTTACGGGCTGGGCGCCGCTTCGCTGTGGCTGGTCTACGCTAGTGCTGCGCTGGCAATGTTGCTGGCAGTGGTGCCTTTTCTGCCCCGACCACAAGCCGCACCGGCGCCCAGTGCCTTTCAAGCAGCGCAAGAGCCGACCCACGGGATCACACGCCTGGGCCTGATCTATGCGCTTTACGGCATCGGCTACATCATCCCAGCCACGTTCATGTCGCAAATGGCCAGCGCCCGCCTGCACGGGCATTGGTTGGCAGATCTATTCTGGCCGGGGTTCGGTCTGTCGGCGGCGTTGGGGGTGGTGCTGACAAGCTTGCGCCGACCAGGTTGGGGCAGTACATCACGCTGGTTGATGGCCACGCTCTGGCTACAAGCCGCGGGTGTGTTCGCCTGCCTGCTGGGCAACGGCCTGGGACTGGCCATGGGCGTATTGCTCTGTGGCACGCCGTTTCTAGCGTGCATGTTGCTGGTAATGCAGCGCCTGCGCGAACTGTCGCCCCAGGGCTACCAGCGCAACACCGGCCTTCTGACCGCCTGTTTCGCGCTAGGCCAACTCAGCGGCCCGCTGCTAGCTGCGCTGAGCCATCAGTTCGCCGCGAGCCTGCAGCCCGCGCTGATTATCGCGGGCTGCGGCCTGCTGCTGGCTGGCGCGCTGCTCTGGCGAGTGCAACCTACCCCAGCAGGCTACGCAAACGTCGGCGCACCCACTGCTCAGCACTGACCATGGTGACCCCCAGCAAAACCATCACGGCACCAAGCACGAAATTCAGGCTCAGAGGCTCGCCCAGAAGCACCACACCAAAGGTCACCCCGAACAACGGAGTGATAAAGGAAAACACCGCCAGGTTCGACGCCAGATAGCGCCGTAACAACCAGAACCAGGTCAGGTAGCTGAAGAACGACACGATCAACCCTTGGAACAGCAAGCTACCAATCGACAGCGGCGTGAAATGAACATCGGTGACCTGTCCACTCAGGACGGCGATAAGCAACAGACCAACGAAACCCACTGCCAACTGATAGAACAAGGTCAGCGTCGCAGGCGCCTCGGACAACCGCGAAGCACGCACCACTACAGTGGTTGCCCCCCAGGCCAGGCCTGCCAGCACACCAAACGCGTCGCCCAGGAGCATCCGGCTGTCCATGTCCGACAGCGAAACACCACCGGCGAAGGCATAGGCGATGCCGGCAAAGGCCAAGACAATGCCCAACCATTGCAACGGTCGCAGCCGTTCACTGGGCAACAGCAGGTGCAAGCCCAGGGCGGTAAAGACTGGCGCGGTATAAAGAAACACTGACATGTGCGCCGCCGAGGTCAGTTTCAGACCTTCGGCGATGAACAAAAACTCCACCCCAAACAGCGCGCCCGCCAACAGCCCGCCTCGCCAGGTGTGCGCAACCTGTTCCCAGCCGCCACGAAAACAGATCAACAGCCCCACCAGCACCGCTGCCATGCCGGAACGCAGGGCTTGCTGCATGACCGGCGCGATATCCGGTGCGGCCATCTTGATCATCACCTGCTGAATGCCCCAGATCAGGCACAGCACCAGCATTATTTGCAGAGCAAAGGCATCGGTATTACGGCGGGTGGCGCTCATTGCGGGCACCCGCTATCGGCGAAGGGCATGGCAGACTCTCGGCAGCTGTGGATCCAACGCCAATTATCAGCGGCCCACGGTCTTCATTACCAGCCTTGTATGCACTCAGGCAATTTGCGCTTTCGACGCCAATGCGTCGAAGGTCGCTTCATCCAGTGCATCCTCCTGCTGATCGAGCACCTCACGTGGGTGATCGTTGCCCGGAATACTGCTGTCGATCAGGCTGAGCAGGCATGAGCCACGAGCGGTGAGGACAAAGTTCTCGCCATTGCCCCCCTCTTCCTCAGGACGGCTTTCGATATAGCCGCGCTCAAACAGCAACTTTTCATACTCACAGGCGCGTGTCTTCAGATGATCCAGATCACCCGACATCTGGCCCTTGGCGGCCAGGTCCGCTGCATGCTGCTCAGCGTAGGGACGCGGCGTAAAGCTGTGACCGGCACCGTTCTGCACTTCGTGCAACAAACGTTCGATCAAGTCCCAGTCGTAGTTACTCATCGGCATGGCCTCACTCAAGGATGTGTATGGTTGTGACCGACACCAACGGCAGCGGTTCGACTGAACTTTGCGCGCACTCTGGCGCTCAACCACACAACCATGCCAAGGGAGCTGTGCCGATGAAAACCCTGTTGAACATTGCCGCCGCCGCTAGCCTGTTGCTGGCCCTGCCCAGTTGGGCATGCACACTTGAAGAAGCCACGCAAAAGCGTGAGGAATTGGCCAAGGAGGTTACCCGACTGACGGAGCAGAATCCGCAGAAGGCCAAAGAAATCAATGACGAGCTGCAAGGCATGAAGCTGGACAGCGCCAGCAAGGACCTGCCGGACAAATGCCAACTGATCGACAAGCGGCTGCAAGAGCTGAGATCGGCAGAGAAGAAGGTGTGAAGCCGTAATGTGTGCAGGCGTCGGCGGTGCCGGCGAGCGCCCGATGTACGCGATGCCCGGCTATACCGGGCATCGCCAGCAAGGCTGACGCCTGCCTGAGGCCCGCCTTTACTCGGCAGCCGGTGCCGGCTTGCGACGCTTCAACGGCGCCAGGCCATCAGCGCTTGCCAGTGGTGCATTCGGCTTTGGCTTGGCGGTCGGCTTGCGCTTGGCTACCACCTTCTTGTCACCTTTTTTGTCGGTCTTTTTCTTCTTCACGCCCGCGGCTTTGCCCGACGCCTTGACCTTTTTCGGTCCGCTGTAGGTGCCTTTGACTTCCTTGATGACTCGACGCTCGAAGCTCTGTTTCAGGTAGCGCTCGATGCTCGACATCAGGTTCCAGTCGCCATGACAGATCAGCGACACCGCCAGACCTTCGTTACCGGCACGGCCGGTACGACCGATACGGTGCACGTACTCGTCGCCGCTGCGTGGCATGTCGAAGTTGATGACCAGATCCAGACCGTCCACGTCCAGACCACGGGCCGCCACATCAGTGGCTACCAGCACCTTGGCGCCGCCCTGCTTCAGGCGTTCGATGGCCAGCTTGCGATCTTTCTGGTCTTTGTCGCCGTGCAGGACGAAAGCCTTGATGTCCTTGGCTACCAGGTGGCCGTAGATACGGTCGGCCATGACCCGGGTATTGGTAAAGATGATCGCCTTTTGATAGGTCTCGTTGGCCAGCAGCCATTGGACGATCTGTTCTTTGTGCTGGTTGTGGTCGGCAGTGATGATTTGCTGACGGGTGCCGTCGTTGAGCTGGCTGACAGTGTTGAGCATCAGGTGCTCGGGGTCCTTGAGCACTTTGCCGATCATATCGCGCAAGCCCGCACCACCAGTGGTGGCGGAGAACAGCAGGGTTTGCTCACGGTTCGGGCACTCGCCGCACAGGCGCTCGACGTCTTCGGCGAAGCCCATGTCGAGCATGCGGTCGGCTTCGTCAAGAATCACTACCTGCACATGCTCAAGCTTGAGGTTGCCGGCATTCAGTTGCTCGAGCATGCGGCCTGGGGTGCCGACCAGAATATCCGGCACCTTGCGCAGCATTGCAGCCTGCTCCTTGAAATCTTCACCACCGGTGATCATGCCGGCCTTGATGAAGGTGAACTGGGCAAAACGCTCAATTTCCTTGAGGGTCTGCTGAGCCAACTCACGGGTTGGCAGCAACACCAGGGCGCGGATCTCGACACGTTTTTGTTTCAGGTCAACCAGACGGTTGAGCACAGGCAGTACAAATGCAGCAGTCTTGCCACTACCGGTTTTCGCCGTTACGCGCAGGTCACGTCCCTGCAAGGCCAGGGGAATAGCGGCCGCCTGCACGGGAGTCGGCTCTACGAAGTTCAATGCAGCAACGGCTTTGAGCAGGCGTTCGTGCAGGGCGAATTGGGAAAACACGGGTGTACCTCGGGCATGAGCAGAAATTCAGCCGTATAGGGTAACGTTTTCCAGCGCCTACGCCGAATTTCTTTTGGCATTGATGCACCTTTCCGGGCTCTAATAACCCTTCATTTTCTATTCGGACACGTCAACTACCGCATGGCTATTGAACAGTTCTGGCAAAACGCCCTCGATCTCTGGGGCACTCTCGATCAACACCCCGTGCTGCATGCAGGCCTTGGACTGACCATTTTGCTGGTCATCGCCCTGGTTCTGGGACGAGTGGCACGCTTTCTGATTCTTCACGCCGTCAAGCTGCTGGGCCGACAACCGGCCCTGCATTGGATGCACGACCTGCTGCACAACAAGGTTTTCCACCGTTTGGCGCAAATGACCCCGTCACTGGTTGTGCAATTCGGGCTCAAACTGGTGCCGGAGCTCAGCAGCACCAGCCAGCATTTCCTCGGCAACGTAGCACTGGCGTTCACCATCCTGTTCCTGGTGCTGGCGATCAGTGCACTGCTCGATGCCCTGCTGGACATCTACGCCCGCACTGAATATGCCCGCACGCGCTCGATCAAGGGCTACGTGCAACTGGCGAAGATGGTCCTGTTCATATTTGGCGCGATCGTCATTGTTGCCACCTTGATCGACCGCTCGCCGCTGCTGCTGCTGTCGGGCCTGGGTGCAATGTCGGCGGTGATCCTGTTGGTGTACAAGGACACCTTGCTGTCGTTCGTCGCCAGCGTGCAACTGACCAGCAACGACATGCTGCGCGTCGGCGACTGGATCGAAATGCCGCAGGTCGGTGCCGACGGCGACGTGGTGGATATGACCCTGCATACCGTCAAGGTGCAGAACTTCGACAAGACCATCGTCTCCATCCCCACCTGGCGCTTGATGTCCGAGTCGTTCAAGAACTGGCGCGGCATGCAGCAGTCCGGCGGCCGACGTATCAAGCGCAGCCTGTTCATCGACGCCGGCGGCGTGCGTTTCCTGAACAACGCCGAAGAAGAACGCCTGAGCCAGGTTCGGCTGTTGTCCGACTACATCACCCGCAAGCGTGCCGAACTCAAGGCCTGGAACGAAGCACAGGGCAATGTCGCCGAACTGTCGGCCAACCGTCGGCGCATGACCAATATCGGCACCTTCCGCGCCTACGCCCTGGCCTACCTGCAGAGCCACCCGGAAATCCAGCCGAACATGACCTGCATGGTCCGCCAAATGGCCACCACCGCCCAGGGCGTGCCGCTGGAAATCTACTGCTTCACCCGCACCACCGCATGGGCTGACTACGAGCGCATCCAGGGCGACATCTTCGACTACCTGTTGGCAGTGATGCCGGAATTCGGCCTGAGCCTGTACCAGCAACCTAGCGGCAACGACCTGCGTGCCGGCCTGTTACCGTCTTCCCAACCCAGCCTGCAACGGACGCTGAGTGCCGAGACGGCCGAGCCATAGGGACGCCAGAATCACCGCCCCGCCGATGAACAACCTGCCCAGGGGCTCGTGCTGATTCCAGATCAGCAAGTTGAGCAGCAGCCCCACCGGTACGTGCAGGTTGTTCATCACTGCCAGGGTCGCGCCGGAAACCAGACACGCGCCCTTGTTCCACCAGTACAAGCCCAATGCCGTCGGGCACAGACCCAAAAACAGCAGCACCAGCCATTGCACGTCGGTGCTTGGCAGGTGCTGGCTGTTGCCGAACGCCACAAACGCAGGCAGCACCACCAACAAGGCACCCAGGTAGAAGTAACCGAAACGCCGGTAATGCGGCAGGTCGCTGGGATTTCTAGCGATCAGGTGACGGTACAGTACCTGACCGGCGGCATAGGTGAAGTTGGCCAACTGCAGCAGCAAAAAGCCCATGAAAAAGTCCGGGCTGATCCGATCAAAACGAATCACCGCCGCGCCCGCCACGGCCACCAGAGCCGCCACCAGCGCCCAGGGATTGAAGCGACGGTTCAAAGCATCTTCAATCAGGGTCACATGCAGCGGTGTGAGAATGGTGAACAGCAGGACTTCCGGCACCGTAAGCACCCGGAAGCTCAAGTACAGACAAACATAGGTGATGCCGTATTGCAGCGCGCCAATCAACAGCATCGAGCGCATGAAGCGCGGCTCGACCTGACGCCAGCGAGTCAATGGCAAAAATACCAGTCCAGCCAGCACCACCCGCGCCAACACGGCGAAATAGCTATCAACGTGGCCAGCCAGGTACTCACCGATCAGACTAAAAGAAAACGCCTGGATCAGTGCAACGATCAATAAATAGCCCATGGGTGCCCCTTGCAGTAGAGGCGGCGACCTTAGCCGTTCGCGGTATCTGCGGCAACTGCCGGACAGCACACATAAAAAAGGGTCTTCAAGTAATCCCGGGGGCTATACCCCTCTGATTGGGGTGGGTGGGTGACCCGCTCTCCTCACGCTCTTGATCTTGTTGCACGTCAGCTCAGGCGCCGCAGAGTGCGACTTCAGAAGGCCGAGTGGAGGTGCCTGTAGGGGCGGTGCGCAGCACCTTCGGCGTTAGCCGAAGACGCGAGACGTAGACTTGGCGTAGCAAGTCGTAGGCCGCGTGGCCCTGGAAGGTGCCGTAGCGAGGGGACCCGAAGCGCAGCGTAGGGCCGTATGCAGGAGCGAGCGGTTTTGGTTCCTTTTGCCAAGACAAAAGGGACCCGCCGTAAGGGCGGAAGGGGCCAACAGCGGCGCCGCATTGAATGGATAAGCCCCCAATCAAATCCCAGCCCAGCCCAGCCCAGCCCAGCCCAGCCCAGCCCAGCCCAGCCCAGCCCAGCCCAGCCCAGCCCAGCCCAGCCCCAAGATAATACTCCTGGGGATTGCGTAAAGAACCACAAAAAAGCCCGGTCATTGACCGGGCAGGTACACCCAAAGGAGCAACAGGTGTCAGGCGGGAAAATTCAGTTCGATCAGGCCACTGCAGCCAGCTGGGCCTTGGCCTGATTCAGGCCTTTCTCGTGGAAGTCCCCCCCCAGGTTCAGGCCCTCGGCGTGAATGAAGGTCACATCGTGAATACCGATAAACGCCATCACCTGACGCAGGTATGGTTCCTGATGATCGCTCGTGGCTCCGGCATGGATACCGCCCCGGGCAGTGAGAACGTAAGCCTTTTTACCGGTGAGCAGGCCCTGGGGACCGGTCTCGGTGTATTTGAAGGTAACGCCAGCGCGCAGCACGTGGTCCAGCCAAGCCTTCAAGGTGCTCGGAATGGTGAAGTTGTACATCGGTGCTGCCAGCACCAGCACATCGGCGGCCAACACTTCGTCGGTCAACTCGTTGGAGCGAGCCAGCGCTTGCAGTTCATCTGCGTTACGTTGGTCCTCAGGCTTCATCCAGCCGCCCAACAGGTTGGCATCCAGATGCGGCACCGGATTCACGGCCAGGTCGCGCAGGGCGACCTGGTCGGCCGGATGGACAGCTTGCCACTGGCTGACAAAATCAGCGGTCAGTTGCCGGGAGATCGAGCCCTGCTGGCGGGCGCTGCTTTCGATAACGAGTACACGGGACATGGGTTGCCTCCATCGGCGAATGCGGTAAGTCAATGGAGGTAAGATTATTCAGTAACCGATCGATTAAAAAGCGTAAAATCTGGGTGCAATCTATCAGTTAATTTGTTTTATTGTGCCTGTGCACTACCCTCATTCACAGCAAGGCTATTGCGGTTTGCAACTGAGGTCGATGCGCAACTTGATGATCTTGCGGTTGAATTTGGCGGTGACGTCCTTGCTCTGCTTGGCTTCCACCAGCACCCGGCGCACCCGCGGAGCCTCCGGGCCGTTGCGAAAACGCACCGTGCATTGGGCGGCAACGTCGCCGTAGTTGTTCAAGGTCATCGAGCCCATGTCGTAGTCGGTGTCATAGGTGTTGTAGTCGAGTTTGACGCCCTCGAGATTCTTTTCTACCTCGATTGGGTATGCCATCGCGGTGAGTGGAAGCAGGGCCAGCAATACAGCACAACATTTCTTCATACGACGCTCTCCATGAAAGAGCGCCAGCTTAGGACAACAGGAGCCGAAGATGAAAGCGCCACGCGTTACCCTGGATCAGTGGCGAACCCTGCAAGCGGTGGTCGACCACGGTGGCTTTGCCCAGGCGGCCGAAGCGCTGCATCGCTCGCAATCGTCCGTGAGCTACACCGTCGCACGCATGCAGGATCAACTAGGGGTGCCGCTGCTGCGTATCGATGGTCGCAAAGCTGTGCTGACCGAGGCTGGAAATGTGCTGCTGCGCCGGTCCCGGCAACTGGTCAAGCAGGCCAGCCAGCTGGAAGATCTTGCCCATCACATGGAACAAGGCTGGGAAGCCGAAGTCCGTCTGGTCGTGGATGCTGCCTATCCCAATGCCCGCCTGGTCCGTGCCTTGAGCGCCTTCATGCCGCAAAGCCGTGGCTGTCGTGTACGTCTGCGCGAGGAAGTACTGTCGGGCGTTGAAGAAGTGCTGCATGAGGGCATCGCTGACCTTGCCATCAGCGGCTTCAATATTTCCGGCTACCTGGGCACTGAACTCAGTTCAGTGGAGTTCGTCGCTGTCGCCCACCCCGAGCACAGCCTGCACCGTCTGGGTCGTGAACTGAGCTTCCAGGACCTGGAAAGCCAACTGCAAGTGGTCATCCGTGATTCGGGTCGGGCGCAACCGCGCGATGTCGGCTGGCTCGGCGCTGAACAGCGCTGGACCGTCGGTAGCCTGGCGACCGCCTCGACATTCGTCAGCAGTGGCTTGGGCTTTGCCTGGCTACCCCGTCACTTGATCGAACGCGAGTTGCGCGAAGGCGTGCTCAAACCGCTGCCACTGGATCAGGGTGGCAGTCGCCATCCACTGTTCTACCTTTACTCCAACAAGGACAAACCCTTGGGCCCGGCCACGCAGATTCTCATCGATTTGCTGCGCAATTTCGATACCGCGCCACTGGACGTGCCCTTCGCCGCCCCCGCCCAAGCCTGACAGGAATCACGCCCATGGCCTATTTCGAACACGAAGGTTGCTCGCTGCACTACGAGGAATACGGCCAGGGCGAGCCACTGGTATTGCTGCACGGCTTGGGTTCCAGCTGCCAGGATTGGGAAATGCAGGTGCCCGCGCTTGCTCGCCATTACCGGGTGATCCTGATGGACATCCGTGGCCATGGCCGCTCCGACAAACCGCGCGAACGCTACAGCATCGCCAGTTTCAGCGCCGACCTGCTGGCCCTGCTCGAGCAACTGCAGACCGGCCCGGTGCATCTGGTGGGGCTGTCCATGGGCGGTATGGTCGGCTTTCAATTCGCCGTTGATCACCCTGAGTCGCTGCGCAGCCTGTGCATCGTCAACAGCGCACCGGAGGTCAAGCGTCGTAGCCGCCAGGACTGGATCTGGTGGGCCAAGCGCTGGACCCTGGCCCGGATGCTCAGCCTTGAAACGATTGGCAAAGGCCTGGCGGCGCGACTATTCCCCAAACCGGAGCAGGCGGACCTGCGCCGCAAGATGGCCCAGCGCTGGGCGACGAACGACAAGCGTGCCTATCTGGCCAGCTTCGATGCCATTGTCGGTTGGGGCGTCAGCGAACGCCTGGGGCAGATCCGCTGTCCTACCCTGGTCATAAGCGCTGACCAGGATTACACCCCGGTACTCCTCAAGGAGCGTTATGTGCGCCTGATACCTCAGGCGCGACTGGCGGTCATCGAAGATTCCCGGCACGCTACGCCGCTGGATCAACCCCATGTATTCAATCAGACGCTGCTGCAATTTCTGGCAGCGTCGACCACCCCTCAAGGAACATTGAGCCCATGCTGAAAAAACTCCTGCTCGCCACCTGCTCGGTCGTCTTCGCCACCAGCCTGATGGCGGCCGATAAAGCGCCCCATGTACTGCTCGACACCAGCTTTGGCCAGATTGAAGTAGAACTGGATCCGGTCAAGGCGCCCATCAGCAGCAAGAACTTTCTGGAGTACGTGGACAGCGGCTTCTACAACAACACCATCTTCCACCGGGTGATTCCGGGCTTCATGGTCCAGGGGGGTGGCTTCACCGAGCAGATGTCGCAGAAGGAAACCAAGTCGCCGATCAGGAACGAAGCCAGCAACGGTCTGCACAACACACGCGGCACCTTGTCGATGGCCCGCACATCGAACCCGAACTCGGCTACCAGCCAGTTTTTCATCAACGTAGCCGACAACGCCTTCCTCGATCCGGGCCGTGATGCCGGTTACGCAGTTTTCGCCAAAGTGGTCAAAGGCATGGATGTGGTCGATCAGATCGTCAACTCACCAACCACCGTCAAGCGCGGTATGCGTGATGTGCCGGTCGATCCGGTATTCATCAAGTCGGCCAAGCGTATCGACTGACCCCGAGCCTCACAGGGACGTGAGCCAAGGCCTGCGGGTCTATGAACAGGAGTTAAGGTTTTCATGCTGTTCCGCCGTTTTGAAAGGCTGATCGATATATTTCGTGAAGCACCCAGCGCTGCGCCACCCAGTACAGTGCTGCCCTTCTACCTGTACTACCTGCGCCAGGTATGGCCCAGTTTTGCAGCGCTGTTGGTGGTTGGCCTGATCGGTGCGCTGATCGAAGTGGCGCTGTTCAGTTACCTGAGTCGAATCATCGATCTGACCCAGGGCACTCCCAACGTCAACTTCTTCAGCGAGCATGCCAACGAGCTGATCTGGATGCTGGTGGTAGCTCTTCTTCTGCGGCCAGTGTTCGTCGGTCTGCACGATCTGTTGGTGCACCAGACCATCAGCCCCGGCATGACCAGCATGATCCGCTGGCAAAACCACACGTATGTGCTCAAGCAGAGCCTTAACTTCTTCCAGAGCGATTTTGCCGGTCGTATTGCCCAGCGCATCATGCAGACCGGCAACTCCCTTCGCGACTCCGCCGTACAAGCGGTTGATGCCCTGTGGCATGTATTGATCTATGCCATCAGCTCGCTGGTGCTGTTTGCGGAGGCGGACTGGCGCTTGATGCTGCCACTGATAAGCTGGATCGCCTGCTATATCGGCGCGCTCTACTATTTCGTACCCAGGGTCAAAGCCCGCGCCGTGATTTCTTCAGATGCGCGCTCCAAACTGATGGGCCGCATCGTCGACGGCTACACCAACATCGCCACGCTCAAACTCTTTGCCCACACTGACTTCGAACAACAATACGCGCGCGAGGCGATCAGCGAACAGACCGAAAAAACCCAACTGGCTGCCCGCGTGGTTACCAGCATGGATGTGGTCATCACCAGCCTCAATGGTCTGTTGATCGTTACCACCACGGGGCTTGCCCTGTGGCTGTGGACACAGTCACTGATCACGGTCGGCGCCATTGCCCTGGCCACTGGCCTGGTCATTCGAATCGTCAACATGTCGGGTTGGATCATGTGGGTGGTCAACGGCATCTTCGAAAATATCGGCATGGTCCAAGATGGCTTGCAGACCATCGCCCAGCCGGTAAGCGTGACCGACAAACCCGGCGCTCCAGCGCTCAAAGTCGAACGCGGCGCAGTCAAGTTCGAGAATGTCGGATTCCACTATGGCAAAGGCCATCGAATTATCGACGACCTGAGCCTGGACATCCGCCCCGGGGAAAAAATCGGTCTGATCGGCCCGTCCGGTGCCGGCAAGTCGACCTTGGTCAATCTGCTGCTACGCCTGTACGACCTTGATAACGGACGGATCCTGATCGACGGCCAGGACATTGCCCAAGTGTCCCAGGCCAGCCTGCGTGCCCAGATCGGCATGATCACCCAGGACACCTCACTGCTGCACCGCTCGATCCGCGAGAACCTGTTGTACGGGCGCCCGGATGCCAGCGAAGAAGAACTCTGGGAAGCCGTGCGCCGCGCCCGTGCCGATGAGTTCATACCGCAATTATCCGATGCCCAGGGGCGTACGGGATTCGATGCACACGTGGGTGAGCGAGGGGTTAAACTCTCCGGCGGCCAGCGTCAGCGCATTGCGATCGCCAGGGTATTGCTCAAAAACGCGCCGATTCTGATCATGGACGAAGCCACGTCAGCGCTGGACTCGGAAGTCGAAGCCGCCATCCAGGAAAGCCTCGAGACGCTGATGCAGGGCAAGACGGTGATCGCCATTGCCCACCGTCTTTCGACCATCGCCCGCATGGACCGCCTGGTCGTGCTGGAAAAAGGCCGCATCGCCGAGATGGGCAGCCATACCGAGCTGCTGGCGCACCAAGGCTTGTATGCACGCCTGTGGCATCACCAGACCGGAGGGTTTGTCGGGATCGATTGAATCGCCTGCACAACAACTGCTCTCCTGCTATCCAGCCCGCCGATAAGGCAGCGCCGTGCGTGCCTCTTCGGCATAGGCCAGCACCTCTGCCTGCTCCTGGTGGAGAAACGCCTCCACGGCGCGGCGCAACCCCGGGTGCAACAAGTAATGCCATGAGCGGGTAATCACAGGCTCGAACCCACGGATCAGCTTATGCTCGCCTTGCGCCCCCGCATCAAAGCGCTGCAAGCCTTCAGCAATGGCAAAGTCCATGCCCTGGTAGAAGCAGGTCTCGAAATGCAACCGGTCAAACTCATCAAGACACCCCCAGTAACGACCGTAGAGACTGTCGCCGCCTACCAGGCTGAAAGCCATGGCTACATCACGCCCTGCCTGACGGGCCATGACCACACGAATCGCTGCAGGCATACGCTCGGCCAGCAAACTGAAGAATGACCGGGTCAGGTACGGCGCACGACGACGCACTGCATAGGTGTTGGCGTAACAGGCAAAAACAAAATCCCACTGCGCTTCACTCAGTTCATCGCCCCGGTACCAGCGAAACTCGATGCCCTGCCCCGCAACCTGCTCACGCTCCTTGCGCATCTGTTTGCGCTTGCGTGAACTAAGGTTGTCGAGAAAATCCTGAAAGTCGCGGTAACCCTGGTTGCGCCAGTGAAACTGGCACCCCAGGCGTTCCATCCATCCTTCGCGGCCGTGCATCACCGCGTCACCCATATCGTCGGTAAAGTTGATATGCGCACCGGACAACCCCAACCCAGGCAAATCTTCGGCAAGCTGCTCCACAAGTTCAGCCGCCACGCTGGGATCGCCAAGCAGGCGTGGGCCACATACGGGCGAGAACGGCACGGCGCACAGCAGTTTCGGGTAATAGGCAATGCCCGCCCGCTCACAGGCATCTGCCCAGCCGTGATCGAACACGTACTCACCGAAAGAGTGAGACTTCACATAGCACGGCATAGCGGCCTGCAGGTGGCCAGAAGCATCGGCAAACACCCGATGGACCGGTATCCAGCCCGTGTGCTTACTGACACTGCCGCTGTCCTCCAGGCTGCTCAGGAAAGCGTGACGCAAAAAAGGCTGTTCGCCCGGCACCAGGGTATCCCAGGTGGCAGGTGTGAGCTCGGCAAGCTGTGACAGGATATGGATAGGCATTGCTGCAGTCTGCCTCGTCACACCGACGAAAAAAAGCCCCGCGTGTGCGGGGCTGAAGATCTAACGGATAAGGAGCGGTGCTGCTTAGAACACGTATTGCGCGCGCATTACGAAACCGTCGCCACTGTCGTCGCCGGCAGCGTTCTGAGCGTTGTCGACTTTGGCTTTGACATAGACGCCGCTGAGCTTGATCGACTCGTTGGCGTACCAGTTCAGGCCCACGTTGTGCACCTTGGCTTCGACATCGCCAATGTCGGCAAATGCGCCGTTGTCATCATCGACGCTCAGGTGGTCATAGCGGTAAAACAGCTCCCAGGCACCGATCTGCTTGTTCGACGGCTTGATCGCGTCGAACTTGCCAAGCTTGTAGCCACGCGCTTCACCGGTGAGGGTGTAAGCCAATTGACCGTAGTAGCCTTCAGACTTGATGTCGCTGAACGCATCGTCGTCGGCCTGGGTGTCACGCTTGATGTATTCACCCTGTACCGAGAATGGGCCCATGGCCCATGCAGCTTCCAGGTTCCAGGCCTTGTCGGTGTCGAATGCACCGGCCGGGGTGTTGTTGGCGCCACCCAGCACCAGGCGATTGCCGTTGCTGCCAGCATCCTGTCCACCATCGGTACTCACACCGCGCATGCCCAGGCGGCTGCGGATACGACCATCAAAGGCGGTGTCGGAAAGGTCGCGCTGAGCGTAGTTGATACCGAAGTGCAGGACGTTGCCGGCTTCGTGCATCGGCGCGAAGACACCGCGCAGGTTGAACTGCTTGGTGCTGTCACCATCCTCGTCCTGGTTGGTGGCGTCCTTGGCGAATACACCTACCGAACCGTACAGCGAGTCACCGGCGTTACCGGATGCCTGCAGGCCCATACCGCCGTTGTGCGCGTTGGCCCAGTCGACCAGATCATAAGCAGCGGTACGCTCCTGGGCGGTTACCCACTTGGAGCTGGTGGCTTTTTCCAGACCGAACTCGGGGTCGAAACGACCCACCTTGATCGAAACTGGCTTGAAGCCGTTGTAGGCCAACGAGGCTTCGTCGAAGTAGCCGTCTTCGGAACGGTTGTCGCCGCCGGAGTTGTGCGAGAAGTCGTAAGCAATCTGGTAGGCCCAGTCGGTGTACAACACACCGCCCAGTTCCAGGTAGGCGCGACGGAAGTAACCGGCGTCGGCAGTGTTGCCGTTGTTGGTGTAGAAACCGTCAAAACGGCTGTAGTCAGCCTGGATTCGACCGCCCAGCTTGAAGCTGAATTCCTTGTCGGTGGTAGCGACCTCGAGGCCACCTTTGGTCTTGACTACGATATCGGCGCCGTCGGTAGTCACGGTACCCGCGAAAGCCTGGGCGGTAACGGCCATTGCCAAGGCGCTGGCTGCGAAACCTGCGAAGTGCTTACGGATCATCGAAGAAGCTCCCCTACTTTATGGTCTTGATAATGTTGGAAAAACACGCGGCTTGGGCCACTTGTGCTGGGGAGGAATCTTGGCGGGGAGGTGTGTCAGATCAGTGGCTTTTATATAAATCTTTTATGACAGGGGAACTTTTTACTTCGAATGCGAATAAGCCGAAAAGCCCCATTGCAGAGCCTTCCAGCAGGGTTTTCAGGGAGCCTCGTGAGGTGGCTGCGCTTTCGTCATCCGCTGGACGATTTCATCAACATCGTCTACCGGCGCCTCCGGCATAGCCTTGATCGTCGCTTGGGTCACCCGCATCTGCCTGAGGAATCGCCGGCAGTTCCGGCAAAACAGCAGGTGCTGACGAGCCAGCAGCTTTTCACCGAGGCTGAGTTGCCCGTCGAGGTAGTCGCTTGAGCAGGCGACCAGTTCCTTGCAACTCAGCATTGGCCCGTCTCCTCGAAGTGTTCCAAAGTGGCAAAGACCTTCAACCTTGCCCGGTGCAGCAGGACGCGAACATTGGAGAGCGAGATACCAAGAAGGTTACAAATTTCTTCGAGTTCCAGCCCCTGACGTTCGCGCAGGATCAGAACGCTACTTTGCAACTGCGACAGACTGAGCAGGGTGTGTTCCAGGCATTCACGCAGTTCATCCTGACTGAGCAGTGCTTCCGGAGAGTCTTCGTGCCACGAGGAAGGCGCCGCCAACCAATGACCATCGCTGGCGAAGCGTGCGTCGCCGATAGTGCCATGCGGGGAAGGCAAGTCATCGAGCAGCACCTCGCGGCGATTTTGTTTGTATCGGTTTTTGGCCGCGTTTGCGGTGATGGTCAGCAACCAGGTTTTCAGACTGGAACGCCGCTGGAAACCTGGCAGGCCACGCACCACGGCCAGCCAGGCATCCAGCACCGCTTCATCGGCCTGACGGCTGCCTAGAATGGCATAGGCCACGGCGCGCATGGCGCCCTGATACGTTGTTACCAGCTCCTTGAATGCCTGTTGATCGGCGAGCAACAGGCGCTCAAGCAAGCGTGCTTCATTATCGGCCGACATCGCCACCTCATTCTGGACGTGCGCAATTGACGTCGAAACGTGCGGCTTGTTACATCAGACTCAGCGCTTGCGCAGAATCACGCTGCCGATCGAGTAGCCAGCACCGAAGGAACTGAGCACACCCAGGGATCCTTTAGCCAAGTCATCCTGGTACTTGTGCAACGCAATTACTGAACCTGCCGAGCTGGTGTTCGCGTAGGTGTCGAGAATCACCGGTGCTTCTTCTTCCTGCGCTTCGCGGCCGAGCAGGCGCTTGACGATCAGGTGGTTCATGCTCAGATTGGCCTGGTGCAGCCAGAAACGTTTGACGTCATTCACGTCGATGGCGTTTTCCGCCAGATGCTGAGCGATCAGTTCAGCGACCATCGGACAGACCTCACGGAACACCTTGCGGCCTTCCTGGACAAACAGTTTGTCCGGGGAATCGATGCCCTCTTCGGCAGCGCGATTGAGGAAGCCGAAGTTGTTGCGGATATTGTTGGAAAACTGCGTCAGCAGTTTGGTGCTGACAATATCGAACTGGTGCGCAGAGGTTGCCAGGTCGGCGCGTTCCACCAACACCGCAGTCGCCGCATCACCAAAGATGAAGTGGCTGTCACGGTCGCGGAAGTTCAGGTGACCCGTGCAGATCTCCGGACTGATGACCAGTACCGCACGAGCCTGGCCCAACTGCACGCTGTTACAGGCAGTCTGAATACCAAAAGTGGCCGAGGAGCAGGCGACGTTCATGTCGAAGCCAAAGCCGTTGATACCCAGAGCTTGCTGCACTTCGATGGCAACGGCCGGATACGGGCGCTGCAAGTTGGAGCAGGCAACGATCACCGCGTCGACATCGGCAGCGCTGCGGCCGGCGCGTTGCAATGCCTGTTCGGCTGCTTTTACAGCCATTTCGCAGAGGATCGACGGCTCTTCGTTGGAGCGTTCCGGCAAGCGTGGCTTCATGCGCTGGGGATCGAGAATCCCTGCCTTGTCCATGACAAAACGGCTCTTGATACCCGAGGCCTTTTCGATGAACGCGGCGTCGGATGGAGCCAGCGCCTGCACTTCACCGCGTTCGATGGCTTGAGCATTGTCAGCGTTGAACTGCTGCACATAGGCGTTGAAAGACTCCACCAGCTCTTCGTTGGAAATGCTGTTGGCCGGGGTGTACAGGCCGGTGCCGCTGATGACGACGTTATGCACGGTCGTTCCTCTGTTCAGGGGCCGATGCCTGACGGGCACCGGCCTGTTCAATTCGCTTGGCTGGCACTAACGTACCAACTCTTGCACATAATTATCCCGGCACGCGGGACCGCTGCAGGGCACCACATTCAGTAAGCGCTGCTGCCGGCAACAATGGCACGGCAGCGGCGAATATCGGCCAAGTGTGCCACAACTCCTGGGGTTTAGGCTTCTACCTGACTCCACTGCTTGCTGAGTCTTTTGTCAGAAACCGGCACCTTGGTGCCCAACTGCTGGGCAAAAAGTGAAACCCGGTACTCTTCCAGCCACCAGCGGTACACCGTCAGCTGTTCATCACGCTTGCCTTCCTGAGCGTGCTTGTCAGCGCGAGCCTTGTACTGCGCCCACAAGTTGCTCAGTTCGCCACTCCAGACCCGGTCCTTCTGCACCTGCGAGCCAAGTTTTTCCAGGCGCAATTCAACCGCCTTGAGGTAGCGCGGCAGCTCCTTGAGCCACACCCCTGGGGTTTCGCGGACAAAGCCCGGATAAACCAGGTTGCTCAACTGCTGCTTGATGTCGTTGAGCGCCACAGCCTGGGCCAGGTCGATCTTGCCCTTGAAGCGCTTTTGCAGGCCATGCCAGAGCTTGAGGATCTCCAGGGTCAGGCGGGCCAGTCGCTCCGCGTGCTCGGTCCAGCTACCGCGCTTGCGTTCGGCCAGCGAGGCCAAGCCCGCGCCATCGCGAGGCAAGTTGCTTTCTCCTTCCAGAATGCAGCTGTCGAGGCTGGCCAGAAGGATATCCTCCACCAACGCGTCGACGCGCCCCAACTCGCGATACAACAAGCCCAGTTCGGTCAGACCGGGAAGCTTGCCACGCAAAAACTTGGCCGGCTCTGCCAGTTGTTGCAAAAGCAGGCGCTGCAAGGCGCGACGGTGCTGGAACTCGGCTTCGGCCAGGGTTGAGAAGCGTCCTTCCTTGACCGTCCCGTTTTCTTCCACCAACGCCGGATAAACCGTCATGGAAAGACCGGCGATCTTTTGCTGGACGGTTTCGGCAACCTGAGCAAAGGCCTTGGCCTGGACCGGCTGCTGGCTCTTTTCGGTCTGCGGCACAGCCAGTGCAGCCTGACTGGCAGCCGCAAAGCGTGCGGTCAGTTCGGTCAGGTCGCGACCTTCACCAAGAAACTTGCCGTGGGCATCGACCACTTCCAGGTTCATCTTCAGGTGATTGTCCACCTGCCCGGCGGCTTCAGCCCAGGCTTCATCGCTGACCCGTGCCCCGGTCATGCGCAACAATTCCCGCCCCAGAGCCTGAGGCAACGAGCCTTCGGCAAAAGTCAGGCGTTGCAGGGCTGCCTTGACGAAGTCCGGCACCGGCACGAAATTCTTGCGTAGCGCCTTGGGCAGGTTACGCACCAGGGCAATGCATTTGGCTTCGACCAAACCTGGCACCAACCACTCGAGGCGTTCGCCTGGCAGGCTAGGCAGCAAAGGCGCCGGCACCCGCACGGTGACACCGTCTCGCGGATGATTGGGTTCGAAGTGATAACTCAGCGCCAGGGTCAAGTCGCCCAGGCGCAAGGTATCTGGATACTGCGCCGCGGTAACTTCACTGGCTTCGCGTGCAAGCACGTCTTCTTCGCGCATGATCAGCAGTTGCGGATCTTTTTGGCTGTTGACCCGATACCAACTGTCGAAAGTTGCGGTCTGGTGAATCTCGGCCGGCAGACGTTCTTCATAAAAGCCGAAGAGGGTTTCTTCATCGGCCAGAATGTCGCGGCGCCGGGCTTTAGCCTCAAGCTCGTCGAGCTGCTCGAGCAACTTGCGGTTGGCGCTCAGACATTTGGCCTTCGTCTGAATTTCGCCGCCGACCAGCGCTTCACGAATGAACAATTCTCGGGACATCACCGGGTCGATCGGACCAAAGTGCACCGGACGACGACCGACCACGATCAGGCCATAGAGCGTCACCTGTTCAAAAGCCACCACCTGGCCGCGCTTCTTCTCCCAGTGCGGTTCGAAATGGTTCTTCTTGATCAGATGGGTTGCCAGCGGTTCGATCCAGTCCGGCTCGATCTTGGCTACCATACGCGCGTACAACTTGGTGGTTTCGACCAGCTCGGCGCTCATGATCCACTGCGGGCGCTTCTTGCCCAGGCCCGAAGATGGATGTACCCAGAAGCGTCGTTGGCGAGCCCCCAGATAATCGCCGTCTTCGGTTTTATGGCCGACCTGGCTGAGCAGGCCGGAAAGAATCGCTTTGTGCAACTTCTGGTAATCGGCCGCCTCTTTGTTGATGCTCAACTGCAGTTCGCGGCAAATCAGGCTCAGTTGCCGATGAGCATCACGCCATTCACGCAGGCGTAGATAGTTGAGGAAGTTCTTCCGACACCAGTTACGCAGCGGGCTGGCTGTCAGGGCCTGACGCTGTTCTTCAAAGCCACGCCACAGGTTGACCAAAGCGGCGAAGTCGGAGTCGGCATCCTTCCATTGCGCATGCGCCTGGTCGGCGGCCTGCTGGCGCTCCGGTGGACGCTCGCGTGGGTCTTGCACCGACAAGGCACTGGCGACAATCAACAACTCGTTGAGGCTGCCCTGCTTGGCACCTTCGAGCAACATCCGCCCCAGGCGCGGATCGACTGGTAGGCGCGCCAACTGACGCCCAAGGGGGGTCAACTGGTTCTCACGGTTTACCGCAGAAAGTTCCTGCAACAGGTTGAAGCCATCGCTGATGGCCTTGCCGTCCGGGGGCTCGATAAACGGGAAGGCGTCGATCTCACCCAGACGCAGGTGCAGCATTTGCAGGATCACCGCAGCAAGGTTGGTGCGCAGAATCTCAGGGTCGGTGAATTCCGGCCGCGCATTGAAATCTTCTTCGCTGTACAGGCGCACGCAAATGCCCGGCTCGACCCGGCCACAACGGCCCTTACGCTGATTGGCGCTGGCCTGCGACACCGCCTCGATCGGCAGGCGTTGAACCTTTGCGCGGTAGCTGTAGCGGCTGATCCGCGCAGTACCACTGTCGATCACGTAACGGATACCCGGCACCGTCAACGACGTTTCCGCAACGTTGGTGGCGAGCACCACGCGTCGCCCCGGATGGGACTGGAAAATCTTCTGCTGCTCGGCCGGCGACAAGCGTGCATACAACGGCAAGATCTCGGTGTGTCGCAATTGTGCCTTGCGCAGCATCTCGGCGGCATCGCGGATCTCGCGCTCACCGGGCAGGAACACCAACACATCGCCAGGCCCCTTGCCTTGGCCACGCTCAAAACTGGCAATCTCGTCGAGTGTGGCGAGAATCGCCTGGTCAACGGTCAGATCGTTTTCTACCTGATTACCTTCCTCGTCCTGCTCGCTGGTCAGCGGTCGGTACCAGGTGTCCACCGGATAAGTACGCCCCGAGACTTCGATGATCGGCGCATCGTTGAAATGCCTGGAGAAACGTTCGAGGTCGATGGTCGCCGAAGTGATGATGACCTTCAGGTCCGGACGCCGTGGCAGCAAGGTCTTCAAGTAACCGAGCAGGAAGTCGATGTTCAGGCTGCGTTCATGGGCTTCGTCAACAATGATGGTGTCGTAGCGCTCAAGAAAACGGTCGTGCTGGGTTTCGGCAAGAAGAATACCGTCGGTCATCAGTTTGACCAGGGTATTGGCGTCACTCTGGTCTTCAAAGCGCACCTGGTACCCCACCAGTGCGCCCAGCGGCGTACCTAATTCCTCGGCCACGCGTGCGGCTACACTGCGCGCCGCGATACGCCGGGGCTGAGTGTGAGCAATCAAACCATGCTGGCCACGCCCGAGTTCGAGGCAGATTTTTGGCAACTGAGTGGTTTTACCCGAGCCGGTTTCGCCGGCAATGATCAGCACCTGATGCTTGGCCAGAACCTTCATGATTTCGTCACGTTTGGCCGCAATCGGCAGGCTGTCGTCGTAACGGATGCTCGGCACACTGGCTTTGCGCGCGCTGACCTGCGCGCAGGACGCCTGGACCTTTTCCACCCACTGAGCCAGCCTGGCCTCGTCCGGGCGCTTGCGTATTTCGTGCAGTTGCCGGCGCAGGCGATGACGCTCGGCAATCATTGCATGGTCGAGGTTTTTCAACAGTTGATCGATAGCGTGGTCAGTCATGGGCGCTTTTTAGTCGTGCAGGTGAGCCTGCTTTTTCATGATCGGCATAGGAAGGGCTGCGATTGTCGCAGATTTGCCCCCGTTCGGCACGGTCAGGGTGGCGCGATGATTGTTTAGCGCCAGACAAACTGAAGGTATACAAAGGCTGATTTAATGAACCTTCGCTGGCATGGGAGTATCGCGGCATGACTTCGCCCCTGTGTAAGCCCCGTTCGTTGTTGCGCCCTTCGTTTCCGAAGGTACGGGCTCGCTCTGGGGAAAACCCGCTGGTTCACATTATTCTCGCTTTCTGGGCCTTGTGGCACTGCCGCCATGCCCGCCCACCAGATACTTTTCTCGCCTTAGACTGATTTCATCGGCCAGCCTTGGCCTACCTGTCTTTGACTGTCGCCCCGTAGCGGAAACAGTCCTGTGCGCCTGATGGCGCGAGCGAGAACTGCATGCAATTTGCCTCCATCGAGCAAGCCCGAACATTCCTGGCACAAAACCCGGATATCGAGATGATCGAACTGTTCATTCTTGATGCCAACGGCGTACCACGCGGCAAGCTTCTGCACCGTGAAGAGCTGCTGGCGGTGTATGAAAGCGGCCGACCACTGCCCAGCACCATCCTCGGCTTGACCCTCAATGGCGACGATGTGGAAAACTCCGGCTTGGTCTGGGATGTGGGTGATATCGATTGTCGTGCCTACCCCCTGGAAGACAGCCTGGTACGTTTACCCTGGCGGCAGATTCCCACCGCCGCGGTGCAGGTCAGCATGCACCCTAGCGAAGGCATGCCAGCAACCATCGCCGATCCGCGCCATTTGCTGGTCAAGGTGATCGATGCGCTCAAGGCCGAGGGCTACCATCCGGTGATGGCCTGTGAACTGGAGTTCTACCTGCTCGATCAGAAACGTGACCATCAGGGGCGCCCGCAACCCGCTCTGGACAGCGACGGCGGACGTCCGCGCGGCACGCAAGTGTATGGCCTGCGCGAACTGGAACAGATCGAACCGTTCCTCGCCGATCTCTACAGTGCCTGCAAGGCCCAAGGCATTCCGGCGCGCACAGCGATTTCCGAATACGCCCCAGGCCAGGTGGAAATCACCCTGGAGCATGGCGATGCCTTGCTGGCCATGGATCAGGCTGTACGCTACAAGCGCCTGGTAAAAGGTGTGGCTCACAAGCACGGCATGCAGGCCTGCTTCATGGCCAAACCGTTCGATCACCTCGCCGGGACCGGCATGCACATGCATGTGAGTCTGGCCGACGCCCAAGGTAACAACCTCTACGCCAGCGACGATAAGGCGGGCACACCACTGCTGCGCCAGTCGGTGGCCGGTATGCTCAAGCATCTGCTCGATTCGCTGCTGCTGTTTTGCCCCAACGCCAACTCCTATCGCCGCTTCCAGGCCAACAGCTACGCACCGCTGGCGCCGACCTGGGGCGTCGACAACCGCACCGTAAGCATGCGCGTGCCAGGCGGCCCGGCCAACAGCCGTCATATCGAGCACCGCATCTGTGGCGCCGATGCCAACCCTTACCTGGCCGCGGCCGCCATTCTCGCCAGCGTGCACAGCGGCATTCGTCAGCAGCTCGACCCGGGCGCCCCTGTCGAAGGCAACGGCTATGCCCAGGCCAAGGAACTGCTTCCTACCGAATGGCTCGCCTCGCTCAAGGCGCTGGAAGCGTCGGAGTGGGCGCGTGAGGCATTCGGCGAAGCGTTTCTGGGGGTGTACCTGGCGGTCAAGCGCGCCGAGTATCGACAGTTCATGGCCGAAGTCGGCGAACAGGACTGGCGCTGGTACCTGACCCAGGCCTGAGCCCTTTTATTTTTGCGCCAAGGATTTTTTATGAATGCAGCCGTGAACACCAGCACCGCCCAGCGCAGTGCGTCCTATTACACCGCCAGCCTCAACGACACCACCCAGTACCCGACGCTCAAAGGTACCGTGAAGGTCGATGTCGCAATCATTGGTGGCGGCTTCACAGGCGTCGCCAGCGCTGTCGAACTGGCCGAGCGCGGCCTCAAGGTCGCCGTTGTCGAGACCAATCGCATTGGCTGGGGCGCCAGCGGACGCAACGGCGGCCAGGTCACTGGCAGCCTTTCCGGTGACGAGGCAATGCGCAAGCAGATGCGCGAAAAGCTTGGCGACGACGTCGATGATTTCATCTGGCAATTGCGCTGGCGTGGTCACCAGATCATCGAACAGCGGATCGCTCGCTACGGGATTGAATGCGACCTCAAGCACGGTCACTTGCATGCGGCAATGAAAGCTTCGCACATGAAAGAACTGCAGGCCTTTGAGGCCGAAGCCCAGCGCCGCGGCATGGGTGATCAGGTGCAATTGCTCGATCGCGACGCGGTCAGCAAACACCTGCAAAGCCCGCTGTACATCGGCGCCTTGAAGAACCTGCGCAACCTGCACCTGCATCCGCTCAACCTGTGCCTGGGCGAAGCCCGTGCAGCCCACAGCCTTGGTGCGCTGATCTTTGAAAACTCCGAAGTACTGGAGATCGTCCACGGTGATCACCCGGCAGTAGTGACTGCGCAGGGACGCATCGAAGCCAAGCAGATCCTGTTGGCCGGTGATGTCTACCACAAACTGGAAAAGCGTCAGCTCAAGGGCAAGATATTCCCGGCCATGGGCGGCATCGTTACCACTGCCCCACTCGGGGAGCTGGCAGCACAAATCAACCCGCAGGACCTGGCGGTTTATGACTGCCGCTTTGTTCTCGACTATTACCGTATGACGGCTGACGGTCGCCTGCTGTTCGGGGGTGGCGCCAACTATTCAGGTCGTGACTCGCGTGACATTGCCGGCGAGCTGCGTCCCTGCATCGAGCGCACCTTCCCGGCATTGAAAGGGGTGCCACTGGAGTTCCAGTGGAGTTGCGCCATGGGCATCGTGGTCAACCGTATTCCGCAGTTGGGCAAGCTCTCGGACAACGTCTGGTATTGCCAGGGCTATTCCGGACACGGCATTGCCACCAGCCACATCATGGGTGAAATCATGGCTGAGGCACTGACCGGCACGCTGGAGAAGTTCGATACCTTTGCCGGCTGCAAACACATCAAAGTGCCGATGGGCGATGTGCTGGGCAATCCGTTGCTGGCGGCAGGCATGTGGTACTACCAAATGCTCGAGAAATTGCGCTGAAACCAAGGCAAAACGAGAAAGGGCCGCAAAGCGGCCCTTTTTTCCGGCAACGCCGGTTGCTGTGACAGGATCGTTATCAGGCGATCTTCTTCAGACCGAGCTTTTTCAGCTCCTCGTCACGCAGTTCACGACGCAGGATCTTACCGACGTTGGTGGTCGGCAGAGCATCCCGGAACTCGATGAAGCGCGGCACCTTGTAGCCAGTGACATTGGCACGCATGTGCGCCATCACCTGCTCTTTGGTCAGCGTGACACCTGGTCGTACGACGATGAACAGCTTGATCACCTCACCGGACTTCTCGTCAGGCACACCGATAGCGGCACACTGAAGCACACCCGGCAGTGCCACCAGAACATCCTCGAGCTCGTTGGGATAGACGTTGAATCCGGACACCAGAATCATGTCTTTCTTACGGTCGACGATACGCAGGTAGCCATCGGGCTGGATCAGGGCAATATCACCGGTTTTCAACCAGCCTTCACTGTCGAGAATCTCGTTGGTAGCTTCCAGTCGCTGCCAATAGCCCTTCATCACCTGCGGGCCCTTGACACACAACTCGCCCACTTCACCCAACGGCAGCTCGACACCGGCGTCATCGACGATCTTGCACAGGGTCGAAGGTACTGGAATACCAATGGTGCCGACCTTGTTGTGCTCGGCAGGATTGACTGTCGCCACAGGGCTGGTTTCAGTCATGCCATAGCCTTCGCAAATGGCGCAACCGGTTACCGCTTTCCAGCGCTCGGCAACGCTCATCTGCAAGGCCATGCCACCGGACAGGGTGATTTTCAGTGCCGAGAAGTCCAGCTTGCGGAAGTTCTCGTTGTTGCTCAGGGCAACGAACAACGTGTTCAGACCGACAAATCCACTGAACTTCCACTTCGACAATTCCTTGACCATCGCCGGCAAATCGCGCGGGTTGCTGATCAGGATGTTGTGGTTGCCAATCAGCATCATTGCCATGCAATGAAAGGTAAAGGCGTAAATGTGATAAAGCGGCAACGGGGTGATCAGAATTTCGCAACCTTCATTGAGGTTGGAGCCCATCAACGCCCGGCACTGCAGCATATTTGCCATAAGGTTACGGTGTGTAAGCATCGCCCCTTTGGCAACGCCGGTGGTACCACCGGTGTACTGCAACACGGCAACATCATTGCGGTCAGGATTCGCTTCCTGCACCGGTTTGCCGGCGCCCTGACGCAACACGTCAACGAACTTGACCGCCTTCGGCAAATGATAAGCCGGGACCATTTTCTTCACGTACTTGATCACGCTGTTGATCAGCAGACGTTTTACCGGTGGCAGCATATCGGCCACTTCGGTGACAATAACGTGTTTGATCTGGGTCTTGGGCACTACCTTTTCAGCCAGGTGCGCCATGTTGGCCAAACACACCAGCGCCTTGGCGCCGGAGTCGTTGAACTGGTGCTCCAATTCCCGTGCGGTATACAACGGGTTGGTGTTGACCACGATCAGGCCCGCACGCAAAGCGCCGAACACAGCAACCGGATACTGAAGCACATTGGGCAGTTGAACGGCGATGCGATCACCGGGTTGCAAGTCCGTGTTTTGCTGAAGGTAAGCGGCAAACGCCCCCGACTGCTCGTACAGTTCGCCGTAGGTGATGGTTTTGCCCAGGTTGCTAAAGGCTGGCTTGTCAGCAAAGCGTTGGCAGGACTGTTTCAATACTGCCTGGATATTCGGGTACTCATCCGGATTGATTTGCGTAGCAATCCCGGCTGGGTACTTATCCTTCCAAAAGTTTTCGATCATGGAAGCCCACTCCTCCAGCACCAGCGAATTCTTCACCGCAGTCGATGCGATTATTATTGATATAAGATTACGGTTTATTGCAAACCAGAAAATCACAAGCGGGCCGAGATTAGCAGCTTTGCAAACGGTCGACTAGAGCTAAAGAAGCCCAAACAGTCACAAAAATGACTCTTGATAACTCAATGGTCATTTTTAGAGTAAAAAGACTAAAGCAGAGAATTCAAGCGGCAAGCGGCATACCGAACGGCTTGGTTCGTCTTGCATCACTTGCCGCTTGAAGCCGGCGGCTGTACTTGCCTTCAGGCAATGTCGCGCAATTCGCGGCGCAGGATCTTGCCCACTGCCGTCATCGGCAGCGAGTCACGCAGGACGATTTGCTTGGGTACTTTGTAGCCGGTGAAGTTGGCTTTGCAGAAGGCCTTGAGCTCTTCAACGCTGACGTTGCCATCTCGCGGCACTACGAAGAGCTTCACGGCTTCTCCCGAGCGCTCGTCCGGTACGCCGATCACTGCGCAATTGACCACCTGAGGGTGGCTCATGACCACTTCTTCGATCTCGTTCGGGTACACGTTGAAGCCCGAAACAATGATCATGTCCTTCTTGCGATCGACAATCCGGGTGAAGCCATCCGGATCGATCACGGCAATATCACCGGTCTTGAACCAGCCCTCGCTGTCCAGTGCCTCGGCAGTGGCCTGCGGTTGCTCCCAGTAGCCCTTCATGACCTGCGGGCCTTTGATACACAGTTCGCCGCGCTCCCCCAGTGGTTGTTCAATGCCATCATCGTCGATGACCTTGAACGCTGTGTCCGGCATCGGAATGCCGACAGTACCAAGGCGTGCCAGCTTGCCATAGGGGTTGGCGCTGGCCACGGGCGACGTTTCAGTCAAGCCGTACCCTTCGACAATGCGACAGCCCGTAAGACTTTCCCAGCGTTCAGCGGTGGCGGTGACCAGAGCCGTGCCACCGGAGTTGGTGACTTTCAGGGCAGAGAAGTCGAGGTTCTTAAACTCCGGGTGATTCATCAGCGCCACGAACAGGGTGTTCAGGCCAAGCAGCCCGGAAAACTTCCACTTTTTCAGTTCTTTGATGAACCCTGGAATATCTCGAGGGTTGGTGATCAGCACGTTGTGATTACCGGTGGCCATCATGCACATGCAATTCGCGGTGAAGGCATAGATATGATAGAGCGGCAGTGGGGCAATCATCACCTCCTGCCCCTCCTTGATCAGCCGCTGACCGTCCTCATCATGTTGCGAGAAACACGCCAGCACCTGAAGCATGTTGGCGACCAGGTTGCCATGGGTCAACATCGCGCCCTTGGCAAGGCCAGTGGTGCCGCCGGTGTACTGCAGTACGGCGATATCCTCGAGGCTCAGCGACACGCGCTTCGGTACCACCCCGCGGCCTTGGCCGAGAGCGGTCTTGAACGATACAGCCTGGGGCAGATGGTAATCAGGCACCATCTTCTTGACCTTGGCCACGATGGTGTTGACCAGCCATCCCTTGGCCGTCGGCAGCATTTCGCCCATCTTCGCCTCGATGAGGAATTCGATGCCGGTATCGGGCAGCACTTCCTGCACCAGTTTGCCGAACATATTCAGGTACACCAGTGCCCGGGCGCCGGAATCCTTGAACTGGTGGCGCATTTCACGCGCGGTATACAGCGGGTTGGTGTTAACCACGATCAGTCCGGCGCGCAAGGCACCGAACACGGCAATGGGGTACTGCAGCACGTTGGGCATCTGCACGGCGATGCGGTCGCCCGGTTCCAGATCGGTGTGTTGCTGCAGGTAAGCGGCGAAGGCTGCGGAGTGCCGCTCCAGCTCGGCATACGTCAGGGTTACCCCCAGGTTGCTGAACGCAGGACGGTCAGCGAATTTCTTGCAAGAGCGCTCAAATACTTCGACCACAGACTTGTAAGTATTCATGTCGATACTCGACGGAACACCTGCAGGACGTTTGTCATTCCAGAAATCAGCTTGCATTTATTCTTGTCCTCATACCTTGGCCGCTCCTGACCTCTGTCTGCTTGACGAGAGGATGTTGTGCCGACGGTAGCAGGTATGCCGCAGGTGGCAAATATGCCAAGCACTGTCATTAACATTATGAATCTTGTTTATTGCGACCTCTCGATTGTGCGCTTGAGTTATACACTGAGCTGATTCATTCACCTGTGCGCACAAGGACTCGCCATGCACCACGATGCGTTCTGGCTACCGGCCAGCGATCACTGCAGCCTTTATGTTTACCAATGGCTGCCGAGTACGCCCATCAAGGCCGTCGTGCTGCTGGCCCACGGCATGGCCGAACATGCCGGTCGCTATCAGCGCCTAGGCCAGGCCCTGAGTGCTGCAGGTTATGCCCTGATTGCCCATGACCAACGCGGTCATGGCCGTACCGCCGAACTCGGAACCCAGGGGCTGTTCGCTCGCCACAATGGCTGGAGCGCCGTGGTCAACGATCTCGGGCTGCTCAACCAGCACATCGGCCAGCAATTCCCTGGCACCCCTGTGTTTCTTTTCGGCCACAGTATGGGCAGCTACATTGCCCAAGCGTATCTGATCCACCACGGCGCCAGCCTGCAAGGTGCGATTCTCAGTGGCTCGAATTTCCAGCCACCGGCGCTGTACCGCGCGGCCTGCATGATCGCCCGCCTGGAGGCCTGGCGTCAGGGACCACTGGGGCACAGCGCAGTGATCGAATGGTTGTCCTTTGGCTCGTTCAACAAAGCGTTCAAACCCACTCGCACAGCCTTTGACTGGCTCAGTCGCGACACTGCCGAAGTCGACCGTTATATTGCCGACCCCTTGTGCGGTTTTCGCTGCACCAACCGGTTATGGATCGACCTGCTGATGGGGCTTGAACAAATCAGCCAACCGGCCAACCTCAAACAGATCGATCCGAACCTGCCGATCCTGGTCATGGGCGGCGAATGTGATCCGGTCAGTGCCGGCAAGCGTCTCAAGGATCTGGCCGGTGCCTTGCGCCTGGCCGGCAACCAGCATGTTCAGTTGCAGCTTTATCCAAAAGCGCGACATGAACTGCTCAACGAAACCAACCGTGACGAGGTCACGGCCGCGATCATTGACTGGTGTGAGCACGCGTTGGCCCTGTGCCGCCCTGCCCGCAGTGAATAATGGCCGTTTCCCCGCCCTTAGCAGGAACCGAATCGATGTCCCAGGTCACCAACACTCCTTACGAAGCCCTTGAAGTCGGCCAGACTGCCAGTTTCAGCAAGACCGTCGAAGAACGTGACATCCAGCTGTTCGCAGCGATGTCCGGTGACCACAACCCCGTCCACCTGGATGCCGAGTTCGCAGCCAAGAGCATGTTCAAGGAGCGTATCGCCCACGGCATGTTCAGCGGTGCACTGATCAGCGCCGCAGTTGCCTGCGAACTGCCTGGCCCGGGCACCATCTACCTGGGACAGACCATGAGCTTCCAGAAGCCGGTCAAGTTCGGCGACACCCTGACCGTGCGCCTGGAAATCCTGGAAAAACTGCCCAAGTTCAAAGTGCGCATCGCCACGCGGGTGTTCAATCAGAATGACGAATTGGTCGTCGATGGCGAGGCTGAGATCCTCGCGCCGCGTAAACAACAGACAGTGGAATTGGTCAGCCCGCCGCCAATCACCATCGGCTAAACCTCACAACTGGCTCAAGCGGCGTTCGATAAAGCGCCGCTCGGCACCTTGTTGGGTTAGGTTCAGCGCGGTTTGATAGGCCGCGCGCGCTTGATCCACGCGCCCCAGTTGCCGACAAAGTTCAGCACGGGCGCAATGGGCCAGGTGATAGTCCTGCAACTGGCCTCGCGCCAAAATCGCGTCCACCGCCAGTAACCCCGCCTGGGGGCCATCGCGTGACGCCAAGGCAGCGGCACGATTGAGTTCCACCACAGGCGATGGCCAGCCCCGCAGCAATACATCGTAAAGGCCGACAATTTCTTCCCAGTCGGTTTGTTCTGCGCTGGCCGCTTCAGCATGCACCGCAGCAATTGCAGCTTGCAGGCTATACACCCCGAAGTGGCGCGTTCGCAATGCCTGCTGCACCAACTCGCTGCCTTCGGCGATCAATGCGCGATTCCAAAGACTGCGATCCTGTTCATCGAGCAAAATCAATTCGCCCTTGTCGTCACTGCGCGCGTCCTGCCGCGAAGCCTGCAGCAACATCAACGCCAGCAACCCCAGCACTTCCGGGTCTGGCAGCAATTGCTGCAACAGCCGCCCCAGGCGAATCGCTTCATCACTGAGGTCGTTGCGCATCAGGTTGTCGCCCGAGGACGCCGAGTAGCCTTCGTTGAACACCAGATAAATGACCCTCAGCACACTGTCCAGGCGCTCCGGCAATTCGTTCAGCGCCGGCACTTGATAGGGAATCTGCGCATCACGGATCTTCGCCTTGGCACGCACGATGCGCTGGGCAATAGTGGCCGGGCTCTGTAGAAAGGCCCGGGCGATTTCCTCGGTGGTCAGGTCGCAGACCTCACGCAAGGTCAGTGGCACCTGGGCATCGGCGGCCAACGCCGGATGACAACAGGTAAAGATCAGGCGCAGGCGATCATCTTCCAGCTCCTCGTCTTTCACCTCATCCTCCTGCTGTGCCTCCAAGGCGATCATCAACTGCGCCTGGGTGCGGTCGAAACGAGCGCGCCGACGCAATCCGTCGATGGCCTTGAAGCGGCCGGTGGACACCAGCCAGGCCCTTGGACTGGCGGGTATTCCATCGCGCTGCCAACGTTCGACAGCAACAAAAAACGCTTCGTGCATGGCCTCCTCGGCCAGGTCGAAATCTCCCAGCAAACGAATTAATGTAGCAAGAATGCGCCGCGATTCTCGCTGATAAACAGACTCGACCTCGGCCTGCACCTGGGCCTGCGTTGCCATCAGTCCGGCATCTGCGTGGTCACCACAGTCACCAGTCGGTCCAGGCTTTCACCCCACCCGCGATGAAAACCCATTTCTTCATGGGTCAAGCAATCGGCGGCATTCCAGTGCCAGGCGCGTGCGGTGTACTGGGTTTTGCCTTGAACATCCTCGAAGGTCACTACCGCCGTCATGAATGCCTTGCTCGACGGCACCCAGCCTGGCCCGAAAGCATCAGTGAAAACAATTCGCTCAGGTGCAAGAATTTCCAGGAACACCCCCTGGTTGGGGTACTCGGCACCGTCTGGCGCCTGCATTACCGTGCGAAACAACCCGCCTACCCACAACTGCATTTCACACACCGGGGTGATCATGCCGTTCGGCCCCCACCACTGGGCCAACAACTGCGGGTCAGTCCAGGCCCGGAACACTTTTCTACGTGGAGCATCAATCAATCGGCTGAGGGACAGCTCATACTGCGCAGCCCCTGGAGGGTGAAGGCTCATCTTGTTGTTCTCCTTCGACTCAAGGTTGCAACTCGCGGATCGGCCTCACTTCGACACTGCCAACTCTGGCGGCAGGAATACCCCTGGCAATGTTCAGGGCTTCATTCAGGTCACGGGCATCTACCAGATAGAAGCCCGCAAGTTGTTCTTTGGTTTCGGCAAACGGCCCGTCGGTCAAACTCATATGCCCACCCCGGACACGCACCGTGGTGGCAGTCTGCACGGGCTTGAGCGCCTCGGCGGCGAGCATCCGCCCAGTTCCCTGGATCGCTTCGGCATACGCCATGCACTCGGCATCGGCGGGGCTATCGGGCAAGCTGTGCAGCAGACCTTCTTCACAATAGACCAGGCATAGGTATTTCATCGTCTTCTCCAGCGCAAATGCCAACATGGCTGCAAGTCGCGCCGCTGCAGCAGGCGCCTTTGGTCACGTTTTCGAAAGTGTTCGACTCAAGGCTTGAGCGAGAACAACGCAGCACCGGTCTCCATGTCGAAAGGTGCCGACCAATGCTCATGAACAACCATCCATTGCCCATCGATGCGCTTGTAACCGGCGCTGGCGCGCATGTAGCAGCTCTTGTCTTCGCCACTCTCATCGCTGGCCGGACCACAGCGGACCAGCCAGTGGGCAAAAGCCAGGTCGGCGCTGGCATGAACCTGCAGTTGCTCCATCTCGAAGATCATGTCGCCGGGACAGTGCTCCATACAGGCTTGCCAGTGGTCGCGATAAGCTGCCTTGCCTTTGAATTGCAATTCCTTGACCGCATCGAATGCAACGATGTCTTCGGTATATGGGGCGAGAATGGCAGGGATGTCTCGCGCACGAACGGCAGGTATCCAGCGTTCGATGAGTTGGCGTACTTCATTTTCGGCAGTGCTGCTCATGATCTTATCCTCACAGATTCGATGAGTGCCAGGCACCGAGCAAATCGGTGCGTTCACAGATGGTCGAATGGCTGCTGGAAAAATCGACAACGCTGCTGGAAAACTTTTGCGCCGGGAAAAACGCGGCACCTGGAAACCACAAGGAGCCCCTTGCGGGGCTCCTTGTGGATGTCATGGAAGGAATCCACTGTTGGCCGAGCGCTTGGCGCGTTTGGCGGCGCGTTTTTCATCAATGGTTCTGAGGGGCTTTTTCTTGGCCATTTTCTTTGCATCCAGACCTTTCATCTCGAAGATCCTCCGGCCTGTCGGCGCCTGCAAATGGGCACCCCGAATGATTATAGACCCGCTGTGGCGGCAGGCACGGCAAGGATGAATTCCCGATAGCCGGAAACAATTACATAGACGGCGAAGTAACAGAAAATCGCCGCTGAAAGCAGATAGGACCACGTCAGCAGTCGATTGCCCAGCAGTCGTCCACCATGACTGGCGATCAAGCACAGCGACAGGCACCAGATGAGTCCTGCAGCAAAAAAACCTGACAGAAACAGACCCGCCTCAATCAGACTGCCACCACCGGAACGGGAGATCAGCACCCCGCCTACAGCCGCAAACCAGAGGATCGCCGTCGGTGATGACATGGCCAGGAAAATCCCGCGCAGAAACTCACGCCAGAACGACTCCACAACCACCTGCCCCGCTTGTACCTGGCCGTCACCGCGCCAGGCGGCCAACAGCATCTTCACGGCAAACCACACCAGCAAAAGTGATCCGCCCAGCCACAGCACCCAGCGCACCGTCTCAAATTGCAGTAACACGGTCATCCCGACCAGCGCAGCCACTGCGTAGACCAGATCACCGACGCACGTACCCAACCCCAACCAGAAGCCCTGGAAGAACCCACGCTGCATGGCCAGGGTGATCATGGCGATGTTGGCAATGCCGATATCGAGGCATAAGGAAAGACTGAGAAGAAATCCATTGGAGAAAGGCATGGGGCATTCCATAGGCAGCGTTGAAGGCAGGCGCTATTAAAGCGGAAACACGGGCGCTGTACTGGAAAAACTGCCTTGCCTTTACCCCGGTCTGTCAGAACTGGGCTGCACGCGCAAAAACCTCATCCGCCCATTGATTGAGACTTTTGCCTGCAGATTTCGCGGCGATCGTCGCAGCGGCATGCACCTCAGGGCGAATGCGCAACATGACTTTGCCCGAGGCTGGACGCTCAGGGAGCACGCCTCGCTCCGCACAATCTGCAAGATAATCGTCCAGTGCCAGGTGGAATGCTTCATGTAACTGGCTCACAGAGCTGGCGTGGAAACTAATAATGTCACGCACCCCCAGCACCCGACCGACGAAAATGTCGTCACGAGGGTCATACTCGACTCGAGCGTTATAGCCCTTGTAGTTCATCGCGTTCATAGCTGAACTCCTGCCCGCAGCAAAAATTCGCGGGCTTCTTCTACTTGATATCGCTTGGTCTCTTTACCGGGGTGGGGGCGATGGCAACGCCATTGCTCTGCACCTAGAACCAGCTTGACCCTGGAACCTTCACGCTGCAGAACTTGCCCGCCTAAATACAGCACCAGCGCTTCAATGTCGCTGAACGCCAGACTGGCGCTTGTAGGTGAGCGAAAAATACTCTCGAGGATTCTGCGGTATCGATTGTTCATCGGAAAATGCTATCAAATTAAGATAGCATTTTTTCCTATTGATCAATTCAGAATTTTTCAGTCACCCGCCAAGACCTGCGCATAACGTTGCCGGTCGATATTGGCGCCACTCAAGATTACCGCCACTTTGCGCCCTTGCTGGCGATCGCGCTCCTGGATCAGGGCAGCGAGGCCGGCAGCCCCAGCGCCTTCAGCTGTGTTATGGGTATCTTCGTGATAGATGCGCATAGCCTGAGCGACTTCTTCATCGCTCACCCGTACGATGCGCGCGGCATGCTGGTAAACCAGCTTGAATGCTTCGGGCACAGGAATACGGCACGCCATACCGTCGGCAAAGGTATCGGCGGTCGCGGTAGTAACGATGCGCCCTTGCTCGAAACTCGAGGCAAAAGCATCGGCCGCGCTGGAGACCACGCCCACGATTTCGGTGCTCAACCCCAGCAGGTTGCGGGCCTGAATCAGCCCACAGATTCCCGAGCCCATGCCGATCGGCACATAGACACAATCCAGGTTCTGTACCGCATCGAACAACTCCAGGGCATAGGTGGCCACTCCGCGAACGAGTTGCGGGTGGAATGACGGTACCATTTCATAGCCATGCATCTGTGCCTGACGGGCCGCTTCTTCCCGAGACTGATCAAAATCGACGCCGTATTCGATCAACTCCGCACCCAGCGCACGCATCGCCGCGTTTTTTTCTCGAGAGTTGCCCTGCGGCACCACGATAATGATCGGCAACCCGGCCTTGCGCGCCGCCAGAGCCATGCTCTGCCCATGATTGCCACGAGTGGCAGTGACCAGGCCGCGAACCTGTGGCTTCTGGGCCTGCAGCCATTGCACATAGAGCAATCCACCGCGCACCTTGAAAGCACCGGTCGGGGCGTGGTTCTCGTGTTTGACCCAGACTTCGCATCCCAGTCGCTCCGCCAACCGGGGCCAAGCGTACTGGGCAGTGGCAGGCACGCTGGCATGTACCAGGCGGGCAGCTTCACGCAAGTCATTCAGGTCGAACATGGAACACCTCGGCAACAGTGGATTTGACCAGATCCTAGCGCCGAGCCATTGTATGGGTAAAACCTTATATTGCATGGCCGACAATAAATGTGGACGCCCACCCTCCCCGCCACTGAACAACCCCGCTACCTGGCTTTGGTCGAGGCCATCGCCGACGCCATCGAGCGCGGTGAACTGAAAGTCGGCGAACGCCTGCCACCACAGCGTCGCCTGGCCTGGGCCCTGGGGCTGAACCCGAGTACCACCCAACAGGCGTACCGTGAAGCTGCCGTTCGCCATCTGGTCAGTGGTGAAGTGGGTCGCGGCACCTATGTCCTGGCGGGCAGCAAAGAGGCAACGCTGTTTCATCTCAAGCAAAACGGCCTGCAGCCCAGCCTGATCGATCTGTCCACCAACGTACCGGTGATCGATCCAGACAACCAGGATATTGAGCGCACCTTGCAGGCACTGTTGCACGAAGGTGCAGTTCGCGGCCTGGACCATTATCTGAATGCCGAAGCGCTGCTAATGGCCCGCGCCCATGGGGCAAGCTGGCTAGCCAATCGCGGGCTGCACCTGAACGCCAGCCAACTGCTGTTGTGCGGCGGCGCTCAACAAGGTCTGTTCAGTGTTCTGTTATCGCTCTGCCAGGCTGGAGACCCGGTGCTGGTGGAAGCGCTGACCGCGCCGGGCATCAAGGCTGCGTGCCGCCAATTGCGTTTGCCGCTGCACGGCATCGCCCAGGACCAGGAAGGAATTCTGCCTGAGGATCTGGACCGCGTCGCCCGCGCCACCGGTGCACGGCTCGTAGTACTCACCCCCAGCCTGCAAAACCCCACGGGGGCCACCATGAGTCGCGAGCGTCAGCAGGCGATTGTCGAAGTCATCCAGCGCCATGGCCTGCTGTTGGTCGAGGATGATGTGTATGGTGCTCTGACCGATCAGCCGCCCCTATGGCCGTTACTGGGTTCGCAGGGAATATTGATAACCAGCCTGTCAAAGACAGTCGGGGCGGGGCTACGCCTGGGTTGGATCGTCGCTGACTCGCTGTTGCTGGCCAGGATCGACCCGCACGCCCAGGCAACACACTGGCAGGTATCGCCGCTGAATTTGCAGATAGCCTGTCGCTGGATCAGTGACGGCACTGCACATCGGCGCCTGGCCTGGCAACGTGCCGAGACCCAACAGCGCTGGCGCCTGGCGCGCAGAATTTTGGGTGCTGACAGGCTCTATGGCCAGGCGCCGTCGCCGCATGTCTGGGTGAACTGTTCGGTGCCTGCACAAACGCTGGTACAACGCTGTCGGGCCAATGCCGTGGAAGTGGTGCCTGCAGAAGTATTTGCCGTAAAGCAGAGCGAACTGCCGGCGGTGCGTGTCAGCCTTTCGGCCGCCAGCAGCCGCGCGGAACTCAAACAGGCCCTGGAGCGGGTGGTCCACGCCATGGAGGCGACATGAACACGTTATTCACTGAGGCCGAGCAATTTCTGCGCACGCTGGATTCGAAATGGGCCGCGCATGTCCAGGCCATTGGTCCATGCCTGCATCAGCCACGCCCGCAGCGAGACCCGTACCAGGCACTGGTACGCGCCATTGCCTACCAGCAACTGCACGTGAAGGCAGGCGATGCCATCCTCGGGCGCTTTCTTGCACTGTATCCAGGCAGTGATTTTCCCAGTCCCGAACAAGTGCTGGCCACGCCAGCCGAGCAACTGCGGGCGTGCGGCTTCTCGGGGAGCAAGTTGGTTACCATCCAGGGCATTGCCCAGGCGCGCCAGCAAGGTGTGGTTCCAGACCATGAGCAGGCACTGACAATGACCGATGAAGCGCTGATCGAGCGCCTGGTCAGTTTACGCGGTGTCGGCCGCTGGACCGTGGAGATGCTATTGATCTACACCCTGGAACGTATGGACATCCTGCCCGTCGATGACTTCGGCGTGCGTGAAGGTTACCGTCGCCTGCAAGGTCTGGACACGCAGCCGAGCCGCCGGCAAATGCTCGAGCTGGGTGAGCAATGGCGCCCCTACCGCACGGTCGCTGCCTGGTACCTGTGGCGCGTGCCCAACCCGCGAGTTTGAACGCAAGACCCGGAGTTTATTCCTTCAACGTCCGCCCTAACCTGAGCACATCCCTACTGACCAAGAGATTCTCGGTATGAGCCAAGGTAAATCCTCCATCAGCGAATCCGATCCACGCTGGCAAGCCATGCTCGCCCGCGACCCGGCGGCCGACGGTGAGTTTGTCTATGCCGTGCGCACCACCGGTGTGTACTGCCGGCCCAGTAGCAGCTCGCGCCTGCCGCGTATCGACAACGTCGAGTTCTTCGACACCCCGACGCAAGCTGAAGCGGCGGGTTACCGGCCTAGCAAACGAAAGGTTGCTGACCAGACGCTGATGGCCGAGCAACATCGGGCGAAGGTCACCCAAGCCTGCCAACTGATCGAGGACGCCGAGTCGATACCCAGCCTCAATCAACTGGCCGAACAATTGAGCATGAGCCCGTTTCACCTGCATCGGGTGTTCAAGGCCATTACCGGAGTGACGCCCAAGGCCTATGCCTCGGCCCACCGCGCAGACAAAGTGCGTCATCAGTTACAGCACTCCAGCAGCATAACCGATGCCTTGTACCAAGCCGGCTTCAATTCCAACAGTCGCTTCTACGAGTCGAGCAACGCACGCCTGGGCATGACCCCGGGGTCTTACCGCGATGGCGGGGCCAATACCGATATTCGTTTTGCCCTCGGCCAGTGCTCATTGGGGGCGATTCTGGTGGCGCAAAGCGCACGCGGTATCTGTGCGATTCTCCTGGGCGACGACCCACAGGCCTTGTTGCAGGATCTGCAGGACAAATTCCCCAAGGCAAATCTGCTCGGCGGTGATCGCGAGTTTGAATCTCTGGTGGCCAGGGTGGTGGGATTGATCGAGGCACCCGGAATCGGCCTGGATTTGCCCCTGGACTTGCGCGGCACAGCCTTTCAAGAACGGGTCTGGCAAGCGCTGCGCACGATCCCGGCCGGGACAACGGCAAGCTATGCCGAAATAGCCCAGCGCATCGGCGCGCCCAAAGCGGTGCGTGCGGTGGCCCAAGCGTGCGCTGCCAATGCGCTCGCCGTGGCGATCCCCTGTCACCGGGTGGTGCGCAGCGACGGTAACCTTTCCGGTTACCGTTGGGGCGTCGAACGAAAGCGTCAGCTATTGGAGCGCGAAAATCCGTAGCACGGTAATAGGTCTGGGCTGGGCTGGGCTGGGCTCAGCCGTTAGTGCACCCATTACCCATGGCGCGGTATTCGAGGGTGTGGCGTTGACCTTGGTGATCTTCGTAAACCATGGTTGCCGGCACCACTTCACAGACGTTGGGAATGGTCGACAAGCTGATAACCTTGGCAATATCCAGGTTGGTCGAATAATCGTACTGTTCAACTACCGGCTGTACATTGGCGACTTTAACTTCATCAGCCAAGGCAAAAGAAGACATACCGACAAGGGCAAGAACAAGTAAACTTTTCATGATAATAAGCCTGCAAAGCAATCAAACTAATCGATTGACTTCATTGGCCAACAGAGGCGCGGAGAAGTTGTTACATCTACCACTTTGACATAACACGAAGTACCGGTCCCGCTGCTACTTTTTGTCGGGACAAACATAGTTTACAAGTTGGCCAATCGGGTTAAATCCCTAAGCCGGACAATCACTATTACCAAAACTGTAACAATCCACTGGAATGTTCACCCTCGACAGGTGAACGTTGCCCCTGTAAAAGCCCAAGCCAGAGCCTTTGCTGGACGATTGCCGTGACCAAATTACGCTACTGTCAGCTGACCGCCCTTGAGCGGCCATTGCTGAATAAATTCTATAAAAGCCAGGGTTCTTCCATGCGCGCGGCGGCTCAAGGGCAGTTGTGGGTGGCCCGTGCCGAAGACCTCGTCGCAGCGATGTGCCTGACGCCGGTTTCAGGTGGCTTTTGGCTGACCGGACTTTGGGTCGCGCATGAACATAGAGGACAAGGGATCGCTCAGCACTTGATTGACACGGCCATGCAAGACGCGCAAGGAATCACTTGGTTATTCTGCCACCCCGAGCTTGTACCCTTCTATCAGCGACAAGGCTTCGAGCTGCGCATTGATCTGCCCGCCGCGCTGGCTGAGCGCCTGGTGCGTTACCAGCGCAGCAAACAGTTATTGGCCATGGCCCGGGTTCAATCGTCGCTGGCAGGATCCAGCCCGGGAAACAGCACCTCGGTATAACCGAACTTATTGAAGTCATGAATGCGTGACGGATACAGCCGTCCGATCAAGTGATCGCACTCATGCTGCACCACTCGGGCATGGAAACCTTCCGCGACCCGATCGATTACCTGGCCTTGAGGATCGATCCCCTGGTAGCGAATACGTCGAAAGCGCGGTACCACCCCCCGCAGGCCCGGAACCGAAAGACACCCTTCCCAGCCGTCTTCGACTTCGGTGTCCAAGGGCGTGATCAGCGGATTGAGGAGGATGGTCTGGGGAACAGGCTCGGCGTCCGGATAGCGTTCGCTACGTTCGAAACCAAAAATGACCAATTGCAGGTCGATACCGATTTGCGGGGCGGCGAGGCCAACGCCGCCCACATGGCGCATGGTCTCGAACATGTCAGCAATCAGCTGCTCGAGCTCAGCACTGGCAAGCAATTGCTCAGGCACCGGCGCAGCGATACGCAGCAAACGCTCGTCGCCCATTTTCAGAATGTCACGAATCATGGGATGTACGTCTCACGGGCTCATCTTCCGAGGTAGCCGGGTGGTCGAGCGAGTGATCGCGTCCCAACCCGGAAACATGCTTTTTATCATGTTCATGGAGGTTTTCACCGGCCTCTTTCTCACCGGGATCCTTACCCTCGACGGACATATGTTCAATGACTGCATTCATTTCCGCCCCCAACAACAACACCGCGGCAGAAATATAGAAATACAGCAGTAGGACAATAATCGCACCGATACTGCCGTACATGGCGTTGTAGTCAGCGAAGGTTTTGACGTAATAGCCGAACCCCAACGAAGCGATGATCCATACCACCACCGCCAGTACCGAGCCTGGGGTGATAAAACGAAACTCCTGTTTTACATCGGGCATTACGTAGTAGATCAACGCCACTGCCACCATCATCAAAATGATGATTGCCGGCCAACGCAGAATCGTCCACAAGGTCACGATGAACTCCTGCATGCCGACCTGCGAGGCGATCCACTCCATCACCTGCGGCCCGAGCACCATCAACGCCGCCGCGGCCAGCAACATACCCGCGATTCCCACGGTGTAGACGACCGACAGTGGAATGCGCTTCCACACTGGGCGGCCTTCGACCACATCGTAAGCGGCATTCATCGCACTCATCATCAAGCGCACACCTGCAGATGCCGTCCATAAAGCAATCACGATACCCACCGAAAGCAAGCCACCTTTGGACTGCTGCAGTTGGTCAATGACTGGATTGACCTGCTCCAATGCCTGTGGTGGCAATACCATCTCTGACTGCAGACGCAGCCAGGAAAAAAAGTCAGGCAAGTGCAGAAAGCCGATCAAAGCGATCAGGAACAACAGGAAGGGAAACAGCGAGAACAACATCTGATAGGCCAGAGCCGAGGCATAGGTCGACATCTCGTCGTCGAGAAATTCCTTTACGGTGCGTACCAGCACTCGATGCAACGGCAAGCCGCGCAGGGCGGGAAAAATCATAGCGTCTCCTTTCGCCGCTCGAAAATCATGGGCACGGCGCCTCAATAAGCTTTGCACTGAAGTCTAAACGACGATTGGCCCAAAGTTGCGATTGATTGGCGTAGATAGCACAACGGCCATCTCAGGATGGCCGTCGCGTAACCTTGCCTACAACTATCAAGGCTTTTTCACTGCGTCCTTGACCTCTCCGACCTTTTGTTGAACCTCGCCTTTGCGCTCCTGCATCTCACCTTCTGCGCGCATGCGATCATTGTCGGTTGCTTTACCTACGCCTTGCTTGATGTTGCCAACCGCTTCGTTGGCCATGCCTTTGACTTTATCTTTGGTGCCACTCATGAGAGTTCTCCTGAAGGGGAAAAACGGGTTGTCAGAGTCGACAGTCAGTGGACCAATGGCTGTGTTCAGGAGTTTCAATTATTTGTCGGGCGCCGGTTCAATCATTACGCCGCTTTATGTTTCGCCGCGTTGCCAGCACAATAGTCGACCTTTCAAGCGTCACCCGTAGGAACCTGCATGAAACTCGATAAACCCGCCGCCATCGCCCGTCGTAACCTGGAGCTGGGAAAACCGGTGCTCTCCAGCGACAACAGCCTATTCGCCGTGCTCGACAGCAAACGCAGCCTGTGGTGGTTCGATGTGCCGGTGAAGCTGGTGCTGCGCAAAGGGGCGGCCGACTGGGTCAACCTGCTGCTGCATACACCCGAAACCGACGAGCTGCAGCATTTGAAGGTGCCGGTGAACTTTCTGAAAGCCCATCTGGAAAAAATGGAAGTGCGCCACCCCGGCAAGCGGCGCTCCACCATTAGCCTGGCACTGAGCGCCGATCGCGACTCGCTGCTCCAGGACACTCGTCAAGGCGGCGAAAACCTGAACTTTGCAGGCTTTCGCCAGGCCTGATCAGACCAGTTCGATGCGGTCGGCGTGAATGACGATGTGGCCATCCTTGTACAAGGCACCGATGGCCTTCTTGAAGTTACCCTTGCTGACCCCGAACATATCGCTGATCACCTGCGGATCGCTCTTGTCGCTGACCGGCAGCACGCCATTGGCGTCCTTGAGCTTGGCCAGAATCTTGTCGTTCAAGCTGTTGGCCAGGTCCTGGCCAATCGGCTGCAGGCTCAAGGCTATCTTGCCGTCGCTGCGCATTTCCTTGATATAGCCCTTCTCTTGCTTGCCCGAACGCATGTACTTGAACACTTCGTTCTTGTGGATCAGGCCCCAGTGCTTGTTGTTGATGATTGCCTTGAAACCCATCGGGGTTTCTTCGACCACCAGCAAATCAACTTCCTGGCCTTCCTTATAGGTGGCCGGCACTTTATCCAGATAACGGTCCAGACGCGCGGTCGCGGTGATACGACGCGTACGCTTGTCCAGATAGGCGTGCACCACGCAGTACTCGCCGGCTTTCATCTGGCGTTTTTCTTCGGAATACGGCATCAGCAGGTCTTTGGGCAGGCCCCAATCGAGGAAAATACCGATGCTGTTGATTTCCTTGACCTTCAGGCTCGCGAACTCGCCGACCTGTAGCTTGGTCTTTTCCGTGGTAGCGATCAGCTTGTCTTCACTGTCCAGATAGACGAAGACGTTCAGCCAATCTTCGACCTCGGTGGGCGTGTCCTTCGGAATGTAGCGATTGGGCAAGAGGATCTCGCCATCCACGCCGCCGTCCAGGTACAGGCCGAAGTCTGTGTATTTGACGATTTGCAAACTGTTGTAACGCCCAACTAAAGCCATTTCCGGAAATCCTCTTTGCGAGCCCGGCATTCTACACCCAACCGGCAAAAGGAACCGCAATGAGCCAAGCTGTTCTATAAAGACACGCAAGCCACTGCAAGGATTCGCTCATGTACGCCTGCCTGCACAAGTACCTGCGCCCCTGCCTGCTGCTACTCGCTCCTGCCCTCTTGGTGGTGGCGTGCAGCCGCATCGACCTGGCCTATCGCAACCTCGATGTACTGGTGCCCTGGTCACTCAATGACTACCTGGACATGAACCGCCAGCAAAAGACCTGGCTCAATCAGCGCCTCAAACAGCATCTGGCCTGGCACTGCCGCACGCAACTGCCCGAGTACCTGACCTGGATCGATAAAGTCCGACAAATGGTCGCCGATGATCAAGTCACTGACGCGCAACTGCAATTGCGCACCCAAGAAGCAAAACAGGCCATCGCCAAAGTTGCGGACCAGATCACCCCCTCCGCCGCACAACTGCTAAGTGCCATGGACGACGATCAAGTACGCGAAATGCGCCAGGCCTTCAGCGAAGACATCCGCGAACGCCAGGCCAAATTCGTCAAGACACCTCTTGCCCGTCAGATCGAAGCACGTAGCGAACGCATGGAAAAGCGCCTTACCCCCTGGCTCGGTGAACTCACTGCGCAGCAACAACTGCGGATAGTCACCTGGTCGCAGAGCCTGGGCGAACAGAACCGCCAGTGGATTGCCAATCGAGCGAATTGGCAGGCGCACTTCAGCGAAGCCATGGAGCAGCGTAAAAACGCCAACTTCGAACCTCAACTCGAACAACTACTGAAAAATCGCGAAAGCCTCTGGACCCCCGAATACCGCGTGGCCTACCAACGTACAGAACAAGCCGCCCGACAGTTGCTGGTTGACCTGATCGCCCAGAGCACTCCCCAGCAACGCCAACACCTGGAACAACGGCTGAGCCAGGTGCAAAAAGACCTAAGCGACCTCAAGTGCCTGAAAAGCTAAACAGCAAGCCCGCTACCACTGTGTTCCCCGCGGGCTTGAGCTCAACACTCCCGGGCCTTGCGCCGATACGGGAACACATCAATCACTTTTCCCCCGCGAATCGCTTCCTGCAGACTTTTCCAATAGTCAGCGTCATACAACTCGCCATGCAACTGACTGAAAAGCCGCCGCTGCCCGCTATCGGCGAACAGAAACGGAGGAAACTCCTCGGGGAACACATCGTGCGGCCCAATCGAATACCACGGCTCACCGGACATCTCATCCTCGGGATACCGCGCTGGCGGGATGTATCGAAAATTCACCTCAGTCAGAAAGCAAATCTCGTCATAGTCATAGAACACCACGCGACCATGCCGAGTAACGCCAAAATTCTTCAGCAACATATCGCCGGGAAAAATATTCGCTGCCGCCAGTTGCTTGATCGCCAGACCATAATCTTCCAACGCCTCGCGTACCTGAGCGTCGTTGGCATTCTCCAGATAAAGATTGAGCGGCGTCATACGCCGTTCCGTCCAACAGTGCCGAACTAGCACGGTGTCACCTTCAACTTGCACCGTAGAGGGCGCCACTTCCAAAAGCTCCGCCAGGCACTCAGGCTCAAACTTGCTCAACGGGAAACGGAAATCGGAAAACTCCTGGGTATCGGCCATACGTCCGACCCGATCGACACTTTTCACCAGCCGGTACTTCTCGATCACCGTCGCCCGGTCGACACTCTTGGACGGCGAAAAACGGTCCTTGATGATTTTGAACACGGTATTGAAGCCCGGCAGCGTAAATACGCTCATCACCATGCCGCGCACACCCGGCGCCATGATGAAACGGTCATCGGTATTGGCCAGGTGATTGATCAGCGCACGATAGAACTCCGACTTGCCGTGCTTGTAGAAGCCGATAGAGGTATAGAGTTCGGCAACATGCTTGCCCGGCAGGATGCGTTTTAGAAAGCCGACAAAGTCGGCGGGCACCGGAACATCCACCATGAAATACGAACGGGTAAAGGAAAAGATGATCGACACTTCCGCTTCGTCGGTGATCAGTGCATCGATTTCGATGCCATGACCCTCGCGGTGCAACAAAGGAATCACCAGTGGCCACTGCTCATCCTGTGTGTACAGGCGTCCGACCAGGTAGGCGCCTTTGTTGCGATACAACACCGGAGAAAACAGTTCCACCGCCAGCGCCGGGTCCTTGCACACCCAATCCGGCAAATTCTCGCGCAACTGTCCTTCCAAACGCGCCAGGTCACCTTGGAGGTCGCCATACGCCACGTCGAAGCAGTAATCGTCAAAGACTTGCGCCAGTACACTGCTCAAGCTGCCTTGCGGATGATAGATGCGCGTTTGCGCGGCCCGTTCGTGGCTGCGCAATGATGGCCGGGTGGTATGAATGAACATGCAGCCGTCGCTGATCAGGTCATGGCTGAACAGACTGCAGAAAATCGAGTTGTACCAGGTTTCCGAGAGCTCATCGTCCAGGCGCGGATCGATCAAGCCTATATAAGCACTCTTGACCAGCGGCCACTGGGCGACATCCAGCAACACTTCAGCGGCAAACGCCTTGTGCAGCCAGTCACTGACCTCGCTGACCTTTTCCTCATAGAGATTGATACGCGCCGCCGAAGCACTCTGGATCTGCTGCCACTGCGCTTGCTCGAAGCGAGCGCGGGCACCGACGGTGATCTGGCGAAAATGCTCACGGTAATCGTCGAAGCCATCGAGGATCATCCGCGCGATATCGGCGGCCGGCCAGTGCTGGGGCATACATCGAACCTCTGCAGGAGTGTCAAAGCTTGAGCTTAGCCAGTCGCCGTGGGCAGGGAAAGCCCGACGATACGGGTGTATCGGCCAAACTCGCCGACCCACAAGTTTCAGTACAGCAACTACTAGCTGAGCGTCCTTCATTGAACTTTTTGAATTTGGGAATCGCCCCACAGCCAGCCGCTAACGCTCCACGTTATAGTACCGGGAAGAACAAGGCCAAAATAAGCGTTAGGCGTGATTATGATTTTATGTATCGAAGGCTTTTTTCCTGATGGCCACGAAAATGAATTCGTGCAGTTTGAACTCGACGTAGAACCAGAATTCACCCAAGCCGTGCTTGAAGTGGTTGGCTGGGCGTCCCTTCAAGCGGGTGTAAAAGATGGTGTCGTAGATCTAACTCCAACACAAATTACGCAGATCGAGGCGATACTTGATAAAACCATACCGCGAGACCTTGATGTCTGCATAAGTGTGATGGCGTAGTTATCGACGGGCTTTATCCCTGAAAAGGGCATAATGAAGCCCGGCGACACAGACGTATCGGCCAATCTCACCGCCTCAAGAATTCCAGCGCAAGAAAGGGAGAGAGCCAAACTCGGGTTCTGGCGTAAACTCGCGCCCCGCCTCAAAGGACCTGGAGAGCCCATGAGCCCCATTGCCATCACCCGCCTGCTGATACTCGCCGCTGTCTGGGGTGCAAGCTTTCTGTTCATGCGCATCATTGCCCCAGTGCTCGGCACGCTGCCTACGGCGTTTTTCCGGGTATCGATCGCTTGCCTGGGCCTGGTGGTGATACTCGCCCTGCTGCGCGTGCGCTGGAATTTCAACGGCAAGCTTGGCGCCTGCCTGGTACTGGGCATGGTCAACTCGGGTATACCGGCGACCCTGTACTCGGTTGCCGCCCAGGTGCTGCCAGCCGGTTATTCGGCAATTTTCAACGCGACAACACCGTTGATGGGCGTGTTGATTGGCGCATTGTTCTTCCGCGAGCCAATGACCCTGGCCAAGCTCAGCGGTATTTTCCTGGGCCTGTTCGGGGTCGGTATTCTCAGCGGCGCTGGGCCGGTGGAGTTCGACTACAAGCTGATCCAAGGCGCTCTTTCGTGCCTGGCTGCCACCATGTGCTACGGCTTTGCCGGGTTTCTCGCCCGGCGCTGGCTTGACCAGCAGGGCGGCCTGGACAGTCGTCTGTCGGCGCTGGGCAGCATGATGGGCGCGACCTTGTTGCTGTTACCACTGTTCGCCTACAACGTGATGACCGAGCCTCCGGCGAGCTGGGGCGGTTGGCAGGTGTGGCTGTCGTTGCTGGGCCTGGGCCTGCTGTGTACTGCGTTCGCCTACATTCTTTACTTCCGCCTGCTCAGCGAAATCGGGCCGGTCAAGGCTACCACCGTCACCTTCATGATCCCGGCGTTCGGGGTGCTGTGGGGCGCCTGGCTGCTGGATGAACCCTTGTCGATGGCGCACCTGTATGGCGGTGTGTTGATCGCGTTGGCCTTGTGGCTGGTGCTCAAGCCCGCCAAGGCTCACTGAATATATCACTCGCGCAGAGGCCGTCTATTCGGCCTCTTCGCCGTGGTTTCACCTACGAAACCATTAGCTAAAATCCGTTACCGAAAAAGCCCTTTCTTATTGCATCAGCAATCGCCCAGCGCAATTGCTGTGCAATTTCGTGCCATATAGAAAACCTTGTTTCATATATAAAACAACTTACTTTTCACTTACTTTGAGTAAGTAATTAATAAATAACGATTTTTTAAATAAACCACGACAACAAGTCACTTGGCATTGTTCATGCACTAAACCGCGTATCACCTATAAAACAGACCAGAGAGCTTCCCCAATGGCTGTGAAAGAGATGTACGCAATCGCCCCTCAATGGAATTCGCCACGCTCCAGGGAAGACCTGGAGCCGACCGAAATCGAATTTCGCAATGTCGGCAAATGTTTCCCAGCCAAAGGCAAGTCCGAGGCGCCCTTCGCCATTCGCGAGGTGAATTTCAAGATTCGTCGCGGTGAGGTGGTATCGATCATCGGTCCGTCCGGCTGTGGCAAAAGCACCATCCTCAACATGGGCTCGGGCCTTTACCGCCCCAGCGAAGGCGAAGTCTTCGTCGGTGGCGAAGCCGTGGTTGGACCGGTGCGCAAAGTCGCCTTCATGTTGCAAAAAGATTTGCTGATGCCGTGGCGCAGCATTCGCCGTAACGTCGAGTTGGGCCTGGAAATCCAGGGCATGCCCGCGTCCCAACGCCAGACCATTGCCGAAGATCTGCTCAACCGCTGCCATCTGCAAGGTTTTGCCGACCACTATCCCTTCCAGCTGTCGGGCGGCATGCGCCAACGTGCAGCGCTGGCCCGAACCCTGGCGGTCGATCCACAAGTATTGTTCCTCGATGAGCCGTTTTCGGCCCTCGATGCGCAAACCAAAATGATCCTCCAGCAGGATCTGGCAAAGATGCTCTACGAAGAGAAAAAAACTGCGCTGTTCATCACGCATGACCTGGTCGAGGCAATTGCCATGTCCGACCGTCTGCTGGTCATGAGTGCCCGCCCCGGCACCATCATCGAAGAAATCGATGTCGACCTGCCGTTTCGCGACAACCCGCTTGAACGCCGCAAGCTGCCGGAGATCGGCCCCCTGGCTGGCCGCCTGATGGAACTGCTGAAAGTCGGCGAAGACACCGAACTGCATTGATCAACGCCTCACGGCCCATCAACCGATTAAGGAGTACGCATGTTCAAGTCCCTGCAACGCCTTGCGCAGACTTCGCTCATTACCCTGGGGCTTGGTCTGGCAGTGTCTGCCCAGGCAGAGCCGACCAAGGTTACTTACCTGCTGCCCGCGCCGCCCAACTCCCCGGCCTTTGCGCCATGGATCATTGCCAAGGAAAAGGGCTATTACAGTGCCAGGGACCTGGACCTGACCTTTATCGCCGCCAAGGGCGGCGTGGATGTCGCCAAACAGATCGGCGCCGGCAATGCCATGCTCGGTGGCGCCATCGGTGACACCCCGATTGTGGTTCGTGCCAACGGTATTCCGGTACGCGCCGTGGCCGTGCTCGGTGCCGGCGGTGTGACCATGATCGCCACTAATGCCGGTGAGAACATTCAGTCGGTCAAGGACCTCAAGGGCAAGACCCTGACCGTGATGTCGTACTCCGACACGACCTACTACGCCCTCCTCGCGTCCTTGCGCAAAGCTGGCTTGAGCAAAACCGACGTCGACATCCAGGCCGCCGGCCCGTCGGGCGTCTGGCAGTTGTTCTCGGCGAACAAGGCGCAGGCCATGGCCGGTGTGCCGGACTGGGTGGTCAATGCCGAAGAGGCCGGACTGAAGATCAACCTGATTCCTCAGGAACAGATTTTCGAAAGCATGGCCCAGGCCATCCTGGCTTCCGATGACGCCATCAAGCATCAGCCAAAGATTGTCGCAGGCGTTGTCCAGGCCACCCTGCAGGGCATGCACGACATCATCCAGAACCCGAAAGCTGCGGCTGCGACGTTCGCCAAAGCCGTCCCGGCCTACGCCGGCAAGGAAGCGGCGCTGGAGAAAACTTTCCGCCTCTACGTCGAGCATGTCTACGCCAATCAGCCCGTGCTCGGCCGGATCGATCCCGCACGACTGGACACGGTACGCAAGTTCTATGTCAGCGAAGGCATCGTCGCCAGAGAACCCAAGCTCGACGAGCTCTACAGCAACCAGTTCATCGAAACCACCACGGCCGCGCAATAAGCCTGGATGTATAAAAAGGTATTAGCCCGATGAGAAATCTCAACACCTCCGTGCTCGGCAGCATTGCCTTGCTGATCCTGTTCCTGCTGACCTGGCAATGGGGTCCTGGCCTGCTCGGCATGCCCGAGTTCGTCATGCCGCAACTGACTCGCGTAGTGCAAGAAAGCGTGGTCATGTGGCAGTCCAGCGCGCTGCTCGAACACACCCTGATCACGGCCTTCGAAATCATCGTAGGCTTTGGCCTCGGCGCTTTGCTCGGCGTTGCCATCGGTGTATCGCTGGGCCTGTCGCCATCGGCCGAAGCCATGCTCTCGCCCTACATCCTGGCGTTGCAGATCGCGCCGAAGGTGGCCTTCGCCCCGCTGTTCGTAATGTGGCTGGGCTACACCATCTATCCGAAGATTCTCATCGCCATTCTGATCGTGTTCTTCCCGGTAATGATCAACGTGCTGTCGGCAATCCGCACCGTGGACCCGGACATGATCAACCTGGTACGCACCATGAGCGCCAGCCGCTGGCAGATCTTCCGCCTGGTGGAATTCCCTTCGGCCATGGCCGCGCTGTTCTCCGGCCTGCGCATTGCTTCGACCCTGGCGGTGATCGGCGTCACCGTCGGTGAGCTGGTTGGCGGCAACCAGGGCTTGGGTTTCCTGCTGGTAGACGCTGAAGGCCAGGGCAACACCGCCGGGGTTTTCGTCGCCATTGTCATGCTTACCCTGATTGGCGTGCTGGCCTATGGCGCCGTGGTCTGGGCCGAGAAGCGTGTCCTCCACTACCTGCCCAAAGCCATGCTGAGTACCCAATGATGAGCCCATTCAACACCATGCTTGAAGGCCGTCGCGTGCTCGTCACCGGCGGTGCTCGCGGCCTCGGTTACGCCTTCGCTCAGGCCATCGGCCAGGCGGGTGCGCGGGTGGTGATCGCCGACATCCTCATCGAGCGCGTGCAGCAGGCTGCCTGCGAGTTGCGCGAGCAAGGCTTGCAGGTCAGCGGCGTCACCCTCGACTTGGGCAACCCCGATTCGATCACTGCTTGCGTCGCCCAGGCCACTGCCGAACTCGGCGGCTTGGACGGCCTGGTCAATAACGCATCAATTACCAACTCCGGTGGCAAGACCTGCGAGCAACTGGACATCGAAACCTGGGACCAGGTGATGCAGGTGAATGTACGCGGTACCTGGTTAATGACCTGCGCCTGCCTGCCAGCCCTGCGTGCCAGCGGCAAAGGTGCGGTGATCAACCTGGCCTCCGACACGCCGTTGTGGGGAGCGCCGAACCTGCTGGCTTATGTCGCCAGCAAGGGTGCGATCATCGCCATGACCCGCAGCCTTGCCCGTGAACTTGGCAGCGACAACATCACCGTCAACGCCATTGCCCCTGGCCTGGTGCTGGTGGAGGCCACCGCTTACGTACCCGAGGCGCGCCACCGGCTGTACACCGAACAACGGGCCATTCAACGCCCGCAACTGCCAGAAGACGTCAGTGGCGCCGTGCTGTTCGCCCTGTCCGATCTGTCTCGCTTCATCACTGGACAAACCCTGCCGGTCAACGGCGGGTTCGTCATGCCCTGACCAAGGAGAAATCCATGACCGACCTTTCCGTTCAAAACGACGCACCAAAGACCTGGGAACAACCTGCAGGCACTGATCTGGCAGGCTGGATGCAAACCCGCATCGCCCGCTACGAAACCCGCAAGTACGACTGGGATGCGTTGAAGTTCCAGGCCGACTTCGATCCCAAGTTCCGTCGTGCCCAAATGCGCTACGTGGGCACCGGTGGCACCGGGGTCAACACCGACATGAACACTATCGCCTCGGAGAACTTTACCTTTTCGACCATGGTCATCCCGGCCGGCCATGAAGGTCCACCGCACATTCATACCGACGTCGAGGAAGTGTTCTTCGTCCTGCGCGGCAAGTTGAAAGTGATCATCGAGAAAGATGGCGAGCGCTACGAAACCATCCTCTCCGACCGCGACCTGATTTCGGTACCGCCAGGGGTATACCGCGAAGAGATCAACATCGGTGATGAAGATGCGCTGATGTGCGTGATGCTCGGGGCGAAAAAGCCGGTAACGCCAACCTATCCGCCAGCGCACCCGCTGGCCTCGATCAAGCGCGGGTAAGGCTATGTTGCACGCCACCGACAATCCGACCCTCGCGTTGCCCGCCCAGCTGGAGCAACGCTTCCCGCTGCGCCTGGTGCAACTGGACGAGCGCACGCAAGCGATACGTGAAGCAGGACAGGGTCCGGCCATCGTTCTTTTGCATGGCATCGGTTCAGGGGCCGCGTCCTGGCTGCAGGTGGCCGTGCAATTGAGTGGCAAAGCACGGGTGATCGCCTGGGATGCACCCGGTTATGGGCAATCCAGCCCATTGCCTGACCCGGCACCCAAGGCAACGGACTATGCTCGGCGCCTGCGCCAGTTGCTCGATGCGATGGACATTGAACGCTGTGTGCTGGTCGGTCACTCCCTCGGCGCCCTCACCGCTGCAGCGTTTGCCTGCAATGCCCCCGAACGAGTCAGCCGCCTGGTGCTGCTCAGCCCGGCGCAGGGCTACGGCGACCCCGCCCGCGCAGCACAGGCCGATGAAGTGCGCAGCAAGCGCTTGCAGGGGTTGGAGCAACTGGGCATCGCCAAGCTCGCCGAGCAACGCAGCGCACACATGCTTTCGGCAGCGGCCAACAGCGATGCGCGCGCCTGGGTGCAATGGAATATGGCGCGTCTGCTGCCACAAGGCTATCGCCAGGCCATCGAACTGTTGTGCGGCGACCACCTGCTGCGCTACGCGAACCACTCTGTGCCTTGCGAAGTGCACTGCGGGGCCGCCGACAGCATCACCACCGCAACCGACTGTAAAGCCCTGGCCGACACCCTGGGCGCTGCGTTTCATCTGATCGCCGCGGCCGGCCACGCCAGCCCGATCGAACAACCCGAGGCCGTGGCAACCCTGCTTGCCCAGGCACTCGACGTCTCACTGACAGGTACTGCGCTATGAATGATTCGGATCTGTTGAAAGACAACCAGGATAAATACATCGTCCCCGGCCTTGAGCGCGGCCTGTTGCTGCTCTGCGAGTTCAGCCGGCAAAACCGTACCCTGACGGCACCGGAGCTGGCGCGCCGCCTGGAACTGCCGCGTTCGACCATCTTCCGTCTGCTGACCACCTTGGAAACCATGGGTTTCGTGACCCGTAGTGGCAACGAATATCGCCTGGGCATGTCGGTACTGCGCCTGGGCTTCGAATACCTCGCCTCGCTGGAACTGACCGAGTTGGGTCAGCCGCTGCTGGCACGCCTGTGCGACCACCTTAACTATCCAAGCAACCTGGTGGTGCGTGACGGTCGCTCGATTGTCTATGTGGCCAAGGTCTCGCCGCCGTCGGTGTTCTCCAGCGCGGTCAACGTCGGTACTCGCCTGCCCGCCCACGCCACGGTGCTCGGCCGCATCCTGCTGGAAGACTTGAGCCTGGCCGAACTGCGCGATCTGTACCCGGAAGAACACCTCGAGCAGCACTCGCCGTGCACGCCGAAAACCGTGCTGGAGCTGTTCGACCTGGTACAGAGCGACCGTCAGCGCGGCTTTGTCAGCGGTGAAGGTTTCTTCGAGTCGTCGATCTCGACCATCGCTGCGCCGGTGCGTGATCACAGCGGCAAAGTCGTTGCCGCCATGGGGGTAACCATCCCTACCGCGCAAGTTGGCCACATCAACTTCGATGGCCTGCTTGGCCACGTGCGCGGCAGCGCCGATGAGCTCTCACGCCTGCTCAACTACACGCCCCATGCCGGTGGCCGTGTTACCGCACTGATGAGGGATTGACATGAGCAACCTCTATCAACTGCAAGGGCGTACCGCAATTGTTACCGGCGGCTCTTCCGGGATTGGTCTGGCCTGTGTCGAGCAACTGCTCGAAGCCGGCGCCGCGGTGGCTTTCTGCGGCCGCGACCAGGACCGTCTGAACAGCGCTCAAGCGCGCCTGCGCGAACGTTTTCCCCAAGCGCGTCTGCTGGCCCAGGTTTGCGATGTGCTTGATGCCGAATCGGTCAAGGCCTTCGCCGCCGCCAGCCTGGCCGCGCTCGGCCCGGCGCAGGTATTGATCAACAACGCCGGACAAGGTCGGGTGTCTACCTTCGCCGACACCACCGATGAGGCCTGGAGCGAAGAGCTGCAGCTTAAATTCTTCTCGGTGATCTATCCGGTTCGCGCCTTCCTGCCACAGTTGCAAGCGCAGCGCGACGCCTCGATCGTCTGCGTCAATTCACTGCTGGCCAGCCAGCCGGAGCCGCACATGGTCGCTACCTCGGCAGCACGTGCCGGGCTGAAGAATCTGGTGCGATCGATGGCCACCGAATTCGCCGAAAAGAGCATTCGGGTCAACGGCATTCTCATTGGCCTGGTTGAGTCCGGCCAGTGGCGGCGGCGCTTCGAAGCCCGCGAAGAACGCGAGCTCGACTGGTCGCAATGGACCGCACAACTGGCACAACGCAAACACATTCCCCTGGGTCGTCTGGGTCTGCCCAAAGAAGCAGCCCAGGCCATCCTGTTCCTGGCTTCGCCCCTGTCGGCTTACACCACTGGCAGCCATATCGATGTTTCTGGAGGCCTGTCCCGCCATGCGTAATGAAAACACTGTCACCGTTGGCGCTGCCATCACTGCCTTCCTTGAGCAATGCGAGGTCAAAGCTGCCTTCGGGGTGATCTCGATTCACAACATGCCAATCCTCGATGCCTTTGCCGTACGTGGCAACATCCGCTTTGTCATGGCCCGTGGTGAAGCCGGAGCCACCAACATGGCCGACGCCTACGCCCGTACCACCGGCAGCCTCGGTGTATGCCTGACCTCAACCGGTACCGCCGCCGGCAATGCCGCCGGCGCCCTGGTCGAAGCACTCACCGCCGGCACGCCGCTGCTGCATATCACCGGCCAGATCGAAACCCCGTATCTGGACCAGGACTTCGCCTATATCCACGAAGCCCGCGACCAACTGACCATGCTCAAGGCCGTGTCCAAGGCAGCCTTTCGCGTACGTAGTGTAGAAACCGCGCTGAGTACCCTGAAACTGGCCGTCCAAACCGCCCTGACGGCGCCTACCGGTCCGGTCAGCGTGGAAATTCCAATCGACATCCAGTCGACCTTTATCCCGATGCCCACCGATCTTTCGCCGCTGCCGGTTCCGCCCGCGGTGCCTGCGCCTGAAGCACTGGACCTGGTCGCCGAACGCCTGGCTACTGCAACGCGTCCCCTGCTGTGGCTCGGCGGCGGCGCCCGTCATGCAGGCGCGCAGGTAAAGCGCTTGCTCGACATGGGTGTCGGGGTAATCACCTCGACCCAAGGCCGCGGTGTAGTCAACGAAGACGACGAGCGCTGCCTCGGTGCATTCTCGCAGAACAAACTGGTCGAAGGCTTCCTGCAGACGTGCGACGCCCTGGTAGTGGCCGGCTCGCGCCTGCGCAGCAACGAAACCTTCAAATACGCCTTGAAGCTGCCCCGCACTACCCTGCGCATCGACGCCAACCCAGCCATCGAAGGTCGCAGCTACTCAAGCGAACTGTTCATTTGCGGAGACTCCGCCCTGGCGCTTGAGGGGCTGGCTGATCGTTTGCAAGGGCGCTTGAACATCGACCCGACGTTCATTGATGAACTCAAGGCGGTACGCGCTCAATCGCGCACGCAACTGGTAGCAGACCTTGGCCCTTATTCGGCCATGGTCGAACAGTTGCAGGCGCTCACCGGTCGCAACTTCTCCTGGGTACGCGACGTGACCCTGTCCAACAGCATCTGGGGCAACCGCTTGCTCAATCTGTACCACCCGCTGGCAGGCGTACATGCCTTGGGCGGTGGAATCGGCCAGGGGCTGGCCATGGGCATCGGCGCCGCCGTTGCCGCGGCAGAAACCGACCCGCAACGCAAAGTGTTTGCCCTGGCCGGTGACGGTGGCTTCATCCTCAATCTGGGTGAACTGGCCACCTTGGTGCAGGAAAAAGCCAACGTGGTAATCCTGCTGATGAACGATCAGCGCTACGGCGTGATTCGCAACATTCAGGACGCCATCTACGGCGCCCGCCACGCCTATGTCGAGTTGCACACCCCGGACTACACCAAGCTTGCCGAGTCCATTGGCCTGCGCCATGGCCTGGTCAGCGACCTGAAAGACTTTGGCCCGGTACTCGACAACGCCCTGAGCCAGGGAGGACCGTTCCTGCTGGAGGTCGACATGCTCAGCGTCGGCGGCTTCGCCACCCAGTTCGCCGGCCCGCCGAACAGCGAAACCAAAGCCCAGAAAGCCACGGCCTGAGGACCAGCACATGCTCAACATCACCATGATCGGCTGCGGCGCCATTGGCGTTGCCGTACTGGAGCTACTGGAGAACGACACGCAAATGCGCGTCGAGCATGTGATCGCCTCGGCGGGCTCTGAAGCGCTGGTGCAACAGCGCCTGGCGGCATTCAAAAACCCTCCGCTGGTGCTCACCGCGCTGCCCGCCGACGCTCGTCCGGACCTGTTGGTCGAGTGCGCCGGGCATATGGCCATTGAAGAGCACGTGTTGCCGGCACTGGAGCGAGGGGTCGCCTGCCTGATTGTCTCGGTGGGTGCGCTTTCGCAGGTGGGTCTGGTCGAACGCCTGGAAGCGGCTGCGGCCCGCGGCAATACCCGCATAGAACTGCTGCCCGGCGCCATCGGTGGTATCGATGCGCTGTCGGCGGCCAAGGTCGGCGGCCTGGATTCGGTCGACTACACCGGTCGCAAGCCGGCCAAGGCATGGAAGAACACCCCAGCCGAACAGATTTGCGACCTGGAAACCATCGATCAGGCCACGGTGATCTTCCAGGGCAGCGCCCGTGAAGCGGCGCGCTTGTATCCCAAGAACGCCAACGTCGCCGCCACCCTGTCGCTAGCCGGGCTGGGCCTGGACCGCACCCACGTGACGCTGATCGCCGATCCGCTGAGCGAGGAAAACGTCCATCACTTCGAGGCTCGCGGCGCCTTTGGCGGTTTCGAGATGAGCCTGCGCGGCAAGCCACTGCAAGCCAACCCGAAGACGTCGGCGCTGACGGTGTACAGCGTGGTCCGTGCGCTGGGCAATCACGCTCATGCCATTTCCATCTAGGGGAATATCGATGACGCTGGAACAGACTCTACCCATTTGCATTGCCGGCACCTGGCGTCTGGGTGGCGGTGAGCGCTATGCCACCCGCTATCCTGCAACGGGTGAACCCGTGGCGTGGCTCAACGCCGCCAGCCTCGAAGACGTCGAGCAAGCTGTGCAAGGCGCTCACCAGGCCTTCCTGCACAGCGGCTGGGCACAGCGCAAACCCCATGAACGTGCTGCTGTGCTGTACCGCATTGCCGAACTGATCCGCCAGCGCAGTGAAGAGCTGGCCCAACTGCAGCGCCAGGACAACGGCAAACCGATCAACGAAACCCGCGCGCTGGTGGCCAGCGCTGCCGGTACCTTCCAGTTTTTTGCTGCGGCCTGCGAAACGTTGGAAGAAACCATCACCCCATCGCGCGGCGATTTTGTCAGCATGAGCGTCTACGAACCCATGGGCGTGGTCGCCGCGATCACCCCCTGGAACTCGCCGATCGCCAGCGAGGCACAGAAGGTTGCCCCGGCGCTGGCGGCGGGCAACGCGGTGGTCATCAAGCCTGCGGAAATCACCCCGCTGCTGGCCCTGCAACTGGCCCGGATCTGCGACGACGCAGGCTTGCCCAAGGGCCTGGTCAGTGTACTGCCGGGTAAAGGCTCAGTACTTGGCGACGCCTTGACTCAGCACCCGCTGATCAAGCGTGTGTCGTTCACCGGCGGTACCCGAACCGGCAAGCACATCGCCCATATTGCCGCCGAAAAAATGATGCCGGTGTCGCTGGAACTGGGTGGCAAATCGCCGACCATCGTCCTCGATGATGCCGATCTGGACCACGCCGTGGCCGGCGTGCTGTATGGCATCTTCAGCTCATCGGGCGAGGCCTGCATCGCCGGTTCCCGACTGTTCGTCGCCCGTGCCCTGTATGCACCTTTCATGCAGCGCCTGGTCGAAGGCGCAGCGCGCCTGCGCTTGGGTGATCCGGCGGACGAAAGCACCCAGATGGGGCCCTTGATCAGTGCCGGGCATCGCGAGTCGGTAGAGCGTTACGTGGCCCTTGGCCTGGCTGAAGGCGGGCGCCTGCTGCAGGGCGGCCAGCGTCCCGCAGGAGGCATCTACGATCAGGGCTATTTCTATCCACCGACGATTCTCGAAGGACTGAGCAATGACCAGCAGACCTGCCAGGAAGAAATCTTCGGCCCGGTGCTGGTGGCGATGCCCTTCGACAACGAAGAGCAATTGATCGAGCAAGCCAACGACAGCCTGTACGCCCTCGCCGCCGGGATCTGGAGCCGCGACTACAAACGCGCCTGGGCCCTGGGTCGCAAGATTCAGGCGGGCACCGTGTGGATCAACACCTACAAGCAATTCTCCATTTCCACCCCCTTCGGCGGTTGGCGTGACAGCGGCCTGGGCCGTGAAAAAGGTCGCTTGGGAATTCTGCAATACATGGAACAAAAGAGCCTCTATTGGGGCATGAACGAACAACCCCTGGCCTGGGCCGCAGCGGAGGCAACGTCATGAGTGTTTTAGGTATCGATGAAGTTACCTACGGCGTCGAGAACCTCGACACCTGCGTGCGTTTTTTCAGCGATTGGGGGCTGACAAAGGTCAGCGAAGCAGCCGACCAGGTGGTCTTCGAAACGCTTAATGGCTGCCGGGTGGTGCTGGCAGACATCAACAAGGCCGACCTACCGCCCGCCATCGAACCGGGCTCCACAGTGCGGGAAGTGGTTTGGGGTGTGGAAAGCGAAGCTGACCTGACCGTGTACAGCCAGCGCATCGCCAATGACCCGGGCTTTGTCGAAGGCAACGGGCGTATCGGCTGCACCGACCCCAACGGCTTGGCGATTCGCCTGCAGGTTACGCGCAAACGTGCCCTGGACATCGAATGCAGCGGCCACAACACCTGGCAGAGCAAAGGCCGAATCAACAAGCCGGCGCCGGTCTACGAGCGTGCCACGCCTATCGAAGTGGGCCACGTGGTGTTCTTCGTCAAAGACGTGAATAGCTGCGAAGCCTTCTACCACGAACGCTTCGGCTTCCAGGCCTCGGACCGTTATCCCAACCGTGGCGCCTTCCTGCGTACCGCCGAGGAAGGCGGTCACCACGACCTGTTCATGCTGCAACTGCCAGCACCCAGGGCAGGCCTGAACCATGTGGCGTTCACCGTGCGCGACCTGCATGAAGTGTTCGGTGGTGGCATGCACATCTCTCGCAGCGGCTGGGCTACCGAAATCGGCCCGGGGCGTCACCCGGTTTCCTCGGCGTTCTTCTGGTACTTCAAGAACCCGGCTGGCGCGCTGGTCGAGTATTACGCCGATGAAGACCAGTTGACCGCTGAGTGGCAACCCCGCGAGTTCGAGCCGGGACCGACCGTCTTCGCCGAGTGGGCAATCGCCGGTGGCATCGATGGCAACACCCGACGCCAGCAGCATGTCGAGGCGCCGCAAGGCAAGTTTCTTACCGACAAACCGAAACCTTGAACAGGAGTCGCCCATGTCTTCGTTGAACATCGCTATCAACGGTGCCGGAATCGGCGGCCTCACCGCCGCTATTGCCCTGCGCCAGGCCGGTCATCAGGTCACCGTCTTCGAGCAGTCCAAGGCCTTTCTGCGGGTCGGTGCCGACATCAACCTGACCCCCAACGCCGTCCGAGCCCTCGATGGCCTGGGCATTGGCGCGGCGGTGCGTGTTCCGGCCGCACGCCCCACACACCGCATCAGTCGCCTGTGGGACAGCGGCGAGGAAACCTCGCGCCTGGAGATGGCCGAAGCTGCCGAAAGCCAGTACGGCGCACCGCAACTGACGATCCACCGCGCCGACTTGCTGGCGGCGCTGGCTGAGGTATTTCCACTACAGAACGTGCAGTTCGGCAAGCGTGCCGAGCAGGTGCGCCAAGATGCCAGCGGCATCGAACTGCACTTCAAAGATGGCAGCCAGCATCGCACAGACCTGTTGATCGGCGCCGACGGTATTCATTCGGTGGTGCGCAACGCGCTGTTTGGCGAGGAGCAACCGCGTTTCACTGGCGTGGTTGCCTATCGAGCCGTGGTCCCGGCCAGCCGTGTGGCCCACGTCCCGAACATTCAGGCTTTTACCAAATGGTGGGGACCAAACCCTCAAAGCCAGATTGTCACGTTCCCGCTGAACCAGGGCCGCGACATCTTCATTTTCGCCACCACAGCCCAGGACAGTTGGCATCTGGAGTCATGGACCACTGCGGGCGACGCCGCCGAATTGCGCAGTCACTATCAGGACTTCCATCCCGATGCCCGCGCCTTGCTCGATGCCTGCGATGAAGTGCTCAAGACCGCACTGTATGAGCGTGATCCCCTGCCTTTCTGGTCGCAAGGGGCAATTACCCTGTTGGGTGACGCCTGCCACCCGATGATGCCATTCATGGCCCAAGGAGCCGGTCAAGCCATCGAGGATGCCGTGGTCCTGGCCCGTCATCTTCACGGTGTGACCGATGCGTCCCAGATAGCCAGGGCCTTGCAGGGCTATCAACAGGCGCGTCTTGAGCGTACCAGTCAGATCCAGATCGGTTCGCGTGGCAACCAATGGCTCAAGGCGGGTGGCAATGCCGACTGGGTCTACGGCTACGACGCCTGGACCGTGCCGACCACCCATGCCGCATGAGTCTTGGCCGATGAACGAATCGATGCTGCTGACCGTGCTGCTCAAGCACGACCAGTCGAAGAACCTGGAGCAGATCCAGGCGCATATGAAAGCCATGGGCTGGTGGGAAAGCTTCCCGCCGCAAGGCGTCGAAGTGGTGTCCTGGACCGTGGCCATGGGCCTGGGCCAGATCGTCACCCTGCGCTTGCCGCCGAGCTTGCTGAGTAAGGTCAATGTAGAGCTGGAGCGCGCCGCCTGGGGCGTTTTCCGCACCGAATGCTATCCAACGTACGACTTTGTCCCGGTCCGCGAAATGATCCGCGAACGGGTCCGCAATGGAGGTCAATGACATGAGCAACACCGAACGTTACCTGGACCCACACCAGGCGCGCAAACGGCCCAACACCCAGTTCGAGGAGCTGCTTGGCGACTCCATCGAGCGCGCCTACGGCAATGGCGTGACGCAACTGCCCGAGCTGCTCGCGCACCTCAATCTGGCCGGTCCACCCTGCCCGCTGACCAGTGGCGAATGGACTGAAGACTCCTACAAAACCCTGATGGCACGGCTGGGCGCATGACCCGCCGGAGGTAAGAACAAGATGAATATGCAATTCACCGTCGACCCTGTTGAGAATCACCTGGCCAATGGCCTCAAAGACCTCTGGTTCCCGGTCCTACCGTCGGACCTGCTCGGCGAAAAGCCGGTATCGGTACGGCGCCTGGGCTACAAGATCGCCTTGTGGCGCGATAACGATGGCAGCGTACACGCCCTTGAAGACCACTGTCCGCACCGCGGCGCGCCGCTTTCCCAGGGCCCGGTGCTGGGTGACCGTCTGCAGTGCCCGTACCACGGCGTTGAAGTGCGCTGCGACGGTACCGTGACCAAGGTCCCTGGCAGCCCCGGTTGCAAGCTCGAAGGCAGCCGCCCTACCCGTATGTTCCACACCCACGAAGCGGCCGGTGCGATCTTCCTGTTCAACGCCACCGATCCACATCTGCAAAACCCACCCGCGCTGGTACTGCCTGAGCAGTTGACCTCGCCCGAGTGGAGCAGCTTCCTCTGCTACACCGAATGGAAAGGCGACTATCGCTACGTGCTCGACAACGTCATGGACCCGATGCACGGCACTTACCTGCACAAAATGTCGCACTCAATGAGCGAAGGCGAAGCTACCGCCAAATTCGTCACTCGCGACACCGACCAGGGTTTCGTCTTCGAGAAGGAAGGCCAGCGCGGGGTCAACTTCGACTGGACCGAATTCCTCGACAACGGTTGTCATTGGCTGCGTCTGGAAATTCCATATCCAAAGACCGGTGGACCAGGCGGTAACTTCACCATCATCGGCAGCTATACCCCGAGCAGTCGCAACTTGTCCGCAGTGTTCCACTGGCGCGCCCGGCCGTTGACCGGCTGGCAGCGTGACACCTGGCGTTTCCTCTACAAGAACCGCCTGGAAGCACGCCACTGGGCCGTACTGGAACAGGACCGGGTGTTGCTGGAGTTCATGGAAGCCGATGCCAATCAGCGTGAAAACCTCTACCAGCATGACCTGGGTGTGGTGCGCCTGCGCCGCTACCTCAAGGGCCAGGCCAAGGAGCAATTGGCGCTGATCGAAGCGAAGCAGCTGTCATGAGCCAGGCCGTGCAGCGTATTCAGGCACAGTCTGTGGGCGAGCTGGCTACGGCCAGTTGGTCCAACGCCCTGCTGCTCGGCAATGAACTGGTGATGTCCGGCATGACCGGGCATCCCGCCACTCGACATGCAGCCGAAGCCGGAACTCCCTTGGATGCCTATGCACAGACCCTGGTGGTGCTGAACAAGGTGCGGGCTTTGGTGGAGGCCGCGGGCGGGCATATCGGCAATATCTACCGGCTGACCCTGTACCTCACCCGGATCGCCGACAAAGACGAAGTCGGTCGCGCACGCCGCGACTTCTTCGCAGGATTTGCTTGCTACCCCACCTCCACTCTGGTCGAAGTGAGCGCCCTGGTATTTCCGGAACTGGTGGTGGAAATCGAAGCCAGCGCCCGGCTCGACATTGACATGCGCACTGCGCCAACGAGGTGAATGATGTCCAACTCCTCTACTGTTACAGCGCTGGTGCATACCCTGCGCCATGAAGCCGAAGGTATCATCAGCGTCGAACTGCGCCCTTGGGGCGATACCGTATTCGCGCCATTCGAAGCCGGCTCGCACATCGACCTGCACCTACCCAACGGCCTGGTACGCAGTTACTCGCTGCTCAATTCGCCAACGGACCAGGGTCGCTATGTGGTTGGCATTTTGCGCGATCGCAACAGCCGTGGCGGTTCGGCCTTCGTACACGAACAGCTACGCGTCGGCTCGCAACTGAGCATTTCGCAGCCACGCAACAATTTTGCCCTCGACCCGCACGCCAGCCACAACGTGCTGGTGGCGGGTGGCATCGGCATCACCCCGATCTACTGCATGTTTCGCCAGTTGCTGGCGTTGGGTAAATCCGCCGAGTTGATCTACTGCGCCCGCTCACGCAAGGAAGCGGCGCTGCTGGAACAACTGAGCGGCCTCGATGCCAAGGTGATTTATCACTTCAACGACGAGAAAGGTACGGTGCCGGATCTGGCCCGCTACCTGGCCGGCCAGCCTTGTGACACGCACTTCTACTGCTGCGGCCCGACACCGATGCTCGATGCCTTCGAAAGTACCTGCGAAAGCCTTGGCTATCCTCACGCCCATATCGAACGCTTCGCCGCTGCCGAATTGCCGCCGGCCGAAGATGCCCAGGACAGCTACAGCGTCGAACTGAAAAAGTCCGGCAAAACCTTGAACATCGAACCGGGGCTGAACCTGCTCGATGTGCTTCTCGAAGCGGGATGCGACATTGAATACAGCTGCCGCGAAGGGGTATGCGGGTCATGCGAAACCCGCGTGCTGGAAGGTGATATCGACCACCGCGACGGGGTGCTGACCAAGGCTGAACGTGCGGCAAACAAATCGATGATGGTCTGTGTATCGGGCTGCAAGAGCCGGCGCATGGTCCTCGATTTGTAATCGCTGAAGCTTTACGCGCACGATTGACCGGCACCGATGTGCCGGTTTTTTTTGCCGCCTGTGGCGGGCTTGTCCTGCGATCTGGCGCGAAACGGCAGCCTGACCTGGCTACCCGGCGTGTCCGTTTAAAATAGCCAGCTAATTATCCACTCATAAAACAAACCATGCGCCACTAACGCGCGCTGTGCAATTAAACCGCACTGCAACTGCACACGCCTGTTACTTAATTCCCACCCTGTTCCACCGACGATACAAATTCAATCGTTTCAAATATAAATAATTGTTTTATATAGCTTTTATCAAACTTCCCAGTATTTTCCCGCACTGGCACAGTTCCTGCTTTTTCTCTATCGCGTTCAAGCATAAAACAACGTACCGCCGATAAAACAATAAAAACCCAACACCGCCAGCCAACTGTGCACCAACGCTGATTCTCGTTTAACGCCTTGTTCAAGGCAACGGACAGCTGTTGCCCACAGAAATGGCTCAACCTTGCAGGGCATGATATGAACAAGTACGTGGTAAGCCTGGGCCTGATCCTCAGTAGTTGTGCAAGTTTCGCCTCCGAACCCGGTCCGGCCGCACCCGATCAGCCACCTGCGGTAAAAAAGCCGTTCCCACACATTGCCTGGCGCAGTGACGACGGACAAAGCTCATTGGATATCGGCGGTGCCCTGCGGGTGAACTACCGGGATGAACATTGGGACACCACAGAGAACAATGGCCGTTTTCTTTTCGATACCTTCCGTATCGATGTCCAGGCCACCCACAAACAATTGTTCAGTGATGTCGGCTACTGGTTTCAGGACGACGGCAAACGCTCTATCGACCGCGGCTACGTGGGTTATCGGTTTACCCCTAATGCCAACCTTCAAGTTGGTGCGCCGTTCAAACCCTTTGGCCTGGAACCTTACCCACAGTTTGGCTGGAGCTATCACATTCCGTTTTTCATGGGCTACGGCGTGAGTGCCGGCACGGGTCTCAAATACAGCTACAAGGACAAGGACTGGGATCTGCAGCTAGGCTACTTTCCGCGCATGCTGCCTAGCGGCATTCGCTACTCACCGGAAGTCGGTCGCTACTCCGACCTGAACGACAACGCCGTGCCTTTCACCCAATCGCGCCAAGACAACGAAAAGCGCAATCAGGTCAACGCCAGGGTCGCCCGGACCTTTACCGGGGATGGCTGGAAAACCGAAATCGGCGCCTCGCTGGCCGCTGCGCAACTCTACAACGCCACCACAGACGACAATGGCGACTACTGGGCAGGTGGCGTCCACGCCATCATCAACGCCGGTCCGTGGACCGTTACCAGCCAAGCCATCCGCTATGAATATGACCCGAAAAACCCGGACGGTGTCAGTGACGACTCCGTGTTGATGGGCGGCAACGGCCTGACGCCGGCCTTCCTGATCGCATCCAAGGCAACCATTGCGTCGGTCAACATCGGCTACGACATCTTTACGCCAAGCCTGGGGCAGTTGAAGAAGATCAAGCTGTACAACGACTACAGCCGGATGATGAAAGACAAAAGCGGCTGGGACGACTCGCAGATGTTCACCGTCGGTGCGCAGTTCCTGGCCATGCCGATCATGGCTTGGCTCGACCTGACCTGGGCGAAGAACGCCAACCCTTTCGGCGGCGCGGAAAATGGCACCGGCTGGACCAGCACCAGCTCCATCGGCAGCAATGACTGGTATTACCGCACCAACATCAACATTGGTTACTACTTCTGAAACGCAAGCCGCCCGGCCTAGGCGCCGGGCGGCTCGCAACACTAGTCGGTACGTAGCTGCGTAACAGCTGCCGCTGGCTTGCGGAACACAAACAGCAGGCCGATCACGATCAGCCCCATGCCCAACAGGCTCAACGCTGCCAGGCGGTTACCGAAGATCAGGTAGTCCATCACTGCAGTCACGGCGGGCACCAGGTAGAACAGACTGGTGACGTTAACCAGGTTGCCACGGGCAATCAGCCGGTACAGCAGCAACGTCGCCAGCAGCGAAACCACCAGCCCCATCCACAGCAAGGCGCCGACAAAGCTGCCAGTCATCTCGACATGCAAGGGTTGCAGTGGGGCGAACAGCGCGCACATCAGCAGCCCGGCAACATACTGTAAAGGCAGGGTCCCCATGGGATTGTCGGTAATGCGCTTCTGCATGATCGAACCCAAGGTCATGCTTGCCAATGCCAGCAAGGCGAAGAGCATGCCGAGCAGAGAAATACCGCCAAAACCGATGCCCTGGTACACCACCATGATCAAGCCGCTCAAGCCCAATCCCAGGCCGAACAACCGGCTCCAGGAACGCTGACGCTCCATCAACACCACCGTGAGGATCGGCTGCACGCCCATCACAGTCGCCATGATGCCGGGTGTCACGTGGGTATTGAGCGCCAGCAAGTAGAAGATCTGATAGGCGCCGAGCAGCACAGCACCGGTTACCAGTGCCTGCAGCACTGCCGTGCGCCCTCGCGGCCAGCGCAGCCCGAGCATCGGTGCAAGCACCAACAGACCACATAACGCCAGCGCCGAACGCATGAGCAAGAAGGCAAAGGGACTGGCATGGGCCAGACCCAGCTTGGAGACAATCGCCCCACTACTCCAGAGCAGGACGAACAAGCTGGTGGTGGCCGCCGCGGCCACGGATTCTTTCGAAAGAGCAAACATGAATGCCACCTGTATTCGGGCAAATAAGCCGAACGGTGCTGCCCGATGCGGGCAGCCAACCGTAATCAGTAGGGTGCAGGTGTGGGCGACGCAGCGATTGACCGCTTAGCCCAGCACTACCACGCCTGGTGGTGCGAGAACGCACACAACCACGCTACTGACAGGTGGTGGGTAGTGACTGATCATGGCCGGCTGCTGACGCCCACGCACGACTACCACCGCGTCGGGCGCGGTAGTGAATACGATGCTGAGTGGGGAAGCTGGCATGAGCAGGTCTTCGGTGAGATGAAGTTCGCAGACTATAGACCAGCCTATTTCCGTCTGGCAAGCAGGCTGGTGTGCATTTGCCAGGCACGAACCCTGCCGGCGATCGGGCCAGGGCTCACACCGTGTAAAACATCAGAACAACCAGCGATACAACAGGTAGGCAACAACCACCGCCAACACCGGACGCAACACGCGGTAAGCCTTGGGGTTGGCACGCTTGAACTGTTTGACCCGACCACTGATCACGTTGCTGAAGCGCTTGCTCCAGGCATAGGCCTGGTTGATCCCACCCACGCGCTCGTCGTCGGTGTTCTGCGGTGCGGTCGCACGGCCGAGGAAGGCACTGACCTTGCGATTGATGCGGGTCATCAGCGGACTGTTGAGCGGACGCTCGACATCGCAAAACAGAATTACCCGGGTGGTCTCGGTTTCGTTCTTCACCCAATGCACGTAGGTTTCATCGAACATCACGTCTTCACCATCGCGCCAGGCATAGGCCTGACCATCGACGTAGATCCGGCAGCTGTCGGAGTTCGGCGTCGATAGGCCCAGGTGATAGCGCAGCGAACCGGCAAACGGATCACGGTGCGGGTTCAAATGGCTGCCACCCGGCAGCAGGGCAAACATTGCGCCCTTTACGTTGGGAATGCTGTTGACCAGTTCGACGGTCTTCGGGCACAGCGCTTCAGCAGACGGCAGGGCTTTGTCGTACCACTTCAGGTAAAAGCGCTTCCAGCCCTTCTTGAAGAAGGAACCAAAGCCTGCGTCGTTATCTTTTTCGGCGGCACGGATGTAACCCTCGTCGAACAAGTGCATGGCCTCTTCGCGGATCACTTCCCAGTTATCCTTGAGCACATCGAGCTCGGGAAAGCGCGTACGGTCCAGGTACGGTTTGGACGGTACTCCGGAAAACAGGTACATCAAGGCGTTATAAGGAGCGAACAGCGCCGAATGGTTGACGAATTGGCGCAACATTGGCAAACGCGCCTTGCCGCGCAGGTGAACATACAAGGTGCTGCCGAAAAACAGCAACAACACACCTGCCTTGGCGACAAAGGAAAAGGTCATGCAACACTCCTTGGAATTTCGATCTGATCATCGCTGCCAGATTAATCGGGCATCATAAACTGATCCGGTCCTGGTAAAAACAACCACTGCCAGCATTCACTGTTAAGGATTGTGCAATAAACGCCGACGCAATTAATTGCGCCGGGTCAGCGTGGACGGGCTTACTGCTGGGTTTCCTGCTCCGTGAACAGATCGCTGAAAAGCATGCTCGACAGGTAGCGCTCTCCCGAGTCTGGGAGGATAACGACGATGGTCTTGCCTTGCATCTCGGGTTTTTCCGCGAGGCGCACGGCGGCCGCCATGGCTGCGCCGGAGGAAATCCCGCACAGGATGCCTTCTTCCTGCATCAGGCGCAGGGCCATGGCCTTGGACTCCTCATCGCTGACCAGCTCGACCAGATCGACCATGGCCAGATCAAGATTCTTCGGCACGAAGCCTGCGCCAATGCCCTGGATCTTGTGCGGGCTCGGTTTGATTTCTTCGCCGGCCAGGGCTTGGGTGATCACGGGCGAGACCATCGGTTCAACTGCTACCGAAATAATGGCTTTGCCCTGAGTCTGCTTGATATAGCGCGAAATCCCGGTAAGGGTGCCACCGGTACCCACCCCGGAAACCAGCACATCGACCGCACCGTCGGTATCGTTCCAGATTTCCGGGCCGGTGGTTTTTTCGTGAATTGCCGGATTGGCCGGGTTTTCGAACTGGCCAGGCAGGAAATAGGTCGCCGGGTCGCTGGCAACGATCTCTGCAGCCTTCTCGATAGCGCCTTTCATACCTTTGGCCGGCTCGGTCAGCACCAGTTCAGCCCCCAGCGCCTTGAGAACCTTGCGGCGCTCGATACTCATCGAGGCCGGCATAGTCAGCATCAGTTTGTAACCGCGCGCCGCAGCCACGAAGGCCAGACCAATTCCGGTGTTGCCCGAGGTTGGCTCAACGATAGTCATGCCAGTCTTGAGCTTACCGCTGCTTTCAGCGTCCCAGATCATGTTTGCGCCGATCCGGCATTTGACCGAATAGCCTGGATTGCGCCCTTCCGTCTTGGCCAGGATGGTCACGCCGCGCGGGGCGATGCGATTGATCTGCACCAGCGGCGTGTTGCCGATGGAGTGCGCGTTGTCAGCAAAGATACGGCTCATCGCGGGGTCCTTTTTGCACCGAAGGGAAAACTCCAAGGGTAAGCCTGCCAGGCCGGTGCGTCCATCACTGCGAACCCCTGGGGCTGCCCGCAGTCAACCGATCAATACCCCTGACCGGAACCATCGTCGATGAAACCCCACTACCGTTGGCCCCTATGGGGACTATTGAGCCTTGCCCTGCTGTTGCTGGTCCTGCATTTGAGCCTGCCAGTGCTGGTACGCAATTACCTCAACGACAAACTTGCCGACATGGGCGACTACCGCGGGCACGTCACCGACGTTGATCTTGCCTGGTGGCGCGGCGCCTACAAGATCAACGGCCTGACCATCGTCAAGACCACCGGCAAGGTGCCTGTGCCCTTCCTGCAGGCACCCATGATCGACCTCTCGGTCAGCTGGCGCTCGCTATGGTACGAGCATGCGGTCGTCGCCGAGGTGGTGTTCCTGCGTCCCGAGCTGAATTTCGTCGACGGCGGTTCCCGGCAAACATCGCAGACCGGGCGCGGGACCGACTGGCGTCAGCAGCTGGAAAAACTGCTGCCCCTTACGTTGAACGAGGTGCGTATCGATAACGGCACCCTGACCTTCAACAACTTCAATTCCAAGCCTCCGGTCGATTTGAAGGCCACCCACCTGGATGCCAGCATCCGTAACCTGACCAACGTCGAAGACCTCAAGGGCCGGCGCGATGCGCGCTTCAATGGCAAGGCCCGGCTACTGGGCGATGCCGAGGTACAAAGCAGTGCCACGTTCGACCCATTCAGCGACTTCGACGACTTCCAGTTTCGCCTGCGTGCCACGGACATCCAACTGCGAAGGCTCAACGACTTTGCCAGTGCCTACGGCAAGTTCGACTTCAACGCCGGGCACGGCGACCTGGTCATCGAAGCTGAAGCGAAAAACGGTCGTCTTACCGGTTACATCAAGCCCCTGCTGCGCGACGTCGACGTGTTCAACTGGCAGCAGGATGTAAAAAACGAAGACAAAGGCTTTTTTCGCTCGATCTGGGAAGCATTGGTAGGCGGCACTGAAACGGTGCTGAAAAACCAGCGCAAGAACCAATTCGCTACCCGTGTAGAACTGAGCGGCAGCGTGCACAAAAGCGATATCAGTGCCTTTGAAGCGTTCCTGCAGATTCTGCGCAACGGCTTTGTCCAGGCCTTTAATGCACGCTACGAGCAAGCGCCTCCCCAGTCTGACCAAGTCAACAAGTGACGGGCTATTCAGAGACTGAATGGACCGTCTGCGTTCCCAGTCGACCAGAGCCCGCGTTATAGTCGTGCATGACAATTTTTCTGCCAGGGGCCATGCACCCCGGCGCTACGTTAGAGGATCGGTTCATGAAGTTCGAAGGCACCAGCACATACGTCGCCACAAACGACCTGAAACTGGCAGTCAACGCGGCAATCACCCTGGAGCGGCCACTGCTGGTCAAGGGTGAACCCGGTACCGGCAAGACCATGCTCGCCGAACAGTTGGCCGAGTCCTTTGGCGCCAAACTGATCACCTGGCACATCAAGTCGACCACCAAGGCCCACCAGGGGCTCTACGAATATGACGCGGTGAGTCGCCTGCGCGATTCGCAACTGGGCGTGGACAAGGTTCACGACGTACGCAACTACCTGAAAAAGGGCAAGCTCTGGGAAGCCTTCGAAGCCGAGGAGCGGGTCATTCTGCTGATCGACGAAATCGACAAAGCCGACATCGAGTTCCCCAACGACCTGTTGCAAGAACTGGACAAGATGGAGTTCTACGTTTACGAGACCGACGAGACGATCAAGGCCAAGCATCGTCCGATCATCATCATTACCTCGAACAACGAGAAAGAACTGCCCGACGCCTTCCTGCGCCGCTGCTTCTTCCATTACATCGCCTTCCCCGACCGCGACACCCTGCAGCAGATCGTCGATGTCCATTACCCGAACATCAAGAAGGACCTGGTCAGCGAAGCGCTGGACGTGTTCTTCGACGTGCGCAAGGTGCCGGGCCTGAAGAAAAAGCCGTCCACCTCCGAATTGGTCGACTGGCTGAAGCTGCTGATGGCCGACAACATTGGCGAAGCCGTGTTGCGTGAACGCGATCCGACCAAGGCTATCCCGCCATTGGCCGGTGCCCTGGTTAAAAACGAACAGGATGTGCAACTGCTCGAGCGCCTGGCCTTCATGAGCCGTCGCGGTAACCGCTGAGCCAGGGGGCAATAGCCATGTTGCTCAATCTGTTCAATGAAATGCGCGCAGCCAAGGTGCCGGTGTCGGTCCGCGAGCTGCTCGATCTGATCAATGCGCTCAAGCAGCGGGTCACCTTTGCCGACATGGACGAGTTCTACTTCCTGTCGCGGGCGATCCTGGTCAAGGACGAGCGTCATTTCGACAAGTTCGACCGCGCGTTCTCTGCCTACTTCAAGGGCCTTGAGAACCTTAACCAGCATCTGGAAGCACTGATTCCGGAAGATTGGTTGCGCAAGGAGTTCGAACGCTCGCTGACCGACGAAGAACGCGCCCAGATCCAGTCCCTGGGCGGGCTGGACAAGCTCATCGAAGAGTTCAAGAAGCGTCTTGAAGAGCAGAAGGAACGCCATGCCGGCGGCAACAAGTGGATCGGCACCGGCGGTACCAGTCCGTTTGGCTCAGGTGGGTACAACCCCGAAGGCATTCGGGTCGGCGATGCTGGCAAGCGTCAAGGCAAGGCGGTCAAGGTCTGGGATCAGCGCGAGTACAAGAACCTCGACGATCAGGTCGAACTGGGCACGCGCAACATCAAGCTGGCACTGCGCCGCTTGCGCAAGTTTGCGCGCCAGGGCGCGGCCGAAGAGCTGGATATCGACGGCACCATCGACCACACCGCGCGCGATGCGGGCTTGCTCAATATCCAGATGCGTCCGGAACGCCGTAACAGCGTCAAGTTGCTGCTACTGTTCGATATCGGCGGTTCGATGGATGCTCACGTGAAAATCTGCGAAGAGCTGTTTTCGGCCTGCAAGACCGAATTCAAGCACTTGGAATATTACTACTTCCACAACTTCGTTTATGAGTCGGTGTGGAAGAACAACATGCGTCGCACCTCCGAACGCACCTCGACCATGGACCTGCTGCACAAATACGGCGCTGATTACAAAGTGGTGTTCGTCGGCGATGCGGCAATGGCCCCCTACGAAATCACCCAGCCGGGCGGTAGCGTCGAGCATTGGAACGAAGAAGCCGGATACGTGTGGATGCAGCGTTTCATGGAGAAGTACAAGAAACTCATCTGGATCAACCCGTATCCCAAGGACACCTGGGGCTACACCACCTCGACCAACATCGTTCGCGAGCTGGTTGAGGACCGGATGTTTCCATTGACCTTGCGGGGGCTGGAAGAAGGAATGCGGTTCTTGTCCAAGTAGTGCTTTTCGCCGGGCAAGCCCGCTCCTGACCGAGCGTGCTTGCCTAGCGATCCATCATCCTGCAAATCTCTCGATGAACGTCCGCTGCTCCTGCCAAGCCGTCTCCTGCACCACTGGCCGGAATCTCACTACGTTCCCCGGCAGCATCTGCGCCAGGCGTGCCAGCGCCAACGGCGTCAACGCGCCCAAGCGCGGATAGCCACCAATGGTCTGGCGATCGTTGAGCAACACAATTGGCTGGCCATCCGACGGAACTTGAACGGCGCCCAGCGCAATACCCTCGGAAATCATCGGCGCCCCTTGATACTGCAAGGCAGGGCCAAGCAAGCGCATGCCCATGCGGTCGGCGCGGTTGTCCAGGGTCCAGTCACGGTTGAAGACGTCGAACAGACTCATGCCGCTGAAGTCGCCAATCTGGGCGCCCAGCAGCAAGTCCAGGCTGTTGTTGCTGAACTGCGGGCGCAATGCCAGCGGCACCTCTCGCCCGCCACACGACTGGCCGCTGTAACTCAGTTGCTGCCCCTTGGCCAGCGTCGAGCCCAGACCGTCAAGCCCGCCCAACGCCTCACGCACCACGCTGGCACAACTGCCCAGGACCTGTACAGCGTCGAACCCACCCGGTGCGGCGAGGTAGGCGCGAGCCCCCTGCAAGGGCTGGTTCAGGCGCAGACGCTGACCTCGCGCCAAGGTGAAGCTGGACCAGGGCTTGAGCGGCTGGCCATCAATGCGCGCATCCAGATCTGCCCCTGCAAGTGCCAGGTGGCAATCCTGCTCAGCCACCAGGCTGAAACCACCCAAGGTAACTTCCACTACCGCAGCATCGGCAGCATTGCCCAACAGCCAGTTGGCCCACCGCATCGACACCCAATCCAGCGCCCCACCCTGGGTCACGCCCAGATGACGCACACCAAAGCGCCCGGCGTCCTGCAACAGGCACAGCGCGGTGCTGGCCTCGATCGACAAGCGGCTCATGCCAACCTCTCCTGCGGGGTATCGTCGCCGCCCAGGTTGATAAAGGTGCCACGGTCCACCGCCACGAATCGCACCCGATCGCCCGGCTGCAGCAGGCTGTAGCCTTGCCGCTGACGGTCAAAGAGTGTGCTCGGGGTGCGGCCGATCAGGTTCCAGCCTCCAGGCGACACCGCAGGGTAAGCAGCGGTCTGGCGCTCGGCGATCCCCACGCTGCCTGCCGCCACGCGCTTGCGTGGGGTGGACAAGCGCGGCGCCGCCAGCGCCTCTTCAACCAGGCCCATGAACGCAAACCCCGGGGCGAAGCCCAAGGCGAACACCTGATACTCGCGCTCACTGTGACGACGCACGATGTCGGCCACCGAGGCATTGCAGCGCGCCGCCAACAGGCTCAACTCCGGCCCGACACTGAGGTCGTACCACACTGGAATTTCGTGCAGGCTGCCACCGCTGCCATTATCGAGTTGCAGGTTTTCCAGCGCTTCGCGAATCAGGATTCGGGCCTGCTGCGGCGACAGTTGCATGAGGTCGAAATGCACCATCACTGTTGTATAGGACGGCACCAGATCGATCAGCTGTGCGCCGAATACAGCCCGCAAGCGCTGACTCGCCGCCAGCATCCAGGGCATGTTGGTCTCATCGATAGCGTCGAACAAACGCACCATCAGGCAGTCAATGGCCGCCGTTTCAATGCGCTGCTTCATGAGTTCACCAGGCTATCGAGCGCTTCACGAATCTGCTGCACCGCCGCCACCGAACTTTCGTTGTCGCCATGCACGCACAGCGTATGCGCGTGCAGGCGCAGTTCGCTGCCGTCCACGGCGATCAGCGGCTCGCCTCGAGCCAGGCGCAAGGCCTGATCGACAATCAGCGCCGGGTCATGATGCACAGCGCCCGGCAAGCGCCGCGACAGCAAGTGCCCGGCGGCATCGTAGCCACGGTCGGCAAAGGCCTCGAACCACAACGTGACGCCATACTCATCGCCCAAGGCCTGGGCAGCACTGTTGTCAGCCGTGGCCATGAGCATCAACGGTAAATCCCGACCGTAGCTGCTCACCGCCTCCAGCACGGCGCGCAGCTTGAGCGGGTCGGCCATCATGTCGTTATACAGCGCACCGTGGGGCTTCACATAAGCAACGCGCGTGCCCTGGGTGCGACAGATGCCATCGAGCGCACCGATCTGGTAATGCAGCAGGTCACGGATTTCTTCAGCACTGCAGGCCATGGAACGACGACCGAAGCCTGCAAGGTCCTGATAGGCCGGATGGGCACCAATGCCTACGTTGCTGGCAACAGCCAAGGCCACCGCTTTGCGCATGATGCCCGGATCACCGGCATGGAAACCGCAGGCGATATTGGCACAGTCGACAAAGGGCATGACCTGGGCATCCAGGCCCATGGTCCAACTGCCGAAACTTTCACCCATATCGCAATTCAGTAGTAGGCGGCTCACGTCTGTAACTCCTTCAGGCTTGGCCTTAATGGGCTTCAAGTTCTTTGCCGCGCGTTTCCGGCAGGCTCAACGCTGCCAGAATTACCACTCCGTAGGACACCGCGGCAAATGCGCCGATACCCAGGCCCAGCGGCACCTTCTGGCTGAGCATACCGATCAGCAGCGGGAAGAACGCTGCCAGGGCGCGTCCAATGTTGTAGCAAAAGCCCTGGCCCGAGCCACGGATACGCGTGGGGAAGAGTTCAGTGAGAAACGCCCCCATGCCACTGAAAATACCCGAGGCAAAGAAGCCCAGAGGAAAGCCAAGCCAAAGCATGACGCCATCGCTGACCTGCATCTGGGTGTAGAGCAGCACGATAACGAATGAGCCCACGGCGAACAGAATGAAGTTCTTTTTACGCCCCAGGAGGTCTGTCAGGTAGGCGCTGATCACATAGCCTACGTACGAACCGAAGATCACCATGGCCAGGTAGCCGCCCGTGCCGAGTACGCTCAGGCCGCGTTCGTTCTTGAGGAAGGTCGGCAGCCACGAGGTGATGGCGTAGTACCCACCCAAGGCACCCGTGGTCAGCAGCGAAGCGCGAAGGGTGGTGAAAAGCATGCCGGGAGCGAAAATTTCATAGAAATGCGACGGTGCCTCGGCTTTTTCCGCCGCCTTGGCCTGGCGGTAGACTTCCGGGTCCTTGACCAGGCGTCGTACGAAAATCACGAACACCGCAGGCACGATCCCCAACAGGAACAGGGCCCGCCAGGCATCTTCCGGTGGCAGCAGGGTGAACAGAACCGCGTAGAGAATCGCGGTCAGGCCCCAGCCAATAGCCCAGCCCGACTGCACCATGCCCACCGCTTTACCGCGGTCCTTGGCGCGAATGACTTCACCGATCAACACGGCGCCGGCGGTCCACTCACCACCAAAACCGAAGCCCATCAGGGTGCGAGCGATCAACAGCTGTTCGTAGTTCTGGGCGAAACCACAGAGGAAAGTGAAGAAGGCGAACCACAGCACGGTCAGTTGCAGGGTGCGCACCCGGCCGATACGGTCGGACAGAATACCGGCGATCCAACCACCGAGGGCCGAAGCGATCAGGGTGCTGGTGTGAATCAAACCGGCTTCGGCCGTAGTGATCCCCCACAGTGCAATCAGGGTAGGAACGACAAAGCTGAGCATCTGCGTGTCCATGCCATCCAGGCCGTAACCGATCTTGCAGCTCCAGAAGGTGCGGCGTTCCTGCTTGTTGATGTTGCGGTACCAGTCGAAAGGTCCCGCCACGGATCTGGATTTGGTCTGTTGCTGCACGCCCGATGGGTTCATGGTTGCCTCAGCTTGTTGGTATTGTTTTAAAGGCGGCGATCTACGTCGCAACCATGCCGATATTTTTTGACCCTGGCGCCGTTACGTCCAACGAGAAAAACCAGCTGTCTGGCATAAGAAAAAATTGATCAGTGAGCACACATGAACCTCAAGTTCCTCGAAACCTTTGTCTGGGTGGCCCGGCTCAAGAGCTTTCGCCTGACCGCCGAGAAGCTCTTCACCACCCAGGCCTCGATCTCCAGCCGTATTGCCGCGCTGGAGGCGGACCTTGGGGTCAAGTTGCTGCTGCGCGATTCGCGTGGGGTCAGCCTTACGCCTGAAGGCAGCAAGGTGCTTGAATACGCCGAACAGATGCTCGACACCGCCAAGGCGCTCAAGCAATCGCTAGACAGCGATCGGGCGAAGGTCGGCCGCGTGCGCCTGGGCGTCATGGATACGGTGATCCATACCTGGATGAGCCCGCTGGTGTCGGAACTGATGGAGCGCTACCCACAGGTCGAAATCGAGCTGGTCGCCGATACCGCACTCAACTTGCGCGAACAACTGCAAAAAGGCTTCCTCGATGTCATTCTGCAAACCGACCTGCTGCGTCAGGAATCGATCCGTAGCCTGGACCTGGCGCGCTATCCCATGGGCTGGATCGTTGCCACCCAGTCCATCTACAACCGCGATTTTTCTTCGCTGGCCGAGCTTGCTCGCGAGCGTATCGTGACCTTCTCGAAAAACTCCCGGCCGCATCAAGAAGTGCTTAGCCTGCTTCAGGCCGAAGGTGTCAGTGCACCGCGCTTGAACTGCGTGAATTCGGTGGCAGCCATTACCCGCTTGTTACGTGACGGCTTCGGTATCGGCGCCCTCCCCCCGGCGCTGGTCAGCGAGGAATTGGCGCGTGGTGAACTGACCCAACTGGCGCTGGTGCAACAACCGCCAAGCCTGGAGCTGGTGGTGGCCTGGCAAACCGGGGTCGAGCTGGTAGATGAAGTGGTAGCGCTGTGTCGCAATGTGCTTGAACGTTACGCCGCCAATGCCGGCCCCGAGCGTATCAAACTGGTTTAGCGCCAGCTCTCGGCAACCGGCTTGCGCCGCCCGCCAAGTGCTACCCAGCCGACCAGCAACAACAGACTCTCCACCAACAGCGCCAGCACCAAGGCGCAGCTCAGCCCCCAGGCCAGCGCTTCGGGTGCGAGGAGAATCTGGTAGCTGTAGCCTTTGAGGGTTTCTTCACGCAACTGACTATCGGCGTTGACCAGCACGTGCCAGGTTCGCTCCAGCCAGCCGCTCTGCAGCATCTGCCATTCGTGCTCGAACACGCGATTGCGGATCAACAGGCTTTCGATGCTGTTGGCATCGCTGTTGAACACCGGATCGTCACTGCTGCGGTAGTGGCGAACCAACGCCTGCAAATCGCCATTGAAGAAACGCTGCGCCGTTGCCTGGAAGCCCTTGAGGCCTTCGCGAGACTCAAGCAGGTGCGCGTCAACTCGCTGGCTATAGTCGTTGATCAAACCAGGAACCTGCACACCCACCAGCAAACCGAAGGTGAACAGTATCAACCGCAGGTAACTTCTGAACATGGACTATCCCTTAGCGTTGTCCCTGGGCCAGGCACTCGCCTTGGCGCCACAATGCCCATTGACCGGGTTCATAGCGCTGCCAGGTCTCGTTCTCGGTCAACGCCTCGGTAGCAATCACCGTCACCACGTCATTGGGGGTGGTTTCGGCCTGAAAGTCGACAATCATGTCGACGTCCTTGAGCCGCGCCGGCCCGAACGGGGCGCGACGGGTGATATGCACAAGCTTGGTCGAGCAGAAGCAAAACAGCCAGTCGCCATCACTGAGCAGGCAATTGAACACCCCCTTGCCACGGTACTCGGCGCAGGCTTCGACCAGCACCGGCAGAAGCATTTCGACCTCGACCGGTTCCGGGAAGGCTTCGCGTATGCGGTTGAGCAAGTCGCAGAACGCTGCTTCGCTGTCGGTATCGCCAATCGGTCGGTAGAAACTGGTCGAGCCCTGAAACTGACCCAACTGGCCGTTATGGGCAAAGCACCAATTGCGACCCCATAGCTCTCGCACAAAGGGGTGGGTATTGGACAGGCACACCTTGCCGACATTGGCCTGGCGAATGTGGCCAATCACCACCTCGCTCTTGATCGGATAACGCTGGACCAGATTGGCCACTTCCGATTCGCAACTTGCCGCCGGGTCCTGGAACAGGCGCAGGCCACGGCCTTCGTAGAAACCGATACCCCAGCCGTCGCGATGTGGACCGGTGCGGCCACCGCGCTGCATCAGCCCGGTAAAGCTGAAAACGATATCGGTCGGCACGTTGGCGCTCATGCCCAATAGTTCACACATGCTTGGCTGCTCCGGGGCAAATCCTACAAGCGCGGCTCAACCCGCGAACGGTTGCCGCCCAGTGGTGCTTCAGGCGGATTGCGATAACGGTCGCGATTGTCGGCGGCGAATGCCTCACTGGGTGTAGCTTCCTCGGCATCGCGCTTGGCGGCTGCCTCAGCTTGCTCACTTCGGGCTCTGGCGCGCTTTTCCAGCGGCCAACGCACCACCACGAATACCCCGTACAGCGCGAAAGCGATCATGCCGTACATCGCCAGGTCAGCCGCGGCACGCAAGACGTTGTTGCCAACCTTGAACAGCAGGTCGAGGGCAGTAATGGCAATGGCCGGGGCAAATTTTTCCTTGACCGGGTCAATGATGGTCGGGGTCAGCAGCAGCACTGCCATCAATACCCGCAGGGGTTCGCGCAGCCAACGCCACATCCAGCGGGTAAGGCGAAAGCCCACCGCCAGGCAACCCAGGGCGGCCAGGGCGTAAAGGCCCCAGGCGAGCAGATAGTCGTTCTCGGTCATGGTGTCCGTGGCAAGCTAGGCAAATAGACGCTTATGATAAACACATTTCAGCGCGCAGGCGCCCCCCAGCCAAGAGATCCCCGCATGTCCGCAGACGCCACAGCCTCCCACGCCCCGATTGCCCGCAAGGCCGAAGGCGCTGATCCGTACGCCTGGCTTCAGGAACGCGACAGCACAGAAGTCATCGATTACCTGAACGCCGAGAACGCCTACCAGCAAGCTCAACTGGCCGACCAGGCGATCCTGCGCGAACAATTGTTCGAAGAAATCAAAGGCCGGATCCTGGAAACTGACTTGTCGCTGCCTTCCCCCTGGGGCCCCTGGCTTTATTACAGCCGCACCACTGCTGGCGAAGAGTACCCACGTCATTACCGTTGCCCGCGTCCGGCCGATGACTCCAACACAGTCGATGAAAACCACGAAGAACTGCTACTGGACCCCAACCAACTGGCCAACGGCGGGTTTCTGTCCCTTGGCGCCTTCAACGTCAGCCCCGATCATCAGCGCCTGGCCTACAGTCTCGATACCACGGGCGATGAGATCTACACCCTGTATGTCAAGGACCTGATCAGCGGCGCTATCGAGCAACTGCCGTTCGAGGACTGCGACGGCAGCATGACCTGGGCCAACGACAGCCAGACGCTGTTCTTTGCCGAACTGGACGACACCCACCGCCCGCATAAACTGCTGCGGCATCGTCTTGGGCGCGAAGGCTGCCAGGTGGTGTACGAAGAAAGTGACGGGCGCTTTTTCCTGCACTGTTACCGGGCCAGCTCCGAACGCCAATTGATCCTGCTGCTCAACAGCAAGACCACCAGTGAAGCCTGGGTGCTGGACGCCGAACGGCCGGAGGATGCCTTTACCTGCCTGGCACCACGGGTCGAAGGTCACGAGTACTTTCCCGACCACGGTCAACTCGAGGGCCAGTGGCGCTGGTTTATCCGCACCAACCAGGACGGCATCAACTTCGCCCTGTACCAGGCTGCGAGCGATCAAGTGCCTGTCCGCGATCAGTGGCAACTGTTGGTAGCGCACCGCGACACGGGGATGCTCGAAGGCCTGAGCCTGAACGCCAGCGCCCTAACCCTGAGCTTGCGCGAAGGCGGCTTGCCGATTATCGAGGTGCACCCGCAAGGCCTGGCGCCTTACCGGGTCGAGTTGCCCGATGCCGCCTATAGCCTGTACGTGCAGGACACCCTGGAGTTTGCCAGCTCGCGCATCCGCCTGCGCTATCAGGCCCTGAACCGCCCGGCCCAGGTACGTCAACTGGAGCTGGCCACGGGTGCTCAGGTGGTACTCAAGGAAACCCCGGTACTGGGCCCCTTCGACGCCGATGCCTACGTCAGCCAACGCCTCTGGGCGACCGCCGCTGACGGCACCCAAGTGCCGATCAGCCTGGTGCAACGCCGCAGTGACGTGGGCAAGCCCGTGCCCCTGTACCTGTATGGCTATGGCGCCTACGGCGAAAGCCTTGACCCGTGGTTTTCCCACGCCCGCCTGAGCCTGCTCGACCGCGGCGTAGCCTTTGCCATTGCCCATGTACGCGGCGGCGGTGAGCTGGGTGAAGCCTGGTATCGGGCTGGTAAGCAGGAACACAAGCACAATACCTTCAGCGATTTCATCGCCTGTGCTGAACACCTGATTAGCCAAGGCGTTACCCGCACCGACCAACTCGCCATCAGTGGCGGCAGCGCTGGCGGCCTGCTGATTGGCGCGGTGCTCAATCAACGCCCGGAGCTGTTCAAGGCGGCAATCGCCGAAGTACCGTTTGTCGACGTGCTCAACACCATGCTCGACCCCGAGCTACCGCTGACCATCACCGAGTACGACGAATGGGGCAATCCTGAAGAGCCCGACGTGTACGAACGCATCAAGGCCTATGCGCCGTACGAGAACGTCAAGGCCCAGGCCTACCCTGCCCTGCTGGTGGTGGCGGGCTACAACGACAGCCGCGTGCAGTATTGGGAAGCGGCCAAGTGGGTAGCCAAGTTGCGGGTCAGCAAGACAGACAACAACCTGTTGCTGCTCAAGACTGAAATGGACGCCGGTCACGGCGGCATGAGCGGGCGTTATCAGGGGCTGCGCGATGTGGCGCTGGAATACGCTTTTGTCTTCAAGGTCCTGGGCCTGGTGTGACCCCAGGGGCTGGCGCAGCCTTGCCGGGCTGTGCTAGTCCGACTTCCCCTTGGCCTTGCTGTCCTGGGGCGTCAGGCCTGGCAACGGCTGGTCCCTGGGCGGGACAGGCACTTTGATAGCCGGTAGCAGCGGCGCGCCCGGCCGTGCATCTCCTGCCCTGGGTACCGCGCTTGGGGTGATCTGCGGGTAGGGTGTTGGCGTCGGCGTTCCCGGCGCGCCAGGTACCGGTGCTATCGGTCGCGGTTGCAACTCGGCCGCCGTTGCGAGTTGCAGGCTGGCAAAGAACAGGACAGCGATGGTCAAAAAGCGCATGCGCAGACTCCTCGTAGCAACTTCTTACAGGCTACTCCCAAGCGAAGCGGTTTGCCTGTCCGAATCCCCCGTGCACACGCTAAACTTCAAGGCATAACCGTAACAAGCCCGAGAAAAGGTAATCCCATGAGTTCGCCATCCTCCGCCGCTGCAACCGCACGGCTCGACCGCATCCTTGCCGACGCCAAGCGCGACAAGGAAATGGGCTATCGCGACAAAGCCCTGAGAATGTACCCGCACGTCTGCGGCCGTTGCGCCCGGGAGTTCGCCGGCAAGCGCCTGAGCGAACTGACCGTGCACCATCGTGACCACAACCACGACAACAACCCACAGGACGGTTCCAACTGGGAACTGCTGTGCCTGTACTGCCACGACAACGAGCATTCGCGCTACACCGACCAGCAATACTTCAGCGAAGGCTCTACCAGCAGCCCAAGCATCGCCAAAGCCACTCATAACCCGTTCGCGGGACTGGCCGGTCTGCTGAAAAAAGACTGAACCGCCCCCCTACATTGCCGGCAAGCCCGTATAATCGCGTTCTTTTTTGTGAAGGGCCCCGGCACGTGGCGAACAAACGGTACAGCTGCATTGGTCTGTTCAACCCCAAGTCAGCAGAGAACGTCGGTTCGGTGATGCGCGCAGCGGGTTGCTACGGCGTCAACTCGGTGTTCTACACCGGTAAACGCTACGAGCGTGCCCGAGATTTCGTCACCGACACCAAGCGTGTGCACTACGACATCCCGTTGATCGGCATCGACGATTTGCAAAAAATCATTCCCCTGGGCTGTACCCCGGTTGCGGTCGAGCTGATCGAAGGGGCTCGCCCACTACCCGAATACACCCACCCGGACCGGGCGATCTATATTTTCGGCCCGGAGGACGGCTCGCTCGATCCGAGTGTTCGTGCCTGGTGCGAAGAAACCATCTACATCCCGACCAATGGCTGCATGAACCTCGCCGCCACGGTCAATGTGGTGTTGTACGACCGCCTCGCCAAGGGCCTGAACACCCGTTCGGGACCAAAATTCAAGTAATTCGAATGAACAGCCCGGCGCCTGCGATGGTCATTTGATTATCATCGCCCCCACTGGAGAATGACCATGTCCGATAACAAGACGCCGATCCGTGTCCTGCAAGACAAACCCGCATCCAACGTGACTGGCTGGGAGCGCGCAGGCTCCGTGGCCGGCGGTGTCGTGATGGTTGGCAAGGGGTTGCGCCGCGGTGGGTTGTTCGGCTTGATTCAAATGGCGATCGGCGGCGTGGCCTTGGCGCGTGGCATTACCGGCCACAGTTCGGTCAAGAGCCTGCTGGAGCGCGGCCGCAATGACCTCGACAACATCCGCGCAACGATCGAACGCAGCGGCGCCGAGCTTGAAGCCCTAAAAGCCAGTGCCGAAGCGGCGACCCACAGCGCCACGGTCACCGGCAACGATTCATTGAAAAACCCGAAAAGCTAACGCAGCAGCTTGCTCGACAGCACCTCGGACTCACGCCCCAGCACGCTTTCGCTAAGGTAAATGAACTCTTGGGTGCTGACACTGTTTAAACGCATCAGCGCCCGCGCGACGTCATCCAGCGAGCGCTGATTGTGGGTGTGTACGCGGATTTCCCGGTCCAGTGCCTGCAACAGCAGCACCCCGCGCGCAGTCACTGCACCGTCCACCTGATCGCCTTTGAGGCTGGTGACCTTGGCGCTGCGCCGCTCCAGGCCACCTTGCAGGGCCTGGTAACGATCGTCGGCGATACCGCCCGCCCGACGCAGCAACTCAATGGCGTAATACTCATTGATACTTTCACCAATCCAGTCACTGCCCTGGCGGTCGTTGATCTGCGCGAACACATGCACCACTTCGCGCAACAATGGGCTTGAGCCGTTTTCGTTGACCAGTGGCCGACTGCTGTGCAGGTAGATCGAGTTGTGCCCGGCACGTGTACCGCGCCAAAGCTGATCGCGTGCACCGACCAGCAACAATTTTGGCGGGTTGCGCGGGAACACTGCCGTTAGTTGTGGCCACACAAACGTCAGCAGGGTGAGGTTATCCAGGCGTCGCATGCCCTGGCCCTGGGGAGCGGCCACACTGACTTCGGTTTCGCCAAGACGCGCACGCCGCGTGCCGACCTTGCCGGCGATCATCCAGCCGGTGGGGCGATCAAACAGACGTGAAACATTGTCGATGCGAAAACGCTGCTTGCCGATGCGTGGCCATGGCGTCTCGACACTTCTCCAGCCAGTAGGCAAGTCAAAGCTCAGACGCGACACCAGTTCGGTGCCATCCTGCTGGTCGAGCCGTGCCGGGGGGACCAGATCGTCGCCGCGAAACAGCGCCCAGTCGGTCGTCATGCGTGATTCGTAGTTGCTATTACCCAGGTGATGCGCCAGACGCACGCGATAGGTCAGCTCGCTCTTGCCAGCTGACGGCTGCCATTTACCGCGCAAGCCATCACCTTGCAGCAACCACTGACCGTCGGCCTTGAAGTCGCTGTAGGCGCCCTCCTTGCCCAAATCGAAATCCAGGCTGCGCACTGCCTCACCGTCCTCCAGGGTCAGGCGCACTTCGGCCTGCTCGCTTTGAGGGAGCAATCGAACGTGATAATCGAGATTGACCTTCTTCGCCCAGGCTGGCGAACTGGCAAGTACCGTCAGTACCAACAGCCAATGGCAACGCACCCGCATACCGAAACTCCTTGTTCCACTGACGCGATACCCGCTAAGCCTGGGCGGCTCAGCCGGCGCGGAAAATCAGATAATCTTCCCAGTCGTCCTCGTCCACGCTGTTTTCGCTCAGCATGCGTCCGGACTGGGAAATACGTTGTTTATGCACCTGGTCACGATCACCACAAACCAGGTGATGCCAGCTTGGCAGGTCCTTGCCTTCGCTGATCAGCCGATAACCACAGGTGGTCGGCAACCATTTGAACTGGTCGGCCTTGCCCGGCGTCAGTTGAATGCAATCGGGCACCAGCTTGAGCCGGTTCGGATAATCGCTGCACTGACAGGATTGCAGATCCAGCAGTTTGCAGGCGATACGCGTGTAATAGACGCTACTGTCGTCCTCATCTTCAAGCTTTTGCAAACAGCACAGGCCACAGCCATCACACAGCGACTCCCATTCCTGGCGGTCGAGCTGTTCAAGGGTTTTACGCTTCCAGAAGGATTCGGCGCTGGCATTCATGTAACGGGGGTCCTGTTTCAATAGGGGCGTCGCAGTACGGCGGCGCCAGTCTAGGGCGTGTCTTGCGTCAACACCAGACCGCTTGTCAGGGTTGGTTCGACACAGTAGTTTGGCCGGCAGTTGCTCCCCACCTTTTCCTCACTTTCAGGAACTTGCAATGAGTGCCAACCCTCGTGTTGCCGAACATGCCATCGACGATCAGTTCATCAAGCGCTGGTCGCCACGCGCCTTCACGGGCGAACCGATCAGCGAAACCACCCTACTGAGCTTCCTTGAGGCTGCACGCTGGGCGCCTTCGGCCTATAACTCGCAGCCCTGGCGCTTTCTCTATGCCCGTCGCGACACGCCAAACTGGGAGCGCTACCTGAGCCTGCTCAACCCGTTCAATCGCAGTTGGGCACAACATGCCTCGGCCTTGGTGATCGTGATGTCCAAGACCACCTTCACGGCTCCCGGCGCCAGCGAAGAAACTCCAGCGCTGTGGCACACCTTCGATACCGGCTCCGCCTGGGGGCATCTGGCACTCCAGGCCAGCATCAGTGGTTGGCACACCCACGGCATGACCGGTTTTGACCAGGAGCTGACCCGCAAGGAACTGAAAATCCCCGAAGGCTATGCCCTGCACGCTGCCGTGGCGATCGGCAAGCTGGGCGACAAGGCCAGCCTGGCTGAAGCCCTGCAAGCCCGTGAAGTGCCAAGCCCGCGCCGTCCGCTGAGCGAACTGGCGGCCGAGGGTGATTTCAGCCTGTAAGCTTAGCGCGGGGCAAGCCCGCTCCCACAGGTTTTAGCAACACGGCTGTGGGAGCGGACTTGCTCGCCGATGCGGTCAATAGCCGCGCACGAAATCCACTTCCCCACGCAACCCCTCACCCGCCTGATACGCCCGAAGGTTCTCGACAAACAAACGCACCATCGCCGTTGGCGAAGTCGGTGCCGAGCTGTGGCCGGTCAACAGCAACCCCCAGGCAGTCCAGAACGGATGACGTGCCGGCAGCGGCTCCTGGCGGCAAACATCAATCACTGCACCGGCCAGATGGCCGAGCTTCAAGGCATCGACAAGGTCGCCATCGACCACCGCCACGCCACGTCCAGCATTGATGAACAACGCCTCGGGGTTGAAGCGCGCAAACAGCGCGGCATCGTACAGGTCATGGGTAGCCGGGGTGTCGGGCAACAGGTTGACGACATAATCGACCTCGCCGACCAGACGCCCCAGCTCGCTCATGGCTGCCACTTCAATGAACGGTGCCTGCTCTCTAGCCTGGCTGGCGATACCATAAAGTTTGACGCCAAACGGCAGGAGGAACTCGGCCACCCGCTGCCCGATGTCGCCCGTGCCAACGATCAGCACCCGCCGCCCTTCCAGGCTGCGCCCAGGCCGATCATCCCATTTACGCTCGACCTGACTGACCAGCCGCGCCAAGACTTCCCGCTCATGGCCGAGCATGTAGGTCAGGACATACTCGGCCATCACCTGGCCAAAGATGCCGACTGCACGGGTCAGGCGGTACTCACGTTGCAGGCCGTCAGCCAGCAGCGGCGTGATCCCGGCCCAGGTCGATTGCAGCCATTGCGGCTGATGGCCCTGGCGCAACAGAGTAGCCAGTAGATCCGGCTGCCCCAGCCACACGGGGCATTGAGCGGCATAATCGGCCAGTTCGGCCGAGTTGCCACTGGTCAAGACCTCAAGCGCCGGTGCCGCTTCGCGCAGCAAGCGAGCGTAAAGGGCATGATCCTGTTCAGCGATCAAAACACGCATGGTTTACAACCTTGGCAGAAACAACGAAGGCCGCCAGGCCCGGTGGCTTGGCGGCATTACAGCGGCTGGACTCAAATCGGGTCGTTGCGACGCAACAACTCTTCGGGCAGGTGTTCGATGTACTCATCTTCGACGGGTGGCATCTGCAGGTGATACCCCTGCTGCTCCAGGTTTTCCAGGACCTTGGTGATGTCTTCACGGGCCAATTGGCGCTCTGGGGTGAGTACCAGGTCGAAGGCATGCACCGGCTTGCCAAAGAACGGCAACAAGGCTTCCGGAACGCGCTCCAGGCCATCGGCCTTGAGCAGATAGAGGTACATTTCGTTCTTGCGTGGGCTCTTGTAGATCGAGCAGATACGTTTCATTGCGGTTCTCCAGCGCTGGCCAGACAGTCAAGCAGCGCTTGCCCCATCCGCTCACGGCGCCAGCCGCGCAACGAATCGGGAAGTTGATAAGGTCCTGAGGGGTAGCCGCTCTTGAGCAGCAACTCGAGGACTTTCTTGCGCAGCATCAGTTCCGGCGCAATGTTCAGGCGTTCACCCTCGGCCTGGCCAATGGCACGCAGCTTCTTGAGTAATGCCGAAGCCTCGATTGGCAGTGGCTCGGGTACCGCCGGGGGCCATTGCTCGGGGGGCAGGCTTGCAGCCTTCTTGATCAGATCGAGCAAAAACTCGCCATCCTGACGAATGGTACGCGGGTGCATGTCCTCGATCTTCGCCAGTGCCGACAACGAGTCGGGCTGGGTCTTGGCCATCGGCCACAGGGCGTTTTCACGCAGGATGCGATTACGCGGCAGATCGCGGGCCCGTGCTTCACGCTCGCGCCAGGCGCACAGATCGCGTAACACGGCCAACTGAGCACGAGAGAGTTTCCAGGCAAGCTTGGCGTCGCGGTACAGCTCGTTGGGGTCGATTTCCCGACGCAACTGCGCCACCAGCTCGGCACCGTCTTCGAGTACCCAGGCGTTTTTCTCGTCCGACAACTGCGGACGCAGACGTTCGTACAGCTCGGCCAGGTGCACCGCATCTTCAGCGGCGTAGCTGACCTGGGTTTCCGACAGCGGACGCTGCAACCAGTCAGAACGGGTTTCGCCCTTGGGCAGCTCTATGCCAAGAACTTCCTGGACCAGACGCGAGTAGCCCATGGAAAAGCCCAGGTTCAGGTAACCCGCAGCCAGTTGGGTGTCAAACAGCGGTGCCGGCAGGCTGCCGGTCAGGCGCGAAAGCACTTCGAGATCTTCGCTGCAGGCATGCAGCACCTTGATGACTTGAGTGTCTTCAAGCAATTGGGCCAGCGGCTGCCAGTTATTGACCCGCAACGGATCGATCAAAAAGGCACGCGCCCCGTCGCCGACCTGGATCAACCCGGCAATTGGATAAAAGGTATCGACCCGCATGAACTCGGTATCGACTGCCACGAAGGGTAGCTTGCGCCACTGCTGGCAATGTTCGGCCAGGCTGGCGTCGTCGCAAATCCAGTGTATTTCGATGGCCACAAGGCTCTCCCACAAACAATGGCGCGCAGTATATACGGCGCAGGCCATTGCCGGGAGACCGCTCGACCGCTATCCCTGCCTGGCCCGAGGGTTGTTTTAGTGCTGTGCAAGCGTCGGCCGGCAGCTGGCAAACATATCCAGTTGCGGGTCGTAGAGGGCGGTGCGTACGTGCAACAGCCCCAGCATCGAGTGAAACAGGTTGTCCTGGCTCAGGGGCTCATCACGCATCTTGTTCAGGCAGTTGGTATCGACGTCATAGTCCTTGCCATAGCTGTCGGAAAACCAGGCCAGCATTGGCACATGCTTTTGTTGCTCCGGAGCCAATACATAGGGGGTACCGTGCAAGAACAAGTTGTACTCACCTAGCGACTCGCCATGGTCGGAGAGATAAAGCATGGCGGTGTCGACCGTGCCTTGCTTGCTGCGCAAGATGTCGATCAGCGATGCCAATACATGGTCGGTGTACACCAGGGTGTTGTCATAGGCATTGATAATGCTCTGTTCACTGCACTGGTTTAACGCATTGCTCGGGCAGACCGGCGTAAAGCGCTCATATTGCATGGGGTAACGCTTGAAGTATTCCGGGCCATGACTGCCCATCTGGTGCAATACCAAGACGGTGTCCTGCTGCAGGTTGTCGATCATCGATGCCAAGCCTTGCAACAGGATCTCGTCGTGACATTCGCTATTGGTGCACAGCACCGGGTCCTTGGCATTACTCACATCTTCGAACTGGACACGGTCGCAGGTACCTTTGCAACCGGACTGGTTGTCACGCCAGCGAACACTCAAACCCGCGCGTTGCAGCACATCGAGCAAACCTTCCTGATTCTTGGCCTTGCTAGCCTGGTAGTCCTTGCGGCTGAGCCCGGAAAACATGCAGGGCACTGATACTGCCGTCTCGGTTCCGCAGGAATGAACATCACTGAAGACGATCAGCCCGGCCTCTTTACTCAGTTGCGGGGTAGTTTCACGGTCATAGCCGAGCAACTCGAAGTTCTGCGCCCGAGCGCTTTCACCAACCACCAGCACTGTCAGAGACTTGCGCTCATGCTTCCACAACGGATCACGCTTGGCGTCTTCGCCGATCTTGGCAAAGGGCTTGGCCGCAGTGCCGATACGCTCCTTTACATAGCCCATGGAAGCACCCACCACATTGCTCGGCACAACCATCAGGCGAATCTCATGATGGTTGCGAAACAGTGAGGCCAGGCCTTGGTAGTTGAGCAGCGCCACCATACCGATCAAGGCAATACACGCCACGCTGGAAATCAACTTTGCGAACAGTTCGCGATACCACACGCGATAATTGACAGGTGTTTTATACAACAGCAAAGCCGGTACAACTGCCAACAACAATATATACAAGCCAAGCTTGATCGAAAGCAGATCGCGCACTTCCGTAGCATTGGTCTCCATTGTATTGCGCAACATGCCAACATCAATCAGAACACCGTACTGATTCATGAAATACGCCGCGCCAGCGCCAACAAAAAGCAAGGTAATCAATACCGGCTTCAATACCCCCTTGAAGGCCACAAAGGTCAACAGCAAATTAAACGCACAGAAGATCAGCACCGCGAAGGCCAGGCGCAGGAAAACACCGGAAACTCCGGGTTCAATTACACTGGAAAGATACTGCCAGAGCACCGGATTAAAGGCGATCAGCAGGTACAGACTAGCGAGCAGAGTGACCCATTCGGCCCGCAGTGGTTTGATCTTCACGTTAACGCTCGCTTGGCTATTGTTCGGTAATGAGTGCCATTGCGGCACGGCCTTTAGACCAAGCGAACGTTAAGGACAACGGGATCAATTTTTTGTGAAAAAGACGCTAACATTTAGTCGGTGAGCGCCTTTTTGATAATTACAATTTTTTCACATTAGTTATGCCTGACGCATTAAGCAGGCACGTGCGTTTTTGAATAAGAGTCACGGTCTATATCCAGGACTTCGACGCACAACTGTATATCCACACCTGCCACTGCCGGAACGGCCTCTTTAAGCACCTCCAGCAGAGCCGTCGACAGCTGCCGCTTCACCTCTGGCGAGCGGCCGCTGAGAATCGAAAGCTTGATATGCGCGAACGCCCGCTCGCTCAAGGCCGTACCTACCCGGTAGCTGGCCAGCGCCACTGCCCGGCTCTTGATATCCAGTTCGTCGGCAAACTGACCACTCCCCACCAGCGTATGGTTCAGGCGCAGCAGTAATCGATCAACATCCAGATCACGCAGGTTGTCGCTGTATTCCACATGCAGATGAGGCATTGGGCAGGTCCTGAAGTCAGAAATGTTGCAACAGACTACCTCAATCACGAAACCCTACAAACACGACTATCCTGATAGTTCATGACTTCCACCCCAAACCCCGAGAGGTGAAGAAATGCCGGTCAAGCACGATTTGCTCGCAGACCTGAACATGACCAGGGACGCGTTCGACGCCAAGAAAAAAACCGACGCAAGGCTCAGCGAGCTGCACGAAAAATACAATGCCATCGATGGTGAAGTGGTCAAGGCAGAAAGCAGTAGCGCCTCCGACGACCAGATTACGCAACTGCGGAAAAAACGCTTGATGATCAAAGACGAGATCGTCGCCCATGTGAAGCAGTAACCACCAGGGCAACAGAAAAAAAAAGCCCCGCAGACTCACTGCGGGGCTCTTCGTTTTTAGCCATCAGGCTCAACGTTTTGACCAGACTACCGGGAACCAGTCCTCGCGCATGCGATCGCCGTTTTGCAGATCGATACCGGGAAACGGCGGCGAAGTTCGACCTGGGCGCTGTACATAACGCACATCATCCCCCATGAAGCGCGTCGAAAACGCTCGACGCCGATTGCCGCCAATGTTGCCGGCAGCACCATGCACGGTGCGAAAATCGAACACCACCGCGTCGCCCGGCTCCAGTTCTGGCGAGATGATTTCATACTCGCCGTTTTCCACATCTGGCATGTCCATGAACAGGCTCTGGCCCGTCTCGGCGTCCTGGGCGCCATAGAAGTCCTTGTTGCTGGCCCAACTTTTGGGTCGAACCGGCTTGGGCCATTGATGTGAGCCCAGCACCACGCTCAGGGTGTTGTGACGCGTCACTGGATCGAGGGGAATCCAGTAGCTGGCGGTCTGCAAGCCATCCACGCAATAGTACGGCAGGTCCTGATGCCAGGGCGTCGGCTTGGAGGTGCCCGGTTCCTTGACCAGAATATGGTCATGAAACACCTGCACTGCCTGGGACTGCATCAGCTCACCGGCAATCGCCGCTGCCGGTGAATTCAAGACAAAATCCGTGAACGCCGGAATGCGCTGCCAGTTGCAGTAATCCTCGAAGAATCGCCCGCCTTCACCACTGCCAACGTTCTCGATAGCAAAGGCACTGGGCGCAGCCAGGTTCTGTTCGAAGCCTTCACGCAGGCGCTCTATCCAATCGCGGAAAACGCCACGTAACACGATTGCACCGTCGCGCTGAAACTGTTCGATATCGGCATTCATCGGGGGCCACCTCTCTTGTTGTAATGACAAAAGTATTGGGTGGCGTCGCCCGCGCGGTAAACCACAGATTACCTATTCGCCACTATAGGCAATCTGTATGGCGCAGCTGTTGTCAGCCCCCGTATTTGACCGGTTAATAGCCTTGCCTGTGTCCTGAGGCGCCTTGCTATCCAAGAATAAGAACAATGAGGAGTTACCTGGGATGAACGAAAACAGCTCCGCTATGCGGCGCGGTCTGAGTACCCGCCACATTCGTTTCATGGCGCTCGGTTCTGCTATCGGCACCGGGCTTTTTTATGGCTCCGCGGCGGCGATCAAATTGGCTGGGCCTTCCGTACTGCTGGCGTACCTGATCGGTGGCGCGGCCATCTACATGATGATGCGCGCCCTGGGCGAGATGGCAGTACGCAACCCGATTTCCGGCTCCTTCGGTCAATACGCCAGTCAATATCTGGGACGCTTCCCAGGTTTTCTGACCGGCTGGAGCTATGCCTTTTCCATGTTGGTGGTGTGCCTGGCCGACGTCACCGCCTTCGGGGTGTACATGAGCTTCTGGTTTCCGGAGACGCCCCGCTGGATCTGGGTGCTGGGTATCGTGTTGTTCATCGGCGCCCTTAATCTGTGCAGCGTGAAGGTCTTCGGGGAAATGGAGTTCTGGCTGTCACTGCTGAAGGTTACCGCGATTGTCTCGATGATCCTTGCCGGGGCAGCAGTGCTGATGTTTGGTATCCAACTGGGCGGTTCCGGTGAACAACTGGCAACGATCAGTAACCTGTGGAGCCATGGCGGCTTTTTCCCCAATGGCATCAGCGGCATGATCGCTTCGTTCACAGTGGTCATGTTTGCTTTCGGCGGGGTCGAAATGATCGGTATTACCGCTGGCGAAGCCAAGGACCCGCAACGGGTCATTCCCAAGGCGATCAACTCGGTGCCCCTGCGTATCTTGCTGTTTTACGTGCTCACCCTGTTCGTGCTGATGTCAATTTACCCATGGACACGGATCGGCAGCGAAGGCAGCCCGTTCGTACAGATTTTCAGTGGCCTGGGTATTGGCTCAGCAGCCACCTTGCTCAATATCGTGGTGATCTCGGCGGCGATTTCGGCGATCAACAGCGACATCTTCAGCGCCGGGCGCATGATGTATGGCATGGCTCAGAACGGTCAGGCGCCGGCAAGCTTTGCGCAACTGTCGCGCTTTGGCGTGCCGTGGATGACTGTGGTGGTGATGGCCGTCGCGCTGTTGCTTGGCGTGGTGCTCAATTACCTGGCACCGGAAAACCTGTTCCTGATCCTCGCGGCGGTGGTCACCTTTTCGATCGTCTGGGTGTGGTTGATGATTCTGCTGTCGCAGATGGTGATGCGCCGCGGCATGAACGCCGAGGAAGTCGCCGCATTACGTTTCCCCGTGCCCCTGTGGCCAGTGGGTCCGGCCTGCGCGGCGGTCTTCATGCTGTTCATTTTCGGCGTCCTGGCCTGGTTCCCTGACACCCGCATGGCGCTGTATGTGGGTATCGGCTGGCTGGCGTTGCTGTCGCTGGGTTACTGGCTGTTCGTGGCACGCCAACCGGTGCCTGCACTGGCTGACTCAGTCACCCGCTGATCAATCCACAAACTGCTGGCTGGCCCAGTCGAGGAACGCTTGTGCCGCCAACGAAGGGCGCATGGCACTGGACTGGGCCAACACCACGGGCTGCGGGCTGACGCTCTCGAGCAGCGGCCGGCAAGCCAATGGCTGACCGTCGTAGCTACAATCTGCCACCGGCCGGGTGCACGACAACGCCACGCCATAACCGTGCGCGACCAGACCGCGCTGCATTTCGAATGTCTGGGTCAATTGCAACGATCCCGGTTGCAGGTCGTGGGCCCAGAACAGCGAGAGAAAGTACTCACGGGTTCGCGAGATGTCTTCGAGGATCAGGCATTCATTGGCCAGATCCACCAGGGATACCCGCTCCTGCAACGCCAGTGGATGGTCGGCGGGCAGCAAGGCGTAGGGCGTCAATTGCGCCAGCACGCGTTTCTCTATCGGTGAATCCAGCCCGACATCGTAGGTCAGCGCCAGCTCGGCCTTGCCATCGGCCAGGCGACGGTTTACCTCGGCCAGGTCAGCTTCCAGCAACGTTATGGTGACGTCCGGATAACGTCGACGAAAACCGCTGAGCAGGCGCGGCGCATAGTAGGGGCCAAGGTCCTGAAAGCAGATTAGACTCAACGATCCGCGCACCACATCCTGCTCTATGCCCTTGCCGCTGATCGAGGCGGCAAGGCTGAGCATGTCTCGCGTCTGCTCAAGCAGCTTGCGCCCCGCTGGCGTCAGTTCCAGGCCACGGCTTACCTGGCGATGGAAAAGCTTCTCACCCAGCGTGGCCTCCAACTGCGACAACGCCAACGACACCGACGGCTGAGAGATATGCTTGGCCCGTGCCGCAGCACTGACACTGCCCTGCTCAGCCGCAGCGACGAAATACTCCAACTGGCGAAAGGTGAAGCCGATCATCGCAATGCCCTTAGCTGTGTTTTAACCGTTAGCGGTCTTTCAAGGCCTCGACCGGCTGCTCGGTACCATTGGCCGCGCCCCAGATTTCTGCGTCGATCTTACCCGATAGTTCTGGGTAATCCTTGGCGTTGAACTCCGGCGTGCCCACAGCCTTCTGGGCAAAGTAGTCACGCGTCAACTTGACCACCACACCCGACAGCAAGCAAATGGCAATCAGGTTGATGGTCGCCATCAGGCCCATCGCCGCATCGGCAGCATCAAACACCGTGGCAACACTTTCATAGGCACCCCACACCACCATCAGCAATGCTGCACAGCGCAACACCGTCAGGCCCAGGCGAGTGTTCAACTTGAGATAGACCATGGCGTTTTCGGCGTAGGTGTAGTTACCGATGATCGAGGTGAAGGCAAAGAAGAAAATCGCAACCGCAATAAAGTACTGCCCGGCAGAGCCGATGTGCACGTTCATGGCCGCCTGAGTGAGCGGTGTACCGGTCATTTCAGGGCCAGGAACTACGCCGGAAAGCAGAATCATGATCGCCGTGGCGGTACAGATCAGCAGGGTATCGATGAACACGCCCAAGGCCTGTACAAAGCCCTGCGAGGAAGGATGGTGCGGGTTGGGCGTTGCCACCGCAGCAATGTTCGGCGCCGAGCCCATGCCCGCTTCGTTGGAGAACAAGCCACGTTTGACACCGTTGAGCATGGCCCCGGCGACACCGCCGACTGCCGACTCCAGGCCAAAGGCACTCTTGACGATCAGCATCAATACACCCGGCACTTCGCCCAGATTGGTGACGATCACGTACACCGCCACCAACAGGTACGCACCGGCCATGAATGGCACGATCCATTCGGCGATACGGGCGATTTTCTTGATCCCGCCAAATATCACCAGGCCCGCCAGCAGCGCCACCGCTACACCGGTGGTCAGTTTGGGAACCCCAAAGGCACCAAGGGTCGCATCGGCAATGGAGTTGGCTTGTACCGCACCAAACACCAGGCCGAACGCGATAATCAGGCACACCGAGAAGATCACCGCAGCCCAAGGGGCATTCAACCCCTTGGCAATATAGAACGCCGGACCACCGCGATACTCACCGTTGCTGTTGCGCACTTTATACAACTGCGCCAGGGTGCTTTCCGCATAGGCGGTGGCCATGCCCAACGAAGCTACCACCCACATCCAGAACACCGCACCCGGCCCGCCCAGGGTAATGGCTACGGCCACACCCGCAAGGTTACCGGTACCTACCCGGGAAGCCAGGCTGGTGCACAACGCCTGAAACGGCGTAATACCACTTGGGTCATTGGCCGGTGCACGCAGTACCGAGCGGAAGAACTCCGGCAAATGGCGAAACTGGATAAAGCCCAAGCGGACAGTGAAGTAGATACCTGCGGCCAGCAGGCCATAGATCAGGACATACCCCCAGAAGAAGGTATTGAGCGTGTTGATCACGGCTGTCATCGTATGTTCCCAAATAAAGCGCAGGGCCCCGTAAGGACCGTGCTCTGTCTGTAAAGCGACCGGCGCCGGAAAACGACCCGTGCCAGTTTCAATGTGAATGGCCTGTAACGATGGGGATGCCCATGGTTTCAGCGAGACGCTTCG